>NZ_JARGET010000001.1 GCF_029210485.1 Hoeflea sp. YIM 152468
CACGCTCGAGATCAACGATCTGGACGGTGGCGTGACCAGCCGCGACTTCGTCGTGACCGTGGCCGGCAGCAATGACGCGCCGGTGATCAGTGCGGCATCGGTTGTTGCCGGCGCTGTTTCCGAGAGCGGTGATCTCATGGAGATCAACGAGGCCGGCTTTGGCGGCGGCTTTGGCTCGGATGTGAGCCTGAGCGGCGCCTCGCAGGCGCTTCTGACCGGGCTGCAGGCCGACGGTTCGGGCCTTGAAGCCGCGCTTTCCACAATCACCGGCGAGCTTGGCGATGGGGCCCAGGCGATTGCGGTGATCTGGGATTATCTCGACGAGCATTATGTCAACAGCGGTCCGACGCAGGATCCGATCAACGAGGCCTTCATCCGGCTGGGTGCGGCCTATGCTGGGCTGCTCAAGGCCGGCACGATCAGCTCGCTCGTCGACGTGACGGCGAAGTACACGCCGGACAATGGCGATGCCGGAACTGCGCCGAACCGGGTGCAGAGCCTGCATGACAACCTGCTGGGCAACGTCACCAGCGCAGCGATCTCGCAGCGCTTTGCCGGCGATCCGCAGGAAACCACGCTGACCAACCTGGTCACTGGCATCGACGCCAACCTGCTGACCCGTCCGTACTTCTCGGGCAACGAGGGCACTTCGGATGCGGCGGTGCGGGCCTTCGACATTGCCAATGGCTATGTCGAAGCGGCATCCGGCCAGCTGACGGCCACGGATGTCGATCATAGCGAGACGGCGCTGCTGCAGTGGTCGGGTAATGCGACCGGCAACTACGGCACGTTCTCGATCGGGGCCAACACCGGCGAGTGGGTCTACAAGCTCGACAACGGGCTTGCCTCGACGCAGGAGCTGACCGAGGGGCAGACCGTCACCGAAACCTTCACGGCAACGGTGACCGACCCGCACGGCGCCACCGACACGATCGACGTGACCATCACCATTACCGGCAGCAACGACGCGCCGGTGATCGAGGCGAGCTCGGTTGTTGCCGGTGCTGCGACGGAAGATGCGGATTCGGCCGCGCCGTCGACCGCGATTGCCGACTTTACGGCACTTGACGGTGATATTGCTGCCTTGCTGGCTGCACCGACCTACAATGACGACATGGCTGCCGTGCTGCAGTCGGTGATGACGATGCCGGGTGTGGCGTCGATGGCCGACGCGATTACGGCTGTTTGGCAGCATCTGGATGCGAACTACAGCTCCTACTACGGCAACACCGTCAACGAGGCCTTTGTCCGGCTCGGGCTTGAATATGCCGAGTACATCCAGGGTGGCGGCTCGCCGCTCATCGACGTGATCGCCAAGTTCCAGGCCGACAACAACGGCAACGGCATTCCGCAGCGGTTGCAGAGCCTGCATGACAATCTGCTGGGCAACCTCGATGGGCCTTCGCTGGCCGACAAGTTCCTGCCCTCGCCGCAGGGATCGAACAATGCCGATCCGCAGCCTGCGCTGCATGCCGAACTGACCCAGGCGATCGACGATCTTGGCCTGACCGGCCGGCCGATCTACGGCGGATACGAAGGGCAGGCCAACGCGGCGCTGGCATTCGACCAGGCCCACGGCCTGCTGCCGGCGGCGTCCGGGCAGCTCACGGCCAGCGACGTCGATGCCGGCGAGACGGCGCTGCTGCAGTGGTCGGGCGATGCAACTGGCACCTACGGCAATTTTGCCATCGACGCCGACACCGGCGTGTGGAGCTACTTCGTCAACAACGGTGCAGCGGCAACCCAGGCACTGGCCGCGGGCCAGACCGAAACGGAAACCTTCACGGCAACGGTGACCGACCCGAACGGTGCCACCGACACGATCGACGTGACCATCACCATTACCGGCAGCAATGACGCGCCGGTGATTGCCAGTGCGGACGACACGGGGGCGGTGACCGAGGATGCTGCGGTGCAGACGGCAACCGGCACGGTTGGCTTTAGCGATGTTGACCTGACCGACGATCATGAGGTGACCTCGGCGACGAAGGACGTTCCCTACGGCACGGTGATGGGCGCGTTCTCGGTTGTCGAGACCAGCGACACGACGGGCAGCGGCACCGGCGGTGTTGCAAGCTGGACCTATACGCTCGACAACGCGGCGGCGCAGCAGCTTGCCGCAGGCCAGCAGGTGAGCGAGACCTACACGATCACCATCGACGACCGGAAGGGCGATACCGTCACGCAGGATGTGACCATCACCATTACCGGCAGCAATGACGCGCCGGTGATTACGGATGGTCCTGTCTCAGTGGCCTACAATGAAGCCATTGATGTTGCTGGTGCGACCGGCAAGGGGGCGTTGAGCGGAAGCACGACAGGAGATCTGTTCACTGGCACACTGGCCTTCGACGATGTCGATGTGACGGACATTCAGACATTCCGGGTGGTTTCGGCGTCTGTCATCGCTGGAGCGACCGGGGGCCATAGTCTCAATGATTTCAAGGCGCTGATGAGTGTGGCCGGTTCGGTCTCCTCGACAGAGACGACGACTGGCGGAAGGATCCATTGGACATTCGATAATTCAAGCGACGATCTGTTTGATCACCTCACAGCGACAGAATCGCTTCAGATCGAGTATGTGGTTGAAGTTGCTGACAGCAAGAGCGGCTCGGCTACCCAGTCAATCATGGTGACGATCACAGGTGCCAATGATGTGCTGTTCACTGTCAATGGCGAGACGGTGGACCTGAGCGGCCTGACCGCGGCTGACGCGCAAGACGGCAACTATCTCAATGCCATGGGTGGCGATGACATTGTCATATTGCCAAGCGTCGGGGATGACCTTGCCAGTAAATACGGTGCGGGTAACGTTTTTGATGCTGGTGCAGGCAATGACCGGATCATCGGTGGTGATCTTGCTGACGAGGTCAAGGGTGGCACCGGCGATGACATGATCGACGGTGGCTCCGGAATCGACACTGCGGTTTACACCCAGGTTATCGCGCCTAGCATGGTGGTCTTTGTCGCCGATGCGGATCCGGTCACCGGTGGCAATCAGACTGGCTGGACAGTCACGACCAACGGTGCTGAAGGCACCGATGGTCTGGTTGACGTGGAAGTCATCCGGCATGGAGGCGGTAATATCCTGCTTGTCGGCAATGGCGGATTTGACAGCCTTCAGGCTGCTGTGAATTCGGCGACCGCCGGCGACATCATTATGATCGCGCCCGGCACCTATGTCGGCAACACAACCGTTGACAAGGCTTTGACAATTCTGGGGCCGAATGCCGGAATCGCGGGCAGCGGGGCGCGGTCGGCAGAAGCCCTGATCCAGGGAGAGATCACTGTCACGGCCACAATCGGTACGGTTGTCATCGACGGTCTTGAAATATCCAACCCGAGTGGGCCGGTTGCGCAATTCGATGGCGTGACCGTCGACGGTGGCGCAGATGTTTCCATTGAAAACAGCGTGTTCACGGCAACCAGCACTGGCGCAGCCAATGGCGACCGCGGTATTCATCTGACCGTGAATGCAGCGGGCGCTATCAGCATCTCGAATAACGCTTTCGGTGGCGCAGCGACGGGTCACTACAACACCAACTGGGACCCTGCGATCCTGTCGGCTGGTCCTGGCGATCACCTGACCATTGACAACAACACGTTCGGACCATCTCTGGCGGCGGCGATCCGGCTGGCGATCTATGATGACGCGACCGGTTCGATCTCGGGCAACCTCTTTGCCAAGATCGCCTATGCCCTGCACATCGACGCGATCAATGGCGGCCCCGAGGTCACCAGCATTACCGCTAACGAATTCAACAATGTCATCAACGATATCAATCTCGGCAACGTTTCGTCGGACATTACGATCGACCTGACAGCGACGACAAATTTCTCCAGCTCCGGTGACCTGAATATTACGACCGGCAGCGGCGATGATGGCGTGACCGGCACCAATGGCCGCGATGTCATCAATGGCGGAAATGGCCGCGATATCCTGAATGGCGCGGGAGGCAACGACTCCATCGTTGGCGGCTCGGACGATGACACGCTCAAGGGAGATGGCGGCAACGACACGCTCTTTGGCAATGCGACCAATCTTGGCGTCTCGTCGAACGTTCTGGCGCAGATCGGCGAGAACGACGTCGCCGTCTTCGACGGTGTTGCAACGAATTACAATGTTACCCGTGCAATCGATGGTAGCTGGCGGGTCGAGGATATTGGTGCTGTCGAGACTGACTCGCTGTACGGTATCGAAGGCATAGACTTCGGCAATGATGGCGTCGATCTCAACCTGTTGGCCAACGTTTTCGTGTTTGACGGATCGGGCAACCTGGTCGGGACTTACGGCGGGATTCAGGACGCGATTGCTGCGGACACTACGCTCGACGGTTACACGGTCGAGATTCACGCCGGCACTTATGCCGAGAACCTGTCTGTCACCAAGGCGCTTTCCTTCGTTGGTGTTGGCACTGTCTCGATTGATGCGGCGGCGGACACCGCGGTTAACATCACTGGCGGCACCGGCGACATCTCGTTCGATAACATCGACCTCAACGGCGCCGGCACGGCGGCCACGGGCATCAACATTGCCCCGGGCGCCGGCATCGGTACGCTGACGTTCAACCAGGGCGCGATCTCGGGCTTCATCAGCCGAGGCATCTTTTCCACCGATGACGGCAATCCGGCCTCAACACCTGCAATGGCCGCTCTGGTGGTCAGCAATGCCAGCTTCTCGGCAAATGGCACCGGTTCCGGCAACACGGCAGACGTCAAGCTGTTCGGCTATAATGGCGCTGCGACCTTCCAGACTGTGACCTTTGCCGGTACCACCGGCGTGGTTGGCGCGGCCGGCCGTCCGGACAACGCGGTGGAGATCACCGGCGGGCTGACCGACCCCGACCACGCCAACCCGGTCCCGTTGAACGAGCCGGACATCGGAGAGGTTTCGTTCATCAATGTCACGGTCACGGGCGAATATCACAAGAACCCGATCGCGATCTTCAACTTCGACCAGATCGACGATCTGTCGGTCACCAATCTCAACCTGTCGGGTGCGGTCAGCGACTGGGGTCCGCTGTTCAATATTGACGGCGTTGCCGACGACGTGATCGACGCGTCCGGCTTCACCATCACCCTGCCTGCGGGCTCGGACATCCACACCGAGATCCAGGGCGATAAGACCGGCCAGCCGGCGGTCGACCAGACCATCACCGGCACGTCGGGCAACGACCGGATCATGGGCAAGGGCGGTAACGATATACTGCGCGGCGGCGACGGTGACGACCAGCTCTATGGCGCTGACAAGCCGGGCCAGCCGTACGAAAACGAGATCGGCAACGACACGCTCGAGGGCGGCGCCGGCAACGACGCGCTGATCGGCGGCGGCGGCACCGACACCGCGATCTACAACGGCGTGCTGACGATGGCGAACTTCACGGTGATCGCCGACGCCGATCCGACAGCGGGCGTGATCCCGGGCTGGCAGATCGACGCGACGGCGTTTAGCGAGGGCACCGACACGCTGACCGGCGTGCAGATTGTCGAGGGCACCGATCCCGTGGGTGCGGCAACCGGCCGCTTCCTGCTGGTCGGAAATGGCGGCTACGCCACCATCCAGGACGCGGTCAATGCGGCCGTCGACGGTGACACCGTGCTGATCGCCGAAGGCACCTGGTCGGGTGCGGGCAACGAGAACGTCACCGTCACCAAGGCCATCACCATCGCCGGCATCGGCGCGGTCACTATCGAGGGCCAGATCACGGCATCCGACACGCTCGACGCAGGCCTGAGTTTCGAGAACCTGACGATCGATGCGTCGGGCAACAACTACGGCATCTACGTCACCTCGAACACGACCAACCCGGCGCAATCCTCGGTCACGCTCGACGGCGTCACCATCCATGGCGCCCAGCTCGACGGGTTTGCCTATATCCGGGCCGGAAACGGCTCGACGCCAACGCTCAGCGACACGGTCGGGTCGATCTCGATCCTTGACTCGGAGTTCTACGGCAACGCGACCGAGACTTCGGGTTCGAACGGCCGCGGCGACATCCTGCTCTACGGCTTTAACGGCAACCTGACAGTGAACGGCGTCATCATCCGCGATCCGGCTGCCGGCGCGCAGAAGGCGATCCAGTGGCGCGGCCACCAGGACAACCTCGATGTCGCGGGGATCGGACCTTACGACAACGCCGGCACGCTGACGCTGAACAATCTCGATATCAGCGGCAGCTACGCCCAGGACCTGATTGCGTTCTACCGCATCGCCGAACTCGCAGGGATCTCCATCTCCGATGTGAGCCTCGATGCGAGTGCACCGTGGGGACTGGTCAATTTCGACAGCGTCGGTGGCACGATCGATCTTTCGAGCGGATTCACCGCGCTGATCAACGGCGCGGTAGGTGCTCCGATCACGGTGCTGCAGGGCCTCGCCGGCAATGATTTGCTGACCGGAACCGATGGCAACGATGTCATTCGCGGGCGCGCCGGAGCCGACACGGTTTCGGCCGGCGAGGGCGACGATGTCATTCACTGGTCGGTCAAGGACGGCGCCAACAACGACCAGATTGACGGCGGCATCGGCGGTGAAACCGACGGCGATGTCCTCAGGGTTGTCAACGACAGCGGTGCTGCGCAGACGATCACGCTCGATGCACCGGGCGCCGGGTTCACCGTCAGCGCCGGCAGCGACACGGCCAGTGTGAGCAATGTCGAGGAAGTGGAACTGACGCTTTCGGCTTTCGGCGACACGGTCAACATCACCAGCGACTTTGTCGCTTCTGGTGTTGCGACCTCGACGATCACGATCGAGGGCGGGGCTGGCAACGATACGGTCAACGCTTCTGCGATGACGGGGATTGATCCGAAGTCCAAGGTCGGCATTGCCTTCAACGGCAATGACGGCGACGACACCTTCATCTCCGGCGTCGGCAACGACCGTTTCGTCGGCGGGGGGGGCAACGACACCTATCTCAATAGCGGCGCAAGCACCGGTTTCGCCATCTCCATCGACTCGGCCACCGGCGAGGTGACGATCACCGACACCGACACCGGCGCCCGCGACGATGGCACCGATACCGCACATGTCTCGGTCGAGTTCCTTGAGTTCAGCGACAAGACTTACGACTTGAGCAAACCCGTGCATCTGTTTGATACCAACGACTTGCTGGTCGATACCTACGATACGCTCGCTGCCGCTAACGCAGATGCGGCCGACGGGTACCGGATCAACATCGCCGGAACGATCACCGGCCAGTCGCTGACCATCACGCACGACAATTTGCGCATCGAGGGCGGCGCCGACGATACCGGCAACACCTTCACGCTTGGCGGCGGGGTGACTACGGTGACCCTGCTCGGCGATGCGCCGTTCGACGTGGTCGGCAACAACTCGGCTAACGTGATCACCGGCAATGACGGCGACAACAGCATCCGCGGCAATGGCGGCAACGACACGCTGGACGGCGGCGAGGGCTCGGATACCTACCAGGTCTCGGGCACCGGGCACGGCTACGACAGCTATGACGACACCGGCACCGGGGTTACGGATGTCGACACGATCATGGCCTTGTCGAACAACACCCGCATCGGGCTTGCAGGAGACTTCGGTTCCGGCAACGGCATGGAGGCAATCGACGGCGACGGCAGGACGAATGTCTATGTCTCCGGCGACGGCTCAGCCAATACGCTCGACTTCTCGGGCATGACGCTGACCGACATCGCCTTCATCGATGGCGGCAATGGCGACGACACGATCATCGGCACCAGTGGCAACGATACGATCCGCGGCAATGGCGGCAACGACACGCTGGACGGCGGCGAGGGC
>NZ_JARGET010000010.1 GCF_029210485.1 Hoeflea sp. YIM 152468
TGGCCCGACACGTTCGCGAACCATCCAGCAGCGGGAGCAGACACAGTGTGGCACGGGGGCGGAATGTGGGGATGAAAAGGCGGTGGGTTTTGGCTGGGATGTTGTTGCGAACCGTCTACCCTTAGCTGGGGAGAAAGCAAAATCAATGCCTTGGCTTCAGCTAAGTCATAGGTTTTGCACGAGAGAAGGCGGTTTTTACAGCCCGGAACTTCCCCCTTCCTTAGAATATCTACCACTTAGCCGAAGCTAAGATGATGCCCGGGTGTTCGAGGCATCGGCGCAGAGTTGTTCGCGCAGAAATAGCATGGCAGAACTTCATCTATTTACAATTGGTTGAAAGACTGGAATTCATTGGAGTCGTAGAGGATGAACACAATCTGAGGAACGAGGTCAGCCGTGGAACACTCACAGCCGCCATTATGCTGCAATGTTTGAGCACGTTCGGAGCGGCACGGCTTCAAAGTTTACAGTAGCGTTTTTCTGCGCCTTAGCGCTTGGATATTTGGGCCTGCATATTGCGTATTCAAAGGGCCAACAGGATTCCGAGAAAAGCCAGGAGAGCTTCAACGTCGCATATGAAGCAAGCGACCGTGCTTATGGCCAGTGCCTGAGTAGATCCACTATTGATGAAGCGAGAGATTGCTACGAAGCAGCCTCCTTTCCGACTGCAAGCGAAATGCGCGAACAAAAGAATCTGAACGCCCAGCGGGAGATGGCTCAGTGGTCTTATTTGATGCTGATTGTAACTGTTCTCACTTTCACAGTCGGCGGAGTTGGTGTTGTTTTTGTGTGGTTCACCTTCAGGGAAACTAGAGCCACCGTTGATATTCTCAGGGCGGAGAATAGATCTTGGCTACTATTCATGGATTGCCATGCAATCACCTCTCAAAACATGACAAAAACAGATGAAAATGATAGCGAAAGAGTCGTTAGCATTATAAATAACGGAACTATCTTTGGTCCTGTATTTAAGGTATTTGGAAACAGCGCGATATTTAATCTTTCTGTGGTCACACAACATAAAATGCTTGATTACGAAAGCGCAATGCTAAACAAAAATATCCCCCTCTTTGATAATAACAAGTTTCCATTCGTAGAAAGAAGCGGCGTCATTGGGCCAGGTGTAACAGTACCTATAGGACAAGATATTTTGAACGACACAGAAACAGAGGCCCTCACCAAACAGACTCACGCTGCAATTCTTCACATGTATTTACGATATAAGAATGGCTCCAGTAAGGCTAAATGGTGCTATACTGAGGTATGCGTTTCTATTGTCTACAACGGCCAGGCCCACCGCTTGGAAGATGGTACTATATCTAATATCACCATGATCACTCCTGTCGGCCATCAAAATAATGCAACATAGTATTGCTGACTTCAACAATTTAGTGTTTCTTCAGTCGTCATCCCCGGCTTGACCAAGACAAGCAAAGCAACGTCGTTCCTCCGAGGATGACGAGGGTGGGAGGGAACAAATGATCGCGACGGCCATGATGGGCAGCGCTCTGGGCTAGCCTCAATCGCGCTTGATGGTCATCAGCACGTCCCACAGGTCGGCGCCGGTTGCCAACACGAGGGCATTGGCCTTAAAGCCGGTTTCCGCCTGTTTCATCGCGACCAGTTCGTGCGCCAGACTGGTTTCGGACTCGGTCATGCCGGGTGATGCGGCGGGCGCGGACGCGCCGGGGCCAGCCCTGGCAATGTTGCCCGCCGCCGTGAGCATGCGGTTCTGCTCGGTCTGCATGCCCGATAGCGCGGTTGTCATCATCGAGGAAATCGTCATCAGCCCTGCCCTGTACCCGTGAGCGGGCAGTGTCGCGCATGCGGCTTAGCAGAACCTTAAACCGGTCCCTGGCCTTTGAACGATTTGCGCAAGGGTCGCGGTCAGCCGGCACCCGGAACGCAAAAAGCGCCGGTTGCCCGGCGCTTTGAGGAACGCTTTCGAAGCAGCGTCACAATCTGCAGGTGCGGTTTATTCGCCCTTGGTCTCGTCAGCCGATGCTGCGGCTTCGGCTGCCTTTGCAGCCGCAGCTTCAGCGGCCTCGGCGGCTGACTTCTCGGCAGCCATGGCCTGTGCGGCTGCGACCTTCTCGGCCTCAAGGCGTGCCTTTTCCGCAACCACCGCCGCGCGCTCGGCGTCGTTGAGCTTGCGGGCGCGGGCGCCGGTGTTCTCGACGATACGGGCCGACTTACCGCGACGGTCGCGCATGTAGTAGAGCTTGGCGCGGCGAACGCGGCCACGGCGGACCACTTCAACGGCTTCAACCATCGGCGAGAGGACCGGGAACACACGTTCCACGCCTTCGCCGTAGGAGATCTTGCGAACGGTGAAGTTTTCGTTGATGCCGGCGCCGGAGCGGGCAATGCACACGCCTTCGAAAGCCTGCAGACGAGTCCGCTTGCCTTCCGTCACGCGCACCTGAACCCGCAGCGTGTCGCCGGCGGAAAATTCGGGAAGTTTGCGCGAAGCTTCAATCTTGGCGGCCTGTTCGGCATCCAACTGGGCAATGATGTTCATGGTCCTTGACCTTTCGTTCTTCTCAAACGGTCAGAGCGCTCTCATCTCGCCCCTTTGGACTTCCCTGGGGAATGATCCTGGAGGCTATGCCGGTGAAGGCAGAAGCGGGTTCACCATTCATTGTTTGGCAGGCACCGTAATTCACACGGCTGTCGGACTTTGCCGATCGCGGGCCAGATACACCATCGCCGCGGTTTTGTCACGCCCACTGTGACGATTTTGTTCAAGCCCGCGCCGAGCCTGCGCCACCAGATCCGCTGCATAGCCCGATCCAGCCCTGTGGACCAAATCCGCATCCTTCTTGTGAAACTGCAGCCAGCTGAGTGCTTTGTCTTGAACCCGCAGCGCTTGAATGCTTTAAGCACGGTCCTGTACCCCCTTCCTGTATCAAACTTTCCCGGCGTCCCATGTCCATTTTTGATGTATTGCTTCTTTTCTTCGCCGGCTTCCTGTCGAGCGTCGTCAACGCCATTGCCGGCGGCGGCACCTTCCTCACCTTTGGCGCCATGACGCTGACCGGCGTGCCGCCGATCATGGCCAACGCCACCTCGTCGGTCACCCAACTTCCCGGCTACATCACCTCGGCTCTGGCCTACCGCACCGAAATTCGCGAGGCCGGGCGCGAGGTCTGGCTGCTGGCCGGCCTGTCGCTGGTTGGCAGCCTTTTGGGCGCGCTGATTCTGGTGTCCTTGTCCAACCCCTCGTTCCGGTCGCTGGTGCCCTGGCTGCTGCTGGCCGCCACCCTGATCTTCGCCGCCGGTCCCTATCTCAGGCCGAAGACGCTGCATCCCGAAAAGCCGGTGTCACGGCTGGGGCTGGTCTTCCAGTTCATCACCTCGATCTATGGCGGATTTTTCGGCGCCGGCATGGGCATCATGATGCTGGCCGTGCTGGGCCTGACCAAGGGCGGCGATTATCACAAGCTCAATGCGTTGAAAAATGTCATTGCCGTGGTCATCGCCTTCGTCGCCATCGTGGTGTTCTCAAGCGGCGGTGTCGTTGCCTGGCTGCCGGCGGTGATCATGATTCCCGCCGGTGCTCTGGGGGGCTATGCCGGGGTCTGGGCGGCGCGGCGGGTGCCGCAATCGGTCATTCGCGCGGCCGTGGTCGCGGTCGGGCTGGGGTTGACCTGGTACTATTTCGCCACCTGATCCGGCTTCCGATCCGGCAGCGGATCCGTCAGCTCGAGCAGGTCCGGGCGGCGCGCCCGCGTCAGCGCGCGGGACTGGGCCTCGCGCCAGGCATCGATGGCCTTGTGATTGCCCGAAATCAGCACCGCCGGGATCTCGCGGCCTTCAAACACCTGCGGCCTTGTGTAGTGGGGATGTTCCAGCAGCCCGGTCTCGAAACTCTCATGCGTCCCCGAGGCGGCATTGCCCATGACGCCGGGCAGCACCCGAATCACCGCGTCAAGCAGCACCAGCGCCGCCGGCTCGCCGCCTGACAGCACATAATCGCCGACCGAGACTTCTTCCAGATTGCGCGCCTCGATCACCCGCTGGTCGACGCCCTCGAAACGGCCGCAGACAATCACCACGCCGGGACCATCGGCGAGGTCACGCACCCGCGCCTGCGTCAGGGGTTTGCCGCGCGGGCTCATCAACAACCGAGGCCGGGTGTCGCCGTCCGGGCTGACCGCATCGATCGCCGCCGCCAGCACATCGGGCTTGAGCACCATGCCGGCGCCGCCGCCAGCAGGGGTATCATCGACAGATCGGTGCTTGTCGTTGGCATAGTCGCGGATATTGACCGGCGCGATCTCCACGTCGCCGCGCTCGATCGCCCGGCCCGCCAGCGACTGGCCGAGATGTCCGGGAAACATCTCCGGATAGAGCGTCAGCACGGTGGCGCAAAACCTCATTTCGGACGCCTGCCGCCGACATCATCGTCCGGCGCCGTGCCGTCGTCGTCCCCCGTGTCGATCAGGCCGGCGGCAATCGGATCGACCAGGATCCGCCCGGCTTCGAGATCGACCTCCGGCACCGCGGCAAGAGTGAACGGAATCACCACCGGCTTCCTACCCTCGTCGCGCAGCTCCAAGAGGTCACCGCCCCCGAAATCGAGCACGCCGGAGACTTCGCCCCAGAACCGGCCATCCGCATCCCAGGCTTCCAGCCCCTCGAGATCAGCGTGGAAATATTCGCCATCGTCGAGATCCTCGTCGTCGAGGTTGGAACGGTCGATGAACAGCTCAAGGCCTTTGAGCGTCTCCGCCGCAGTGCGGTCGTTGATGCCACGGAACCGCACCACCACCACCGTCTTGGCAAGACGGTGATCGAGAATCTCGAACCGGCGGCCATCGCCGGTGTAGAGCGCGCCGTATTCGGCGATCGCCATCGGATCGTCGGTGAACGGCTTGACCCGCACCTCGCCGCGAAGCCCCTGCGCCGCGCCGACGATACCAATGAGAATGGGGTGCTCAAGCTTGGCCATGGACAACTCCGCTGCAGCGCTGCGCCTTCAATCGAAGGCACCAGAGCCGCTGTCCTATTCTAAGAGGATACAGGCATTGGTAAAGACCAACGCCAAACGGGCGGCATTACGCCGCCCGAACCCGGGGTGTCACGGGACGCTCCGGCATGGCGCGCATCATCGACAATGCGCGAGACGCCATCACGTCATTCGGCAGCCGCTTCTTCCGCAGGGGCTTCGGCCGGTGCAGCAGCCGCGTCGGCAGCGGCGGCGGCGGCATCGTCTTCCTTCTGCTTTTTCTCGGCGGCACGTTCCTGCGCCTTCTTGCCGGGCTTGCCCTTGTTCGGGTTGGAGCGGGCATCGCGGGTCATCATGCCGGCTTCGGCCATGAAACGGGCGACGCGGTCGGTGGGCAACGCGCCGTTGTCAAGCCAGTACTGGATGCGTTCCTGGTTGAGGCTGACGCGGGCGGCGTCGCCCTTGGCCAGCATCGGGTTCCAGTAGCCCAGACGCTCGATGAAGCGGCCATCCCGCGGGCTGCGCACATCGGCGGCGACAACGTGGTAATACGGACGCTTCTTGGAGCCGCCACGGGCCAGACGAATTTTCAATCCCATTTTCTTTTCCTTCGGTTTAACACATGTGTTGATGGGTGGTTGGGGTGTCTTCGGACGCTGCTCAGCGCCAGATCTGTATCGTCATTTCGCGCCCGCCTGCTTGTGGTGCTGGATGACTTCGCGAATGACGAATTCCAGGAATTTCTCGGCAAAATCCGGATCGAGATCGGCGGATCTGGCCAGCTCGCGCAGCCGGGCCACCTGCTCGGATTCGCGGCCAGGATCGGACGGCGGCAGATCGGCCGAGGCCTTGAGCGCGCCGACCGCCTTGGTCACCCGGAACCGTTCGGCCAGGATGTGGATCAGCGCCGCGTCGAAATTGTCGATCGACCGGCGGAATTCGGCAAGTTGCGTCATGGCGTCGGGTTTGCTGCTCATGTCTCCGCCCTCATTTCTTCTTCGGCAGGCCGGGAAGACCGCCCGGCAATTTGGACCCGCCAAGGCCTGGCAGTTTCGGACCGCCCAGACCGGGCAAACCACCGGGCAAACCGCCGGGCAAGCCGCCGCTGCCCATGCCCGGGAAGCCGCCCTTGCCAAGGCCCGCGGCCTCGGCCTGCTTTTGCAGCGCTTCGAGCTGCTTGGGGTCCATCTTCGACAGATCCGGCATGCCGCCCATGCCGCCGGGAAGCCCCATTTTCGAGGCCAGGCCACCCATCGCCGCGCGCATCATGCCGCCGCCCTTGCCCTTGCCGCCCATGGCTTTCATCATGTCGGCCATCTGCCGGTGCATCTTCAAAAGCTTGTTGATTGCCGCCGCATCGGTGCCCGAGCCCCGGGCGATGCGCTTCTTGCGCGAGTGCTTGAGCAGCTCCGGATTGGCGCGCTCGGCCTTGGTCATCGAGCCGATGATGGCGAGCTGGCGGGCGAATGTCTTGTCGTCCATGCCGGCCGCCGACATCTGGTCCTTCATCTTGCCCATGCCGGGCATCATTCCCATGATGCCGCCCATGCCGCCGAGCTTCTGCATCTGGGAGAGCTGATCGGCCATGTCGTTGAGGTCGAACTTGCCCGATTTCATCCGGGCGGCCATCGCCTGCGCCTTCTCGGCGTCGAAATTCTCCGACGCCTTTTCCACCAGGCTGACAATGTCGCCCATGCCGAGAATCCGGTCGGCAACGCGGCGGGGGTGGAATTCCTCCAGCGCGTCCATCTTCTCGCCCACGCCGATGAGCTTGATCGGCTTGCCGGTGACCGCCCGCATCGACAGCGCCGCACCGCCGCGGCCATCGCCGTCCATGCGGGTCAGCACCAGGCCGGTGATGCCGACGCGCTCGTCAAAGCTGCGCGCCAGATTGACCGCGTCCTGACCGGTCAGCGCATCGGCCACCAGCAGGATTTCGTGCGGTGTGGCGCGGGTCTTGATCTCGGCCATCTCGGCCATCAGGGCTTCGTCGATATGGGTGCGGCCGGCGGTATCGAGAATGACCACGTCGTGGCCGCCGAGTTTTGCCGCCTGCACGGCGCGGGCGGCAATGTCGGTGGGCTGCTGGCCGGCGATCACAGGCAGGGTGGCGACCCCGGTCTGCTCGCCCAATTGCCGCAGCTGCTCCTGCGCCGCCGGACGGCGGGTGTCGAGCGAGGCCATCAGCACCTTCTTGCGGTCGCGCTTTTCCATCCGCGCGGCAATCTTGGCCGATGTGGTGGTCTTGCCCGACCCTTGCAGGCCGACCATCATGATGACGACGGGAGCGGCCGCATTGAGATCGATCGGCACGCCTTCTTCGCCCAACAGCGCCACCAGTTCGTCGTGAACCAGCTTGACCACCATCTGGCCCGGCTTGATCGACTTGACGATCTCGGCGCCGACGGCCTTTTCGCGCACCCGGTCAGTAAATCCGCGCACCACTTCCAGCGCCACGTCGGCCTCCAGGAGCGCGCGGCGAACCTCGCGCATGGCTTCCGACACATCCTTGTCCGACAGGGCGCCGCGCCCGGTCAGGTTGTTGAGGATGGAGCCAAGCCGGTCCTGAAGATTTTCAAACATTGCGTCGTCCTGTATTTGCTGAATCGATCTCCAGCCCATATGGGGCGAGCATCACGCAAAGCCAAATGGCACCCGAGGGCGCATCGCGCTGTCGGGTGGTGACCTCCGGGTGCTCGGTTATGATGCTTGACCCTTCAAACCGATGCGGTTTGAAGAAAGGTTGCAAGCGACCACTGGAACCATCCCGGTCGGCGGCTCGGAGTCATGCTCGTCGCAGATTTGAGCGCGATAAACAGGAAAAACGGCCGTGAGTCAAGGTTTGTGCCCGCGCGAACCGCCCTGGCGGCGGCGATGCGATTGCAACCCGGTGCGAAAAGGGTAATCTGTCCTGGTCAGGGGGAGGAAATCATGGACCAGATTGCTGCCTATTCGACCGGCATGATCTCATTGCTGATATTCGTTCTTATCGTTCTGCTGCAATCGGCGCTGGTGGGCGCCGGCAAGGCCAAGGCCGGCCTGGTGCCGGGCAGCGATCCAGCTGCCGACTATGACAACGGCCTGTACCGGTTGAACCGGTCTCATCTCAATGGCGTGGAAATCATGCCGGCGGCAGGCATCGCCCTGTTTGCTGCAATTCTGACCGGGGTGTCGAGCTGGTGGGTCAATCTGTTGATGGCCCTGTTCCTGCTGGCCCGCATCGTCTACGTCGCGGTCTATGCCCGCAATGTCGGCAAGCCGGTTCAGGGCGTGCGCACCTTCGTCTATGTTGCCGGTTGGGCCATGCTGGTGGTGCTGTGCGTGATGGCGATCTTCAGGCTGATGTAAGCAACGCCGCGGCGTCCCGGCGGTTCAGCCGGCAATTTCGCGGCGGGCCAGATCGGCGAGAAACGCCGAGCGGGTCAGGCCGCGGGTGCGCGCCGTCGCATCCACTGCCGCGAGCAGCCCGGCATCCATGGTGATGTTGGCCTTGGTGGTGCGGCCCAAAAGCCGGATCACCGGCACGGCGAGCAGGAACGCGCCCTCCCTGAGGTCGCGCGCCACATCCGCATCGTCGCGCAGCGCCTCAAGTGTGCGGGCATCGGGCAGGACCTCCCCCTCCAGATGCAGCGCCAGCGCCTCGCTGGCATTGGCCAGCAGATCATCAAGTTCGTCAGCGGCGGAAGAACAGCCCGGCACATCGGGAAAATGAACGCCAAAGGCGCTGTCCCCGTCCTGATGCACGACACCTATGTAATGACGCATGATGAAACCTCGTTGTCAGTCGATCCAGCCGGCCTGTTTGCAAATGGCGCGGACGGTCCCGATCGGCAGATCCTTCTTCGGATGCGGGACAGTGACGATCCTGCCATTCTTTTTGAACTTGTGATGCGAGCCGGTGATTTTCACCAGTTCGAACCCGTCGCTCCTCAGGCGCCGGATGATCTGCCGACTGCTCCGCTCCCTCGGAACCGCTCCGCTGTGCGTATATATATGCGCCTATTGGAGCCAGAAATCAAGTTCGGCCAATTGCCCTCATCCATTCAAACTCCAGCATCTTCATCGGAAGGTCGCTCTCATTTGCACCAATCAATGCATCTACAAATGTCTGGAAAGTCAAAGCTGCCGTCGGTGGTTCGTGACGGCATATCCTTGCGGCGCACGCCATGGCGCACAGCCTTCCGGTCGTGCGCCGAGTTACAGTGACCGCCTTGCCTGCTCCCCTGGTTGGCGCGACGGCGGCAGGAATTTCAAGGCCGTGGTCCTTGAAATTGCCGTTCTCTGCCGCCATCATCTGGTATCGGTCCGGAGTTTGAAGGCAAAGAATGTATCCCAGTTACACAAGGTCAGAACGCGTGGCTGACGGCAGCATGCACGCCATCGGCGTCACCGGCGCGGTCATCGGCGCAATTGTGTTGTTGGTCTGGTCGGCTCCGGTCGCCTCGGCCTGGGAGATTGCGGCCATCTCGGTCTACGCGCTCACCCTGATTGCCACATTTTCGGCCTCGGCGTTTTATCACATGACCCCGTGGGAAAGCCTCCGTCCGGTTCTGCGCCGGATCGATCACGCGGCGATTTATCTCAAGATTGCAGGCACCTATACGCCGCTGGTGGTGATGATCGGCAGCGGTCTGGCCTATGTCGTACTTGGCGTTGTCTGGGCCCTGGCGGTGATCGGCATGGTGCTCAAGCTGGTGTTCTGGACCACGCCCGGCCAGTTTGGCCCCGCGCTGTATCTGGTCATGGGCTGGATGAGCGTCGTGCTGTTCTGGTCGTCGTGGACGGACCTGCCCATCGGCTACATCGTCGCCGGAGGCCTGCTCTACACCGTCGGCGTGGCCTTTTACGCCGCGAAGAAGATGAAATTTTCGAACGCCATCTGGCACGGATTTGTCATCGCCGCCTCCGCCTGCTTCTTCGTCGCAATCTCGCTGTCGGTGACACAGGACGGCTTGCTTTAGCGGCTTTTTCCGATACCTGTGAATATGGCAGATGCCCTGCGTTCTCGCCGGGTACGCGGACGCTAAAGGCAGACATGGTCAAGACACGCCCTGGTGCGATGAGATTTTGATTGAACCACATTGAACCAGCAAGGTTCACACCGCTCCGGGGTGATTTGAGGGCTGATCTGAAACGGGCTGTGCACCCCAAAGCCTGCTGCGATCCGTCGCCTAGAACGGCCAGACCCAGGCGATCATCGGCACGCCGACAAGGATCACCAGAACTTCCAGCATCAGGCCCATGCGCCAGTAGTCGCCGAAGCGGTAATTGCCCGGACCCATGATGATGGTGTTGTTCTTGTGGCCGATCGGAGTGAGGAAAGCGCAGGAGGCGGCCACCGCCACGCCCATCAGGAACGGGTCGGGGCTGGCGCCGATGGACTCCGCAACGGAGACCCCGATCGGGGCGGCAATCAGCGCGGTGGCGACATTGTTGAGGAAATCCGACAGCGTCATGGTGATGATCATCAACACGGCAAGCACGCCCCAGGCCGGAAGATTGGCGGTCTGGCTGACGATCAGGTTGGCGATCAGCTGGCTGCCGCCGCTGTCTTCCAGCGCTGCGGCGACGGGAATCAGGCAGGCCAGCAGCACGATCACCTTCCACTCGATCAAGGCGTAGAAATCACGGCCGCTGATGATGCCCAAGAGCAGATAGGCGACGACACACAGCCCCAGCGAGATGGCAAGCGAGGTCATGCCGATCACCGACAACCCGATCGCGGCCGCGAAGATGCTGATGGCCATGAGCGCCTTGGTCCGCTGCAGCACTTCGAGTCGCCGGTTTTCCAGCGCCAGCACGCCCAGCCAGTTGCTGGCCGCCGCAATGTTCTTGTCCGGTCCGACCAGCAGCAGCAGGTCGCCGGCCATGATCGGCAGGCCGCTCACCCGTTCGCGGAACCGCTTGCCCTGCCGCGAGATGCCGAGCAGCTTGACTCCATGCCGTTGGGTCAGCCGCAGGCCCTCCACCGAGCGGCCGACGACATTTGCATCTGCCGGCACGATCGCCTCGACCAGGCTCAGCGACTTGCCCATCAGGCCGTCATGGTCGCTGGTTTCGATGGCGTCCAGTTCGGCCGCCCCGATGAAGGCCTCGATCTGTTTCGGGTCGCCCTCGAGCACCAGAAAATCACCCTCGCGGACTTCGCGGGCCTGCGACAGGCCGGGCAGACGCTTGCCCTGCCGGGCCAGCCCGAGGATCGTCACGTCGGTCTCGTTGGCCGCCGGATAGAGTTCGGCCACGCTCATGCCGATCGATCTCGAGCCTTCCTTGACCCGGGCTTCGGCGATATAGAGCCCGGCATCCCCTTCCAGCGACATCGCATCGGCCCGCGCCGGAATCAGCCGCCAGCCGATGAAGGACACATAGACAATGCCGGCAAACGCCACGGCGAGGCCGACCGGGGCAAAATCGAACATCGAAAACGGGGCGCCGATGACGTCCTGGCGGTATTGGGCGATGACAATATTCGGAGGCGTGCCGATCAGGGTGATCATGCCGCCGAGGATGGTGCCGAAGGACAGCGGCATCAGCGTCAGCGACACCGCCCGCTTGGCCTTGCGCGCCGCATCCATGTCGAGCGACATCAACAGCGCCAGGGCGGCGACATTGTTGATGATTGCCGAGAGCACCGCGCCCACCACCGCCATGATGCCGATATGCACCGGCAAGGCCCGGTCGGGCTTGGTGACAAAGCGGGCGATGAACTCCACCGCGCCGGAATTCATCAGGCCGCGCGAGACGATCAGCACCAGCGCGATGATGACGACGGCGGGATGGCCAAAGCCGTGAAACGCCTCATCGGGCGCAATCAACCCGGCCATGACCGTCACCAGCAGCGCCACGAAGGCGACGAGATCATAGCGGAAGCGACCCCAGACCAGCATCCCGAACAGCACGAGAAGAATGCCAAAAAGCAAGATCTGGTCGGTGGTCATGAACAAGGTCCCGTTGCACGGCATGCCCGTGCACGCCTGCGACTTGGGTTGCATGGCCATCTGTGATGGTCAACCCGTTTTGCGGCACGCGCCGCCAGGATCGGCCAGACCGGGGCCCGTGACGCGGCCCCGGCCGGCCGTGCCGCTACCGGGCGAGATAGGCGTTGGTGTACCAGGACGAAACCTGCGGCATTTCGGTCAGTGGATCGCCATGGGCGTCACGCAGGATACCGGCCTCGAACAGAAACCCGGTGATGCCGGTGATGAGATCGGCGTCGATCAGGCCGACAGGTTCGCCGGCATCCCGGAGAAAGCCGCCATCAACCAGTGCCCGCATCGAGGCATGAACCAGATCCGGATTGGACAGCATGCCGCCCGTCTCTGCAATCAGGATATCGGCGGCTTCAGCGGGGTTGTCGGCGGCAAAGCCATAGCCGCGCTGCGCGGCCCTGACGAAAGCACCTGCGGTGTCGGCATTGGCAGCAAGCCAGGTGGCATTGCCGCCCAGAAAGGTGGTGTGCTGGTCCGGAACGCCGTAATCGGCATAGCTGAACGCCCGCTGCGGCCGGCCCAACAATTCGGAATTGACACCTTCCCAGGTGCTGACTTCGAGCGTGAAATCGACCGAGCCATTGGCCAACGCCTCATAGGCCGACGTGCCCAGTGTGACCGTATCGAAACGGCCCTCACCGCCATCGTGCCTGATGATCGAGGCAATCAGCGCATTTTCCCAGGCGCTGCCGAAACCGGCATAGATCTTCCCGTCAAGATCGGCGGGACGCCGGATGTCGTCGCGCTCGGCATTGAACACCAGCCGTCCGGTCTCGTGCTGCACCACCGCCAGCACCGCCGTCATGTCCGCGCCCATCGCGCGCTGACTGTGGAAGCTGACGGCGCTCAGGATGCCGAACTGGGCGACCCCGGTGGCAACCAGCGTGCCCGACGAGGTGTCGGTATAGGGCAGGATCTCGACATCGAGACCGGCATCCTTGAACCAGCCTTTTGACTGGGCGACATAGAGCCCGACATGGTTGGTGTTGGGCGTCCAGTCGAGCGCCACGGTGAGCTTTTCGGCAGCCTGTGCCGGCATCGCGGTGAGCAGGGCAAGTGCGGCAAGAAGATGTTTCATGATCAGTCTCCGGTTTGAGCAAGAAGGGTGTCGAGGAGCTGCGCCTCGAGCTGGACCGCCTCGGCAGAGGGCGCACGGCCAAGCCGCGGGCGCGGGCCGGGGACAGTGAATTCGGCGATGATCCGCGCCGGCCGGCGCGAAAACACATAGATCCGGTCCGACAGCGCCACCGCCTCGCGCACGTCGTGGGTGACCAGCACTGTGGTCCACTGCGCCTGGCTCCAGCGGCGCTCGAGCCAGCCCTGCATCTGCGCACGGGTGAGCGCATCGAGCGCGCCGAACGGTTCGTCGAGCAATTGCACCGCGCGCGCCTGCACGATGGTGCGCAACAGGGCTGCGCGCTGGCGCATGCCGCCGGACAATTGCGCCGGGTAATGATGCGCGAAGCCTTCGAGGCCGAAAGCGGCAAACAGCGGCATCACCCTGGACCGGGCCTCCGCGCGGGCAATTCCCTGCACTTCCAGCCCGAGAATGACGTTGTCGATAATCCGCCGCCACGGCATCAGCGCATCGCGCTGCGGCATGAAGGCGAAGGCCTGCGATGGGGCCGAGAGCGGTGCGTCATTGACCCGTATCGTGCCCCGATCCGGAACCAGCGCACCGGTGAGCAACCGGAACAGGCTGGATTTGCCGCACCCGGACGGCCCGAGGATCGACACGAATTCGCCGTTGGCCACATGCATCGAGATATCCGCAAGCACCGGCGTGCCGCCCAGTGTGAGAGAGACCCTGGCGATGTCGAGCGCGCTCATGGCGCCACGCCTGCAAAGCGCCAGCCCAGAACCATGCGGTGCAGCAGCGCGGTGGCGCCGAACAGCGCCAGCGTCAGCAGCGAGCTGATCACCACGGCGGCGAGCATCAGATCGGGGCGAAAACTGTTCTTGGCGTTGAGAATGACGATGCCGAGGCCGGCCCGGGCGCCGACATATTCGGCAAATATTGCCGCCACCACCGCATAGGTGATCGAGATCCGGAGCCCGGCAAAGAAATAGGGCATCGCCGAGGGAAACCGGGCACGGCGAAAGATGCTCCACCGCGAGGCCCCCATCGAGCCGAGCAGCGCCTCGATGTCGGGTTCGGTGGACTCATAGCCATCGACCAGCGCCACCAGCATCGGGAAGAAGGTAACCAGCCCCACCAGCAGGATCTTCGGTGTCAGTCCGAAGCCGAACCACAGCACCACCAGCGGCGCAATCGCCACCAGCGGCAGGGTCTGGCTGATGACCAGCACCGGAAACACCGCCCGCCTCAGCCGCGGAAGAAAATCAATCAGCAGCGACAGCACAAACGCCACCGAAACGGAGAACGCGAAGCCGGTGAGCGTTGCCTGCAGCGTCGGCAGAGTGTTGGCCCACAGTAGCTCCCGATGGGCAACAATCTGCCCCGCCACCCGCGAGGGCGCGGGCAGCACCAGCGCCGAAATGCCCGACAGCCGGACATAGAGCTCCCACACGGCCAGAGCCGAGAGCACACTGAGAAGGGTCGGCAGGCTGTGAGCAAGCCTTGCCGCCGGCGCACCGGACGGAGAATGAGCCATCGGATCAGCGGATCGAGGGGCTGTTGGCCGAAACCGTCAGATCGATGGTGACATGGCCCTGCGGCGGACCGAACTGGCAAAAGGCTTGTTCCAGCGTGGCAAACACCTGTCCCGAATCGCCGATCAGCCGTGTACAGAAATTCTTCGCGCGGTCAAAACAGCCGCTTGATTTGAGAAAATCGATGCACCCCATGATTTCGGACATGTGGTCGCCGGCGCCCATCACATAGAGCGAGAACTGCGCCCGGGCAATCTCGCCGCAATCAGGCGCTTCGGACAAGGCCGCAAGCGCGGACTGTTGCCGGCTTTCAAGCGGTTCGGATGGATTGGCCAGCGCGCCGGTCTGGCAGATCGGATCATCCGGCTCGCCGGGGCATCCGCGCGACAGCGTGGCGCGCAGCACCACGTGAGCCCGCGATGCGGCGGCGGCGACATAGAGATCGCGCAACGCCGGAAACAGCACTTCCGGCGGGCCGACAATCAGCGTCGAGATATCATCGGTCTCGATTCTGAGCCGCTCACGGTAGCGATCAAGCGCCGAAAGCGACGACACGATCACGTCGACGAACCCGTCGGTCATGGGATAAAGGGAGACTTGCGCGCCTGCGAACATCTTGGTTCCTCCTTGCTACGCTGGCATGATCCAGATCAGCTTCGAGGGTACGTGGGCTTGGCGCCCACATCTCAGCCGCGGCTCTACGCGGCACCCCTGTGGTGAGGCGTATTCAACAGGCTTCGGATTGAAATGCAAGGGCTTTTGCCGGGAGACCGGACAATATATTTTGCGAACATGACAAAACGCAGCGCCGGACCAGGGTTGGCCAACGCTGCGTTTGACTCTTGATCCCGTTTTGCCGGCGACGGGATCAGTGCTTGCGCGCCGGACCGATGTAGGAAATTTTCATCGAGCCCGAATAGGCGTTCATCTTGGCGCCGAACAGGGCGTGGTCCCTTTGCGCCAGATAGGAATATTGCACGCCGTGGCAGCTCAGCATCGTGATCTTTCTGAATCCCGAGCGGCGCAGATTTTCATAGCCGGCGCGGCAATCCTTGCGCGAGACCTTGACGACTTGGTTCTTGCGCGGCGTGCGGTGATCGCGAATATTCTGCTGCTTGGAAACCCGGTGGTCGCGAACTTTGTGCTGTGTCGTGGTGCGATGATCGCGGACGCTCACCTTTGTGGTGGCGCGGTGATCCTTGACGATGTGGGACAGATCGCTCGCCTGAACCGAGGTCTGTGTCAGAACGCCAACCAGAGTGGCGGCGGCGAGGGTGAGAATGGATTTGGTCAACATGGTGTGCTCCGTCGGTGTGTGTTTCAATGTCCTCACCATGACCGGCGCCGCTTGAACCGGTTCTGAAGCCGCCATTCATGACCGGTTCATGCAGCCGACCCGCCGGCCAGGGGTAACGAGCCGCTGCCGGTCAGACTTGATCCTTAGCCGTTATGGACCATATTCTGATGATGAAACGCCGCTCTTTTCTCAAATTTTCCGCACTCGCCGCCCTGCTCGGCATTACCGGATCGGGGTCCGCAATGGCATTGGCCCGCACCACCAACCGCTATCATTCCGGCCCCGTGAGCGATCATTTCGACGGGGTGCGTTTTTTCAATCCCGATGGCGCCGCCCCCAGGGGGTTTTCCGATCTGCTGAAATGGAAATTCGGCGGGACCCAGGTGCGCTGGCCCGCGGCCGTGCGGAGCCCCTTCGCACCGGCAAGGCCGGAACCAAGGATCGAGGGCGACCAATTGCGCGTCACCATGGTCGGTCATGCCACCATGCTGATCCAGACTGCGGGGCTCAATATCCTGACGGATCCGGTCTGGTCGGACCGCGCCAGCCCGCTGGCCTTTGCCGGGCCGAAGCGGGTCACCGCGCCGGGCATCGCGTTTGAAGACCTGCCGGAGATCGATCTGGTGCTGCTGTCGCACAATCATTATGACCATCTTGATCTCGTCACCCTGGCGCGGCTGCGGCTGGCGCACAACCCGCTTGTCATCACACCGCTCGGCAATGACAGGATCATCAAGGCGCATGTGCCGACGATGCGGGTGATCACCGGCGACTGGGGGGATGCGATCAGGTCCGGCCCGGCAACGGTGCATGTCGAGCCCTGCCACCACTGGTCGGCGCGCGGCGTCAATGACCGCTCGATGGCGCTGTGGGCGGCCTTCGTGCTTGAAACCCCGGGTGGCAAGATCCTGCATATCGGCGACACCGGCTTCGACAAGGGCCGGCCCTACCAGAATGCCCGCGACCGGCACGGCAAGTTCCGCACCGCGATCCTGCCCGTCGGCGCCTATGAGCCGCGCTGGTTCATGAAGGATCAGCACCAGAGCCCGGAAGAGGCGATCGAGGGCTTTTTGCTGTCGGGTGCCGATTACGCGCTCGGCCATCACTGGGGCACGTTCCAGCTCACCGATGAGGGCCGCGAGGCGCCGGAGCAAGTGCTCTATGCCAAACTCGTCGAGAAAGGTGTGGCGAAAGACCGGTTCCGGCCCTTGCATGTCGGCGAAGCCTGGGATCTGCCGCCGGCGGACTGAGGCGGCCCGCGCCCATTCCCGCACTGGTAATCAGGGCAGTTTTCCGCCATATAGGCCGCAAACGAGAGAACAGGTGTGTGCCATGTCGATGGTTCCTTTTGCCAGGATGAACGGACTGGGCAACGATATTGTCGTCATCGACATGCGTGGCCGCAGCGATGCCGTGACGCCGGAAGCCGCCATCGCACTGGCGAGCGGCGACAAGACCGGTTTCGACCAGATCATGGCGATCCACGACACCAGCCTCGACGGTGTCGATTACCGCATCGACATTCTCAACCGCGACGGCTCCCGCGCCCAGGCCTGTGGCAACGGCACCCGCTGCGTGGTCCAGGCGCTGGCATCGGAGACCGGACGCAAGAGTTTTACCTTCAAGACCCTGGCCGGGATACTGACCGCCGAGGAACATGACGACGGCTTGATTTCGGTTGACATGGGGCGGCCGGAATTTGCCTGGGACAAGATCCCGCTGGCGGAAGAATTCCACGACACCACGCGGATCGAATTGCAGATCGGCCCGATCGAGGCGCCGGTGCTGCATTCGCCCTCGGTCATGTCGATGGGCAATCCGCACGCCATTTTCTGGGTCAGGGACGATGTCTGGTCCTATGATCTCGAGCGCTTCGGGCCGCTGCTGGAAAACCATCCGGTCTTCCCCGAGCGCGCCAACATCTCGATTGCCCGGGTGATGAGTGACACGACGCTGGATCTGAGAACCTGGGAACGCGGCGTCGGATTGACCCGCGCTTGCGGATCAGCCGCCTGCGCCGCCGGTGTTTCGGCCGCACGCACCGCCCGCACCGGACGACAGGTCACTGTCAATGTGCCCGGCGGCCCGCTCCGGATCGAGTGGCGCGCCGACAATCATGTGATCATGACCGGCCCGGCGGAATGGGAGTTCTCCGGCCGGGTTGATCCGCTGTCCGGAGACTGGCAGGCCGACGAGGTGGTTGCGTGAGTGGTGTCCGCGTTCTCACCTTCGGCTGCCGGCTCAACACCTATGAATCGGAAACCATGCGCAAGGCGGCCGAGGAAGCCGGCCTCAACAATGCGATTCTGGTCAACACCTGCGCAGTGACCGCCGATGCGGTGCGCCAGGCCCGCCAGACCATCCGCCGCACCCGGCGCGACAACCCGCACGCCCGCATCGTCGTTTCCGGCTGTGCCGCCCAGACCGAACCGGAGACCTTTGCCGCGATGGAGGAGGTCGACGCGGTGATCGGCAATGACGACAAGGCGCGCGTCTCGACCTATCGCAAGCTGCCCGATTTCGGCGTGTCGGAAAGCGAGAAGATCCGCGTCAACGACATCATGTCGGTGCGCGAGACCGCACCGCAGATGATCGAGGCGGTGGAGGGCCATGCCCGCGCCTTCGTCCAGGTTCAGAACGGCTGCGACCACCGCTGCACCTTCTGCATCATTCCCTATGGCCGCGGCAATTCGCGCTCGGTGCCGATGGGCGAAGTGGTCGCGCAGATCGAGAAACTGGCCGGCAATGGCTATCAGGAAGCCGTCATCACCGGCGTCGACGCCACCAGCTATGGCGCCGATCTGCCCGGCAGTCCGACGCTCGGCACATTGGCCGCCACCATCCTGAAACAGGTGCCTGAACTGAAACGGCTGCGGCTGTCGTCGATCGATTCCATCGAGGTCGACGCCACGCTGATGGATCTGATCGCCACCGAACCGCGCTTCATGCCGCATCTGCATCTGTCGCTGCAGCATGGCGACGACCTGATCCTCAAGCGGATGAAGCGGCGGCATAGCCGCGACGACGCGATCAAGTTCTGCCGGCAGGTGCGGGACTTGCGGCCCGGTTTCGCCTTCGGCGCCGACCTGATTGCCGGGTTTCCGACCGAGACCGAAGAGATGTTCGCCCGCTCGCTCGACATCATCGAGGAGTGCGGGCTGGCGTTTCTGCATGTCTTCCCCTATTCGCCGCGCGAAGGCACCCCGGCGGCGCGGATGCCGCAGCTTGATCGCGGGCTGATCAAGGCCCGCGCGGCGCGATTGAGAGACCGCGGTCAACAGGCCTATGATGCCCACCTTGCCGCCATGGCGGCGGCAGGTCAGCTTCATTCCGTGCTGGTCGAGTATTCCGGCCTGGCGCGAACCGAAAACTTCACCCCGGTGGTTGCGTCCGGTGCGCCAAAAGGCCAGATGGCTCTGGTACGGGTCAATGGCCGGGACGGGGATCATCTGACCGGCGACCTGGTTTGTGCGGCAGACGCTCCACGGCAAACGGCAGACCGCGCCGCAGGCTGATATCGAAAAGGTACATGACGCGCATGGCGTTCAACTTCATCAAAAAGGTTTTCTCCTTCGGCAAGGACAAGCAGGACGCGCCGGCGCCGGACATCGCGGCCGAAACAGCGGTGCCGGCGGACGACCTCCCGCCAGCTGCGGCAGAGGCCGCAGCGGACACCGCCGGCCAGGCGCAACCCGCACCAGCAGCGCCGGCGGGCGACGGACATGCCGGCGAGCCGCCGATCCACAGCGAGCCCGTCGACGAAGGCCCGGAAGACGGGCTGACCCCGGACGAATTGTCTGCTGACCCGGCCATCGCACCTGTCCCCGACGGGCTGCCGCAACCCGCATCGCACGACGCAGCGGCCCCTGTGGACGACTCGCAGGTTGAGCCGCAACCCGTTCACACCGAGCCGGTGGAGGAAGGCCCCGAGGACGGGTTGGCTCCGGACGCCTTGTCCGCCGATCCGGCCATCGCGCCTGTCCCGGAACAGATCGCTGAAGCAGTGCCTGAGCCTGAGCCTGAGCC
>NZ_JARGET010000011.1 GCF_029210485.1 Hoeflea sp. YIM 152468
CACGGCGACGATACGCTCAATGCAGGCAATGCTGACGCCACCTGGCTCTACACGGGCAGCAACAATGGCGCGGACACGTTCACCAACAACGCCACGGGTGTGTCCATCGCCAGGGCGGATGCAGCAGGCACGGTCATCGGCGTCAATGGCTACGCCAATGACGGCGTCGACGAGTTCATCGGAACCGGCGACACCATCATCCGCGACTCCAATGCGGGTCACACGCTCGACTTCACCAACACCAGGCTGACACATATCGGCCGGGTCGAAGGGGCCAATGGCAATGACTTCGTGACGACGGCGTTTACCGCCAACGTTACCGGCACAGTGACCTATGACGGCGGCGCCAACACCGACACGCTGCGCATCAACATGACGCTGGCACAGGCGTCGAACGCCACAGTGGCGGCCCAGTTCGATGCTTATGTGGCGAGCCCGTCGAACACCCTGTTCGACTTCACGAGCCTCGGGTTCAAGGCGGTCAATTTCGAGAACGTGGAACTGTTCGTTACTGTTGGCTCGTTCAGCATTCTTGCCAACAACATGGTCATCGGAACAAACGGCACCGGCGGCGACACGATTGTTCCGGGCTCGTCCTCGACCGGTGTTGTCGGTGTGGCGGGTAACGCGACCAACGACCTGATCTTCGGGCGCAACTACAACGATACTATCGATGCCGGCGACGGCAACGACACCATTATTGGCGCGCATGGAAACGACACGCTGACCGGTGGGCTGGGCAACGACGTCTTTGTCTATGGCTACGATTCCAACGGAAACGGCTATGACACCGTCAACGGCGGCGACGGCGAGGACCGGATTGTCGCGATTGCCGACAACATCAACATCGGGCTCAACGGCTTTGACAATGATGTCGAGATCATCGATATCCACAACCATACAGGCGTGCGGATTACCGGTACTGAAAGCAATTCCGGCGATACGCTGAACTTCTCCAATGTGGCATTCCACAATGCGGGTGTTCAGATCGGCCTGACCGATACAGCCAATTTTGTGATCGACGGGCGGAACTACAACGATACCATCACCACGTCGAAACTGAGCGCCGGCACCTATCGCGGTGGGCATGGTAACGACAGCTTTATCATCGGCGCTGCCAACGCGACATTCATTTACGACTATGACAGCAACGGCCACGGCTTCGATACGTTTTCGGGCAATGTCATCGGCGATACCCGATTCACCAAGATCCTGGCTGCGGTCGACAATGTCACCATCGGCCTGGCCGATGGCTTCGTTGATGGCGTCGACGTGATCGACAATGGCGGCAAAAGTGGTGTCACGCTAATCGGCACCAGTGCGAATAACGACGACAGCTACGACTTTACCAACGTCGTCTTTGCCAACAATGGCACGGCAGTTGGCCTGCACGATGCACCAGCCTTCCTGTTCAATGCCGGCGACTGGAATGACACTGTCGCGACATCGGACAAAAGCGCAGGCACCTATCGCGGTGGCCATGGCAACGACACGTTCAATATCGGTGTGGCCGACGCAACATTCATTTACAACTATGACAGCAATGGCCACGGCTTCGACAGCTTCAGCGGCAATACCATCGACGATACAAGGATCACCAAGATCCTGGCTGCCGCCGACAATGTCACCATCGGCCTGGCGTCGGGTTTCGCCAACGGCGTTGACAGCATTGACATCGGGACTCACACCGGCGTCACGCTGCGCGGCACCGACTCCGGCGTTGGCGACAGTTACGACTTCTCCGAGGTGATCTTCGCGGCCAATGGTGTTGGGGTGGGCTTGACCGGCATGGCGGCATTCCTGTTCAACGCCGGCAACTGGAACGACGACATCACCACGTCGAATAGAAGTGCGGGACTTTATCGCGGCGGCCACGGCAATGACACATTCCACATCGGTGCTGCGGACGCGACCTTCGTCTATGATCTTGACCCGAGCGGCAACGGTTTTGACACCTTCACCGGCAATGTCATCGGCGACGGTCAAGACAGCCGGATCATTGTCAACGCCAATAACGTCACTATCGGCCTGGCCTCCGGCTTCGTTGACGGCGTCGACACAATCGATGTCGGCATTCACACCGGTACCATGCTGCGTGGCACCGACTCCGGCGCTGGCGACAGCTACGACTTCACCAATGTCGCCTTCAATGGCGCCATCACGGTCGACGGCGGTAACTGGAACGACACGATCACCGCGTCGAACCTCAGCTCGGCCACCTATCTTGGAGGTCACGGCGACGACACCATCACTGGCAACGCGCAGACCGACACCATCATCGGTGGCCTTGGCAACGACACGCTCAGCGGCGGCGCGGGAGACGATACGTTCCTGTGGTCGACGGGTGACGGCAATGACCGGGTTGACGGGGGGTCCGAGACCGGCGCCGATACGGTGGTGCTCACCAACACCACGGCGACACCGGCCACGTTCACGGTCGGCACGATTACCAGCGGCATGCCGATCACGCCGCAGGCGCCCGGCACCGACGGCACCGACATCCAGGTGTCGGTGAGCAGCGGCGGCTCCGTCCGTATGGACGAGATCGAGGATATCGTTCTCAACCTCGGTTCGGGCGGCGACATGGTGAACATGACCACGCCGCTTGGCGGCACGGCGCTGCACACAAACACGATCACCATCAATGGCGGTGTCGGCAATGACACGGTCGATGCCTCGGGCATCACCAGCGGCCATCGCGTCGTCTTCAACGGTGGCGACGGCAACGACACGTTCACCTCGGGTGGCGGCGACGACATCTTCAATGGTGGCGAGGGTGATGACGTCCTCACCACCGGTCTCGGCAACGACACCTTCATCGGCGGTGCGGGCAACGACCGGATTGAGCTTTCCGGGAACGAGGCCGATTACACCCGCGTGGTCAATACCGATGGCACAGTGACGATTACCCATAATACCACCCTTGCCGAAACGACGATCTCGACGAGCGTCGAGACCGTCAGCTTCGCCGATGGGGACGTCACGATCGATCCGATCCAGCTGATCAGCGGTGGTTCGGCGACAGGCTTCACCAGCCTCCAGGCCGCGATTGCAGCCTCGTCCGCCGGCGACACAATCACGATTGCCGTCGGCGAGTACACGCTGACAAGCAATCTGACGATCCCGCATTCCCTGACGATCACCGGATCGGGCGAGGATGAAGTGATCATCCGTACTGGCGGCAACGCCAACAGCTACGGCATTCATGTCACGGCGGTCAATGTCAGCATTTCCAACCTGACGGTCGATGCGTCGGCGACGACCAACAGCTACGGTATCAAGGTAGACCCGGGCACGGGCGTTGATACTGACAACCTCACCGGGTTCCACCTGGAAAATGTGACTGTCGAAGGTGCAGGACGGTCCGAGATCGATCTGAACGGTGTCGACAATTCGAGCCTGACCAACGTGACGGCCAATGGCAATGATACCCGCGGCGTCGGCATCGCCTTGACGGACTCCACCGGCATCGTGCTCACCGATATCACCACCACCGGCAACAATTGGGGTTCGGTCGGTCTCTATTCGGCGGGTCGCAGCTACGAGCCTGACACCAATGACATCATCTTCAACGGCAGCTACAGCCATGGTGAGACGATCGGCATATATGCCGACGAGGAGGGTGTCACCTCGGTCGAGAATATCGACTTTGGCGGGATCTTCCCCGGTGGTGTCTACGCGGTGCAGAACGAAGCACATCGCGACGGCGGTGGTGGCGATGGGCGTGGCGAGGACTTCACCTTCTTCTTCGGCTCCGAAGCCGATGCCGTAGCCTTTGCCCTTGCCCTGCAGGGTGGTGGTGCCAACACTGCCTCGGTGATCACCGGTCCGCATGGTCCGGACAATATCGATGCAGAGCTCGGCTCCACCTTCATCGTGGTGGAAGGGATGTCGATCCAGGAAGCGATCGACAATGCATCCAACGGTGACACCATCATGGTCGGCGCAGGCACCTACAATGAAAGCCTGACCATCGACGAGGCGGTCACGCTGGTATCCGCGGACGGCCCGGGGGCTGCCGTCATCGGGGGAACCCTTCTGACGGATCTTGGTGTGCCCGGTGACATGGGGCTGGACGAATATTTCGAGGTTAACCACCCTGCCTATTCGGCCAGCAACGGTATCTCGATCAATTCAGACAACGTGACGCTGAACGGCTTCACAGTCACTGGCTATTCGGTCGGGCTGACGCTGGGAGCCTCCAATGGCGTGTCGATCATCAACAACGTGTTTACCGACAATGTGACCGGTATTCGCAAGGGTATGGAAGCGGAGGTGACCGATGTCACCATCAACGGCAATATCATTACCAATGGCATACATGGCATAAACATATATGCAGCTTCCAACGATGCCGGCGCCTTTGACGGTGTGACGATGAACAACAACGCCTTCTCCGATCTTTCGGAAAAAGGGATGTATTTTGAGCAACTGTCCCATGCTTCGCTGACCGGGAACTCATTCGATGGTGTCGGCAACTACGGCCGTGTTGCGCCTCCGTTCGGTCCGGCAAGCCAGAATGGCGAGTTCGGTCAAGCGATCGATATCAACCTGAAGTACGAGACCTACGAGGATGTCAGCTTCGTTGACACGATCATCACGAATTCAGGCCATTCCAACCTGGAGGGAGCGGGTTCGCCCGGCATCTTCGGTGCGGCAATCGGCGTGAAAATCCGCGATGACGGCTCTTACAGCGCCGATCCGGCCTCGTTCAACGGCAAGATCGAGTTTTACGGCGGCAGCATCGATGGCACCAGTACGGGCTTCCGGATCGGAGAACCGGGCAAGAACAATGGTGGCCCGAACGTGCTGATCGACGATGTGCTCATCCAGAATGCATCCGTCACCGATGTCGAAAACGCGACCGATCCTGCAATCGGCGGCATAACCACCATCAACATGGACGCGGCCCAGGGTACTTTCGACGGTTCCACGTCCCAGGCGCCACTGGTCATCAACGGTTCGGACAATGATGACATCATCATTGGCGGTTCCACCGACGACGCGATGACGGGCCGGCAGGGTAACGACATCTATCTCGTCGATGGCAATGACTTGGTTGTGGAAGCCGCCGGCGAGGGTACGGACGAAGTCCGGACCACGGACAGCTACGTCCTGCCGGATCATGTCGAGACTCTGACGCTGCTTGACAAGTCCATCAATACCGAGGACTTCGAAGACTTCGATCTCGGCTCGATCGCGGACGGCGAAAACGGCTGGAAGAACGTTGGCGCGAATCACGACGAGAGCGTCGTGAGCGACGGCGGTGGCCAGGCCTACCGGATTTCCTCGGACCCGGATTCCGGCGACTATGGCGGCCCCTATGCACCGGAGCTCAGTGTTGCGGCGGGTGAATCAACGACAACGGCGGGTGCGGATTCGATCCAGGCGCGCTTCACCTTCAAGGCGGTTGACCCCGATCCTTCGGACAATTCCACCCTTGAAGTCGATTTCGCCGTGGCAGGCCGGAGCGACCGCAACAACTTCATGCGGATCGAGAACACCGGTGCAGGGATCCGTATTGCGGTTGCGCTGCCGCTGCTCAACGGCGATTGGGATACCGGAGCGAGTGTCAATAATTTTGACGCCTTCACCGGCAACAAACCCCTGATCGAGGGGGTCGACCCCGCGGTTGCGCACACGCTGACGATGGTTCTCAATCATATTGATGGACCAAATAATGACGTGATCAACTACTACCTTGATGATCAGTTCATTGGTCGGTCTTCGACATTCGAGAACTACCGGGATTCACGCGGTGGAACGCATGATGACAATGCCGAGGCAAACCAGACGACTGGGCTTCTGTTCCGTACCTCGGCGCATGATGCGGCGACCGATGGGCCAGGGGGCGTCAACGAAGGTTTCATCTTCGATGATATTACCTACTCGACCTTTGACAAGGATGGGCCGGACGCTACTGGCAACGATCTCGACAACGTCCTAGTCGGCAACAGCGGCGACAATACCTTGCTCGGCCTCGACGGCAACGACAGCCTGTTCGGCGGTCTGGGCGACGACATCCTTAATGGCGGTCGTGGTCAGGATACGCTGACGGGCGGCGGCGGGGCCGACACCTTCGTCTTCGATGCCGACGCTCTGGCAGACGGTGGTTTGGGTATCCAGGATCTGATCGCCGACTATGATTTCGCCGGGGGCGACGTCGTGGATCTTTCGGATCTACTCGGCGCGGTGACGGTGGATGACACCACCAAGGCGGACTACGTCAAGATGAACGGGGCTTTCCTGTCGGTTGACGTTGATGGCGCGGGCACCGATGCAGGGTTCGTTCAGATTGCTGAATTCACCACTGTTCCTTCGGTCAATGGGCTGCGGATTCTGGTGGATGATGATCCGACGCCGGACAGCGTGATCATCTGATCATTTCTGTCGATGCCCTTGATCCGGTTCCGGTTGGAGGGCACAACGGTTCGGCGGAAACAGCAGCGTGACAACCCATTTCACAAACGCCATGGCGATGCGGGGGCTGGAAGTTTCAGGGGAATTGTTCGGGGGATGGCTGTGAGAGATTATCTGCGTGACGTTGCGTCAAGAGCCACACCTTTGGCCGGACGCGCCTCTCGGACCGGTGCAATGCGTGCTTTGCTGCTGACGGCGTTGGTTGCTCTGGCCGGATGCCAGGCCTCCAGTCTGGGCGACGGGCTGGCGGACGACGCAAATTCGGGTGCCACCCCCGTCACCAGTTCGAGCTATGGTAACGGGGCTGTCACGATTGCGATGCTGCTGCCGTCGGACGCGTCAATGCGCGCCAAGGCGGCCGACATTGCCGATGGCGCGCGGCTGGCACTGGATGATCTGGGCGGCGGCCGGCTCAGCATCGACTTTCAGGTTTCCAATTCCCGCTCTGGCGATGTTGCCGGTAAGGTCCAGGCTGCCGCGGCTTCCGGCACGAAGCTGATTATCGGGCCGGCGACCGATGCGGAAGTGGCCAAGATCATTTCTGCAACCAGCCTGCCGCGGCCGCCGATTCTGGCGCTTGTCGCCAACAATTCGGCTGGAGGAACCCATATCTGGCCGCTCTATGGCGACGCCATCGACAGTGCGCTCGAGGGTGTCGGTGTGGCAGTTGCCGCCAAGCAGAAAAACATCGTCGTGGTGCATGAGGCCGGTTTTTCGGCCGAGAATCTACTCAGGCTCAGGGAAGGCATCCGTCTGAAGGGCGGCATCACGGTTGGCTTCGTGCCGTACCCCTCGAGTGGCGGGAACTTACGCGCCGCATTTGCCAGGGGGTCGGCGGTTTTTGCCAAGGCCAACACCATCGTGCTGCTCGGAAGCGGCGAGGCGATCGGACAAGTGATCGACATTCTGGCGGCAGGCGAATTCGGTCAGTCGATTGCAACAGCGATCGCCACGTCGTTGATTCCGGCAGACATCTACAAGCGGCCTTCGGCGCAAGGACTGATGGTGGCGATTCCGTCGACCTCAAGTGTGGGCGTCATTTCGGATCGTTTCAAAGCCAGGTTTGGCCGAAGCCCCAGCTATGACGCGGCCATCGGCTATGACTCAATTGCGATTGCGGCAGGTCTGGTACGTTCGGGTGGTGCAGACGCGATCACAGTGGTAAATCTGACCTCGGAGCAGGGCTTTCGCGCGGCAACCGGGCTGTTCCGGTTCCGGCCTGATGGTCGGATCGAGCGGCGCATGGTGGTCCACCGCATCGAAAACGGCAACCTGAAAATCATCCAGGAAGAGGGCGACGGCTTCTGACCGGCGTCACATCTTTGCCTCCCACGAATAGGCTTCCGTTGATCATCGGTCTATATCTGGGGTGGACCCGAGGGGTTGAACCTGTGTGTTGCCTGTCCGGAGAACCCGGAGCGGCGGCGGGACTGGGGGGCGCCGCCATCGGGCGGTTTTGGGGCATGGTTTGAATGGATTGACCCTGACCGGTTCGTTCGCGGAGTATCGCAGGGCAGCGAATCAGGTCGGGTGACAGCATGAACATGCACTCCATGGATATGAACGGGACGCCGGGGCGACGCGCGCTGCTCTGGCTCTATCCGCTTCTGCTGGCCTTCGTGCTGCTGCTGGCGGTGCTGCAAAGCCTGCCGCTGGTTCTGCCGATCGGCCCGATGTACTGGGATGTCCTGGTCTATTACGATGCGATCGGCCGGATCGGGCAGGGGCAATGGCCATCGCTCGATTTCTTCGCGCCTGTCGGCCCGCTTGAGTATTTTCTCGCAGCCCTGTCGGCGCGGCTGTTTGCCGACGCACACCCCGTGCTGCTGACCCAGTGGATCTGGCTGCCGGTCACGGTGCCGGTGATGGCGCTGATCCTGTGGGATGTGGCGCGCGGCTCCGGCAAGGCGGCGGTGTGGCTGCTTGCGCCGTGGATGCTGTTTACCGCGCTGCCCTACAATGGGGTTGATTATTATCCCTATCCAGGCACCGACGCCTTTGGAATCTACAACCGGCATGGCGCGCATCTGATCTATCTGACGGCTGCTGCGGTGCTGTTCGTGCGCAGCCCGGTGGTACAGACGCTGGTGTTGAGCCTGCTGGTTCTGGCAATGGCGTTCTGCAAGATCACCGCGCTGCTGGCGGCCAGCCCGCTTTTGCTTTTCGGGCTGGTGCTTGGCCGTATCCGGCCGGTGACGGCGCTGGCAACAGCCCTGATCTGTGTTGGCGCCACCGGGGTTGCGGAACTGCTGACCGGGATGGTGATCCCCTATGTGCAGGATATTGTCGTGCTGGCGTCGCAGAACACCGGCGCGCTGTTGCCGCGGTTTCTGACTGCGGCGTCGCTGCATTTCAATGTGTTTGGAGCCGGCGGGCTTGTGGCGATTGTTCTGCTGATTGCAGCGCTGAGCGGCAAGGCGGCAGCGGATGGACAATCAGGCAACAGCCGCCATGCCGGAATGTTTGATGCGGACTGGTTCTGGGTGGGCCTGCTGCTGGTGTGCGGATTGTTCTATGAAACCCAGAACACCGGAAGCCAGGCCTTCCTGATGGTCTGGCCGGCGCTGCTGGCAATCCTGCTGCGGCCAAAGGCGGATTATGCGGGCTACCGCAGTCTGATCCTTGTGTTGATCGGATTTACCGTGATCCCGACGGTGAGCACGGTCCTGCACAAGGCTGCGCGGGCGCTGGCGGTGGCGCCGGGCTATATCGCACTTGATGCGCCGGACCTGGGGCCCCTCGGCCGGGTCTCTGCCAAGGATGTCATGGTGGAACAGGCAGATCGGATGCGCGGCGTCTATATCGCGCAACGGAGCGCCTACGAGGCGATTGCCGAAACCGAAGCCTTGCCGTCATTCCTGCTGTTTTCGGATCCGGATTACCAATATCTGCTGATCCAGGAAATGCAGGCGGCAACGGTGGCAATCCGGGCGCTAGAGAAAAACTCCGGACGCCGGTTCGAGCGTGTTCTCAATCTCGATTTCGCCAATCCGTTTCCGTTTATCCTGGGCATCAAGGGCGCCGATCATGTCGCCATCGGCGCCGACCCGAACCGTGCGGTTCCTGCGCTGGATGCCAGGACCCGTGATGCGGTGGCCAGGACTGATCTGGTGCTGGCGCCCGGCTGTCCGGTGCATTATGCGCGCAAAGCACTGTTTGATCACTACGCCTCGGCTTTGTCCGGGCATACCAGGATCGCACTGACGCCCTGCTATGACGCCTATATTCTGACCACGGCGCCGTGACCGGTTCTTGCAGGTGGACATTTTGTTGAGCGCGAGACTGGCGAGTTGGTGCTTGCCGTCTTGACGGCTGCTTCCGGGCGCAGGAAAGTACGGCGTTAACGCCAATCCAACACGTCCGGAGTATGCGATGGTCATTGATCCACCCTATCTGATTTTTCTTGGCGATGTGCCGGATGCGCTTGCAGCCAAAACCGGCCTTGGCATTGTTGACTGGCGGCCTGAGTGGTGCATTGGGCAACTTCGTCTGGAAGGGTGCCGGGCGGACGCGAAAATCCCCGACCTGTCAATCGAGGCCGCCGTCGCGCAGGGTGTGAAGACCATGGTGGTCGGGTCAGTCAATGCGGGTGGAGTGCTGCCCCCACACTGGATAAACTCCATTGTCGCGGCGCTTGATGCGGGGCTGAATGTGGCGACGGGACTGCATACACGGCTCGCTTCCATCCCCGAGATCGCTGCAGCCGCAGCCCGCAGCGGTGCACAGCTGCATGACGTGCGGTTCTCGGACCAGCGGTTTGATACCGGCAAGGGAACGAAGCGCCCGGGTTTGCGGTGCCTGACCGTCGGCACGGATTGTTCTGTCGGCAAGAAATACACCGCTTTGGCGCTGGAGCGGGAGATGCGGTCCCGCGGTATGGACGCGGATTTCCGCGCCACGGGGCAAACCGGCGTGTTCATCTCCGGCCGTGGTGCTGCGATCGACGCGGTGGCGGCGGACTTCATTTCCGGTGCGGTCGAGTGGATTGCTCCGGCTGCTGACCCCAATCACTGGGATCTGGTCGAAGGGCAGGGCTCGCTGTTTCATCCCAGTTTTGCCGGCGTGTCGCTGGGCCTGCTTCACGGCGCTCAAGCGGATGCTTTCGTGGTCTGTCACGAGCCGACACGCACCACAATGCGCGGGGTCGAGCATGGCTTGCCAAGCATCCGCGACGTCATCGACCTGACACGCGCCTGCGGAAGCCTGACCAACCCGGCCATTGCCTGCACCGGAATCGCCGTGAACACGCAAGAACTGGGCGAGGCCGAAGCCAGGACATTGCTGCAAGAGCTTGCGCGCGAGTACGCAGTGCCGGCGACAGATCCGATCCGTTTCGGTGTGAACGAACTGGTAGACCGGCTGCAATCGGTGTACGGAAAATGATCAGGTTTCACCAAAGTAGTACTTACAAGGATGAGAAAGGCGAATAGGGTAAACAAGCGTTCATTTAATTGATGAACCAGTTTGGAGCACGGATGCTGAGAGGACAGCAGCCGGAATCCATCAAAAGACACCGGATCTGACCGGTGCGACTTCGGCCAATGGGAACGGCCGATAGTGCGGCGCAAGCCGTGCGCCCGAATACAGCGAAAAGCGATCCGGGCAGGGAGGAAAGTGGAGGATATGGAAGCCACAGGTGTAACCACCGGCGGTCGGCCGGTTACGTTTCCACAATATTTGCTGCTGAACGCAAAGCGTTTTGCAACGCGGCCTGCGATGCGGATCAAGGATTATGGCATCTGGCAAACCTGGACCTGGTCCGAGCAACGTGAGGAGATTCGCGATTTTGCACTTGGGCTGAAGGCCATGGGCCTGGCCGAGGGCGACCGCATCGCCATTGTCGGATCCAACCGGCCCCGGCTCTATTGGGCGTTTTGTGCGGCGCAGTCGCTGAAGGCGATACCGGTTCCGGTCTATGCCGATTCCGTTGCGGACGAGATGGCCTTTGTGCTGGAGAATGCGGGCGTGCGCTTTGCCGTTGCCCAGGATCAGGAGCAGGTCGACAAAATCCAGTCGGTGGCCGCAGAGGTTCCGGGCCTGAGCGACATCATATTTGATGAGCCGCGCGGCCTGCGCGATTATGATCGCGGCCACCTGCATGATTTTGAAAGCATTCAGGAACGAGGCCGGCAAGCCGCGGCTGCCGATGCGACGGCGATTGCCGACTGGGAATCCGGCATCTGGGCCTCGGACGGTAGTGAAATGTCCACCATTCTTTACACCTCGGGTACGACCGGACGGTCAAAGGGCGTGATGCTGACGGCAGCCGCTTCCGTGAAGGCTGCGGAAGACACTGCCGAATTCGACACCATGACCGAGCAGGATGAAGTGCTTGCCTATCTGCCGCTGGCCTGGGTCGGCGATCACTACCTCAATTACGCGCAAGGCTACGTCGTCGGGCTGTGCATGAGCTGTCCGGAAAGCCCCGAGACCGTGTCGCAGAATCTGCGTGAAATCGGTCCGACCTTCTACTTTGCCCCGCCACGGGTGTTCGAGGGCCTGCTGACCAGCGTGATGATCCGGATGGAAGATGCGAGCAAGCTGAAGAAATGGCTGTTCAATCACTATCTCGGGGTGGCCAAGCTCTATGGGGAAAAGATCCTCGAAGGCCGGCCGGTGCCGCTTGCGGGCCGGATTTCCTACTGGATGGGCGACAAGCTGATCTATGGCCCGCTCCGCAATGTGTTGGGCTTCACCCGGATCCGCACGGCTTACACCGCCGGCGAGGCAATCGGTCCGGACCTGTTTTCGTTTTTCCGCTCGCTCGGCATCAATCTCAAACAGCTCTATGGCCAGACCGAAGCCTTTCTCTATGTCACAGCACAGAAGGATGGCGATGTCCGGCCTGACACCGTGGGGCCGGCTGCGCCCGATGTCGATATCCGGATCGCGGACAATGGCGAGGTCCAGTTCCGCTCTCCCGGCATGTTCGCCGGCTATTACGGTGATGCGGAGAAGACCAGGGAAACCATGACGCCTGACGGCTATGTGATGACCGGGGATGCGGGCATTTTTGACACGCATGGACATCTCAAGATCATTGATCGGGCCAAGGATGTCGGCAAGCTGACCACCGGGGCGCTCTATGCGCCCAAATACATCGAGAACAAGCTCAAGTTCTTTCCCAACATCAAGGAGGCGGTGGCCTTTGGCGACGGGCGGGATTTCGTGGCCGTGTTTCTCAACATCGACCTGACCGCGGTGGGCAACTGGGCTGAGCGCAACAATATTTCCTATGGTTCCTATCAGGAACTGGCGGGCCTGCCGCAAGTCTATGAGATGATGACTGATCACATCAATCAGGTGAACAGGGATCTTGCCGCCGAACCGATGATGTCGGGGGCACAGATCAGCCGGTTTCTGGTGCTGCACAAGGAATTGGACGCCGACGATGGCGAACTGACGCGGACCCAGAAAGTGCGCCGCGGTTTCCTGGCAGAACGGTACGGAGCGTTGATCGAGGCGCTGTATGACGGGTCGGCGGAAAGATACATCGAAACGGAAATGACCTTCGAGGATGGGCGCAAAGGGACCATCCGTGCCACAGTCAAAGTGGCGGATGCAACCATCCATCCCAGCAAAGAGCCAATGCCGGAGGCTGCGGAATGAATGCACGTGTCAAGCATGTCGAGCTGCGTGCCCAGAACGATGGCCTCAACCCCGGCGAGGTGATGCTGAAGGTGGAGAATGTGTCGCTGTCTTTCGGTGGCGTGAAGGCCATATCGGACATTTCCTTCGATATCCGCAAGGGCGAAATTCGCGCCATCATCGGCCCGAACGGCGCCGGCAAAACCTCGATGCTCAACGTGATCAACGGCTTTTATCACCCGCAGGAAGGGGTGATTACATTTCGTGGTGAAGCGCGGTCGCAAATGCAGCCCTATGAAGCAGCGGCCTCAGGCATCGCGCGCACGTTCCAGAATGTGGCCTTGTTCAAGGGCATGTCGACACTCGACAACATCATGTCGGGGCGAACTTTGAAGATGCGCAGGAACTTCTTCTGGCAGGTGCTCAACATCGGGCCTGCGCGCAATGAGGAAATCGAGCACCGGCTCAAGGTCGAGGAGATCATCGATTTTCTGGAGATCGAGCATATCCGCAAGACTCCCGTCGGCAAACTGCCCTACGGACTGCAAAAGCGGGTCGAGCTTGGCCGGGCGCTGGCGATGGAGCCGGATCTGTTGCTGCTCGACGAGCCGATGGCAGGCATGAATCTCGAGGAAAAAGAGGACATGAGCCGGTTCATCCTCGACGTCAACAGCCAGATGGGCACCACCATTGCCCTGATCGAGCACGATATGGGCGTGGTGATGGATATATCCGACCGTGTGGTGGTGCTCGACTATGGCCGCAAGATCGGCGACGGACCACCTGACGAAGTGAAGAACAACCAGAACGTCATCGACGCCTATCTGGGAGTGTCGCACTGATGGACTTTCTCTATCTGATTGTTGTCGACCCGTTTGTGCAGATGGCGGACATGCCGGATTTCTTGCTCCAGGTGCTGTGGGAGGGGTTTGTCGCGGGCGTGCTTTACGCGCTGATCGCGCTTGGCTTCGTCTTGATTTTCAAGGCGTCCGGTGTCTTCAACTTCGCGCAGGGCATCATGGTGGTGTTTGCCGGGCTGACGCTGGTGGGCCTGCATGAGAAGGGTGTTCCGGCCTATCTGGCGCTCATTCTGACCATCGGCGTGATGGGGATACTGGCGCTGGCCGTCGAGCGCTTCGTCATGCGGCCTCTGGTCAATCAGCCCGACATTATTCTTCTGATGTCCACCATTGGACTGACTTACTTTCTGGTGGGCTTTGGCGAGTTCGTTTTCGGTGGCGAACCCAAGCAGATGATCACCGAGGAGTTGGGACTGCCTACCGGTTCGACCGCGTTCGAAATCGGTGATGGCGGCCTGCTGATCCTGCAGCATATCGACATTGCCGCAGCGGTGATCGCGCTGATCATGGTGGGCGCGCTGGCAGTGTTCTTCAACAAGACCAGGATTGGCCGGGCATTGCGCGCGGTTGCTGATGACCATCAGGCCGCGCTTTCGGTGGGAATTTCGCTCAACCAGATCTGGGCCATTGTCTGGTTTGCCGCCGGGATCGTGGCACTCACCACCGGCATCATGTGGGGTGCGCGTTCCGATGTGTCCTTCGCGCTCGAGATCATTGCGTTCAAGGCCTTGCCGGTGTTGATCCTTGGCGGCTTCACCTCGATCCCGGGTGCCATTGTCGGCGGATTGATCATCGGTGTTGGCGAAAAAATTGGCGAAATTTATTGGGGCCCGCTGGTGGGCGGCGGCATAGAAAGCTGGCTTGCCTACATGATCGCGCTTATCTTCTTGCTGTTCAGGCCACAAGGTCTGTTCGGTGAACGTATAATCGAGAGGGTATAAGCGATGCATAAGAGCCGACTTTCCTCCATCGTTGTTGATTGTCACACCGATCATATTGAACAGGCGGCCGGCTTCTGGTCGCAGTTGCTGGGTCAGCCTTCGCATGTCGATGATGATGGTCACCGCGCCACAATATTGGCTGATGACAAGGGCGTTTCGCTGGTGATAGAGGCGGTTCAGGACGAGGCGCGTATTCACTTCGACATCGAAACCGATAATCTCGCGGCGGAAATTCATCGGGTGGAACTGCTCGGGGGCCGCAAGATCAGCGTGATCGATCACACGGTGATCATGGAAGCGCCGACAGGGCACCGCTTCCGGCTGACCGGACCGATTTCCCATGCGCTGCCGTCAAGCGGAAACGTCTGGGGTGACGATTGATGCTGTACCGCGAGTCCGGCCAATACAAGACAAGCTACATTGCCGACCAGGCCATCTTCCCGATCCGGGAAGACCGGGTCGGGATGGTCCTGATCGGGCTGGTCGCGCTGGTGATCCCATTCGTTGCGAGCGATTTCTTTCTCAACGCCATCATGACGCCGTTCCTGATTCTGGCGCTGGCTGCAATCGGCCTGAACATCCTGACCGGCTATGCCGGGCAATTGTCACTCGGAACCGGCGCCTTCATGGGCGTGGGCGCCTATAGCTGCTACAAGCTGACGACAATCTTTCCCGAGACAAACATTGTCATTCTCGTGCTGCTTTCCGGATTGTTCTCGGCCGGCATCGGTGTGATTTTCGGCCTGCCATCGCTCAGGATCAAGGGCCTGTATCTGGCGGTGACAACGCTTGCAGCGCAGTTTTTCCTTGAATGGTGTTTCATCCGCATTCCGTGGCTCTACAACTACAACGCCTCTGGAGCGATCGAAGTGCCGGAGCGGCGGGGGTTTGGCGACATTGTCCTGACCGGCCCCGCGGCTGGCGCGATGACGCAGTATTTTATCGTTCTGGGGATCGTGGTCGTGGTGACGCTTGCGGTCAAGAACATTGTCCGCGGACGGATTGGCCGGCAATGGATGATGATCCGTGACATGGACATTGCAGCCGAGTTGATGGGCGTGCGACCTTTGACGGCCAAGCTGTCGGCCTTTGCCGTCTCGTCCTATTTGTGCGGCGTCGCCGGGGCGATGTTCATCTTTTTCTATCTCGGCGCCGCCGAACCGTCTGCGTTTTCGATCACGTTGTCTTTCCAGATCCTGTTCATGGTTATTCTGGGCGGGCTGGGCAGTCTTGTTGGCTCGTTCTTCGGTGCTGCCTTCATCTGGGGGCTGCCGATCGTGCTGCGCGCCGGATTGCCGGCCATCGGCATCGGCATCGGGGCCGAGACAGTCTTTCATATTGCGACCATGATTGTGGGCGCGCTGATCATCTTCTTTCTCATCGTCGAGCCGCACGGCCTGGCAAGGCTCTGGTCGCTCGGCAAAGAGAAAATGCGGGTATGGCCGTTTCCATACGCCTGACCGGCTGGTGTTTTGCCGGGCGTCTGAGCAGACGAGCCGGGTAGGTTCTGTAAACGACATTGTCTGGGCATGGGACCCGTCCGGAGCAAAAATGTCGGGAGGAATAGGGTCCCCGGACTGGTGCGGAAACCGTGCCTAATGGGAGGAATACAATGCGACTGACATGTCTGATTGCCGGGACCGTTATGGCCGGCACCCTGGTGGGAGGAGCACTGCCGGCGTTTGCCGAAGAGCTGCACGTCCCGCTGTTCAGCTACCGCACCGGCCCTTATGCCGGCTCCGGTATCCCCATTGCCAATGGCATGCACGACTACCTGACCATGCTCAACGAGCGCGACGGTGGTATCAATGGGGTCAAATTGCGGATTACCGAGTGTGAAACCGGTTATGACACCCAGAAGGGGGTGGAGTGTTACGAGCAGGTCAAGGGCGATGGCGCTCTGGTCATCTCCCCTTACTCGACCGGCATCACGCTCCAGGTGATTCCGAAGGCGTCGGTTGACAAGATTCCGGTGCTGTCGATGGCTTACGGCCTTTCCGCCGCTGCCGAAGGCAACACATTCCCGTGGGTGTTCAATCCGCCGGACACATACTGGGACGGTGCTTCGGCCATCGTCACCGATATCGCCCGTCGTGAGGGGGGTGCCGAAAACCTCAAGGGCAAGAAGATCGGCTACATCTTCCTTGACGCAGGCTATGGCCGTGAGGCGATCCCGCTGCTGGAACAGATGTCCAGCGATATGGGTTTCGAGCTGATGCAATATGCAGTTCCAGGCAAGGAAATGCAGAACCAGTCGTCGCAATGGCTCAACATCCGCCGCGACAAGCCCGATTACATGATCATGTGGGGCTGGGGCGCCATGAGCCCGACTGCGGTGAAGGAAGCCACCAAGATCCGCTACCCGATGGACAAGTTCTACGGAGTCTGGTGGTCCGGCGGCAATGATGATGCGGCAGCGGGCGGCGAAGCCGCGAAGGGCTATCGCACCCTCAACTTCCACGGTGTCGGCGCTGATTATCCGTTTGTCGCAGACATCCAGAAATATGTTGTCGATGCCGGTAAGAGCCAGGTTGATCCGGCAAAGTTTGCTGACAATCTTTACAACCGCGGCGTCTACAACTCGATGCTGATCGCCGAAGGCATCCGCCGGGCGCAGGAATTGTCGGGCAAAACGGTCATCGATGCCACCGACATGCGTGCCGGGCTTGAGAACCTCGATATTACCGAGGAACGCCTCAAGGAAATGGGCATGGAGGGCTTTGCGCTGCCGATGAAACTGTCCTGCACCGACCATTCGGGCCATCACAAGGTTTATGTGGTGGAGTGGGATGGCAAGGACTGGCAGAAGTCGGGCGACTGGTTCTCGCCGGATGTCGATATGGTCAAGCCGTTGCTTGAAAAGGCTGCCGCCGACTATGCCGAGAGCAATGCTCCCTGGCCTGAGCGGACTGAACCTTGCGCCACCAACTGATGACGTGACCAACAGCCGCCGCGCGGGCATTTTCCCCGTGCGGCGGACAAATGTCCCTGACGCCAAATCTGACCGGAGAGGGTCCAGCCGATGTCCGCTTCCGTATCAATCGATGCGCAAACACAACCGAATATTCTGGCGATAAACAATATCGAGGTGATCTATGATCACGTCATCCTGGTGCTCAAGGGGGTGTCGCTGGTGGTGCCGGAAGGCGGGATTGTGGCTCTGCTTGGTGCCAATGGTGCGGGCAAATCGACAACACTGAAAGCGATTTCCAACCTGCTGCGCTCGGAGCGCGGCGAGGTGACCAAGGGATCGATCGAGTTCGAAGGCAAGCGGATCGAAGCGCAAACCGCCAATGAGCTGGTGCGGCGCGGCTGCATCCAGGTGATGGAAGGCCGGCATTGCTTCGGGCATCTGACGGTCGAGGAAAACCTGCTCACCGGCGCCTTTACCCGGCGCGACGGCAATGCAGCGATCAAGCGCGATATCGAAATGGTTTACAATTATTTCCCGCGATTGCGCGAACGCCGGACCAGCCAGGCAGGGTACACATCCGGCGGCGAGCAACAGATGACAGCGATCGGGCGGGCGCTGATGAGCCGGCCGAAAATGATCCTGCTCGATGAGCCGTCGATGGGGCTGGCGCCGCAATTGCAGGAAGAAATCTTCGAAATCATCAAGAAGCTCAACGAGCAGGAGGGCGTGTCGTTTCTGCTGGCCGAACAGAACACCAATATCGCGCTGAGATACGCGACCTATGGCTATATTCTCGAATCCGGGCGGATCGTCATGGACGGCGCGGCCAAGGATCTACGCGAGAACGAGGACGTCAAGGAATTCTATCTCGGTGTGGGCGGCGAAGGTCGGCGCTCGTTCAAGAATGTCAAGCATTACAAGCGCCGCAAGCGCTGGCTGGCCTGAGGGGCTGATTGAGGCTGTCTGACAGGGATCAATTGCTGATCACAGACAGGCTCGGGACTTGCGCGTCGCGGCGGAAGACGATAAAATAAACAAACGTTCATTTAATTGTGTGAAACATGGCGCGACGGGCGGGATCAAACGGAGCTGAAACAGCGGAGAAACTGCGCAATGCAGCGCTGGAGCTGTTTGCGCGCTCGGGCTATGCTGCGGTGTCGATGCGCGCCATCGCCGCGAAAACCGGGGTGCAGGCCGGCGCGATCTACAATCATTTTCCAACCAAGCAGGATCTGCTCAACGAGCTGCTTCAGGTTCACATGGAAACGCTGCTCGAAGCCTGGGAAGAGGCCGAGGACCTCGACCTCGCGCCGCCACAGGCGCTTGAGCATTTTGTCCGGTTTCACATCCGCTATCATCTCGATCGTTCGCGCGAAGTGTTCATTTCCTACATGGAATTGCGCAGCCTCGAGGAGAAGAATTTCAGGATCATCGAACAGTTGCGGCGCAGTTATGAGACCGTGCCGCGCGCCATTCTCGAACGCGGTGCGGCGGACGGGTCGTTTGCGATCATCGATCCCCAACTGACCACGATGGCGATCATCGCCATGCTTACCGGCATGACCACCTGGTATCGCGAGAACGGACGGCTGTCGCTCGACGAGATTGAGGCGCTCTATGTCCGCCTGGTGGCGCGGCTGGTGGGGCAGAAAAAGGAAGACTGACATGTTCACAGCAGGCATGAATTTCGGCCTCGGCGAAGACATTGACGCGCTCAGAGACATGGTGTCCCGTTTTGCCAGCGACCGGATCGCGCCTGTCGCCGAACAGACCGACCGGGAGAACAGTTTTCCGGCGCATCTGTGGCAGGAGATGGGCGCGCTGGGGTTGCTCGGCATGACCGCCGATCCCGATTTCGGCGGCACCGGAATGACCTATCTGGCGCATGTGGTGGCGATGGAAGAAATCAGCCGCGCTTCGGCGTCGATCGGCCTGTCCTACGGCGCCCATTCCAATCTCTGCGTCAACCAGATCAACCGCTGGGGAACGCCAGAGCAGAAACAACAATATTTGCCCAAACTGTGCTCGGGCGAACATGTTGGTGCTCTGGCAATGAGCGAGCCGGGCTCGGGATCGGACGTGGTGTCGATGAAGCTCAGGGCAGAGAAGCGCAATGACCGCTACGTGCTCAACGGCAACAAGATGTGGATCACCAACGGGCCGGACGCCAGCACGCTGGTGGTCTATGCCAAGACAGATCCGGAGGCGAAGTCGCGCGGCATCACCGCATTCCTGATCGAAAAGGGCATGACCGGATTTTCCACGGCACAGAAGCTCGACAAGCTGGGCATGCGCGGCTCCAACACCTGCGAACTGGTGTTTGAAGACTGTGAAGTGCCCTTCGACAACGTGCTCGGCGAAGAAGGCCAGGGCGTCAAGATCCTGATGTCGGGGCTCGATTATGAGCGGCTGGTGCTCGCCGGCGGGCCGCTCGGCATCATGGCCGCGGCGATGGATGTGGTGGTGCCCTATTGTCACGAGCGCAAGCAGTTCGGCGAGCCGATCGGCAATTTCCAGCTGATGCAGGGCAAGCTGGCCGACATGTACACGACGATGAACGCCTGCCGGGCCTATGTCTATGCCGTGGCGCAGGCCGCCGACCGGGGCGAGACCACCCGCAAGGATGCGGCCGGTTGCATTCTCTACGCGGCGGAAAAAGCCACGCAACTGGCGCTGGAAGCGATCCAGACACTGGGCGGCAACGGCTACATCAATGATTACCCGACCGGCCGGCTGTTGCGTGACGCCAAGCTCTACGAGATCGGCGCCGGTACATCGGAAGTCCGCCGCATGCTGATCGGCCGTGAGATGATGGCGGAGACGGGGTGAGGTAATTGTGCTACATTGCCATGATTAAAAAACATGGCAGATCGGCGAAAGGTGGCATGATGACGAAGCACGCGAAAAAGACAGGCTTCGCCGAAACGGGTCAGTCGGGTTACGACGCGGTGTCTGGCGAAGGCAAAAAGCCGATGCTGGATCGGGTGAAGCTCGGAGAGGGCGGACGGCTGGTCATTCCGGCAGCAATGCGTGAGGCGCTCGGGGTCAAGCCGGGCGACGAGTTGGCGCTGGAAGTGAAGGATGGAGAACTGAAAATCAAATCCTACATGGCTGTGATCAGGGAAATCCAGGCTCGTGTCCAAGAGCTCGTTCCGCCGGGTGTGGATATTGTTGAGGACTTTCTGGCCGAGCGCAGGGAAGAGCAGCGAAGATCTGATGAGCGTTTTGAACGCTTGCATCGCGAAGGAATGGCGATGCGGGAAAAAGATAAGTGACCGTTATTCTGGATGCGTCAGCGGTGCTTGCCGGATTGAAAAATGAAGCCGGCGCTGAGTTGTTTTGGAAACACTCAGTCGGGTCGCGGATTTGTTCGATAAATCTTGCGGAAGTGGTTTCTAAACTTATCGATATCGGTAGCGAGCCAGAAGTCGCGGTAGAGGATGTAGCGGCCCTTCGTCTCGATGTGGTGTCATTTGATGCCGATACCGCTCTATTGGCAGGTCGCTTGCGTGCGGATACTTACCATCGCGGATTGTCGCTCGGCGACCGCGCTTGCCTGGCATTGGCCATCCGCGAGAAGGCGACGGCCTTGACCGCAGACCGAAACTGGGCCGATCTCGACCTGCCTTGCAAAGTGGAGCTAATTCGCTGATGACCATCATCCAATCCAAGATCTCCACCGGTTCGCAGGCGTTCAGGGACAATGCCGCAAGGATGCAGACGCAGATCGATGAGGCCGCGGAAGCCGCGGCGCTGCATGGCCAGGGCGGGCCGGAAGCCTCGCGCGAACGCCATGTCGGGCGCGGCAAGTTGCTGCCACGCGAGCGGGTGGCGAGCTTGCTGGATGCGGATTCGCCGTTTCTGGAAGTCGGCCGTTTTGCGGCGCACGGGCTCTATGGCGGCGATATTGCCTCGGCCGGGTTGATCACCGGTGTCGGCCGGGTCAACGGCCGCGACGTGATGGTGGTGTGCAACGACGCCACGGTGAAAGGTGGGACGTATTATCCGCTGTCGGTGAAGAAGCATCTCAGAGCCCAGGAAATTGCGCTCGAAAACAATCTGCCTTGTGTCTATCTGGTCGATTCCGGCGGCGCCAATCTGCCCAATCAGGACGAGGTGTTTCCCGACCGGGACCATTTCGGGCGGATCTTCTTCAACCAGGCCAATATGAGCGCCAGGGGGATTGCGCAGATTGCGGTGGTGATGGGCTCCTGCACGGCCGGCGGCGCCTATGTTCCGGCGATGAGCGACGAGACCATCATCGTGCGCGACCAGGGCACGATCTTTCTTGCAGGGCCGCCGCTGGTCAAGGCTGCGACCGGCGAGATCGTCAGCGCCGAGGATCTTGGCGGCGGCGACGTGCACACGCGGCTGTCGGGCGTGGCCGATCATCTGGCCGACAATGACGCCCATGCGCTGCAACTGGCGCGGCAGGCGGTGGCCAATCTCAATGGCCGGGGCAGGGCAGGGCTCTGTCAAATGGACTGTCTGCCGCCGGAAGATCCGCTCTATGATCCGGCCGAGATCGCCGGCATCATTCCCGCCGACACGCGCCAGCCCTATGATATTCGTGAGGTGATCGCCCGCATCGTCGATGGCTCGCGGTTTGACGCGTTCAAGGCACGCTACGGCACCACCATCGTTTGCGGTTTCGCCCATGTGATGGGCATGCCGGTCGGCATCATTGCCAACAATGGCGTGCTGTTTTCCGAAAGTGCGGTGAAGGCCGCGCATTTCATCGAGCTGTGCTCGCAGCGCAAGATCCCGCTGGTGTTTTTGCAAAACATCACCGGCTTCATGGTCGGGGAGAAATACGAAGCCGGCGGCATCGCCAAGGATGGCGCCAAGATGGTGACTGCGGTGGCGACAACGCAGGTGCCGAAGATCACCATGATCGTCGGCGGCTCGTTCGGCGCCGGCAATTACGGCATGTGCGGGCGGGCCTATTCACCCCGGTTTCTATGGACCTGGCCCAACAGCCGTATCTCGGTGATGGGCGGCGAACAGGCGGCCGGCGTGCTCGCGACCGTCAAGCGCGATGCCATCGAGCGCACCGGCGGCGAATGGTCGGCCGAGGACGAGGCCGAATTCAAGCGCCCGACCATCGAGATGTTCGAGACCCAAAGCCACCCGCTCTACGCCTCGGCGCGGCTGTGGGACGACGGCATCATCAATCCGCTCAAATCACGCGAGATCCTGGCGCTGAGCCTGTCGGTGGCATTGAATGCGCCGGTGGCTGAGACGAAATTCGGCGTGTTCAGGATGTGATGATGAAGACTTGCATCTACTGCGGTAGAGAGAAAAAAGAGTTTGAATTTGATCGGCCTGAACACATTTGGCCTCAGGCGATTGGAGTCTCTAACTCGCCTAAAATTTTCGTAACGAATGATGTATGTGGATACTGCAATAATAAATGTGGACTCCATGTGGATGGAGCCTTTCTGAAGGGCTATTTCTCACACCAAGAAAGGTCCAGGCATCATCATGCCTTTCTAAATCCCGATAAACCGGCGGCTTTCCCGTTGTTTTACCTTGGAGTTGAGACGGACTTCCCTTGCCAAGATGATGAGCAGTGCGATCGGTATGCTGGGGCCGCTGGTGAGCATATTCGCCACGTTCGCAGGAAGACCGATGAGGATTGGTGGGCTTATGTTGGCGGAGACCCAAAAAGGCAAAGTCGCCGTGGGCGTATCTATGTGAACCTGACAGCTGATCATCCCTATTGGGTGATTACCGCGGCTCTCTCTGTTCGGAAAATATTCCCAAAATGTCACAGGGTCTGCCTTACAGACATCGTGGGTGACATGGATTTCACTCCTTTCTGGGAAAGCCGGGATGGAGTCGTCGCTCAAAGTCACCCGAATGAGGTTCGCCATATTCTGGATGAAGTGGGGACGGTAAGCCTACGCGCTGCAATACAGGTGGACTTTACTAGTCGGTTCTTATGTAAGGTAGCTTTAGGCTTAGGGTGCCAAATTCTCGGAATAAATTTCTTGGAATCGGAAGCTGCAAAACGATTTAGAGAAGTACTCTGGAAAAAAGATTACACAGAGCGCTCGAAATCGTCGATCCGAGGTACTGGTTTTTCTCTTGGTGTTAACGGGAATTTTGCCAAAGTTGCGGCAGTCGATGATTGTTGGACATTGTTGATCAACGTAGTCAACGGCTGCCTGTCGCTTACCATATTCCACCCATCGGGAAATTTCTCAAGCCTGCCCATTAGTGATGATCCGGAATTGATCTCCAAAGCTGATCAGAGTTTCATAAATGGCGCTGTATTCGTTGTGTGTCCTGCGTTAAATTTCTTCAGCGATGCGATACCGTCAACGAAATTCTTATTATGGAAACAGGGTTTTCTCCAGTTGCCTGAATTGGATCGAGTGGTCTCTTTAAGGATCTCCTTAGATGACCTCCCACCCAAAATGGCGAAAGACGATCCTGCTCTGACTTTAGAATTGGGCAATACATGACCATCAGCAAAATCCTCATCGCCAACCGGGGCGAAATCGCCTGCCGGATTATCCGCACGGCGCGGACACTGGGCATTGCCACGGTGGCGGTCTATTCCGAGGCTGATACACAGGCGCTGCATGTCGAGATGGCAGACGAGGCGGTGCTGATCGGACCGGCGCCGGCGAGCGAAAGCTATCTCAGGATCGATGCCATTCTTGAGGCGGCCAGGCGCACCGGGGCGGATGCGGTCCATCCCGGCTACGGATTTTTGTCGGAGAATCCCGACTTCGTCGATCAGGTCGTCAAAGCCGGGCTGATCTTCATCGGGCCATCGGCTTCGGCCATCCGGGCCATGGGCCTGAAAGATGCGGCCAAGACGTTGATGGAGAAGGCAAACGTGCCGGTTGTGCCGGGCTATCATGGCGAGGCGCAGGAGCTGGTGGTGCTGGCCGGCAAGGCCAACGAGATCGGGTTTCCGGTGCTGATCAAGGCGCGCGCCGGCGGCGGCGGCAAGGGCATGCGCAAGGTCGACAATCAGCTCGACTTTCCCGCGGCCTTGTCCTCGGCGCGGCGCGAGGCCAAGGCCGCGTTCGGTGATGACCGGGTGCTGGTGGAGAAATATGTCGCCACGCCACGGCATATCGAGATTCAGGTGTTTGGCGACAGCCACGGCAATGTGGTGCATCTTTTCGAACGCGATTGTTCGGCGCAGCGGCGGCACCAGAAGGTGATCGAGGAAGCGCCTGCGCCGGACATGCCCGAGGACATGCGCGCAGCGATGGGAGCTGCGGCGGTGCAGGCCGCCAAAGCGATCAGTTATTCGGGCGCCGGCACGGTGGAGTTCATTGTTGACGCCAGCGACGGGCTGAAGGCAGACCGGTTCTGGTTCATGGAAATGAACACGCGGCTTCAGGTCGAGCATCCGGTCACCGAACTGATCACCGGGCTTGATCTGGTCGAATGGCAGATCCGCGTGGCCGGCGGCGAGCCCTTGCCGCTCAGCCAGGATGAGCTGTCGATCAGCGGTCATGCGGTGGAAGCCCGGATTTATGCCGAGGATGCGGAAAAGGGCTTTCTGCCCGCGGCCGGGCGTCTGGCGCATCTGCGGTTTCCCGACGGCGACATCAGAGTTGATGCCGGGGTGCGTGCGGGCGACGAGATAAGCCCGTTCTATGATCCGATCATCGCCAAGGTGATTGCCCACGGCAAGACCAGGTCGGAGGCGCTTTCCAGGCTTGCCGGAGCGCTGGGCCGCACCGAGGTTGCCGGAACAGTGACCAACACGGCTTTTCTGGCCAGGCTCTGTCGTGATGCGGATTTTGCCGCCGGACGTCTCGACACTGGACTGATTGACCGCAACATCGTCAGCCTGACAGCAGGTGAGGCCGCTCCGGAGCATGTCACGGGCCTGGCGGCCCTTGCCGCCTCCGGCATGATCCCGGATCACAGAACTGACGCGGATGTGGCAAGCGCGATCGGCCCCTTTGAAATCTGGGGCCTGCCCAAGCGGCGGGTACAACTCGAGATAGACGGCAAAGCGACGGCGTTTCTGGTTGAACGTAGCGGCCCTGATGGCTGGCGGGTTTTCGGGCCGGGATTTGAGGCTGCTGGATTGGATATGGAGGCGGTTTCTGCCCGTGGGGCAGACTGGTCGTTGCGCAGTGGCGGGATCTCACGCAAATGCCGGCTGATCCAGAGTGAGGATGAAGTCGCGGTGTTTCACGAAGGTTTGACCCACCGGTTCGGCAAGCCGCAGGGCAAGCGCACGGCCGATCTGGCTGCCGGCGGCGATCAGGTCGTCTCGATGATGCCCGGCATCGTCAAACAGGTGCTGGTGACCCAGGGACAGGATGTCAAATCGGGCGAAGCGATGGTTGTCATGGAAGCCATGAAAATGGAGATGACACTCTCAGCGCCGCGCGATGGTGTGGTTGCCGAGGTATTGGTGACGGCTGGCATGCAGGTGGGCGATGGCGTGAGCCTTGTGCGGCTTGAAGCCGAAGTGAAGGCCGCCTGATAGGGCAGGTCTTGCTCTTGGCTTGAATAGGCGCGATGGAAATTGGGCGGCGAACAGTTGAAGCTGCCGCAGAAACCTCCACATTCAGACTTATACAATTGGCTAGCAGGACAGGAATTTCAATGACCGAGACCCCCGAAGCCGTTCTGGAATTCTGGTTCACTGAGCTGACGCCCAAGGACTGGTTTGTCAAAAGCGAGTCTGTCGATCACCGTATCACGGAGCGCTTCGCCAACCTGCATCTGGCTCTGTCACGCAATATCAGTGAAGAGTGGCGGGCGACGCCGGAGGCGCGGCTGGCGCTGGTGATCGTCTTTGATCAGTTCCCGCGCAACATCTACCGGGGGTCGCCGATGGCTTTCGCCACCGATGGTCTTGCACTGAAAGAGGCCAAGGCGGCGCTGGCGGTTGGTGCGGACAAGTCTGTCGCCGAAGACCGGCGGATCTTTTTCTACATGCCGTTCGAGCATGCCGAAGATCTCGGCGCGCAAGAGCGTAGCGTGGCACTGTTTGAAGCGCTGGGCCATGAAACCTATCTGGATTATGCGCGCCGGCACCATGATGTCATTGCCCAATATGGCAGGTTCCCGCATCGCAACCCGATTCTCGGGCGGACCTCAACGGCTGAGGAAAAGGCCTATCTTTCCGAGCCGGGCGCCGGATTCTAGACACCGGAAGCAGGTCCGTCCAACAGCGAATGCAGCACGGGTGAATATGACGGGTGTGGGCAACGTTTGTGTTGCTCCACCAGCCTGCTAAGGATGAATGACGATTTCGAACCGGACAGGATATTCATGCGTTTTGATTGGCTGATGGCAGCAATGCTGGCTGGGGCAGTGGTTACGGGATCGGTCGGCGGCGCTCGCTCCCAGACAACGGCTCCTGTCGTGGCGCCATCTGTTGAGACGCGGGTTCAGCCAGCACCGGCCAACACGGCGGCACCGGCCGATCAGGTTGCGGCGCCTCTTTCTGCATCCGAGATGGGTGTCTCGCCGGTCATCACCGAGGCTGAAAAGAAACTGGAAGCTGCGGAAGCCGCCTTTGCGAGACTGACCAAGCGGGTCGACCAAACCACCGACAATGACAACGCTCTGGTCGACCTCAAGCTGGAGGTTGGCGCACTGGCCAGAAGCATGCTCGACATCGGGGTTTCCCTTCGGCCCCGGCTGACCGAGATCAAGGCGCGGATCGATCAGCTCGGGGCAGCACCTGCCGAAGGGGAGCCGGCGGAACCCGATGCGGTCGCTGCAGACCGCGCCCGTCTGGCCGAAGAGCGCGCCCTGATCAACACTTTGACCGGCCGGGCTGAAACAGTGTCGGTGCGGGCGAGCGAACTCGGTGACAGAATAACGGAGGCGCGCCGGGCGCTGTTTGCAAACACCCTGCTCAAACGCACCGAAATCGGCCCGTCGCTGCTGTTGGAGGCGGTCGCGGCAGCCGGAAACGAATGGAGCGATCTCAAGCGCACATACAGCTCCTGGCTGAAATTTGTCTGGACCTTCAAGCGCGACGCCCTTCTGGGGACCGCATTTTTCGCGATTGTGGCGGCGCTGGTTTTCATCGCCGGTGCCTACCGGTTGTTCGGCGGGCTGTTCGAGCGCGATCCGGAGGATGAGGATCCGCCCTATACCAGCCGGCTGTCCACCGCGTTCTGGTCGATTGTGATTCCAACCCTGGCGATGACCGCTCTCGGCATGACGGTTTTCGGATTGATGCAGAGTTTTTCAATCCTGCGCACCGATGTCACTCCGGTGGTTCAGAGCGTGATTGCGTTGCTGGTGGCCATCTATTTCATCAGCAAACTGGCGCGCGCGATCCTTGCACCGGCCACGCCGGCCTGGCGCCTGGTCAATCTGTGCAATAGCGGCGCGCAGATGTTGTTGCCGCTGGTCGTGGCGTTGATCATCGTCAATGGCCTGGATTATGTGCTGGGAGTTGTCAGTCAGACGCTGGGCTCGCCGGTTGTGCTGACCGTCAGCAAAGGATTCTTTGCCGTCGTGATCATGGCGTTGATCCTGATCGTGATGTCGCGGGTCAAGCCGATGATGTCCAGATCCGGCGACCCGGCCGATCCCGGTGAACCATGGCCGCGGGTGATATCGGTAACGTTGCTGTTGGCAGGCCTGGGCCTGCTGGCTACCGCGATGCTTGGGTATGTTGGCTTGGCGCGGTTTGCAGCGACGCAGATCATTGTCACAGGCGCGATCCTGACGACGATGTATATCGGTTATCTGTCCAGCAAGGCGATATCCGAACCGGGCGTTTTTGCGCAGACCGCGATCGGGCGGCGGATCGAGGACCGGTTCGAACTGGGCCATGTCTCCCTCGACCAGTCCGGTTTGGGCGCTGGCCTGCTGATCAATCTGCTGGTGTTGCTGCTCGGCGTTCCGCTGATTCTGCTGCAATGGGGTTTTCAGGTTCAGGACATCCAGCTGTGGTTTTACCGCTTGATGACGGAAATCCGTATTGGCGGCATCACCATCTCGCTTGTCGGCATCCTTTTCGGAGTGGTGCTGTTTTTGCTGGGGCTGCTGGTCACCCGCTGGTTTCAGGGCTGGCTTGACGGCAGCGTGATGGCGCGTGGCCGGATGGATACCGGGGTCCGCAACTCGATCAAGACCGGTGTCGGCTATATCGGCGTTGCAGTGGCCGGCTTGATCGGCATATCGGCCGCAGGCATAGATCTTTCAAGCCTGGCGCTGGTCGCCGGTGCGTTGTCGCTCGGCATCGGCTTTGGTCTGCAGAATATTGTCAGCAATTTCGTGTCCGGCCTGATCCTGCTGGCCGAACGGCCATTCAAGGTCGGCGACTGGGTGGTGACCGGCTCGACTGAAGGCTTTGTGAAGAAGATATCAGTGCGCGCCACAGAGATCGAAACCTTTACCCGCCAGTCGATCATCGTGCCGAATTCCGAGCTGATCAATGCGCCGGTTGGCAACTGGACCCATCGCAACTCGCTGGGGCGCATCGAAGTGGCGGTCGGCGTGAGTTACGAGGCGGATCCGCGCAAGGTGATCGAGATCCTGAGCGAAATTGTGCGCGACCATGAAATGGTTCTGAGCTTTCCCGAACCGGCGGTGCACTTTGTCGGCTTCGGCGATTCCTCTCTCGATTTCGAAGTGAGGGCGCATCTGGCGGATGTGTTGAGCGGTCTCTCGGTGCGGACCGAGTTGCGGTTGCGCATTTTCGAGCGGTTCAAGGCAGAAGGCATTGAAATTCCATTCCCGCAGCGCGATTTGAACATCAAGCTGGGCTCCGAGGAGGAGCCGCTGGCAGCGCTGCGTGAGAAAACCGTCGGCACCAAGACCACGCTGGCGCAAGCCTCAGGCAAAGATGCTGCCGATCAGGCCGGGACGACATCCAGCGGACACGCTGTGCCGTCAAAATCGGCGCAGGATTCGATGGATGAGGGCAACGGGTCCGAGGGTGACGACAGATGATGCGCCGCCGTTCAGACTGCATTCAGTTTGCAGATGCTACTCAACCACGCATACCGGGCCCGAGTTGGCCCGACATTGTTGCAACATGGAGCGGCGAGCCAAGCGCCGAAAATCGATGAAAATCACTGTTTTTGCATTCGCGATGAGTTCGATCATGGTTGCTGGCGCACATGCAGCCAGTGTGACCAACACGGATCCGGGCGCCCAGATCCTGATTGTCACCGAAGGCAGCGGCAAGATCGAATTGGTTGTGGAAGCCGGCGCCACAGTCAGTTTCTGCCCCGCGGGGTGTTTTATCACCATGCCGTCGGGCGACCGGGAAACGCTGAATGGAAGTGAAAGCATCGACATCATCAATGGCGCTGCGGTGATCAAGTAACGCCTTCTCAATGCTGTTTTTGAGGCCGCGGCTGTCCATGACGCCGCGGCCTTTTCACGTCTGGTCTGCAGTTGTTTGCTCGGTTGAGGGCCTGTGGATTCAAGCGCGCAGCACAGTGGATGAATTTGACGCAGGCTCCGTGTTGGCGCCCTGTATTGGCTCGGGCAGACAGTCGAAAGCATGGTTGGCCGGTTGGTGCAGTGTCGGCAGAGAAACAAAGTGAGGAACTGCTCCTTGCGGCGGCAACCGATGTGCCTGGATATGAAATCACCTGCGGCGCTGTCGTGGTCGTGCAGCATGGTGATAATGTCGTAGACAGGCACTGGTTTTGAGATCACAGATCCTAAATTCTGCGCCAGGCACAATCAGGGTGGACACAATGGCAGGATTTCCGGAACGGGCAAAAGTCGTCATCATTGGAGTGGGTGGTATTGTTGGCGCCTCCATCGCGCATCATCTGATTGAGCGCGGATGGGACGACCTTGTTGGAATCGACAAGTCCGGCGTGCCGACCGACATCGGGTCGACAGCGCATGCGTCGGACTTTTGCTACACCACATCGCATGACTATCTGTCCGTCTGGGCGACGCAATACTCGATCGATTTCTTCGAGAAAATGGGCCATTACGCCCGCGTCGGCGGCCTGGAGATTGCGCGCACCGGCGACGATGCATGGATGGAGGAAATCAAGCGCAAGACGTCCTCCGGCAAGGCCTTTGGCACGCGGGCGAGCCTGATCGGCCCGGCGGAGGTGAAGGCAAAATTTCCGCTGGTCGATGAAGAGATGGTTGCCGGGGCCTTGTGGGATCCCGATGCCGGCCTCGTCATTCCGCGCTCCCAGACGGTTGCCGGCAAGCTCGTCGATACGGCCGAGAAGGCCGGTAAACTGAAAGTCTTTGCCAACACATCCGCCCAGTCGCTGATCGTCGAGGGCGGCCGGATCAAGGGTGTCGTTACCCATCGCGGCACCATCATGGCCGATCATGTGGTCGTCTGTGCCGGTATCTGGGGCCGGTTGATCGCCGAAATGGCCGGCGAAGACCTGCCGGTCATGCCGGTCGACCATCCGTTGACGTTTTTCGGGCCATACACCGAGTTCGAAGGCACCGGCAAGGATATCGGCTGGCCGCTGATGCGCGACCAGGGCAATTCGGCCTATATGCGCGACACCGGAGATCCGAAGACCGCCGAGGGCGGTCAGATCGAGTGGGGCTATTACGAAACTGACGCGCCGCGGCTGTGTCATCCGCGCGATATTCTCGAGAAGAACGAAGCGCGGCTGTCTCCCTCGCAGCGCGACCTGGAGATGGAACAGATCATCGAGCCGCTCGAGCGTGCCATGGAGCTGACGCCCGTTCTCGGAGAGCTGGGCTACAATGAAGGTCACTCCTTCAACGGCCTGTTGCAGGTGTCGGCCGCCGGGGGGCCCTCCTGCGGCGAAAGCCAGAAGGTGCGTGGTCTCTGGTATTGCGTCGCAATCTGGGTCAAGGACGCGCCCGGTTACGGCAAGCTGATCGCCGACTGGATGACCGATGGCCGCACCGAGATCGACCACAACGCGATCGACTATGCGCGCTTCTATCCGCATCAGATGACCGGGGAGTTCATCGAGAACCGCTGCCATGAAGCGGCGCAGAAGGTCTATTATCCGGCCATCCATCCGCGCGAGCCCTATGCCAAGAGCCGCGGCATCAAGCGCTCGCCGTTCTACGAGCGCGAGGTCGAGCTTGGCGGTCACTTCATGGAACTGGGTGGCTGGGAGCGGGCGCACGGCTATGCCGCCAACGACCACCTGCTTGCAAAGTTCGGCGACCGCATTCCGGTGCGTCACAACGAGTGGGATACCCGCCATTTCTGGCGTGTTTCGAATGCCGAACATCTGCAACTTTCCGAAGATTGCGGCATCATCAACCTGTCGCATTTCCACATGGTCGACATCGAAGGGCCCGATCATGTTGCTCTGATGGAGTGGCTGTGCGCAGCCAGGATCGGGGGCGATGGCAATATCGGCAAGGGCATCTACACCCATTTCCTCGATGACGAGGGCATGGTCCGGGCCGACTTCACCCTCATTCGCATGGCCGATCGCTGCCGCCTGATCAACGGAGCCGACGCCGGGCCGCGCGATTTCCACTACATGCGCCGCATGGCCGAGGACAAAGGCTTTGCCGTCACCATCACCGATGTCACCGAATCCTACACCACCATCGGCATCTGGGGGCCGAATGCCCGCGATACCCTGAAGAAGGTCGTTGCCGATCCGGCTGGTCTTGATGTCGAAAACTTTGCCTTTGCCGCCATCAAGCCGATCGAGATCGCCGGCAAGACGGTGTCTGCTTTCCGGCTCTCCTATGTCGGTGAGCAGGGGTGGGAATTGCACATGAAATTCGAGGACGGGCTGGCTGTCTGGGATGCGCTGCGATCAACCGGGGTCACGCCGGTGGGGGTCGAAACCTACGCAAACTCCCGCCGCATGGAAAAGAGCCTGCGGCTGCAGAACGCCGATCTTCTGACCCAGTACAATCTGATCGAAGCCGATCTGGCCCGCCCGAAGGTCAAGGAAGCCGATTTCCGCGGCAAGGCCAAACACCTGGAATACAAGGCGCGCGCGCATCAACCGGCCATGCTGTGCACCCTGGTGATGACAGAGAATGTCGATGCCAGGGGTGTCGCCCGCTATCCCGTCGGCATTATGCCGGTGATAGATCCGAAGACGGGCAAGACGCTTGTCGACGAACTGGACCGCATTTCCTACACCACATCAGTCGCCTACGGTCCGACCATCGGCAAGAACATCGCGCTCGCCTATCTGCCCTGGGAGTATTGCCAGGTGGGGCGCAAGCTCAATGTCGAGTATTTCAGCGAGGTGTTTCCGGTCGAAGTGGCAGCAGTCGGCTACACGCCGCTCTACGACCCGGAGAATTTGAAGCCGCGCAGCTGATCTAAGGCAACCACCGACAGGCCACGCAGCGCCAGCGGAGCTTGCCCATCTGCCGATAACCGAGGTGGCAGCCCCGAACACCGCCGGCCGGTCCGGTGCCGGACTGAACCTGCCGATACCAAGATTCAGTTTCGAGCTTCCATTTCGTCATGTTAAAATGAGACATGACGGGATGGATCAAGGCACTTTTGACAACTGCTGTCATGCTTGCGTTCATTCCCGGGGCGCAGGCACAGGAGCCCGTCGACGTTGCCCTGGTTCTCGCAATTGACGTCTCGCGCTCAATGTCGCCGCGGGAACTGGCAATTCAGCGTGAGGGCTATGCGGCAGCACTCAACCATCCAGATGTGGTGCGGGCCATCGCCCAGGGCGCCTATGGCCGCATTGCGGTGACCATGTTCGAGTGGGCGGGTGAAACCTCGATCCGAGAGGTGTTTGACTGGACGCTGGTGGAGACCTCTGCTGATGCTGACGGCGTGTCTGCGATCGTCGGGAATTCCCAGCCTCTGGGCCAACGTCGCACATCGATCTCCGGGGCCATCCTGCACGCGCTAAAACGTTTGGAGGCCGCGCCGGTCGAGGGATTCAGGAAGGTTATCGACATCTCCGGCGATGGCCCCAACAACCAGGGCCAGCCGGTGCTTGAGGCGCGGCAGAGCGCCTTGGCAAAGCGGATCGTGATCAACGGCTTGCCGATGATGACCAGTGACGGGTTGGGCAGCAGCTTCAATATTGCCGACCTTGATGACTATTATTTCAACTGTGTGATCGGGGGACCAGGCAGCTTTCTGGTTCCGGTGCGCAGTTGGGACCAGTTTCCCGAAGCGATCCGTCGCAAGCTTGTACTGGAGATCGGCGGTCTTCCGATTGCGCCGCAGATGATTGTCCCGGCCCAGGCGCCGGCATCCAGCCCGCTGCGGCTGTCCAGTGAGCCTTACGATTGCCTGATCGGGGAAAAGATCTGGAATCAGCGGCAATGGATGTTTGATGACGGGTAATGGCTGAAAATGGAGGGGGTCGATACCCGGCGCTGAGAATTGCCGGTCGGATTTACCGCGGACTGGCTAAACTGTGACATCAGACATTCAGATGGGCGGCGTGTCAGGTTGCTGCCCCGACTGCATCGCTGGGTTGCGATATTAACCAAAACTCAATGCGCAGATGATTAGCCTCGGCCGAAGGGAAGGGGTGCGTTAATGTTCATTGGACTTTCTGGAATGCAATATTCCGGTGGATCACTTGCTGAGCACCGCATTGTTGTGGCCGAGGATTCGAATGTCTTCACCTCGATGATCGGCCAAAAGCTCAAACAGTGTTTTGACATCGACATTGAAATCTGCAGCACCTTTGAAGAGCTGCAACTGGCTTTCGATTACGGTGATCGCCCGATCACGCTGGCGATCTCGAACATCAATCTGCCGGGCGCCGAAAATGGCGAAGCGCTGGGCTATCTCGCCGGACTCTCGATCCCGATCATAGTCTTCACCGGAACCTTCCATGAGAAGACACGCGAAGGCATTCTGGCGCGCGACATCGTCGATTATGTCATCAAGGACAGCATCCTTGCCATTGATATGCTTGCTGAATCGGTCTGCCGGTTCCTGACCAATCATCGCCACCATGTGCTCATCGTTGATGACAGCCCGACCGCGCGCGCACTTTTGCGCAGTCGGCTCGAACGGTTCAATTTTCAGGTCAGCGCCACGGAAAGCGGCGCAGAGGCGCTCGATATCCTGAAAGGCGCGCCCGAAATTGGCCTGGTGATCACGGACTATAACATGCCTGACATGGATGGCTTTGAGCTGACACGGCGCCTGCGCTCGGTGCGCGGCAGTCATGAGCTGCGGATCATCGGTGTGTCGTCTTCCGACAATCGCCTCCTGTCCGCGCGCTTTCTCAAGGCCGGGGGCAACGATTTCATGCTGCGCCCCTATGTGGACGAGGAATTCTACTGCAGGGTCAATCAGAACCTGGATACGCTTGACCAGATCAAATCCGCCCGCCGGATGATCGCCCGCCGTGGTGAGGCGAAGGTCGCGTAGTGTGCCTGAAGCTGTTTTGTGCCCGGTTGACCGGCCTGTTGCTTGAATGGAGTTGCTGTCGTGTCTGAAGTTTCTGTGGAATCTGAAATGCAGTCCGGTGCGCCAACGGCAGATGAGCGGCTTCGCGTCCTGCTGGTGGAAGATTCGCGGATGTTCACCTCGGCGCTCAAATTCCGCTTCGAGACCGACCTCGGGGTTGACGTCGTCACCTGCGGTTCGCTTGCGGAGATGAAACAGGCGGCAGCTGATGCCGATCACGGTTTCTTTGTTGCGGTTACCGATCTCAACCTTCCCGATTCACCGCATTGCGAGGCGCTGGACTATGCGCTCGAGATCGATCTTCCCACGATCGTCTTTACCGGAAAATTCGACTTCAACACGCGCGCCAGCATCTTGAAGAAGAACGTGCTCGACTATGTCATCAAGGACACCGACAGGGCATTTGACGAAATCGTCACGGCGGTGGAGCGGATCATCTCCAATCGCGACTACCGTATCCTGGTGGTTGACGACAGCAAGACCCAGCGCAGCATTCTTTCGGCCATGTTGCTGGCGCAGAAATTCGACATCGTTGAGGCGTCTTCGGGGCAACAGGCGCTTGAAGCCGTTGCGGCTTATCCGGATATCAAGCTGGTTCTGACCGACTATCACATGGGCGACATGGACGGGTATCAATTGACCCGCAAACTGCGCCGTCACTATTCCGATGATGTGCTGCGCATCATCGGCATTTCAAACTCAAACGACCCCGATCTTTCTGCGAGTTTCCTCAAGGCAGGCGCCAGCGATTTTCTTTACCGCCCTTTCGTGCAGGAGGAGTTTCAGTGCCGCATCGCCCAGAACATTGGGGTTCTGGTCAAGATGGAGGCGTTGAGAAAAGCCGCCATCCAACTGCCGATCGCCGCCCTGGCCTGACAAACGCCCGTCAGCGTGGTGTCCGCACACACGGGCACCACCGCTTGAGCGTCGGCGCAGCATGGCAAGCGCTTGCTCTCAGGCCGCAGTGAGATACTGTTTGCGCTCTGCGCGCTCCTGTTGGGGGGAGCGGTTGTACAGTTCGCGATAACATTTGGAAAAGTGCGACGCAGACACGAAACCGCAGGCAACCGCGACTTCGACAACCGGCATCGGCGACTGGATCAGCAGATGCCGGGCCCGGTCGAGGCGGATTTCCAGATAGTAGCGCGCAGGCGAGCGCCCCATTTCCTGGCGGAACAGACGCTCGATCTGCCGTCGCGACAGGCCGGCATCGTCGGCTATCTCGATCAGCGACAACGGTTCAGACAGGTTTGCCTCCATCAACTCGATAATCGACAACACCTTGCCGTTCTGAACGCCGAGGCGGGCGCGCAGCGGCAAACGCTGGCGGTCATGCGCATTGCGGACACGGTCGGTCAATGCCATTTCACAGATCCGGTTGACCAGTGTCTCGTCATGATCGTCGCCGATCAGGCTCAACATCATGTCGAGCGCTGCGGTACCGCCGGCGCAGGTGTGAATGGTGCCATCGATCTCATAGAGATCGGCAAAGACATTGGCCTTGGGAAAGGCTTCGGCAAATCCTGGCAGGTTCTCCCAGTGGATGGCGCAGCGTTTGCCCGAAAGAAGCCCCGCCATCGCCAGGATATGCGCGCCCGTGCACAAACCGCCAATGGCAATGCCGCGATTGTGTTGTTCGCGCAACCAGGCCAGGACGGATTTGTTGTTGAACCGTTCAACATTGCTGCCGGAACAGACGAACACCATGGTCGGGCGGTTTTCACCCGACAGACTGCGGCGCTCGTCGGCCAGCGATGTGTTGGCTGCAACTTGTACGCCATTTGACGCTGTAACCGGCTGTCCATCATGCGACGTCAAGCGCCATTTGTAGTGGTCGATGCCAAGCATCCGATTGGCCAGCCGCAAGGGCTCGATCGCCATGGAGAAAGCGATCATGGAAAAATCCGGAACCATGAAAAATACGAATGAACGCTTGTTTTTGCCAAGAGTCGGCATGCCCGATTCCTTTTGCACGCCCCCGAAAGGCCCATGTCGCGATCAGGCCATAAAATTACTGATTTGTCACTGGTATGACAGTGATATTTTTATGCTTGCGACATGGGCCTGCTGGTCCTTACAGCATCGGGCAGGCATCCCCCCGGTTGCCGCTGATCGCGGGTGGGGAATGGTCCTTGATCGCCGGCCAGCCGATGTCTTTCTGCAATTCGGCGGGCAAGCGAAATAGCGCGCTCTCCATTGCGATCCGGCGGCGCGTGGTGCGCCATTGGCGGGCGTAGCGGACAACTTGAGAAAATCCAAACATGGGTGTGTCTCCTGTTCTGACTGTTGTCCAGACTGGCTGGATTGACATCACCATCGCTCTGATGCATCGTTCAAGCAATCGAATTGAATTGACCTCAACGATCAATGGAATTGAACGAGATGAACGTACCCGTCAATCACCCGCTGCTGATGCTGGATCCAGATGTTCTGCGCAGTTTTGTTGCCATTGCCGAGACCGGCAGCTTTACGGCAGCGGCAGCGCGGATCTACAGGACGCCATCGGCTGTCTCGATGCAGATCAAGCGGCTTGAAGAGCAATTGGGGGTTTCGGTGTTCTTGCGCGATGCGCGCAAGGTGTCGCTGACCCACGACGGCGAAGTGCTGCTGGGCTACGCGCGGCGGCTGATCGCGCTGAACCGCGAAGCCATGTCCCGCTTTGTTTCGGCCGATGTGTCCGGCGTCGTCAGGATTGGATCTCCCTCGGATTATGGCGAGACGGTGTTGCCAAGCGTGCTCAAGCTGTTTGCCCAATCGCATCCTTCGGTGGCTGTCGATGTGGTGATCGACGTGTCCTCCAATCTGACCAAACGCTTCGCCTTGGGCCACATTGACATCGCCCTGGTCAGTTGCGCCAGGGACGATCAGCCCGGGGACGGCGAGGTGGTGATGCGTGACGACATCGTCTGGGCCGGCGCCAAGGGTGGCCAGGCGCATTTGCTTGATCCCTTGCCGGTTTCGATGTGGGAGGAGGGCTGCATCTGGCGCGAACATGCGCTTTCGGCACTGGAGAAAGTCGGCAGGTCCTATCGCGTGGCGTTCATGACATCCCACTCCGCCGGGCAGCGTGCGGCGATTTTGTCGGATCTGGCGGTTGCCCCGATGGGCCGGAGTTTTCTGCGCAATGATGTACAGATCCTTGACGAGGATTGTGGTCTCCCATCGCCCGGCGCCTACCAATTGCTGCTGAAGGTGGCGGCTGACCCGTCGCCGCAGGTGGCTGCGTTCAGCGATCATTTCCGCGCCGGCTTCGAGCGGTTCAACCAGACCGGCTCGTTTGATCTTTGACCCCTGATGCCTGCGGCAGAAGCATGGTGAATAGGATCTGAACCGGTCGTTCAGCAGCGGCACAGGTGGCGCAATGTAGATTTCAGACTTCGGCGCGTTCCACACCGCGCCACGAGAGGGAGAGAGATCATGAAACCGTCAAGTTGCATCATTGTGGCCTTTGCTGCCGCCACCGTCGCATCCGGCCCTGTTCCTGCCCAATCATCGGCGTTCACCACCGGCACGATCATCGCGATCGCGCCCGATGATGCGCTCAACATCCGCAAATGGCCCGCGGCCTATTCGAAAATCATTGATGCCTATGGGCTCAATGAAGCGATCAGCCTGACCGGGCGCTGCAAGAACATCGTCACCAATGTCTCGTTCCGGATTGATGATTACGGCAGCGTCAACTGGAAATACAGCCAAATGAAAAAGGCGTCTGTCTGGTGTCAGGTGATGACCGATGATGCCCAACTTGGCTGGGCGCGCGGCAAATATATCTGGCCGCAGTAACAGCGCCTGCCTCAGACGCCGCGCGTTGACGCCAAGCGGGATTTGTGCCGGCTTCGCGCCATTGCCAGATGCACAAGGATTGCCGCGCCGTAGCAGATGATCAGAAGAAGCGGCAGTCCGACGGCCACGCTCGTGGAAGTGACGGCGAGCAGCGCCGGGGTGCCCAGGGCATTGCCGAGATTGCCGGTCTGGGCAATGCCGCCATTGGCCAGCGCCCGGTCTGCCACCGATGCGTTGAGCTGCGGCACTGCAGCGAAACTGGCGCCCTGAACCAGGCCGAGGCAGGCGAAGAGCGCAATCAGCAGCCAGGGGCTGGGGCCTGAGAGCAACACCGCCAGCACCAGCCCAATGGCAAGTGTGAAGCCGGTGGTGATGACGCCGACCGCCGATAGGCGCTTGAGCAGAAAGGTGCCCAGCGTCATGGACGAGGCGATGCTGGCAAGCGGCATGGCAGCGGCGACGAAGGCGCGCTGCGCTGGGTCGACCATCGAGGGCAGAATGGCGAGCATTGCGACAAAAGTGAGCGTATAGAACAGCCAGCCCAGTGCGGGTGCGGCGATGAAGGGTGAGGTGTACACCGTCAGATGGCGGCGAAGGATATCGCCAAGGCTGGGCCAGGGCGGCGCATCACGCCGGTCCGCATCGGGTAACAGCATGGCCAGGAGGGCCGCAAAGGCTGCCATGTAGCCTGCGTGAAGTGCTGCCATCCCGGCCAGCCCGAACCTGGCCAGGATCGCCGGTGCTGCAAGAGCAATGCAGGCAAAAGCGACGCTGAAATAGGTGCCCCACAGGCTCAACGCCAAGCCCTGCTGCCGTGGGCTGGTCAGTTGCGCGATCAGGGTCGGGGCCGAGACAACGATGGCCAGATGCGACAGACCTTCAAGCAGACGGCTTGCCAGCATCCATTCGAAACCGGGCAGGGTTGCCTGCCAGGCCGAAATTGCTGCGCCGAGACACAGCCCGGACAGCAGCAGACGGCGCATGCCAACCTGGATGGCGATGACGCCGGCAACCAGTCCGAGCACCAATCCGATCACCGAAATCAGCGAAACGAGATAGCCCGATGCCGGTCCGAACTGGCCGTAATGGGCCTGGAGTTCAGGAAAAATCACCACGATCTTGGCAAATTGCGCCGCAGCCCCAAGCCCGGCCGCCCACAAGGCCAGGACCAAGAACAGCGGTGATCGGATCATGGAACGCATCACCAACGCCGTAGACGCAACTTCGATTCGGGTAAAGGCTGAAGCGCCTGGAGATCGAATTGCCGAAACTTGCGATCGTCAGGGGCCGGCTTCTCCACAGCAGGTGTCAGCTTGCTGGATCGGCGGGCAGGGGACAGTTCCATAGGAGCAATAGACGCAGCAATCACCCGGTTTCGGTTTGAGCTGCGCGCCGCAGCCGTTGCACTCATAAAACCATTGGCATGCGTCGGTCGGCATTGTCTCCAGTTCGCGGTGGCCACACAACGGACAGGTGATTTGCGATTGGAGACGTGTCATGCCGCCCGGCGCCTCCAGAGCGCGTAGATGGTCAGCAGAAGGAATGCCGCGAGGGCCGGCAGCAGGACCAGATCAAGATAGCCGACGGCGGCTGAGAGGCCAATGACGCCGAACAGGATCACAAGTACAGGGGTGAAACAACACAGGGCTGATATCACTGTGCCGAATATGCCGATGCGAAGCAGGGTCTGATGGGTCATGCAGTCTCTCCCTGCTGCATAATAGGAACGCAGCAGGGCGAAATCATCTCACGTCTTCGAGATCGCCATGTTAGCGGAGGGCCGGGACAGGAGGGATCAACTGCGGTTACGCCGTCCACCGCGCCGTCGGGCTGCGCCGGGCTCAATGCCGTCGGCCTTGTCGGTGTCCATCGAGCGCGGGGGCAGTGTGACCACTTCCGCAAGCCTGGGGAACGGGTCCGCCTTGTTCGGGAAAGCCATGGCGTTGACAAAATGCTCCTGGAATTTCGATTCCAGTGCAGTTTCGATCTTCTCGATGCGTTTGACTGTCAATTCAATCTCGCGGCGGTGATCGCGGTTGAGCAGCGCCATGCGGGCCCCGGTTCCTGCCGCGTTGCCGACCGCCTTGACGTGAGCGAGGTCGCAATCGGGAACAAGCCCGAGCACAAGCGCATATTTGGGGTCGATGAACGAGCCAAAGGCGCCGGCGAGACCGATGCGGTCGACATGATCGATGCCCTGCTTGTCCATCAGCAGCTTCACGCCGGCATATAGCGCCGCCTTGGCCAGTTGAATGGCGCGGACATCGGTTTGCGACACCATCAGCCTTGGCTCTCCATCCTTGAGCAAATAGGAGAAGGTGCGACCGGTGTTGATGATGCGCGGACTTTGTGCGGCCAGATCGCCGTTGATCACTCCATCCTCGGTGATGATGCCGGCAAGATACATTTCGGCGATGATTTCAATGATCCCGGAGCCGCAGACGCCGTTGACGCCGACTTTCTGGGCCTGCTCTTCGAAGCCGGGCTCGTCGGACCAGGGCTCGATGCCGATGACCCGGTAGCGCGGTTCGAAGGTGACGGGATCAATGCGGATGCGCTCAATGGCGCCGGGTGCGGCGCGCTGGCCGCAGGAAATCTCGGCGCCCTCGAAAGCCGGGCCTGTGGGAGAGGAGGCAGCCACCGTCCGGGTGGCATTGCCGAGCACGATTTCGGCGTTGGTGCCGACATCGACCAGGAGCATCATCTCGTCCTGGCGATGCGGGCCCTCGGTCAGGGTCGCGGCGGCTGCGTCGGCGCCAACATGACCGGCGATGCAGGGGATCATGTAGATCCGGGCGCCGGGGTTGAGCGGAAGGTCGATCTCGGAGGACTTGATGTTGACCGCACCAGAGACAGCCAGCGCAAAGGGCGCGCCACCGAGCTCGGTCGGATCGATGCCAAGGAACAAATGATGCATGATCGGATTGCCGACAAAGACCGCGTCGAGAATGTCGGTGCGCTCGATCTCGCCTTGCTGGCAGACTTTGTCGATCAAGCCGTTGAGCGCCTCACGCACGGCTTTGGTCATGGCCTCGCGGCCATCGGGGTTCATCATCACATAGGAGACGCGGCTCATCAGATCCTCGCCGAAGCGGATCTGCGGGTTGGATGTTCCCGATGACGCCAGTGTGCGGCCTGACAGCAGCGAGGACAGATGCATGGCAATGGTCGTGGAGCCGATATCACAGGCGATGCCGTAGGCCTCGTTCTTGAGGCCGGGATAGAGGGCTACGAGCGTGGCCGGCTCACCCTGGAACGGTTCATGGATGACAGCGGTGACTTTCCAGTCGCCGGTTCGCAGGATCTTCTGCACTTGGCCGAGCAGGTAGGTGTCGACCTGGAGGGATTTGTATCCCCAATCAGCCTCGATCTCGAGCAGCAGCCGGTCGAGATCGCCGAGCGGCTTGTGCATGTCGGGTTCTTCGAGTTCGACATAGCACAGCTGGATTGCCGGGTTGCGTTCGATGACGCGACCGTCGGAATCCTTGCGCACCACCTGAGCATTGACCACAGCGTCCTGCGGAATATCGATCACCAGGTCGCCAAGGATCTTGGCCGAGCAGGACAGCCTGCGGCCTTCCTTGAGGTCACGTTTTTCGGCGTAGCGCACTTCGTTGCCGCCGAATGGCGAGATATGCGCGTTGGACGAGGTGATTCCGTGTTTGGCGAAGACGCCTTCCTGCACATCGACCTGGCAGCGCCCGCAAATGCCGCGTCCGCCGCAGACGCTTTCGACATGCACGCCCAATTGGCGAGCGGCATCAAGCACAGGGGTGTCCGTGGGAAAGCGGCCACGCTTTCCCGATGGCATGAACAGAACGAGGTGGTCGGTCATGGCTGGTTTATGCTCCCCCGGACCGCGCAGCGCGTCCGCCACGGCGGCGTCCGCCATCGGCTGCGGCGGACGACGATTGCGCCGTAGGCGCTGATCCGGCGACATGCGGCTGGTAGTCCTTGTAGGTCTTGATCCAGTTGGTGCAATTGGGGTCGGTTCCGTTGAGCACATTGGCGGCGCGCACGGCTTCCATTTCCTGCGGACGACATGGATTCATGATGGCGCTGGTCATGCCGGCACCAATCACCATCGGGATGAAACCGGTGTTGATGCCGTGGCGATGCGGCAGACCAAACGAAACGTTGGACAGGCCGCAGGTCGTGTTGACCTTGAGTTCATTGCGAAGCCGATGAAGCAGCGCAAACACCTGGCGGCCGGCGTCGCCAAGCGCGCCGATCGGCATCACCAGCGGGTCGACGACGATGTCACAGGCCTTGATGCCATGATCCATGGCGCGTTCGACAATCTTCTTGGCAACGGCGAAGCGGACATCGGGATCCATCGAGATGCCGGTCTCGTCGTTGGAAATCGCCACCACAGGTACGTCATACTTCTTGCACAGCGGCAGAATGGCTTCGAGTTTTTCTTCCTCGCCGGTGACCGAATTGACCAGCGGGCGGCCCTTGGCGATCTTCAGGGCGGCCTCGATGGCCGCGGTCACCGAGCTGTCGATGGACAACGGCACGTCAACCAGTCCCTGGACAATCTCCATGGTCTGGACCAGCAGCCCCGGCTCGGTCTCGTTCGGATTGACCGAGGTTACGCCCGCATTGACGTCGAGCATGGTGGCGCCGGCGGCGACCTGCTCCAGCGCATCCTTGATAACCGTGTCGAAATTGCCTGCAATCATTTCTGCCGCGAGCTTCTTGCGCCCCGTCGGGTTGATGCGTTCGCCGATCACACAGAATGGCTGATCAAAGCCGATGATGATTTCTCTGGTGGCGGAGGCGACGATGGTGCGTGTCATGAGCGATCCCTGTGGTGAAGACATAAAGATTTGTTTATGTCGTTATAGAGTTTAGGCGAACGATGCAAGCCTTCCGGCTTAGTCAGAGACTTCTGGTTCCCCTGCGGCACCGGCCATTTCATGCGGCAATTGCTTCGGTTCCTCAAGGATTTCCTCCATGCGGGCAGCAACCATTTCGTCAACCGGATTGGACTCCCTGCGCCATGGCCGCCGCCCCTTGAGCACGCCGGAATCGTGCACGATCTCGGCAACGAACTCTTCCTGACGATAGGCCATGACGTGAATGCCGGATATGCCTTCGATTTCCTTGACCTCATTGATGATGTCGATGCAAAGCTTCTTGCCTTCGGCTTTTTGGTCTTCCGCGCCTTCCAGGCGCTTGATGATATCGTCGGGAATGTGAACACCGGGAACATTCGTCCGCATCCATTTGGCGGTTCGAGCCGAGGCCAGAGGCCCGACTCCGCACATGATGAAGCATTCCTTGTCGAGCCCCATGTCGCGCACCTGCTGCATGTAGTTGCGAAGCATCGGAATGTCGTAGCAATACTGGCTCTGAACAAATTGTGCCCCGGCCGCGATTTTCTTGGCCAGCCGGTGCGGCCGGAAATCATGCGGTGGCGCGAACGGGTTGATCGCAGCGCCCAGGAAGACGGTGGGCGGGCTGGTCAGTTTACGGCCAGACAGGAATTTGGAGTTGTCGCGCATGATCCGGATGGTTTCAAGCAACGACATGCTGTCGAGATCAAACACCGGCTTTGCGCCGGGCTGGTCACCAGCCTGAACCCCGTCGCCGGTCAGGCACAGGATGTTTTGCACACCCATGGCGGATGCGCCGAGCACATCGCCCTGAATGGCGATCCGGTTCTTGTCGCGGCAGGAGATTTGAAGGATTGGGGCATAGCCCATCCGGGTCAAAAGCGCGCAAATGCCGACCGACGACATATGGGCGTTGGCGCCCGAGGCGTCGACCGCATTGATGCCGTCAACCCAGCCGTCAAAGATTGCCGCGCGTTCATACACGTCGTGCGGATTGGCGCTGTCGGGCGGGTTGAGCTCAGCGGTGACGGCGAACTCGCCACGGCGCAGAATCCGCTCCAGCCGTCCGAGCGAGGAATGTCCGGGCAAAGGCTCGAGAAGGGCGCTGGGATCGAGCGGATTGGAGTCCTGCTGGCTCATTGGGGGGCTCCCGGAGCGGCCGCGGCGGTGCGGTCTGCTGCCGCCGTTGCCGTCACCCGTAGCCAGGCCGAGGTTTCACGCAAGGACTGATCCACCGGTTTCTGCACGGTCAGAATGGCCTGATTTTCGACCATCTGTTGCGACCCGTTCCAGGCTTGCACCCAGACACAGGGCATGTCGGGCTCGACTTCGCAATTGCCATTGGCGCGAACGCCGCCGCAGGGGCCGTTGCGCAATTGCTTGGGGCAGTTCATGGGACAGGACATGCCGGTCGAGGACAGCACGCACTGGCCGCACATGCGGCAGTCAAACAGAAAGCCCTTGACGTGCTTCTCGATGAACTTGACCGGCCGTTCGGCACGGTCGTAACCAATAGCCTTCCAAACCGGGTGCAGGCGCAGAAAAAGATCTGCGAAACGGGCGTAGAACCACTCCAGTCCGCGCGAATGGCGGACCGCCCAGAGCCGGACAGCGAACCGCCGGGCATTGCGGCCGGTGGCCGAAACGCCCGAGGGTTTGTAGGCGGTGTTCTGGACCGCCTTCTTGTTGAGGCTTGCCTGCGTCGGTTTGGTCGGTTGGTCAGCCATGGCTCTCCCTGCCTCCGCCCTTGACCAACGCCACCAGGCGCTCCCGGTCGTAGGCTGTTTCCAGTTCCGCCGCTGCCTTGTCGGCCTCGGCTTCCAGATCGTCGGAGACTTCGACCGGGTCGGCGCGGCGCCAGTCGGCGAGATAATCATCGGTCTGGGCGGCACCGGTGCGCATCGCGCACATATCGATCGCCTCGGTGAATCTGAGGCTCAGTTCTCGCTTGGCCGAGGCCCGTCCCTTTTTGATGATCACCTGAGCTGGAATGTCACGCCAGTAGACGATAATGCAGTTGGCCATAGAGGTCTCCTTGAGAGTTACAATGCGCATGGGGATTTTCAGCCGCTTCGCTCACGACGACGCGCGGCGCGTCAAAAGCGACCTGAATGATGAAGCACGTATTTGGGTCGGCTTGCCGGGTCAAATCCGGGGGTGTGAAACCTACCAGTAGCCCTTGGATACACCGGTCCAAAGATAAGTCCATATTGGCGGGTGAAACCGCTGGACGGAGGCAAGCTGGCTGGTTTGCGGTGCGAGGTTTCCCGCCAACGCATCCTCGACCGCCTTTATCACCATGCCACGGGATGCTGCCGCCATGGCCAGAGAATCAGTCAGCAAGGTGTCGCGTGGGTGCGGTTTGAGAAATGTCTGGTAGAGCGTGTCACCGGTATCGACCCCGGCGTCGACAAGATGCACGGTGGTTCCGTAATTCTCATGATCGCCGGTGGCGCGGGCCCACCAGCCGCCGGCCAGGCCGCGGTATTTGGGATTGATGCCTGAATGATAGTTGAGCACCGGACAGGGAATGGCGGACAGGGTCGCTTTTGAGAGCATCCGGCAGCCGGCGAGGACTACGACATCCGGCCTTCGCGTTGAAATCAGCTGAAGGCAATCGCCGTCATTGGCAGAGGAGACCGGCGTGAGCGTCACTTCAGGCGCCACTTCGGTGCGGATGCCGCTGGTGGCGATGATCTCGTTGGTCCGGGCTTGGGCAAAGCGCTTGCCGAAACGGGAGATGAACATGGTGCCGAATTGGCCAGCGGTCTGCAACCAGCCGATCTTGCGGGCCCTGCGCTTGAGAAAAGTGGCTTTTGATTCCGGTTGCTCCAGCGCCACCTCAAGGCCGTCAAAACGCAATGCGAGCGCATTGATGATGGCCCAGGCATAGGGGCCGCCGGCGGTGATGACGAGTATCTTGTGAGCTTTGACCATGCCGCTTCCGTCTGGATGAGACCGGGACTGTAGCATGGCAGGGTTAAGAACCGGCTACAGCCGGCGCCCCGGTTCCGTCCCCAGCAAATCTTCGGGGAAAGCCAACCGCAGAGGCTCTCACGGTCTGACAAGCAGTCAGGCCAGAACAGACAGCGCGATCATTGGCCGGCAAAGCTGCGCACAGATCGAGGCTGTCGGGATCAGAATCTTCGCCAAGCAGCCCATTTGCCGGGTGTCGGTTGATGACGTCGGCCAAAAACACTAAAATCCGACAGGTTTCTCAACAAGAGGCGTTCACGCATTCGGTTGCGGAATATTTCGATATGTATGAAAAATCGCCTGTTGTCATCGCGTTCGGATTCTTGCTCGTTCTGGCGGGAACGGCATTGGGTCTTGGAAACACAACAGGAAGTTTTGTTAGTTTTCCCTTCGCCGGATTTGCTGTCGGGACGATTGGCGCGGTCATTTTTACTGGAGGTTTCGAGTGGAAAAGAAAATCCGGTTCCGAGGCCGTCGTGACAGACCCAATTACAATTGCGCAACAGCGTCAAAGACAGGCCGAGACCAGGATTGCGCTTGAAAGCGAGCTTCGAGGCTGCGTGGCCCGAATTTGGATTGGGGTCATTCTATTCGCCACGGGCGTCATATTCGTGATCTGGTTCGATTTCTTCGTATCATTGCTGTCTCTGGGGGCCATTCGAGGAAGCTCCGACTTATTCTGGCTTGAACTGTTGTTGCTTGTCTTGTTCCTGCTTTGCCTGAATGACGTGAAACAGACAGTCTCGCGCTGGCTGACCGTTAAGCGTCACCTCGAAGTCCTTCAAACCGAAGACAATGTCTGACGCAGACGCGCAATCGCGGTCGCGGTGGAGTAAGGCGGGGGCGACGCATGTGAGGTGCCACAGGAAGCCACGTGCGCGAGGCAGGCCTTGGCGGTGGATCAGAACAGGCGCGACAGCAAGGCGCCGGTGGCGGTGACCACCAGCGTGGCAATGGCAATCGAGATGATGCCGAACAGGCAACCAAGTGCCAGACAGTTTCCGTCCCGCTCGGTATGCGCGACGCCGAGGATGGCAACCGCAAAAGCCGGCAGCCAGTTGCCGAAGGGAATTGGCAGCACGCAGGTGACGGCAAGGATCAGCGCAAAAATGCCAAACAGCCGTTCGCGGATCGCGCCGTCAAGCGGCCAGTTGCGCGGGCGCACCCAGGTTTCCGCGCTGCGCAGCCAGGGCGAAACCCGTGCGACCATGCGCAGGAATGTGGCCCGTTCCATGGTGTAATCGGCAAGCGCCCGGGGCAGCCAGACCTTCTGGTAGCCAATGACCATCTGCCAGGCGACAAAAACCATCGGCAGGCCCAGAACCATGGTGGCGCCCGGTGGCAGCGGAATGAGATTTGGCAAGGCGAACACCAGCAGAAAGGCACCGAAGGAGCGATCGTCAAGCGCATTGGCAATTTCGCGCATGCTGATGCGTTCGCCTGACTCGCGGGCCAGGCGCTCGAGCAGCTCCGACAGCTTTTCAGGAGCGCGCTTTGTGCCGGCGTTGACGGTAGGAACGGATGCGATGGCGGACTGGTGACTCACTGCGGGTACCCTGAATGACAAGCTCATTCCATCTAAGCACGGATTGCTTAAAAAATATGGCAATGGCTGTCTCATTTCTTGAAGACAGGACAATAATCTTCATGGGTACATTTTTGGCTTGTACAGGCTCACCCGGTTCGCGCGATCAGAGCGGCGCCAGCGCCTGTTTCAGATCACCATAGCCGGTATCGCGCCGCTCGAAGCGCAAGCCGAGTCGTTGCGCGGCAGCGCGGGCCTTTGCGTCAAGCTCGGGGTCGTCGGTCTGGGCCAGATACAGTGCCCGGTCGTAATGGCCGAAATAGGTGTCGCGCAACTCTGGATACCGGTCGAGACCAAGCGGGCGAACAAGAAAAGCCTCGAAATGGCGGGCCAGAAAATCGGTGATGAAAAAAGTCGTCATCATCTCGTCGCCGGCCGCCTCAAAGGCCTGATTGCCGATGTAAAATGAAAAGCAGTGCGGGCCGGCGATCCGTTCGACGCCATGCGCCTGGCAGACCTTGTCGAGATCGCCGCCGGTGCCGCAATCTGCATAGCCGATGAAAATGTGTTCGAAACCTTCTTCGCGGGCCGCGCGGATGGCACGGTCAACGGCGGGTGCAATGCGATCCGGGTAGTGATGAAAATTCGCGTCGATGCACTTCAAATCGACATGGTCGTGACCAAGCTGCCGGGTGACGGCCAAAACTTCACGGCCAATCATGCCGCAGGCGATGACCCGCACGGTTTTTCTGGCGTAGCCGGCCGCATCCGGGTGCTTTGCCATCAGTTTGCCTTTCGTCTCCGCTACATGCCTTATTGCAACAGCCGCTACGGCTGCACCCAATTCGGAGTTCAGTTGACCATGACACATTTCAAGATTGCAACCCTGTTCATTATCGCCCTCACGCTTGCCTCCTGCGCCAACACGATACGCGGCGTTGGAAAGGACGTGAAGGAATCAGTTGTTGCAGTCGGCGATGCTGTGACCGGCTAGCCGGACGGCACGCAGCAACACGGGGCAAATCCAAGACAAATTGCGGACTGCCCGTCTGCGGCGGACGATCATCGAGGGCGCTTCCGCGCATTTGAGCTGAGTGGAAGCGCGCCTGGAAGTCGGGTCAGGCGCCGGCGAGACGGTTGTGGCGGCGCTTGATCAGCTCCTTGGCTGTCTCGACGGCAACGGCGGCATCACGGCAATAGGCGTCGGCGCCCACGGCCTTGCCGAATTCCTCGTTGAGCGGCGCTCCGCCGACCAGAACGATGAAATCATCTCGGATGCCCTTTTCCTTCATCGTGTCGATGACGACCTTCATGTAGGGCATGGTGGTCGTCAGCAGTGCCGACATGCCGAGAATATCGGGTTGCTCGCGTTCGATCGCCTCGATGTATTTTTCGACAGGGTTGTTGATGCCAAGATCAATGACATCGAAGCCGGCACCTTCCATCATCATGCCGACGAGGTTCTTGCCGATATCGTGAATGTCGCCCTTGACGGTACCAATGACCATCTTGCCGAGTTTTGGTGCGCCGGTTTCGATCAGAAGCGGCCGCAAGATGAACATGCCGGCCTTCATGGCATTGGCGCTCATCAGCACTTCCGGCACAAACAGAATTCCGTCACGGAAATCTTCGCCAACAATGCGCATGCCCTCGACAAGAGCCTCGGTCAGCAAATCATAGGGAGTCCAGCCGCGGCTGAGCAGGATATTGGTGCCTTCCTCGATTTCTTCCTTGAGCCCGTCATAGAGGTCGTCATGCATCTGCTGAACAAGTTCATCATCGGAGAGTTCGGACAGGATAATTTCTTCGTCAGACATTGGCTTTTCCCTTGAATGCACCTATCGAGTGGTTCGACGCACCAGACCCCTTGTGCATAGCGATATAGGCGATCGTTTGCAAAAAGTTCCTTGAAAACGACGCGCATGTCGGAAAAAGCGACTGAGAGGCTTTTTGCTCAATATTCCTGCAGCGCCAGGGCTTGGCGCTGAGAGGAAGGTGCGGGGTCTTCTTTTGGCTAGCATGGCATGTCAGGCGTGATGGTGCGCCAATCTAGAATAAGCAGGCTTTTCATGGTGAATCCAGACACGCTTTCCACCCCTGAACTGGCTCAGGATGCAGCGCCGGAAGCGGCGGCAGGGCGACGCGGCAAAGGTGCCGCAGGGCGCCGGGCGCTTCGCTCCGGCGGTGGCCCCGGTCAATCCATGCCCTTCATCCAGCGCAAGCTGGGCGAATACGAGGTGCTGGACGAGGAGGGCCTCAGCCTGATCGAACGCAATGCCGATAGGATTCTCGAGGAAATCGGCATCGAATTTCGCGATGACGCGGAGGCGCTTGCGCTGTGGCGCGAGGCCGGTGCAGATGTCAAGGGTGAGCGGGTCCGGTTTCCGAAAGGACTGTGCCGCCAACTGCTGAAGACCGCGCCTGAAGTGTTCACCCAGCACGCCCGCAATCCCGCCCGCTCGGTACAGATCGGTGGCAAGGCCACGGTTTTTGCGCCGGTCTACGGTCCGCCCTTCGTTCGCGATCTTGATGGCGAGCGCCGCTATGCGACGATCGAGGATTTCCGCAATTTCGTCAAGCTGGCCTATATGGCGCCGTCGCTGCACCATTCCGGCGGAACCGTCTGCGAGCCGGTCGATGTGCCGGTCAACAAGCGCCATTTCGACATGGTCTACAGCCATATGAAATACAGCGACAAGCCATTCATGGGCTCGGTGACCGCGCCGGAACGGGCCGAAGACACGATCGAGATGTGCAAGATTCTGTTTGGCGCCGAATTCGTCGACCAGAATTGCGTCACGCTCAATCTGATCAACGCCAACTCGCCGATGGTGTTTGATGAAACCATGCTTGGCGCGCTCAAGGTCTATGCCCGCAACAATCAGGCGTGCGTGGTCTCGCCCTTCATTCTTGCCGGCGCGATGAGCCCGGTGACGGTAATCGGCACCCTGACCCAGATACTGGCCGAAGTGCTGGCGGGCGCCGCCTTCACCCAGCTTGTCAGGCCCGGTGCGCCGGTGCTGTTCGGCACCTTCGCTGCGTCGATCTCGATGCAGTCAGGCGCGCCGACCTTCGGAACGCCGGAGCCGGCACTGGTCTCCTATGGCGCCGCGCAACTGGCGCGCCGGCTGAAACTGCCGTTCCGCACCGGGGGATCGCTCTGCGGTTCCAAGATCACCGACGCGCAGGCTGCGCATGAGAGCGCGGCGACGCTGAGCATGACCCTGCTGGCGGGAACCAACTTTGCCTTGCACGCGGCCGGATGGCTTGAGGGCGGGCTGGTCAGTTCCTATGAAAAATTCATGATCGATGTCGATCAGCTGGGCATGCAACAGCGTTTCGCCGAAGGCATTGATCTGTCGGAAACCGGGCAGGCACTGGATGCGATTGCAGAGGTCGGACCGGGCAACCATTATCTCGGTTGCGCCCATACTCAGGCCAATTTCCAGCAGGCATTCTTCCGCTCGTCGCTGGCCGACAATAATTCCTACGAGCAATGGCTGGCGGAGGGTGAAAAGCGGATTGAGGAGCGCGCCCGTAGCCTGTGCCGGTCCTGGCTCGACAGCTATGTGGCGCCGGAGCTGAATCCGGCGATTGATCAGGCGTTGCTCGACTACATCGCGATGCGCAAGGATTCGATGCCCGACGCCTTCACATGAACACAGCCCGGTAGCGCCAGGGAGATAGGCGGGCAGGATAAGGTCGCAAGCCTCATTCACAAGGAGGTCTGGCGGTCCGCGTTCAAGGGCCGGGGGCGTGGTGGCTAACGTCATTGCACCGGATCGGCGGATAAATTCGCTGCTTGCAGGTGCTTTGGCGGCATACGGCCTGTGCATCCGTGGCTGGGTGGTGCCGGATGGCGAATCGCCGCTCGCGAAAGCCGGGCTTTGTCTTGCCGCAGGCGAACCTGCCCATGCCGTCTGTCTTGTCGGGCATGGCGGCGGTGGGTTCTGGCCGATATTCGCCGCGTGGCACCGGTTGAATTCCGGGGTGCGCGAGCCGCTCGACAGCTGGTCGAAATCCGTCATCACACCGATCGCTCGGGCTGTTGGCGGGGAGGCGGTGTTTCCTTCCGACAAACCCTGGCGTCCGTTTCAGCAATGGGGGATGGCCGCCGAGGGGCTGAAAGCCTCGCCGTTGGGGATGTTGATTCATCCCGTCTATGGATTGTGGCATGGCTATCGCGGTGCCATCCTGTTCAGCGCCTTGGATGTGTCGGGGTGGCCGGAGGACGTTGCCCGGCTGAGACAAATCACCACACACCCGTGCGACAGCTGTGCCACCAAGCCCTGCCTCACGCGCTGTCCGGTCGATGCGTTTAAGCCGGATGGTCTGGCGGTGACTGCCTGCCGCGACCACTTGAATACAGTCGCGGGTCAGCAAGGCTGCATGACGTCTGGGTGTCTGGCGCGCGAAGCCTGCCCAGTGGGGCAGACCTATCGCTACAGTGCAGCACAAATCCGGTTCTACATGACAGCCTTTGCATAAAAATGCAGCGGCACCCAAGGATTGCCGGATTCGAGTCGTCATAGCTTTGATGATGGAGACGAGTGCGCGCATGGAACCACCGACCCGGATCGACGAACCGGCGGACCAGACGCTAGCCACGCTGGCTTCGAATGGCGACCGTGCGGCCTTTGCCCTGCTGGTTGAACGTCACTACGACTTTATTCATCGTGTGGCTTGGAAATGGTGCCGCGACCGCTCTGCGGCGGAAGACATTGCGCAGAATGTCTGTTTGCGGCTTGGGGCCACGATCCGCACCTGGCGCAACGAAAGCGCCTTGAGGACCTGGCTTTATCGCCTGACCATCAATGCGGCGCATGACCATGCCCGATCGATGGCGCGGGAAGTGCGCCGGACGAAGGCCTGGTCGGTTCATGCCATGGCTCTCGGGGAGGAGCAGGAAGAGGATGCTGCAGGCGATGGCGATCATCTGTGGGCTGCGGTTCGCAGCCTGCCGGAAAAGCAGCGCGATGCCGTGCTTCTGGTTTATGGCGAAGAAATGACCCACGCCGCGGCCGCCGTGGTGATGGGCTGCGCCGAAACCACGATTTCCTATCATCTGCACACGGCGCGGAAGCGGCTGAAGCGGCTGCTTGGCGAGCCTGGAGACGAGACATGATTGAGCAAGATCTCGAGAAACTGGCGCAGGGCGCACCGGCTCCCCGGGACGCCGCAAAACGCCAGGCGCTCGGCGCGGCGATGCAGGCCTATGAGCAATCAGCACAGGAAAAGCACCACACAGCCCAAGGATCGGCTGCAGGCCGGCGTCTTATCCATATCGCAACCTCGATATGGAGTGGACTGATGAAACAGCGCTATTTGGCGGGCTCGATCCTTGCCACATTGATGATCCTGCCTGCGGCGGCCTACATGACCTGGCAGATCGTGCAGGACCAGCAGGGCTGGCGGCCCGAGGATTCTGCTGCTCTGGATGCGGGCACGCGCACGGGTCCCGAAAAAGCGGCGAAGAGTCCCTTGCAGTCTGATCTCGAACAACGGGACAGGGCGCTGACGGACACGGCACCTGATGCCATGATACATGTGGCGCCTGCTGAGATGGCGCCGGTGCCTCAGCCGTCTGATACGCCGGTGGCCAAGCGCGCCATGAAGCCGGCTGGTGCGTTGTCGCAGCAGTCAACGGGCCCGGCGGTGAGCGGCCTGGCACGGCAAGACTTTGCTGTGCAGGCCGATCAGCATTCCTTGCAGCCCTCCGCGATGCCGGAGGCGGAAGCTGAACAGGGCCGGGTGCAGAGTTTCGAGAGCAACGGCGTAACGCCGGTGGCAGAAGAACCGGTGTCAACCTTTTCCGCCGATGTGGATACGGCGTCCTATGCCCTGATGCGCCAGGCGTTGCGACAGGGCTATCTGCCCGACCCGCAGACAGTCAGGGTCGAGGAGCTGGTCAACTATTTTCCCTATGGCTACCCCGGCCCGGATACAGCCGAAACGCCGTTCCGGGCAACGGTGACGGTGACGCCGACGCCGTGGAATGAGAACACCAAGCTTCTGCATGTGGGGGTGAAGGGATACGATATCGCGCCAGTTGAACGGCCGCGGGCCAATCTGGTGTTCCTGATTGATGTGTCGGGCTCGATGAATGCGGCGGACAAGCTGCCATTGCTGAAATCGGCCTTCCGGCTTCTGCTCAACACGCTCGAGCCCGACGACACGGTTTCGATCGTCACCTATGCCGGGGAGGCGGGCACGGTTCTCGAGCCGATCCGTGTTGCCGAAAAGCAGGAAATTCTGGATGCGATGGAGCGGCTTCGCCCGGGCGGCTCGACAGCCGGTGCCAGGGGGCTGCAGGAAGCCTACAGACTGGCCGAGAAAGGCTTTGTCAAAAACGGCGTGAACCGGGTGATGCTGGCCACTGACGGAGACTTCAACGTTGGTCCCAGCGACGATGAGGCTCTCAAATCGATGATCGCGGCGAAGCGCGCAGGCGGCGTTTTCCTGTCGGTGTTCGGTTTCGGTCAGGGCAACTACAACGACCAGCTGATGCAGACGATCGCCCAGAACGGCAATGGCGTGGCCGCCTATATCGACACGTTGTCGGAAGCCGAAAAGACGCTGGTGCAGGAAGCCTCGGCGTCGCTGTTTCCGATCGCCTCGGACGTGAAGTTTCAGCTCGAGTTCAATCCCGCAGTGGTGGCGGAGTACCGCCAGATCGGGTTTGAGACGCGCGCGCTCAAACGCGAGGATTTCAACAATGACCGGGTGGATGCGGGCGAGATCGGCTCTGGGCATACGGTCACCGCGATCTATGAAATTACCCCGGTGGGAAGCCCGGCGGTGCTGACCAGTGATTTGCGTTACGGCGAGGCAAAACCTGCGCCTGCGCCGGGGGCTGAATCCGGGCACGGCGATGAGTACGCGTTCCTCAGGATCCGGGCAAAAGCACCGGGTGAGGCGCAAAGCAAGCTTACGGAAATCCCGGCGACGATGAAAAATGAAGTCAGCGATTTCAATTCTGCGTCAGAGGATGTCCGGTTTTCGATTGCGGTGGCAGCGTTCGGACAGAAGTTGCGTAAGGTCGATGCAGTTGCATCCTACAGCTACGACGCCATTGAACAGATCGCGTCTGAGGCGCGCGGTACCGATCCCTTTGGCTACCGGTCGGAATTCCTGCAATTGGTGAGGCTGGCAGAACGCCTCGGTCAGTAAGCAATGATGAGGGCTGGCGGTAATGCCGGCCTTCGTGCGCGCGGATGTTCGTTCCCTGATTGATTTTCTGCAGGCTGTCCATGTCAGGATCCGGGAAAGCGCATTCTCCCGGGGATTTGCCCGGAGGGGCTGGAGAATTTGGGTACCATCAAAAACGGGAGCATAATGACTTTTTGAGGATCGGGAGGTCTCTATGAACAAGAGCACGAACCAAGTCCCCGCGCAAAAGGTCCGGCAGGAAGCTGCCGAAGCCGATGGCGCAGAAACGCCGTTTCACACCGGTCAAGAATTTCCGACCACCGTGTTCGGCTATCCGGGCCTTGATCCGACCGGCTGGCTGCATCTGTTTCCGCCGGTCGAAGACACGCCCGAGGGCGACTGCCCACCTGACCCGGAAGATCCTCTGATCAATCCGCTTCCGGATTATGAAACTTTCAACGAAGACGATCTTCGGTTTGACGACGGGCACTGGATCGAGATTGACGACGGCGAGCCGGGTCCGATGGGGCCGCCGCCGCCGCCGCTCAAACCGAAACCGCTGCCGCCAATCAGCAAGGGGCCAGGAACACGGCGTGACCGCGCGATCAACAAGAAGATCATCGATCGGTTGAAAGCCAATTCCTCTCACCCTGTTCACCGAAAGCTCGAACGGCGCCGGATCGGCAGGATGTATGACCCCGGCACCAAGGAATTCGGGGGCATGAAATTTCGAGTCTGGCGGCTCAAGGAGAAGTACCGCAATTGCTCAAAGGTCATCCGCTGGACCTTTTATGCCGCCGGGCGGCCCTACTGGGGCGAGCCAGCCTTCTTTAGCAACAAGAAACTGATCGGGGCCGGAGGCGCTCTGGACGGTATGAAAGCCGGCCGGTTCGTCGTGGTCGGTGAGTTGACGTTGCGCAGATACCAGGATGTCGGCGCGGTGCTGCATATCACCTGTGGCGAAAAAATCATCTCGATTGATGTCGGCACCGTGCACACGGAGCTGATCAGGGAAGTTGCCTATGCCAACTATGCCGCCTCGGGGTGGTATTTCGGAGTGGATTCAACAAAGAGCGGAGGCAATTTCAATCAGACCATGCTGCGCTGGAACAAGTTTTCCAAGACCCCGAGGACCGTGCCGAAAAAATACGGGGCCGGGGTCAGCACAAGCTATTCATTCGGCGGTTAGTCCGGTGTGCTGCGCAAATCTCATCTGACACACAGTAGGCGGGATCAGCTGCGGCGGCCGCGGCGCTCGCGCGTCGGGGCAGAGGTCTTTGCCGCAACCGTGTTGCGCATCGGACCGATCCGCTCGACGATGGTTTCGACCGTTGGACGCTGCGCCTTGATATGGGTGTCGACCGCGTCGCGCATGGCGGCGAGATGTTCGCACGAGGTGCCGCAGCAGCCGCCGATGATGCGGGCGCCGGCGTCGATGGCCAGACGGACATAATCGGCCATCAGCGGCGGGGTGCCGGAATAGTGGATTTCGGCGCCGCGGAACTGGGGGATGCCGCAATTGCCCTTGACCACAACGATTGCATCAGGATCGGCTGCGGTCATGTCGAGCAGCGAGGAGAGAATGTCGGAAGCCCCGACGCCGCAGTTTGCGCCAACCGCAAACGGGCCTTCGCCGATATCCCTGGCAAGCGTGTGGATGTCGCGCGGATGTACGCCCATCATGGTCTTGCCAGCGGTGTCGAACGAGCCGGTGTAAATGTAAGGCAGGTCGTGGCGCACCGCAGCTTCCGCGGCAGCGCGGATTTCATCCGTGGCCGACATGGTTTCAATCCAGACGACATCAATGCCGCCGGCTTTGAGACCTTCGATCTGTTCGGCGAAGGATTCGACGGCGGATTCGTAGGTCATGGCGCCAAGCGGCACCAGAAGGTCGCCGGTGGGGCCGACCGAGCCGCCGACGATGACCTTGCGCGGCGCCTTGTCTGCCACGGCGCGGGCAATCTCGGCAGCCTTCTTGTTGAGGGAAAAGACGCGGCCTTCGGCCTGGTGCAGCTTGAGCCGGTTGCGGGTGCCGCCAAAGGAGTTGGTCAGGATGATGTCGGATCCTGCGTCAACAAAACCCTGGTGCAGTTTGGTGATTTTTTCCGGAGCCGTTTCCAGCCACAATTCCGGAGCTTCGCCTGATTCCAGCCCCATGGCGAACAGGTTGGTGCCTGTGGCGCCATCGGCGAGAAGGACGCCTTTCTCGGCAAGCAGATCGGCAAGTGGATTGGAAACGGGCATACAGTTCTCCTGATCAATTGCATATCGTATAAAGATGTCCTTATATGATTGCAATAGAAGCTGTCGCCGGACATGAAAAAACCCGCGCGCGACACTGCCGCCCGCGGGTTTTCAAGTGGGTCTGATCCGTTTGAGATGCCCCGACAGGCTGCGGGGCAAGTGAGGATCAGGCGGCTGCGTCTTCGTGATCGACCGGTGTCACCATGGCAGAAATCACGTCATGGATATCCAGCGCCCCGACAGGCTTGCCTGAGGCATCAGTGACATGGGCCATCGATGTGTTGGAGTCGGTCATCTTCTTGGCGGCAACTTCCAGCACGGTTCCGGATTTTACCGCCATGCCCTGCGGTTCGCCCGACAGCGGTTTTACAACCATGTCGACGGAAATCACCCGGCCGCGATTGACCTCGCGCACGAAGCTGGAGATGTATTCATCGGCTGGATGAAGCACAATCTCCTGTTTCGTGCCCTGCTGAACCACTTCGCCGTCGCGCAGAATGGCGATGCGATCGCCGAGGCGAAGCGCTTCATCGAGATCGTGGGTGATGAAGACCACGGTCTTGCGGATTTCCTTCTGCAGATCCAGAAGAACGGTCTGCATGTCCATGCGGATGAGCGGGTCGAGCGCGGAGAAGGCTTCGTCCATCAGCAGGATCGGGGCGTCATTGGTCAGCGCGCGCGCCAGCCCGACACGCTGTTGCATGCCACCCGAAAGCTGATTGGGAAAATTGTCTTCAAAGCCATCCAGCCCGACACGGGTAATCCAGCGCCGCGCCTGCTTTTCCTGCTCTTCTCGCGGCAAGCCCTGGATTTCCAGGCCGTAAACCGCGTTTTCAAGAACCGTACGGTGCGGCAGAAGGGCGAACTTCTGGAACACCATGGCGGTCTTGTGACGACGGAACTCGCGCAGCTCGTTCTCGTTCATCTTGACGACGTCATCGTCACCGACAATGACTTCGCCGATGGTCGGGTCGATCAACCGGTTGATATGGCGGATCAGGGTCGACTTGCCCGAGCCGGACAGGCCCATGACCACCTGAATGCCGCCACCGGGCATGTCGATGTTGATGTCCTTGAGGCCGAGCACGTGATTGTGTTTGTCGTTGAGCTCGGTCTTGCTCATGCCACCTTTGACGGCGTCGATATAGGCTTCCGGATTGGGTCCGAAAATCTTGTACAGATTGCGGACACTGATTCCGATTTCTTCGGATTGCTCAACCATGGACCACCTCCAAATGCTTCTGCAACCGCTTGCCATAGGCTTGGCTGGTGCGGTCAAAGATGATGGCGATGCCGACAATGGCGAGGCCGTTGAAAATACCCAGCGTGAAATACTGGTTCGAGATTGCCTTGAGCACCGGCAGGCCCAGACCCTGGACGCCAATCATCGAGGCGACCACGACCATGGCGAGCGCCATCATGATGGTCTGGTTGACGCCAGCCATGATGGTGGGCAGCGCCAGCGGCATCTGCACATTCTTGAGCCGTTGCCAATTGGAAGATCCAAACGCATCCGCGGCTTCCAGCACATCCTTGTCGACCAGGCGAATGCCGAGATTGGTCAGCCGGATGATGGGCGGAATGGCGTAGACCATCACCGCGATCAGGCCGGGAACGCGACCGATGCCGAGCAACATGACCACCGGGATGAGGTAGACGAAACTCGGCATGGTCTGCATCACGTCGAGGATTGGATTGAGAACAGCCTGGATCTTGTTGGATCGACCCATGAGAATGCCGATCGGTATGCCAACAATAATGGCAAGGATCGTTGCCACCACCGTCATGGCGATGGTCTTCATGGTGTCTTCCCACATGTCGAAATAGCCGATCAGCAGCAGCGTGATGATGACACCAAAGGTTATCTTCGGGCTGCGGCTTGCCAGCCACGCGATCACTGCGAAAGCGAGAATGACGAGAGGCCATGGCGAACTGGTGAGCAGTTGCTCGACACGATACATGAACCACTGCACCGGATAGAGTGCCGTTTCGAACATGTCGCCATTGGCGCGGGTGAAATTGCGGAAGCCGAGATCGATCGTCTTTTTCAAGGCCGTCAGTCTGTCGGTGTCCATGGCGGGAAATTCTATGAGCCAGTCCATTTTCACGCTCCAAATACGGGAAATTAGTGTGCGCAGATCCCGAAGGACCAACAATTCATCGCTGCCTTCAGTCCGACGAACGCACCCAATGGCACTTGCTTCCCCCGGCCTCGGCCCCAGATCTGAGCGGCGCTATGGTCCCCAGCCGCATGTATCTGGTAAAAAAGATGGCGGACCAAAGCCCGCCACCTTTGAAGCGATGTCTTACATCACTGCTTTCTTGACCTTTTCAGCCGCTTCGGGCGAGACCCACTGCGTCCAGATATCCTCATTTTCCTTGAGGAAATGACGGGCCCCAGCTTCCCCGGTCGCCTGATTGTCGGCCATCCAGGCCAGCAATTTGTTCACCGTGGAGTTGGGCCAGCTGCGGTTTGCCAGGTAATCATAAGCCGGGCCGGCACGCTTTTTGAAATCGTCGGTGACAACCGTATAGACTTCAGACTTGGACCAGGCATTCTTCACCGGATCGGGACAGTCGGTGATCGAGGTGCAGCGGTCCCACTCTTCCTTGTTGTGCTCCACGCCATGGTCGAGCTTGACCATTTCGTATTTGCCAAGGATCGCGGTTGGCGCCCAGTAGTATCCGAGCCATGGCTTTTCGCTTTCGTAGGCCTTGGCGATCGAGCCATCAAGGCCAGCAGCAGAGCCGGTTTCGACTGTTACCCAGCCCTTGTCTTCAGCTCCATAAGCCTTGAACAGGTTGGTGGTGATGATGCGGCAACCCCAGCCTTCGGGGCAGTTGTAAACGCCGCCCTTGCCTTCGTTTTCCATGCCGGGGGCAGGGAACAGCTCTGGGTGTGCCAGCGCATCGTCAATGGTTTTGATTTCGGGGTGTTCGGCAGCGAGATATTTCGGGATCCACCAGCCTTCGACACCGCCATCGCTGAGCGATTCCGACGCGTAGTGCAGCTTGCCTTCGGCAACGGCCGCATCAAGCAACGTACGCAGCGAGTTGATCCAGGCTTCCGGCGCGACGTCCGGCTCCTGCTTTTCAACCATGGAGGTAAGTGTCGGCGTGGTGTCGCCGGCAACCAGTTCGGCCTGGCAGCCATAGCCTTCGGAAAGGATGATCTCGTCAATATTGGCCAGAACTTCCGCCGAGGCCCAGTTCATGTTCGCGATGGTAACGCGACCGCAATCTGCGGCAGATGCAACTCCGGCAAAGCCCATGAGGCCAGCGGCGAGGACGGTGGAAGCGAGTAGCTTCTTCATAAGTAAGACCTCCCAGTCTTGTTACGGCAGTGGTTGTTCCATTATTCGGCAAATCCGGTCACTGCGTCTACCGGAAACCGATGCAATTGACGTCGTGCCGTATCCAGATCTGCGGCTGCCAAGCCAGAGGCTGGCCAGCGACAAAAGGGCAACGACATCGACGTTTGGGTATGTGACCTGCGGAACTCTGTCACAGGCCTCAAGCGTCAATCTAACGCAGTTCAGGGTAAGGACTTGGCAAAAGAAATCAACCGCGTCGGCGTGATTTTGCAATTCGCCGCGTGGCATTTTCGGTCAAACGGCAAAAAAGATCGGGCAAAGTGAATTAATTGCCCGATTCATGATTGGTTAGGGTTTCACTAACCGTCCGGTAACGATGTCCGGGTTAAACCTTCACACACGGCGGGGGACAACCGCCGACCATTCCGGATCAGGTATTGCGTACCGGGATGTCGCGATCCTCGCGCGTTTTTGCGAGGGCGCCAGGCGTATCTTTGGCCGGCCGTCCGGACCGCAGGGTCCGGACGGCCTTCGCATTTGATGGCTGAATTCGATCTGTTGCAATGAAAAAAGGCCGGATGCCTGAGCATCCGGCCCTGTCGCGACTGCAGAGTCGTGTTGCGCGCTTTGTGGTGGGGCTGATCAGCCCGCAGAAAGCGTGCGAATAACGCTGTTGATGAACCCGCGATGGTTCTTCTGGTTGGCCCTCTGGGCCGGAATGACGCCATTCCATGCGATCTGAACGCGGTTGGCAGAATTAAATACGTAAAGCATCGCGATGCCCTTTCGGTCTGGTATTGATCACGCCTGAAATGGCCCATGCCATCTGCAGCAGCTCTAGGCTGATTGGCCATGCGGAGATGCATCAATCCCGCCCCGAAGTGTCGCAATTCAGATGTCGTGAAAAGAATTTTGCAGAGAAATGCAAACAGGGTTAGCGGCCGCTTAACGCACGGGGTGGAAAGCGCTTTCGATCTCTGCGTTGCGATGCTATCGACGGGCCATGACACGTGCATTGATGTTCCAGGGAACCGGGTCGGATGTTGGCAAGACCGTGCTGGTTGCGGGCTTTTGCAGGCTGGCGGCAAACAAGGGCTTGAAGGTGCTGCCGTTCAAGCCGCAAAACATGTCCAACAACGCCGCAGTCGCCGATGATGGCGGCGAAATCGGGCGAGCCCAGTGGCTGCAGGCGCTGGCCTGCCGGGTGCCTGCCAGCGTGCACATGAACCCGGTGCTGCTCAAGCCGCAGTCGGAAACCGGATCGCAAGTGGTGGTTCAGGGAAAAGTGTTCGGTCAGGCGCGGGGCCGCGATTACCAGGCGCTCAAGCCAAAATTGATGGCTGCAGTGATGGAAAGCTTTGCCACGGTCGCACATGGCGCCGATCTGGTGCTGGTGGAGGGCGCGGGATCTCCTGCCGAAATCAACCTGCGGGCGGGCGATATCGCCAATATGGGCTTTGCGACGGCGGCAGGTGTGCCGGTGGTGCTGGTCGCAGACATCGATCGCGGCGGCGTCATCGCCTCGGTGGTGGGCACGCACCGGATCTTGCCGGACCAAGACCGGGCGATGATTGCGGGCTATCTGATCAACAAGTTCCGTGGCGACGTCAGTCTGTTTGATGACGGGATTTCGGCAATCAGGGACTTCACCGGATGGCCGTGCCTGGGGGTGATTCCATGGCTCAAAGCCGCGGCACGGCTGCCGGCAGAAGATTCCGTGGCGCTGGAACGTCTCACACGGGGTGAGGCGCGGGCGCTCAAGATTGCCGTGCCGGTGCTGTCGCGGATCGCCAATTTCGATGATTTCGATCCGCTCAGGTCCGAGCCGGAGGTGGAACTGGTGTTCGTGCGCCCCGGCGAGCGGCTGCCGGACGACGCCGGACTGGTGATTGTCCCCGGGTCGAAATCGACCATAGCTGATCTCGCTGATTTTCGCCTGCAGGGCTGGGACCAGGACTTGCAGGCACACCGCCGCCGCGGCGGCCGGATCATCGGCATCTGCGGCGGCTATCAGATGCTGGGGCGTAGCGTCAGCGACCCGGAAAGGCTGGAAGGCGGAGACACCGTGGCCGAAGGCTTGGGGCTGCTCGACATCGAGACCGAGATGCGGCCCGGAAAGCGGGTTCGCAACACGCAGGCCCGGTCGGCAGAGCACGAGATCGACCTCTCCGGTTACGAGATTCATCTTGGCGTCAGCCACGGTCCGGATTGCGCGCGGCCGATGACCATTCTCAATGGACGTCCCGATGGTGCCATCTCGCCCGATGGCAAGGTCAAGGGGACCTATCTGCATGGCCTGTTTGGATCGGACGCCTATCGCGCACAGCTGTTGAGGGAATTCGGCGTGCAGGCCGGAATGATCAACTACCGTCAGGATGTTGACACCGCGCTCGATGAAATCGCCAGCGATCTTGACCGGCTGGTCGGGTTTGAGCAGCTCGTCGCCGCCGCCGGCCTCTTTCGCCGTTGAGAGATCAGAGGATGGCGCTGTTGCGATTGACAGTCTGGCGCGCCAGTCCTATCAATTGTGGTTCGGATGGTTCCAGAAATCCAAACTGGATTTCCGGATCAAAAGGGAATGCGACGGGATGGACCCAATCAGGGCATCTTTATCGCAGCCGACCCCGCGACTGTAGAGCGGTTAGGCAGATGTCACCGGCCCAGGAAGACCAGAATAGCGGGAAACAATGGTGTTTTTCGCGATTTCGAGGCCCCGGACCGGACAAGCCACTGACGTGGCGGCATGATCAATCGGCGCGGACGCCTCTTTGTCTACGAATCGTCCCGTTTTCATGACCGCAATCACCGTTGGGAAGGCCGGCATTTGCTGCTGTTGATGGCAACATCGACGTGACCCGCGAGCCAGGAGACCTGCCATTCGCACCGGTTGAGAGCCGGACCTTCGGGAGAAACGTTCTCCCGAAGTCACCCACGGAGGTTGTCATGACTGCTCATACTCAAACGCTTTCCCTGACCGATCGCATCGGTGCGCGTACTCTTGCCGGCCTGATGGCGCTGGCCATCGGCTCGATTCTGGTGTTCGGCGTTGGCCTGGCCAATTCGCAGGCGCTGCACGATGCAGCGCACGACACCCGCCATTCCTACGGCTTTCCCTGCCACTAAGGGGCTGAGATCATGATTGTCAGGTTGCTCCTGGCGGCTTTGGCCGCCGGGCTCATTGCCGGTATGGCGATGACGCCCGCTCAATATGTCAAAACGATTCCCCTGATCATGCAGGCCGAGGCTTACGAAGGCTCCGGGGCCGGACATTCGCATGGTGCGGGTGAAACCGCCGCCGCCGCTGCGGCGACGCCCGGTCACAGCCACGACGCCGGTGATGCGCACGGGGCGCATGGCCATGACGACGAGTCGATGCTCGGTTTCGGCCGGCTGGGCGACACTGTTCTCGCCAATCTTGTTGCCGGTGCCGGCTTTTCCCTGATGCTCGCCGCGGTGGCCTTGCTGACGGGTATCCATTTCCCGGTCGGCCGCGAGGGTCTGACGCGCGGTGTGCTGCTCGGCGCTGCCGCCTGGTTTTGCGTCCAGCTCGCACCGGCCATGAGCCTGCCGCCGGCGGTTCCGGGGTTTCCCTATGCTGATCTCGGCAACCGGCAGATCTGGTGGGTGGTCGCTGTGCTGATGTCGGGCATCGGCGTCTGGTGCATCGCGTTGCGTCCGGAATGGCCGCTCAAGGTTCTGGGTCTGGTGGTGATCGTCGCCCCGCATCTGTGGGGGTCGCCGGTGCCTGAAGATCTCTCGAGTGAGGTGCCGGCGTATATCGCCTCGGCCTATGCCGCAGCTTCGCTGGCGACAACGCTGTTCTTCTGGCTGTTGCTCGGTGGTCTCATCGGGCATTTCCTCTCCCGTGTTCCCGAGGAAGCACCGGCGTGACAAGCGGTTTGCCACCAGTGACGCTGGTGCTCGGTGGTGCAAGGTCAGGCAAATCCGCGTTCGCTGAAGGGTTGGTTGAACAGGCTTCGGCCGACCGGCTCTATCTGGCGACGGGGCAGGCCCGGGACGATGAAATGCGTGACCGGATCGCTGTGCACCAACACCGGCGGGGCGAGGGGTGGCAGACACTCGAAGCGCCGGTTGAGCTGGCGCAGGCGCTGAAGACCTGCGCCCGCGCCGACCGCCCGGTGCTGGTCGATTGCCTGACGCTGTGGGTCACCAATCTGATGCTTGGCGACCACGATCTCGGCATGGCCTTTGACGGACTTGCCGCCACCATTCCGATCCTCAAGGGCCCGGTGGTCCTTGTCTCCAATGAAGTCGGCCTCGGCATTGTGCCCGACAACGCCATGGCGCGCGCGTTCCGCGATCATGCCGGCCGTCTTCACCAGTTAATCGCAAGTCTGGCCGACGAAGTCCATTTCGTCGCCGCCGGCCTGCCACTCAAAATGAAGGGCTGACGCCATGATTGGTTCGAAAATCCCCGCCACCGTGATCACCGGCTTTCTCGGCGCCGGCAAGACCACGCTGATCCGCCACATGCTGGCCAATGCCAACGGCAAGCGGATTGCGTTGATCATCAATGAATTCGGCGATCTCGGTGTCGATGGAGACGTGCTCAAGGGGTGCGGCGAGGAAGTCTGCAGCGCCGACGATATTGTCGAGCTGACCAATGGCTGCATCTGCTGCACCGTCGCCGATGATTTCATCCCGACCATGGAGAAGCTGCTGGCGCGCAAGGACCGACCGGATCATATCGTCATCGAAACCTCCGGCCTGGCGCTGCCGCAGCCGCTGGTTGCCGCCTTCAACTGGCCCGGCATCAAGACCCAGGTAACCGTCGATGGCGTGGTAACCGTGGTCGACAGTGCCGCGGTTGCCGCCGGTCGCTTCGCCGATGATCATGACAAGCTCAACGCGCAGCGTCTGGCCGACGAGGGGCTCGATCATGAAAGCCCGCTCGAGGAGTTGTTCGAGGATCAACTGACCGCCGCCGATCTGATCATCCTCAACAAGGCGGACCTGATCAGCGCCGGGGAGCTTGAAGGCGTTCGCGCCGGAATCGCCGGGCACCTGACGCGCAAGCCGATCTTTGTCGAGGCGCGGCAGGGTGAGGTGGCACCGGAGGTGTTGCTCGGACTCGGGATCGGCACCGAAGACGATATCGCCAACCGCAAGTCGCATCACGAGCTGCACCATGCAGATGGCCACGAGCATGATCACGACGAGTTCGAAAGCTTCGTCGTCTCGCTTGGGCCCATCAATGACGCGGCTGCGTTTACCGAGGGTCTCAAGGCCCTCATCACCACCCACGACATTCTGCGGCTCAAGGGGTTTGCTGATGCATCCGGCAAGCCGATGCGGATGGTGGTGCAGGCCGTCGGCAACCGCATCGACAGCCATTTCGACCGGCCCTGGGATGCGGGAGAAGCGCGCGAAACCAGGCTGGTGGTGATTGGCCTGCACGGCATCGACGCCACCGCAATCCGTGCCGGCCTGACCGCGCTGACCGGTTAACCCCGATGCACCTGCTTGTTGCACAGAAGGGAAGCTTGAGCGATGGCGATGAGGCCGTCGATCTCGGACAGAGCCCCGGTGACATTCTGTTCTTGAGTGCGGCGGATACTGAACTGGCCAGCATCGCAGCAGCACGGCAGACGACAGGTCAATTGAACTGGCGTCTGGCGAGCCTGAGCGATCTCAAACATCCGATGTCGGTCGACACCTTTGTGGCGAAGATGGCGCCGAAGGCCAGGCTGGTGATCGTCCGTGCGCTCGGCGGCGCGAGCTATTTTGCCTATGCGCTGGAAAGCCTGCACGCCGCATCAATCGCCAACGGCTTCAAGATTGCGGCGCTTCCCGGCGATGACCGGCCTGATCCGGGGCTGGAGCCGCTGTCGACGCTGGAGGCGGCGCAGCGCGACCAGCTTTGGGCCTATCTGATCGAAGGCGGCGCCGAGAATGCCCGCGGCCTGATCGAGTATGCCGAGGCCCTGATTGAAGGCGGCGAGCGGCCCGCACCGGCCGCGCCGTTGCTCAAGGCGGGGTTGTGGCATCCGACCGTCAGCAGCCCCGAGCTTGCGGATCTGAGCAGGGACTGGATCAAAGACGCGCCGGTGGTGGCGATCTGTTTTTACCGGGCGCTGGTGCAGAGCGGTCAGACCGCGCCGGTACGCGCCTTGTGCGAGGCGCTCAAAGCCGGGGGCGCCAATGCGCTGCCGATTTTTGTCTCGAGCCTCAAGGATCCGGTTTCGGTTGGCACAGTGGAGGCGATTTTTGCCGATGCCGCACCCGACGTGGTGATCAATGCCACCGGCTTTGCGGTGTCGTCGCCCGGAAGCCAGACCAAGGGCACAGTGCTGGAATCGACCGGTGCGCCGGTGCTGCAGGCCGTGTTTGCCGGCGGGGGACGCGAAGCCTGGGCCGCATCGCAGCAGGGTCTGACCTCGCGTGATCTGGCGATGCATGTGGCATTGCCCGAAGTTGATGGCCGGGTGCTGGCCCGGGCGGTGTCGTTCAAATCGGCGGCGCGGTTTGACGAGATGGTTGAGGCCAATATCGTCACCCATGCGCCGGAGCCGGACCGGGTGCAGTTTGTCGCCGAACTGGCATCGCGCTGGGCGCGGTTGGCGCGGACGCCAGCGGCTGAGCGCCGGGTGGCCATTGTGCTGGCCAATTATCCCAACCGGGACGGCCGCATCGCCAATGGCGTCGGGCTTGATACACCGGCAGGCACCGTCGAGGTGCTGCGGGCTATGGCCGAAACCGGATACCAGGCGGGCGAGCTCCCCGCTGACGGCGATGCGCTGGTGCATGCATTGAAGGCCGGGCCGACCAATGCCATTGGCGACGGCCGCAGCGGCGGCGTGCCGCTGACGCTTGACGACTATCAGGCGTTTTTCGAGACGCTCGACGCGTCGATCCGAAGTGCGGTGACCGAGCGCTGGGGCGCACCGGAAGCCGACCCGTTTTATCGCGATGGGGCGTTTCATCTGGCGCTGCTGAGATTCGGCAATGTTGCTGTCGGCATCCAGCCCGCCCGCGGTTACAACATCGACCCCAAGGCCAGCTATCATGCGCCGGATCTGGTGCCGCCGCATGGCTATTTCGCCTTCTATGCCTGGCTGCGCCGGAGCTTCGATGTCCATGCAGTTGTGCATATGGGCAAGCATGGCAATCTCGAATGGCTGCCGGGCAAGGCGCTGGCCTTGTCGCAGAGCTGCTATCCGGAAGCCGTGCTCGGGCCGCTGCCGCATGTCTATCCGTTCATCGTCAATGATCCGGGCGAGGGGACACAGGCCAAGCGGCGCACCTCGGCGGTGATCATCGACCATCTGACGCCGCCCTTGACCCGGGCCGAGAGCTACGGGCCGCTGAGGGATCTCGAAGCGCTGGTCGATGAGTTTTACGAGGCGTCGGGTCACGACCCGCGACGGTTGAAGTTGCTCAAAGCCCAGATCCTCGACCTGGTACGTGATATCGGACTGGATGCCGATGCCGGAATCGTGCCGGGCGATGATGATGATCTGGCGCTGGAAAAGCTCGACGCCTGGCTGTGCGACCTCAAGGAAATGCAGATCCGCGACGGGCTGCACATTTTCGGGCTCTCGCCCGAGGGCGGGCTGCTGATCGACCTCACGGTGGCGCTGGCGCGGATCAAGCGCGGCGAAGCGCCAGGTGAGGACAGCCTGCAGCGGGCGATCGCGCGGGACATGGAGTTCACCGGGTTCGACCCGCTCGATTGCCCGATGGCAGAGCCATGGACCGGGCCGAAGCCTTCAATCCTGCAAGTGGTCTCGGACGATCTCTGGCGCACCCACGGCGACACCGTCGAGCGGATCGAGCTGCTGGCGATCGAGCTGGTCTCGGGCCGCGTCGCATTGCCGGAAAACTGGCCGGCCACGGCTGCAGTGATGGAGAACATCCAGACCCTGATCAGACCCTCGGTGGAGGCCTGCGGTGCCGCCGAAATCCAAGGTCTGCTGACGGCGCTTGATGGCCGTTTCGTGGCACCCGGACCCTCCGGCGCGCCAACGCGGGGACGACCCGATGTGCTGCCGACGGGACGCAATTTCTACTCAGTCGACAGCCGCGCGGTGCCGACGCCGGCGGCGTGGGAGCTGGGCCGGAAATCGGCGGAACTGCTGGTCACCCGGCATGCGCAGGATCACGGCGAATGGCCGACCTCGATGGCGCTGACCGCCTGGGGCACGTCGAACATGCGTACCGGCGGCGATGATATCGCCCAGGCGCTGGCGCTGATTGGGGCAAAGCCGGTCTGGGATCCTGCTTCGCGGCGGGTCACCGGCTACGAGATCATTCCCCTGGCAATGATGCGCCGGCCGCGGGTTGATGTGACCCTGCGAATTTCGGGATTTTTCCGAGACGCCTTTCCGGATCAGATCGCGCTGTTTGACCGGGCTACCCGCGCTGTTGCGGCGCTGGACGAGGAGGAAGCGGACAATCCGCTGGCCGCCCGGGCGCGGGCTGAGACCGCCGGGCTGATCGCCGGTGGGGCATCTCCGGAGGCTGCCGCACGGCAGTCCTCGTTCCGGGTGTTCGGCTCCAAGCCAGGCGCCTATGGCGCAGGCCTGCAGGCGCTGATGGACGAGGGCGGCTGGACCGAGCGCAGCGAACTGGCCGAGGCTTTCGTCGTCTGGGGCGGCTATGCCTATGGCGCGGGCAACGAAGGTCAGGCGGCGCACGAGCTGTTCGAGCAGCGGCTGTCGACGGTCGAGGCGGTGGTTCAGAACCAGGACAACCGCGAGCATGACCTGCTCGATTCCGATGACTATTACCAGTTCGAAGGTGGCATGACGGCGGCGGTGGAAGCGGCCCGGGGAAGCCGTCCCGCGATCTATCACAATGACCATTCGCGGCCCGAGCGTCCGGTGATCCGCTCACTGGAAGAAGAAATTGCCCGCGTTGTGCGGGGCCGGGCGGTCAATCCGAAATGGATCGACGGCGTCAAGCGTCACGGCTACAAGGGCGCCTTCGAGATGGCGGCGACCGTCGACTATCTGTTTGCTTTTGCCGCGACCACCGGAGCGGTGCGTGACGCCCATTTCGAGGCCGTCTACCAGGCCTACCTGATGGACGAGGACACGCTGGCGTTCCTGCGCGACAAGAATCCGGACGCGCTCAGGGAAATGGCGGCGAAATTCGATGAAGCGATCGACCGGGGACTGTGGACGCCGAAGAGCAATTCGGCCAGATTTGTGCTCGCTGAAGCTGGCGACAAGCTTATGCCAGATCACGGAGACCGGGCATGACACTGGCAATTTTCACGGTTGAAGGCGAAGGCAGGGATTTTGCCGATACGGTCGAAGCCATCATCGATGGCACGGCAGCCAAGCTTGGGTTGCCGTTCGAGCCTGAGCAGCTGCAGCTCAAGGCCTGTGATGCGACCGGAGAACTGGCTGGCGGGCTGACCGCGCACACGGTTCAGGACTGGCTGTTCATCAAGCTGCTCGGCATTGCCGAAGCCCAGCGTGGCAGCGGTGCCGGCCGTGCGCTTCTGGCCCGGGCGGAGGAGTTTGCCCGGCAGAAGCGGCTGGTCGGGGTCTATCTCGACACGTTCGCCTTCCAGGCGCCGGGATTTTACCAGAGTATGGGCTATACTGAATGCGGTCGATTGCCGGCGGTTGATGGCGCGGCGCAACGGATCTGGTTCGCCAAGACCTTTGATGACACTGCGGATAACAAGATCTGAGGAATGCAACTTGAACCGGCAGGTATTGCCGGTCAGGATTGATGATGAACAGGGATGCACCGAGATGAGCGAACGTGGAAAAATCACAGACACCATGAGCGAAGAGCAGCTCAATGAGCGCCATGCCGAAAAGATGAAGAAGAAGAAGGTCGCGCGTGACAAGATCATTGCCACCAAAACCATCGAGAAGGGCCTGGTGATCGTTCACACCGGCAAGGGCAAGGGCAAGTCGACGGCGGCCTTCGGCATGATCTTTCGCGCCATCGGCAACGGCATGAAGGTCGGCATCGTCCAGTTCGTCAAGGGCAAATGGTCGACCGGTGAACGCAAGGTATTGGAAGCCTTCCCCGACCAGGTGACAATGGCGACGATGGGGCAGGGCTTTACCTGGGAAACCCAGGATCGTGGACGCGATATCGCGGCTGCGGGTGAAGCCTGGCAGAAGGCCCGCGAGATGATCCTTGATCCCGAGATCGACATGGTGCTGTGCGACGAGCTCAACATCGTGCTGCGCTACGACTATCTCGATGTCGCTGACGTGATCGAAACGCTGAAGGCCAAGCCGGAGATGAAGCATGTCATCATCACCGGCCGCAACGCCAAGGAAGAGCTGATCGAATTTGCCGATCTGGTCACCGAGATGGAAGTGATCAAGCATCCGTTCCGCTCCGGTGTGAAGGCGCAGGTCGGGGTGGAGTTCTAATGCCTGTCGCGTGGCGAGCCTGCCGGCAAGCTGGCGGTTCCAGGCTCTGGTCGCGGCGGTGTTTGCAGCACTGACCGCGATCTTGGCCAGGATCGGCATCAACAAGCTCGGAAGTGATCTGGCCACCTTCATCCGTCCCTTGCGTGATCATGCTGGGGCCTGGCCGTGTTTTGATCGCGCTCAAATCACGGTGAAACAGGCAGTGCCGGCAAGCGCGGCAAGGCTTACTCGTCCGGGTCACATTCCTCAATGTAGCATGTATCATTGGATGGCGTCAGACGGGCGCATTCGTTGAGCGCGCGCTCGATCGCATCCTCCTCATACTCGTAGTCATAGCTGTAGCCATAGGTGCCATCAGAGGCGAGGGCGATGCAGCCCCAGGCCAGGGCAGGGCTCGCCGAGGACACGGCAACAATTGCGGCGCAAAGGCCCGCCAGCAGCAATTTCCCAGATGCCTTCATGATCAAACCCCAAAAGAATTCCCAATCGCGGCACATTATGCTTTTCCCTTGGAGAAGCAATGCGGAATATTCCTTGGTCGTCAGATGTTTAACCAGATCCGGATCGGGTTTGCCGGATCGGCGAGAAGCTTCGCCGCAAGTGCGATGCAGGTGATCACCAAGAGCGGCTTGATGATCCTGGCGCCGTTTTTCATCGCCAGCCGTGATCCGGCTTGGGCACCGGCGAACTGGGCGGCGCCCATCATCAGTCCGATCTTCCAGGAAATCACGCCGACAAAGGCAAACACCGCAAAGCCGCCGAGATTGGAGGCAAAGTTCAACAGCTTTGTATGGGCTGTGGCCTTGAGCAGGCCGAAGCCTGCAAGCGCAACGAAGGCCAGCATGTAGAACGATCCGGCGCCGGGACCGAAGACACCGTCATAAAAACCGATCACCGGCACGATCATCAGGCCGAAGAGAAACGGCGAAAGCCGCCGGGCGCGATCAATGTCGCCCATATTCGGCTTGACCGCGAAATATAGCGCAATGGCGACCAGCAGGAACGGCAGGAAGGCGCGGAAAATATCTCCGGGAATGACGGTGGCCAGGATCGCACCAAGCGCCGAACCTGCTGCTGCCAGCAGCGCGGGGCCGATCTGGCTCTTGAGGTCGACATGGCCTTTGCGGGCATAGGCAACGGTTGCCGAGCCCGAACCGAACAGGCCCTGCAGCTTGTTGGTGCCAAGCGCTTCAACCGGAGAGAAGCCAGCCAGCAGCAGCGCCGGCACCGCGATCAGACCGCCGCCGCCGGCGATCGAATCGACAAAACCGGCCATGAAAGCCGCCGCCAGCAGCAGCAAGGTCAGAATCAGTGTCGGATCGTCCATGAATTGCCTGTCTTTGGGAATGTGCACGCGGATGCGCGCGGGAAGCTATGGCATGCAGCGCATCGCTGGACAATCGGCTTGCGCTTGCTGTCCCGCCAATTCCCGGGGGAATCCTCCTCGACCGGAGGGGGCTGGCGCAAGCAGTGACATGTCATGTTCTGATGACCCGGACGCTCCAGCGCAAGCCGGATTGGATTGGCGCGCTTCAGCTCCTGTCTGAAAGTCCGTGAGAGACGCCAAGCTACCGATGCTGGTGCGGATGGTGTGTGCGGGCGGCGTTTTGCTGCTTTGACAGGTTGACACAGCCGTGCGATCCGCTTTTCTAGACGGCAGGGTGGCGACCGCAGGCCAACACCATCGTGGATGGCGGCGACGGTCGGCTGATCGGCTGGATGGCCATGCTGCTCGGGCCGGGCTTGAGCCGGCGCGGATGACCAAGGAAAAGGGTAGCCCATGACTGATGCGGCAAAAGACAACGGAACGTTCGGCGAGCGGGTGCGGGCTTTTCTCGATCTGAATACGTCAATGGACAAGGTGGCAAACGATCGGATGCTGACTGCCGAACTGCTGCTGCTGGTGAGAATGTCCTTTGCCAACAAGGCGGTCGACCCTGCCGAAGCCGATGCGTTTGCCGCCATCTGCACCCGGCTGCTGGGGCTTAATGGCGACGAACTGACCGACATCCTCAAATATCTCAATGATTTCGGCTACGAGACCACCGACGCCCAGGCGGCAGATATGCTGGCGGGTCTCGATGAAGCGCGCAAACGCCAAATTCTTGATCATATGGCCATGGTTGCCAAGGCTGATGGCGAAGTCGATCCGCGCGAACGGCGTCTGCTGGAAGCGACGGCGCGGCGGCTGGGTTTCGCCTGACACGATTTCCCAAACCGCGCGTTCGGTTTTGGCGCAGATCAGCGTCTGGTTGCCGCATTCGGTGTTTGACCTGCAAATCCCGAACGCCTATGACATGGACTCATGTGCGACGGCGCCTGATGACAGGCTGAGAACTATTCCGGTGCGACCGACTTAATTCAAGGGTCAACTCCGGAGCTGTCCAGTTCGGTAAGATGAGAGGATCCCTGTGGTCGTTTCGCTTCATCCGGCGTATCGTGCTGAAGTTGTCACGCTGTCCGGAGGCTACCGATGCGCACCCTTGTCTACTCCCTGATTTTCTCGATTCCCGGCGCGTCGCTCGCGCTCGCTCATGGTGGCCATGTCGGCGAACTGGCCGGCCACTCGCATTGGGTCGGCTGGGCTGCGGCTGCGGCGGCAGGTGCCATTGCGGCCTGGGCGATCAAGCGCGGCACCAGGAAGAAGTCAAACGCCCAGAACAATGCTGACGAAGCCGAATCCGACGCGCGACCAGACTCCGCGGAGGCTTGAGTTTTGAGCAAGACAGAGATTCCCGAGACGACCGGCATCATGGTGTGCGGTCACGGCAGCCGCAACCAGAACGCTGCCCAGCAATTCGCCACCGTGGCCGAAGGACTCAAAGCCCGTTATCCGGACACGCCGGTGGAATATGGCTATCTCGAATTCTGCAACCCGGTGATTTCCGAAGGGCTCGACCGGCTTCGCGCCAAGGGTGTCACGCGGGTGCTGGCGGTGCCGGGCATGCTGTTTGCCGCTGGCCACGCCAAGAACGACATTCCCTCGGTGCTCAACACCTACCAGGCGCAAAATCCGGGCATGGTGATCAGCTACGGACGCGAACTGGGCATTGATCTGAAGATGATCCGCGCTGCAGGCGAACGGATCCAGCAGGCGCTCGACACGGCCAACAAGGAGCAGGGCGAGGTTGCGCTGCATGATACGCTGCTGATGGTGGTTGGCCGCGGATCGTCCGATCCGGACGCCAATTCCAACGCATCGAAGGTGATGCGGATGCTGTGGGAAGGCTTTGGCTTCGGCTGGGCCGAGACCTGCTATTCGGGCGTCACGTTTCCGCTGGTCGGTCCGGGGCTCAGTCATGCAGCCAAGCTCGGCTACAAGCGCATCATCGTGTTTCCGTATTTCCTGTTCACCGGCGTGCTGGTCAAGCGGATCTATGCGCAGACCGACGAGGTGGCGGCCAGCCATCCCGATATCCAGTTCATCAAGGCTTCCTATCTCAACGATCATCCGCTGGTGATCGACACCTTCCAGGACCGGGTGCAGGAGATCCTCGATGGTCAGGCGCTGATGAACTGCCAGATGTGCAAGTACCGCGAGCAGGTGCTGGGCTTTGAGGCCGAAGTGGGGTTGCCGCAGGAAAGCCACCACCACCATGTCGAAGGCATTGGCGGCGGGCTGGAGGATTGCCCCTGCAAGGGCGATTGCGATGCCTCGTGCCGCGAGGAAGAGTTCTGCAAGGAGCACGGGCTGCCGTGGACGCCGGTGCACAGTCATGCAAGTCCGGCAGATCTGGAACCTGTGCATGATCATTCGCACGCGCATGACCATAGCCACGGGCACGATCATCATCATGGCCACGGGCATAGCCACGATCATGTCCACGGGCATGACCACGGGCATGACCACAGCCACTCCCACTCCCACGATCATCATCACCATCCCTATCCGCATGCCGACCATCCGCATGGCCCACGGTCGATGGAAAAGAAGAAGGCCTGAGGCATGGTTGCCTCCGCCCCCATCCGCGATCCGGCTGAAATCTACCGGAAGTCCTTCGCCATCATCCGCGCGGAGGCCGATCTTGCGCGGTTTGATGCCGATTCCCAGGAGGTGGTGGTCCGGATGATCCATGCCTGCGGCATGGTGGATCTGGCTGCTGATATCGTTGTCTCATCAGAACTGACGGCATCCGCGCGGGCTGCGCTGCAGGCTGGTGCACCGGTGCTGTGTGATGTGGAAATGGTGCGTCAGGGTATAATCACCCGGCTGATGCCTGCCGGCAACGAGGTGCTGTGCCTGCTCAATGAGCCGCAGGTGCGCGTGATCGCGGCGCGCGATGCGACCACCCGGTCTGCGGCGCAGGTCGATCTGTGGGTCGAGCGGATGGCGGGTGCGGTGATTGCGATCGGCAATGCACCGACGGCTTTGTTCCGGCTGCTCGAACTGATCGATGCAGGAGCGCCCAGGCCGGCAGCGATACTCGGCATACCTGTGGGGTTCGTCGGCGCGGTGGAAAGCAAGGACGCGCTGATTGCGAATCCGCGCGGAGTCGAGTTTCTCGCGGTCAAAGGCCGTCGTGGCGGCAGTGCGCTGGCCAGTTCGGCTGTCAACGCGATTGCCGGAGGGCTTGAAGGGCATGGCTGAGGCTCCGTGGCTGACCATCATCGGCATCGGCGACAATGGTCTCGACAGTCTGACACCGCCGGCGCGAATGCTGTTTGAGGCGGCGCAGACCATCATTGCACCGGAGCGGGTGCTGGCGCGGATTGACTGCGGCGGGCGCGAAACCATTGCCTGGACCTTCGGCATCAAGGAAACACTCGCCTTTGTTATGGCGCGGCGCGGAACGCCGGTGACGATCCTCGCCACCGGCGACCCGATGTTTTTTGGCGTCGGCGCCACCTTGATGCGTCACATGGATGCTGCGGAGATGCGGGTGATCCCGTCGCCTTCGGCCTTCTCCCTGGCCGCCGCACGGCTTGGATGGGCGCTGCAGGACGTGGCGATGATATCGCTGCATGGGCGCTCGGTGCACGGGCTGGCCGCACATGTCCAGCCAGGCAACCGGATCCTTGCGCTGACCTCGACCGGCCAAACGGTGATCGAGGCCGCCCAGATCCTGAGCGCGGGCGGCTATGGCCGGTCCGCGATGCATGTGCTTGAACATATCGGCGGGCCGGATGAGCGCAGCAAGGTTCTGCGCGCCGACCGGATTGCTGCTGACAAGCCGAACTTCGCCGATTTCAACACGCTGGCAATTGAATGTGAAACTCAGCCGGGAACGGTGCTGCTGCCGTCCGTTCCGGGCCTTCCAGATGAGGCTTTTGAGCATGACGGGCAATTGACCAAGCGGGAGGTCAGGGCGATGACGCTGGCCCGGCTAGGCCCTGTTCCCGGAGGACTGATGTGGGATGTCGGTGCGGGGTGCGGGTCAATCGGGATCGAGTGGATTCGGGCTGCCCGGGGCGCCAAGGCGATCGCCATTGAAGCCAGCGACGCGCGCCGGACCATGATGGCACGCAATGCCATCGCCCTGGGTGCGCCGGGGCTGGATATCATCGCAGGCACGGCGCCAGATGCGCTTGCCGATCTTGCAAGTCCGGATGCGGTTTTCATCGGCGGCGGCGTCTCGCATGACGGCGTCTTTGAGGCCGCATGGGACGCGCTCAAGCCCTCGGGCCGCATGGTTGCCAATGCGGTGACGGTGGAAGGTGAGGCGCGACTGTTCGCGCTGCACGCAGTGCATGGCGGCGAGTTGATCCGCCTGCAGGTGAGCCGTGCCGAACCGGTCGGCCGCTACCTCGGCTGGAAGCCGATGATGCCCGTGACGCTCTGGTCGGTGACCAAGGAGCAGGCATGACCGGTAAATTGTACGGGCTCGGACTTGGTCCGGGCGATCCCGATCTGATCACGTTGAAGGCGCACAAGATCCTGCAAAGGGTTCCGGTGATCGCCTGGCCTGCGCCCGACACGGGCCCGAGTTTTGCCCGCGCCATCGCCGCCCCGCATCTGCCCGGCGGCCAGATGGAAATACCGATTGTGGTGCCGATGCGGACCGACCGGTTTCCGGCGCGCGACGTCTATGACAAGGCCTCCGTCGAAATTGCGGCGCATCTCGATGTTGGCCGCGACGTGGCGGTGCTGTGCGAGGGAGATCCGTTCTTCTACGGCTCGTTCATGTATGTATTCGAGCGGCTGGCGGCCAAGTACCCGACCGAAGTGGTTCCGGGTGTCTCTTCGATGATGGCTGCAGCCAGTGCGGCCGGTCGGCCGCTGGCGGCGCGCAACGATGTGCTCACCGTTCTGCCGGGGCCACTTGGCAACGAAGAGCTCACAAAAAGAATCAACGCGTCAGATGCATTAGCGATCATTAAGATAGGCAGGCATTTCAACCGCTTGCGCGCGCTAATTGGCAAAATGAATCTGCTGCCTCATGCATTTTATGTCGAGCGGGTTTCCCTCGAGGCGGAACGCCTGATGCCGCTTGCGGAGGTGGCAGAAGACACCGCCCCCTATTTTTCGATGATCCTGATCTACAAGGGCGGCGAGGACTGGATCCAGACCCTGCCCGGGAGCAAAGCATGACCACATCTGCCGCCATTCTCATTCTCTCCGAGGCTGCCTTGCCAATGGCGCGGCGCATCGCTGCTGCAACCGGTGGCGAAGTGCATGGACTGGCCCGGCGTATCACCGGAACCGTTGACGTAACCTTTACGGAGACAGACCAACATTTGGGGGGGCTGTTTCGTGACGGCCGAACCATTGTCGCGCTGATGGCATCGGGGGCGGTGATCCGGCTGCTGGCGCCACACCTTAATGACAAGATGAGCGAGCCGCCGGTCATCGCTGTTGCCGAAGACGGGTCTGCGGTTATTCCCCTGCTTGGCGGCCATCACGGGGCCAATGATCTGGCGCGCAAGATCGCGGATCGGATTGAAGGTTTCGCCGCCATCACCACGGCGGGCGATCTCAAATTCGGCGTTGCGCTGGATGCGCCGCCGGAAGGCTGGGTTCTAGCCAATCCGGAAAACGCCAAGCAGGTGATGGCCGATCTGGTGGCCGGCAGTTCCGTGCGGCTTGAGGGGGAAGCGCTATGGCTGGCGGAAAGCGGGCTGGAACTTTCAGCGGATGCTGAGATCGCGTTGGTGGCGTCAGATCGTGCAATCCCCGTCCCGGCGGATGGTCTGCTTTACCATCCCAAATCTCTGGTGCTGGGGATCGGATGCGAGCGCGGCGCTGATGGTGATGAAGCTCTGGGCCTTGCGCTCGATAGCCTGGCTCAGTCGGGTCTGTCGCCCGCATCGGTGGGGCTTGTGGCTTCCATCGACGTGAAGGCCGACGAGGCAGCAGTGCACCATGTGGCGAGCCATTTTGGTTGCCCGGCCCGGTTCTTTGATGCGGCAACGCTTGAAGCGGAAACGCCGCGGCTGAAACACCCCTCCGACATCGTCTTTGCCGAAGTCGGATGCCATGGTGTGTCCGAGGGCGCGGCACTGGCGGCAGTCGGTGCAGCTGGCGAGCTGGTTGCGGAAAAGCGCAAGAGCCGCCGCGCCACCTGCGCCATCGCGCGCGCGACGGCGCCGTTCACGACCGCCAATCTGCCGGGCAGGGCGCGGGGCAAATTGATGGTGGTCGGCATCGGGCCGGGGTCTGATGGCTGGCGCTCGCCAGAGGTTTCGCAAATGGTTTCTGTTTCGACGGATCTGGTTGGCTACTCGCTCTATCTCGATCTGCTCGGGCCGCTGGCCAGCGGCAAGGCGCGGCATGATTTCGATCTCGGCAAGGAAGAGGCGCGGGTGCGTCACGCCATGGAGCTCGCCGGCAAGGGCAAGTCGGTGGCGCTGGTCTGTTCCGGTGACGCCGGGATTTACGCCATGGCGACGCTGGTGTTTGAACTGCTCGACAAGGCCGATGGTCCCGAGGGCCTGACGGCAGAGGCACGGCGGATCGAGATTGCGGTCTCGCCCGGCATCTCGGCGTTGCAGGCAGCTGCCGCGCGCGCCGGTGCGCCGCTGGGGCATGATTTCTGCACCATCTCGCTGTCGGACCTGCTGACGCCGTGGGAAGACATCAAGCGCCGGGTCACTGCGGCGGGCGAGGGTGATTTCGTCATCGCGTTCTACAATCCGGTGTCAAAGAAGCGCCGCACCCAACTGGCCTGGGCGCGCGACACGCTGCTCGAGCATCGCCCGGCCTCGACGCCGGTGATTCTTGCGACCAATCTGGGCCGAGACGGCGAGCTGATCCGCATCGTGCCGCTGGGTGCACTCGAAGTCGACGATGTCGACATGCTGACCGTGGTCGTGGTCGGCTCATCCAACTCCTCGACGGTTGCCACCGGCGACGGCAGGACCTGGGTCTACACACCGCGCGGTTACGCCCGCAAGCAAGGCACCGCCATGACATCTATCGTTTCAGGAGACGCGGCATGACCGTCTATTTCATCGGCGCCGGACCTGGCGCACCCGACCTCATCACCGTGCGTGGATTGAAGCTGATTGAGCGCTGCCCGGTGTGTCTTTATGCCGGTTCGCTGGTACCCGAAGAGATCGTCCACGCGGCGCCGGAAACTGCGCTGGTCAAGGACACCGCGCCGATGCATCTCGACGAGATCATTGCCGACATGAAAACAGCGCATGAAGCCGGTCAGGATGTGGCGCGGGTACATTCGGGCGACCCGGCGATCTATGGTGCGGTGGCCGAGCAGATGCGGCGGCTGGATGCACTTGAGATCGATTATGAAGTGGTGCCCGGTGTGCCGGCCTTTGCCGGCGTGGCGGCACGGCTCGCCACCGAACTGACGTTGCCGGAAGTCGCCCAGACCATCATCATCACCCGCACCGGGATGAAGGCGTCGTCGATGCCGGAATTCGAACAGCTGGAAATTCTCGGCCAATCGCGGGCGACGCTGGCGATCCATCTGTCGATCCGCAATCTCGATTATGTGCGGCGGTCGCTGGAACCTTACTATGGTGCCGACTGCCCGGTGGTGATTGCCTACCGCGCCACCTGGCCGGATGAGCTGTTCATTCGCACCACGCTTGAGGGCATGAAGGAAGAGGTGCGCAAGCACAAGATCACCCGCACGGCGCTGATCATGGTCGGAAAGGTGTTTGGCGATGTCAGTTTTCGCGACAGTGATCTCTACAATGCCGAGTACTCGCATGTGCTCAGGAATGTCGGAAAGAAGAAGAAGGTGAAGGCCGCTTGAGCCGCACTGAGCCTCACTCCGGCGAATAATCCGGCAGTTCGGCCTGTTGCTTCTTTGGCAGGCCTGTGCGGACGCGCCAATAGGACTGGAAGATGCGGTCGCGGAGTTCGCCGGGCTCCATATCCCACGGCAGCAACACCCATGAACGATGGAAATACGGCGCTTTGGTCCCGACGCCCATTTCGATCAACATTGTCGCGGTTTCCACGCTATCGGTCTTGATCGCGACGCCTGGCGTCACAGCGCCGATCGAGGCGAACATCTTGCCACCGATCTTCCAGGCATCGTGGCCTCCACCCCAGGGGTCGGACACTTCGGCGCCTGGCAAACTTGCGCATATGGAATTGACTGTTTGGCGGCTCACGGGGTTGGTTCCCTGTTCAATCGGGCCCATTTTGCCATGGGCATCAGGCGTGCGGCAACCGCTGCAACCAAAATGCGGAAAGCCATCGGCAGCCAAAAAATTTTAGACTTCTCGCCCGACCATGATCACCGGCAGCCCCAACTGCCGTGCCGCTTCGATCTTGGCGTAGGACGCCTTGCCGCCTGAATTGCGGCAGACGATGTGGCTGATCGAATGGGCGATCAGCAGCAGTGTCTCCACCGCTGCGCTGTCGCCGGGACGGCCCAGGACCAGAGCATGGTCGGGGAGCTCCAGAGGGGTCTCCGGCAGGTCGATCATGCGGACGACGAAATGCACGTCGTCGCGGCTGGCAAACAGGCCGATATGTTGCGAGCCCAAGGCCAGCAGCACGCGGGCGCGGGGCGGGATCGCGTCACGCGCCTGTTCCAGTGTTTCGACTTCTATCCAGTTGTCGCCTTGCTGCCTGACCCACGGCGTTCGCGTCCGGATCTCGAGCGGCACGCCGGCGAGTTTGCAGGCGTCAATCGCGTTGGCGCTGATCTGGCGGGCAAACGGATGAGTGGCGTCGATGAGACGGGTGACGCAGTTTTCCTGCAGATAGGAGGCGAGCCCCTCGACACCACCAAAGCCGCCGCTGCGGACTTCGCCTTCCAGCGGTGCAGGTTCTCTTGTGCGGCCGGCCAGCGAGGTGATGATCCGGGCCCCGGGTTTTGCCGCGACCAGTTGGCTTGCCAGCTTTGCAGCTTCCGCCGTGCCACCCAGGATCAGAATGGTCTCACGCGATTGGCTGTCAGCTGGCATGGGCAAGCAGGGCTCCGGCGCGATCGGTGACCATGACATCGACTGCGACCGGCGCGCCGCGCAATGTATCGAGTGTCACAGTGCGGGCTTGGGCGGCGATGGCGGCCGGGAGATCAAGTCCCTGATCTCGAGTCAATTCAAGCACTTCCATCGCTGTGTTGGCAGACAGAATCCGCTCCCTCAATTCCACATGAGCGCCCAGAGTTTCAGCTTGTCCGGCCAGCCATTGCATGTCGACCTGGCTGCGGCCCGAATGCAGGTCGAGTGCGCCCTGGGCGAGCTTGCTCAGCTTGGCAAAACCGCCGGCGATGGTCAGGCGCGGCACCGGATGAACACGGAGATATTTGAGCAGGCCGCCGGCGAAATCGCCCATGTCGAGACAGGCGACATCGGGGAGACCGTGAAAACTTTGCGCGGTTTTTTCCGAGGTCGAGCCCGTGGCGCCGAGTACATGCGGAAATCCTTCGGCGCGGGCGACGTCGATGCCGCGATGGATCGAGTGGATCCAGGCGGCGCAGGAATAGGGATGGACGATGCCTGTGGTGCCGAGCACCGAGAGCCCGCCGATGATACCCAGCCGCGGGTTCCAGGTCTGCAGCGCCAGTTCAGCGCCATTCTCGATGGCGATCTCGATCTCGATGTCGGGCGAGATCCGATGTGCGCTGCAGAGGGCTGTGACAACCTCGGTCATCATCCTGCGGGGAACCGGATTGATGGCGGCTTCGCCTACAGCAATCGGCAAGCCGGCTTTGGTGACGGTGCCGACGCCGTCACCGGCCCTGAAGACAATGCCCGCGCCTTCGGGCAAACGGCGTACACTTGCCATGACAAGCGCGCCGTGGGTGACATCAGGGTCGTCGCCCGCATCCTTGATGATGCCGGCCATGGCGTGTTGATCACTGCGCGCCTCGCGGGCGAGCGGAAAATATGGCTGTTCTCCCTTGGGCAGGGTGATTGTCACCGGATCGGGAAAGTCCCCGGCAAGCAGCGCGGTCAATGCGGCCTTGGTGGCGGCTGTTGCGCACGCGCCGGTGGTCCAGCCGCGGCGCAGCGCCGTGGCGGGTTTTTCCATCCGGATTTCGTTTTCGCCAGCGTCCATGTCGCAGTTCTTGATCGTGTCTTGCCTGTTGCCGTTATAGAGTGTGATTGATACGGGTGTAACCCTCGGGGCCTGACGGTAGAGCGTCGGTTGAATGAATGGAATAGCATGACTGACTGGCAACACAATCTGCCGCAGATGGAGCCGGGCGAGGTCTGGCTTGTGGGAGCCGGGCCGGGCGATCCGGGCCTGCTGACCCTGCATGCCGCCAATGCGCTCAGCCAGGCTGACGTGATCATTCATGACGCGCTCGTCAACGCCGATTGCCTCAAGCTGGCACGAACCGGAGCCAGCCTCGAATATGCCGGCAAACGCGGCGGCAAACCCTCGGCCAAACAACGTGACATTTCGTTGCGGCTGGTCGAGCTGGCGCGCGAGGGGCATCGCGTGTTGCGGCTCAAGGGCGGTGATCCGTTTGTCTTCGGCCGAGGCGGGGAGGAAGCATTGACGCTGGTCGAGAATCACATTCCGTTCCGGATCGTGCCGGGGATCACCGCCGGAATCGGCGGGCTTGCCTATGCCGGGATCCCGGTGACCCATCGCGACACCAACCACACGGTGACCTTTCTGACCGGGCACGATTCGTCCGGCCTGGTGCCCGACCGGATTGACTGGGTCGGCGTGGCGCGCGGCAGCCAGGTGATTGTGATGTACATGGCGATGAAACATATTTCGACCATTGCCGCGCGCCTGATCGACGCGGGACGTGATGCCGATGAGCCGGTGGCCTTCGTCACCGATGCGTCGACCGCCGCGCAGAATGTGCTCGAGACGACGCTTGGCCGCGCTGCGGTCGATGTTGCGGCGTCCGGTCTGCAACCGCCGGCCATCGTTGTTGTCGGACAAGTGGTGCGACTCCGGTCGGCGCTTGACTGGATGGGAGCCGCCGCCGGCAGGGTGCTGACCGCAGACCCGCTTGGAAACCGCGCCGAGGCGCAGAAAGATACCGCATGACCGGTTTGATGATTGCCGCGCCCCAGTCCGGCGCCGGCAAGACAACTGTGACATTGGGCCTGCTCAGGGCGTTCAAGCGCCGCGGCGTGGCGCTGGCACCTGGCAAGGCGGGGCCGGACTATATTGATCCGGCCTTTCATGCCGCCGCCAGCGGCCGGTCCTGTCTCAATTATGATCCGTGGGCGATGCGCAGTGATCTGCTCTTGGCCAATGCATCGCTGCAATCGCAGGGCGGACGCATGCTTTTGATCGAGGCGATGATGGGTCTGTTTGACGGTGCAGCGGACGGCTCGGGTTCGGCTGGTGATCTTGCAGGGTTACTCGGACTGCCGGTCATATTGGTGATCAATTGCGCCAGCATGTCACATTCGGTGGCGGCGCTGGCGCACGGATTTGCCAATTTCCATCCAGACGTGCTGGTGCCAGGTGTCATTCTCAACCAGGTCGGCAGTGCACGACATGAAGGCATGCTGCGCCAGGCACTCGAGAAAGCCCGCATCGACGTGATCGGGGCGCTGCCGCGAAACGAAAAACTGAGGCTGCCGCAGCGCCATCTGGGACTGGTGCAGGCCAGTGAGAACGATCAGCTGGCGACGTTGATCGATGATGCGGCCGACATGATGGAGAGCCGCATTGATCTCGACAAGCTGTTGAGGCTGGCGCAAAGGGCGCTCCCCAAGCCGTCTCCGGCAAATATTCCGCGGCTTCCGCCACCAGGGCAGAAGATCGCGGTGGCGCGGGACATCGCCTTCGCTTTCGCCTATGATCATATGCTGCTTGGCTGGCAGAGGCGGGGGGCGGAATTGTCGTTCTTTTCGCCGCTGGCCGATGAAGCCCCCGACGCCGGTTGCGACGCTGTGGTGCTGCCGGGCGGGTATCCTGAGCTTCATGCCGGTCGCATCGCCGGTGCGAAAACCTTCAAGGCGGGTATGAAGGCAGCCATTGACCGGGGCATTCCTGTCTATGGCGAGTGCGGAGGCTACATGGTGCTGGGCGACGGGTTGATAGACGGGGAGGGTGCGCGCCACGAGATGCTCGGTGCGTTGCCGCTGGTGAGCAGCTTTGCCGAGCCCAAGCGGCATCTGGGTTATCGCCGCCTGGTGCCGATGCCTGGTTTTTTCTGGAACATGGAGCTGTCGGCGCATGAGTTTCACTACGCCGGCATTGTGTCGGAAGGCGAGGCGGACGGGCGGTTGTTTTCATCGCGCGATGCACTCGGTGCCGATCTTGGCGCGGCCGGTCTGAGACGCGGCAATGTCGCCGGCTCCTTCATGCATGTGATTGACAGAATCGATTAGAGAAAATGAAACCGATCGAAGACCCCATCGCCCATGGCGGGGCGCTGTCGCAGGCAATCGCGCGGCACGGTGGCACGGCGTCGGAGTGGCTGGACCTGTCGACCGGGATCAGCCCCTTCAGCCTGCCGCTGCCGGAGCTTGCGGCCGATGTCTGGCGGCGTTTGCCGGACCCGGGCGAGGTTCAGCGGGTCTGCGAACTGGCCAAACGCCATTATGGGGGTGCAGTGGTGCCGATCGCGGTGCCTGGCTCTCAGGCCGCCATTCAGCAGCTTCCCTGGCTGACGCCGAACGCGGCGGAAGTCGCCATCGTCTCTCCGACCTATGGCGAATACCAGATGGCCTTTCGCCGGATGGACATAGCGGTTGCCCCTATCGATGCGCTTGATGCGGCTGCGGCGACGAGGGCAAGTGCGGCCGTGCTGGCAAACCCCAACAACCCGGACGGGCGGGTGACGCCGCGCGATGACATTTTCGGCTTCGCCCGCTCGCAGCGTCACCGTCTGGTCATTGTGGATGAGGCCTTTGCCGATTTGCGGCAGGACTTGTCGATGGCCGGAGCCGCCGGTGTGGAACCCAACCTGATTGTCCTGCGCTCGTTCGGCAAGTTTTTCGGCCTTGCCGGCCTGCGGCTGGGCTTTGTCTTCGCCGAAGCAGGCCTTGCCAACATCATCAGCGACCGGCTGGGGCCGTGGGCTGTGTCGGGCCCGGCGCTGGCGATCGCCGCTCATGCGTTTACACGCGATGATCTGGTCAATGAGCTTCGCGCCAAGCTGGACAAGGCACACCGGATAACGCGATCAGCGCTGAACATGGCGCGGGTGTCAATCACCGGCGAGACGCCGCTGTTTTTCTGTTGCGAGGTGGGCGACGGGGCAGCGGTGCGGGATGCTTTGGCGGAGCACCAGCTCCTGGTGCGCGCCTTTGATCATAGCCCTTCGCTGATCCGTATCGGTCTGGTGCCTGACGATCTCTCTGCCGTCCGGCTCCGCGAGACCTTGCGAATTGTCGGCGCGCGAGCGGTGTCGTGAGCCATCTGCTGGTGTTGCTGCTGGCCCTGGTCGGCGACCGGGTTGTCGGGGATCCGGACTGGCTCTGGCGGCGGATCAGTCATCCGGTGGTGTTTTTCGGTTACGCCATCGGGTTTGCCGACAGCCGCTTCAACCGGTCCTCGGATGGCGCCAAGCTGCGCCGTTGCAAGGGATGGATCGTCCTTGTCCTTCTGCTGGGGCTGTCTGCGCTTGGCGGTTGGGCTCTGGCATGCCTGTTCGGCGGGCTTGGTGTTGCCGGAATGGCGTTTGAGGTGGTGGTGGTGGCGGTTTTTCTGGCGCAGAAAAGCCTTGCAGACCATGTCATCGCGGTGGCCGACGGCTTGCGTGAAGGGGGGGTGGCCGGAGGCCGAACAGCGGTGGCGATGATCGTCGGGCGAGATCCCGATGTGCTGGACCAGGCGGGGGTTTCACGCGCCGCGATCGAAAGCCTGGCTGAGAATTTTTCGGACGGGATCATCGCGCCGGCTCTGTGGTATGCGCTTTTGGGTCTGCCTGGCCTGTTGGCCTACAAGATGCTCAACACTGCCGATTCAATGATCGGGCATCTCAATGAGCGTCACGGAGATTTCGGGCGCGGCGCGGCGAAGCTGGATGATTTGGCCAACTGGCCCGCGGCGCGGCTGTCGGCTGTGCTGATCGCGGCCGGCGCCGGGCTGGCGCGGGGAACCACTTCCATGCGCAACGCGATGGAGGCGGCGCTGGTGGATTCCGGGCTGCATCGCTCACCCAATGCGGGTTGGCCCGAAGCGGCCATGGCTGGAGCCCTTGGCCTGGCGCTTGCCGGACCACGTCAGTATGGCGGCGAGATGGTCATGGAACCCAGCCTGAATGCTTCCGGGCGCCAGCAAGCCGGCGAGGGCGACATACGGGCGGCACTGAGCGTCTTCGAGCGTGCCTGCGACTGCCTTGCCACGATCGTTCTACTGTCAATTCTGTTTTGCATTTAACTCCGCTATATCAATTGGTTAATTTGAAGTGTCGAATTTGCCACCGCATTTTAACTTTAACTCATCGGCTCATCTGTATAAATTGGTCTTCGGCTAGTACAATCAGGTACAGGGCAATTGGGGAGACACATATGCGCAATCTGTTTTTGGCTGGGATTCTTGCCCTTTCACTGCTGCCGCTGTCGGCGGCTTCCGCGTTCGCAGCCAAGCTTGTGGCCAATGTGGATATTTCATCGCAGACCATGGTGGTCAGCTACAACGGCAAGGTAAAGTACAAGTGGCCTGTTTCCACCGGCCGCAAGGGATACTCGACTCCGACCGGTTCCTATTCGGCCAAATGGCTGTCACGCCATCACCGGTCCCGCAAATACAACAATGCGCCGATGCCCTATGCGGTGTTTTATCATCGCGGCTATGCCGTGCATGCGACCTACGATACCAAGCGGCTCGGACGTGTTGCTTCGCATGGTTGCGTTCGTCTGGCGCCGGAACATGCGGCAAAGTTCTTTTCGCTTGTGCAAAAGACCGGCAACAGCAACACCCGCATTGTCGTCAAACACTGATCCATACACCGGGCCTGGCGCAAATCAGGCCCACCGCAACGCCGCGCGATCATCTGAAATGAGCGGCGTTGCCTGACGGATGGTGAGTTCGAACCGGCTCGAGCTATTTGATCAGGTGCTTGATTTGCCAGCGGTCATGGAACCACTGCCACTGACCTGGGTGCTCGCGCACCCAGCTTTCCACCTTGTCATTGAGCAATTGTGCTGTGGCGGCAATATCGACGCCGCCGCCGGGCTGGCGCGGAATCGGTATGGCCGGCTCTATCTCAAGCCGGTGCCGGCCATTTGGAAGCCGGATCGAGCGCGCCGGATAGACATCGCATTCATACTGACGCACCAGTTTTGCCAGCAGCGGATTGGTGTGAGCGTCGAGCCCGAAGAAGCGGGTCTTTGCGCCCTTGTGGAATTTCTGATCGACCAGCAGACCGACACCGCGACCGCTTTCGAGCCGCCGTGCCAGGGCAAATGCCGCGCCCGCGCGTGAAGGCACCAGATGGCCCATGGAGGTTTGCCGTGCGGCAAGGACCTTCGCGGCGATGTAGGGGTTGTTGGGCGGACGAAACAGCGCCATCACGTCAAGTCCGTAGCTTGCAGCGGCTATCGGCAGCAATTCGAAATTCCCGGTATGCGCCGTGAAGACGATGAACGGTTTATTGGTGTCGCGCAATTTCAGGAAAATCTCTGCGCCTTCCACCTCGATGCGGCCAGGTTCACTGGCTTCTGGATCGAAGTCGAAAAGCTGATCGAGAAAGACGTACTCGGTCGCCAGCCGGGACATGTTTCCCCACATGTCTCTGGCGATCATTTCGTGCTCGGCTTCGGTTTTTTCCGGGTAAGCCCGGGCAAGGTTGGTCAATGCCAGCTTGTGCCGCCGGGTCAACGGTCCGATGCGGCGGGCCATCCGGTCGACGAAACCGATCGCCGGGTCGGCGGGAAACAGCGCGATCAGCCGCAGCAGGCTGAAGATCATGTGCGCGATCAGCCAGTCCTTTGTTCGCCGCAGAGCGATGACGAGGCGTGTTAGCACCATGCGTGTTGGAGTTGCCATGACGCTCTACTGGCCTCAATCCATCCGCAGAATGATCTTGCCGAACACGTCCCGGCCTTCCATGCGGGCCAGCGCAGTGTCGATCTCGTCGAAGCCGACTTCGGTGTCGATAACCGGCCGGACCTGATTTGCTGCCATTTTCTGCATGGCGTCGGCCATGTTTTCCATCCGGCAGCCAAACGAACCGATCAGCTTGAGTTGCTGCTGGAACAGCATCATCAGGTTCATCTGCGTCGACACGCCCGAGGTCGAGCCGCAGGTGACCAGACGACCGCCACGCTTGAGCGAGAGCATTGATCCGGCCCAGGTGTCGGCACCGACATGCTCGAACACCACATCGACGCCGCGCTTCTTGGTGAGCTTGCGCACCACACCCTCGAACCGGTCCTCGCGGTAATTGATCACGTGGTCTGCACCGAGCGCTTTGGCCGGCTCGATCTTGGCGTCGGACCCGACGGTGGTGATGACGGTGCAGCCGATCTTCTTGGCGAGCTGGATCGCTGCAGAGCCAATCCCCGACCCACCGGCGTGGATCAAAATGGTTTCACCCGGCTCAAGCCTGGCATTGTCGAACAGCATGTGCTCGACAGTGCCGAAGGTGACCGGGGCCACGGCCGCGCCGATCGGGGTTACCCCGGGCGGCGCCGGCACCAGAAGCCGCGCCGGCAGATTGACTTTTTCCTGGGCGAAGCCGTCGAGATGGAAACCGTGGACGCCACTGACGTGTTCACACAGATTGTCGCGGCCTTCGCGGCAGGGACGGCACAGGCCGCAGGTGCGGGCGCCGTAGATTGAAACAAGTTGCCCCGGAAGCAGGCCGGCTACACCGTGACCAATGGCATCGACCACGCCGGATGCTTCCGCGCCAATGACCAGCGGCATCTTGCGCTTGGCAAACGCCATGCCGCGCCAGCCCCAGACATCGATATGGTTGAGCGCAACTGCCTTGATCGAGATTGTGGCTTCGCCGATGCCCGGAGGTGGGGGAGGAGGCAGGTCGACCGTCTCAAGCTTGCGATCTTCGATCAGTTGCAGTGCCCGCATTACTTTGTTCCTTCGCAGCTCGGCGGAATCATGCCCGGCGCCAATGTACGCGCAGGGTGGTCTGTACACCGGGCATCCAGCTGAACGCTTTGCTTTGGCGTTCAGCCTCGAGTGGATGCAAGATCCAGATGGGTCCGGCGGTTGCCGGTGCGGGAGATGACTTAAGCGGGTTCAGCCGCCATGACAAGGCATGCGTTCTGTCCGCCGAATCCAAAAGAATTCGATAGCACGCTGGTGACTGTCGCGTCGCGCTTGACGTTGGCAACCACATCGAGCGGAATTGTGGGGTCCGGATTGTCGTAATTGATGGTGGGCGGAAGCGTGCCTGTGGAGATGGTCAGCAGAGAAAAGACTGCTTCAAGTGCCCCGGCGGCAGTCAGTGTATGGCCGATCATCGACTTGTTGGAGGAGACCGGAACTTCGGCCATGCGGTCGCCGAAGACTTCGGACAGGGCCAGGTATTCCATCTTGTCGTTTTCCGGCGTCGAGGTGCCATGGGCGTTGACGTAGCCGATCTGGTCGGCTGAAATTCCGGCATCGTCGAGGGCTGCGCGAATGGTGGCGATTGCCGGTGCGCCACCCGGCGAAGAGCGTGTGCGGTGGAAGTGATCGGCCTTTTCGCCACAACCACTGATGATGCCAAGGATCCTGGCGCCGCGGCTGACCGCAGCTTCAAGTGATTCCAGCACAAGTGTCGCGGCGCCTTCGGCAATGACAAAACCGTCGCGATCCTTGGTGAAGGGACGCGAGGCCTTCTCTGGCGGATCATTGTTGGTGGACAGGGCCGACAGCAAGGAGAACCGGATCAGGGCTTCGGCACTGACCGACCCGTCGGTGGCGACGCTCAGGGCGCGGTTGGTGCGGCCCTGACGGATCGCCTCGACCCCCAACTGGATGGCGGTGGCGCCAGAGGCACAGGCGGTGGAAAGCGTCACGGGCAGTCCCCGGGTTCCGAACCGCTCGGCCAGCCGCTCGGAAATGGCGCCATACAAAAAAGCCTCATGAAGAACCGGATCGGCCTTCTCGCGCAGGATCGCGAGAAACTGCTCATAGGCATTTCCCGTCATCTGCTCTGGCCGGACCCGGTCGCCGAGTTCAAAACGTGCATTCCACTCCGGCTCGATGGGCGGGGCGGCAAGAAACAGCGGGCCGTCAAAATCTCCCGACACGCCGGCCTGCGCCAAAGCCTCGATCGTGGTTTCTCGGGCAAATGCATAGGAGCGTTCCACCGCATTGGGCACCGGGATGTCGATAAAGTCGACCATGCCGCAGATCCGGGTTGAGAGGCCCTCGCAGGGAAACCGTGTGATCGGGTGGATACCGGATGTGCCGGCGGTCAGGGCGGCCCAATTGTCTTTCACCCCCTGGCCCAGCGAGGTGACGACTCCCATGCCGGTGACAGCGACAAGCGGACGGCCAAGATGATCTTTGTAGGCAGAGTTGCTCATGACTTTCTCCGTCTCATGACGTCCTCGTCAGGCGGGCGATGCCTTCGCCGCGGACATGACCAATGGTGGTCACGATTGCCGAGTTTGCGGCGGTCGATGCAGGAGCGTCCTCGCCTGCTGCAAACGGGCTGATCGGCGCCGCATCGTCGAGTGCCAGGCAGGCAAGCGCCACTGCTGTGGGGAAGTGCGCTTCGACGGAATGACCAACGAGGGCTCCGACGGTTCGCAGCGGAGTGGCCGGGAAGCGGCTCTTCAAAAAGGCTCTTTCCCGGGCACTGAGGTCCGGATAGCCGCTGGCTCCGGAAAACACCACCGTGTCTGCACCGCCGTCGGATGCACCGGCGTCATCGGCGAGACGGGTGAGCCGCTTTTCCAGCCGGCCGTCGTCGCGGGGACCGCGATCTCCGAAAACCGCTTCCAGACGGGCGTAGACATGCGCACCCCGCGCCTGCGCATGCTCCAGCGATTCGAGCACCAGGAAAGCCCCCGAAGCTCCCAGATTCATGCCGTTTGCGGTTCCATCCTGGTTCCAGAATGGTGCGGTCGGGTCTTTGCCAAGGCCCTGGATCGTCTCCATCACCATCAGCATGTCGAGACGCTCGGAGACGAACGCGCCGCCCGCCAGACAATGGGTCGATTGTCCGGCTGCAATGCGTGCGTAAGCTGTTTCCACGGCGGAAATCCCGGCACCTTCCTCGCCCATCAACGTTCGCGACGATCCGGTGACTTTGTGGACAATGGATATGTTGCCCGCGAGCAGGTTGGACAATTGTGCAAGGAACAGGGTGGGGCGCAATTCGGTGGTCAGTTTGTCATTGAGCAATTGCTCCCGGTCGTTGCGCTTGCGGCTTTCTTCAATGATCAGCGTGTCGGCCGCGATATCGCGCTCGCCCCCGCCGGCGGCAACAATCATGTCCATTGAGGCGCAAGCCTCGGCATCGTCCTTGAAGCCGGCGTCATCGAGGGCAAGGCCGGCTGCGTAGACGCCAAGCCGCTGCCAGTTCTCCATCTGGCGCTGATCGCCACGGCGCGGGATCTGCGCCGACCAGTCGATCTCGGGCAACGGGTAGACCGTGTAGGGAGCGAAGCGTTCGCTGTCGGTCACCCGGTCCGGCGCGGTGCTTGCAAACAACTGGTCACGATGCGCCTGGCGCCCGACGCCCAGTGCGGTCACCAGCCCGATTCCGGTCACGACCACCTGATGGCTTGGTTCTGTCATTGCCGTTCTCCTGCGACGTCCGCCATGGCAGCCAAAAGGCCCACTTCAGCGGCGCGATTTTGAACAATGTCGGCCAGCGGAACCTGATCAAAGGGAAGAGTCTTGAGTTTGAGTTGGCAATCAGCCACTTTCTTGCCGCCACTCATGATCTTCGCCTTGATGACCGCATAACCCGAGCCTTCGTGCTCGAGTGTCGCGGTGATCTCCAGATCCGCGCCAGGCTTGACGAAATCGCGCATCTTGGCGCTGTCCACCGACATCAGAAACGGCATTGCCGCGAAATCAGTTTTGGCCAATATCAGAAAGCCGCCGGCCTGAGCCATGGTTTCGATCAACAAGACGCCCGGAACCAGCGGCATGCCGGGAAAATGGCCTTCGAAAACGGGGCTCGCATCCGGAACAGTCGCCCTTGCAACCAGCGTATCCGCATCAAGGTTCAGTGCCTCGATCCGGTCGATCATCTGGAAATATTCTAGCTGCATGGAATGCCCCGTTGCCAAGGGGCGTCAGCCCTTTGCAGCCCTCAGTTCATCGATCTTGGTGCAGAGGTTGCCAAGAACGAAGTACTCCTCGGTGGAAGCCTTGCCGTCGTTGACTTCCTGGGTCCATTGTTCGAGCGGAATCTTGATGCCGAACTCTTTGTCGACCGCAAAAACAATGTCGAGAAAATCGAGGCTGTCGATGCCCAAATCATCAATGGTGTGGCTTTCAGTGGTGATGGAATCGCGGTCAATCTCGCTCGTCTCGGCGATGATGTCAGCGACCTTGTCAAATGTTGCGGTCACGCTTGCTACCTCATTGAATGGTGGTTTGGGCGAAGCTATAGAAAAATCCGGAGCAAAAGCCAATGGCTTCTTTCTCCGGCGATTTTCAGCGCAGGCCCGGCAGCCAAGTCAAAAGGCGCAGAAAAGCTCAGACTGCGAGCGAATGGCGGGCAACTCCGGTGCCGAAATAACTGTCGAATGCGGAGGCCACGGAGCGGACGAACGGTCTGCCTTTTGCCGTGATCTGGAGCAGGCCATTGGCGTATTCGATCATGCCGTCGGTGTCACAGCCGGCCAGATACTCGGCTTCGTCCAGGATGGATTCGGCAGGGGCGCCAAATTCCTGCCGCAAAGCGGCGAAGGAGAAAGCGAAGTCGCACATCAGCAATTCGATGATGCGGGCGCGGATCCGATCCTCCGTCGTCAACTCGAAACCGCGCACCACTGCAAGGCGACCGAGATTGACCTGTCTCTGGTATTGGCCGGTCGAGGGCTGGTTCTGGATGTAGCCTTGCGGCAGTTGCCCGATCGACGAGGCCCCCAAGCCGATCAGCGCATCGGCTGTATCGCTGGTGTAACCCTGGAAATTGCGGCGCATCGCACCCGACGCGGCGGCAATGGCCAAGCTGTCGGCCGGCAGGGCGAAATGATCGATGCCAATCGCGGTGTAGCCGGCGGCGGTCAGCGCCGAGGCCGCGTGGTTCATCTGTGCAAACCGCTCGGTGAGATCCGGCAGCGCTGATTCGTCGATCATCTTCTGGTGGGTCTTCATCCACGGCACATGCGCATAGCCAAACAGCGCGATCCTGTCGGGTGTGAGCGAGAGAACCTGTTTGATGGTGCGGTCGACGGAGTGGCGTGTCTGATGCGGAAGGCCATACAGCACATCGCAATTGACCGAGCGGACGCCGCGCGCCCGCACCTGTTCAACGACCTCGCGGGTCTGGTCGAATGTCTGCTCCCGGTTGATCGCCTTCTGGACCTTGTCGTCGAAATCCTGAACCCCGATCGATGCACGGGTCATGCCGATGGCGGCAAGCGCATCATATCTGTCAGCGGTCAGGTCATTGGGGTCCATTTCAACACTGATCTCGGCGTCGGGATCGAAATTGAAGCGGCTGCGCAACGCCTGGTTCAGAGCCATCATGTCGTCAGGGCGCAGCATCGTCGGTGAGCCGCCGCCCAGATGCAGCGCGGTGACCCTGCAGCCCGGATCGATCAGTCCGGAAATGGTGTCGATCTCGTGGCTGAGAGCTGCAAGGTAGGTTGTCAACGGATCGTATTTCAGTGTCTGTTTGGTGTTGCAGCCGCAAAACCAGCAGAGGCGATCACACCAGGGGATATGGATGTAAAGGGATAGGGTCTGCCCCGGCGTCAGGCTGCGCAGCCAACGGGCATATACATCTGCATCAATACCGGCATGGAAATGCGGCGCCGTCGGGTAACTGGTGTAGCGTGGCGCCGGACCACCGTGTTTGCGAATGAACTCTTTTTGCATGAACCAGCCTCTCAGTTGCAAAGCTGGTCATTGCGGATCGGCTGTCATGTTGCCTTGACCTTGATCAAACCTGCCGGTGTTTGTGGTGTCATTGCAGGCGCGTTTTTCAGCGACCAGCTTATCGATCTCAACAGGCAATCGACCCGCCCGCGTGTTGAGGCCGGCTGTGCCGTAACACCGTCAAAGGCATTTTGCCGAAGATGCGAATCAGCTCGATTTGCCGATTCGGTGAGTGAAACGAGCCGAAACGCGGCTTTCTCGTGCCATTCTCGGCGCGACGCTGGGTGATTAATCAGGTCAAACCGGAAATCGTTCACGGTTTTGAGCAAGGCAAACACACGGTCCGGCGGCGTGGGTTGATGCGGCTGACCCAATGCAGCCTGGGCGGCGGGAGGGCGGAGCCAGGTTTTCTCTCTTGCGTGCAGTGTTTCTTATTTCCAAACATTTTCAATGGTTTGTCTTTCCTGACACGGTTTGCGTCAGTCGCCGGGAAACCAAGCTGGCTTCATCAGATCCGGAGTGCTGCGGGCTTCCAGTCTGGATCGGCCGGCATGGAACGCTGTTGTCTTGGCGGGCGGTGCTTGCAGTCTAGTGGCAATTGTCCTTATACAGGAAACACTAAAGTCAATCCGACAAGAACAATTCGGAGGCCGGATGCTGTCTGCTCTTATCGAGAGATTCGAAAAGCTGAGCAAAGACTTGGTTCTGTCCGTGCGCCGTGGTGATGAGACTGATATCAATATGCTTGATGCGCGTCTCAAGCCGCTGACCCGTCGCATATTCGATTTCCGGGCGCGCAATTGCAGCGAAGTCATCACGCAAATCGGGTTCTTCAATCAGCTTTGCATGCACAATAGCGAGGATGACAGCAGTGTTAGACGCTACACAGCCATGGTGGCAGAGCTGTCTAACCGCTATCGCGATGTGGTCGACTGCGCCGAGACTGACTTGCCGAAGTTTCCGAAGATACCCTTGAGTGATGGCTATGATCCATCTGTGCAGGACATGATTCTGGATTCGGTGCCGGAACGGGTCGCCGTGGTCAGCCGTGATTACCGCTATATCTATTGTAATCAACGCAACGCCGATTTTCATGACAAGCGGCCCTGCGATTTTATCGGCAAACACATGGTCGAAATGATTGGCGTCAATCGTTTTCAGTCCCGGGCGGGACCGCGCATTGATCAGTGTTTTTCAGGCGCGAGTGTCTCTTACACCTATGAGATTTCCGATCGGAGCGGTCAGATGTTCGAGGTGGATTGCCGGATGACGCCGATGACCGGTCTGGACAAGTCCATCGCCGGCGCAATCATCATACTGACCATGCAACCGATGTTTGCCTCGACTGCTTGACAGACGGGCGGGGCTGTCTGCCAGTGCTCGCGCCGAAAAAACCGGGTTGTCCTGCAGGGCTGCCGCGGTGTCGGCGAAATCAGGCTTTGCGACACAGATCCATGACCAAATCTGACAGGGTGCCCGAAGCCTATTGACGTTTACGTTTACGTCAACGATGCTCCAATTCCTGCTGCATCCGGCTCGACTCCGTGCGCGCCATTTGCCAAACAGGTTGGAAAGGTCGCATGGCCGGGCGGTGCGCGTGGAAACCAGGCCTGTGAGGCCCGGGTTTCAGGATCGGCGCCAAAGCCCGTTGTTGGATTGATTTGATGCTTCTGTCTGACTAAGGAAACGCTCGAATCTAAAGGTGAGGAATTCCGATGAGTGATGTTGTTGAGCCCGTGGAACGCGAGAGCATGGAGTTTGATGTTGTGATCGTGGGGGCAGGTCCGGCCGGACTTTCCGCTGCCATCCGGCTCAAACAGGTCGACCCTGAACTTACGGTTGTCGTTTTGGAGAAAGGCGGCGAGGTGGGCGCGCACATTCTTTCGGGCGCTGTGGTCGATCCGGTGGGTATCGACAAGCTCATTCCTGATTGGCGCGATGATCCCGATCATCCGTTCAAGACCGCCGTCACTGCGGATCATTTCCTGGTGCTTGGGCCTGCCGGCTCTGTCCGGCTGCCGAATTTCATGATGCCGCCATTGATGAACAATCACGGCAACTACATCGTTTCGCTCTCCAACGTGACCAAATGGCTTGGCGACCGCGCAGAGGCTCTGGGTGTGGAGATTTATCCCGGGTTTGCCGCCAGCGAAGTGCTGACCAATGACGAGGGCGCGGTGATCGGCGTTGCCACCGGCGATATGGGGGTGGAGCGCAACGGCGAACCGGGTCCGAATTATGCCCGCGGCATGGCGCTCTTGGGCAAATATGTGCTGATTGGCGAGGGGGTGCGCGGCTCGCTGGCCAAACAACTGATTTCGATGTTCAAGCTTGATGAAGGCCGCGAACCACAGAAATACGGCATTGGCCTGAAAGAGCTGTGGCAGGTCAAACCCGAGAACCACAAGCCCGGTCTGGTGCAGCACTCGTTTGGCTGGCCGCTGGATCTGAAAACCGGTGGTGGCTCGTTTCTGTATCATCTCGAAGACAACCAGGTCGCTGTCGGCTTCGTCGTTCATCTGAATTACAAGAACCCGTGGCTGTCTCCGTTCGAGGAATTCCAGCGTTTCAAGACCCATCCGGCGGTTGCGCCGGTGTTCGAGGGCGGCAAGCGTCTGGGATACGGCGCACGCGCCATTTCCGAAGGCGGCTGGCAATCGGTGCCGAAGCTTGCCTTCCCGGGCGGCGCGCTGATCGGCTGCTCGGCCGGTTTTGTCAATGTCGCCCGTATCAAGGGATCGCACAACGCGGTGCTGTCGGGGATGATGGCGGCGGAGCACGCAGCCGAAGCGATTGCGAGCGGACGGGCGCAGGATACGCTCGACGGTTACGATGCGGCCTGGCGCACATCGGAGATCGGTGCGGATCTGAAGAAGGTGCGCAACGTCAAGCCGCTGTGGTCGAAACTCGGCACCATCGGCGGCGTGGCGCTCGGCGGGCTGGACATGTGGCTCAACACCCTGTTCGGCATTTCGCCGTTCGGTACGATGGGTCACGGCAAGCCGGATTATGCGGCGCTGGAGCCGGCGTCACAGCACAAGAAGATCGACTATCCCAAGCCGGACGGTGTGCTGACCTTCGACAAGCTGTCCTCGGTGTTCTTGTCCAACACCAATCACGAGGAAGATCAGCCGGTGCATCTGCAGGTCAAGGACATGGCGCTGCAGAAATCCTCCGAGCATGATGTCTATGGCGGTCCTTCGCAGCGCTATTGCCCGGCCGGAGTCTATGAATGGGTTGAGACCAGCGGCACACCGACCTTCGTGATCAACGCGCAGAATTGCGTGCACTGCAAGACCTGCGACATCAAGGACCCGAACCAGAATATCAACTGGGTGCCGCCACAGGGTGGCGAAGGACCGGTCTATACCAACATGTAAGGGGAAGGCCGGGCAGGGCGGGGTGCGCTGCCGCGCCTTGCTTGACATCGCGCCTGTGTGGTGCCGAGTTGATCTGCCGTTCGCCCGAGCGGCAGACCAGGTGTGTTTGTCGGTCATTCTGCCGTTGGTGCGTGATTGCGATAAGATCCTAGCGACTGTCGCGTTTGGCTGAACCAGCCATTGGGCCGCCCCCTCGCTGGAAGGGGCAGAGATGCCAATTGATCTGCCACAGCCGGCTTGTCGCCGGCAGGGGAGTGCTCTAAGCCCAAGCGATGCGCATTCTCGATAACATCATAACTGACCGCGGGTCGAAATATGCAGTCTCGGGAGGACCCTGCGCATCCGAGGAAGAGGCTAGAGCCTTTGTCAAGGCGCTCTGCCGCAAGAAGAAATTCGCCAAGGCGTCACACAATACATGGGCCCTGCTGCGTGCCGATGCGCCATTGAAGAACGATGATGGCGAGGCAGGTGCGGGCATGGTGATCTTGCGGATGCTGGAGCGGGAAGGATTGCGCGACCATATCATCGTGGTGACGCGATGGTTTGGCGGCAAGCATCTGGGCGGCGATCGCTTTCGGCACGTGCAGGAAGCGGTGCGGATTTATCTTTCCGATCTGCGCGCAAACTGAAGCAGGGTGTCGAGCGTCAATCTGGCCGATTGCCGAGCTTGACGGTGATTGCGGCGAACGGCACATCTTCCGACAGATAGGGGCACTGCCATATGCGGCAAGGTCTTGCGACAGCCAAACCTATGAAATCGCTCTGCCCGAATTGAAGTCCAGCAGGGTCTGCGAACAGGTCAGGAAAAAACGGCGGGATCGGGGGGATCCCGCCTCTTGTCTGTCACTGAAACGCGGTCTCGAAAAAACTTCTGAGCTTGCGGGAATGCAGCCGCTCGGGCGGCATGGCGGCGAGCTTTTGCATCGCCAGCAGACCGATCTGAAGATGCTGGTTGACTTGCATCTTGTAGAAGGCCGACGCCATGCCGGGCAATTTCAATTCACCATGCAGCGGCTTGTCGGAGACGCAGAGCAGCGTGCCATAGGGGACGCGGAAGCGGAACCCGTTGGCGGCGATGGTGGCCGATTCCATATCGAGCGCGATGGCACGCGACTGGGACAGGCGCTGCACCGGGCCGCGCTGGTCCCGCAGTTCCCAGTTGCGGTTGTCGATGGTGGCGACCGTGCCGGTGCGCATGATGCGTTTGAGGTCGTAACCTTCAAGCCCTGTGACTTCGGCAACGGCGTCCTGAAGAGCAACCTGCACTTCGGCCAGCGCCGGGATCGGCACCCAGGCCGGCAGATCGTCATCAAGCACGTGATCCTCGCGGACATAGGCGTGGGCGAGCACGTAGTCGCCGAGATTCTGGCTGTTGCGCAGGCCGGCGCAGTGCCCCAGCATCAACCAGACATGCGGGCGCAACACCGCGATGTGATCGGTGATGGTCTTGGCGTTGGACGGGCCGACGCCGATGTTGACCACGGTGATGCCGTTGTGGTTCTTGGCCTTGAGATGGTAGGCGGGCATTTGCGGCAGCCGTGGCGGCGCAACGCCCTCGGTCGGGCTGCCATGACCGACCGGTGTAATCAGATTTCCCGGTTCGACGAAAAACTCATAATCGTCGTTGCCTTCGGCCATCAGCGAACGGGCGTGGGCACAGAATTCGTCGACGTAGAACTGGTAATTGGTAAACAGCACGAAGTTCTGAAAATGGTCGGGCGCGGTCGCGGTGTAATGGGACAGGCGCGCCAGGGAATAGTCGACGCGTTGGGCCTTGAACGGCGCCAGGGGCAGCAATTCGCCGGGTCCGGGTTCATACATTCCGTTGACGATCTCGTCGTCGGTGGTGGCGAGATCGGGGGTGTCGAACAAATCGCGCAAAGGCATGTCGAGTTTCTCGGCAACTGCCGCCTCGACATAGGCACCTTCGCCAAAGGCAAAATGCAGGGGAATGGGCGTGTTGGATTCGGAAATCACAAGCGGTGTGCCGTGATTGCGCAACAGCAATTCAAACTGCTTTTTCAGGTAACTGCGGAACAGAGCTGGCCGGGTGATGGTCGCGGCATAGTGGCCCGGCGAGACCACATGCCCGTAGGACAGTCGGGTATCGACCATGCCAAAGGATTTTGTCTCGAAGCTTATCTGGGGATAGTAGGCCCGGTAGCGGCCTGTCGGCTTTTCCGTGGCGATCCTTTGGAAGGCCTCGCACAAAAAGCGGGTGTTGCGATCATAAATGGCTTCCAGTGCCGCAACCGCGTCGGCCGCATCGGAAAACTCCTGCGGACCAATCGGATCGGGGGAAATGAAGCCATTCGCTGTGGGGGGAGAGATTCGATGATTCATGCATCGTTATATCCGAGAAATGATGACAAGGAAAAGACGACCATTTCAGAAAGGACTTTCAGTCAATCCCATCCAGCTCTTGGGGTCTCAAATCGGGCTTGTGCCCGCCAGGCCGGTTTTACATGCTGTTACGCTGCAGGCTGATGTAAAGAACGAACCCCGCGCCCGACAGGCCGGAATCCCTGTCACCGGTCTTGGCATACGCGTAGGCGCCGACAGGCCCAACCAGAAAGGCGGCCAAGGCGATTATCCGCAGCATAGTGGCAATGGCAACGTGGAGATGCAGAGTCATGTATTGTCCTCTCGGGCCGGTCTCAGTGTGAAACCGTGCAATTCAGGTCGGGATGGAAAACACAGGCATCGATCGCGCCATTGCGCCAACCGGCGGTCCGCCTTGCGGAATTGGCGACCGCTGCAGCCATCAGCAGGGCGAAGATCACGAAAATCAGGCTGATGATGGTGAGGCGGCGTGGCAGCGTGCTCATGCAAATGTTTTCCCGTTGTTGGAAACACCTTCGCATTTGCAGTCTGAACAGCGCCTGAGATGGCCGTTCATCTGGCATTCAAACAGGTTAATGGCGCGACGCGGGAAGGCCATGCGGGGGCGGTATGCGCCGTGCCGGATCACCGTCGCAGCACGAACAGCATTCGCCAAGTCTCATGCTATCTGGCGAACAAGCCGCCGAAGGTCATCAAACTCAGAGCAAGCAGACCATGCGCGGCCGCTGCCGGAACCGGAAATTTGACGCGGTGAACAAAGCCGGTGACCAGCCCATGATGCCATGGGCGCTCAGCCGAACCGGCCGTCGTTTGGGCGACTCCGCCGGTTGGACAGCGTCAACCAGACCGCGCGATCCAATCTCGTGCCAACGAAAAAAACCCGCGCCGGTTTGCAGCACGGGTTTTTCTTGTCAGGCGTTGCAATGGCGCCGAATTACATTTTGGCCCAGTTTTCCGAACGGCACAGAACGCCAAGGACACAGCCCTTCATTTTCATCGTGTTTCCGGAAATAGACGCGGAGCCTGAATAGGTCTTGTCTTTCGCCGGATCGGTGATCGTGCCGGAATAGCCGCCGCCCTTGGCGGTCATCTTGCCGATGCGTTTGCCGGCATGCTTGCCGGTCTTGAGCGTCACGCAATAAGAGCCGCCGCAGGCGGAAATTGCCGCCGTTTCACCGCTCTTGGTCTTCCAGTTGCCTTCGATCGGGTCGGCCAGCGCCGGGGCAGTCATGGCGGCAACAAGTGCGCCAGCTACAATCAGTTTGCGGATCATGGTGTTCCTCCAAAGGATAAACGCTTCCTCAAGCGTATTTCTTACTTAACTTACGTCTACGTAAAGGTAAACTGGCAATTCCAAGCCTGAAGCAGATTTCTGCGGCGAAAAATGCCCGCGGTTTTTCACAGGCTTTTCCAGATCCGCTCCGGTTTTCAGACAATGCGATGGATGTTTGGTTAGCCGTTGGTAACTTTTTCAACGTTCCCCGGGAGCCGATATTTGGCTGGTTTGGCCGGAAGCCAACGGCTTGGATGTTTAACAAAATCCCAAATTTACCAAGCCTTTGGACTTTGTTGGTCTCCAGTTAAGCATGCAATTTAACGCGCTTTTTAGTCGATTGCGACACAGTTCAATCCAACAACACAGCGCCGGGCCAAACCGGACGCACAGACAAGCATGGTGGCTCTCAAGAGCTGACAGGGACAACGAAACAAAGATAGTTACAGGGATCGAGACAATGGCACGTTACGAAATTCATGATCAGGATCAGGCCACCATCGGCGGCGAAGCCAGGGCAGACGTGTTCTGCGAAATGGGTCTGATGTATGCGACCGGACGCGAATGCGAAGTCGATTATGTCGCTGCTCACAAATGGCTCAACATTGCCGCGATCAAGGGCTCGGACCGGGCCGCGACATTGCGCGCCGAACTGGCGGAAAGCATGAGCAAGGCCGACCTTGCCTCAGCCCTTCGTGCCGCACGCGAATGGATGACCATGCATTGAGGCTATCCCAAGGGCAGCGAGATGAAGGTCAAACCCTCCAGTGAACGGAAAGGCTGGACCTCGTCAGTGACCAAAATAGGCGCATGTTATTTGTGAGAGCGGCGGTTGATTGTCTTGAGTGGCGATGATGAACGACTTGTCTTCTTGCTTCGTGCACAATGGCAGAAGCGCGACGGCATAGCCCTTAGCCTCAATACAGCGGTTTATATAGCGCGTGCGGATCGACTGATTAGCGTCGATATTGGAGTAAGTTGGTGCGATGTTGACTGCTCCGACACGATAGCATGAGGTAGAGTTGCCATAAGTGTTGCATTGTAAGGTTCCCGGGTTGGAGTAACCTGGGCTGACCGCAACAGTCATAGCGCGAGGGATAGCCTGTATCGCGGCAAAGTCGCATTGATCAAAAACGGCTTGCCTCTCTGCAAGCGTCGATCCCTCTCGGTGGATAATGGATTGCGGCTCGGAAGCGGTGCAGCCAGTGATTGAAATAGCGAGTATCGCTACAAACCAATTTTTCATGTAATATTCTCATTTAAGTAATTGGAATTATAATTAAAAACAAAAATACTTTTGGTGGAAAAGTCTACGCGGCGATCTATCTGAGATCAAGCGCCGTGATGACTTCTGACAAGGCTTCTTGAAAAACATCGATCTCCGCCTCTGGACCTGTCGAGATGCGTATGCAGCGGTTGAGCGGCGCCACGCCGGGCATGCGGATGAAGACGCCGCGGGCCACGAGGGCGTCGAGGACCGCCTTGGCATAGGCTGCGTCCCGTCCGCAATCAATGGTGACGAAATTGGTCGCCGAGGCGATCGGCGTGAAACCATGGCCTTGTGCAATGGTTGCAATGCGGTCGCGCGATGCGGCCACCTGCGCGACCACCTGCCCGAGCCATGCCTGGTCCTGAAGCGCCGCGCGCGCCGCCACCTGGCCAAGGCGGTTGACGCCGAAATGATTGCGCACCCGGTGAAACATCGACACCGTCTCCTCGACGCCGAAGACATAGCCGACCCGTTGGCCGGCGAGGCCGTAGGCTTTTGAAAATGTCCGGAACCTGAGCACATTGGGCATGTCGGAAAGGGCTGAGATGGCGGGCAGGGCGGAGGCCGGGGCAGTTTCGCCATAGGCTTCGTCGAGCACCAGCAGGGTGGTTTCCGGCAGGGCTTTGGCGAAGGCGGTCACCGTTTTGGCCGAATGCCAGGTGCCCATCGGATTGTCGGGATTGGAGAGATAGACCAGCGGGGCGTTTTCCCGGCGAACGGCTTCGACAAGCGCATCGAGATCCTCGTGATCGTCGCGGTAGGGCACGGTGATCAGCCTGCCGCCGAAGCCCGCAACATGGAAATTGAACGTGGGATAGGCGCCAAGCGAGGTGACCACCGGGGTGCCGGGTTCGACGATCAGCCGCACCAGTAGGCCCAGAAGGGCGTCAATGCCCTCGCCAATCACCACTCGCTCCGGCGCCAGACCAAGATGGGCGCCAAGCGCCACACGCAGATCATGGTTTTCCGGATCGGCGTAACGCCAGCTCAGCGGCGCTTCGCGGGTGATGGCCTCAATCACCGAAGGCGCGGGACCGAAGCCGCTCTCATTGGCGCCAAGCCGGGCCAGGAATTTTTCGCCCCGCGCCCGTTCCTGGGTTTCAGGCCCGACAAACGGCACGGTGGGCGGCAGCGATTCGGCAAGGCCGGTGAAGCGGGAGAAAGCGGGCATGGCGGAATCCGTCCTCAGTAAATTACCAGAAATCCCTAGCGGCAATGAGGCATGGCTTCAAGCAGTCAGAGCGTCTTTGCCGCATAGCCAAGGTGTAGGGGCAAGTTCACCACATGGACACAACGCAGGCGCACCGGCGCTCGATGCCTCTCCAGAGAGGGAAAAGGGGCTGACCTGGCCGCCGCCCTTCGTCCGAGCGACGACTTTTGCAGGCCACCGCGACTTGAGCTCTTGTCCATGCAGCTACGGGAACATGTCGCCACGTGCTCCGCACGCGCGGTAAATCAGACCGGCGGTCGGGCATCGATGCAACCGGCCACTTTGCCTCGCGGTCCGGAGCGGTTAAGACCAAAGGCCCGCTATCAAGTTCCGAGGCGCACGCCCATGCCCCCCTTTGCCGAAACCATCCTTGTTGTCTTCACGCTGATCGCGATCGGCTATGGGGCTGCGGCCTTGCGGGTGCTCAAGCCGGAGACCGGGGAAGGGCTGTCGGATTTCGTCTTTACCATTGCGGTTCCGCTCTTGTTGTTTCGCACCATCGCGACAGCAAGTTTCGATCAGGGATTGCCCTGGGCGGTGTGGGTGACCTACTTCACAGCCGTGCTTCTGACCTGGGGGTCGGCGCATGCGGTCATTCGTGCAGGCTTTGGCCGTGATGCGCGGTCGGGTGTGGTGGCCGGTGTGACGGCGGCGTTTTCCAATCTGGTGCTGCTCGGGATTCCTTTCATCACCGGTCTCTACGGCGAGCCCGGATTGGCGGTGCTGTCGCAGATCGTGTCGATTCACCTGCCGATCATGATGGCGGCGTCGATCATTCTGTTCGAGTGGGGGCTCAAGCGCGATGGCGCCGGCACCGGGGCCAAATCCCTTTCCGCCCTGCTTTCAGGCTTTCTGCGCCAGTTGATTTCCAATCCGATGATCATCGGCATTCTGGGCGGCATACTGGTGCGGCTGACAGGCCTCGCAATTCCCGGTGTCGCCGACCGGGTGATTGCCAGCCTCGCCAGCGTCGCCGGCCCCGTGGCATTGTTTGCGATGGGCTTCTCGCTGCGCGGCTATGGCATAAGAGGCCAGGTGCCGCAGGCTTTGACGATGGTCTCCCTGAAGCTTCTGCTGATGCCGGCGGTGGCTCTGGGCATGGCGCTGCTGCTGGATCTGCCGGACCTGCAGGCCAAGGTGGTGGTCGCCGCCGCCGCTCTGCCCGCCGGGGTCAACGCCTGGCTGATTGCCAGCCGTTTCGGCACCGGCCAGCGGCTCGCCTCGACCTCCATGACGCTCGGAACGGCGATCGCGGCGGTGTCGACGGGGGTCTGGCTTTTCATTGCCGACGCAGTCCTGTGACCACTTTGTCCACCGGCAAGAGGTGTTGTTTTTCTTTCGTTTGTTTTCTTTTGACATTCGCCAGGGTTTCGAATTAGAAAAAGTTACGGGTTGTGCGTGACTGGAGAGGCCAATGGCACAGGACAAGCTCTACGACGTTTTCGTCATTGGCGGCGGTATCAACGGATGCGGCATCGCCCGCGATGCGATCGGGCGTGGTTATTCGGTGTTTCTCGCCGAAATGAACGATCTCGCTTCCGGTACCTCGTCCTGGTCATCCAAACTCATTCATGGCGGCTTCCGCTATCTCGAATATTACGAGTTCCGGCTGGTCCGCGAAGCCTTGAGCGAGCGTGAAGTGCTGTTGTCGAATGCGCCGCATATCATCTGGCCGATGCGCTTTGTGCTGCCGCACCACAAGGACATGCGGCCGGCCTGGTTGCTCCGGCTTGGCCTGTTTCTCTACGATCATATCGGTACCCGCAAGCTGCTGCCCGGCACCACGACGGTCAATCTGAAAACATCACCGGTGGGAAAGCCGCTCAAGCCGCTGTTTTCCAAAGGATTCGAGTATTCCGATTGCTGGGTTAACGATGCCAGGCTGGTGGTGCTCAATGCCCGGGATGCGGCAGATCGCGGTGCCGAAATCCGCACCCGAACCGAGGTGGTGTCGGCCGAGCGCAAGGATGGTGTCTGGGAAATCGAAGTGACGGACCGGGCAAGCGGCGTGCGCGAGACGGTGCGGGCACGGCTGATCGTCAATGCCGGCGGACCCTGGGTCGACCGCATCCTGTCCGGTGTTGTGGGGCGCAAGGACGCGCACAATGTGCGGCTGGTGCAGGGCAGCCACATCGTGGTGCCGAAACTGCACGATCATGACCGCGCCTATATTTTCCAGAACGGCGACGGGCGGATCATTTTTGCACTCCCCTATGAAGAGGATTTCACCCTGATCGGCACCACCGATCAGGATTACACCGGCGATCCGAAAGACGTGGTGATTACCGATCCGGAAATCGACTACCTGTGCGCGGCGGCGAGCGAGTATTTCGCCAAGCCGGTGCAGCGCGATTCGATTGTCTGGACCTATTCCGGCGTCCGGCCGCTGTATGATGACGGAGCGTCCGCAGCCCAGGAAGCAACCCGCGATTACGTGCTCAAGCCCGACACGGCAGAAGGCGCGCCGCTGCTCAACATTTTTGGCGGCAAGATCACCACCTACCGCAAACTGGCGGAATCAATGCTGGAGCTGATTGAAGCCCGGCTTGGCAAGAAGGCAGCCCCCTGGACCCACCGGGCCGCCTTGCCGGGCGGCGATTTTCCCGCCGACGGGTTCGATGCGCAGGTGGCCCGGTTGCTTGCCGACTATCCGTTTCTCGACCCGAAGCAAGCCCGGCGCTATTTCCGCCAGTATGGCACCAAGGCACGGGTTCTGCTCGGCGGATGCTCCAGCCGGGAAGCTCTGGGACAGCATTTTGGCTATGGTCTTTATGCGCTGGAAGTGGATTATCTGATCGCCCAGGAATGGGCGAGGGAAGCCGCCGACGTGATCTGGCGGCGATCAAAGCGCGGGCTGCGGCTCGACAAGGACCAGGTTGCCGCGCTTGATGCCTATATGACCGGCAAACGCGCCGTATAAGGGTGACGCTGTCATGACCCGGATTTTGCTGATCCGGGTCAGGTATGGCGAGCAGGGGAGGACACAATGAGCGGATACATACTGGCAATCGACCAGGGCACCACATCGAGCCGCGCCATCGTTTTCGACAGCGAGATGCGCATTGCCGGTGTCGGTCAGCAGGAATTCGAGCAGTTCTACCCGCAATCGGGCTGGGTCGAGCACGATCCCGAGGAAATCTGGCAAACGGTGGTCTCGACGGTCAAGCAGGCGCTGAAACGGGCCGGCATTGGCGCATCGGAGGTTTCGGCGATCGGTATTACCAATCAGCGCGAGACGGTGGTCGTGTGGGACCGTGAAACCGGCGAACCGATCCACAAGGCGATTGTCTGGCAGGATCGCCGAACTTCGTCCTATTGCGACAAACTCAAGCGCCAGGACCTGGAAAAGACCTTCACGGCCAAGACCGGCCTGCTGCTTGATCCCTATTTTTCCGGCACGAAGCTGTCCTGGCTGCTCAGCACTGTTAAAGGCGCACGGAGCCGAGCGGCGCGCGGCGAAATTTGCTTCGGCACCATCGACACATTCCTGATCTGGCGGCTGACCGGCGGCAGGTCGTTTGTCACCGACGCGACCAATGCCTCGCGCACGCTGATGTTCAACATAAAGACCCAGGAGTGGGACCCGGAACTGCTCGAGATCCTGCGGATCCCGGTAGAAATGCTGCCGGAAATCAAGGACTGTGCGGCCGATTTCGGCATCACCGAGAAGGCCCTGTTTGGTGCCGAAATTCCAATTCTGGGTGTGGCGGGCGACCAGCAGGCGGCAACCATTGGCCAGGCCTGTTTCGAGCCCGGCATGCTGAAATCGACCTATGGGACGGGGTGTTTTGCGCTGCTCAACACCGGCGAGGACCTGGTGCGGTCGAAGAACCGGCTGCTGACCACCATTGCCTACCGGCTCGACGGCAAGGTCACCTATGCGCTGGAAGGCTCAATCTTCATTGCCGGAGCGGCAGTGCAGTGGCTGCGCGACGGCATCAAGGTGATCAACAAGGCCGAGCACAGCGGCGATCTGGCGGCTGAGGCCGATCCGACACAGGATGTCTATCTGGTGCCGGCCTTTACCGGTCTGGGTGCGCCGCACTGGGATGCTGATGCACGCGGCGCGATCTACGGCATGACCCGCAACACCGGTCCGGCCGAATTCGCGCGCGCGGCGCTGGAGGCGGTTTGCTACCAGACGCGGGATTTGCTTGATGCGATGCGGAAGGACTGGAAGAGTTCGGAGGCTGATACGGTGCTGCGCGTCGATGGCGGCATGGTGGCGTCCGACTGGACCATGCAACGGCTTGCCGACATCCTCGATGTTCCGGTCGACCGGCCGACGATCCTTGAAACCACGGCGCTGGGTGCTGCCTGGCTGGCGGGAAGCCGCGCCGGGGTGTGGCCCAAAGAAAAGGCGTTTGCCAAGGCCTGGGCGCGCGACAGGCAGTTCAAGCCCGAGATGGACGACAAGACCCGCAACGCCAAGCTCAAGGGCTGGCGCGACGCGGTGCGGCGGACGCTGAGCCAGGGCTGAAGGTTAGCAGTCAGACCGCGCGGCATCGCGGGGTTTTGGCGTTTGGCGAAAATGCTGTAGATTTTGCCCGGTATCGCCTTTGTCCTGCCAGATGGCGGGCAGGAACCGGATGCTGAGGGGAGTCATTTCATGCAGCTTGGCGCATTTTCACTCAGTCTCGCCGTCAAGGATCTGGCGGTATCGAGAGCGTTTTACGAAAAACTCGGATTTGAAGCCTTTGGCGGCGACGCGGCGCAGGGCTGGCTGATCATGAACAATGGTGGATGCGTGATTGGGCTTTTCCAGGGGATGTTTGAAAAGAACATGCTGACCTTCAACCCGGGCTGGCGTGAAACCGCCGAGCCGCTGGCGGAGTTTACCGATGTGCGCGCGTTGCAGAAGCAACTCAAAACCAAGGGAGTTGCGTTCGACGTCGAGGCGGACGAAACCACCACCGGGCCAGCGAGTTTTCTGGTCATGGACCCGGACGGCAATCCGATTCTTGTCGATCAGCACCGCTGACGGCAGACCGATCAGGGCCGGAAGGGGATGCAGGCATCGGGTTGGGTGCTGTTCAGTCTTTGAGTCGGCCAAACACTTTACTGCCTTGCTTTCACATGCATTCAAGCAGATGCGAAACTATCCTTCTTCCGGATTGACGCCTATTCGATGAAGCTGACATTGACCCCCGGCGTCACCATGCCGGCCAGTTCCTCTGCATCCCAATTGGTCAGCCGCACGCAGCCGTGGCTCTGGGTCTTGCCGATGGCGGAAGGTTCGGGCGTGCCGTGGATGCCATAGGTGGGTTTGGACAAGGCAATCCAGATGGTGCCAACCGGGCCATTCGGCCCGGGCGGAACCTGCAGAATCTTGTCATTGTTGCCCTGCTTGAAATTGATTTTCGGATTGTAGGTATAGCCGGGATTGTGGGCGATGCGTTCGATGGTCACGTCTCCCGATGGCGATGGCGTGTCGCTTGATCCGATCGTGGCAGGATAAGCTGCCAGAAGCTTGCCATTGGCATCATAGGCGCGAACCTGCTTGCGGCCCTTGTCGGCAATGATGCGGGTGACCACGCCGGTCTTTTTCGGGCCGATATTGACCACCTTGATCTGAACCCCGGGCAGGGTGAAATCGACATCCGGGTTGAGGGCTTTGAGATAGGCCTCATCCATGTGGAAGCGTTCGGCCAGCATCTCGAGTGTCGAGGTGTAGGCCAGGCGCTCCAGTTGCGCCTTCTCGGCATAATCGGTCGGGATCGAGGCCACGAACGGGCCTGCGGCGTCTTCCGCCGTGATGGTGTAGGTGGTGAACGCCAAGCCACCGCCTGCAGCAAGACGGCTGACGACAAGATCGGTATCCGCAGGATCAATGCGCTCGCCGGTTGCTTCCTCCCAGGCGTCAATGGCCTTGTTGACATTGGAGCCCATGCGCCCGTCAATGACACCCGGAGAGATGCCGTTGCGGTCAAGATAGACCTGCAAGGCAGCCACCTGGGCTTTTGACAATGCCGGAGCCTTCGGAGTCGTCCGGTGCTGCTGTTCGGCCTTCGCTGGCGGCGTTTCGACGGTGGGAGCCTTGATGATATCCGGTGCATCCGGCACAGTGCCGGTCATCGGGTTGAGATCGCGGCGTTCTATGCCTGCGCCGCTCTCCGGCATGGAGGCAAAGTCATCGCGGCGGAACTGTTGGCGCGGCGGCAACGGCCGCTCGGGAAACCGAGCGGCGTCCCGCTGGCGCCCAACACCGCTCTGCTGCTGGTATTGCCAGGCCGGGATTTCGAAACCGATTACCTGGTTCCAGTTGTCAATGAGAAGACGCCGCCCCTGATTGTCGATGACAATGCGAACCGAACCGGCCTCGGGGATGTCTCGCATCAAGTTACCATCAACAGTAACGAGAACCATGCGCTGGCCGCCATACTGATCAGCAAATGCCTGCGGCGCGGAGACGGGGCATGCCATCAGGAGTGCCACAGTCAGGAGCGCTGCGGCGGAGCGGAATCGGGCGGTCGTCATCATCTGGTCAACCTGCGGCTAGGAACGACAATAATGCCACCATCATTGTCACGGGCTGCTGAATACAAGCTGAACAAACGGTTTAAAACCGGCTTCAATATGGCAAGCCGACATAGTTTTCCGCAAGCGCGGCCTTTGTCGCTTCCGATTCGAGCGTGTAGGCAAGCTCGGCTTCCAGAATGCGGGCTTCGAACGGCGTCTGGTTGGGAAAGCGGTGCAACATGGTGGTCATCCACCAGGAAAAGCGCACGGCCTTCCAGACACGGCTGAGAGCGCGCTTCGAATAGGCGTCAAGCAGCGAAGCATCGCCTTCGAGAAAATATCCGCGCAAGCCTTCAAACAGATAGTTCACGTCCGAGGCGGCAAGGTTGAGCCCTTTGGCGCCGGTCGGAGGGACGATATGCGCCGCGTCACCAACCAGAAAAAGATTGCCAAACCGCATCGGCTCGGCGACGAAGGATCGAAGCGGGGCGATGGTTTTTTCAAAGGACGGCCCGATGGTCAGGGTCTCGGCAATTTCCGGCGGCAGCCGGCGGCGCAACTCGCTCCAGAACTGCTCATCCGACCAGGCTTCGACGCTGTCGCCGGCATCACACTGGATGTAGTGGCGGCTGCGGCTCATCGAGCGCATGGAGCACAGCGCAAAACCGCGGGAATGGCTGGCATAGATCAGTTCATGACTGACCGGAGGTACGTCGGACATGATGCCGAGCCAGCCAAACGGATAGACCTTCTCGAAAGTGCGGATTGCCGATTCGGGCACCGACCGCCGGCTTGCACCATGAAATCCGTCACACCCGGCAATATATTTACATTCCACGCGGACATCCTCGCCACCGATGCGGCAGGTAACGTGCGGCGTGTCGCCATCAAAATCATGCAGGTCGACCGAACTTGCTTCGTAGTGAGTCACGCCACCGGTTGCAGCGCGGCGCTCGACCAGATCCTTGGTCACTTCAGTCTGGCCGTAAACCATCACTGTTTTGCCACCGGTGAGCCTGTCGAGGTCAATCCTATGGAAGTCGTTTTCGTGGGTTATGGCAAAGCCACCGTGAACCATGCCTTGGCTGTGCATCCGTTCGCCGACACCAGCCCGCTCGAGCAGGGCCACCATGCCCTGTTCCAGAACACCGGCACGCACACGTGAGAGCACATGATCGAGGCTTGAGCGTTCAAGGATAATGGTGTCGACACCGATATCGTTGAGCAATTGCCCGAGCAGAAGGCCCGAGGGGCCGGCGCCGATGATGCATACCTGGGTAGTCAGTGTCTTCATGACGGCTCTCCCATGCGGTCGATGGATTTGAATAAGGCACGGGCTGCCGCGAGGCTGGCGCCGGTGGTTTCGCACATTTGTGGCAGGATCATCCATTCCAGCATCCACGCTGCACCGGAACGCTCCATCTCATGGATCTGGGCGTGGTGCATGCCGGAGACGAGTGTGGCGTTGTAGCGCGCCAGGGTGACAAGCCGCTCCGCTGTCACCGGGTTTTGCTTGTGTGGCATGGCGGAAGAAGCGCCTGCATCCGAAAGCCGGATGTCTTGCGGACCACGTAACGCCATGAGCGCCACGTCCTGGCCGATCTTGCCCAGCGCCCCGCTGAGATCGCCCATCCATGTGGCATGGGCGGTGATCGGGTCCCGCGCGGAATGCCAGCTGTGGCCAGGCCAGTGCAGGTTCAACTGCTTGGCGAGAGATCGGGCAACAGATTCGCGCCTGTCGCCGAGAGCTTGAAGTGTCCCTATCGCCCCGCCGAACTGAAGGAGGCCACTGCGGTGTCTCAGCGCCGGAAGCTGGTCGCGCAGTGTTTCGAGCGGCCGCCGCCATGCCGCCAGGCGATCTTGCGTGGAAAATCCCAGCGCCGGCTGCATCCGGGTTATGGCCATCAGCGGATTGCTGCCGTCGCGGGCGGCGAGACTGTCGAGGAGGGCAAGCAAATCATCAAGCCGGTCACCGAGAATGGCACTGATCCTTGCCAGCGCTTGAACCGTAGCGGTGTCGATCAGATCCTGACTGGTGGCGCCGTGATGCAGCAGCGAACTGCCTGGTCCCGAGACATGGGCGCGCAACTGCCGGACATAGTCGGGCACCGGCAGTCCGTCGCGAACCACAGCGGTGGCGATGGCCTCGGGATCGGGTTCGAAACCTGCAATCTGGCCAACCAGCCGCTCCGCATCGGCGGGCTCAATCAGGCCGGCCTCCGCAAGAGCGTGGATCAGCGCCTTCTCGAAGCTGGCGAAACGGGCGAACATGGCCGCATCGGAAAACTGCTTGGCGATTTCGCCATCAGTGAACAGTCGAGATGTCCAGCCGTACCCGCCTGTTTGCATGTCAGACCCGTTCCAAAGCGATGGCGATGCCCTGGCCGACACCGATGCACATCGTGGCCAGAGCCAGCTTTTCCTTGCGGATGGCAAGTTCGAGCGCGGCGGTGCCGGTGATCCGGGCGCCGGACATGCCAAGCGGATGGCCGAGCGCAATGGCGCCGCCATTGGGGTTGATGTGTTCGGCGTCCTCGTCGAGGCCAAGCTGGCGCAGGACGGCGATGCCTTGGCTGGCAAAGGCTTCATTGAGTTCGATCACGCCGAAATCGCTCGGCTTGAGACCCAGGCGGGCGCAGAGATTCCGGGTCGCCGGAGCCGGACCGATGCCCATGATGCGCGGCTCGACACCGGCAGTGGCGCCGCCGACAATGCGGGCGATGGGCGTCAGCCCATATTTCTTCGCCGCCGCCTCGCTGGCAATGATCAGGGCCGCCGCCCCGTCATTGACACCTGAGGCATTGCCGGCCGTGACGCTGCCGCCTGCGCGGAAGGGTGTGGGCAGTTTGGCCAGTTGTTCCGGTGTGGTGCCGGGACGCGGATGCTCATCGGTGTCGACGACAATCGGGTCGCCCTTGCGGCGCGGGATTGTCACGGCGACGATTTCCCTGGCGAAACGGCCTGAATCCTGTCCCTTGCCGGCCCGGCTCTGGCTGCGCAGCGCGAAAGCGTCCTGATCATCGCGTGTGATGTTGAAATCCGCAGCGACGTTCTCACCGGTTTCCGGCATCGAATTAATGCCATACTGGGCTTTCATCAGCGGATTGACGAAGCGCCAGCCGATGGTGGTGTCATGGATTTCCGCCTTGCGCGAGAATGCGCTGTCGGCCTTGGGCATGACAAACGGCGCGCGCGACATGCTCTCGACACCGCCTGCAATGACGAGGTCTGCCTCGTCGGAGCGGATGATGCGGGCGGCTGCGAGCACGGCGTCCATACCAGAGCCGCACAAGCGGTTGATGGTGGTGCCGGGGACCGTGACCGGCAATCCGGCCAGCAGCGCCGACATTCTGCCGACGTTGCGGTTGTCTTCGCCGGCCTGGTTGGCGCAGCCATAATAGAGCTCGTCAACGCTCTCCCAATCGACACCGGGATTGCGCTCGGTAAGCGCCCGGATCGGAATTGCCCCAAGGTCATCGGCACGGACAGTGGAGAGAGCACCGCCAAATCGACCAATCGGGGTACGGACGTAATCACAGATAAAAGCTTCGGCCATCAGGCGGCTTCTCCAGTTTTCCCGCCGGAATGGGCGGCTTTTGTACGGGCATTGAGATCGCGCAGCGTTGTCAGTTCGACACCGGATGGTCGCGATGTTTGGGCAAGGTCTTCAGCGAAACGGACGGTCCAGCCGCAATTGTCCTGAACCATTTCACGGGTCACACCGGGATGCAGAGACACCACCGTGAATTCCCGCGTTACCGGATCGGGCTTCCAGACTGCAAGGTCTGTGACCATCAGGGTCGGTCCCTTGGTGGAGATCCCGAGCCGCTGGCGATGGTCGCCGCCTTCGCCATGACCAAAGCTGGTGAAGAAATCGATCTTGTCGACCATCGCGCGCTTGGACTGCTTCAGGGTGATGAAAATCTCGCCGCAGGATGAGGCGATCTCCGGCGCACCGCCGCCGCCGGGCAGGCGGGTCTTGGGCGTGTCATAATCGCCGATGACGGTGGTGTTGATGTTGCCGAACCGGTCGATCTGGGCCGCGCCCAGAAAGCCGACGGTCACCCGGCCGCCCTGCAGCCAGTAGCGGAACATCTCCGGCACCGATACCGTGGTCACCGCAGTGTCGCACAGTTCGCCGTCGCCGATCGACAGCGGCAGAACCTGCGGTGCGGTGCCGATGGTCCCGCTCTCATAAATCAGGGTGACATCCGGCGCATGGGTCAGGCGGGCGACATTGCAGGCTGCCGAAGGCGCGCCAATGCCGACGAAGCAGACATCCGAATTCTTCAGCGCACGGGAGGCTGCAATGGTCATCATTTCGTCGGAGGTGAAATCAGGTTCGCTCATGCTGCGCTCCTCAAATGTTTGATCCTGTCGGCGAAATCCTCGGGCGTTGCGTCGAGAACATTGTCCTTCATCCAGGCAAGGAAGCGGTCGCGGTCAGCGGCAATCTTGTCCCAGGCGATATAGCTGGCATTGTCGCGCGGATAGTAGCCATGCGCATAGGAAGGGTGCGCGCCGCCCGGCACCAGTGAGATTGCGGTGACGGTCCAGCCCGGCAGGACACAGGCGTTGGGGTGGGTGTCGAGATCGTCCACGATCTCTTCGACGGTGACCACCGAGCGCTTAGCCGCCAGCACCGCCTCCTTCTGCACGCCGACGATGCCCTCGATCAGCACATTGCCCTTACGGTCGGCTTTCTGGGCGTGAATGAAGGTGACATCCGGCCGGATCGCCGGGACGGCGGCCAGTTCCTCGCCGGTAAACGGGCAGGTGACCGACTTGATGTTTGGGTTGACCCTGGCCAGCTCTGCGCCCTTGTAGCCGCGGAAGGTGGCGAAGGGGAGGCCGGCGGCACCGGCCTCATAGGCGTTTGCCATGGCGGCGTGGGAATGCTCCTCGATCTCGATCCGGTTGGGCCAGCCGTTTTCGACGGAATCACGCAGCCGCCGGAGCAGACCGACGCCCGGATTGCCGGCATAGGAGAAAATGAGCTTGCGCACAGCGCCCATGCCGATCAACTGGTCATAGACGACATCCGGGGTCATTCGCACAAGGGTCAGATCCTTGATGCCCTGACGGATTGCCTCATGGGCACTGGCATGCGGGATCAGATGGGTGAATCCCTCAAAGGCAACGGTGTCGCCCGCTTTGAGGTTCTGCGCCACCGCTTCGGGCAGCGTCATAAAATGAGCCATGGCTTGCTTCGCTCTCAGATATCGAAAAACACGGTTTCCTGCGGTCCTTGCAGATGGATGTCGTGGATGTAGCTGTTGCCGTCGCGCCTGGCGATCAGCGTGGTGACACGGTCACGGTGTTCAATGCGTCCCAGCACCGGGTCAGCGGCATTGGCTTCTGCCTCGTCGTCGAAATAAATCCGGGTGTTGAGCCCCAGATTGATGCCGCGGGCGGCGATCCAGACATTGATATGGGGGGCCTGCATCCGGCCATCGGGAAAGGCAACCCGGCCTGGCTTGACGGTTTCGAAACGGAAGATTCCGGTTTCGGCATGGGCGGGGGCCCGTCCCCAGCCTGAAAAATCCGATTCAGCAGTTTGATGGTAGATCCCGTCCGCGTCGGCCTGCCAGATTTCCACGAGCGCATCGGTGAGCAGATACCCGCCGCCATCGAAGACCCGGCCTTCAAGGGTAATACGTTCGCCCTTGGTCTGGTCGGTGACCATGGTTGCACCAAGGTCGGTATCGTAGACGCCTGTTATGCCGCAGAAGTTCGGTGTCAGGCCGATATGGACGTAGGGACCAGCGGTCTGCGATGCCGATTCCTTGACGGGATAAAGCGGCCTTTCGATCGGTGTCGCCATGTCAATTTCCCTCCATTCGGTTTTCGAACAGCGTCGAACGGCTACCGCGCAGAACGATATCGAAGCGGTAGGTCAGCGCATCCATCGGCGCGCTCGCCTCCATGTCGAGCCGGGCCGTCAACTGACCGACCGCGCGGTCGTCGTTGATGGTGCGCACAATCGGGCAGCGCGAAATCAGCGGGTCGCCCTCGAAGTACATCTGGGTGATCAGTCGCTGGGCAAAACCATGGCCGAATACCGAAAAATGGATATGGGCCGGGCGCCATTCATTCGGACCATTTGGCCAGGGGTAGGGGCCTGGGCGAACGGTGCGGAAGGCATAGGCGCCGTCATCGCCCGATAGGGTGCGGCCGCAGCCGCCGAAATTTGGATCCAGCGGCGCCAGATAACCGTCCTTCTTGTGCCGATACCGTCCGCCGGCATTGGCCTGCCAGAATTCGATCAGCACACCTGGGACCGGCTGGCCGCGTTCGTCGAGAACCCGACCCTGAACCATGATGCGCTCACCGATGGCACTCATGCCCGGCTGGGCGAAATTGAGGATCAGGTCATTGTCGAGCGGACCGATGATCTCGTGGCCGAATGCCGGGCCGGAGGTCTCCGACACCGAGTTGCCGAAGGCTACCAGCGCGCGTGACGGAGATCTCAGGATCGAGGTCTTGTAGTCAGGCGTATAGGCTTTGGGATGCCACGACCGGTCTCTGGGGAAAAAATTGGCGATGGGGGGCCGGTTGGACTTCATGATGTGATCTCTCCCCGCTCGGCCTTCATCTCGGCGAAGGTCTGTTTGGCGATGCGAAAGGCGGTGTTGGCGGCAGGCACACCGGCGTAGATCGCCACATGCAGGAGGGCCTCGCAAATGTCGTCCTCACTGGCGCCGGTGTTGGCCGTGGCGCGGACATGCATGGCCACTTCCTCGTCGTGTCCGAGTGCCGCGAGCAGCGCTATGGTGACGATGGAGCGGTCTCGCAGGCTCCAGTTCGGCCGTGCCCACAGGCCTTCCCAGGCGCTTGCGGTGATCATGTCCTGAAACGGAGCGTCAAAGGGCGACTTGGCGGCGATCGACCTGTCGACATGAGCATCACCCAGCACCGCTCGCCGTGTCTGTTCGCCGATGGATTTGGTCATTGCCATTCAGTCCCTGCTTTCTGTCTCATTGCGGAACTCACTTTACATATTGGAATGGAAATGAATAATGATTTTTTCTGGCATTACCAATACCGGAATGGGTATGGATATCTCACGGCGAATAAAAATCCGACATCTTGAAGCCTTTGTTGAAGTGGCGCGTCAGAAAAGTGTGGGCCGTGCAGCGATTACCTTGTCGCTGACCCAGCCGGCGGTGACGCGGACGATTCGCGAACTTGAGCAGATCGTAGGCGCGGCGCTGATCGAACGCGACGGCCGGGGCATCAGGCTATCACATCAGGGCGAGGTTTTCCTGTCGCATGCGGGGTCCGGCCTTGCGGCGGTGCGTGGCGGCATAGCGGCCCTGACCAACGTCACCACGATGACAGGACCCCCGGTGCGCGTTGGCGCCCTGCCTACGGTGTCGGTCACTGTCATGCCGAGCGCGGTGGTCGAGTTTCTTGATTCACGGCTGAAAAGCCCGCTGCGGGTTACCACCGGTGAAAACCGCGTGCTGCTTGATCAGCTGCGCAAGGGAGATCTGGACCTGGTCATGGGGCGGATGCCCGCGCCGGAGAACATGACAAGTCTCAGATTCGAACCGCTTTACCGCGACCGGGTGGTGTTCATCGTCTCCAGGTCCCACCCGCTTTCAGGCCAGCGGCAAGTGGCTGCCGACATTCTGGCGCACCATCCGGTGCTGGTGCCTCCGGAGGGATCGATCATCCACCCCTATGTCGAGCGGGTGATGCTGGAGCAGGGTATGGCGCGTCCCGTGCGGGCGGTCGAGACGGTGTCGGACAGTTTCGGCCGGGCGTTCCTGCGGGCTGCCGACGCGATCTGGATCATTTCCCGCGGCGTGGTGGCGGCGGAGCTCGAGTCCGGCGAATTCGTCGAACTCCCGATCGATACCGGATCGACCATGGGCGCGGTTGGTCTGATTACCCGGGATGTGGACCGCCCGCATGACGCAGCCCAGTTTTTTGCCGATATTCTCCGGCGGCGGACCGCCAGTGCCTAGAAAGGCAGGGCGGATGGTTAGGGTGCAGTCCCATCGGGGATCGTCGGGTCACTGCACAATGCGCATTGTGATTTTCGTTTCTTTCGTTTTAGACTGGGTGTGAACCCAACGCAGCCTGGATGACACCTGACCATGTACCTAGCACCTCGACATTCCGAGATTATCGAATTGGCCAAAACCGACGGCCGCGTTCTGGTCGAGGATCTGGCGTCGCGCTTTGAGGTGACGCCGCAGACCATTCGCAAGGATCTCAACGAGTTGTGCGAGCGGCAACTGCTGATGCGCATCCATGGCGGCGCGATCATTCCGTCTGGAACTCAGAATATGGAATATGCGCAACGCGGAAAGATTGCGGCCGAGGAGAAGCAGACCATCGGCACGGCAGCCGCGGCGCTGATCCCCGACAACGCTTCGCTGTTCATCAACATAGGCACGACAACCGAGGCTGTCAGTCAGGCCCTGCTGCGACATGGCCGCTTGATGATCATCACCAACAACATCAACGTCGCCAACCGGATGCGGACCTATCCGCAATTCGAAGTGGTGATCGCCGGTGGTGTGGTGCGCTCATCAGATGGCGGCATAGTTGGCGAAGCCGCAGTGGACTTTATCCGGCAGTTCAAAGTCGATTATGCGGTGATCGGAACGTCTGCGATCGACCATGACGGCGCCTTGCTGGATTACGATTTCCGGGAAGTCAAAGTGGCCCAAGCGATCATCGCCAATGCCCGGCATGTCATTCTGGTCGCCGATTCGACCAAATTCGAACGCACAGCGCCGGTCCGTATCGGCCATCTCGGTCAGGTCGACACCTTCGTGACGGAATATTGCCCGGATGAACGCATTCGTGAAATCTGCCTCGAGTCTGATGTCGAACTGATCGAGACTATGCGGATTCCCTAGGGGGCGTCAGCCGAGTTTGCGCGCTTTTGCGACGGCGGCGTCGAGCCCTTCGGCGATGGCATCTGCGATGGACGAATTCTTCATCACCAGAAGCCCTGCCGCGGTCGTGCCTGCATAATCAATCATCTCCTGAACCTGGTCTGATGGCGTGGCATTGCTGTGCGCCATCACCGCGCCAGCGGACAGGAAGAGCTGGCGCACAGCGCGGTCGGCCATGGTTGGTGAAATCCCTGCCTTGACAGCGTAATCAATCATGCACTCGGCATAGAATGCGACGAATCCGGGAACCGGTCCCGTCAGGGCGGTGAAGTGATCCAGGTGCGTCTCGTCTTCGATCTCGTCAGTCGAACCACAAGCCTGGAAAATCTCGGTCACGCGTGCACGGTCTGCGGAATCGATCTTGGGCGAGGCAATCCATGGACTGTAGGCCAGGCCGATTGCCGCAGCGGGACTGCTCATCGCCCGGACGACGCGATCAGAGCCGGTCAATTCCTCAACTATGTTGAGGGGAATCCCCGCCATCACCGAGACCACCAGGCGGCCCGGAACATGAATGGAGATTTCCGGGGCCAATGCGGGCGGAACACACAGAATGATCACCTCGCAGGCAGCGCCCAATTCGGTGTTGTCACGAGTTACCTTCATTTCGGGGTATTGCTCGAATCCGGCCCTGCTGCCGCTTCGGCTTGAAATCCAGAAATCGGAGGCCGGAACAATCTTGCGATCCAGCAAGGTGCGGGACATGGCGCCACCCAGCATTCCCGAGCCACCGATTATTCCAATTGAGCGCGCACTGGCCACCATTCAACTCCTCGAGATAGTAAGCACATGACTTGATGTCCGATCCCCCCGCTGTTTTCGCAGGTTCGAAATTGCCTTTGTCGTGTTGCCTGGGTCGCAGAGCTTCAAGGTGTGGCGGCCGTCAAGTTCAAGTGCATGAATAAAAACCAATAACTGGATCAAATACCGGCGGCCTGCGCGATTCCTATACAGGTGTCAGCCTGATTGTGGCCGAACTTATTGCAAAGAGTATATCTGTTGCTGCAATGCAACCGACCCAAGCTGGTTTATACTCGAAAGCATGAATTGCGGTCGTGGTACTTTTTTGGCCCAGGTGTTGCCTCTATATAGCCCGGGACGGAAATCCCAGCTAGACATCCGATCGTGCTCGTGCGGTCACTGGCGTGCACGGGTTTCGAGGTTGCCCGTTTGGGTCGGGATTCAGGTAAAAACATTATTGAGAGCAGATTGATTATGGCCATGCCAAGGTTTCATACCGTTGCCGCGTTTGTAGTGCTGGCTGTCTCCGCCGCCTGGGTGCTGACGGGTGAGTTCTCGTCAATTGGCAGTGCGGCTCCCGATGAAGCGGACCAGGCCCCGAAGACAGAGCAGGCGACGACGGAAGAGCCGCAGAAGATCTTGCGTACCGTTGCGGTGATCGAGCCGCCCTTCATCCAGCACAACCGCATCATCCGCGTATCAGGCGTCACCGCGCCGGACAAACGCACCACGCTTGCCACGAGAAGTGCGGGAATACTGGGTGAGCTGAAAGTCGAAAAAGGCGACCAGGTGCAGACCGGAGATGTGGTTCTGGTGCTTGATGGCGCCGAAAAACAATCGATGGTGGAGACCGCCGAAGCCTTGCTGGTTCAGCGCAGGAAGGAAGCCGAAAACGTCGAAAGGCTGGCCAAGACCGGCATTGTGCCGACAACTCAGATCGACACCGCCCGCTCGGCTCTGGCATCGGCCCGCTCGCAGCTGGAAGCCGCACAGGCCGATATCGACAGGCTGACGGTGGTCGCACCCTTTTCCGGAACTATCGACCAGGTGATGGTCGAAGAGGGCAGCTGGCTGCCCTCAGGCGAACCGGCTGCCGTGCTCCTGCAGCTTGATCCGGTTGTGGCGCTGGGCGAAGTCAGCGAGCGCGAAATCTCCCATGTCACCGTCGGGCGCGAAGCCGACGTCCGGTTGATCAGCGGGGAAATTGTCTCCGGCAGAGTTCGCCACGTCAGCCTGGAAGCCACGCCAGGGACCCGGACCTTCCCGATCGAGGTGGCGATCACCAATCCCGACAACAAGGTGCCGGCGGGCATGACGGCCGAAATCATGATCAAGGCGGAAGCCGTGATGGCCGTCAAGCTGCCGCGCTCGGTGGTGACGCTCGACAGCGCCGGCAATCTCGGGCTGCGTATCCTCAACGCCGACAATACGGTCGGATTCGTGCCGATTGACCTGATCGATGATTCGCCTGAAGGACTGGTGTTGAGCGGCGTTCCCCTGGACGCCAAGATCATCGTCGCCGGCCAGGATCTGGTCAGTGAAGGTGAAACCGTCAATGCAGTTCCGGCCAATGCGGATCTGGTGGCCGGAGCCAGCGCTGAAAGCCTGGAGCCGCTGCGATGAATTTTGTCGATGTCGCCATCCGCAATGCGCGGCTGACACTGGCGGTGCTGCTGTTCCTGGTCGTCGCCGGATCAATGGCCTATGTGTCGATCCCCAAGGAGGCCGAGCCGGACATCCAGATCCCGATTATTTATGTCAGTCTGGGCTACGCCGGAATTTCGCCTGAGGATTCGGAACGGTTGCTGTTGCGGCCTCTGGAGACACGGCTGAAGAACATCACCGGCGTCAAGGAAATGCGCTCCACCGCCTATCAGGGTGGCGGCAATGTGGTGATCGAATTTAACGCCGGGGCGGATCTGGCCAAGGCGCTCGAAGATGTGCGCAACAAGGTGTCCGACGCCAAACCGGATCTGCCGCAGGGTGCCGACGAACCGACGGTGAACGAGGTCAACATCTCGGAGTTCCCGGTGCTGGTGGTGACGCTGGCGGGCGATGTGCCCGAACGCGCCCTGACACGGGCAGCGCGCGAGTTGCGCGACCGGATCGAGGACGTCGGCGGTGTGCTTGATGCCTCGTTGCAGGGCGCGCGCGAGGATCTGGTCGAAGTGATCATCGACCCGGTAAAGCTGTCATCCTATGGCATGCAGCTCGATCAGTTGATTGCGGGGGTCAATGCCTCCAACTCGGTTGTGGCGGCCGGTGCGCTCGAGGGGGAGGAGGGCCGCTATGCGGTCAAGGTGCCGTTGCTGATCGAGACAGTGGAAGATGTTGCCAACCTGCCGATCATTGCCGGATCAAACGCGGTGGTGCGGGCGCGAGACCTGGCGACCATCCGCTCGACTTTCAAGGATGCCGAAACCGTGACCCGGCTCAATGGCAAGCCGGCCATCGCCATCGAAGTGTCCAAGCGCACAGGTGCAAACCTTGTCGAGACCGTCGATGCGGTCAAGGCCGTGGCGGTCGAGTTTGAATCGCTGTTGCCGGAAGGCGCGGCCATTGGTTTCAGCCAGGACAAATCGACCTCGATCCGGCAATTGCTCAGCGATTTGCAGAATTCGGTGCTGACCGCGGTGATCCTGGTGTTCATTGTGATCCTCTATGCGCTTTCGGGCCGGGCCTCCTTGCTGATCGGGTTTGCCATTCCGGCCTCCTTCCTGATGGGCATACTGGCGCTGTCGCTGGCCGGTCTGACCGTCAACATCGTGGTGCTGTTCAGCTTGATCCTCGCTGTCGGCATGCTGGTCGATGACGCCATCATTGTCACCGAGTTTGCCGAACGCCGGATGGCGGAGGGCATGGACCGGCGGGATGCGTTTTCGTTGGCGGCCAAACGCATGGCGGGGCCGGTGACGGCTGCGACATTGACCCGCGTGGCGGCGTTTTCGCCGCTGTTGTTCTGGCCCGGCGTGGTTGGCGAGTTCATGAAATACATGCCGATCACGCTGATCGCGACGCTGTCGGCGTCGTTGCTGTACGCGCTGGTGTTTACGCCGACCCTTGGCGCGATGTTCGCCAAGCCGACGGTCGAGGATGGCCCCAAGCGCGACGGGCTCTACATGAAGTTTGTCGCGCGGGCTGTCCGGCATCCGTTCATCGTTGTGGCGTTCACCCTGGCTGCGCTGATTGTGGTGCCGGTGGTCTATGGCAAATACGGCAAGGGGGTCGAGTTCTTTCCCAATGTCGAACCTGACTACGGACTTTTGTACGTGCATGCCCGCGGCAACCTTTCGCTGGATGAAAAGGATGCGGCTGTCCGCATGGTCGAAAAGCGGATTCTCGGCTGGCCCGGCCTGACAAGTGTTTACACCCGTGTCGGAAAGGTCGGAGGCGGCGGCAACAATGTCGCTGAAGATGTGGTCGGGGTGATCCAGTACGAATTCGTCGATTGGCGCGAACGCAAGCCGGCGGGTGCAATTCTGGATGATTTTCGCCGCGAACTCACCGGTTTCCCCGGGGTTGATATCGAGGTGCTGGTGCCGCAAGGCGGTCCGCCGACCGGCAAGGCAATCCAGATTCAGCTGTCGGCGGCGGATCCATCCGGTCTGGCCGCGGTGGCGCGCAAGGTGGCGGCGCAACTTGAGGCGACGCCGGGTGTCATCGACGTGTCAGATGGCCTTCCGCCGCCCGGCGTGGACTGGGAGATCAAGGTCGACCGGGCGGTTGCAGCCCGCTATGGCATAGGTCCTTCGGCGGTAGGAACCGTGGTGCAACTGGTGACGACCGGTCTCAAGCTGACCGATTACCGTCCAGCAGGGGCTGATGACGCGGTTGATATCAGGCTGAGACTGCCCCAAGACCGGCGGACGCTGTCGACCCTTGATGACCTCAGAATAGAGACCAGCCAGGGGTCGGTCCCGATTTCCAATTTTGTCACCCGCGAACCGGCGGCCAGCGTCGGAACGCTCACCCGGATTGACGGCGTGCGCACGATCACGGTTCAGGCAGGGCTGAATGAAGGGATTCAGGCAGATCCGGTGCGTCAGGGGATTGTCTCCGAGCTCGAGAAAGCCAATCTGGAAGATCTCGGCATCCGCTGGAAGCTCGCCGGCGAAGACGAGGAGCAGAAGGCCGCAGGCGAGTTCCTGAGCAAGGCGTTTGGCGCGGCGATCTTTTTGATTTTCGTCGTGCTTCTGGCCCAGTTCAACAAATTCCTGTCGGTGGCACTGGTGCTGTCTGCGGTGGTGATGTCGACTATTGGCGTGTTCCTCGGCCTGCTGATTATGGGTCAGCCGCTGGGCGTCGTGATGACCGGCATCGGCATCATCGCGCTGGCAGGCGTGGTGGTGAACAACAACATCGTGCTGATCGATACTTACGATCATTTGCGCCGTGAAGGCATGGACAAGCTCGAGGCCATTCTTGAAACCTGCCGCGAGCGCGCGCGCCCGGTGGTGCTGACGGCCGTAACCGCGATTCTGGGTGTGCTGCCGATTGCCTTCGGGTTCAACCTCGAGATCATGGCGCATGAGACCACCTATGGGGCTCCGTCGACGCAGTGGTGGATCTCGTTGTCGAGCGCCATCGTCTTCGGGCTGGCGTTTTCAACAATTCTCACGCTTGTGGTCACGCCGTCGCTGTTGATGATCGTCACGCGGTCGCACGACAGCAAGGTTGTGGCCTGGTGGCAGCGGATGAAGGCGCGGGTCGGACTTGGCCGCAAAGCGGCAGCGCCAGATGCGCGGGCTGAACCGGCGGAGTAAGGAAGGCCTCAGCATTCCGGCAGGCTTGAGAGGGCGTTCAGCGGGCGGCACCACTGCCAAACCGGGTTGGCGCAACGATGAACTGACCGGTTGATGTCGGCGCCTTGACACAGGTCGAGGCATAAAGCCCTCCGGCGACCTGCTGCTGGCAAGACCGACAGGGCTCAGACAGGGATCACCGGCAGCGATTCCGGGGCCTGACGGGTCAGCAAGGCCGAACCGTCGGCGGTCACAACCAGATTGTCTTCGTGGACCATCATCCGTCCATCCGTCAGCTCGACCGATGGCTCAAGTGTCAACACCATGCCCGGCTGCAGCACCGTTTCATCCCGCAGCGTGATCGACGGCCACTCGGTCAGTTGCATGCCGAGGCCATGCCCCATCCGGCCAACGCCGCTGCCGCCGGGGAAATCCTTGTCAAGAACACTTTGCATCGCACGATAAAGGTCGGCGCAAGTGGCGCCCGGGCGCGCGGATTGCAGGCCGGCGCCGGTGGCTTCGAGCAACGCTGCATAGGCCTTTTCAGCCTCTGCCGGGGCATGGCCGAAGGCGAAGTTGCGGTCAAAATCGCAGAAATAGCCGTCGAAGATGGCGCCCGTGTCGAGCATCAGGATGTCGCCGGCGCCGGCGCGGCGCGGCGAGGGCGGCGAGATGATATCGGTGTATCCGCCCGGCCCGGCGCCACCGACGAGGTAATCAACATCGTCAATGCCCCGCTCCAGGCAGACGATCTTGAAGCGCCGGAAAATCTCGATCTCACTCATGCCCGCGCTCAGCATGGCCGGCAACGCGTCGAACACATCGGAAACGATTGCGCAGGCATGGGCGATTTTCTTCACTTCGGCCGCCGACTTTACCATCCGCAGAGTCCTGATGACAGCGGTGGCATCGGTGAACTCAACGTTCGGCAAAGCCGCGCGCAGGCGGCGAAAATCGCCCAAAGGCATGCGCAAATGAGTCTCCGGTCCTTCCGGAATGCCAATGCGGGCATTGTCGCCGAGTACCTCCCGCATTGTGGCGGCCAGCAGGGAAACGCCTTCATCTTCCGGCTGCGGTGAGTCCCAACTGCGCACGTCATCAAGCCAGGTGTTGAGGAGACATTCGCGGCCGATTGCGGGTACGACCGCGACCGGCTTGCCGGTGGACGGGACCAGCAGGAACCAGGGACGCGTCGGGCTCAACCAGAAACGGGTCAGGAATCCGGTGAAATATCGGATTTCTGGCTCGGTGGTCAGAAACAGCCCATCCAGCCCTGCATCCGCGATCGCCGCTTGCGCCCGGGCGAGGCGGGCCTGGAATTCGGGTACCGCGAAGCCGCGCGCCGGACTGTTTTCGCCTGCAGGCAGTTGATCCAGTATTTTGCTCATGCGACTCGCCTTCAAACAGGGCATCGGGCTCCCGCCAAGCGCCCGCAAGGCACTTGGCTCAAACTCGCTGCGAGGTGGCATGGCGGATGCCCTTCAACCGGAGTACTTTTTCCTTCAGCCGCCCAAGATCAGAGTGTTGCCCGTTTCTGACTGACTTTCACAAGCTTTTCAAATTCTGATATGGCCAGAATGACGGGCTGAGGTAACCTATGACCATGAGATTTATCAATTCGAGATTGAACCCGAGCGGCGTCGAACGCCTTTTCCGAATCGAACCGGATCGCCCCCTGGCGATGCTGCGGCTGTGCCCGGCCTATGCGGCAACGCCATTGCAGCTGATGCCGGAATTTGCCGCCGGACTCGGCATTGGTGCGCTCATGGTCAAGGATGAGACCCAACGCATGAGGCTCGGCAGCTTCAAGGCGCTGGGCGGTGTGTTCGCGGTGGCTCAGATGATAGAGGACGCATCCGGTGCCTCGGACCTGAACAGCGAACACGCCCGGCAGACCGCCGCAAACATGACCTTCATCACCGCCAGCGCCGGCAATCACGGCCTGTCGGTGGCAGCGGGTGCGCATATTTTCGGTGCCCGCGGAATCATCGTCCTGAGCAGCGCTGTTCCTGAAGGGTTCGCCGAGCGGATTCGCAACACCGGAGCCGAAGTGGTTCGGGTCGACGGTTCCTATGAGGACAGCGTCCGGTATGCGGTTGATGCCGCCGACCGGAACGGGTGGCTGCTTCTCGCCGATGGGTCCTGGGAGGGGTACACCGAAAGACCCGCTCTGGTGATGGAAGGCTACAGCGTGATTGCCGACGAATGCCGGGCCAAATTTGTGAAGACCCGGGATTGGCCGACGCATGTCTTCGTGCAGGCCGGCGTCGGCGGACTGGCCGCCGCGATGGCCGCGCATATTCGCCAGCACTGGCCGGCTCAGCCGCAGATCATCGTGGTGGAGCCGGACGCAGCGCCATGTCTGTTGCAAAGTGCAAAGGCCGGAATACTCCTGCGCGCCGAAGGTCCGCAATCAAACATGGGGCGGCTTGACTGCAAGGACGCGTCGCTGATCGCCTTCGAGGCGCTGCGCCACGACGCGGATCTTTTCATGACCGTGAGTGACACTGACGCAAAGGCCGCGACACGGCAATTTGCGAGCCATGGCATTCAGACCACGCCCAGCGGTGCGGCGCCGCTGGCCGCCCTTCAGGAGCTGGATCCCGGACCGGAAGCACGCTGCCTGTTGATCGCGACCGAGGGGCCGGAGACAGCCTGATCTGATATGGCCATCGTGATGCCGGCGCTTGCGCACTGTCCTCGGCGAAGCTTGCCATGACAGGGCATCCCCGAGATCGTGCGCAGGATTAAGCCAGTCAGCCAGCTTCCCGCCAGATGGATTGCCACATTCGCACGATGACGGGCGGCGACGCCGGCATGGTCGAGTTCGATTGCGGGCATGGCGCGAACTTCGATCGCCATTCCTGAGCAACTGCCCTTGCCGGACTGCTTCGACACAATCGGGAGCCCCGATGTTTCGAAACATTGCGTCAGCTGCCATGAATAAGACAGGAATCGCGCTTGCATTGAAATCGCGATTGGCGTTTGATCTCCGGCAAGCTGGGGGGCGGTAACTAGGCTTTCCGGTGAACAAACAGATATCGCGTACAACCACAGGGGATACGCCATGAAAAAGCTGAACTCACTATTGGCAACGACCGCGCTCGCAGCAATGCTCGCATCGACTGCGCAGGCCAAGACGCTGGTCTATTGCTCGGAAGGGTCGCCGGAAGGTTTCGACCCCGCTCTTTACACATCGGGAACGACCTTCGACGCCTCGTCGAAGAACGTCTACAACCGCTTGGTTGAATTCAACATCGGCACCACTGAAACCAAGCCCGGTCTTGCCGAAAGCTATGAAGTGTCCGAGGACGGTCTGGAATACACCTTCAAGCTGCGCCCGGGTGTAAAGTTCCACACCACAGACTTTTTCACTCCGTCGCGTGACCTCAACGCCGACGATGTGATCTTCTCGTTCGAACGTCAGCTCAACGAAGACAACTCCTTCAACAAATATGTCGAAGGTGCGAGCTGGGAGTATTTCAACGGCATGTCGATGCCTGATCTTCTCAAGGGAATCGAGAAGGTTGACGACATGACGGTCAAGTTCGTGCTCAACCGTCCCGAAGCGCCGTTCATCGCCAACATGGCTATGGATTTCGCCTCGATCGTGTCGAAGGAATATGCCGACAAGCTGGAAGCTGACGGCAAGGCTTCCGATCTCAACCAAAAGCCGGTCGGTACCGGTCCGTTCCAGTTCGTCGCCTATCAGCCCGACGCCGTGATCCGCTTCAAGGCGCATCCCGACTACTGGGCTGGCAAGGAAAAGATCGACGATCTGGTGTTTGCCATCACCACCGACGCATCGGTGCGCCAGCAGAAGCTGATGGCCGGTGAATGCCACGTGGCGCCCTATCCGAATCCGGCCGATCTGGACGCACTCCGGGCAAATGACGACCTGCAGCTGATGGAGCAGGAAGGCCTGAATGTCGGCTATCTGGCCTACAATGCGCTGGTCGCTCCGTTCGACAACGCCAAGGTGCGCAAGGCGCTCAACATGGCGATCAACAAGCAGGCCATTCTGGATGCCGTGTTCCAGGGGTCAGGCCAGGCTGCCAAGAACCCGATCCCGCCAACCATGTGGTCTTATAACAAGGCCGTTGAAGACGATGCCTATGATCCCGAAGCTGCCAAGGCGATGCTTGCGGAAGAAGGTGTGACGGACCTTTCGATGAAGGTCTGGGCGATGCCTGTGCAGCGTCCCTACAACCCGAATGCCCGCCGTATGGCCGAGGTTATTCAGGAAGACTTCTCCAAGGTCGGCGTCAATGTCGAAATCGTTTCCTACGAGTGGGGCGAGTATCTCGACAAATCCAAGGCCAAGGACCGCGATGGTGCGGTGCTGCTCGGCTGGACCGGCGACAATGGCGATCCGGACAACTTCCTCGCCGTGCTGCTGGGCTGTGACGGTGTTGGCGGCTCCAACCGTGCACAATGGTGCAACGACGAGTTCGAAGCCCTGATCCAGAAGGCCAAGGTCGTGTCTGACAAGGCCGAGCGGACCGCGCTGTATGAAGAGGCCCAGGTCGTCTTCAAGCGCGAAGCACCGTGGGCAACCATTGCCCATTCGGTGGTCTTCATGCCGATGAGCAAGAAGGTCAGCGGCTACGTGATGGATCCTCTCGGTGGCCATTGGTTCACCGGTGTTGATATCGCCGAATAACCCGAACAGGAAAGGCGGGGGCGTTTTTCGGGCGCCCCCGCCGCCATTGATCACATGCTGCGATTTTTTCTTACCCGTGTAGGCCTTTTGATTCCGACCTTTATCGGCGTGTCGATCGTGGCTTTCGCTTTCATTCGCCTGCTGCCTGGCGATCCGATCATGCTGCTAGCCGGCGAGCGCGGGGTTGATCCCGCACGCTATGCCGAACTGCAGGCCTCGCTCGGGTTCGACAAGCCACTCCCGATCCAATACATCAATTACCTGAAAGATATCCTCACCGGCGACTTCGGGACGTCCATCGTCACCAAGCGCCCGGTGCTCGACGAGTTCATGACGCTGTTTCCGGCGACCATCGAACTGGCGCTGTGCGCCATCATCCTGGCAACGCTGGTGGGTATTCCGGCCGGTGTGCTGGCTGCGGTCAAACGCGGCACCTGGCTCGATCAGAGCGTCATGGGCACGGCGCTGGTCGGCTATTCGATGCCGATCTTCTGGTGGGGACTTCTGCTGATCATCCTGTTTTCGGGCATCTTGCAGTGGACCCCGGTCTCGGGGCGGATCTCGCTGATCTATTTCTTTCCGCCCGTGACCGGATTCATGCTGATCGACAGTCTGCTGTCGGGCCAATCCGGCGCCTTCAGATCGGCGCTGAGCCATCTCATCCTGCCGACCATCGTGCTGGCGACGATCCCGCTTGCGGTGATCGCCCGGCAGACGCGTTCGGCCATGCTCGAGGTTCTGGGCGAGGATTACGTTCGCACCGCGCGCGCCAAGGGCCTGCCGCCGCGGCGGGTGATCGGGCTGCATGCGCTGCGCAATGCGCTGATACCGGTGATCACCACCATCGGGCTGCAGGTCGGCGTGTTGCTGGCCGGCGCGATCCTGACCGAGACAATTTTCTCCTGGCCGGGCATCGGCAAGTGGATGGTCGATTCCGTTTTCAAGCGCGATTATTCGGTGGTGCAAGGTGGATTGCTGTTGATCGCCGGGGTCATCATGATCGTCAATCTCGTGGTTGATCTGCTGTATGGCCTGATCAATCCGCGTATCAGGCATTGAGGTTGCGCCATGACTGACACAACCACGACACCCCAAGCACACACGCCGCTGCGCCGAGGCCGGTTTGCCGAGTTCTGGTACTATTTCAGCCAGAACCGCGGCGCCGTGATCGGGCTGGTGGTTTTTTCCTCCATTGTGTTCATTGCCGTGTTCGCGCCGCTGATCGCGCCGCATTCGCCCAGCGTGCAGAACCGTGACGCGTTTCTGGTGCCGCCGTTCTGGCAGGAGGGTGGCAGCACGACCTACCTTCTGGGCACCGACGCCGTGGGCCGCGACATGCTGTCCCGGCTGATGTACGGATCCCAGTTTTCGCTGTTCATCGGCCTGTTCGTGGTGGTTCTATCGGTCTCCAGCGGAGTTCTGATCGGACTGCTCGCCGGCTACTTCCGGGGCTGGGTCGATACTGTGATCATGCGGATCATGGACGTCATCCTGGCATTCCCGTCGCTGCTGCTGGCTCTGGTTCTGGTCGCCATCCTCGGGCCTGGTCTGCTCAATGCGATGATTGCCATCGCGCTGATTTTGCAACCGCATTTCGTGCGGCTGACCCGGGCTTCGGTGTTGACCGAGCGTGATCGGGAATATGTTATTGCCTCGCGGGTGGCCGGCGCGCGGCCGGTACGGCTGATGTTCCTGACCATTCTTCCCAATTGTCTGGCGCCGCTGATCGTGCAGGCGACGCTGTCGTTTTCGACAGCCATCCTTGATGCCGCAGCCCTGGGCTTTCTGGGCATGGGCGCACAGCCTCCGACGCCTGAATGGGGCTCAATGCTGGCCGAAGCGCGTGAATTCATTCTGCGGGCCTGGTGGGTGGTTACCTTGCCCGGTCTGGCCATTCTGATCACTGTGCTGGCGATCAACCTGATGGGCGACGGTCTGCGCGACGCGCTCGATCCGAAACTGAAGAAAAGCTGATGTCCCTGCTCGAAATCAAGAACCTGACTGTCAGCTTCGACACCGTATCCGGTCCCTTCCGGGCCGTCGACGGGGTGGACCTGAATGTCGATGGTCGTGAAATCCTCTCCATTGTCGGCGAGTCCGGCTCCGGCAAATCGGTGGCCATGCTGGCGTTGATGGGCCTGTTGCCGGAGACAGCGTCGGTGACGGCCGATGTCATGCGCTTCGATGGCAAGGACCTGCTGACCATGTCGGACAAGGACAAGCGAAGCATCATTGGTCAGGACATCGCAATGATCTTCCAGGAGCCGATGTCGAGCCTCAATCCGTGTTTCACCGTGGGGTTCCAGATCGGCGAGATGCTCAAGCGCCACACACGGCTTGGCCGTTCCGAGCGCAAGGCTCGCGCCATCGAATTGATGCGCGCAGTCGGGATCCCCTCGCCAGAGCAGCGCTTGTCGGCCTATCCGCATCAATTGTCCGGCGGCATGAGCCAGCGGGTGATGATCGCCATGTCGGCGTCCTGCCGGCCGAAGCTGCTGATTGCCGATGAGCCGACAACGGCGCTGGATGTGACCATCCAGGCGCAGATTCTCGATCTGCTGCGCGATCTGTGCGACGAGTTCGACATGGCGCTGGTGCTGATCACCCACGATATGGGCGTGGTGGCGCAAATGGCGCACCGGGTCCAGGTGCAATATGCCGGCCAGAAGGTCGAGGAACAGTCAGTGGAAGATCTGTTTTCCGATCCGCATCACCCCTATACCGCAGCCCTGCTGTCGGCCTTGCCGGAGCGGGCCACCGGACGCGGCCATCTTCCCTCGATCCCCGGCGTGGTGCCGGGTCAGTTCGACCGGCCGCCAGGTTGCCTGTTCGAGCCGCGCTGCGCCTACGCCACTGCAAGCTGCCGCATCAACGCCACCCCTCAAGGCCCGGAGATGGGCTATGCCCTGTGCAATCATCCGCTCATCAACGGTGCGCCCGCCGATGGCACCAAGGCGCGGGAGATAACGGCATGAGCACGGTTCTTCAGGCCACCGATCTGACCCGGACCTACGAGGTCAAGCGCGGGTTGTTCGGCGCCCCGGCGCTGGTGCGCGCGCTCAATGGCGTCAGCTTCGATCTGACGCCAGGCAAGACGCTCGCTGTGGTGGGTGAATCGGGATGCGGCAAGTCGACACTGGCGCGTCTTGTCACCATGATCGAAGAGCCGAGTTCCGGCATTCTGACCATTGACGGCAAGCCCGCAGTCCACACCGACACGGATCTTCGCCGCACCGTCCAGATCGTGTTCCAGAACCCCTATGGCTCACTCAATCCGCGCCAGAAGGTGGGCGCGATCCTTGAGGAGCCGCTCAAGGTCAACACCCGCGACACGGCGGAAACGCGGCGCCAGAAGGCCCGCGCCATGATGGAGCGTGTCGGGCTTCGGCCGGAGCATTACGACCGTTATCCGCACATGTTCTCGGGCGGTCAGCGGCAGCGCATCGCCATCGCACGCGCGCTGATGCTCAATCCGAAGATCCTGGTGCTTGACGAACCGGTCTCGGCGCTTGACCTGTCGATCCAGGCACAGGTACTCAACCTGCTGATTGACCTGCAGGCGGAGTTCGGCCTTGCCTATCTGTTCATCAGCCACGACCTTTCCGTGGTCAAGCACATCGCCGACGAGGTGATGGTGATGTATCTCGGACGACCGGTGGAATCAGGGCCGGCGGAAACAGTGTTCGCGGCACCGAAACATCCCTACACCCAGGCACTGTTGTCGGCCACGCCCGTTGCCGACCCGACCAGGAAACGCGAGCGGGTGCAACTCGAAGGCGAACTGCCTTCGCCGCTCAACATTCCCAGCGGCTGCGCCTTCCATCCCCGCTGCCCGATCGCCATACCGCAATGCGCCGAAGCCATTCCGCCCGAGCGGCTCGTCGCCGGTCGCCAGGTGGCCTGTATCCTGGCTGAATAGGGCCGCTCCGTTCGAGCCGGGTCAGACTCCAATGACGTCGCCGGTCGCGGTGCAGCCGCAGACCGCCCAGACAATTTTGCGGGCTTGCGCCATCTGCCCGCCCGCGAACCTCTGCCTTAAAGCCTTCGTCCAATGGATGGAGACCGACACCGGCGTTTTCCGGCCCCGGGCAGCTTGACCGGCGCAACCGGTGCACAGTCACCGAATCATCCGGCAGGAGAAGCCTGGTGGTGAGGTGGACTGAGCTTTGCCGCAAAGCGCAGATCCGGTTTCTTCCAAGACGATCATGCTGGAGCCGATCGGGAATTTATTCCTGATGAGATCCGCGAGAATGGCGCGCGTTCTCCGCACAGGGACGTGTCTTCGCATGCGGCCGCGATTGCGCTGCGCCTCAATCAGGGAAGTCCGAAAAACACCGCGCCACCGCAGTAAAACCGGCTTGCAACAGTGGTCTTGCGCCATCGGACCGCCACAGTGGCGACCCTCGGCGCAGTCAATCCAATGACACTACAGAGCCGGACGTTACACGTCGCGCCACCAGGCAAAGATGACTGATTGCATGGATATACAATAGTCTAATGGTATCCGAGCCCCGGTCATGATCATCTTAAGATTGCTATTAACATAGCTATGGCGGCGAAGCTGGGAGGCTTTGTCGAAACCACACCAGGGAGGGTTTTATGTCAAAATTCAATTTGAATCGCCGCACGCTGATCAAGTCGGGCGCCGCGTTCGGCGCCGGACTCGCGATGCCGACAATCTTTACCAGTTCTGCCTTTGCCTACACCAACGAGCCCAAGGGCGGCACCGTCACGCTCGGCTTCAACGTGCCGCAGACCGGTCCATATGCCGACGAAGGCATGGACGAACTGCGCGCTCAGGAACTCGCTGTCCAGCACCTTAACGGTGAAGGTGATGGCGGCATGATGAACACCTTCTCGTCGAAGGCGCTCAAGGGCAACGGCATTCTGGGCAAGAAGGTGCAGTTCGTCACCGGCGACACCCAGACCAAGTCGGACGCGGCCCGCGCATCGGCCAAGTCGATGATCGAAAAGGACGGCGCTGTGATGATCAATGGCGGTTCGTCCTCGGGCGTCGCCGTGGCTGTGCAGGGTCTCTGCCAGGAGGCGGGCGTCATTTTCATGGCTGGCCTCACCCATTCCAACGACACCACCGGCAAGGACAAGAAGGCCAACGGCTTCCGCCACTTCTTCAACGCCTACATGTCTGCCGCGGCCCTGGCCCCGGTTCTCAAGGCCGCCTATGGCGACGATCGACGCGCCTATCACCTGACTGCGGATTACACTTGGGGCTGGACACAACAGGAATCGATTGCTGCTGCGACCGAGGCTGTGGGCTGGGAAACGGTCAACAACGTGCTGACACCGCTGGCTTCGACTGACTTCTCGTCCTATATCGCACCGGTTCTCAACTCCGGCGCGGATGTGCTGGTGCTGAACCACTACGGCGGCAACATGGTCAACTCGCTGACCAATGCCGTGCAGTTCGGCCTGCGCGACAAGATGGTCAACGGCAAGCAGTTCGAGATTGTCGTTCCGCTCTATTCCGAGCTGATGGCCGCCGGTGCCGGCGAAAACGTGCGCGGCGTGATCGGGTCGATGAACTGGAACTGGCAGTTGCAGGACGAGGGTTCCAAGGCCTTCGTCAAGTCGTTCGGCGAAAAATACGGTCGTCCGCCATCAAACTCGGCGCACACCTGCTACGTCCAGACCCTGCTCTATGCCGATGCCTGTGAACGGGCTGGTACATTCAACCCTTGCGGCGTCGTCGAGGCGCTCGAGGGCTTCGAGTTCGACGGTATGGGCAACGGTCCGACACTCTATCGCGCCGACGATCACCAGTGCTTCAAGGACGTGCTGGTCATGAAGGGCAAGGAAAACCCAACAAACGAGTACGACACACTGGAAATCGTCGAGGTGACTCCGCGGGCCCAGGTCGAATACGCACCCGACCATCCGATGTTCGCCGGTGGCGATCTGGGTCAGTGCAACTCGGGCGCTTGAACCTCCACAGGTCTGCCGCGTCGCCTCACGGGCGGCGCGGCTTGCTACTCGAATTAGAGACTTGAACCGCTGCACCCCTGCGCGCGGTTTTGTCGATGCGGGCTTCAAGATATGGACGCAATCATTCTCCAAATACTGAACGGTCTGGACAAAGGCAGCGCCTATGCCCTGATCGCACTCGGATTGACACTCATTTTCGGCACGCTCGGTGTCGTGAACTTCGCCCATGGCGCCTTGTTCATGCTCGGCTCGTTCTGTGCCGTGACCATGCAGCGTATTCTTACGCTGTCCTATACGATCGAGGACCCGACCCAGAAGGATTTCCTTGGCAATCCGCTGAAGGTCGATACCCCCTATCTCGTCAGCTGGTTCGGCGAGTCAACAGGTCAGGCGCTGATCGAATGGTCTGTGCCGCTGGCCATCCTGTTTGCGATTCCGGTCATGCTGCTGGTCGGCTATGTGATGGAGCGCGGACTGATCAAGCATTTCTACAAGCGTCCGCATGCCGATCAGATCCTGGTTACCTTCGGCCTTGCCATCGTCATTCAGGAAATCATCAAATATTTCTACGGCGCCAACCCGATTCCGACCCCGGCGCCCGACATGTTCAAGGGATCGCTCGATTTCGGCGTGCTGATCGGATACGCCCAAAATACAATCATCTATCCCTACTGGCGGCTGGTGTACTTCCTGTTTTCAGCGGTCATCATCAGCGCCGTCTTCGCCTTTCTGCGCTTCACCACGTTCGGCATGGTGGTTCGTGCCGGCATGGCCGATCGCGAGACGGTTGGGCTTCTCGGCATCAACATCGACAAGCGCTTCACCATCATGTTCGGCATCGCTGCCGCGGTCGCAGGCCTTGCAGGGGTGATGTATGCGCCCATCAATTCGCCCAACTATCACATGGGCATGGATTTCCTTGTGCTTTCCTTTGTTGTGGTCGTGGTTGGCGGCATGGGCTCATTGCCCGGCGCCGTTCTGGCCGGCTTCCTGCTCGGCATCCTCGAGAGCTTTGCCTCGATGAACGAAGTCAAGTCACTGATCCCGGGGATCGACCAAATCATCATTTATCTCGTTGCAATCATCATCCTTTTGACCCGCCCGCGCGGTCTTATGGGTCGTAGAGGCGTGATGGAGGAATAATCCATGCTGGGACTGAGTAAGAAAGACACGAGCTTTCTCATCGCCGTCATTTTTCTGACGTTGGCGACACCGATTTTGCTGCAACCGTTTCCCGAGGGGTCGGCGCTGGCCCAGTTCAACGCCGGCTATCCGGATCTGATGCAGCGTTTTGCCATCTACGGGATTTTCGCGATTGGCTTCAACATTCTCTTCGGCCTGACCGGCTACCTCTCGTTCGGTCATGCCGCCTTTCTGGGGGTCGGGTCCTACTCCGTCGTCTGGATGTACAAGCTGCTGAGCTACAATGTGGTGCCGGGCCTCATTCTTGCCATCATCATGTCGGGCTTGTTCGCCTTGTTGATCGGCTACATATCACTGCGCCGGTCGGGCATTTATTTCTCGATCCTGACGCTGGCCTTCGCCCAGATGTCCTTCAATCTCGCCTATTCGGTGCTGACGCCTTTGACCAACGGCGAGACCGGCCTCCAGGTCTACACTGACGATCCCCAGGTTCTGATGGATGCGGCCAGCCCCTCGTCGCCGCATTTCTTCGGCATTGTCATGAATGAAAGCAGCAAGATCGACGTCGGCGGCTGGCTGTTTACCTTCAACAACGGCTACTACTTCTGCGCCATCATTGCGATTGTGGTTTTCTATCTCTCGATGCGGATTTTCCGCTCGCCCTTCGGCATCATGCTGCGCGCGATCAAGACCAACCAGACCCGGATGAACTACACCGGTCTCAATCCGCGTCCCTACACGCTGGCAGCCTTCGTCATCTCCGGCATGTATGCCGGTCTTGCCGGCGGCTTGCTGGCCTCAATGGACCCGCTGGCCGGCGCCGAGCGCATGCAATGGACCGCGTCGGGCGAAGTCGTGCTGATGACCATTCTCGGCGGCGCCGGAACCTTGATGGGGCCGATTCTGGGTGCGGGTTTCATCAAATATTTCGAAAATATCTTCTCGAAGATCAATGACACCGTCCTGCACGGATGGTTTTCAGCCCTTCCCGACGGGCTTGAGGATGCGATCGTGTTCCTGTTCCATCCCTTCATCGGCAAGGGCTGGCACCTGACGCTTGGTCTTCTTTTCATGCTGGTGGTCATCTTCCTGCCCGGCGGCTTGATCGAAGGCGGAACCCGGATCTGGAATTCTGTCACCGGCAGGAACCGGAAAAAGAAGCAGGATCAGGGTGATCATCACCCGAAGCCTGCGGCCCACGTAAACTGAACTGCGGAGATACCGGATATGGGAATTCTTGAAGTCTCTAACGTCAACAAACGCTTCGGCGGGCTGCAGGCGCTCGGAGATGTCAATCTGGATATTGCCAGTGGCACGGTTCACGCCATCATCGGTCCGAACGGGGCCGGCAAGTCGACGCTGCTCAATGTGCTGGTCGGCAAGCTGATCCCGGACACTGGAACAGTCCTGTTCAACGGCATTTCGGTGCTTGGCCGCAATCCCTACCAGATCAACCAGATGGGCATTTCCCGCGTCTTCCAGACGCCGGAAATTTTCAGCGACCTTTCCGTGTTCGAGAACATGCTGATCCCGTGCTTTGCCAAGCGGGACGGGGCTTTCCGGCTGCATGCGCTTGAATCGATCGTCGCCGAAAAGCAGCTTATCGAGAAGGCCGAGCACATGCTGTCGGAGGTCAACATGGCCGACAAGCGGCACATGACCGCCAGTTCCCTGTCACGTGGCGACAAACGGCGCCTGGAGATGGCCATGTGCCTGGTGCAGGAGCCGAAACTGCTGCTGCTTGATGAGCCGACGGCGGGGATGGCACGCGCCGACACCAACAACACCATTGACCTGCTCAACCAGATTCATGAAAGCCGGGAGATCACCATGGTGATCATCGAGCACGACATGCATGTGGTTTTCTCGCTGGCCAAACGCATCACGGTGCTGGCGCAAGGCTCGCCACTCGTCGAGGACACCCCTGCCAACATCAAGGGTCATCCGAAAGTCAAAGAAGCCTATCTGGGAGAGGCCGCGGCATGAATCAGCTCGAACTCGACAGGGGCAGCGCCGCCACCGGCCGCCCGGATTTTTCGAAAAACGCCAACCATGCGGAGACTGCACCGGCATTTCTGTCCGTTCACGACATTCATGCCTATTACGGCGAAAGCTATATCGTCCAGGGTGTCAGCTTCAATGTGCATGAGGGCGAAATTCTGGCGCTGCTCGGCCGCAACGGCGCAGGCAAGACCTCGACGCTGCGCGCCATCGCGCAAATCGGCTCACCGGCCATGACCAGCGGCGAGGTCTGGCTCGATCATCAGCCGCTGCACCGGATGAGCTCGCACGACGCGTCCCGCGCCGGGCTGTCTCTGGTGCCGGAAGACCGGCGGATCATTGCCGGACTGACGGTTGAGGAAAACATCCAGCTGGCCCAGATCGCACCACCGATCGGCTGGTCGCTGGAACGGATCTACGAGTTGTTTCCGCGTCTGGGCGAGCGCCGCAAGCAGGAGGGCATCACCCTGTCGGGCGGTGAGCAGCAGATGCTGGCGATCGGCCGGGCGCTGGCGCGTGACATCAAGGTTCTGCTTCTCGATGAACCCTATGAAGGCCTGGCGCCGATCATTGTCGATGAAATCGAAAAGACACTCAACATCATCAAGCAACAGGGCATCACCACGATCCTTGTCGAACAGAATGCTGTGCGCGCCTTGAAACTGGCTGACCGCGCGGTGATTCTCGAATCCGGCGAAGTGGTGTTCGACGGCACTGCCAGGGAAGTGCTTGAGAACGAGCAGCTGCGCCACGATTACCTGGCGATCTGATCCGCAATCGGCGCCAATCGCGGTTCGCTCGCATTTTGTCTCACGCTGGATATCTCGCCGCCCGCCTCATCGCGCGTTGCCGGGCACAAAAGGCAGATGTCCGACAGTGAACTGACGGTGCTGCGTCTGTGTGCCATGCGCCTCCGTGTACGGCAGCGCGGTGCACGGTGGCGGGTGCGCTACGGACTTGCGCCAAGCAGGCAGAGAACTTCCGAGCAGTTCTCGATCCGGCCTTCGCAGCAATCGGCGAGAAGGAAGCGGACCAAATCGCTGATCGCGTTCAGGTTTGCCGCATAATGGATCTCGCGTTGGTGCCGTGTGGCGGTCAGAATCCGGGCGCGTCTGAGGATGGCCAGGTGGCCGGACAGGGTTGAGGGCACGATATTCAGCCGCCGCGAGATTTCCAGAGCCGGGAGACCGTCCGGCCCGTTTCGGATCAAAAGGCGAAATACCGCGATCCGCGACGGTTGGGCGAGCGCTGCAAGGGCCTCGATGGCGGTTTCCTGATCCATACATCGTCGATGCCCGAATTATCGAAGCTTGACAAGCCCCGAGCCGTGATTTACCCCGAACTCAATTCGGCATTTACCGAATTGAGTTGTTTGATGCCGAGTCCAAAGCCATGCGCGAGGGGTGCGGGAGACAGCCGGACAACCGGCGCCGTGGCCAGGCCGCATCAGATTGAAATTCGCCGTTTACGGTACCACCGGGAAAGCGAGCAGCGTCCTATGTCGGCCACGCAGATCACTGCAGAAATCGACCTTGAGCCGCGGGGCAGGCACGCCCTTTATCTGTGCCTGGCGGATTTGGTGCCCTGTTTGTCCGATGGCTCGTTTCCGCTGCGGAATGCGATGATCCAACGGCAAAGACCCGGTGGTGGTGATACTGGCAAGCGAATGAGCTGCGACACGATCCCGACCTCCGGCCGCGTGAGTTTTCCGATCAGCCATGCGCTGCGGACGGGTGGGCCGGTTGCTCCCGATGCCGGGATCCGCACCGCGCGGCGGCTCGCCAATTGCCGTGTCAAACAGGTGACCGGCCTGACTGCTGATCCCGCCGGCAAGGTGCCGAACGGGGACCCGCGCATTGGTCATCGCTGGCACCATCGGCCCGGCAGACTTTGCCAACCGCCTCAACGCATCCGACACACCGCATAAAAGGAACAGTCCAACATGACTGACACAACCACGACAGACAGCGGCGCCATCGATGCGTTCGAGCGGTTTTTAACCCTTTGGGTCGGTCTTGCCATGATCGTCGGGATCGGCATCGGAACTGTTGCGCCGGGGCTGATGGCCGCCATCGCAAGCGCCGAAATTTCCTCGATCAACCTTGTCGTCGCCGTGCTGATCTGGGCCATGGTCTATCCGATGATGGTCAGCGTCGATTTCGGTGCGGTCAAGGGCGTGGCGCGGCAACCCAAGGGGCTGATTGTGACGCTGGTGGTCAATTGGCTGATCAAGCCGTTCACCATGGCGTTCCTTGCGGTGCTGTTTTTTGAGCATGTCTTCGCGCCCTTCATCGCTCCCGAGGATGCCGCCCAATACATCGCCGGGTTGATTCTGCTGGGGGCCGCGCCCTGCACCGCGATGGTGTTCGTCTGGTCGCAGCTGACGCGTGGCGATGCGACCTACACGCTGGTGCAGGTTTCGGTCAACGACTTGATCATGGTTGTGGCCTTCGCGCCGATCGTGGCGCTTCTTCTGGGCGTCACCGACATTGTTGTGCCCTGGGAAACGCTGCTGCTTGCCACCGGGCTCTATGTCGTTCTCCCGCTCTTGGCCGGGCTGGCCACCCGTCGCGTTCTTCGCCGTCCGGACCGGATCGAGGCGTTTACCGCACGGATCAAGCCATGGTCGGTCGGCGGGCTGGTGGTGACGGTTGCGATCCTGTTCGGCCTGCAGGGCGAGGTCATCCTGCAGCGCCCGTTCCTCATCGCGCTGATCGCGGTGCCCATCCTGATCCAGTCCTACGGCATCTTCGCTCTGGCCTACGGTGCCGCCTGGATCATGCGCGTGCCGCACCGGATCGCCGCTCCCTGCGCGATGATCGGCACATCGAATTTCTTTGAACTGGCGGTCGCCGTGGCGATCAGCCTGTTCGGGCTGAACTCCGGTGCCGCGCTGGCGACGGTGGTCGGGGTTCTGGTGGAGGTGCCGGTGATGCTCTCGCTTGTGGCCTTTGCAAACCGCACCCGCGGCCGGTTCACGGAGACCTCGGCATGACCGCCGTCGACGATGGTGGCAGGGCCGATCGGCCAGGGGTGCGGGAGCTGAGGAGGCAGCCGGCGATGCCGGGGCAGGGCAGGGCAAAGCCGATGCATGCAGATGTGCCCCGACCCGGCGTGATCTGCGATGCCGCCAGCGTGCCGGCGTGGCGGGCGACCTCCGTAGCGCCCGCTTCTTTCCCGCTCACCGCTGCGCGGCCTCTGGCATCCGTGTCCGGTGCAGATGCCGCAGCTGCCGTCCCCTGTCTGCCGCCTGCCACATGTTTCAACATCGCCGCCCGCGGCTCGGCCAACGCCCAACATCGAAAGGACGCAACGACATGAGTACAGTCATTCACCATAACCCGGACTGCGGCACCTCGCGCAACGTGCTGGAGATCCTGCGCGCTGCCGGCGCCGAGCCGGTCATCATCGACTATCTCGAGACCGGCTGGACCCGGCCGCAACTGTTGGCCCTGTTTGCGGCTGCCGACCTGACCCCGCGCAGCGCCTTGAGAACGACGAAATCCCCGGCGGCGGAATTGGGTCTGCTGGATCCGGATGTCGACGACGCTGCGTTGCTCGAAGCGATGCTTGTCCATCCCGTGCTGGTCAACCGCCCGATTGTCTGCACGCCCAGGGGGGTGCGCCTGTGCCGCCCGTCCGAGGTCGTGCTCGAACTGCTGGACCGGCTGCCGCCCGGGCCGCTTTACAAGGAAGACGGCACCATGATCGTGAACGAGAAAGGAGAGCGGGTTGACTGACACACCAAATCTGGACGAGGCGCATTTCCGCCCGATGGATGCCGACCGGCTGGGGGTTGCCGATCCGGCACCGCATCCGCCGCGCATCCTGCTGCTTTATGGCTCGCTGCGGGCCCGGTCGTTCAGCCGCCTGATGACCGAGGAAGCCGCCCGGGTGCTGACGCGCTTCGGCGCAGACACAAGAACCTTCAATCCCTCGGGCCTTCCGCTGCCCGACGACACCGGGGCCAGCCACCCGAAAGTTGAAGAATTGCGCGATCTGGTCGCCTGGTCAGAGGGCATGGTCTGGTGTTCGCCTGAACGCCACGGCGCCATGACCGGCATCATGAAGGCGCAGATCGACTGGATTCCGCTGTCGCTGGGGGCGATGCGCCCGACGCAGGGCAAGACGCTGGCTGTCATGCAGGTCAATGGCGGTTCGCAAAGCTTCAACGCCGTCAACCAGTTACGGATTCTGGGGCGCTGGATGCGGCTGATCACGATCCCGAACCAGTCCTCGACGCCCAAGGCGTTCCTCGAATTCGGTGACGATGACCGCATGAAGCCCTCGCCCTATTACGACCGGATGGTGGATGTGATGGAAGAGCTGATGAAGTTCACTCTGCTCACGCGGGATCGCTCGGATCACCTCGTGGATCGCTATAGCGAACGCAAGGAAACCGGCGAGGCGCTGATGACGCGTGTCAATCAAAGGGCGATGTAACGCGAAGGCGAGTCGGAGCCGTGAGTTTGCTTGTTGCTCCATTCTCGCCCCGCGCGGGCTGCCAAGCCTCGAGGGAACAGAGCGGTCGACTGCTGGCACACCGGCACATCCGGCTGCGCTCAGCCCCACCCGCATACCCCTCGAAAACAACAGCAAAACCCGGCCGCAGCCGGATCGGGAGAACGCTTTCGCGAGGGCAAGTGGCGGAGAGGAAGTCCGAAGAACTCTGGTTTTGGCTCGTTCCTGATTGTTGTTGGTAGCGTTGAAATCAGTGGCTTTTTTGTTTGCGTGACATTGACTGTTCTCTAATTGTTCTCCATTGTTCATGATCATCCACAAACGGGAGTGCACACCAAAGTGCACACTGGCAATGGCGCGAACTCTCAACAAACTGACAGATGCCCGCATCAAATCCGCTGATTTGAAAGCGGGACGCCATAGCGATGGCGGAGGGCTCTATCTCAACGTGAAGCCTGGAGGGTCGAAGAGCTGGCTGTTCATGTTTCATCGTGACGGGAAACGAAGGGCCGTAGGAATTGGGCCCTATCCCGCGATGAAGCTCGCAGCTGCTCGTCAACGTGCCGCCGCGTTTCGTCAGATGATTGCCGAAGGTGGAGATCCTCAAGAGGCGCTGCGGCAAGAAAAAGTTCCGACGTTCGAAGAATGCACGCGCCAGTTTCTCGGCTCGATGGAGCGTCAGTGGAGGAACGACAAGCATCGGGCCCAATGGCGGTCGACACTTGGCGAAGCCTATTGCAGCAAGATCTTGAACAAGCCTGTTGATCGGATTTCGACCGATGACGTACTCTCCATTCTCAATCCTATCTGGAATGAGAAGAATGAAACGGCCTCGAGGATCCGTGGACGGATCGAGCGGGTTCTCGACTATGCGAAGGCGCGAGGATGGCGTGAGGGAGAAAACCCCGCGCTTTGGCGTGGTCATTTGAAGAGCCTTTTGCCGCCTCGTCAAAAGCTCCAGCGCGGGCATCACCCGGCGATGCCATATGATTCGGTTCCCGCCTTCTATACCGAGCTCTGCTCGAAGCAGGCCATGGCAGCCCTTAGTCTTCGGCTGGTTATTCTGACTGCGTGCCGATCAGGTGAAGCCCTCGGGGCTACCTGGAATGAAATGGATCTTGCGAATGCCGTCTGGACCATACCGGCCGAGCGGACAAAGGCGGGGCGGATACACCGTGTGCCGCTTACTGATGAGGTGCTTGTAATCCTCCAGCCACTTCATGAGTTGAGACGATCTGATCTGGTTTTTCCCGGAAACAAGAGCGATCGACCGCTCTCAGGGATGTCGATGGCGATGCTGATGCGCCGTATGAAGCTCGGCCACTATACCGTGCATGGCTTTCGCAGTTCATTCAGGGATTGGGCTGGAGATGAGACGAACCACGCCAGGGAAGTGGCGGAGGGCGCGCTTGCGCACGTCTCGGGGGATGCCACAGAGCGCGCCTACCGTCGCAGCGATGCCCTGGCAAAACGCCGATTACTGCTCGAGGACTGGGCAAATTTCGTATCGAGGTGATTAAACATGGCAGATGATAAAGACATAGTCAGAAAGTACTTCTACACGGAAATCCTAAAGAAATTGCCTGATCCCCCCATTTATTTCAAAAAACCGAATCTGGTGCTTGGTATGTTTAGTCCTACCGATCCACCTGAACCAAAAACCGCAGATTCGAATGATGAGATTAACGAAAAACTCCGTAGCCTTATCAAATATATGAAATCGAAAAGAGATGATTATGAAATTGAACATGAAAAGTATCATGATTATTTGAGTGAAAACTTAATAAATATCTATTTTTCTGAATTAGCATTTGATTTAAATGTAGATACCAAGAATGGATACTGGATCTTAGATTTATTGGTTGAGCTTGCCATCGATAACGATCGAATTTTTGAAACAAAGCGTGCCCGTGGGAAGCCTTCGCTGAAAGAGAACCACAATCTCCGGAAAGTCAGAGAATACCTGCTTCGTGCAAATCAACTCAGGGCTTATTTACAGGTCATTCGAAAAACGCACGATGTCGGCAATGGGCAACTTGCAAAGGAAATTGTCGCTCGTAGCCGTGACCCTTACCGCCGTGGATTCGCCTGTCAGCTTGAAGACCAGCGCTTGGTCAGAGAAGAATATTCCGCGGCTGAGCAGATGCTTCGTCGATATCACCGATTGCACGGCGAGGAATTTGGTAGCAGGAAAAGGCGCCCGAAGCGCTACGTTACACAAAATGCCCCATTAGATGTAACTTGCGAAGGAAACATCGCTGCGTACCCATGGCAGCTATCCGAAACAGAAATCGAAGGAGTTGACGGATGGCACGAGGAGTTCAGACGGGTGCGAAGGAAGTGGCTGCCATTGGGCCAAGAATGACTTTCACGATACGTGAGGCGTGCGAATACACCGGGCTTTCACGGACTTTCTTATACAGGGAGATGACCGGAGGAAGGCTCAAGCGTTTGAAGGCCGGCAAGCGGGTTCTCATCCTCAAGACTGATCTGGAGGACTATCTCTCGTCGATCCGGGAGGGCGCGTGATGGAGAGCTTTGGCTCAACCCAAACAGCACCGGCTGTGACGCATTGTAGGGTTCCTAACAGGAAGCCGCCCGACAAGAAAAATGAAAACGCCGGCCCTGTTGGCGCAGGGACCGGCGTCGAAAAGAAGTCACTGGGTAAGCGGCTTCACTCCCATGTAACTAGCAGCAATCGGTTCAACCGGCAAGCTGACCGCCGTCGAACCGTTACTTCGGAAAGTGACGCAAACCCCAGTCCCAAAGCTGAAAATCGGGACCATTTTCGTACCGCCGATGTGGTTTCCGTCCGTGAGCAAGCCCCGTACATCAATGACACCCATTGGCAATCGATTGGGAGTGTCATTAATCGCCTTCTCCTGAAGGGAGATGCGGCATGATCTACCGGCAAATCCTTTCTGCTTGCCTCGAACTTTCGAAGATTGCCGAAACCGCCATGTCCGAAACTTTCAGCTACCGGAAAGTCGAAGGGATCAGATCGACACCCACTATGTCGGATTGTACGGGCATCCTTACGTTGGCGCGTATCGCCGTCCACGGGAATGATCGTTTTGATTTCGATCCGGTGGGCATCGAGGCGGTCGTGTTCGAGGCGATGGGTGAAGATGGCGAAACACCCATCGACTTGGTTGCATGGCCAATCGATTGCCCGTGGCATGTACTGACGATGTTCGGGCGCTGTGGTCTGATTGGGGCGTTCTGTGCCTTCAATCCCGCTACCTACTGTGCTGGATCTGTCTTGCCCATCTATCGATCGCCACATGAATTGTTTCGGTGCGGCTTCAATGGATCAGCTATTGCGGTTCCGCATATCGCGGCCTGGCAGATCATCGATCTGCCAGGCCGCGTTGTTGCGCAGGACTTGCGGCACGGCATACAACTCCAACGCTTGATTGAGAGGAACTTCAGGGGACGTGTGACGGTCCCAGCAAATGCGAGGTGGGCGGCATGAACCACCATCATCATTGCTCCGAATTCATACCCGTTGAGGAGGCCATTAGGCCGCGGGGCAAGGCCGCGCCGCGGTTTGATCGCCTCAATACCAATGACCTGATGATGGCAGTTTTCCCGCCGATCCAGTGGGTTATTCCCGGATACCTGCCGGAGGGTTTCAGCGTTCTCGCGGGGCGCCAGAAGCTCGGGAAAACATGGCTGGCTATCGATTTCGCATTGGCCGTCGCCTCAGGTGGGTGCGCTCTCGGTTCCATCGCGTGCGAGCCAGGCAACGTTCTCTACATTGATTTGGAAAACGGGCTACGCCGGATCCAGGGTCGGATCGAGACAATGTACGCGGATGATGCTAACCGGCCGGATCTCTCCCGCTTGGAATGGGTAACGGAAGCGCCGGCGCTCAATGCAGGATTCATCCCGGCACTGGCGGATTGGTGTGATTCGGTCCGGAATCCCCGTTTTGTCATTATCGATGTTTTGCAGCGGGTCAAACCGGCCGGCAACGGCAAGCAGAATGCTTATGAGGCAGACTACAGCTGTTTCTCCGAATTGCAGACATGGGCCACCGAAAACCGGATTGCCGTTCTGGCACTGCATCATACCCGAAAGGGCGGCGCGGCTGATCCTCTTGAGGCGTTGACCGGCTCGAATGGGTTGAGTGCGGTCGCCGACACCACGCTTGTTCTCGATCGCGACGGAAACGGTACGACGCTCTATGTGCGGGGGCGCGATGTCGAGGAGAAAGAAACTGCGATCCGGTTTGATACTGGTATCTGGACCGTGTTGGGAGAGGCGGAGGACGTACGACGATCAACCGAGCGCGGAAAGATTCTGGAATTTCTTTCTGACGCAGACGAGCCTGAAAGAACGACTGCGATTATGGCGGCAACCGGAATGTCGCGGAGCGCAATCGATACCCTTTTGCACCGGATGGCTAAGGCCGGAGAGGTAATCAAGGCGGGTAGAGGCCTCTATGTCCATAAAAGCCGGGCTGATCTCCTTGATATCTGACCCCCTGAAAGAAAGAAAAGAATGAAAGAAACTGGCAAGGTGAGATGATCGGCACCCTCTGCATTTTCCTCAGAATCTTGCTATCTTTCCTTTCTTGCAGGGGTATCCTGCTCACCCGAAAAAAATTTCCCAAGCCGGTGACAGAGCGCCAACGTTCTACGTTTTCTTGGTGACTGATTCGTGCAAAGCGTGGAAGCGAGTTCCGAGACGCGGGGCACAGGTATTGATTGCAATACGAAATCAATTATCCGAAGGATTGAAATCATAATCCAAATGACTTCAAAGTGAATAATAATGGAGTAATCAATATGTTATACCAATCTACAATTTCGGCTAACCTGCTCACACAAAGTTGCGTCCTGCGATCAAAAAATGCCCTTTAACGTACGCGATGTTGTGCCCCCACGTTGCCCTTTCAGCGCTGATCTGTGATCGGCTTTCCATGGATTAGCAAAGGGAGTTTCTCCATGGGGACTACACTGGAGATACTCACGACTGGGAAGACGGGTCGTGAGCGACATCGCCGTTGGCCTGATGAGGTCAAGGCCAAGATCGTTTGGGAAAGCCTGCGCCCGGACGTGACGGTGAACGAGGTTGCGGGCCGCTATGGGCTGCAGCCGAACCACCTGTCGCCCTGGCGCACGATGGCACGGCAGGGCGACAGGTGTTGCCTGCGCCTGAAGATGCGATGGAATTCGCAGCGATGGTCGTCGAGACCCCTGCCGCCGAACCGCCGATCAGAGAGACCAACCGCCGCGAGATCATCGTGGGTCCTGTCACGATCCGTCTGGAAGAAGGAGCATCGGCTGCCCGGGTCGTGGCTGCTGCACGTGCGCTTGCGACCTCCGCATGATCTTTCCATCAAACCGCGTACGGATCATGGTGGCGACGAAGCCTGTGAACTTCCGCAAGGGCCATGACGGCTTGGCTGCGCTGGTGAAGAACGAGTTGCGCAAAGACCCGTTCACTGGAACGGTGTTCGTGTTCCGGTCACGCAGGGCGGATCGGTTGAAGCTGATCTACTGGGATGGCAGCGGTCTTGTGATGGCCTACAAGCGACTGGAAGATCACACCTTCACTTGGCCGGGTATCAGAGACGGCCTGATGACATTGGGCCATGCTCAGTTCGAAGCGCTGTTTGCGGGCCTCGACTGGCGACGCGTTCGTTCCGTGGAAACGAGAGCACCGGAGGTCATCGAATAGCTGCGGCACGATGACTCAGGGCTGTAAATACCAAAGGCAATTCGAAGCGGGCTTTGGTAGATTGCGGCCATGCTGAACGCCTCCGATCTTCCCGATGATGTTGCCGCCCTGAAGGCAATGCTGATTGCGGCGCAGGCACGCGAGGCAGGCAAGGACGCGCAGATTGTCCGCAAAGATGAGCGGATCGAACGGCTTGAGAAGCTGGTCGCGGCCTTCAAGCAAGCAGCCTTCGGACGCAAGTCCGAGAAGACCGACCCCGACCAATTCGATCTGGCACTTGAAGACCTGGAAACGGCAATGGCCGCGATGCATGCCGAGGATGAGGCGGACGCCCCTGCGGGGAACAGGATTAATAAGCCACGAGCAGCCAATCGCGGCTCTCTTCCAAAGCATCTTCATCGCGTCGAAGAGGTGATCAAGCCGAAAAGCCTGGTCTGCGCCTGCGGCGGTTGCCTGCATTGCATTGGTGAGGATGTGTCCGAGAGGCTGGACGTGATTCCGGCCCAGTTCCGCGTCATCGTCATCCGTCGCCCAAAATATGCCTGCCGCGCCTGCACCGACGGCGTCATCCAGGCCCAAGCTCCTGCACGTCTGATCCAGGCTGGGTTGCCGACGGAAGCAACAGTAGCTCACGTGCTGGTGTCCAAATATGCCGATCATCTTCCCTTGTATCGGCAGGCTCAGATTATGAGCCGTCAGGGCATTGATCTCGACAGGTCGACGGTTGCCGATTGGGTCGGCCGGGCTGCCTTCGAATTGCGTCCCGTCTTTGACGCCCTGATTACTCACCTAAAACGCTCGACCAAGCTGTTCATGGACGAGACCCGCGCCCCTGTTCTCGATCCCGGTTCCCGTAAAACAAAGACCGGATACTTCTGAGCGCTGGCGCGAGATGATCGCCCATGGGGTAGCGGTCCTCCGCCAGGTGTTGCCTTCACCTATGCGCCCGGTCGCGGCGGGCCCCATGCTGAGCGGATATTGCAGGGCTTCTCTGGCATCCTTCAGGTGGATGGCTATGCCGGATACAATAGGCTGATCGCACCAGAGCGCGTTGGCCCGGACCTTCGGCTTGCCTATTGCTGGGCCTACGCACGCCGCAAGCTGGTGGAGATCACCCGCAACGGAGCAGCGCCTATTGCCGAGGAAGGCGTGAAGCGGATCGGCGAACTCTACCGGATCGAGGCCGAACTACGAGGGTTTGATCCGGAAACGCGCCTGGCTGGAAGGCAGGAACGATCAGCCCCGATCGTCACTGACATGGAAACCTGGCTCGCCCATCACCGCGCTCGCGTTGCCGCCAAATCGCCGCTCGGCGAAGCCCTGAAATACATCGCCAAATATTGGGAGGGTCTGCAACTCTTCCTGACCGACGGCCGCATCGAGATCGACAACAACAGCGTGGAGCGAACCATCCGGCCGATAGCCCTCAATCGGAAGAATGCACTCTTCGCCGGCCATGACGCCGGAGCCGAAAACTGGGCCACCATCGCCTCGCTCGTTGAGGCCTGCAAACTCAACGCCATTGATCCGCAGGCCTACCTGGCCAGCACGCTCACCGCTATCGTCAACGGCCACAAACAGGGCCGGATCAATGAACTCTTACCTTGGAATTATCCTGCCAAGGTGTGATCGCAACACCGCTTACCCTTTAACGAAAACGCCACAAACTCAAAATGTAGACGAATGTAGATATTCGCTTCTCTCGCGCACCTGGTCGCGCGTGGGAGCGCGCGGATTGCGGCGGCGCGCGAAACTGAACAGTCCGAGTTCTCAGTTTTGACATTGACGATTTCAAAAAATCTGCATACCATCTAGAGAATTCAATAAACCTACATGTCTTCAGGTGATTTGGTGAGCGATCCGGAAACCCATAGAAAACCCTACTCGATTGGCCATGTGGCCAAGACAACGGGTGTTTCCGTTTCGACCTTGCGTTCCTGGGAAGGACTCGGGCTGCTGTCGCCACATAAGTCCAAGGGCGGACACCGGTCGTTTTCAGCCGCCGATGTCGAGCGTGTTTATCGAATTGACCTGTTGCGCCGCGTGGACGGACAAAGCCTCTCCAGTATTCGGCGGATGTTGGAAGGCAGCGATAATTCGGTTGCCGATCCGGTCGATAAGCCGGCCGTCGATCCCCACACTGTCGAGTTCAGGCAAATCGGTGGCCAGGTGCGCGCTATGCGTAAGGAAGCCGGACTCTCGCTGCGTGAACTGTCGGAGCTGACCAGCATCAACGCCTCGCACCTCAGCGTGTTCGAGCGCGGCACGGCTTTCCTGTCGCCGGCGCGGCTCAATGCGATTGCCGAGGTTTTCAAGCGGTCGCTCGGCGAGCTGCTTGGCGGCACCAGTACCGAACACATTCCTATCGTCCGCAAAGGCAGCGGCCGCATGGTTGGTACCTTCGGGCCCGGTGTTTCCATCGAGCAGATCACAGTCGCCGAGCGCCTGATGGATGTCGAAGTTTGGACCATCGGGCAGGGGCGTGAAAGCGACGGGTTCTATGCCCACGAGGGTGAGGAATTGATCTACCTGCTGGAAGGTGAGCTTGAGATCGCGCTGTCGGGCCGCGAACCTGTGATGTTGACGAGCGGCGACAGCGCCTATTTCAGCAGCCGTATTGATCACCGGTGGAAGAATGTTGGTAATGGAGACGCTGTGGCGCTATGGGTCAATACCGATACCGCGCGTCTTGCATCCATGCAGTTCGAGAAGAGTGGGCGCCGGCTTGAATTGGGCTCGTCCCAAGGCACCGGCCTCGGCGAGGGCGCGCTCAACATCGAGCTATCCACCGGCGCCCAGTCTTTTCGGGTGATCGAAACGCATACGGCCGGCCACCCGACACGCATTCTGGTGGAGCCGCTTGAAGGTTTGGACGGGGCCACGGTCAAGGAGAAGCAAAGTTCCTTTGAAGCGCGATACGACCATTTGCGTCCGCTGCTTTTGCAGGAGCCGCGTGGTCACGCGGGTTCCTTTGGCCTGGTGCCCGTCCCTTCCCAGACCGCCGATTTTGGCGCATTCTTCATCACCTCCTACGGCTATCCAGATTTGTGCGGCCATGCCGTGTTCGGCTATGCCAAGGCGCTTGCAGCCCTCGGGCGGCTCAAGTCGAAAACCAGTTTCAGCGTTGAAATGCCCGGAGCAACAGTCCAGGTCGAAATCAAGCCCGAAGATGGCCAGATTGATGTCATCCTGCCGCGGTCCTCGGTCGTCACGCCGGAATTTGCTGTCGCCGTGGATGGCCGGGATGCCCGTCTGCAGATTGTTGATAGCGGCATTTTGTATGCGATCGTCGAGGCGGCCGATCTCGGGCTCGATCTGCAGTCGAGCTCGGCTGATGAAATTCTCGTCACGGCCCGTCTGGTCCGCGACGCAATTACAGCGCTGAACCGGGCTGATGAGCTGGCATTTGACTCGGTGCTGGTCTGCCAACCGCTTGCTTCAGGCCAGGAGCGCATGTTTCTGGCGATCGATGCCCACCGGTTCGACCGATCTCCCGGTGTCACCGCGGTGGCTGCGCGGATGGCGCAATATGTGGCGCAGGGCCGGTTCGAGCCGGACACCGTTCTCCAGGCCGAGAGTATCTTTGGTGGCCGGCTGATGGGCCGGGTCACCTCAGTTGTCGAGACGTCGGACGGACGTCTTGCAGTCGTTCCGAAAATTTCGGGGCGGGCGCATCTCAACGGTATTTCCACGCTCATCGTCGAGCCGGATGATCCAATGAAGCGCGGTTTTCTTGTCTAAACTCGTCAGAAATCCAGAAGGGATAATAAATGAAATTTTCTTTCATGAACAAGCTGGCATCCGCCTTAGCGGCCGTCATGCTGATGACAGCCTCACTGGTTCAGCCCGCAGCCGCGACTGATCCCAATCTCGTTCTCGACCGCATCCGCGACAGTGGCGAACTGCGCGTTCCGGTGATGATCGGCGAGGAGCCCGGTTATATTCGCGACCGCGACAGCGGTGAATGGGGCGGCTTCTACATGGAGTGGGCCAACGATATCGCCAAACTTCTCGGCGTGAAGGCCGTACCGGTCGAAACCACCTGGGGCAATCTTGCCGCAGATTTCCAGGCCAAGAAGATCGACATTGCCTTTGGTCTCAACCCCAACCCCAAGCGTGGCCTGGTTGTCGATTACCTCTCCGTCCCGCTTTTCACGGATGCATGGGCAATTGTCGCCAAGCCCGGCTTCGATAAAAAGAACTGGGCTGATCTCAATGATGCCTCGGTCAGCCTTGTCGTGCAGAAGGGTGGCACCATGCAAGTTGTTGCCGAAGCTCTGACCCCGAAGGCCAACATCGTTGTTGTCGAAGACCGTCCGCTGGGCGTGCTCGAAATGCAGGCAGGCCGCGTCGACGCGATGGTTCTGGCTATCTTCGACGCAGTTCAGGTTGCCAAGCAGATTAATGGCGAGATCATTCTCCCAGCTCCAATGCTGCTCAATCCAGCGACTATCGGTTACGCTCGTGAAGAGGGCAACGAAGGATATGAAAACTGGCTGACCAACTGGGTCAACCAGCAGCGCGCACTCGGTCTGGCCCAGGGCAAGCTGCACAAGTCCTTTGAAGCGCACGGCATCGATCTCTCGATCCTGCCGCCAGAGTTCAGCTTCTGATCACGCTTTCCGCCGGGGGCATTGATTGTCCCCGGCGGCCCTCAAACAAACCATGCCAGGAGTCATCCCGTGTTTGACTGGTCGATTATAACCCAAAATGCAGATCTCATTCTGAAGGGGCTCTGGATCACGCTCTACTATACGGTGGTCACCACGGTTCTGGGCCTGGCGATGGGACTCCTCGTCGCACTGGCTCAACTGACGCGCATCACTGCGATAAGCTGGGCCGGGCGATTGTTTGTGGAATTCTTCCGCAACGTACCGCTTCTGGTATGGCTTCTGTGGAGCTACTACGCACTCCCGATATTCCTCGACATCAACATCTCCAAGCAACTGGCAGGAATCATGGCACTTAGCCTTTACGGTGCGGGCTATTACGCAGAAATCCTGCGTGCCGGGATTCAGACGCTTGATGCAGGGCAAACCGACGCTGCGCGGGCGCTAGGCATGTCGACCGGCCAAGCCATGCGCAGGATAATCCTGCCGCAGGCGTTCCGTCGAATGATCCCGCCGCTGGCTGGGCAGACCATCATTCAAATGAAAAATACCACTTTGCTATCCGTTCTGACGGTGCCGGACCTGCTTTATCAGGCAGGCTACATCGCCTCGTTCACCTATCGGCCGATGGAAGTTTACACCGCGATTGGGGTGGTCTTCCTCATCATCCTGATACCGTCGAACTATTTGGCTCGCAAGCTGGAGACACACAACCGATGAACACGCCAGATACCTCCCGCGAAAATCCGCTGGTCTCGATCCGCGGCCTGTCAAAAGCCTACGCCGCTCACACTGTCCTGCGTGAAATCGATCTTGATGTGCACGAGGGTGAAGTTGTGGCTCTTCTTGGCTCAAGCGGATCGGGCAAAACAACGCTGCTCCGCTGCGTGAACCTGCTTGAGAAGCCTGATCGCGGTCGCATCGAGATTTCCGGTCAGGCCATCTTCAACCAGTCCGCCGGCGGTGACGACAAGGCGGGCATCAAGCAAAAGCAGGTCAATACGCTGCGCAGCCGCGTTGGTATGGTGTTCCAGCACTTCAATCTGTTCCCGCACATGACTGTGCTGGGTAATGTGATGGAGGGGCCACGCATCGTGCTCAAGGAGGACGGTGCCATCAACCGCAAGCGGGCGATGGAATATCTCGAAAAGGTCGGCATGGCCGATTTTGCCGACCGCATGCCGCACCGCCTTTCCGGTGGTCAGAAACAGCGTGTCTCGATTGCCCGTGCACTTAACATGCGCCCCGAGGTGATGCTGTTTGATGAGCCGACATCGGCGCTCGACCCGGAGCTGGTCGGCGAAGTTCTCAGCACCATGATCACGCTTGCCAAGGAAGGCATGACGATGCTCGTGGTCACCCACGAACTCGGCTTCGCCCTCGAGGTGGCCGACCGCGTGGTGTTTCTCGACCAGGGCACCATCGAGGCGGAAGGTCCGCCCGCAGACGTGCTTCTGCACCCCACCAACGAACGGGTCCAATCGTTCGTAAATCGTTTCCATGCGACCGCGGAGCTCATGCGTCCGTTGCTGCAGGACTAACCCGAAATAACCAGCGAGTATCAAATGTCAAAGACTGATTGGAAGGGCATTCACAGTGTCCTCGTGACCCCGTTCGCCCAGGATGGAAGCATCGATTTCAAGCGTTTCGCCGAACTGTCGGAAGTCAATATCGCCAATGGCGCCAACGGCCTTGTGGTTTGCGGCAGCACCGGTGAATTCTACACAATGACGGTGCAGGAACGCATCGATCTGTTCGAGGCCACCGTCAAGGCGTCAAACGGCCGGGTGCCGGTGATTGCCGGTGTGTCGGATCTACGCACCAAGGTTGTTGAAGAACTCTGCGCAGCTGCCAAGGCCGCAGGCTGTGACGGTATCCTGGCGCTGCCGCCGATCTACGCCAAGCCCGACCTGCGCGAGACCGCCCAGTTCTACCGCCGCATCGCCGCGGTCACCGATCTGCCGCTGATGCTCTACAACAGCCCGGCGCGGATGGGCGTGAACCTGACCCCGGATTTCGTCGCCAGCCTTGCCGACATCCCCAATGTGGTGGCGATCAAGGATTCCTCGGCCGATATCCAGCAGATCACTGAGCTTTGCGCCAAGGTCAAGGACAAGCTCGCCGTCTTTGTTGGCTACGAAACCATGATCCGCTCGACGCTCCCAGTCGGCTGCTCCGGTGTTGTCGCCATGGCTCATCAGCTCTCCGGCAAACTGGTCCGCAGCTATTACGATGCCTGCCAGCACGGCGACACCGCCATGGCCGACAAGCTCGAACCTGCGCTGTTTGACATCTACCGCTGCTTCAAGGCCGGCAGCTTCTATGCTGGCATCAAGGCAGTGATGAACGAACTCGACCAGCCGGTCGGCATTCCGCGCGAACCGCTTCTGCCTTTCTCCGATCAGCAGCAGGCCACGGTCCGCTCGATCCTGGAAACCGGAAAAGTACGCGAAACCATCAAGCAGGCAGGATGAATCATGCAAAGCACACGCATTATCCAGGGTATTGATTCCCACACCGCAGGCTGCCCGCTGCGGCTGATCACCTCTGGTTTTGGCCCGATCCGTGGCAAGACCATGGTGGAAAAGCGGGCCGACCTGATGTCACGCGATTGGCTGCGCCAACTGGTGCTGTTCGAGCCCCGCGGCAGTTTCAACATGCCCGCAGCCGTCCTCACCGAAGCCTGTTCGGAAGACGCGGACATCGGCATGCTCATTCTCGAGCCCGACACCTATCCGCCGATGTGCGGCCACTGTGCAATGGCGGTTGCCACAATTGCGGTGGAAGCGGGTTACATTGATGCGGTCGAAGGCGAAACGCTTGTGCGGCTTGATACCCCCGCAGGCGTGGTGCCTGCCCGGGTCAAGGTCGAGGGCGGACGTGCCGTCTCGGTGACATTGGAAATGCCGTCGAGTTTTCTCTACCGCGAAAACATCCTCGTCGACACACCGAGCTTCGGCAAGGTGCGCGCTGACATCGCCTTTGGCGGCGATTTCTATCTGATCGTCAAGGCCAGCGATCTGGGCCTCAAGATCCACCCCGATCAGGCCTGGCAGATCGTCTCTGCTGCCGCCGAGCTGCGCGTCGGGCTCAAGGATCATCCGGTCCAGCATCCGACCATGGCCCATGTCAACGAGATCTACCAGATCGAGATCGTCCAGGACGGCGATGGCGAAACCACCGATGGCAAGAATGCCGTCGTCTGTCCGCCGACGGTGATCGACCGGTCGCCGTGCGGCACCGGCACTGCCTCGCGCATGGCGATGTTGGCGGCCAAGGGCGAACTCAAGCCGGGCGACAGCTTCCGCCACGCCGGCATTCTCGACACGGTCTTCACAGGCAATATCACCGGCGCCACGACGGTGGGCGACATTGCCGCTATCGCTTGCACGGTAACCGGTTCGGCCTACTTGACCGGGACTTTTAACTTCTTCCTCGATCCCAACGATCCGTTCCCTGCCGGGTTCCGGCTCACGGGCGTCTGATCGAGCAATCCGGAGACAATCATGACCAGCGATTTCAATCCCGACAGCATCACCCTCGTCGCCGCACATCTGATTGACGGCAAACGTGTGGAATTGGGCGAAGCCCTTGCGGTCTTCCGTCCCTCTGATGGCGCTGAAACGGCGCCGCTGCCGATGGCCGATGAAACCATCATCGATCGTGCCGTCACTTCGGCGCACCGGGCATTCACCGAAAGCGGATGGCGTCAGGCCGCGCCGCTCGAGCGTGCTGAAGTGCTCAAACGCTGGGCTGATCTGATTGACCGTGACCGCGAACGCATCGGCCGGATCGAATCCGTATCCTCGACCCGGCCGATCGAAGACGTGCTTGGCCGCGATCTGGTTCGCGCCACCGGAGCCCTGCGCTATTTCGCAGAATGGGCCGACAAGGTCGAAGGCCAGTTGCTGGCCGGCAAGGCCGGCACTACGTCGATGGCGCGGCCCGAGCCCTATGGCGTGGTCGCCTCCATCGCGCCGTTCAATTTCCCCGCCATCAACGCGATCTGGAAATCGGCGCCGGCGCTCGCCGTCGGCAATGCGGTGGTGCTCAAGCCTTCGGAAATGACGCCATATTCGGCGCTGGCGATTGCCGAACTCGCCATCGAGGCGGGTCTGCCGGAAGGCCTGTTCAACATTGTCCAGGGCGCAGGCATCACCGGCTCGCTGCTGGTGCGTCACCCGCTGGTGCGCATGATCACGTTCACCGGCTCTTCCGCCACCGGCGCCAAGGTGATGGCCGATGCGGCAATGACCGGCACCAAGCCGCTGACGCTGGAACTCGGCGGCAAGTCACCGCAACTGGTGATGAAGGATGTGCGCGATCTTGATGCGGTGGCGACCAATATCGCCAACGGCTTCCTCGCCAATTCCGGTCAGGTCTGCACTGCCGGCACACGGCTGATCACGCCGGTCGGCATGCGCGACGAACTGCTTGAAAAGGTCATCGCAATTGCTGCCGGGCGCAGGGCAGGGCCAACCTGGCAGAATGGTAACACCCTGCCGCCGATCGTCTCGGAAAAGCAGGCGCGTCGCATCGATTCCATGCTGGCCGAAACCCTGAGTGATGGCGCCGAAGTTGTCACTGGCGGCGGTCGTGTTGCTGCCCAGAATGCTGGCGCCTATTACCAGCCGACAATTCTGCGCAATGTGCCCGAAACCTCGGTTGGCTTCCGCGAGGAATTCTTTGGCCCGGTTCTCTCCGTCTTTGAATATGAGGACGAGGAGGAGGGCATCGCCATGACCAACCATCCCTCCTATGCGCTCGCCGCCAGCATCTACACTGACGATTTGCACAAGGCGATGACCTTGCCGGATTGCATCGAGGCGGGAACCGTTTGGGTCAACGCCCATGGCCGGCAGCCCGATTATTCAACACCGCAGGGCGGCTTCAACGGTTCCGGTTTCGGCAAGGAAATGGGCCGCAACGGTCTCGAAAGCTTCCTTCGTTTCAAGACTGTCTTTCTCAATCATGGCGAATAAGATGACCGCTGAGCATTTCGATTACATCGTTGTTGGCGGCGGTGCCGCCGGTGCCGTGCTCGCCAGCCGGCTGTCGGAAGAAACCCGCTTCAAGGTGGCGCTGATCGAGGCCGGCCCGGACATGGAGCCGGGAACCGAACCCGAAGACATTCTCGATGCCTACCCGATTGTTGCCTATTTCAACCGCTCCTATCACTGGCAGAATGTGAAGGTTCATCTCGATGATCCGAAAACCCCCGATGCCGAAGCCCGCCGTTACGAGCAGGCCAAGGTGATCGGTGGCGGCACCTCGATCAACGGACAGTTCGCGTTCCGCGGCCTGCCTTGGGATTATGAGGACTGGGCCGAGAACGGAGCGACAGGCTGGGACTGGAAGGGCGTTCTTCCCTACTTCAAGAAGCTTGAGACCGATCTCGATTACGGTGAAACCGAAGTCCATGGCGGTAGCGGACCCATGCCGATGCGGCGGGTACCGGAGAAGGACTGGTCGCCGCTCACCAAGGCCACCGCAAAAGTGCTCGACAAGCTCGGCGTCAAGAATATTCGCGACCACAATGGCTGCACCGATGACGGCTATTTCCCGATGACCGTCAACAACAATGTCGATGGCAAGCGGGTGTCGACAGCGCGGGCCTATCTGACCCGGGAAGTCCGCGATCGTCCGAACCTGACGATCATGGGTTCCACCGAAATGCGCAGGATCCTGTTTGACGGCAACCGCGCCTGTGGCGTCGAGATCGAAGGCCCGCAGGGCACGCGCACGCTGGGTGCCGGAGAGGTGATTATTTCTGCCGGTGCGCTGCAATCGCCGGCAATCCTGATGCGCGCCGGGATCGGCCCCGCCGATCATCTTTCCGAAATGGGCATCGAAGTGCGTGCCGACCGCCACGGTGTCGGTCAGAACCTGCAGGATCACCCGATGGTGGCGCTTGCCGCTTACCTGCCGAAGAAATCCCGCCTGCCCAAGAGCATGCGCCGCCACATCCAGATGGGCTACCGCTACAGCTCCAAGCTGGCCAAAACGACCGCCGGCGACATGTTCGTGCTGGCGTCCAACCGCGCCGCCTGGCACCCGCTCGGTCGCCGTCTCGGCTCCATACTGGTGTGCGTCAACCGGCCCTATTCGACCGGCTATGTCCGCCTTGTCGACCGCGATCCGTCGACCGGCCCGTTTGTCAATTTCAGGCAGTTGTCAGACGAGCGCGATCTCAAACGGCTTGAGGACGGCATGCATCGCCTGTTCGGCATCGTCTCCGAACCGGAAATGACGGATGTGGTTGGCGAAGTGTTCCCGGCAACCTTCTCCGACCGGGTGCGCAAGCTCGGCGCTGTCAGCAAGCTCAACTGGTTCCTGACGCTGATCGCGGCGGGCATGATGGGCAGCGGTTCGCTTGCCCGCAAACTTATGATCGAAAAGGTGATCGTGCCCGATGTCGATGTGCAGGGATTGCGCAATTCGCCCAATCAGCTGCGTTCGTGGATCATCGACAACACCTGCGGAAGCTGGCACGCCAGCGGCACTTGCCGGATGGGCGACCGCAACGATCCGAACGCGGTTGTTGATCCTGATGGCAAGGTCATCGGCGTTGAAGGTCTCCGGGTGGTCGATGCCTCGATCATGCCGTCAGTGATCAGTGGCAACACTATGCTGACAACGGTGATGGCCGGCGAAAAGATCGCTGACACCATCAAGGCCGGAGCCTGAACCACGCCATGGCACCAAGACGCGTCCTGACCACCATCGACAGCCACACGGCAGGCCACCCCACCAGGCTCATCACCAGTGGGTTGCCGCCGCTCAGGGGCCAATCGGTCGCGGAAAAATACGATTGGTTCCAGAAAAATCTGGATGACGTCCGCACCTTGCTGCTGCATGAACCGCGCGGCCATTCGGCCATGGTCGGCGCGGTGCTGACCGACAGCAAGGTCGCCGATCATGGCGCCTTCTTTCTCGGCAGCTACAACTACCTGCCGATGTGCGGTCATGCGACAATCGGCATTGCCGCAAGCCTGAACCACATGGGGCTGTTGCTTCCTGATGATCAGGGCCAGGCCGCCTTTAATCTCGAGGTTCCCGCCGGCCTGGTGCGGGTAACGGCGAATTACGAGGGCGGGCGGCTTTCCGCGGTTAGCTTCGACAACGTGGCTTCCTATGTTGCAGCCAGCGCGGTTGCGCTGGAAACGCTGCCCGGATCGGGCACCTGCGATATTACCTATGGCGGCAACTGGTATGCACTGGTCGAGGCACAGGCTGCCGGCGTCTCACTTGATCCGTCTGGTGTTCATCACGCGCTCGAAATCGGCGGCAGGATCAAGGCCGAGGTCAACGCCAGGATCGACACCGGTGCGGTACCGGGGGCGAACTCCCATATCCACAGCGTTCTTTTCCATCAGTCGAACCGCGACGTTGATGGTTTTGCCAGCCGCCAGTTGGTGGTTCTCGCCGCCAACAAATTTGACCGGTCGCCCTGCGGAACCGGCACCTCGGCGCGTCTGGCGCAATTGCTCGGCGCCAGCCTGATCGAGCCCGGCGAGCCGATCCGGGCAATCAATATTCTCGATGTCGAATTTACGGCCTCCGCCGTGCCGCTGTCGACCAATGGCGCAAGCCCGATCCGCTACCGGCCGACCATCGAAGGCCTCGCCCATATTACCGGCCTGCACAGCTTTATCCGCAGCGACGACGACCCGATTCCCAACGGGTTCCTGTGTCGCTGAATCCCGCCTCAAACCAACAAGAGAGTGCCCATGATGTATGATGAAAAGATCGAACTGCTGATCGACGGAAAATGGCGGCCGGCAGGCGATGGCAAGGTTCGCGATTTGGTCAATCCGGCAACGGAGGAAGTGCTTGGCACGGTGCCGCTGTGCAACGACGCTGACATGGCCGAAGCCACCGAAGCCGCTGCCCGTGGTTTTGCCGTGTGGAAGAAGATGACCGCCGTTCAGCGGTACGCCATCATGATGAAGGCCGCCGCGCTGATCGACGAGCGCAAGGACCGCATCGGTCGGCTGCTGACCATGGAAAACGGCAAGCCGCTCGCCGAAGCGGTGCCTGAAGTCCAGTTCGGTGCCGAAGTCACGCGCTGGTATGCCGAGGAAGGCAAGCGCGCCTATGGCCGCATCGTGCCTGCTCGCATACCCGGTGTTCGCCAGATGGTGTTCAAGGAACCGGTTGGTCCGATCGTAGCCTTTGCGGCCTGGAACTTCCCGTCCGGCAACGTCGTGCGCAAGATTGCTGGTGCGCTGGGCGCCGGCTGTTCGATTGTCGTCAAGCCGGCCGAGGAAACGCCCGGTACCGCGGTCGCCATCGCCCGTTGTTTCCAGGACGCAGGCCTTCCCGATGGTGTGCTCAATGTTGTCTTTGGCGACCCCGACCACGTCTCCTCAACCCTGCTCAAGTCGCCAGTGTTCAAGAAGGTGACGCTGACCGGTTCCACCGAGATCGGCAAGCTGTTGCAGAAGCGCTCCGCCGACACGCTCAAGCGAGCCACCATGGAACTGGGCGGCCACGCGCCAGTCATCGTCCACGCTGACGCCGATCTGGATCTCGCCATCAATACGCTTGTGGCCTTCAAGTTCCGCAATGCCGGCCAGGTCTGCACCTCTCCGACCCGGTTTTTCGTTCATGAGAGCATCTTCAGCGCCTTCGTCGAAGGCTTTGTCGCCAAAGCCAAGACCATTGTTGTCGGCAACGGGCTTGAGGCCGGTGTGCAGATGGGGCCGATGATCGCTGAAAGACGCCTTGGCGTGATGGAAGCCTTTGTCGAGGATGCCGTGAGCAAGGGCGCAACTGTTGCGCTTGGCGGAAAGCGCATGACCAATCAGGGCTATTTCTTCCAGCCCACGGTATTAACCGATGTTCCCGACGATGCCCGCATTCTCACCGAGGAGCCGTTCGGCCCGATCGCCCCCTTGATGCCGTTCTCGAGCTTCGATGAAGTGATCGAACGCGCCAATGCGCTGCCCTATGGCCTCGCATCGTTCTGCTTCACCCGCAGCGGTTCGCTGGCGGCCAGAACCGAGGAAGCGCTGGATGCCGGTCTGGTCGGCGTCAACCATATGGCGGTCTCGACACCGGAAACACCATTTGGCGGCGTGAATGAATCAGGATTCGGCTCGGAAAGCGGCATGGAAGGGCTGGAAGCGTTCCAGCGCACCAAATTCGTCACGGAATTTGGGCTTTGAAACAAGGCTCAAAATAGGCCGGCTACCTTTTGCTGAGACGAGCTGGGGGATCTTATCCCGGCTCTGCTTGAATAGATGGCGTGGGTGCCGCCTTCCTCGTTTCGTTACTTTCAAAAGCCCGATCTTGGCTTATTGTGATGCCGTCTGAAGAGGGCGGCAATCACCCCATCTATTCAAGGTGATCAAGACACGCAGAGGTCTCTATGACCATAAAAGCCGGGCTGATATCCTTGATATCTGACCCCCCGAGAGAAAGAAAAGAAGGATAGAAACTGGCAAGGCGAGGTGATCGGCACCCTCTGCATTTTCCTTAGATCTTTCTATCTTTCCTTTCTTGCAGGGGTATCGCGCTCACGCGAAAAAGACATTGTCACGGCCGGTATCGGAGCACCAAAAATCTACGCTTCCGGGTAATAAATTGGCGCAAAGCCTGCAGCCGCCTTCGAGGCGCCTGGAAATGGTATTGATTGCAATACGAAATCAATAGTCCGGGGTGCTGAGCTCGCAGAATCATTGATTTCAATCTGAATAATGTTAAATTAATCAGTGCGTTATTTCAGTTAGCATTCCGACGACCTGCTCGCACAATATTCCGGCCTGCTTTCATAAAGGCGTCCTAGAACGAAAACGTCACCAACTCAAAATGTAGACAAATGTAGACATTCGCTTCTCACGCGCGCGCGGGCGCGCGAGAAGGGCGCCAACGAGACCGTTGTGTACCGGCTTCGGTGAATGAAGTTGAATAAGCCGAGTGTGATAAAGGAAACGATGATCGAATCGTTTGAGTTTTATGGTGCATCGATAGTGGCCTCTACCCCGAAACCAAAATACCTGATGTCCTTTTCGACAGGCGGGCTTTTCATCAATGAGAGTGTCGAGCTGGCGGCCCTTCACCGGGAGAGCGAGGCTTGGAAGGTGACACTTGGCAGGGCGATTGAGTGCGGTCTGGCGACACTTCCGAAGGCCGCTTCGAAACGGAGAACCCTACGCGAGATAACAAACCGAATCTCGTGCCTGTCGGCTATCGAAAGGGAGTTTCTGATCTCGGAAGCTGACCGCCAGGAACAGCAAGCTGTGCTTTGGCTGGCGACATGCAGGGCCTATCGGTTCATTCATGAATTTGCCGTGGAGGTGGTCCGCGAAAGGCACCTGTCCTGGCGTCTGGAACTGGGTCCGGAAGCTTTCGATGTTTTCTTCGGTGCCAAGGCTGAATGGGATGGCGGCCTGGCAGCGATAAGCAAATCGACACAGCAAAAGCTCAGGCAGGTTCTCTATCGCATGATGCGGGAAGCCGGGCTCCTCAGCGAGGACGGACATATCCAAACCGTATATTTGTCGCCGAGACTTAAATCACTGATTGTACAAGCCGATCCGGACGGGCTAGAAGTCTTTCCGGGAGGGGATTCCGGATGAATCACACCATGAGTCGCCGTGAACGGGCCGAACACCTGTTCAAGGTTATCGGTAGCGAACGATTCTTGAACAAGGCAGGGCTCGGCAATGAAGTGCCGTTCTTCATTTGCCCGTTTCCCCCCGAGGACGGTCTGGCCATGAATGAGGATCGCCAGGATCTGGTCACCCGGCTGGAACATGCCGGGGTTCATGTGCTGGATCTGAGTCTTTATGATTTGGCCCTGGAAATACTCCGGGAGCGCGGCATTCTGGAGCAACTGATCGAACGGGAATCTGACACGGACAAGGCGCAGGTGAAGGAGCTTCTTCAGGGTATTCTTGATCCGGAAACCCATTTGATTCCGAAGATCGGTGATGCAATCGGTTCAATGCCGCACGATGTGATATTCCTGTCGGGTGTGGGTGAGGTGTACCCCTATATCCGTTCCCACAACGTCTTGAACAATTTGCAAAGCACGGCAAAGGATCGCCCTACGGTCCTCTTCTTCCCGGGCACCTATACGCACGCGCTGGCCACTGGAGCTTCGCTGGAGCTTTTCGGCCAGCGGCAGGAAGATCGATACTACCGCGCCTTCAACATCATGAACTACGAGGTCTGACCCATGGGCACCAAGCTACGCGAAATCTTTGCCAAGCCTGTGGACCGCTCTATCGATGGCGTCATCAAGGCCGACGACATGTCGAGCTTGCTCATTGAGTTGGACGAGTACGTGATCACCAAGGAGATCGGCCAGCGGCTTGAGCATTTCCTCGATGCCTACAACAATTATGACACGGCAAACGGTGTCTGGATTTCCGGCTTTTTCGGTTCGGGTAAATCCCACCTGTTGAAAATGCTCGCCCTCTTGCTGGAGAATGACGAAATCGGCGGAAGGCGCGCCCTCGAATTCTTCGAAGCGAAACTGGGGAACGAGCCGATGCTGGCCGGCGCGCTGCGCAAGGCGGTGTCGATCCCGTCGAAATCGATCCTTTTCAACATCGACCAGAAGGCCGACGTGATTTCCAAGACGGATGTCGACGCTCTGCTTTCCGTTTTCCAAAAGGTCTTTGACGAGATGTGCGGCTATTACGGCAAGCAGCCGCATATAGCGCAGTTCGAGCGGGACCTCGACAGCCGTGGCCAGTTAGGCACTTTCAAGCAGGCATTCGAGCGCATTTCCGGCAAGCCCTGGGAGCGCGGACGTGAGCAGGTCCTGTTCGAGGAGAAGAACATCGCGGCTGCCTTTGCGGAAGCGACCGGCGGGGAGGTCGCCGCGGATGTTCTTAACCGGTATCGCACCGATACCCGTGTGTCGATCGAGGATTTCGCCAACACCGTCAAAGCCTGGATTGACGCGCAGCGACCCAAGTTCCGATTGAACTTCTTCGTCGATGAGGTCGGCCAGTTCATTGCCAACAACGTCAAGCTGATGACCAATCTGCAGACGATCGCAGAAAGCCTGAACACCAAGTGCAAGGGGCAGGCCTGGATCATTGTTACCGCCCAGCAGGACATGGGCTCGGTCATTGGAGACATGACCCAGCAGCAGGAGAACGATTTCTCAAAGATCCAGGCCCGGTTTGCCAATCGCATGCCGCTGAATTCTCAGGATGTGGCCGAGGTGATCCAGCGGCGCTTGCTGGCCAAGACCGACGAGGGACTGATCACGCTGGGTAACATCTATGCCCGCGAGGAAAACAATCTCCGCACCCTTTTCGATTTCGGCGACGGCTCCTTCCGCTTCAAGAACTTCAGCAACAAGGAGCAGTTCGCCGCCAGTTACCCATTCCCCAACTATCAGTACGATCTCTTCCAGCGCGCGATCCAGGGGCTCTCGGTGCACAATGCTTTCGAGGGCAAGCACAGCTCCGTGGGTGAACGTTCGATGCTCGGGGTGTTTCAGGACGTGGCGAAGAAACTGGCTGACACCGAAGTCGGTAGCATTGCCACATTTGATCTGATGTTCGAGGGCATCCGCACGGCCTTGAAATCATCGGTCCAGCAGTCGATCCAGCTGGCCGAACGGAACCTCGGCGATGAGTTTGCCCTGCGCGTTCTCAAGTCGCTGTTCCTGGTCAAATACGTCAAGGAATTCAAACCCACCGTCCGCAATATCTCCATCCTTCTGCTGTCGGCGTTCGATGCGGATCAGACAGAACAGAAGCGTAAGATCGAAGAGGCGCTGTCACGGCTTGAGCGCGATACGCTGATCCAGCGCAATGGCGACGTCTATGAATTCCTCACGCTGGAGGAAAAGGATGTCGAGGCCGAGATCAAGAGTCTGACGGTTGACACGTCCGAGCTGACCAAGGTCATGGAAGATCTGGCGTTCGACGAAATCCTACGTCACCGCAAAATCAAGCACGTATCGACCGGCATCGAGTATCCGTTCGGGCGCAAGCTTGACGATCATCTCCAGGGGCGAGACTACGAGCTGGCGATCAACCTGATTTCGCCGTTCAACGATGATTCCGAAACGCCTGATGCCGTCCGCATGCGCAGCATGGGCCGCGACGAACTTGCCGTGGTCCTTGGCCGTGATGTCCGCTTCATGCAGGACCTGAGGCTCTTAAAACAGACCGACAAGTTTACGCGTCAGGCTCGAACCGGCCCTGAGCAATCTAATCGCGATCGTATCGTAGATGAAAAGAGGCATCAGAACGCGCGACGCTATAAGGACATCACCGTTCGCCTGCGCAAGCTGATCGGGGATGCGAAGCTGTTTGTCCGCGGTGTCGAGCTGGAGATCGCCGGCGATGACCCGCAGGAGCGTTTGACCAAGGGTTTCCAGCAGCTGGTCGATAAGGTCTACACCAATCTGCCGATGCTGCGGTCCACCTACAACGAGGCCGATCTCGTGCGGGCCTGTCAGCCGAATGGAGATTTGTTCGGGGCTGAAGGCAGTGGCTTGACCGAGCCGGAACAGGAAGTGCTGAATTTCGCGCAATCCCAGCGCAGCCTCGGCAGCAGGACGACTGCGAAACAGCTGACAGAGCGTTTCGGCTCCAAACCCTATGGCTGGCCAAGCCTCGCCATTCTCTGTCTGACCGGAAATCTGGTCACCCGCGGCAAGCTGGAGGCGCGGCTCGATGGCGACCTGCTTGAGGAGAAGCGCCTGGCCCAGGCGTTGAACAACAGCAACGCCCTGGCCAATATCCTGTTGTCCCCGCAGATCGAGTTTTCCGCGGCCCGGATCCGCGCCTCGCGACAGGTGTTCAATGATCTGTTCGGCGTGCCGGCCGAAAGCAATGATGCAAGGGCACTGGGGGGCGAATGGCTTGACGCCGTCCGCACGATGCTTGCTGACCTGGAAACATTTTCGCAGCAAACCTCGGACTATCCGTTCCTGACGGCGCTTGAGCCGCTGCGGCAGCGGATGTCTGACATGCGTGATCAGCAACCGGTGTGGTTCATCACCGGGCCGGTCGAGCAACAGGATGCGCTGATCGATGCCAAGGAGGATATCCTCGACAAGATCCGCAGCTTCATGAGCGGTCCGCAGCGGGCGATCTATGACGAGGTGCGGGCGTTCCTCGGCTCACAGGATGCCAACCTCTCCTACGCCGACCCGCAGACTGGTCAGAAGATCCGCGAGGCGCTGGCCGATCTCAATTGCTACAAGGGCAGTTCGATCCAGGAGCTGAAGACCGACTTCTACCGGCTCAAGGAGAGCATCGAGCAGAAGGTGCTGGCGGAGCGCAAAGATGTGGTGAAGGCGATTGATGCTGTGGCAGACAAGGTTTCGGCCACCAGCGAGTTCAAGGCCCTGACCCTGGAACAGCAAGCACAGATCCAGCGCAGCATTGAGGCGCACAAGGACGGGCTGGAAAACCAGACCATTATTGCGGTCCTGCGTGACCGGGCAAACGGAGTGCGCACCAACTCCTTGCCGGCGATCATGCGAGACGTCGTTTCACTGAGCTCGCCCCCGGCGCAACCGGTCCCACCAGGAGCACTGGATGGAATGGGAGAACGCGCTGCGGCACCCCGTCCGCGCCCGCCGGAATTCACCAATGCGCGCGAACTCTACATCCCGTTCTCGAAGACCTATCTGGAGAACGAGAGCGATGTGGACCAATACCTCGATGAAATGAAAAAGGCCCTGCTGACCTCAATCGGCAACGGCAAGAAAGTGTTGATCTGATGGACACCGGTGCCCTCAAGAAATTCGCGCAGTCCGCGCGCAATCTGCTGATCGATCAGGTCGCGGCCAAGCTTGATCTGGTGCTCGATCAGGCCTCGGCCGCAAGGCGTGAGCACCCCAAGGCCGTCAGGGAGCTGGAAAATGCGATCCGCTCCAGCGATCGCAAGCAGGTGGTCGAGCAGGTAGCCTATACCTGGTTCAACCGCTTCACGGCGCTGCGCTTCATGGATGCCTGCGGCTACACCAATCCGCGCGTCGTCTCGCCGGCCGACGGCCAGACCCGGCCGGAAATCCTGTCGGAAGCGATGAGCGGCAGTGTCCCGGATGGGGCATCGCCGCAGATCGCCGCTTTGCTCAACGGCCGGTCGCCTTCGAACGATCCCCAGGCCGAGGCCTACCGCCTGTTGCTGGTCCATGTATGCAACCAGTGGCACGGGCCGATGCCGTTCATGTTCGAGGAGATCGATGATTACACCGAACTCCTGATGCCCGAGGACCTGCTGTCCCAGACCTCTATCCTCGCCGAACTGCGCAAGGTCATGACCGAGGACGCCTGCCAGGATGTCGAGATCATCGGCTGGCTTTACCAATTCTATATCTCCGAGAAAAAGGATCAGGTCTTCGCCGGGCTGAAGAAGAACCAGAAGATCACGGCCGAGAACATCCCCGCCGCGACGCAGCTCTTCACCCCGCACTGGATCGTCCGCTACCTGGTGGAGAATTCGCTGGGGCGGCTGTGGCTGCTCAATCGCCCGCAGTCGAAGCTGGCTGAGCGGATGGACTACTACATCGCGCCCGAAGAGCCCGAGACGGACTTCCTGAAAATCACCAAGCCGGAAGAGATCCGCATCTGCGATCCCGCCGCCGGGTCGGGGCACATGCTGACCTATGCCTTTGACCTGCTCTACGCCATCTACGAGGAAGAGGGCTATGAGGCGACAGAAATTCCAGCGCTGATCCTGACGCACAACCTCACCGGCATTGAGATCGACGATCGCGCCGGTGCACTGGCGGCCTTTGCGTTGACGATGAAGGCGGCGGCGAAGCTCGGGCGGCGGCGGTTCCTTCGGATGGAGGCAAAGCCTAACATCTGCGTGTTGCAGAACGTGGCCTTTACCGAGGCCGAGATGCAGGACGTGGCTGCCGTGGTGGGGCGCGACATGTTCACGGATGAGCTGCGCGAGACGTGTGCGCAGTTCGAGCAGGCCAAGAACTTCGGCTCGCTGATCGTGCCGAAGCTGCGCGATCCGGCCGAGACGCTGCGCGTGGTGGAAGCGCGGGACTTCGGCGGTGACCTGCTGCTGAAGGAGGTGCAGGCGCGCGTCATGTCCGTTCTGCGCATGGCCGAGGCGCTGTCACCGAAGTATCACGTGGTGGTGGCCAACCCGCCGTATATGGGTTCCGGCGGTATGAATGATCGCCTCAACGCTTTCGGTAGAGAGCAATTCTGCGATTCTCGTTCTGATCTATTCGCTATGTTCATGGAGCGATCCCTGATGCTTAGCCGAGCATCGGGGATCATTGCCATGATCAACATGCAGTCTTGGATGTTCCTCTCTTCATTTGAAAAGCTTCGGACAAAATTGCTCTCCAACTGCAGCATTCTGAACATGGCCCATTTGGGTGAGCGTGGGTTCGACTCAATAGGTGGTGCAGTTGTTTCCACTACAGCTTTTTCAATTCTCAACTCTCGAAAACATCAACATGTTGGAGAGTACCTCCGGCTTGTAGATGGTCAGTCTGAAACCGAAAAGGCTCGACTTTTTTTTGAGGCCAAGAAGGGTGAGATATCCGAAAACCTTTTCCGCGTGCAGGATGAGCTGTTCAAACTCGTTCCAGGTCAAGCGATCGCTTATTGGCTCTCTCCTGAAATATTAAAGTTATTCAATAATGAAAAGCTTGGAGAGAAATTCGACGCCAAAGAGGGCGTTGGGACGCGAAATGACGAAGTTTTCATGAGGCTGCAATGGGAAGTTTCCCGATCAAATGTCGGCAGGCATGCTCGCTGGATTCAATCTGACAAAGCAGGCGATGCCCGTCGATGGTATATGGGCTTCAACTTCCTCATGGATTGGGAGGATGACGGCTTCAGTATTAAGAACTACCGGAACGAAGACGGCTCCCTTCGATCTCGACCGCAGAATACGCAATTCCTATTCCGGAGCGGCGTTACGTGGGCAAAAGTTAGTGCGGGAGCTCATGCATTCCGTTGGAGACCAGAAGGTTACGGCTTCAATGATGCAGCGCCAACTCTTTTTGGAGAGGAAGCGTTTTATGTTCTTGGGCAGCTTAACTCTGTGGTCATGAAGCCACTTCTTGCGGCAACAGGCAATACGATCAATATTTCTACTGGAACACTTGGGAGCCTGCCAATTCTTGACCAAAGCTTCCTAGACGAGCTGCTACAACGCAATTCCAAAAACCTTGTTAATTGTGCCAGATCCGACTGGGACGCCTACGAAACTTCCTGGGATTTCACCACGCTCCCGCTGCTCTCCCCCGCTCACCGGGCCGGGACGCTGGAGGCCACCTATGCCCGCCTGCGCGCCCACTGGCAGGGCATGACGGACGAGATGCAGCGGCTGGAGGAAGAGAACAACCGCATCTTTATCGACGCCTACGGCCTGCAAGACGAGCTGACCCCCGAGGTGCCGATCGAGGAGATTACGCTGACCTGCAACCCCGCCTATCGCTATGGCGTGAAGGGTTCCGAGGCCGACCGCGAGGCCCGTCTGCGCGCCGACACCATGGCCGAGTTCCTCTCCTATGCCGTGGGCTGCATGTTCGGGCGCTACAGCCTCGATGCGTCGGGCCTGATCCTCGCCAATCAGGGCGAGACGCTGGAGGACTACCTTGCCCGCATCCAAGTTGGAGATTCTGGGCCGACCTTCATGCCCGACGAAGACAACGTCATCCCCGTACTCGATGGCGACTGGTTCCCCGACGACATCACAGACCGCTTCCGCCTGTTCCTCGCCACCACGTTTGGCGCGGAGAAGCTGCAGGAAAACCTGCGCTTCATTGAGGAGGCGCTGGGCAAGGATGTCCGCAAATATTTCACCCGCGATTTCTACAATGACCATGTCAGGCGCTACAAGAAACGCCCGATCTACTGGATGTTTTCGAGCCCCAAGGGCTCGTTCAATGCGCTGATCTACATGCACCGCTACCGCCCGGACACGGTCTCGGTGGTGCTCAACGACTATCTGCGCGAATTCATCACCAAGCTCGAAACCGAGCGCGCGCGGCTCGAACAACTGGCGGACGATGCCAGCGCCAGCCAGAGCCAGCGGACCAAGGCGCTCAAGGATGTAACCGGCATCATCAAACAGATCGACGAGCTGACCGAATGGGAGCGCGAGGTGCTGTTTCCGCTCGCGCAGAAACAGCTTGAGATCGATCTCGATGACGGCGTGAAGGCCAATTATCCGCTGTTCGGCGATGCGCTGAAGCCGATCAAGGGGCTGGAGGCCAAGGATGAGTGACCGCATCACGGCGGGCCTCAAGCGCCTGTTCGAGGATCAAGGCCACCGCATTGTCTTCTGGTACGATGCCGACCGCGACCTACGCGGCGAATTCGACGCGGTCGAGCTCGCCGGTGTCGAGAAGCTCGAAATCGCCAACAATGAGTTCGGCCTGAAATACCGCCTGCTGCGGCAGGAGCCGAAAACCCGCTTTCTGCTCTACAAGGAAGGGGCCGAACCAACGCCGGCCGACAACTGGCTGCTGGACGTGCAGCTAGCCAGCGCCGTGTTCAAGGCCGACCAGGCGGCAATCTGGGTGGCCGAACTCGGCATCCCCGCCAAATACGAGGCGGCGGTGCGCGAGCACCCGGACTTCTATCGCTCGCAGAAGCGGCTGGAGCGGCTCCGCGCCTTCGAACAGGACAAGCCGTCACGCTCGGAAAAGGATGTCCGCCGCAAGATGTTGGCGGTCTGTGCCGGTGCCGATGGCGATCTCGATACCGTGATCGAGGCGCTGCTCGGAGAGCTGGCGGACGGCCGGGATGAAAGCCTGCGGCTGATCGCCCGATCCGGTCTGATGGCTTTCTTCTGGAAAGAGGTAGAAACGGCATATGGGTATTCCGATGATCAGCCGGACTTCCAGGATTACGCCATAGCGCTGTTCGAGTCCGCCTATCACCGCGCCCTTGGTGATGAGGGCCGGCTGAACGCCGAGGCATCGCTGATGTTCCGGCGCTGGGCCAACAACAGGCATTGGTCCGGAGCCTTCGAGACGCTGTCGCAGCAGTATCAGGAGCTGTTGAAGATCGAGGACGATCTGCAGAAACGCGATTTCCGCGTTCTGATGCCCCATGATCATTTCGATGCGATGGACAGGCAGATCATCCGCTCGCTGGTCGAGGCGATGGCCACCCAGACGGTCAATGCCGGCGATGTGCTGCGCTGGGTGCGCGAGCGCCGCCAGAGCCACTGGTACAAGAGCTACGAGGACATCTACCAGGCGATCGGATACGCCACCGAATTCCAGCAGGCGTTGGCGGAAGCCAACCTGACCATGAACAGCGTCAGCGAGGGCGTAAAGCGCTATGCCGCCAGCTGGTACAAGCTCGACCAGCTCTATCGCAAATTCATCCATCATATGCTCAAGAGCGGCCAAGCCGGACTTCTCAGGCCGCTCTACGAGTCGGTGGAGAAGCGCTACACGACGAACTTCGTCCTCGCCGTCAACGATGCCTGGCAGGATCAGGTCAACCGGCTGGAAGATTGGGAGATACCCGGCTATGTGCCGCAGCGAAGCTTCTATCGTGAGCACGCCTCCGAATTCCGCCGCAAGGACCAGAAGGTCGTCGTCATCATCTCGGATGCGCTGCGCTATGAAGTGGCCGAGGAATGCCTGCGCAAGATTCGCGAACTGAACCGCTTCGATGCGGACCTCAAGCCGATGATCGCGTCGCTGCCGAGCTACACCCAGCTCGGCATGGCTTCACTGCTGCCCAACAGCGATCTGTCGTTCAAGGCGGATGGCAGCGACGGCATTCTTTCGGGCGGCGAAAGCACCCAGGGTCTGCCCGCGCGGGAAAAAATTCTGGCCGCGGGACGGGCCGGCGACCGCGCCAAGGCGATGCGTGCGGAAGAGGCCATGAACATGGCTGTCTCGGAAGGCAAGGAGCTCTTTCGCGATCATGACATCATCTACATCTATCACAACCAGATCGATGCTGCCGGCGACAAGGTCGCCACCGAAGGCAATCTATGCCGAGCCGTCGAGGATGCGATCGACGATCTGGTCAAGCTGGTCCGCAAGCTGACCTCGGCCAATGTGACCAATATCCTGATCACCGCCGATCACGGCTTCCTCTACCAGCATCAGGCGCTGGACGAGAGCGACTTTGCGCTCGCCGATCCGCAGGGCGACGAAATCCTTTCACGCAACCGCCGTTTCGTTCTCGGACGTGGCCTGAAGCCAACGGCGGGCATGAAGAAGTTTACATCCGCCCAACTGGGTCTGAGCGGAGATGTCGAGGTGCTGATCCCCAACTCGATCAACCGGCTCAGGCGTCAGGGATCCGGCAGCCGCTATGTGCATGGCGGCGCGTCATTGCAGGAGATCGTCATCCCTGTTCTGCGTGTGGGCAAACAACGCACCGCTGACATCAGCCAGGTGAGTGTTCAGATCATCGCTCCAGGCAAAAACCTGATCACGTCGGGCCAGATTGCCGTTTCGCTCTATCAGGTCGAGCCCGTATCGGAGAAGATGCAGGGGCGGGTGCTTCTTGCCGGGTTATATGCGGAGGATGGCACCGCGATTTCGGACGAGCACGAGCTGACTTTCGATTTCCGCTCGGAGAATGCCCGCGAACGGGAAATGCCGCGCAGTTTCCTGCTGAACCGGGCCGCGGATGGGTATAATGGCAAGACGGTGTATCTGAAGCTGCGTGAGCGCGTTGGCAAAACGACCCGATTCCAGGACTATGCCAGCCACCCGTTCCAGCTGAAGCGGAACACGAGCATCGATTTGGATTTCTGAGGACCACATGAGCACACTGGACGCCAAGATCAACGAACACTTCGCCGGCTATGTCGTTCGCAAGGACCTCGTGAAAGCCGTCAAGGGCAATGCCATCGTGCCGACCTATGTGCTCGAATATCTCCTCGGTCAGTATTGCGCGACCGATGACGAGGCTTCTATTGCGACCGGCATCGAGACCGTCAAGGACATCCTTGGCAAGCATTATGTCCACCGCAGCGAAGCACGATTGGTGCAATCGAGGATCAGGGAGCAGGGGCGTTACAAGGTCATCGACCAGGTCAGCGTTGCGCTGAACGAGAAGACGGACAGCTATGAAGCCACGTTCGACAATCTCGGCATCAAGAAGGTTGCGGTCGACAGCGGTACGGTGAAGGCCCACCCGAAGCTTCTGGTGACCGGTGTCTGGTGCATCGCGGATGTCCAGTACGAGTTTACGGAAGATGCCCGGAACTCGCCCTGGATTCTCGAAAGCATCAAGCCGATCCAGGTCGCCCGGGTGGACTTCGACAGCTATCTCGCCGCTCGCGATGCCTTCACCACCGAAGAGTGGATTGATCTCCTGATGCAGAGTATCGGGTTTGAGCCCAGCGTGTTCGGCCGACGCAGCAAGCTCCTGCAACTCATGCGCCTCATCCCCTTTGTCGAGCGGAACTACAACATCATCGAGCTCGGCCCAAAGGGTACCGGGAAGTCGCACATCTATTCCGAATTCTCGCCCCACGGCCAGCTGATCTCGGGCGGTGAAGTCTCGGTGCCGAAACTGTTCGTAAACAATTCGAATGGGCGGATCGGCCTCGTCGGGTTCTGGGATGTTGTTGCCTTTGACGAGTTTGCCGGCCGCGAAAAGACCGCCAATAAGGCGCTCGTCGACATCATGAAAAACTACATGGCGAACAAGAGTTTTTCACGCGGCGTCAACCCGATGGGCGCGGAAGCCAGCTTTGCATTTGTCGGCAACACGGATCACAACGTTCCCTACATGCTGAAGAACAGCGATCTCTTCGAAGCGCTGCCATCGCAGTTCCATGACAGCGCCTTCATCGACCGGCTGCATGCCTATCTGCCGGGTTGGGAAATCGATGTCATCCGCAGCGAGATGTTCACATCCGGCTATGGCTTCATCGTCGACTACCTCGCCGAAATCCTCCGCCATCTTCGGTCACAGGACTTCTCCCATCGACCCGATCAATATTTCACAATCAGCAACAAGATATCCACGCGTGACCGCGACGCCGTTTACAAAACCATGTCCGGCTTGCTGAAGATCATTTTCCCGAATGGTGGCGAGACCGAGCAGGAAGTTGAAGAGCTACTCAAGATCGCAATGGAAAGCCGCAAGCGGGTCAAGGATCAGCTGTTTCGGATCGATAGCACCTATCCGCCGGTCGATTTCCATTTCGTGGCGGCCGACGGGCGGAAACTGTCCATCGCGACGGTCGAAGAAGAGGAATTCCCGCAATTTTACCATCAAGGGCGCGAGGCCGTGCCTGGTGAAGATAGTGGAAGCGATGAGACCACTGAGCAAACAGAGGATCAACCGGTTGCTACCCTACCGACCTTTCCCGAGCCCAAGGCCGCTCGTCCGAGGGAAGGCCATGTCGTCTTCGCTGAAAACCGAAAAGGGATTAGCTATGACAAGCTGTTCGGCCCCTATCTCGATGGCGCAAAACGGATCGTCGTAACCGATCCATACATCCGGATCTTCTATCAGATCAGAAACATGATGGAACTGGTGGAGATGGTCATCCGCCGCAAGCCGCCCGAGGATCAGGTATCGATCCATCTCGTCACCGGCCCGGATGATGGCAATATCGAGACCCAGCGTGAGCTACTGGATTCGATTGCCGAGGCCTGCACCGGGACCGGTGTTGACTTCACCTGGGCTTTTGATGCCTCAGGGGGAGCCCATGCTCGCGACATCACGGCAGACACAGGATGGAAAATCGTACTGGATCGGGGTCTCGATATTTTCCAGCCACCGATGCGCAAGGCCAACGGTTTCTCGCTTGGCGATCGTCTTCAAGAACACCGGATGATCAAGGGGTTTTATGTGACCTACATCCGGTCTTGAAAGTCGGGAAATATGGTCGAGCTTGACGGTTTCTGTCCCTCGTAGAGCTCCTCTCCGCTTGGCGAGCAAGTAATCGGTAGTTTGAGATGGTCGATGGCAGCGATTTCTATCGTCGCGCCGAACTTCGAGTATACGCAAAATATTATATTTCTTGGTGACCATTTCGGCCGCCCCTGACAGTTTTGCAACATATTGGTGCAACCGTCGCAGGGGAAATGACACCTATGAGCTATTCCATACATCGTGGTCTGTTGTGTGGTTGTCCTCGCTGCTGCGCGCCGGTCTGATGAGCAACTGGTCCCGCAGGCACCCTACGGGGGAAGGCCTCTGGCACAAGGCGCATGCCAATATGGTTGGGCCGAACCTGCTGCGGCAGGCCACGTTGTCCCCGAATGCCGGGACTGATGAGAAGCTGCCGAACCGGGATCCGCTGGCAGCACTTGGCCAGGTGCTGATCACTCGAGCCGGGGATCAGGTCAAGCGCATCGTCGGACCGCTTCCCGAACCGCTGGCCAGCACAGCACCTGACCCCGGCCCAGCAAGCGGTGTCTTGGGGCAGGACCTTGCGGGTGCGCTCGAATGGCGGGAACAGCTGGTCAAGAGACTACGGGACCGATTATTCTGATCGTGGACTAGGCCGAGCAGATCGAGGCGCTGGCCCGGAAGCAGGCGCGCGATCTGGCCGAGCGGAAGAACCTTCCCGATGTCCAACCAAGACTTACACATGAATGGTCACGGTTTACCGGTTTGCTGTGCTGCTGTCAGGCCAGCTTGATCCGGGACTGGTTCCGGATGAACTTCTCGCGCGCGCCGAGCTGTTGAACCAGCGCCATCCGGTTCGGTTGATCCTGGGAGTACACCGTAATAGCACACTCGATCTGTAGCCAGTGCGAACGGATCGACCAGCTTCGGTCACGATTGAGCCGATTGCCGATGAGGCACGGTTGTGGGATCGACCCCCTATGCTCAACCAGATGGTGACCGAGGCCGCGGAGATCGCGGATGAGAGCCAAAGCCTTCACAAAGTTGAGCGCGCGCCCAGACAAATCGTCTTGTGTCTTGCATCGGTGCTGCCGTAACTCGTGGTTGCCTTGCAACGCCTGCTGATGCGTTGGCGGAAACCTGCCATATAATCCAGATGATCAGAACGGCAATCCGACCCGATTCCGAGGCCTTCAAGCGCTATAGCTGTGAAATCCCAGTCGGCAGCGTGATAATCTCTATCGGCACGCTGAAGTGCACACAAAAGCACACACCGTCACAAGACAGGAAAAAATATCAATATCTATCAAATATTTGACAACGAAAGTGGCGGAGAGGAAGGGATTCGAACCCTCGATACCGTTCCCGGTATACTCCCTTAGCAGGGGAGCGCCTTCGACCACTCGGCCACCTCTCCGTTGGCAGTCTGTTACCTTAGCGCGGCGGTGTAATCAACCGGAAATACGGCCCGGGACGAACACTGCGGCCAGGTTCTGCAGGGTTGCTTATCCCGCAGCGCTGCCGGCCCGGCTGTCAACCGTCTTCTCTTCTGATCTTATGGTTGTTGCGGACGGTTTTCCGGGGCGCTCCTTCGCCGCGCCGGATCGTCCGGAGCGCGGGAGAGGCTGGCTAGGGCGCGGTTTCGGCGGGAGGGTGTGGGCAGAATTGACCGCATTGAGGGCGATGGCGCATTGGTCAAGATCGTTGGTTGCCAGGTGGGCGTAGCGCAGGGTCATCTGGATGGTCTGATGACCGAGAAACGTCTGCACACGCCGCAGATCAATACCGGCTTGCACCAGCCGCGACGCGCAGGTGTGACGCAGAATATGCGGAACCATATGCGGATCTCCGGCAAAGCGGTTGTCTTTGCGAGCCTGGTTCCAGTTGTATTTGAAGTTCGGATAGGAAATCGCCGCAAAGGGACCGCTGCCGCCAAAAGCACGAGCCGCATCAAGCGCCTGAGCTGCGCGATCGGTCAGGGGAACCGAGCGGCTCTTGCCGGACTTGGTGACCCAGAAGGTGGCAGTGTTGTTGTGAATATCGCCCCATTTGAGCGCCAGGGCTTCGCCGATGCGGGCTCCAGTGTCCACCAAAAACCGGCACAGCAATTCATGGTGAACATTGCGCGCACCGATCGCGCCGAACATGGCCGCCTCTTCTTCGGCGGTCAGAAAGCGCACGCGGGAGTTGCGTTCCCGCAGCCGAAGGTATGTCGGTAGCCGTGCTATCTGCCCGCTCCTTTCTGCTTTCCGCAAAAGGCGATAAAGTGCGGAAAGCTTGCGATTAATAGTCGAGTTCCGGTTGTCGATTTCCCGAAAATGGTTCACCAGCCTGTCGATCAAAATATCATCATAGGTTGCAATTTTCTGCAGCCGCATGAACGCGTCTATCTCGTGAATGAAGGCATAACAACTGTCTTTGTGACGGCCGTTTTCCCACAATGCACCGGCATGTTGGCGCCAAAGCTCTGTAAGGCGTGGTTCAGATTTAGCGCTCGCTGCACTCGAGTAGGTGGTATTTGGATCCGCATTAGGTGTTTTCGGGGCCATCCTCCGGGAATAGTTGAATTCAGTATTAATTTCAAATTTATTTGTTTCGTTTGCCAATTGTTGTAATTTTGTACCTCTAAATCAAACAACCGGCGACCTTGGCCGCCGGTTGAGTAATTCAAAATCAAACCAAAGGTTTGATTAGAACGAACGCTGTACGCGGAAGAAACCGCCGAAAGCATCGCCGTTCACCAGGCCGTTGTCGCGGTATGCGATTTCAGGTGTAAGTGTCAGGCCAGGTACCAGTTCATAGGCAACGTTGCCGACGAGGCTCCAAGCATCCGAAGCAGCAGTGTTGCTTTCGCGCCAGTTGCCCTGCACGTTGAAGGTGGCCTTGTCGTTGATCTTGTAAGATCCACCGGCAGTCACAGCGAATGTTTCGTCTGTGCGCAGGCCATTGGCCCAGGTTGTGTAGGCCGACGAGTTTTCACCGTAGTGCAGCATTGCGAAGACCGAAGCCTGGTCGTTCAGTGTCACGTCTGCGCGGATCTTTGCAGACCAGCCGCCGTACTGAACCAGACCGATGTCTTCACGTGTGTCGTAGCCGAGCACTGCGCTCAGGTCGACCATGCCTGCGGTGTAGCCGATACCAGCAACAACATGCGGCATGTAGTCGTCAATGCCCCAGCCAGTGCGAACGCCACCGACGAGTGTATCCGTTGCACCCTGCTCAAGCGCGAGAGCTGCGCGGAAAGCGCCGCCATTGTAGGTGTAGCTGATCAGGTTGGTGTCGAACGGGCCCGGATCGAAAAGAAGACCGTCGTTGATCACGCTACCGGCATAGCCGGTGAAGGTGGTGAACATGGATTCGTCTTTACCGATGCGAAGACCGCCGAGCTGGATCCATGCAAAGTTAACGGAGAATTCGTTGTCGTTTGTGTAGCCGCCAACAGCATTGTTGGTGTCCCACTGGAAACGCAGCTCTGTGTAGGTACGCAGGGTGCCGAGTTCGGTTTCCGAAGCAGTCGACGTACGGAACGAGAAGCGAGCGCGCTTGTTGTAGGTGCCGTCGCCAGTCGCCGAAGTACGCTCAAACAGGTCGCCGCCGCCGATGTCGTAACGGACATAACCGTGGATGCGCAGGCAGGTTTCGGTGCCCGGGATGTAGAAGAAGCCGGTGCCGAAGGCGTCGCAAACGCGGACGTATTCAACGGGCTCAGGCTCAGCTGCAACGATGGCGTCTGCAGCGCGAGCGCCGGATACAGCAACGAGAGCTGCTGCGGAGCCGAGGAGTAGGCTCTTGATGTTCATTTCTGACCTCCAGTCAAAAGTTAGTACGGTCTGGGTTGTCGCTGAAGGACAGTATTTCTGTCCCATCCCCACAATGGAAGAAGACAAGCGGATGTCCGTCATGGCTTCGAGAGTGACCATACTCACCAGCGCGGGGCGCGCAACGCTGATCATGCCGCTCGCGAGGTCCGGACCACGCCTTCCGCTTCCCCTGTTGCACAAATGACACGAAATCTGCGCCAGGCCGCCGTTTTGTTTACCGCTCGTTAGGGTTTTCAGGCTGGGGCGGGGCTCGCCCTGGACCCGGAAGGGCGGAATCAGCGCCGAATCCGGCGGTTTTCGTCACCAGCGGGTGATTCTCGGCCATTTCCGACGATATCCGCCAGATTCGGCTGCTGCTGATTTCTCCTGTCCTCTGTCCTGACCAGTGCAAAGCTCCTGTCGTCATCGTTCGTCTCTGCACAGCCCTTCAGGGCAGGGCTCCTCTTCAGAACCGGCTGAAAGACACCGTCGTCAAGATGGCGCACCGGTCTCTATATAGAGGAAAATGTTCACAACGCGCCGCTCCAGAATGTCTCATTGTACGCGTGCGACCTGGACCATTTAATTGCCGTTTGCCGTCCGGAACCGCAAGGCGGCGAGGATCTGGACTGGCCGCAATTTATCAAGAAGCCCAATCACTGACCCTGTGACCGGGACACGATCGACTTCCCATTATTTTGATAAGCATAATAAATACAAATGGATAGAGATTTAGCCGCAATCCGTGTTCGTCTTTTGACTGGAGGTCAGAAATGAACATCAAGAGCCTACTCCTCGGCTCCGCAGCAGCTCTCGTTGCTGTATCCGGCGCTCGCGCTGCAGACGCCATCGTTGCAGCTGAGCCTGAGCCCGTTGAATACGTCCGCGTTTGCGACGCCTTCGGCACCGGCTTCTTCTACATCCCGGGCACCGAAACCTGCCTGCGCATCCACGGTTATGTCCGTTACGACATCGGCGGCGGCGACCTGTTTGAGCGTACTTCGGCGACTGGCGACGGCACCTACAACAAGCGCGCTCGCTTCTCGTTCCGTACGTCGACTGCTTCGGAAACCGAGCTGGGCACCCTGCGTACCTACACCGAGCTGCGTTTCCAGTCGGACACCAACGGCACTGTTGGCGGCTACACAAACGACAACGAATTCTCCGTCAACTTTGCATGGATCCAGCTCGGCGGTCTTCGCGTCGGTAAAGACGAATCCATGTTCACCACCTTCACCGGCTATGCCGGCAGCGTGATCAACGACGGCAATTTCGGCCCGTTCGACACCAACCTGATCAGCTACACCTACAATGGCGGCGCTTTCCGCGCAGCACTTTCGCTTGAGCAGGGTTCAAGCGACGTGCTCGTCGGCGGCCTTCGCGGTGGCTGGGGCATTGACGACTACATGCCACATGTTGTTGTCGGCGCAGGCTACAATGCCGGCATGGTCGACCTCAGCGGTGTGTTCGCTTACGACACACGCGATGATATCGTCGGTACCATTCCTGCTGACGTTGGTGGTTGGGCTGCCAAGGTTCGCGCTGACGTGACCATCAACGAGCAGGCTTCGGTCTTCGCCATGGCTATGTACGGCGAAGGTTCTTCAGCTTACGCAACTTGGGTTCCTTACGGTGTTGACAAAGCATGGTCGATCATCGGTGGCGCTTCCTACCAGGCTTCCGAGAAGGTCAAGCTGAACACACAGGTTCAGTGGATCGAAAACAAGGTTGCTGGCCTGGACGATTACTGGTCGGTTGTTGCTAACATGAACTACACTCTGGTTCCCGGCCTCGTGCTGACCCCGGAAGTCGAATACCGTGATCGCGGTACGGCTGTTGGCGGCCAGTTCGGCGCCATGCTCCGCGTTCAGCGTTCATTCTAATCAAACCTTTGGTTTGTTCTGATAGAACCCGGCAGCTTCGGCTGCCGGGTTTTTCGTTTTCGGTTGCCAGAGAGGCTTGCAGACCGGCTTGAGCCCTGCTCGGGGGCGACGTCTGCTTTTGTCTTGGCCTGCTGCGGCCTGCGGTGCTAGGTTTGCCGACAGCAAGATTGCGGCGGAGACCACATGCGATACTGGAAACTTTGGATATGGCCTGGTCTCGCGGCTGCCGGGTGCCTGACGGCATTGGCGATCTGGTTCGAGGCCGCAGCGATCGAGGCGGAGCTGCAGTCCCGCGCCGTCTCGGCGCTGCGCCAGGATCACGGCTGGGCGAAGGTGATGCTCAAAGGCAGGGACTTGTCGGTGAGCGGCCTGGCGCCGGACCCTTTAAGCCAGCATCAGGCGCTGGACATCCTCCGCCAGATTGATGGGGTTCGCGTGGTCGCCGATACCACCGCCCTGTTGCCGGAAGAAAAGCCCTACCGCCTGACGATTGAAAAGACTGTCGATGGGGTGCAGCTGAGCGGCTTCGTTCCCAATGAATCGGCGCGCGCCAACCTTGTCTCGTCCTTGACCGGCATGCTTCCCGGGATTGCGCTTTCGGACCAGTTGAAGCTGGCACGCGGCGCGCCCGATGCTCTGCTTGCGCTCGCCGGTTACGGGATGTCGGCCCTGCCGCGCTTTACCACCGGCATGATCGCCATTACCGGCACTTCAGTCCGGATCAGCGGCCAGGCCCTCAATCCGGAAGATCACGAATTGGCGCTGAAGGAACTGTCGGTTTCACTGCCCGCAGGGACCGATGCCGAAGCCATCGATATCTCCCCCGCAGTCGTAACCGGCGACTATGTTTGGTCCGCCGTGCTGCAGGGTGGCGCGCTGTCGCTCACCGGTTACGTGCCGGATCCTGAAACCCGCAAGGCCATCGTGGCGCGTGCGAAGGATCTCGAACCGGCTGTGCGCATTGATGACCGGATGCGGTTTGCATCCGGGGTGCCCACGTCTGTCGACTGGCAAGAGGCTGCCATGGCGGGCGTGGCATGGCTGTCGAGCATGACCGGCGGGACGGTTTCCATCCGCGGCAATGTTGTCGATATCGTCGGCGAAGCGGCTGACGCCGTGGCCTTTCGCAGTCTTGAGGATGCACTGGCGGCGGAATTGCCGGGCGGGCTGGTGCTGGGCAGTACCGATCTCGGCGTGGCGCAAGCATCTTTGTCAGCCTGGTCGGCCAAGCTGACCGATCAGGGTCTTCGGTTGAGCGGGCCGGTTCCCAGTCAGGCTGTTCGCGCCTCGATTGTGGAGACAGCGCGATTGAAATTTGGCAACCTGCAGGTTGATGACACACAAACAGTTTCCAGTGACGCGCCAGCTGGGACCGATGTGGCATCGCAGGTTGCGCTGCAGATCCTGAGCCGGCTTTCCGGCGCCGAAGTGGTCATTGCGGGTGGCGCCATCTCGGTGCGGGGGACGGCGCTCAACCGCGCGGCCGCCAATGATGTGGCACGGCTGATCGCCGATGGTTTGCCGGAAGGATATACCGGTCAATCGTCAATAGATCTGGCAGCGGTCGCTACGGCGCAATTGCCGGACATGGCCTGCCAGGATGAGCTTGACCGGCTGTCAGGTCTCAACATCGTGCGATTTGAACCCGGCGAGACTGCTGTCCAGGACCATTCTTATGGGTTCCTCGACCGGATCGCCGATGCCGTGCGGCGATGTGGCGATATCCGGCTGGAAATATCCGGTCATACCGATTCCGATGGCGACGACATCGACAATCTGGCTTTGTCAGAGGCCCGGGCCCAGGCGGTGCTGGAGTTCATGATCAAAGCAGATGTTGCTCCCGACCGGTTGATAGCCAAGGGCTATGGCGAGAGTCGTCCGGTCAAGGACAATGATACGGACGCGGGCAAGGCGGCCAACCGCCGAATCGAGTTTCGCGTTCTCAACTGACGGGCGGCACGCCCGGGGAGGTCTTAATGTGGTACATGTTCTCGCATCTCTGGTTCTGGCTCTTGTGCGCATTCCTTATCGGTACGCTGGTGGGATGGAAGACATGCGGTCGCAAGCGCGCCTGAGGGCCGGTTCCGCGGGGTTGGAGGGAAAGAAATGATCATGTTTTATGTGCAGGCATTCATTTTCATCGCTGTGGCATTCGGATTGGGATGCCTGTTCGGGTGCCGGTTGAAAAGCCGGAAGGAGCGGACTCGCCATTCAGGTGCCGCTTCCGCCATAACGCATGCGGGTGCAGCGCGCACTGCGACCGCTTCTGAACTGGCTGCTCCGATTCCGCATTATGAGCCTGCGACGTCGCCACAGCCTGCATCCATCCAGACGAGCGATCGGGAAGCCGAAACCAAAGCACCTGATGTGACCGGTGCCTCGGAGGCCGGCGCGACTGCGGAGCCAGCCAAAAAGGCAACCAAGGCCAAGTCGACCGGTTCTGTTGGCAAAAAAACCTCGGCTGGCACGATTTCGACACCGGCGGTCGCGTCGAAACCGGCTGACTCGAAGCCGCACCGGGCAAAGGCCGCAGTGACAGCGGCTTCAAAGTCCAAAATCGGGACACCTGCCTCCGGTGAGGTTGCGACCGCGAAGCCAGCGGCTGCAAGGGCGCCGAAAGCCAAGCCAGCGGCTGCCGTCACGCGGGACAATCTCAAGCAGATCAAGGGTGTCGGCCCGCAGATCGAGGCCAAGCTGAATGCCGCCGGGATTACCAGCTTTGCCCAGATCGCGGCCTGGTCGAAAAAGCAGCAGGCGGAATTTGCCGAGCAGCTTTCCTTCAGCGGCCGGATCGAGCGGGAAGATTGGGTCAGCCAGGCCAAAATCCTGGCCAAGGGTGGGTCGACGGACTTCGCCACGCGCGTTGCCAAGGGAAAGGTGGAAAGTTCGCCCGCCCGCAAACCAAGGCCTGAGGCCAAGGCCTAGGCCCTGCGCCGCCGCCACCATAGGTGCGCGACGCCACCGTCAATTGGTGTTCAGTGACGCCGTTGCTTGTCTACGGATGCGAAAAACTTGCCGAGGATTTCGGGAATTCCCGACAAATGCAGGATCGGGGCGTGACCTTGGCCGGCAACCGTGACGGTTTGCAGCGAAGCCACGCGATTCTTCATCTCAATCAGGGTGTTGGACGAAAGCAAAGTCGAATGTTCGCCGCGCAACGCCAGCAATGACATGCCGCCAAGTCCTTCGAATTGCGGCCACAATGTCGGCAGCGGTGTATTCAGATCCACGCTCTTGAGGCCGTCCAGCAAGGCCGGATCGTAATCCGGAACCAGCTTTCCGTCCTTCTCAACATAAATGGCTCGGGCGAAGTCCGCCCAATCCCCATCGGTCAGAGCCGGAAAGCTCCTGGAATGCGCATCGGCGAGAATCCTTGCCGCCGCAGCCCAGTCTTTGGGTTTGGGTGTGCGCGAGAGATACGCCTTGATCTGGGCCAGGCCTGCGCCTTCGATAACGGGACCGATATCGTTGAGCACGCCTGCCGCCATCACCGCCGGCCGCATGGCTGCAAGAATATGCATGATCAGTCCGCCACGCGAGGTTCCTATAAAGATGGCATGCTGCAACCCAAGGGCTGCCATGCCACTCAGCACATCGCCGGCTTCCACAACAATGGAGTAGTTCGAGGGCGTCTTGTCCCAGGCAGACAGACCCCGGCCGCGATAATCGAAGCTGACGACGCGCCTGGGCGTTTTCGGCTCCTGGGACAGACGCAGCGCAAGATCGTGAAAATCGCGGGTGTTGCGGGTCAAGCCAGGCAGACAGACCACAGCCAGCCGGCCTCGGGTGGCAGGGTCATGGCGGCCGTAATCCGCAGCATGCAAGCGCAGTCCATCGCTGGCCGAGAAGAAGATGTCCTCGTGTGATTTGCCGGTCCCGGTCTCATCCGTGCCGGTTTTCCCGGCCGCATCAGCCTTTGCGTCCGCCATGGTCAGTTCCTGTTCATCCGGTTTTGATGACCAAGCCTATACCCCATTTTGTGTGCAGTGCGACAGGTTTCATCGGCGGCCAAATCTGAGATCGTTTTCGATGCTGACTGACTGGCCCAGGCGCGCTTTGTAGATCTGGTAATTCTCCATAATGCGCTGAACATAATGGCGGGTTTCGGTAAAGGGGATCATCTCGACCCAGTCGATCACTTCGTCCAACGGCAAGCCGCGCGGATCCCCGAATCGCTCGATCCATTGCGTCACCCGGCGCGGTCCGGCGTTGTAGGCAATGAAGGTCAGAATATAGGACCCGCCGAACTGGCGGATCTGTTCTGCGAGAAAATGGGCGCCGAGTGTGGCGTTGTATCCGGCATCCGTCGTCAGCCGTTCCTTGGAATAGGGCAGGCCGTGGCGTGCGGCGACGGCTCTGGCCGTTCCGGGCAGGAGTTGCAACAGCCCGCGGGCATTGGCCGGCGAGACCGCGGCCTTGTTGAAAGTGCTCTCCTGGCGGGCAATGGAATAGGCGAGGGCCTTGCCTGATCCAGCGATGTTGGCGTTCTGAGGAACGGCACCGAGCGGATAGGCCAATGCGGCCACGTCAACGCCGCGGTTCCAGGCCGTCTTGCCGATTTGCAGGGAAAGATGGTGATCACCGCGCTTTTCCGCCATCGTGGCAAGAATGGCCAGTTCGCCCGGACTGTCGAGTTCCGCGGCCAGTCCCCGATAAAGCCTGTCGGCGCGCCATCCGGCGCCCGCCTGCTCGAGGATGCCGATCGCCTGCACTGCCTCGCGATTTGCAAACCGGGTGCGGTCTTTCGCCGAAGGGGACGGATAGGTGATGGCGAGCGATTTCCGCTCCAGTTTGGCGCTGGCGAGTTGTCCGTAAAAGGTCGAGGGATAGTGTGCAGCCCGGGCATAATGCTCGGCAGGCGTCCCGCCGGTTCCCGCTTCCGCTGCGCGCCCCAGCCAATAATGCGCCCGGGCTTTGGAAATATGACCGGTTGCGACCTTCAGGATGGCTGCGAAATGCACGGCTGCGGTCTTGCTGTCCTTGAGCCCTCTGAGTGCGTACCAGCCGGCGTGGAATTCTGCTTCGGCAAATTCTTCCGGGCTTTGGGCCAGGTGAGCTGCCGCCAGGCGGTAGGCGCCCTTGATGTCACCGTCTTCATAGAGACCGCGGCTGACCACGCGGGCCTCGACCCACCATTCGTCCGGGTCAATCAGGGCAGTGATGTCGCGTGGCATCCTGTGCAGCAATGCGGCTGCTTCCTTGTTGCGCTCGAGTTCGCGCAATTGGCGCACGCGCAGATAGAGATAGGACGGCCTGTCGTGCCAGGACGGATCGACGGCCGCGATGGCGCTGGAGGCTTTCGCCGGACTGCGGATGACTGCTGCCCAGGCCCGGTAAAGGGATTGGGCCTCGGCTTTCCCCGTCAGGAGCTTGGCATCATTGATATGATCGCGGTACAGCAACATCTCCATCCGGTGCAGATGATCAGCTTTGTCCAGCAGGCTGTCGAACTCTTTGCTGAAAATGCCGGCATCCCGATTGTCCATGATGGCACTGCGCCAAAAGCCGGACGCAATCTCGCGTGCGCGCCCGGTCTTGCCGGTCGCCATCAATGCCCTGATCAAGATGATCGCCCCCTTGGCCGTTTCCGGGGGCGTGCTGCCAAACGCCGCGACAACTTTTGCTGCCGGCGGGTCCTCGAAGAACAGGGCGCGTTCCCACAAATGTTGCAGCGATGCGAGCCCGGGCCATCCATTCAGCGTCTTCGCCGTTTCGGTGATCTCCGCAGAGGGCACACCTTCCATGCCTGACAGAGCAATCGACCAGCTCAGGATGCGGTGATCGAGCGATTGGGCCGGCATTGCGTCACGAATCGACCGGGCCAGCCCGGCGTCCCCGCGGCCAAGGGCGTCCAATCCGGAATTGAGCAGTTGTCTTGCCGGGAGTGAGGCGCCGGATTGTGTTCTGGCAACCGGTGCTGCGGGGGTGCTGAGGTCGGGTCGAGGGGCGGGTAGGGGAATTTTGCCGTCGGGCATCGGTGCCGCAGCCGAGATGGTGGTCAGCATCGGTAAAATCACAAACAACGCTGCATTAACGGTTTTTGACATCATGGCCTTCCGGGCGAGCTGGAATCGGCGTCTGCTTGCAGTTGCGTCCTATCGCCAGTTCTAAGATCGATACCCCTTTGCCCTGTTAAAACACAGCGCCGTCAAGCATGGCTTAACAAAGGCTTATCAACTTCACTCAACTACAATATTCTGACCAAATTGCGGGCAATCGGGGGCTGGTGACACCGAATGAAGGCTGGAGGCTGTTTCCGCCGGCCAAAAAAGGACACTCTATGAGCGGAAGGCTTTTCCGTTGCGTCAATTTCCTGTATCGCCTGCGGTACAGGTATGTAACTGCGCCAATAGGCGTTGACCGGCAGTTTTGGAGATCATCATGTTCAAGGGTTCCTTTCCGGCCCTCATTACCCCTTTTACCGAGAATGGCGAGGTGGACGAGGATGGCTTTGCGAGACATGTCGAGCGGATGATCAAAGCCGGTAGCAGCGGGCTTGTGCCCGTCGGGACCACCGGAGAATCGCCAACACTCTCCCACGCCGAACACAACCGGGTGGTGGAACTGTGCGTGGAGGTTAGCGCAGGCCGTGTGCCGGTGATAGCGGGCGCGGGGTCCAACAGCACCGCAGAATCGATCGAGCTTGCGGTCCACGCCGAGCAGGCGGGTGCAGATGCCGTGCTGGTGGTGACGCCTTATTACAACAAGCCGACGCAGAAGGGGCTTTATCAGCACTTCAAGGCTGTCGCCGAAGCGATCAAGTTGCCAATCATCATTTACAACATCCCACCGCGCTCGGTTGTGGACATGTCGGTGGAAACAATGGCGGCGCTCAACCGTGATTTCCCCAATATCATCGGCGTCAAGGATGCCACGGGCAACCTTGCCCGGGTGCCGGAGCAGCGAATGGCCTGCGGCAAGGATTTCATACAGCTTTCGGGCGAAGATCCAACCGCACTCGGCTACAATGCCCATGGCGGTGTTGGCTGCATCTCGGTCACCGCCAATGTCGCACCCAAGCAATGTGCCGAGTTTCAGGAGGCGACGTTGCGGGGCGACTACGCCACCGCGCTGGAGATGCTCGACGCATTGATGCCGCTGCACAAGGCGATATTTGCGGAACCAGGCGTGGCGGGAACGAAATATTGCCTGGCCAGGATGGGCCTGATCAAGAATGTCGTCCGCTCGCCGTTGACCACGGTTGATCCGAACACGGCGGCCTTGCTTGACGCTGCGCTTGTCCACGCGGGCGTGATGGCCTGATCATGGCTCCGAAAAAAGAAGACAAATCGCAGTATGGCAAGGTCGTTGCCGAGAACCGCAAGGCGCGGTTCAACTATGAAATTGTCGAAACCTTCGAAACAGGCCTGGTGCTGACTGGCACTGAGGTGAAGTCACTTCGCGACGGCAAGGCGAATATTGCGGATTCCTACGCCAATGAAGAGGGCGGGGAGATGTGGCTGATCAATTCCTACGTGCCCGAATACCTGCAGGCCAATCAGTTCAATCATGAGCCCCGGCGGCGGCGCAAGATTCTGGTGAAGGCACGGGAAATCGGACGCCTGGGCCAGGCCGTGCAACGTGACGGTATGACATTGGTGCCGCTCAAGATCTACTTTAACGACAAGGGCATTGCAAAACTGCAACTGGCGCTGGCGAAGGGCAAGAAACTCCACGACAAGCGCGAGACCCAGAAAGAGCGGGACTGGAACAGACAGAAATCACGCCTGCTGCGCGACCGAGGTTAGCAGCCCGGTTGCAGATCCGCCGCTATGCGGAGGGGCTGCGCGCAGAGGTGCTTGGGTGCAAGCGGCAACCTCAAAGCCGACATTTTCCCTCCGCCAACTGGTCGAAGCCAGACGGACCGGCAGGTCAGATGGCGAGGGTTGGGCACGTACGGCGGCGACAGACCCTGATTGCACAGCCAAGAAGATTGCAGTGGGATGGGGAGTGCAGAGGAACACGCTTGCTCCTCGCCGCACGCCACGCAACCGGCGTCAATCGTCGAACTCGTCTTCGTCATCGTCTGCCGGACTGAAAGTCCGCTGCGGTCGTTCGGAGGGGTCGCGGCCAATTTCGGATTTCAGGCTGGTCAATTCGATGAAGTAGTCTGCCTGGCGGCGCAGATCATCAGCGATCATCGGCGGCTGGGACGAGAGCGACGAGACCACGGTCACCTTGCGCCCCTTGCGCTGCAGCGCCTCGACCAGCGAGGTGAAATCGCCATCGCCCGAAAAGATCACAAGATGGTCGACCACATCGGATTGTTCCATGGCGTCGATGGCCAGTTCGATGTCCATGTTGCCCTTGACCTTGCGGCGGCCCATGGAATCGGTGAATTCCTTTGCAGGCTTGGTTACTACTTTATAGCCATTGTAATCAAGCCAATCTATCAGCGGGCGGATTGAAGAATATTCCTGATCTTCAATCAAGGCAGTGTAATAATAGGCTCGGAGCAAATAGCCGCGCGATTGAAAAGCCTTCAACAACTTACGGTAGTCAATATCGAAATTCAGGCTTTTGGATGCGGCATAAAGATTGGCCCCGTCTATGAATAGAGCGATTTTTTCTCTTGGATCAAACACTTAGGCTATCCTTTTCATGGAGCCGTTGTTAATGAATTAAGGTAGAACGCAGTTTGTATCTGGAAATATAGCTCAGTTTAGAGCGTATACATAACCTTAAGGGGTCCGTTATCCTACTGCTTCCGACTCAAATTCTCGTGATTGGACACCACTTGCTTGCTTCGTCCCTGTTTTCAAGGGGCCGGGCAATGCTGATTGTGCATAGCTGCTAACCATTTGACGCAGTTTCGGCGGAAGATGGGGCAAGGCGGGGCATCAAACCGGGCGTTTGACGTAAAAGACTTGAAATAACCACAGAATGTGTTTATCGCAGGGGCTACTCCCCCCATAGCAGTTTGAAAAGGACAGGCAATGGCCCGCGTCACAGTCGAAGATTGCATCGACAAGGTTGATAACCGTTTTGAACTGGTTCTGCTCGCCAGCCATCGCGCACGCCAGATTTCGCAAGGTGCTTCGATCACGATCCCTCGCGACAACGATAAAAATCCGGTCGTCGCGTTGAGAGAAATTGCAGACGAGACGCTGTCTCCAGGCGACTTGAAGGAAGACCTCATCCACTCGCTGCAGAAGCATGTCGAAGTGGACGAGCCGGAGCCCGATCCGGAGCATTACATTCAGGCAGGCAGCGCTGCGGAAGAGGCGGTGGTTGAGGATGATCAACCGGAAGCTGCGTCCTTTGGTTCAATGTCGGAAGAAGAATTGCTTGCCGGTATTGAAGGGCTTGTGCCGCCGGAAAAAAGCGACGACTATTAAGTCTCTGGTGGGTGCCTGCTGATTTGTTTTAACCGGCAGGCGTCACCGGGAGACCGATAGACAACTGATGCTAGTTCATGCGCCGGTCGTTCGATTCGGCGCATTTTCTTGTTCTGGAGTGCCATTTCCATGATCCGACAGTACGAGCTCGTTGAGCGCGTGCAGAAATACAAACCGGACGTCAACGAAGCCCTGCTCAACAAGGCTTACGTTTACGCGATGCAGAAGCATGGCAAACAGACACGTGCCAGCGGCGACCCCTATATTTCGCATCCGCTTGAGGTGGCGGGGATCCTGGCTGAAATGCGGCTTACCGAATCGACCATTGCGGTCGCGCTGTTGCATGACACGATCGAAGACACCTCGGCGACGCGGGCGGAGATCGATGAACTGTTCGGCGAGGATATCGGTCGGCTGGTTGAGGGGCTGACCAAGATCAAGAAACTTGATCTTGTGTCCAAGCGGGCCAAGCAGGCGGAAAATCTGCGCAAATTGCTGCTGGCGATTTCCGACGATGTGCGGGTGCTGCTGGTCAAGCTGGCGGATCGCTTGCACAACATGCGGACGCTGGAACATGTGCCGGCCGAAAAACGTGCCCGGATTGCCACGGAAACCATGGAAATCTATGCCCCGCTGGCAGGGCGCATGGGTATGCAGGGGATGCGCGAAGAGCTCGAAGAGCTGGCGTTCAAGACCATCAACGGCGAAGCCTATGATACGATTTCCGGCAAGCTGGCGGAGCTTTCCACGGCAAACCGTGATCTGATCCATACCATCGAGGACGAGCTGTCGGCGTTGTTCAGGCAGGAGGGGCTGGAGGCCAAGGTCAAGGGTCGGCAGAAGAAAGCCTATTCGATATTCCGCAAGATGGAATCCAAATCTCTGTCATTCGAACAGCTCTCCGACGTCTTCGGCTTTCGCATCATCGTCAACACCGAGGCCGATTGTTATCGGGCGCTGGGAATCGTGCACATGCGCTGGTCGGTGGTGCCGGGCCGCTTCAAGGATTATATTTCCACACCGAAGCAAAATGACTATCGCTCGATCCACACAACCATTGTCGGCCCGTCGCGGCAGCGTGTCGAGCTGCAGGTCAGGACCGGCCAGATGCATGAAATCGCCGAGCACGGTGTCGCTGCCCATGCGCTCTACAAGGATGCCGGGTCGAGTGGTGAATCGGTCGCGTTGTCGAAGGATTCGCGGGCCTATTCCTGGCTGCGGCAAACCATTGAGGCGCTGTCGATTGGCGACAACCCGGAAGATTTCCTCGAGCACACCAAGCTGGAACTGTTTCAGGACCAGGTGTTCTGCTTCACCCCGAAAGGCCAGCTGATAGCGTTGCCACGCGGGGCAACACCAATCGATTTTGCCTATGCGGTGCATACCGACGTGGGCGACACCTGCGTTGGCGCCAAGATCAACGGCCGGATCATGCCGCTGGTGACGCGGCTCACCAATGGCGATGAGGTCGAGATTCTGCGGTCCGGCGTCCAGGTGCCGCCGCCGGCCTGGGAAGAGATCGTGGTGACCGGCAAAGCGCGGGCAGCGATTCGCCGGGCCACGAAGACCGCAGTGCGCAAGCAATATTCCGGCCTCGGGATGAGAATCCTGGAGCGAACCTTCAATCGCGCCGGAAAACCGCTGTCGCGAGACGGGCTCAAACCGATCATGCACCGGCTTGGCTACAAGGATGTCGAAGACCTGCTTGCCGCCGTCGGCCGCGGCGAGGTCAGCTCCGAAGACGTGTTTCGCGCGGTCTATCCCAACCATCAGGAAACACGCGTGTCGCCGGCCAAGCCGGCCGATGAAGGCTGGTTCAATCTGCGCAGCGCCGCCGGGCTGATCTTCAAGTTGCCGGGGCTCGGAAAATCGCAGAAATCGAGCAGGGCATCGCGTCTGATCGGACCGAGTCCGGACATGGATGCCATGCCGATCCGTGGCATGGATGACAATTCGGTGGTCCGGTTCGGACCCGGCGGTGCGGTTCCTGGAGACCGGATCGTCGGCATTCTGGAGAAGGGGGCAGGCATCACAGTCTATCCGATCCAGTCGCCGGAACTGACCAAATTCGATGACGAGCCAAACCGCTGGATCGATATCCGCTGGGACATTGATGAGAACAACAAGAACCGTTTTCCGGCGCAGATCCTGGTGACTGCGATCAACGCGCCTGGAACTCTCGCCGAGGTGGCGCAGGTTATCGCAACCAGCGACACGAATATCCAGAGCCTGTCCATGGTGCGCGTCGCGGCCGATTTTACCGAAATGCAGTTCGACCTGCAGGTGTGGGATCTCAAACACCTCATTCAGCTGGTGACCGAGTTGAAGCGACTTGATCCCGTTTCCACGGTAGAACGGGTGTACCAATAGCGGCCGGAATCCGGTTGCCGGACGGGAAGCTGAAGAAGCCGACGCATCCGCAATGTTTTCGCCATTTCAAGGCATGCGTCTTTACCAAGTCTTCGCTGTTGTCGGGCAAACTGGAGACCACACATGCATGGTCATGCTGGCCCGCACAATTTTTGCCGGGCTGACTTAGAGCTGACACAAACGGAGCGATATACGGACATCAAATGTTGTTTCGTCGCCGCAGACCAGAGGGATTTTGGGACCGGATGCGCACTGCGCTCTGGCCGCGGAGATCGTTTGGCCGTTCTTTCCAGTATTTCCTCAAGCGAGTGCTGCGACTGACGGCGACGCCGCATGCAATCGCCGCTGGCGTCGCGGCCGGGGTTTTTGCCTCCTGGACACCGCTTTTGGGGTTTCACTTCCTTCTGGCGTTCGCACTTGCCTATGTGCTGGCCGGCAACATGGCAGCTGCGGCGATCGGAACCGGTTTTGGCAATCCCCTGTCGTTTCCCTTCATCTGGGCGCTGACGATCAAGCTGGGCAATATGCTGATTGGTGTCGAGACCGGGGCTCATCAAAAGCAGGTCAATCTGGAAGCCTTGCTCAGGCACCTCGATATCAAGCAATTGTGGGATCCCGTGCTCAAGCCGATGCTGATCGGGGCAATTCCCCCAGGCCTGGTCAGCGGAATCACATTTTATATTTTGACCTACTGGACGGTTCGCGCATTCCAGTTGCGGCGAAAATCTGCCCTTGCGATGCGGGCCAAGGCCAGGCTCAAGGAAATGGCGGCGGCCCGGAGCGAACGGGTTGCCGACAGGACACCGCGCACATGATCCTCGGAATTGGCAGCGATCTTATCGACATCAGACGAATCGAGAAAACGCTCGAGCGCCACGGCGAGCGCTTTACCCATCGTTGTTTCACTGCCGTCGAGCGCGCCCGGTCGGATCGCAGGGCCCAGCGTGCGGCCTCCTACGCCAAGCGCTTTGCCGCCAAGGAAGCCTGCTCGAAGGCGCTCGGCACGGGGCTGTCAAACGGCGTGTTCTGGCGGGACATGGGGGTTGTCAACCTGCCGGGCGGCAAGCCGACCTTCAAACTGACCGGCGGTGCGGCCGAGCGGTTGGCGGGGATGACGCCGGATGGCATGGTCTGCGTTGTTCACCTGACCATAACCGATGATTACCCTTTGGCGCAGGCATTTGTGATCATCGAGGCACTGCCGCAGACTTGAGACCGATTCGGTGCGGCGAACCCGCCGGAATCCGGTTTGGCCGAGGGAAACCGTGGGGCAGAATGCCGGACACGGGTTAGTGGTGTTGCCGGAACCGATACAAAGGGCTAGAGAAAGCGCTTCCGCGCCACACCTGAGGAATTCAACGCGTGTCAGATACAAAAAAAGACCACTCCGGCGGACTATGGGAAAACGTCAAGGTTCTCGTCCAGGCGCTGCTGCTTGCGGTGATCATTCGTACCCTGTTTTTCCAGCCGTTCAGCATCCCGTCGGGATCGATGATGGAGACATTGCTGGTTGGCGATTATCTGTTCGTTTCGAAATATTCCTACGGCTACACCAAATACTCGTTGCCGTTTTCGCCGGACCTGTTTTCAGGACGGATCTGGAGCAGCGAGCCGGAGCGGGGCGACGTGGCTGTTTTTCGGCTGCCGAGCAACACCAAGATCGACTATATCAAGCGGGTTATCGGCCTTCCTGGCGACCGCATCCAGGTCTCCGACGGCGTGCTCTACATCAATGGTGAAGCCGTCAAGCGCGAACGCGAAGGCAGCTACAAGCCCGAGGGCCGGTACAATCAGGGGGCCGATGTTCCTGTCTACCGGGAAACCTTGCCCAACGGTGTCTCCTACACCACCCTCGATCTCACCCTCAATTCACCCGGCGACAACACCCGGGAGTTCGTGGTGCCCGAAGGCCACTACTTCATGATGGGCGACAACCGCGACAACTCGCAGGACAGCCGCTTTGAAGTCGGTTACGTGCCGCTGGAAAACTTCATCGGCAGGGCAACCATCATCTTCTTCTCGATCGGGGAAGACGCATCGCCGCTTGAAATCTGGAAATGGCCGTCGGATCTCCGGCTGAGCCGGTTCTTCAAATCAGCACAGCGATGAAGCGCGCCGCCAGAAAAACCTCCGAGATCATGAAGCGGGTGCAGGAGCGCATCGGGCATCAATTTTCCAATGTGGAGCGATTGGAGCGGGCCTTGACCCATTCCAGTATCCGCAACCCGGTCGGTGGCAACTACGAACGGCTGGAGTTTCTCGGCGACCGCGTGCTCGGCCTGTGCGTGGCCGAGTTGCTGTTTAATCATTTTCACGAGGCCAGCGAAGGCGAAATGTCAGTGCGTCTCAATCAACTTGTGAGTGCGCAGACATGCGGCGAAGTGGCCGACGGGCTGGGGCTGCACGAATTCATCCGCACCGGTGCGGATGTCAAGCGGGTGGCTGACCAGCGCATGGTCAACGTCCGCGCCGACGTGGTGGAATCGCTGATTGCCGCAATCTATCTCGATGCCGGGCTGGAAGCGGCCAGATCGTTCATTCACAAGCACTGGAAGACACGTGCCTTTGCCAATGACGCTGCGCGACGGGATGCCAAGACAGAATTGCAGGAATGGGCCCATGCGCGCTATGGTGTGACACCGGCCTATCGCGTAACCGACCGTTCCGGCCCCGATCACGAACCGGTGTTCAAAGTGGTCGTGCAGGTTGACGGATCCGAACCCGCCAGTGGTGAAAGCCGGTCCAAGCGTGCAGCCGAACAGGCCGCAGCGACGGCTCTCCTCGAACGTGAGGGCGTATGGCAGCCCAGCGCAGGACAAGATGATGACTGAGACACCCGACAGACCTGACGCCGATGCTACGCCGGCCGAACCGCAGACCCCGACGCGTTCGGGTTTCGTGGCTCTGATCGGCGCGCCCAATGCGGGCAAGTCGACGCTGGTCAACCAGCTGGTTGGCGCCAAGGTGTCGATCGTCTCGCACAAGGTGCAGACGACACGCGCGATCGTGCGCGGTATCGCCATTCACCACCGCACCCAGATTGTGTTCATCGATACGCCCGGCATTTTCACGCCCAAACGGCGGCTTGACCGGGCGATGGTGACAACCGCCTGGGGCGGCGCCAAGGATGGCGATCTGGTGCTGGTGCTGATCGACGCCGAACGCGGCATCAAGGGCGATGCGGAAGCGCTGCTGGATTCGCTTGCCACCCGGCATGGAAGCAAGATCCTGGTGATCAACAAGATCGACCAGGTCAAGCGCGATACCCTGCTGGCCCTGACTGCGGCCTGCCATGCCAAGGCCGAGTTTTCCGAGACCTTCATGATCTCGGCGCTCAACGGCTCGGGCTGCAAGGACCTGATGGATTACCTGGCCAGAACCCTGCCGGAAGGCCCCTGGTATTATCCCGAGGACCAGATTTCGGATTTGCCGATGCGGCAGCTGGCGGCAGAGATCACCCGTGAGAAACTCTATCTCCGCCTGCATCAGGAATTGCCCTATGCCTCGCATGTCGAGACGGAGCGCTGGGAAGAGAAGAAGGATGGCTCGGTTCGCATCGAGCAGGTCATCTATGTCGAGCGCGACAGCCAGAAGAAGATCGTGCTGGGCCACAAGGGCGAGACCATCAAGGCCATCGGCCAGGCGTCACGCATGGAAATCGCCGACATTCTTGAACAGAAGGTGCATCTGTTCCTGTTCGTCAAGGTTCGCGGCAACTGGGGCAATGATCCCGAGCGCTACCGCGAAATCGGACTTGAATTTCCCGACTGAGCGGTCAGAGTCAGCGGATGGAATGGCGCGATGAAGGAATCATACTGGGCCTGAGGAAACACGGCGAGACATCGGTTATTGCCGAGGTCATGACCAAGGCGCACGGCCGTCATCTCGGCATCGTCCGTGGCGGTCGCTCCAAGCGGCTGCAGCCGGTGCTGCAACCTGGCAATTCGCTTGATCTGGTCTGGCGCGCCCGGCTGGATGAGCATCTGGGGCAGTTTCAGGTCGAGTTGCTTGATGCCCGCGCCGGACGCTTGATGGAAAGTGCCATTGGCGTGCATGGGGTTCAGGCGATGGCGGCGCTGTTGCGGCTCTTGCCCGAACGCGATTCCCACGCCAGGCTGCATGACGCCTTCGCGGTCATTCTCGACAGTCTCGACACGCCTGAGCAAGCTGGCGCACTCTACGTCCGGTTCGAGCTCGCGGTGCTCGAGGATCTCGGTTTCGGGCTGGACCTGACAGCGTGCGCCGCCACCGGCGTCCGCTCCGGACTGATCTATGTGTCTCCGAAATCCGGACGTGCGGTGTCGGCGGAAGCTGGCGCGCCCTGGGCGGAGAAGCTGCTGGCGCTGCCGGCGTTCCTGCCTGACCGGGAGCAGGCCTGCGTGGATGCGGTGATGCTGGCCCAGGCCTTCAAACTGTCAGGCTATTTTCTCGGGCGGCATGTGTTTGAGCCGCGCGGTGTCGAGCCGCCGATCAGCCGCGAAAGTTTCTGTACTGCCGCCTTGCGGGCACTTCGGCAATCAGCCCCTGTCGCCAATTCCTGTCAGGAACCCGGATCATGACTGAAGAAACCAATCACCGCGCCACCGGCCAGTTCACCGGTGTTGTCCCGCTGGATCTGGTTGCCAGGGAAGGGGGGCTTTCGGTGATGCAGGGCATTCTCGACGGTCGCCTGCCGGGGGCGGCGATGGCCAAGACGCTGAATTTCTGGCTGACGGCGGTGGAGGAAGGGCGGATCGTGTTTTCCGGCACACCGACGGCGGATCACCTCAATCCTCTCGGCACCATTCATGGTGGATGGGCGGCAACGATCATGGATTCGGCTCTCGCCTGCGCGGTGATGACACTGCTTGCCCCCGGCGAGGGCTACACAACGGTGGAGTTCAAGCTCAACCTGACCCGCCCGATCATGCCGGATAGGGGAGAGTTGGCCTGTGAAGGACGCGTGGTCCACCGCGGCAAGACAATCGCCACCTCGGAGGCCTATCTGCGTGACGGGGCGGGCAAGTTGCTGGCGCACGGTACCGAGACTTGTGCCATTTTTCCGATTGGCAACCTGAAGCGCTGATCAGGCTAGCCCCTGCGTCAGCCAAGCAAGACCGTTCGAAACCGCGGCCCTATTCGGCCGCTACCGGCACCGGAACCTTGCGTTCGACAGCCCTTTCCTTGATCGGCCAATGCACGATGGCGGCGAACAGACCCAGAGCCACACCCAGCCACCAGACCGGATTGTAGGAGCCGAAAACATCATAGAGATAGCCGCCGAGCCAGACGCCAAGAAACGATCCGACCTGGTGGGAGAAGAAGACAAGGCCGCCGAGCATGCCGAGGTGGCGGGTGCCGAACATGATTGCCACCAGCGCGTTTGTCGGCGGCACGGTCGACAGCCACAACAGGCCCATGACAATGGCGAAGATCACCACTGACATGCCGGTCTGCGGCAACAGCAGGAAGGCAGTGACGGCGATCGAGCGGCTGACATAGATCCAGACCAGCGCCAACGGCTTGGAATAGTGCTGGCCGATATAGCCCGAGGCGAGCGAGCCGATGATGTTGAAAAAGCCAATGAGCGCCAGTGCCAGCACGGCAAACGAGCTGTCGATGCCGATGTCGCGCAAATAGGCCGGGAAATGCGCGGTGATGAAGGCCACCTGGAAGCCGCACACGAAAAACCCGGTCACCAGCAGCACGTAGCTCTTGTGAGCCAGCGCTTCACGCAGGGCTTCGCCGATTGACTGCTTGTAGTGGACGGCCTGCTGCGAACCGGAGTTGGAGTTGCCGCGCAGCGGTATGGCCAGAAACGGGACAATGAACATCATCGCCGCCATCCAGACCAGCGCTTCCTGCCAGCCATAGGCGTCAATCAAGCCCTGACTGAGCGGTGCGAAAACGAACATGCCGGCCGACCCGGCTGCGGTGCCGATGCCAAACGCCATGGAGCGGCGTTCAGGCGCGACATTGCGGGCAAATGCCGCCAGCACGATGCCGAACGAGGCCGCCGCGATGCCGAGACCGGTCAGCACACCGCCGCCGATGTAGAACCAGCCCTCGGTCGGCGCCACCGACATGATGAACAGGCCGCCGGCATAAAGCAGCGAGGACAGCGCCAGAACCTTCCAGGTGCCGTATTTGTCGGCAATGGCGCCGAAGATCGGTTGTCCCAATCCCCAGAACAGGTTCTGGATCGCCATCGCCAGACCGAAGGTGGTGCGGTCCCAGCCGGTGTCGGCGAGCATCGGCAACTGGAAAAACCCCATCGCCGAGCGCGGCCCGAACGACAGCAGCGCTATCAGGCAGCCGGCGATGATGATCAGCCACGGAAGCGGCGCAGGGGCTGCTGTGGGAGGGGTTTCGGACATGGAAAACTCCTGAAGTGTTCGGCGACATTAGGGATTTCCGCCCATCAGACAAGTGCATTTGTTTGAACCGATCAATCAACACAATTGATGTCTGCCCGTCGGGACCTGTGCTTTGCGGGCGGCCTCCTTCATCGGTCTGGGCGTGTCGTTGATGGGGATCGGCCGGTTCTATCAGCGGGTGCTGCTGCGCACCGGCAACCGGCCCGACACGAGTGCTTGAGCCAGGCCTTGGTTGACAGCTGGCCTGACGGCAGGAATGCTGTCAGCGGGGTGGCAACAGCCGGAGGCTAAGGGATGAAACAGGGACTTCTCGCGGGATTGATCGGGTTGGCGCTGGCTTTGGGCTCGTTGACCAGTGCCGGTGCAGACACTTTTGATCCTGATCGCGCCAGCTTTGATCCCGAAAGCAAGTTCGTCATCACGCCTTTCGGTGCCATCATCGGCGATCCGGCCCAGCTGACCGATCTGGCAAGCGGCCGTACCGGCTTTACCCATTGCTCCGCCTTTCCCGACAAGAACCGCGGCCTGCTGCTGATGGCGTCGATCGTCATCCCGGCGCAGGACGGGGCGGAAGGCGGCGGTCACGGAATGATGATGCAGGTCGATCAGGCACGCGCGTTCATTGCCTATCTGCGCAAGGGCCCGGAGTGGGCCACGGTGGCGCGCGAGAACAAGGTTGGGCTGTTTTCCAAACCGATCGGAGACGTGATCGGTACGGAAGGTGAGGCGGAGCACCTGTCGGTCAGGTTCGTCTCCGATGAGCAAAGCAACGGCTCGGTGCGGATCGAGCATGTCTTGGGCGGTGTGACCAAGGCTTTCGGGTTTGGCATCAACCCGGCCCTGAAATATGCCGCGCAGGCGGAATTCGTGCTGGAAAAAGCGCTTGCCGAAATGCCGGACTCAGCGCCTGCAGAAGATGCGGACAAGAGCAAGCTGTTTGAGTGAACTGTGTTTCGGGCACCGGCATTACCGAGGCCTGATCTGCTTGCAATCGGAAAAACAAAGTTTTATGTGGTGTTCTCAGGGGCATCACCGGTTTCTTGTTGAGACCGTTATGCTCACATTGAGCATAACTGGATTTACGGGAGGGTTGCCATGACCCGGTTGGAGACGAGTGTGAACGCCAGGCCTGCGATGCGGGCGCAAACTGCGGCGGATCGTTTCGGCGTTCTGGAGCGCCCGGAGTTGACGTACACGCCTGCCGTGGCGCGTGAAACTGCCCATCTTTACGAGCGAGTCCGCCATCATATCCCGGAAATCGAATGGCCGGTCTATGCGCCTTATGTGCACGCCATCAACCGGCTCAAGAAGGAGCGCGGCGCCGCGATTCTGGCGCATAACTACCAGACGCCGGAGATCTTTCATTGCATCGCCGACATTGCCGGTGATTCGCTGCAACTGGCGCGAGAGGCGACGCTGGTCGACGAACAGATCATCATCCAGTGCGGCGTGCATTTCATGGCCGAGACCTCGAAACTGTTGAATATGGACAAGACCGTGTTGATCCCCGACGTCAAGGCCGGGTGTTCGCTGTCGGATTCGATCACCGGCGCCGATGTGCGGCTGCTGAAGGAGCGCTATCCCGGCGTGCCGGTGGTGACCTATGTCAATACGTCAGCCGAGGTGAAGGCCGAGACCGATGTCTGCTGCACCTCGTCCAATGCCGTGGCGATTTGCGAAAGTTTTGAGTCCGACACGATCCTGTGCATCCCGGACGAATATCTGGCGATGAATGTCGCCAAGCAGACCAAGAAGAAGATCCTGACCTGGAAGGGCCATTGCGAAGTGCATGAGCGCTTCACGGCAGAGGAACTGCTGGCCTACAAGGAAGCCGATCCGACCATCGAGATCATCGGCCATCCCGAGTGCCACCCGGACGTGATTGCGGTGTGCGATTATTCCGGGTCAACCGCCGGCATGATCAACTATGTCAAGGACAGGCGGCCACCGCGGGTGCTGCTGGTCACCGAGTGCTCGATGGCCTCCAACATCGAAAGCGAAGTCGAAGGCGTCGAGTTCGTCAAGCCGTGCAATCTGTGCCCGCACATGAAGCGCATCACGCTGCCAAAGATCCTCGACAGTCTGCTGTTCATGACCGAGGAAGTTCTCATCGACCCGGCCATCGCCGATCGCGCCCGGCTTGCGGTCGAGCGCATGGTCAACATGAAGAACTGACGACTTTCTCCTCACTCTCTCACTCCTCGATCGCCTTTGGGGCTGGAGCAAACCATGACGTCTCTGGCGCTTTATTCACCGCCGCGCGCGCCCAAAGGTCCCGAGTCCGTGATCATCGTCGGCGGCGGGCTTGCCGGGCTGTTCTGCGCGCTCAAGCTGGCGCCGAAGGCCGTGACCGTGCTGGCAGCCGCACCGATCGGACGGGGCGCTTCGTCGGCCTGGGCGCAGGCAGGCATTGCCGCCGCAGTCGGTCCCGGCGACACCATTGAAAGCCACGTCACAGACACCATCATTGCCGGTGACGGCATTGTCGATGAAGCCATCATCCGCACCATGGCAAAGGAAGCCTCCGGCCGGATCCATGATCTGCTGGATTATGGCGTGCCGTTTGACCGCGATCTCGAGGGTCATCTGTCGGTCAGCCGTGAGGCGGCGCATTCGCAAAACCGCATCGTTCGCGTCAGGGGCGACATGGCCGGACGCGCGATCATGGAAGCGCTGGTGGCCGCCGTGCGGAAAACGCCATCGATCCGGGTGCTGGAAGGCTATGTGGTCGAGGATCTGATCGCCGAGAACGGCCAGGTCACCGGCGTGGTTGCACGTGACAAGGCCGGCAGCGGCGCGGAACCGCACAGGATCACCGGATCGAATGTGGTGATGGCCACCGGCGGTATCGGCCATCTCTACGAGGTGACGACCAATCCCACCGAGGCGCGCGGCGGCGGCATCGGCATGGCGGCGCGGGCCGGGGCGCGGATGGCGGATATGGAATTCGTGCAGTTTCACCCCACCGCGATCAATGTTGGCAAGGACCCGGCGCCGCTGGCCACCGAAGCGCTGCGCGGCCATGGCGCGACGCTGCACAACAAGGCCGGCGAGCGCTTCATGCTGCCGCTGCATCCGGATGCCGAACTTGCACCCCGCGATGTGGTGGCGCGCGGCATCTTTGCCGAGATCAGGGCGGGCCGGGGCGCGGGTCTGGATTGCCGCACCGCCGTTCATGACTTTGCGTCTGAGTTTCCCACCGTGTTTGGCTATTGCCAGGCGGCCGGCATCGATCCGGCCAGGGAGATGATTCCGGTGATTCCGGCGGCCCATTATTTCATGGGCGGCATCTGGACCGACGTGAATGGCCGGACCTCGCTTCCCGGTTTCTGGGCCTGCGGCGAATGCACCTCGACCGGTGCGCACGGCGCCAACCGGCTGGCCTCGAACTCGCTTCTGGAAGCAGTGGTGTTCTCGGCCCGCATTGCCGAGGCGCTGAAAGCAGAAATCGGCCCCGATGCACCGGCGACGTGGCAGGACGGTTCGGTGACGACCACCGAATATCTCACCGAGAACGATCACCCCAACATGGTCGCCCTGCGCCAGGTGATGAGCGCGCATCTGGGTGTGCTGCGCGATGGCGCGGGCATGCGTGAGGCGCTTGACACCATCCTGCAACTGGCTCGCGACAGCCATTCGGTCAGGTTTGACAATGTCATCACCACGGCCAAACTGATTGCGGTCTGCGCGCTCAACCGGATCGAAAGCCGCGGCGGACATTTCCGCACCGACTATCCGGAGGAGCAGGCGGAGTGGAAGCGGCGGACCCTGCTGACGCTGGAGCAGGCCGATGCCATCATTCCCGACCTCCTGGAGGACTGACACTTGACCGACACATTTCTTCCCCAACTGCCGCAGTTGATGGTCGAGGACCAGGTGCGTGCAGCGCTGCTTGAAGACCTCGGCCGCGCCGGCGACATCACCTCCAATGCCACGATCGGCCCGGACAAACAGGCGACAGCCGAGATAAACAGCCGCGAGCCGGGTATCCTTGCCGGATTGCCGCTGGCGGCAGCCGCGTTCCGGCTGATCAACCCGGCGATCCGCTTCGAGCCGCTGCTTGCCGATGGCGCACGGGTGCAGCCGGGGGCGGTGATCGCCCGCATCTCCGGCCCGGCGCGCGGGGTGCTGTCAGCCGAGCGGGTGGCTTTGAATTACCTCATGCACCTGTCGGGCATTGCCACCCATACGGCGCGGTTTGCCGACGCCATCGCCCACACCGGCGCCAAGGTCACCTGCACGCGCAAGACCATCCCAGGTCTGCGCGGCGTGGAGAAATACGCCGTGCGCTGTGGCGGTGGCTCTTCGCATCGCTATGGCCTCGATGATGCAATCCTGATCAAGGACAATCATATTGCGGTTGCCGGCGGGATCGTCGAAGCGCTGAAGGCTGCCAAGGCATTCGGCGGGCATCTGGTCAAGATCGAGATCGAGGTCGACACGCTCGACCAGTTCGAAACCGTGCTTGCCGAGGGCGCCGATGTCTGCCTGCTCGACAATATGGGTCCGGACCTGTTGCGTCAGGCCGTGGCGATGAACAGCTCCATGAGCGGGCGCCGGATGACGCTTGAAGCCTCGGGCAATGTCGATCTTGACACCATCAAGGCAATTGCCGAAACCGGTGTCGACTACATATCGACCTCCAGGATCACCATGGCCGCGCCGACGCTGGATATCGGGCTGGACATGACGATCGGCTGAGGCGGCGGGTGGTCGGGATTGCGATAGGTAGAGACCTGCATTGGCATATGATCGAGACCAATCCAAACAGACTGGGCCTTGCAACGATACGAACGGATGACACGGCGTTTGTCATCGCCGACGTGACAACCGGCATTGGAAAATGAGTGATACTTCACATTGCGACTGACCGCAGGTCCAACCTGCTTGGCAGTATCTGGATGATCGCGGCGATGGCGATTTTTGCCATTGAAGATTCGTTTCTCAAGGCAGCGTCCGAGATGCTGCCTGTCGGGCAGGTTCTCGTTATTCTGGGCTTGGGCGGAGCCGCGATCTTCGCCTTTATCGCGCTCGTCAACAAGGAACCGCTGTTCATTGCCGATGTCGTCTCACGGCCGATGTGTATTCGCGTGATCTTCGAGATTTTTGGCCGGTTGTTCTACGTGCTTGCCCTGTCGCTGATCCCGCTGTCGGCGGCAACCGTGATTCTGCAGGCCACGCCTCTGGTCGTGGTCGCTGGTGCGGCCCTGATATTCGGTGAAAAGGTGGGATGGCGCAGATGGACCGCCATTTGTGTCGGCCTGGCCGGGGTTGTGGTCATTGTCCAGCCGGGGACGGATGGTTTTTCCGTGCTGTCTTTGCTGGCCGTGATCGGGATGCTTGGATTTGCCGGACGGGATCTGGCCAGCCGCGCCGCACCCGCCGCTCTGAGCACGACCCTGCTCGGATTGTACGGATTTCTGTCGATTGTCGTTGCCGGCGGATTGTTCTCGGTCTGGGAGGCGGTGCCTTTCGTGCAGCCGAGCATCGAGACTTCCCTCTACGTGCTGGCCGCTGTCGTGGCAGGCGCGACGGCCTATGCCTGCCTGATGAAGGCCATGCGGACCGGAGAGGTGTCTGCCGTGACCCCGTTCAGATATTCACGGCTTCTGTTCGGCACAGCGATCGGGCTCGTGGTGTTCGGCGAGCAACTGGACCTTGCGATGTTGGTTGGGTCCGGGTTGATTGTTGTTTCCGGACTGTTCATTTTCTGGCGAGGCCGGCAGCTGGGCGAGGCATAACGGGTTTTGCAATCTGGAGGATTGCCGTTCAAAACAGCCGCTGCGCAGGCATGCAGGCGGCAAGGGAGGCAAAAGCGATATGAATCTTTTTTCACTGTTGGGCAAACGCGCCGAGAGCGGCGAGCCGATCCGGGTCGGGATGATCGGCGCCGGAAAGTTCGGCACGATGTTCCTGTCGCAGGTGCGCAAGCTTCCGGGCATCCATCTGATCGGCGTGGCGGACCTGTCGCCGGCAAATGCCCGGTCGAACATGGAGTTTGTCGGCTGGGAGCCGGAGCGGTTCTCCGCCCCATCGCTCGACCAGGCGGCAGCCAAGGGCAGCACCCATGTCGGTGATGACTGGCAGGCGCTTGTTGCCCATCCGGCAATCGACATCATCATCGAATGCACCGGCGCGCCGGTTGCGGCGATCGATCATATCCTGGACGCCTTTGGACACGGCAAGCATGTCATCAATGTCACCGTTGAGGCGGATGCATTTTGCGGCTATGCGCTGACGCGGAAAGCCGAGGAGGCCGGGGTGATCTATTCGATGGCCTATGGCGACCAGCCGGCGCTGACCTGTGATCTCATCGACTGGGCGCGGACCTGCGGCTTCACCGTGGTGGCTGCGGGACGTGGGCACAAATGGCTGCCCGAATTCCGCAAATCGACGCCGGAGACGGTATGGGACCATTGGGGTGTCAGCCGCCAAGCCGCCGAGCGCGGACGGCTCAATCCAAAGATGTTCAACTCGTTTCTGGACGGCTCCAAGCCGGCGATTGAATCGGCGGCGATCGCCAATGCCGCCGGTCTGCTGGTGCCGACCAACGGCTTGCAGTTTCCGGTCGGCGGCGCCGAGGATCTGGCCAATATCATGCGGCCGAAATCCGAAGGCGGGTTCCTGGAACAGAAGGGAATGGTCGAGGTCGCGTCTTCGCTGACGCGCGAGGGACAGCCGGTGCCTTACGACATCAGGCAGGGCGTCTGGGTGGTCTTCGAAGGCGAGACAGACTATTTGCGCAACTGCTTTCAGGAATACACGGTCAAGACCGATGACAGCGGCCGCTACTCGTCGCTGTACAAGCGCTGGCATCTGATCGGGCTTGAACTGCCGGTCTCGGTCGCCTCTGTCGGCTTGCGCGGCGAGCCGACCGGCGTCGCCAGAACTCTCAACGGCGATGTTGCCGCCATCGCCAAACGCGATCTGGCCGCCGGCGAGATTCTTGACGGGGAGGGTGGCTACACGGTGACCGGCGGCCTGCGCCCGGCAAAGGTCTCGGTCGCGGCGGGCTATTTGCCGCTTGGGCTGGCGCACGACGTCACGCTCAAACGCGCCATCGCCGATGGGGAGCCGATCCGCTTTGATGATGTCGAGATCGACCAGACAACAACGGCCTACAAACTGCGAAAGTGGATGGAAGGGCTGCTGTAAGCCTGTTTCCGGGCGCATCAACTGAGCCCCGCCTGCGTCAGAAGTTCCTCGCGGATTTCGCGCGGACGGGGCTCAGAGCGTCTATTTCGCCATGGTGATGTCGAGCCTGACGCTGCCGTACCAGTCGGCAGCGGCGCGGATCTCCGCATCGCTCATCTCGGCCGCCACCGCATTCATCACCTCGTGGCTGCGTTTGCCGAGACGGAAGGCCTTGAGTTGGGTGTCGATGTAGATGTTGGTTTCGCCAGCCAGGTTGGGTGCATCCTCGACCACGGCAATGCCGTCTACCCCATGACAGGCTGTGCAGGCCTCTGGCGCGCCGGACGGATCGGCTGTCAGCGTCGCTGTCGCCTGATGGGATGAATACCAGGCCGCGAGATCGGCGATTTGCTGATCGGTCAGCATCTTTGCCACCACCGACATCATTTCGTGCACCCTGGTGCCGTCGCGAAACGCGGTCAACTGATTGCGGATATAGGAGCCCGGTTCGCCGCCGATATGCGGCGCGATCGGAATTTTCGCATAGCCATCCAGGCCGTGGCAGGTTCTGCATTGGCCGGCGATTGTCTTGCCGGCGACGGGGTCGCCGCCCACTGTGTCCTGGGCAAGGGAAGTCCCGGCGAGCAGAAGCCCGCCGAGACCCAAAAGCATCGCCGTTCTCATTTGTCGTAACTGATCCGGTAGAGTGCGCCGGCCAAATCGTCCGACACCAGGATAGAGCCATCGTGCAGTTGCGCCACGTCGACGGGGCGGCCGAGATACTCGCCGTTCTCGTCGATCCAGCCTTCGGCGAAAGGCTCCATCGTCGCATTGCCCTCGTCATCGATGGTGGTGACCATGACGCGGGCGCCAACCGGCGTTGTCCGGTTCCAGGAGCCGTGCTGTGCGGAGAAGATGGCGTTCTTGTACTTGGCGGGGAATTGATTGCCGGTGTAGAAGGTCATGCCAAGATCAGCCGCATGCGCAACCGTTGCAACAGCCGGCATGACGACCTCCACCGGCACCTCCTGACCGGCGTACTCGGTGGTGCGCGTGTCGCCGCCGCCAAACCACGGGTGTCCAAAATGCTGGCCCATGGCGGTCTGGTGGTTGAGTTCACCAGGGGGGATGTCATCTCCCATGCCGTCGACCTGGTTGTCGGTGAACCACAGGTCACCCGTGGTCGGGTGGAAGTCGTGGCCGACAGAGTTGCGGATGCCATAGGTGTAGACTTCACGGCCGGTGCCATCGGTGTTCATGCGGATGATGCCGCCAATGCCCCACTTGGTGTTGGTTTCCAGGTTTTCTGGCGGGGCGACGTTGAACGGCTGTCCAAGCGAGATGTAGATCTTGCCATCCGGTCCGATCTTGCAGACCCGGGCGGTGTGGTTGAAGCTTTCCTGATCGGCCGGGATCAGATCGCCTTGCGCCACCAGGTTGAAGGCTGCGACATCCGGGCTTTCATAGAAGAACTCGGCAGCCGGAAACAGCAGCACCCGGTTCTGCTCGGCGATGTAGAGAAATCCGTCCTTGGAGAAACACGGACCGTTCGGAATCGAAAATGTCAGTGACGGGGCAAAGTCCTTTACCTCGTCGGCAACACGGTCCTTGTTGCGGTCGGTGACAGACCAGACCTTGTCCTTGCGGGTTCCGACGATGGTGACGATGCCCTGCGGGCCGACGGCCATGTGGCGGGCGTCGGGTACGACTGCGTACAATTCGATCTTGAAACCATCGGGCAGGGTGATGCGTTCAAGGGTCCGCTTGATGCCATCGGCATAATCGCCGGTTTGTTCAATGAAGGTGAAATCGGTGACACCGGTGGTCTTGAAGCCCGAGAGCTTTTCAAGGTTGCTGGGCACGTTTGCGGTTTGGGCCAGGGCAGTTGAAGCCATCATCGCGCCAACTGCCGTAAAGAGAAACAGCTTTGTCATACTCTACTCCTCCAGTTTCGTGAGCCTCTCCCTCCCAGAAGCGGCTGCCGGCACTCATGCCGACGGGGCCATGTTAACATTGGTGCACTCTATTGGAAGCTATTTGTTTCAGCACTCTTTTTACGGCTATTTGTGATTTGAAGATAATCGTCTTGGCGTTGCTTCTGCGTCATTATCGGGCGCTTGGGGTTGAGCAATTCAGGCTCGCCAATACAGCGACCAAATGGTTGTGCGCCAGCCTTGCCGGCCGGGTCCGAAGCCAGCGTTTTGCAAGGCGGCGCGCAGCAGATCCCGCAGGCGGTGTGGCCGGTGCGGGCTGGCTACGCCCGCCCGCCCAATCTCAATCCGGGCGCCGGTCGTTCCTCGAGGATCTTGGCGCGAAAGCGATAAAGGGCTGCGGGGCGGCCGCCGGTGGCGGAGCTGGATGCGCCGGTGGGCTCGACCAGTTCGGCGCCTTCCACCAGCCGGCGGAAATTCTGCTTGTGCAGATGGCGGCCGGAGATGGCTTCCACTGTTGTCTGCAATTCCGTCAAAGTGAATGCGGGCGGCATCAGTTCGAAAATCACCGGGCGGTACTTGATCTTGGCGCGCAGCCGCTGCACGGCGGTGGCGGCGATGCGGCGGTGGTCAAAGCGCATGGCGCGCCCGAGCGGCACCGCAAGCCCGGTGGAGAAGACCCGCTTGTCGGCGACCGCTTCGGCCACCAGCCCGGCCTCATAGAGAAGTTCATAGCGGTCGACAACGCGTTCCTCGTCCCAGGGGAAATCATTGAGACCGAAGGCGAGGCGGATTCGCGCCTGACGACTGGGGGGGTGAGCCTGGCCGGCAGTCTCACCGGCCCAGTGCATCAGTCTGGGCAGGATCGCCGCATCGAGCATGTCCGGGCGGCCGTCGCGCCAGTCCTCCCAAGGGAACAGCTGATACCAGTCGTGCCAGCGGGCGCCGGTTGCGTGCAGCGCTTCGGGATTTTCGGCGTCGGCCCGGGTCAGCGCCAGATAGCCCACGGACACCAGGTGCGGGCTGCCGCCGTCGCGCGCCTCGTCGGAGCGCATGTGCCGGCCCCGGTCGCCGAAGGTGTAGAGCTGCTCGACATAGCCCAGATTGAGCGCCGTCTGGCTTTCGACGCTGGCGCGCAGGCTGGCCTCGAATGTCCGGTGCCGCGCCGGATCGAAGGGACCGAACGGAAGGCCGTCGGCTGCGGCCTCGCCGGGGGTGGGCGGCACGGCGAGAATGCGCGGCGTCTGGTTGGCAACCGCCACGATTGCCGCGTCGAGCCCGATGCGCAGCGGCGGGATGTCGTCGGGTGCGGTGACGTGAGACTCCATGACGATGTCAGTCTCTTCCGGCTGGTCCGGTTCGCAGCCGGAGCGCGCCCGTTTCGGGAAGCAGGTCGCCGGTGCGAACCGCGAACGGGAACTCGCCACCTTCGAACGTGTCGGCGCCACGGCCAATGGCCTTGATGGCGCGGACCAGGTTTCCACCGCGATTGAGCATACAATCGCCGATTTCGATCAGCCGGGCGTTCGGCGTGACGAAGGGCGATGCGGCTCTGAGCCGCTCGGCCAGCGCCATGTCGTCCTGGTCGGGCTCGACGGTCAGCGCTGTGATCGCTGCCGCGGCCGGAGATCGCGAGATCCCGAGCCAGCAATGGACCACCAGCGGCGCACGCTGATCCCAGGTTCTGGCAAAGTTGATCAGCCGCTCGACGTGAGCCTCGCCCGGTGCGGTGAGACCCGGCCGGCTTTCGGCAATGTCGTTGAGCGCGAGCTTGAGATGCCGATTCTCATCGATGACACCGGGGCGGTCGAAACTCTGATTTTGCGCCAGCAGGCTGACCATTTCGCGGGCGCCGTGAAAAGCCGCGGTTTCGGCGATCTGGTTGAGGCGGCAGACGACAATGTAGGACATGGTTCAGCTCGCCTTGGCACTGCGCAGCTGTTCGATCATCTCGAAGCGCTGCAGGAAGATGGCTTCAACTTCCGCGGCGGGGCGGGGAATGACATCGAGCATATCATGGCTGATGCCGCGTGGCGGGCCGAAAAAGGCCCGCGCCTCGGCATCACTGAAGCCCGCCAGTTCGGTCGCCTCGAAATAGGCAGCGATCCGGTCAGCCCGCTTGATCAGCGCCACGAGGGTTTTCGGCACGACAGGAGGAAGGCCGAAACGGATATGGATGGCTGCTTCCAGACGGGCTTCGACGGTCTTGTAGCCACCGCCGACAACCGCCTTGAAGGGTGAGATCATGTCGCCGATGACATATTCGGGTGCGTCGTGCAAAAGCGCCAGTTGCAGCGTCTGTGGCGGTGCGTTGGTCAGACGACGGACAATCTGCTCGACCATCAAGGAATGCTGCGCCACCGAGAAGGCATGATCGCCGCGGGTCTGTCCGTTCCAGCGGGCGACCCGCGCCAGCCCCTGGGCGATGTCGGAAATCTCGACGTCGAGCGGCGACGGATCGAGCAGGTCGAGCCGGCGGCCGGAGAGCATGCGCTGCCAGGCGCGCGGAGCGGTGTCCGACGAGGCCACCGGTCAGGCGTCCGCTGGGGTTTCGTCGTCCGTGCCGAAGGACAAGCCGGTCCATTGGGGAAATGTCAGGGTGACCGGCGCGCCCGCAACCGTCAATGCAACGTCGCCTGCGAGGGCATCGGCAACCCGGTCGGTGCGCACGATCGCCAGGCCAACCTTGCCTGCCACCGAGGCAAGCGTGCCGACCGGCCTGTCGCCGGCCATGATGCTGATCGCAGCGTCGGCCGAGGCGGGAAGCGCGGTCTGGCTGGTGACGGTGACGGTTCTCCGCCGGGCGGTGCCGCGATGCTGCATGCGCGAGACAACCTCCTGGCCGACATAACAGCCCTTGCGAAAATCCACGCCGCCATTCTTGTCGAGCAGGATATCATGGGGAAAGACGTCTGACGCGGCAAAATCATGCCCCAATTCAGCGACGCTGTTTTCGATGCGAACGGTGTCCCAGGCAGATCGCTCCGCATCAAGCACTGCGCCGCTGCCGTAGAGCCGCCAGGCGCCGGCGTCGTCGGGAAACCGCTTGTCCTGCAAAGCATCGACCGGCGCCGCACCGTCCCAGCCGGCGATGACCGGGAGATCGTCACGCTCGTCAAAGGTCACGGCGGCGCGCAGCTTGTAAAGGGTCAGCCTGCGGATGAAATCATCGACGCAATCGGCGGCGATATCGCAGTGATAACCGGTCTCTCCGGCCCGTGATATCAGGAAGTCGAACAGGACCTTGCCCTGCGGGGTCAGCAGGGCTGTAGGCCAGGCATCCTTTGCCGTGATCGTTTCGATGTTCGCGGTGATGAGGTTTTGCAGAAAATGTTCGGCTTCCGCGCCATCGACATGCACGATTTTCCGGTCGTTGAGAACGAGAGCTGGCACAGGATTTACTCCGGATGGATCTGACAATGACAGAACGATAGGTAGGCGCTTGCGGAGCGGCGGGCAAGGGCCGCTGCCAGGTTTGCCGGTCGTCCCGCGTCAGTCTCCGGCCATGAAGAAGCGCCAATCGCCTTCGGGGGAAATGCCGACACGGAAAAAATTATAGGCGCCGTACGCCTTCATGTCCTCGACATCGCCGGCAGTCACCAGCCGCAGTAACTCGACCTTTTGTGGTGGAGACAGGCCGGCAAGCGGCAGGGCGGCAAAATAGGGCCAGACATAGGTCTCGGTCGGCTTACCGGCGTCGATGCGGACAAAACCGGTGTTGAGCAGGTCAATGAGAATGGCCAGGATTTCGTGGCCCTCGCCATCGCCGGAGGTCGAGCGCAGATAATCCACCGCATCGGCGTCGAGTTCGGCAAACGCCAATTGTGTGGCGCCCGGACCCGTGCCGAGCAACGGGCGGAGCTTTTCGAGATCGCCGGTGGCCGCGGCTGCAAGTATCAGCTCACGCATGCGTTGCGCCGGCTCGGGCAATTGCGCCGGATCCGTGAGAATTTCTACCGCGCCGGCAGCTTGGCTGTCCAGGAGGTCGGGGGAGGTTGTTTCATCGGCGCTGTCGGGTGTCGTCCGGATCATCGGATCGGGTGCGGGCAGGCCGCCGTCGGTGCCAAGCAGTGGCCCTTCAAGCGGTGGCAGGGCGGGGCCTTGCTCGACGTCGGAGGCCGGCGTTTCGACCGGCTTGAGCTCGCTCAGGGCCGACGCTTGCGGGAGGGGGAGAAGGCCAGTCAGCGCCAGGGCCGATGCGACAATCCTATCGCCGGTTCGAAATCTGCGTTTGCATCTGTCGCCCACGTGTCTCCCCGTGCAATCCTATTGCAGAATGCGCTCGGGCGAAAACTCACCCGCGAGAATGCGCCCTCTAAGCGATTCGACCAAAGCTTCTGCCTGATGCTCGCCCAGAGCGCGGACCGTCTCGCGAATCGCGGTGATCATCGCAGCGTCGGCGATAATCTCCGGCTCGATGCCGTCAGCAGCGCTTTCAGCCCAGGCATCATGCTGCAGCTCAAGCGCCACCTGGAGCTTTTCCTGGATGATCAGGTCATCAAGTTCGTCGGGCGTGTGGGGAGTGAAATGTGTCATGCGAACCAACTTTTACTTACCATATCATTAACACCCTAGCACGGCTTGAGCCGTTTCGGCACGGGGCTGCGACGATATCGGTTAACAAACCTTCAATTTCCATAGCGGGCAACAATTTCAGTGATGAGTGTTGCAGCTTCGCGACGGTATCGCTCCTCCGCCACCAGAGCGGCGGCGGTGCAATCGGTGTATACCGAGGCGAAGGTGCGAAAGCCGCGGTTGTATCCAGCGGTGAGCTGCTCGCGCCTTCGTTCTTCGCCTGCGGTTTCGCTGTCGAGCAGAGCCTGCATGCTCTCGCGCCAGCCGGTTTCGCCGTCGGGGTTGCACAGATTGCGCAGATACTGGATCGAGCCGATAATCTCGGCAAGACGCAACAGGCGCTCCTCATAGGGCGGCGGCGGCAGGTCCGGCGCAACTGCCAGGACATCCTCCACAGCAGTCTGCGCCGCGGCAGGTTGCTGTGCGCTGACCAGGATCAGCGGCACGAGGAGGGTCAGGAACAGGACAAGGCAGCGCGACATGAAAGTTCCCTTACACCAAGACCTTGCCTGATGAAATCCCGCATCGCGGTGCGTGCACTGTTTCAGGATCATCGCGTTGGGCAGGAAGCGCTGACGCCAGCACCAATCAAGCTGCTTCACATTTGCTTGAGGCCCAGATGCTGCCCCACAGCTAGCTGGCGCTGGTGTCTGCCTTGGGCAGGCCGGTCCCGAGCATTTCCATACAGGTGGTCATGCTGTCGGGCGCATTGAGGCGGCGAATCTCGTCGGGGGTGAACCAGCCGACTTCCAGGGCGTCATCAAGCGCCTGCGGCTCTCCGCCTGCGTCGTCGGCGAGGAAGACCGTCAGCAGGAAGTGCGAAGACAAGGAGCCATCGGGCTCTCTCACCGGCAGATCGAACGTGGCGAAGACCCTTGGATTGAGCGCTTTCAACCCGGTTTCCTCTTCCAGTTCACGCAAGGCGGCGGCTTCCAGTGTCTCACCGGGATCGACGCGCCCGCCGGGGAAGGCATACATGTTCTGGGCAGGCGGATTGGCGCGCAGCACCAGCAGATATTTGCCGTCGCGCTCAAGCGCGACCGAGACCGCCAGTGCCGGTCCACTCTCGACGATGTCCTGTTGACTGCTCATTGCCTGCCACCTGCGATGCTGTGTGTCACGAATCGGTACTGTGCGGAGTTTCCATCTGGCAGCAACCCCGTAAAGGCCTGGTGTACGCGCAAGCGTCCGGACATCCAGCCGGCATGGCCCGGCCGGTCCTTGCTTGACCGCTCCACCATCCTGCGGCATGGATTGGCGATGTGTGGACGGTTTTCACTGACAGCGACGCCTGATGAGGTGCAGGAACTGTTCGGTCTCGAGGAGATCGAGGATTTCCCGCCGCGCTACAATATTGCGCCGACGCAGCCGATCCTGATCATTGCCGGCGATCGCCGCCGCCCTGAGGGCGACAACCGCACCGACCGCCGGGCGCTGCTGGCGCGCTGGGGGTTCTTGCCGGGCTGGGTCAAGGACCCGACGGAGTTTCCACTGCTGATCAATGCGCGCTCTGAAACAGCGGCCGAGAAAGCCTCGTTTCGCGCCGCCATGCGGCACCGGCGGGTGCTGATCGCGGCGTCGGGATTTTACGAATGGCAGCGCCCGCCCAAAGGCTCGAAGGAAAAATCCGCAGCCTACTGGATTACCCCGAAGCAGGGCGGCATCGTCGCCTTCGGCGGGTTGATGGAAACCTATATGAGCGCCGACGGGGCCGAGATCGACACCACGGCCATTCTGACCGTCTCGGCGAATGCGATGATAGCGCGGGTGCATGACCGGATGCCGGTGGTGATCCAGCCGCAGGATTTCTCCCGCTGGCTTGATTGCCTCAACCAGGAGCCGCGCCATGTGAGCGACCTGATGGCGCCGGCGCCAGATGATTTTTTCGAGGCTGTCCGGGTCTCCGATCTGGTCAACAAGGTTGCAAACAGCGGTCCCGAGGTGCAGGAGCCTGCCTCCGGTGACACCGAGCCGGCCAAGCCGGCTGGCAAAGCCAAAGCGCCGCCGCCTGCCTCTGGCCAGTTGAAGTTGTTCTGACCCGATGACACCATTTTTCGCTCCCGCCATCGCCGGCCTGCTGCTCGGCGGCTCGCTGATCATCGCCATCGGCGCGCAGAACGCCTTCATTCTGCGCCAGGGGTTGCTCCGGCAGCATGTGTTCATCCTGTGCCTGATCTGCGCGCTGTCGGATGCGGTGCTGATCGGGCTGGGTGTCGCCGGGCTTGGCGCGATCATTTCCGGATCGCGGATCCTGATTGCTGTGGTGACGTTGGGCGGCGCCGCATTCCTGGCGGTCTATGCGGTTCTGGCGTTCAGACGGGCGATCTCGCCGTCGGGGCTTGAGGCGGCGCAATCCGGACCGGGATCACTCAAGGCAGCGGTGCTGACCTGTCTCGCCTTCACCTTCCTCAACCCGCATGTCTATCTCGACACCGTGCTCCTGGTTGGCGGATTGAGCGGGCGTTATCAGGGCACCGCACGACTGGCCTTTGCCATCGGAGCGATGTCGGCGTCGTTCCTGTGGTTTTTCGGGCTGGGCTATGGCGCGCGGGTGCTGGAGCCGCTGTTTGCCCGGCCTTCCGCCTGGCGGGTGCTCGACGGGCTGATCGCTTGGGTGATGGCGGCGCTGTCTCTGTCGCTGCTCTACCGGTTCTTCACAGGTTGAAAGCAGTGGTTCCTGTCTTGACCGGGCGGGTTCAATCAGGGATAAGACCAGCATGAAAACGGCACACGGCGCGCGCGCCACCTGCATTTGCGGCATCATTATTCGCTAGCGCTTCGCTGGCTCGGCCGTTTTCGTCTTCTTCTCCCAAACAGGACAAACGACCCGGGCCAGGGTGCCGGCATCGGGGAGCTCACATGACCGAACTCAAATTCTGGAACACGCTGACGCGGGCCAAGGAAGAGTTTACGCCGATCGATCCGGACAATGTGCGGATGTATGTCTGCGGCCCGACGGTCTATGATTTCGCCCATATCGGCAATGCCCGGCCAGTGATCGTGTTTGATGTGCTGTTTCGGCTGCTCCGCCATGTCTATGGCGAGGATCACGTCACCTATGTGCGCAACATCACCGACGTGGACGACAAGATCAACGCCCGGGCGCTGCGCGATTATCCCGATCTGCCGCTCAACGAGGCGATCGCCAGGGTCACCGAAAAGACCGCCGAACGGTTCCACAAGGACGCTGCCGCACTCGGCTGCCTTGAGCCGACGCACGAGCCGCGCGCCACCGCCCATATCGACGGCATGATCAAAATGATCCAGACGCTGATCGACAAGGGCAACGCCTATGTCACCTCCGGCCGCGAGGGGCGCGAAGTGCTGTTTGCGGTCACCTCGATGCCGGACTACGGCAAACTGTCCAACCGCAAGCTTGAAGACCAGCAGGCCGGCGCCCGCATCGCGGTGGAGGATCACAAGCGCAATCCGGCGGATTTCGTGCTGTGGAAGGAATCGGCCGCCGACGAGCCGGGCTGGGACGGCGTCTTCACCGAGGCCGGCGAAACTGTCGCCATCCACGGCCGGCCCGGCTGGCACATCGAATGCTCGGTGATGAGCGAGCATCATCTGGGCGAGACGTTCGACATCCACGGCGGCGGGCTCGACCTGATCTTCCCGCACCACGAGAACGAAATCGCCCAGTCCTGCTGCGCCCACGGCACCAAGCGGATGGCCAATCTGTGGATGCACAACGGCTTCCTGCAGGTCGAAGGCAGGAAGATGTCGAAATCCGAGGGCAACTTCGTCACCATCGCCGAATTGCTCGATACCGACAAATTCGGCGGCCGCAGATGGCGCGGCGAGGTGCTGCGGCTGGCGATGCTGATGACGCATTACCGCGAGCCGATCGATTTCAGTGTGAATAGGCTGAAGGAGGCGGAGGCAATCTTCGAAAAATGGCTTCGAGAAATTCCCGGACGTGCAGGATTTGAGACGCAAGAATGGCAGAGGAAAGAATGGGAACGTGAATTCCCGCCACAGCATCTGATCGAAGTTCTGGGGGATGATCTCAACACACCGAATGCTATCGGGAAGGTCAACCAGATGCTGAATTCAGGAGGCCCTAATATTGGTCGAGAGGTCTTCGCCTTCCTTCGACTGCTGGGACTGATATCCTTCGAACATATTCGTATGGGTAATATTGACAGCGAGAAGGTAAAGACCGCTGTTAATCATCGCCTCGCCTTTATCGCCGCCAAGAACTGGGCCGAGGCCGACAGGATTCGTGACGAGCTGCTTGCCCAGGGCATTCAGCTCAAGGACGGCAAGGATCCCGAGACCGGCGAGCGGGTGACAACCTGGGAGGTCAAGCGGTGAGGGATGCGTTTGGAAACAGACCCCTCCCCAACCCCTCCCCACAAGGGGGAGGGGCTCGACGCAGCGAGAGTCTGCCCAGTCCCGAGCCCGTATGTGGGGGTGGACCGGAGTATGGATTCCAGCTCAGATCTCGCCCCAGGTGGTTTCAAGCCTTTGCTGCCGCCTCTTGTTTGGAAGATTTGTGGCTGGCTCGGATGGCCAGGCTGGCTAGCCCCTCCCCCTTGTGGGGAGGGGTTGGGGAGGGGCCTTTTTCCGACCCGATTTCGGTTCAGCGGGGAACTTGAGCCATGCCCCATTCCAACATCACGCCGAAAACCCGCGAGAGGGCCAAGAAACTCCGCACGGAACTGACAACCGCTGAGGCAAGAATGTGGAATCTGCTGCGTGATTTCCGTCCTCGCGGCGCGCGCTTTAGACGTGAGACGCCGATCGGGCCCTATATCGTCGATTTCGCGTGGCTGTCGAAAAAAATCGTTATCGAAGTGGATGGCGACAGCCACGAGACCGACCGGGGCCGTGCCCATGACAGGGTACGTGATGCGTGGATGACGGATCAGGGCTACACAGTGCTCAGATTCGACAATGCGGACTTGATTGATGCCGAAGACCACGTGTTTCTCGAAGTTGAAAAAGCCATCAGCAGGTATCTCGATGACTAAGCGGCAAGTGCAAACTTCCACCCTTTCCGGCGGCTGCCAATGTGGTGCGGTTCGGTTCCGGCTCACCGGAGCGCCCGGCACCTCGTCGGTGTGCTATTGCCGGATGTGCCAGAAGGCGGCGGCAAGCCCTGCGCTGGCGCTGGTGTCTGTGGGCGGCGCGAGCCTTGAATGGACCCGTGGCGCGCCCTCCTGGTTTCACAGCTCCAGCGCGGTGCGGCGCGGGTTTTGCAACCAGTGCGGAACGCCGCTGGCCTATGATGCGCCCGACGGGCTGGCGCTGACGGTGCTGGCGTTTGACGATCCCGACTGCGTGCCGCCGGTGATTGCCTATGGCGTCGAGGCCAAGCGGATCTGGTGCGACGGCATTCCGGCGCTGCCCGAGCGGAAGACGCTGGAAGATCCGGAGGCGGTCAGTTTTCTCAAAACGCTGGTCAGTTATCAGCACCCCGACCATGACACCGAAACCTGGCCGCCGGAGCGCAAGCCATGAGTGAGCGCAAGCCCGGAACCGAAATGCCGAAATGGCTGCTTTACGGGCTGATCGGCAAGGGCGTCGTGGTGGCGGCAGTCATCATCGGGGTTGGCGTCTGGGTCAATTGGAGCTGAAAACATGAGCAGGTTGCGTACACTTTACCCGGAAATCGAGCCGTTCGAGAGCGGATTTCTCGATACCGGCGACGGGCATCAGGTCTATTGGGAGCGGGTCGGCACCCGGGGCGCCAAACCTGCGGTGTTCCTGCATGGCGGGCCGGGCGGTGGCTTTGCTCCGGTGCACCGGCGGCTGTTCGATCCGGCGCTTTATGACGTGATCCTGTTTGACCAGCGCGGCTGCGGCCGCTCGACGCCGTTTGCCTCGCTTGAGACCAACACCACCTGGGATCTGGTCGCCGACATCGAGCGATTGCGCAAAATGGCCGGGTTCGAGCAATGGCTGGTGTTCGGCGGTTCCTGGGGCTCGACCCTGGCGCTGGCCTATGCCGAGACCCATCCGGCGCAGGTCTCCGAACTGGTGCTGCGCGGCATCTACACGCTGACCAGGGCCGAACTCGACTGGTATTATCAGTTTGGTGTCTCGGAAATGTTTCCCGACAAATGGGAGCGGTTTCTGGCGCCGATCCCTCAAGCCGAACGCGGCGACCTGATGGGGGCCTATCGCAAGCGGCTGATCGGCGACGACTCCGACCAGCAGATGGCTGCTGCCAGGGCCTGGAGCGGCTGGGAGGGCGAGACCATCACGCTGTTGCCGGAGCCTTCGACCAGCGACAAGTTTCACGAGGACCGGTTCGCGCTGGCTTTTGCCCGGATCGAGAACCATTTCTTCGTCCATGGCGGCTGGCTGGAAGAGGGGCAATTGCTGCGCGACGCGCACAGGCTCTCGGGCATTGACGGCGTGATCGTCCACGGCCGCTACGACATGCCGTGCCCGGCGCGGATCGCCTGGCAATTGCACAAGGCCTGGCCGCGCGCCGACTTTCATCTGATCGAAGGGGCCGGGCACGCCTTTTCAGAGCCGGCCATCCTCGACCAGCTGATCCGCGCGACGGACAGGTTTGCGGAGAAACGGGATGCGTGAGGGCCTGGGCCGCAGCCGCTATTGTCACTTCGTGACCTCTCCCCCGCAAGCGGGAAGATCAATTTCAGCAAATGCCGCGGGCGTAATCTCTCCCTTTGCGGGGGAGATGCCGGCGGCGACGACAAAGGGGGGGAAGCCTCCCGTCAACTCCGGAATGACCTTATGACCAGAGAGCGCATCTACCTGTTCGACACCACGCTGAGAGACGGTCAGCAGACGCCGGGCATCGATTTTTCCGTCGAGGACAAGATTGCGATTGCCAGAATGCTGGATGATCTGGGCCTCGATTATGTCGAGGGCGGCTATCCCGGCGCCAACCCGACCGATACCGGCTTCTTTTCGCAAGCGCGGACGAAGCGGGCCTCCTTCGTTGCCTTCGGCATGGTCAAGCGGGCCGGTGTCTCGGTTTCGAATGATCCCGGGCTTGCCGGCCTGATCCAGGCGTCGGGCGATGCTGTCTGCCTGGTCGCCAAGAGCTGGGATTACCATGTGAAGGTGGCGCTCGGCTGTACCAACGAGGAAAATCTGGCTTCGATCTCGGAGTCGGTAGAGGCCGTCATCGGTGCGGGCAAGGAGGCGCTGGTCGACTGCGAGCATTTCTTCGATGGCTACAAGGCCAACCGCGCCTATGCTGTCGCCTGCGCAAGGGTTGCCTTCGAGGCAGGGGCGCGCTGGATCGTGCTGTGCGATACCAATGGCGGCACCCAGCCGGCAGAAATTCGCGCCATCGTGACGTCGCTGATTGCCGAAGGTATCCCGGGCGACCGGCTCGGCATTCATGCCCACAATGACACAGGTCAGGCGGTGGCCAATTCCCTGGCGGCGGTGGAAGCCGGCGTGCGCCAGATCCAGGGCACGCTCAACGGGATCGGCGAGCGTTGCGGCAACGCCAATCTGGTCACGCTGATTCCGACACTCATGCTCAAACCCGTGTTTTCGGAGCGGTTTGCAACCGGCATCCCGCCGGAAAGCCTCGAAACCCTGACCGGCCTCAGCCATGCGTTTGACGAACTGCTCAACCGCTCGCCGCCGACGCAGTCGCCGTATGTCGGTGCCTCGGCCTTCGCCACCAAGGCGGGCATTCACGCCTCGGCGCTGCTGAAGGACCCGCGCACCTATGAGCACGTGCCGCCCGAAAGCGTCGGCAATTTCCGCAAGGTGATGGTGTCCGATCAAGGCGGCAAGTCCAACTTCATCAACGCGCTCAAACGGCGCGGCATCGAGGTGGCAAAGGATGATCCGAAACTCGATCGCCTGATCGGCATCGTCAAGGAGCGCGAGGCCACCGGCTACGCCTATGAGGGCGCCGACGCGAGCTTCGAGCTTCTGGCGCACCGCACGCTTGGGCGGGTGCCGGAGTTCTTTTCAGTGACCAGTTTCCGGGTCATGGTCGAGCGCCGGTTCAATGCGATGGGACAGATCACGACCGTCTCGGAAGCCGTGGTCAAGCTGGTGGTCGATGGCCAGGACATGATGTCCGTGGCCGAAGGCCATGGTCCGGTCAACGCGCTCGACATCGCGCTGCGCAAGGATCTCGGCGTGTATCAGCTCGAGATCAGCGATCTGGAACTGGTCGACTACAAGGTGCGTATCCTCAATGGCGGCACCGAGGCGATCACCCGGGTGCTGATTGAATCGGCTGACGGTGACGGCGCCCGCTGGTGGACGGTTGGCGTTTCGGACAATATCATCGACGCCTCGTTCCAGGCGCTGATGGATTCGATTGTCTTCAAGCTGATGAAAAACCGCGATCTGGCGGGCAGGGTTGCAGCGGAATGATCCGGGCGAAGGCTCGCACAAGACGCGATGCATCAAGCTTTGTGATGGATTGATCGTGTCCGCGCCGTTGCGTTGCCGGAGCGGCAAAGCTAATGCATGTCGGGTTCGAATGGATTCATTTGAACGACACCGCACATGCCTTGATTCAAGGGGATAGAGCGTTCTTTGCGCATCCTGTTGGATACGCGGCGCTGTGGTCGTGAAGCAACCTCCCGCACCGGGGAGGCCACCGGGTTGCACCCGGATTGCAGGAGTTTCCATGTCCAAGCTACCCCTTGTTGCCAATGAAGACACGCCGCGTGGCTTCGCCTTTGCCATGGCCGCCTACCTGCTGTGGGGTTTCCTGCCGTTCTACATGAAGGCGGTGGCGCATATTCCGGCGATCGAGGTGGTGGCTCACCGGGTGATCTGGTCGGTGCCGATTGCCGCCGTGGTGCTGCTTCTTCTCGGCCGGACGCAGGACATCCGTGCAGCCTTCAGGTCGCCACGGACAATGGGCATGGCGCTGATTACAGCGGCCCTGATCACGGTCAACTGGAGCATTTATGTCTGGTCGATCGGAGCGGGCAGGGCGATCGAGACAGCGCTCGGCTATTACATCAACCCGCTGTTTTCGGTCCTGCTCGCCGCCGTTCTGCTCAAGGAAAGCCTTGACGGACGGCAAAAGATTGCCATTGCGCTGGCGGTTGTCGCCGTTGCGCTGCTCGCATGGGAATCGGGTGGCATCCCCTGGGTGTCGGTCGGGCTGGCCTTGTCCTGGGGGTTTTACGCCTTCTTCAAAAAGTCGCTGCCGGTCGGTCCCAATCAGGGCTTTTTTCTTGAAGTCCTGGTGTTGACCATCCCGGCGATTGGTTACATCGCCTATACCGAGATCAACGGAACCGGTCATTTTGGCGGCACCGGAATGGCCGATGTCCTGCTCTTGCTCGGCTGTGGCGTGGTGACGGCGGTGCCTTTGATGCTCTACGCCAATGGCGCCAAGCTGCTGCGGCTGTCGACCATCGGCATCATGCAGTACAGCGCTCCGACAATGATCTTCCTGATCGCGGTGTTTGTCTTCAGGGAGCCGTTCGGACCCTACAAGCTGACCGCCTTCGTGTTGATCTGGATTGCGCTGGCAATCTACACATCCTCGCTGTTGCGCAGCCTCAAGGCGCGGCGCGCGGCAGCGCTCACATCCGTTTGATCAGATCCGGGTCACCCTTGCCGTTGACGGCGCTGGCAATGATCGCCGGCACGATTTCCTCGACCCGGTCAATCACCATCGGGCCGACGAGATGAGCGGTGTGGATGAAACCCTGACCGCCCATGTGCCCCAATAGGACATTGAGCGGGTCCCAGAAGCCGTTGATATTGGCAAGCACCATCGGCTTGGTGTGACGGCCGAGCTGGGCCCAGGTCATGATTTCGATGATTTCCTCGAGCGTTCCGATGCCGCCAGGCAGCGTGACAAAGGCATCGGCGCGTTCAAACATCATATGTTTGCGTTCGTGCATGTTCTGGGTGACGTGCAACTCGCTCAAATGCGTCAGGGCCTCCCGCGAGGCTTCCTGGTCCATCAGGAATTCAGGAATGATGCCGATGACCTTGCCACCATGTGACATCACCGCTTCAGCCACGGCCCCCATGATGCCCTTGGTGCCGCCGCCATAGACCAGATCGATGCCGTTTTCAGCCATGGTTCGACCCAAAAAAGACGCAGCATTGCGATAGGCCGGATCGTGGCCCGGATGGGAGCCGCAATAGACGCAGATGGATGTGATGCTTTTTGAGGTTTTGTTCATGGCGCGAGTGAACATGGGGTCAGCCATCTGGTCAAGCACGGGCATTTGGCGTAACTCGCTTTTTCCTGTACCAAGTCTGCAAAGCATATAGATCTTCGGCCAATCAGGGCAGTTTTTACGGCCCACGGAGTGTGAAATGAACAAAACCAATGCCGGTTTTCTGGTGTTCCTTGGAATGTCGATTGTCGTGGCGATCGGCGCCTTCTTTTTTGCGCCCGATCTGTTCAAGCCGGATCAGGAAATTGCATCGCTGACCCCGCCGGGGGCGGAGACTTCCGATGCGCCCTCGCCGTCGCCTGTTGCGCCTGTCGCTGAGCAGCCCGACACGACGGAGGTTGACCCCGACACGACGGAGGCTGAAGTCGAGCCAACTGCCTCGGCATTCGACCAGGTGGCTCCGAGTTTTGACGTGCTGCGGGTCGAGCCCGACGGCTCCACGGTGATTGCCGGCAAGGCCGCGCCCAATACCACACTCGACATCATGAATGGCGAAACGGTGATTGCATCGACCCGGGTCGGCCCGAATGGCGATTTTGCCGCCGTTCTTGATCAACCTCTCGCTGCCGGCGACTATCAGTTGACATTGCGCAGTTCCGCAGAGGATGGAAGCGTGCTGATGTCTGAAGAAGTTGCCACCGTTTCGGTTCCGGAGACGGCGTCAGGTGAATTGCTGGCGATGGTCAGCAAGCCGGGGAAGGCCAGCCGCATCATCGCGCAGCCGGCGGCTCCCGCCGAGGCGCAGACGGCAGCGGATGCGGCGGTGACGCCGGATGCCGACGTTGCCGGCGATCCGGCATCAGTCGAGACTGCAGACGTCTCGCCACCCACGGATGAACCGGTGACAGCAGGCGAAGACCAGACTGCCGCCGATGGGGGCGCGGCAAACGAGGCTGCGGACGCCGGTGAAACGGCGGCGCTTGCTGAAAAAACCACGCGTCCGACGCCTTCGGCTCCAGAGACTGCCACGGATACGCCGGACACACCTGCTGCGGCTGATCCGGTTGCTGTCGCCACCGGCGAAGAAGAGGTGGCGATGGTTTCGCCGGAAACCGTTGCCGAGCCGGCGCAAAACGAGCTGCCTGCAGGGGCAAGCGTGCATGTCGATGCGGTTGAAATCGAGGGCGACAAGATCTTCATCGCCGGATCGGCAACGCCGGGATTTGAGGTCCGGGTTACTGCCGACGGGATCCTGATCGGCACCAGCAAGGCCGACGAGACCGGGCGCTTCATCGTGGAAGCTGTCAGTGCGCTGTCGGTTGGCGATCACATGATCCATGCTGACTTGATGGACAAGTCGGGGAAAAGTGTGTTGCGCGCCACAGTGCCCTTCAACCGGCCGGCGGGCGATTCGCTGGCTGCAGTGGCGCTGGTCGATCCGGCCGCGTCCAGGCCGGAAAGCCAAGCCGGGGAATTGATCCTGCCCGATATCGCAAGTCTGTCGGAACTGCGTGAAGAGGCGTTTGAAGCTGTGACTGCGCTCAAGGACATGGTGTCGGCGGCGGAGGCGCCAGAGGACGCTGACGTGTCGTCAGCGCTCGAGGATACGGTTGCCAAGCTGAAAGCCGCAGCCACGGCTGATCTGCCGGCCGACAGCAGCGACGCGGCAAAGGCGGTGGCCCGATCGATGCGGGACCAGGCGCAATCCGCCTTGGCGTCGCTTTCGCCGGATCAGTCCAAGGTGACATCGGCGACGGATGATCCCGCCCGTGATTCGCAGAGCGCATCCATGACCGGTGATCTCGCAGGGATGAGTGAAACGCTCGAACGGGCCGCCACGGCGCTATCCGAACCTGCTGAGATGGCTCCCGCTGCACCCGCCATGGAGCCCCAATCGGCGAGTACGGACCAACCCGGCGAACCCAAGACCATCGTGCAGGCGCCGCTGGCCTCGACGCCCGGCGCGGTGATCATCCGTCGCGGTGACACGCTGTGGCAGATCTCGCGCCGGACCTATGGCGAGGGGGTTCGCTACACCACCATCTACGTGGCCAACCGCTCGCAGATCCAGAACCCGGACCGGATCAGACCGGGTCAGGTTTTCTCGGTTCCCGAGACTCCGCTCGACAATGCCGAGGAAATACACCAGCGGCTTCTGGGCGTGGGAAAAAGCAACTAAATCAGTTGACCGGATATTATTCATCGTATATCGCCGATATACGATGAAAGTGTCTGATCCGAACAATACCTCCAGCGATGAGGCGGTGGCCCGCAAGCTTGCGGCGCTGGCGCATCCGGCGCGGCTTCGTTTGCTGCGCTATCTCGGCTCTGCCGACTATTGCTGCGTGAAGGAACTGGTCGACAGCGTCGGACTGGCGCAGTCGACGGTGTCGCAACACCTCAAGGTTCTGGCCGAGGCTGGGCTGGTCAGTTTCCGGGCCGAGCGGCAAAGATCCAGATACACAGTCAATGCCGACGCCTTGCGCGAACTGGCCTGCGTCATCGTCCAGACTCTTGATCATTGCTGTGGCAGCGCCTGTTCCGCCGAGCGCAATGAGACCCATACAAATCATGCACGGCAGAGCGACCCGACGGTGCTCTGACCGAAGACAAGGATATCTGAATTGAATTCCAAGACCGTATCCGCCGATCAGGGAAATCCGTTCGGTACCTTGAAAAACCTCTGGCCCTACATGTGGCCAGCAGAACGTCCCGACCTGAAGATGCGGGTGCTGTGGGCGACCGTGTTTCTGCTGCTGTCCAAACTGGTGCTGATCTCGGTTCCCTATTTCTTCAAATGGGCGACGGACGCCCTCAATGGCCAGCCTGATGGGATTGCCTGGATGCCGGCGCTGATGGCCACGCCGGTGATGCTGGTGATCGCCTACAATGTCGTGCGGATCGTGCAGTGGGGGTTCAATCAGCTGCGCGACGCGCTGTTTGCCCGGGTGGGTCAGTATGCGGTGCGGCAACTGGCGTTCAAGACCTTTGTGCACATGCATGAATTGTCGCTGCGGTTTCATCTGGAGAGACGCACCGGCGGGTTGTCACGGGTCATCGAGCGCGGCACCAAGGGCATCGAGACGATTGTCCGCTTCACCATTCTCAACACGGCGCCAACGTTGATCGAGTTTGCCTTGACGGCTGTCATTTTCGGGCTGGCCTACGGCTGGAGCTACGTGCTGGTCACCGCCATTACCGTCTGGCTCTACATCTGGTTTACCGTGCGCGCCTCCGACTGGCGCATTGCGATCCGGCGCTCGATGAACGAGTCGGACACCGACGCCAACACCAAATCGGTGGATTCGCTGCTCAATTACGAGACCGTCAAGTATTTTGGCAATGAAGAGATGGAGTCGCACCGGTTCGACGAGTCGATGGCCTCCTACGAGAAGTCGGCGACACAGGTCTGGACCTCGCTGGGCTGGCTCAACATGGGGCAGGGCTTCATTTTCGGGGTCGGAATGGCGGTGATGATGGTGATGTCGGCGCGCGCAGTGCAGGCCGGCACCCAGACCATCGGCGATTTCGTCTTCATCAATGCCATGCTGATGCAACTGTCGATTCCGCTCAATTTCATCGGATTCGTCTATCGCGAAATCCGGCAGGGGCTGACAGATATCGAACAGATGTTCGGACTGCTTGACGTCAAGCCCGAGGTGCGCGACGCACCTGACGCCAAGCCGCTGGCTGTCGATCAGGGAGGCATCCGCTTCGACGACGTCAACTTCAGCTACGATCCGGCGCGGCCGATCCTCAAGGGGATCAGCTTCGAGGTGCCTGCGGGCAAGACGGTCGCCATCGTCGGGCCATCGGGCGCGGGCAAATCGACGATCTCCCGGCTGCTGTACCGCTTCTATGACATCCAGTCCGGCAGCATCACCATTGACGGGCAGAATGTGCGCGACGTGACCCAGAAGAGTTTGCGCGCCGCCATCGGCATGGTGCCGCAGGATACGGTCCTGTTCAACGACACGATTGCCTACAACATTCGCTATGGGCGGATCGACGCCAGCGACGAGGAAGTTGATCAGGCGGCGGATCTGGCGCAGATCGGCGACTTCATTCGCCGTCTGCCCGAGGGTTTCCAGGCTATGGTCGGCGAGCGTGGTCTGAAACTCTCCGGCGGCGAGAAGCAGCGCGTCGCCATCGCCCGCACCATTCTCAAGGCACCGCCAATCCTGATTCTCGACGAGGCGACGTCGGCGCTGGATACGGCAACCGAACAGGAGATCCAGGCGGCGCTGGATTTCGTGTCAAAAGACCGCACCACCGTCGTCATCGCGCACCGGTTGTCGACAGTGGTCAGCGCCGACGAGATCATCGTGCTCAAGGAAGGCACGATCGCCGAACGCGGCCGCCATTCCGAGCTGCTGGCGCAGAACGGGCTTTACGCGTCGATGTGGGATCGCCAGCGCGAAGCGACCGAGGCGGAGGAGCAGCTCAAGCGTATGCGCGAAAACGACGAGATGGGCATTGTCACGCGGCGGCGCACGTCGGAAATCGGTCAAGACTGACGCTGAAGTGACGGCTGCACGGGTTGGCTGTTGCAGCCGGCCAACCTATATGAGTTTACGACCGCGCTTTTGGTGCGGTGCCGGATTTGACTTGCTGCGGGCTCAGTGACCGGAAATCGGTTTCCCCTTTGGAGCAAATTGCTGTAGTCACAGCCTTCAACTCATTCAGGAAACACGTCATGAGTATTATCGATAGCGTTCGCAACGTGCTGGTTCCGGTTCACCGGGAAGGCTACAAGTTTGTTGCCGCGTTCTTCGGGGCATCGGTGCTGCTTGGCTTTATTGCAGATCCGCTGTTCTGGATCGGCCTGGTGCTGACGCTCTGGTGCGCCTATTTCTTCCGTGATCCCGAACGGGTGACCGCGCTTGACGATGATCTCGTCATCACCCCCGCCGATGGCCGGGTGTCGTCGGTGGTGCGGATGACGCCGCCTGCGGAGCTGGAGCTCGGGACAGACGAGATGCTGCGCATTTCGGTGTTCATGAACGTGTTCGATTGCCATGTGAACCGCGCTCCGATGAAGGGCCGTGTGGTGCGCAAGATCCATTCCCAGGGCTCCTTTCTCAATGCCGAACTCGACAAGGCCAGCACCGAGAACGAGCGCAGCGGCCTTGTTCTCGACACCGCACATGGTCCGATCGGCGTGGTTCAGATTGCCGGCCTGGTGGCGCGGCGCATCCTGTGCTGGGCTGAGGAAAACGAACATCTGGATGCGGGCGAACGGTTCGGCTTGATACGCTTCGGTTCGCGCCTGGATGTGTTCCTGCCGGCCTCGGCGCGACCGCTGGTCAGCGTCGGCCAAACCGCGATTGCAGGTGAAACCATGCTTGCCGAATTCGGATCTGCCAAGGGTCCCGTGGTCAGCCGCCGCGATTGAACCGGCCGCGTCAGCAAGCAAAGGGAGTCATGCATGAAAACGCCGTTTCCACCTTTTGACCCTCATGGTCTTGATGACGCAGTGCGGGATGAAGGGCGGGGACCGCGGTTGCGGGAAATCCCGTTCCGGATGCTGATTCCGAACCTGATCACGGTTTTGGCGATCTGCGCCGGCCTGACCGGCATTCGCCTGGCCTTCGAAAGCCGCTTCGAAATGGCCGTGGCCATGGTGCTGCTTGCGGCTTTTCTCGATGGCATCGACGGGCGGGTGGCGCGGCTCCTGAAGGCCCAGTCGAAATTTGGCGCGCAGATGGATTCGCTCGCCGACATTGTCAATTTCGGCGTCGCACCGGCGCTTGTGCTCTACGTCTTCATTCTGGATCAGGCCCGGTCGTTCGGCTGGATCGCAGCCATGGTCTACACCATTGCCGCCGGACTGCGGCTGGCGCGTTTCAACGTCATCTCCGAGAGTACGACCAAGCCGAGCTGGGAAAGCTACTATTTCGTCGGTGTTCCGGCGCCTGCGGGGGCGCTGCTGGTGCTGTTGCCGATCTATTTCGGCTTTCTCGGCATGCCAGTTGACCGCTGGACCGGGCTGATTGCCTCGGCCTACACCCTGTTCATCGGGTTTTTGCTGGTCAGCCGGGTTCCGGTGTTTTCGGGCAAGGGCATCGGCGGGGGGGTCCGCCGCGACCTGGTGATGCCGTTCATCCTTGTTGCGGTCGTCTATGTCTCGCTGCTGATGAGCTATACCTGGGAGACGCTGACGTTTACGGCCATCGTTTATCTGGCGTCGCTGCCCTTCGGCGCCAAGGCCTGGTCGCGCAAATACGGACCGAAATCACGTCTTTCCGCTCCCCCCGACAGCGCGCAAACGGCGGAGTCCGCAGCAGCAGCCGCGTCAGACGACGCGAAGAACTGAGCCGACAGGGTCGTTGCAACTGACGCCAATCGCAGCGCGGCTCAGGCCTTGCTGCTGACGCGATGGACGCTGCCCCATTGTCAATGATTGTCCGGACATCGAAGCCAGCGATGTCGAGGTAGACCTATGTGAGCGGGAAGTCACGTTATTTGACAAGGCAGGTGGTGTTCGCTCCGGCCATCTTGCTTGGCTGACAGCGCGATAAAGCTGGCAGAATACGGTTGATTATAGACCTCTCGGCCTTGGTCAAATCAGGCAGTAATCGATTCCCATCCCTGCGAATATTGGCCATTGGGCCGCCGACCTCTCGTGTCCGCCGCACGCATGTGAATGCCGTCCGACGTAACCACTCAAGAACTATAATAATCTCTGATTTCTACGAGATAACAGTCTGAAAAATATACAATATTATAATGTATAATACGTCTTTCCTGAAGTATCAAAATGAATGATGTTGACAAATTTATTAAAATTATCGGATACTTGTCCTTTCTTGGGGAGGATGTTGTTATGGTTGCGAAGCTGAATGCTGGCGTGTCTGTAAAGGGTGCTATTGCCTATCAAGACAATCAGGATCCCGATCAGTTTCATTATTTTCCGTCAGCGCCACGGCTGACCCTTGAGGATCAACTCGAAGCATTCAAGGTAAGTTATTGGGGCATTGGTGGCGAGTATTACTCCAAAAACCCAACCACAGGAGCAATCACAAGCGAAGTAGGAGCGTCAGTTTCCGGTCAGGTGATTTTTGATGCTGCCAACAAACAAAAACAAGATCTTGTGTCCGAGATCAGCAAAGTCTACGGCGTTCCGAACCCAAAGTTAATTCCATTCATGATGGTGAATACTGAGGTGGTGCCCGTCTTCGCCCAGCAGACTTTAGGTATCGGTGAAGATGCGGACGCAATCTTTCCCAAGATAATCCAAGTAGGTTCGAGTGCTGCGTATAACGTGTCCAACGGCGCAGGTCGATTTGCACAACTGTTTGCCAATGTCGTCGCCCAAGGTGGAAGCACTGGCGTCGCCAATCCGGATTTTTCCTTGCTTATATATGGTGATGTCGAGTTTATCGGTGATCCATGGCGTGTTGAGATTGAAGCGGATCTCGATCAGGTCTGGAGTTTTGTGCGCGAGAAATTTTCTGCCAGCGCCCAGATCGGCTGGTTTAATCTTGGTGGCGCCGAATATGAAAACGTCATGCAGGACCTGCAGACCAACAATATAGTCAAGATCAAATATATAGAAGGAACTGTCGACAACAAAGACCCGGGAAATCAGTTGTTCGAGCAAGGAAAACTCCTATTCGAGGCTATCAATGCTGAAATTACAGCAGGTGAGGGGCTGTTTAAATTGCAGCCTTTGCCCGAACCGCCGAACCCTCCTGCCGGCGGTGGTTCCATTTTGCCGTGGAGCGTGTCGATCAATGGCTCATATCAGAGTTCGTTCTTCAAACAGAAGGTCCATCTCAAGCGTGAGCTTGAATATGTGGGACGCGTGCAGCGCCGCATGCCCAGCTCTCTTGTGTTGGCTGTTACCTGCGGGCCGGAAACAGAAAAGTATTTTTTCGACCTGAGAAGCCCAAGCTTTCCTTGTATTACCCAGGCCAAGATGGACGCGATGAACGACCGTTTGAAAGCGGAGCAGCAAGCACAGAACCAAGTTGTGACTGCCGCATCTGCTGATTTGGACCAAGGAAACATCGAGAATGAAGATTTCAATATGGTGATGAACTATCTCCAGAACAATTCTCTCACCGAAGATGTTTCTCAGCAAAATAGTGGCCAGATAAAGCTCGGCTATGCTGGAGATAGAATGTCTGCGTATAGATCGGTCTTTTCAACGGGTATTCCAGATTATATCGAAGTTCTGAGGCGGGCGCGGTATTCCAGATAGTCTCGCGATTTTTATAACTATAAATGAGTTTGGTTAGATGGTTCAAATATATTCCGTTATATGCCAAAACCCGAATGCCATAATGGGAGACTTCAATATCCTCATTGGAGCTAAGCCGGAAAAAGGATATTTTTTTAGCAGCTCAGGCGGATCAGTGGTTAAGTCAGGTCAGAAGTTGAACGGTGGTGGAGAAATTGCGCTTCCTGGTGGTAAAATCGAGTCGGGAGAAAGTCCACTCGATGCCGCAAACCGAGAGTTTCTTGAGGAAGCTGGTTATGATATCAGTGGTGTGACACCACAGGTCCTTAAATTCAATGATGGATCGACTGATTTTTATGCGGCGTATTACTTTGTTGATACAAATTACTTCTCCCAAATTTTGTATTCAGTTTCAGCAAATCTTGGAGTTTCCATGGCTGCGTCTTACGCGGTAAAGGCTGGGATCATCAAGAATTACGCTGACATATCTACCTTGTATCCGGGGGCATGTGCCGACAATGAACTGTATAATTTCTGGCTTTTGAATACGATTAGAAATCAAACGATCATAGCTGAAATGTCTAAAAGCAAGAGTACAAGCTGGTATAGTATTATAATTAGCGAGTTGTACAAGTACAGCTCTGAAGAGGAGCTAAAATTGCTATGCGATGATGACGCAGATGGTGCTGATCTTTCTAAAAGCTAAAGGCCTTATCGACGCATCAGATCGTTTATGGTGGGCTCGCTCCTATTCGGCCTTGTTGTCCGGCCCGGCGGCTCTTGATCCATTCTTCGCGATCTTCTGAACTCTCACATAACCAGACTGATCCAGCCTCAGCAGTGGCAGCAGATTGATGGTGACCTGCAGGCGCAAGGCCTACTCCGGCAGGCGGTAGTCGAAAAAGCGGGATTCTGCGACGCGGAACAGCTTGCCGGTCTGGGTGCAGGCGGGCGCGCAAAGCGGCACCAGCTTGGCGGCGACTTCGGAAGGGTGGGGCAGGGTATCGGGGTTTTCCCCCGGCATTGCCTGGGCCCGCATCGCGGTGCGGGTTGCGCCCGGATCGATCGAATTGACGGTGAGCTGGGTTTTTTCGGTCTCGGCCGCCCACACCCGGGCCAGGGTCTCCACGGCGGCTTTCGAGGCCGCGTATGGACCCCAGAAGGCGCGGGCTGAATGGGCGACGCCCGACGACAGGATCAGCGCCCGGCCGGCGTCGGATTTGACCATCAACGGCTCGACCGAGCGGATCAGCCGCCAGGTGGCCGTGACATTGACCGCCATCACCTTGTCGAAGACCTTGGCCTCGACGTGGCCGACGGGAGAGATGGTGCCCAGAACACCGGCATTGGCGACGAGAATGTCGAGCTTGCCCCAGCGGTCATTGATGGCGCTGCCAAGTCGGTCGATGGCGGGCATGTCGGTCAGATCCATCGGCACCAGGGTGGCGCTGCCGCCTTCGGCCTGGATGGCGTCATCGAGTTCTTCCAGTCCGCCGGTGGTGCGGGCAACGGCGATCACGTGGGCCCCCTGCCTGGCCAGTGCCAGCGCGGTCCAATAGCCAATGCCGCGCGAGGCGCCGGTGACGAGCGCGATACGTCCTTCAAGAGTGGTCATGCCTGGATTATCCGTTGTTGGCCAGCAGCGACATGCTGCGCAAATTGACGTAATCTTCCTGATCGGTCAGCGTCGTCGGGTAGTCACCGGTGAAGCAGGCGTCACAGAATTGCGGGCATTCCGCATTGCGTCCGGGTTCGCGAATTGCGCGATAGAGCCCGTCGATGGAGACGAAGCCGAGACTGTCGACGCGAATGAAATCGGCCATGTCACTGACAGACATGCGCGAGGCCAGAAGCTTGGATTTTTCCGGCGTGTCGACGCCGTAAAAGCACGATGACATGGTCGGCGGAGAGGCGATGCGCATATGCACTTCGCGCGCGCCGGCTTCGCGCACCAGCTTGACAATCTTCTGGCTGGTCGTGCCGCGGACGATGGAATCGTCGACCAGCACGACGCGCTTGCCCTCGATCATGTTGCGGTTGGGATTCAGCTTGAGCTTGACGCCCATGTGCCGGATCGCCGAGGACGGGGCGATGAACGTGCGGCCCACATAATGGTTGCGGATGATGCCGAGCTCGAAGGGCAGGTTGGCCTGCTGGGCAAAGCCGATGGCCGCCGGTGTGCCTGAATCGGGAACCGGGATGATCACGTCGGCGTCGACCGGGCATTCCCTGGCCAGTTCCTCGCCGATCTTCTTGCGCGCTTCATAGACATTGCGGCCCTCGATGTTCGAATCGGGCCGCGCGAAATAGACATATTCGAAGATGCAAAGCCGCGGCGACTTCTTGTCGAAAGGGAAATGACTCTCAATGCCGGTGGAGGTGATCACGACCACCTCGCCGGGTGCCACGTCGCGGACAAAGCGGGCGCCGATGATATCGAGGGCACAGGTTTCCGATGCCAGGATATAGGCGCCGTCAAGATCGCCGATGCAGAGCGGACGGATGCCGAGTGGATCGCGGGCGCCGATCATCTTTTTCTCCGACAGCCCGACCAGCGAATAGGCGCCCTCGAGCTTGGAGATCGCTTCGATGAATTTGGGAACAATCCGGGTCTTCTCGCTGGTGGCGATCAGGTGCAGGATGACCTCGGTGTCCGATGTAGAGGAGAAAATCGAGCCGCGCTTCTGCAACTCGCTCTGCAAGGTGAGCGCGTTGGTGATGTTGCCATTGTGGGAAATGGCAAATCCGCCCCCGGCAAATTCGGCAAAGAACGGCTGGATGTTGCGCAAACCCTCGCCGCCGGTGGTGGAATAACGGTTGTGGCCAATGGCGCGGTCACCGGGCAACCGGTCCATGACCGACCGTTTGGTGAATGTGTCGCCGATCAGCCCGACATGACGCTCGACGGAAAATTGCTGACCGTCGAAGGCGACGATGCCGGCGGCTTCCTGACCGCGATGCTGGAGAGCGTGCAGTCCGAGGGTGACGACGGTGGCGGCTTCGGGCTTTCCGAAGATGCCAAACACGCCACATTCATCATGGAAACAGTCGGCTTCGTTGTCGACCGGTTGCAAGCCAGAGTCTGTCATTGGCATCGAACCTCTATATAGACCGGCCGGATGGATCCCGACCGGTATCACTCATCCGCTGGTCGCCGGAGCCGCATCCGGAACAGGTTCATCGGAACTGTTCCCGCGCAGGCGCTCCAGAATGGTTGCGTCGGCGTCATCAGGCAGCATATTGACCAGTTTCGTGCCCATCGAATCGAGCATCGGTTTTGATTTCGCCGTCATCACCCATTCAGGCTGCTTTGGCGGGGCCACAAGCCAGTTGAAAAACAACATGGCCACGACAACCAGCAACACGCCCCGGGCTGCGCCAAACACAAAGCCGAGGGTGCGATCCAGCGCGCCGATGCGGCTGTCGATGATAAAATCGGCGATCCGCATGGTGATATAGGAGACCAGGATCAGCGCGACCAGAAACACGATTGCGGCGGAGCCGATCATCGCGATCTTGTCGGAGTCGGTATATTCCAGTGCCAGCGGAGTGAGCACGGGATAGAGGAAATAGGCGGCGGCGGCGGCCGCGATCCAGGAGGCCACGGCCAGCACTTCGCGCGAAAATCCACGAACCATGGCCAGCACCGCAGAAAACAGCGTGATGCCAAGCAGGATGCCGTCAAGAAGGGTAATGGGCATGAAATCGCGTTCCGTTGCTCTGCCCCCGCGCCGCAATCGGCATCCGGGTGGGCTGAATTCAGTTTTCGTCCTCGTCATCCCCGGCCAGAAGGGTACCTTTTGACCCGGCAATGCGCGCAACCAGATCTGCCAATGTTTCCATCAAGGCCAATCCTGCGCCCGACTTCGCGGGCAGATCGGCCGACCCCGATGGCAACACTGCATTGGCGAAGCCGAGTTTTTCGGCTTCCTTAAGCCGTAATCCGGTTTGCGCCACCGGTCTGATGGCCCCGGACAGGCTGACTTCGCCGAAATAGACCCAATCGGCAGGAAGGGCAAGCCCGGCGAGAGAGGAAACCAGCGCCGCGGCCACAGCCATATCGGCTGCCGGTTCGCGGATACGGTATCCGCCGGCGATATTGAGGTAGACATCATGGCTGCCAAGCCGCACGCCGCAATGGGCTTCCAGCACCGCAAGGATCATTGCCAGCCGGGACGAATCCCAGCCAATAACGGCCCGGCGCGGGGTTCCCAGGCTGGACGGCGCCACCAGCGCCTGCACTTCGACCAGCACCGGTCTGGTGCCCTCGATGCCGGCGAATACCGCAGCGCCGGGAGAGTTGGCGTTGCGCTCTCCCAGGAACAGTTCCGACGGATTGGCAACTTCGCGCAGACCCTTGTCCGACATTTCGAAGACACCGATCTCGTCGGTGGCGCCAAAGCGATTCTTGACGGTCCTGAGGATGCGGTAGTGGTGGCCGCGATCACCTTCGAAATAGAGCACCGCATCCACCATGTGTTCGACCACCCGCGGACCGGCGATCTGCCCGTCCTTGGTGACATGACCGACCAGAACCATGGCTGCACCGGTCTGCTTGGCGTAGCGGACCATGGCGTGCACGCCGGTGCGCACCTGGGTCACCGTGCCGGGCGCCGAGCCGGCAAGGTCGCTCCACAGGGTCTGGATCGAATCGATGATGACGAAATCGGGCCGTTTTCCGTCCGCCAATGTGGCAAGGATGTCCTCGACATTGGTTTCGGCGGCAAGCAGCACGCCTGAATCGGCGGCCCCCAGCCGTTGTGCCCGGAGCCGCACCTGGGCGACGGCCTCTTCTCCCGAAACATAGATCACGCGGTTGCCCTGTCGCGCCAGGGCAGCGGCTGCCTGCATCAACAGGGTCGACTTGCCGATACCGGGATCGCCGCCAACCAGCACGGCGGAGCCGCGGACAAAGCCGCCGCCGGTGGCCCGGTCGAGCTCGCTGATCCGGGTTGCGATGCGCGGCGCTTCCTCGATCTCGCCCGAAAGCGTTGCCAGCGCCACGGCGCGGCCCTTGCGCGCGGCAGCTCCCGGGCCGCCGCCGACGCCGGCTGCCGGGTCGTCCTCGACGATGGTGTTCCATTCACCGCAGCCGTCGCACTTGCCGGCCCAGCGGGAATGCACGGTGCCGCAGGACTGGCAGATGAATTGAACGCGGGCTTTGGCCAAGATCTGAATACCTCCAGTGATTGGTGACGGTTTGTCAGGAAGATGACCGTTTGTCCACCCTTTGTTCTTTTTCCGGTGATTGAGTCCGGCCAGGCGCCAGTCAGCCCGAATAGGTTCGTGCGTAGCGTCTTCCCAGCGATGTCAGCATTTCATAGCTGATGGTTCCTGCCGCAGTTGCCGCCTCTTCGAGGCTGATGGCGGGCCCCAGAAGCTCGATCCAGTCACCGGGATTGACGGCTGCCTCGGGCAGGTCGGTCACGTCAAACATGGTCAGGTCCATGGTGATCTTGCCGATCACCGGAACCCGGACGCCGTTGATTGCGCCACAGCCGCCTTGGCGAACGGCTGAGCGGAGCGGTACGCCAGCCCCCGAGGCCGAGCGATGAAAGCCATCGGCGTAGCCGACGCCGCAGACGGCGATCCGGCTGTCGCGGCTGCACTTGTGTGCAGCGCCATAGCTGACGGCCTCGCCGGCCCTGGCGTGGCGGATGAGCAGCACATGGGTCTCGGCCGACACCACCGGGTGCATGCGGTTGGGAACACCTGACACCGGGTCGGCGCCATAGAGCGCAACCCCGGGGCGGGTGAGCTGGTGGTGCGCCTCCGGACCCAGATGGATGCCGGCGGAATTGGCCAGGCTGGCTTCAATGTTTGGAAAACAATCCCGAAGACCGGCAAAGATGTCGATCTGGCGGGCGTTGAGGGGATGGCCGGGTTCATCGGCGCAGGCAAAGTGGCTCATGACGAGACACGGCGGATGCGCGCTGCTCTGGGCATGGGCAACAGCCTGCTCCGGCGTCATTCCCAAGCGGTTCATGCCGGTGTCGATGTGCAGGGCGTAGGGGCGGGTGCCGGCATTCTCGCGCCAGAACGCAGCCTGCTCGACCGAATTGACAACAGGAATGAGGTCATGCGCCAGTGTCTGCGCAAACGAGCTGGCGAAGACGCCGTTGAGCACGTAAATCCGGCTGTTGGGCAGCAGCGGTCTGAGGTTTGCGGCCTCGACAACATCGGCGACAAAGAAATCGCTGCAGCCTTCGCGCGCCAGCCGTGGCGCCGCCTGAGCAGCCCCTGTGCCATAGGCGTCCGCCTTGACCGCCGCACCGCAGCGCGCGCTGCCGGAGAAATCCCGCATCAAGCGCCAGTTGGCGCAGAGCGCGTTGAGATCGACCGTCAGGCGCGTGGTGCCGGCGGAATCGGACATGGGCGAGGACAGGGGCATTCCGAGAACCTATTCGTCGTGCACAAACTGGCTGTAGGAATTGTCGGCCAGATCGGCAAACCGGGTGAATTCGGCCTGGAAGCCCAGTTGCACGGTGCCAGTCGGACCGTGACGCTGCTTGGCGATGATCACATCGGCGGTGCCCTTGACCTTCAGCATCTTTTCTTCCCAGGCAAGGTATTCGGGGGTCTTGATGTCGGCGACCACCTCGTCGGGTGTGCGGCGCGGTTCGCCGTTCTTGACGTAATATTCCTCGCGGAAGACGAACAGCACCACGTCGGCATCCTGCTCGATCGAGCCCGATTCCCGCAGGTCGGAAAGCTGCGGCCGTTTGTCCTCGCGGCTTTCGACCTGACGCGAGAGCTGCGACAGCGCGATGATGGGGACGTTGAGTTCCTTGCCGAGCGCCTTGAGGCCGGTGGTGATCTGGGTGATTTCCTGAACCCGGTTGTCGCTCGACTTGCCCGAACCGGTCATCAACTGGATGTAGTCGATGACCAGAACATCGAGGCCGCGCTGGCGCTTGAGACGACGGGCGCGGGCGGAGAGCTGGGCGATCGAGATACCGCCGGTCTGGTCGATGAAGAGCGGGATCTTCTGCATCATCTGCGAACAGCCGACCAGCTTTTCGAAATCGGCTTCGGAAATCTCGCCGCGGCGGATCTTTGACGATGAAATCTCGGTCTGCTCGGAGATGATGCGGGTGGCAAGCTGCTCTGCCGACATTTCCAGCGAGTAGAAGCCGACGACGCCGCCATTCTTGGCTTTCATCGAGCCGTCCGCCTGGACTTCGCCCTCATAGGCCTGGGCGATGTTGAAGGCGATGTTGGTGGCAAGCGAGGTCTTGCCCATGCCCGGGCGTCCGGCAAGCACGATCAGGTCGGAATGCTGCAATCCGCCCATCCGGGCATCCAGCGACGAAATCCCGGTTGAAATGCCCGACAGTCCGCCATCGCGCTGAAACGCCGCACCGGCCATGTCGATGGCGAGCGACACGGCGTCGTTGAAGGACTGGAATCCGCCATCGTAGCGGCCGGTTTCGGCCAGCTCGAACAGGCGGCGCTCGGCGTCCTCGATCTGGGTGCCGGGCGGCATGTCGAGTGGCGCATCGAAAGCGATGTTGACCATGTCTTCGCCAATCGAGATCAGCGCCCGGCGCTGGGCCAGGTCATAAATCGCGCGGCCATAATCCTCGGCATTGATGATGGTCACGGCTTCGGATGCCAGCCGGGCGAGATATTGCGCCACGGTCATATCGCCGACCTTGGCGTCGGCGGGCAGGAAGGTCTTGATCGTTACCGGGTTGGCAGTCTTGCCCATGCGGATAATGTCGCCGCCGACCTCGTAGATCTTGCGGTGCAGCGGTTCCTGATAGTGCTCCGGCTTGAGGAAGTCGGAGACACGGTAGAACGCATCATTGTTGACGAGGATGGCGCCGAGCAGGGCCTGCTCGGCCTCGATGTTGGACGGAGCCTCGCGAAACAACGGGCTTTTCTCGGCTCGGGCCGGGATCGGCTCAATTTTTCGCGCGGCATCGTTCATAGTGGTGTCTGTCCTCGTAGGTGTCGGGCACTGGTCTGACATAAACGGGTTGGAGGGTCGAGTCTGTGCGCAATGAACGCGAATCGACCTGGATCCATATTTGTTCCCATTGTCCCCGTTGTCCACAGGCCAGGCGAGGCTATGGACGAACGAAGTCAGCCATATCGAAAAAAGTGCTTGGCTGGTCCGGCCGGGACGCGAATCAGGCCCGCCTGTCAGCCAGGGACACGCGGCCTGCCGCGATCGAGTTTGGCGCAGGCGCTGAAAGCTCCGCGCAAAGAACGCTCGGAGGCCGGACTGGTTTTGAACTACGAAGACTGATCGTCGCGGCTGTGATCATCGCCGGTCAGGCCAGCCGCCGACAGCACCTCGTTTGACAGCAGGTGTTCGCTCTCAAACGCAATGTGACGCCGGGTGGCCTCGAAAAACCCGCGCAACATGTATCCGGTCGCCTCGATGTTGATCTCGACCCGTCCGGTTCCCAAAGCATGCAGGGCTTCGCTCAATTCTTCGGCGAAACATTCATCTTCGCAATGTTCGGACCGCAACCGGCCGAGTGTCGCAGCGATGGTCCGGTCATGCTTGAGCCGATCGGCAATCAGCGGGAACACCACATCTTCCTCGAAACGGTGGGTTTCACGGATCATCGGGCCCAGGGCGCGGGATGCATAGATACATTTTTGCCGGTTCACCCTGTCGGGGAGGGAATCAGCGATCTCCTCAAGCCTGTCGCACAATTGCAATTGTGCGTCATGCGCCTTGCGCAATGCGGAGATCGGACTATCGCCCTGCGACAACTTTACTGTGGCATCCTTTGTCATAGAGCGGTAATCCCAGCCAAACAGCAAGTTTCTTGTTTGTTTTAATTCCCGTTTTGGCCGGAGATTAGATTTGGGTTCGGGGCTGGTCCTTGACCTGGATCAAGGCGGCGGGCAGTTGCCTCTGCGAATTGTGCGACAGCCTGGCGGATGCCTGCAGCTTGTCTGAAGGGACAGGCGCGGCGGGAAGTTTGGCATTGAGATGAGACCCCTGGGGGATACCAACCATGAAATACGCTTTCGAAACAATCGCCGTGGGTATAGGCGCCTTTCTGGCGTTGCTCGGCGTGGCTTTCGCCAAGGACGATCAGTTCCAGGCCCATATGTGGGTCTTGTTCATTGTCCTGCTCGCAGGAACCGTGCTGTTGCTGCGACGGTTAAATTTTTCGCCGGTCACCGCTCAGACGGCTGACGACAAGTCCGGCTATTTTGATGAGGTGGTGCGCTACGGTATCATCGCCACCACCATCTGGGGGATCGTCGGATTTCTGGTCGGCGTCATTGTCGCCTTCCAGTTGGCCTATCCGGATCTCAACATTGAGCCCTGGTTCAATTTCGGCCGCACCCGTCCGCTGCACACGTCGGCGGTGGTCTTCGCTTTCGGCGGCAACGCGCTGATCGCCACCTCGCTCTATGTGGTTCAGCGCACCTCGCGCGCGCGGCTGTTTGGCGGCGATCTGGCCTGGTTCGTGTTCTGGGGCTATCAGCTTTTCATCGTCATGGCGGCAACCGGCTATCTGCTGGGCATCACCCAAAGCCGCGAATATGCCGAGCCTGAATGGTATGTCGACATCTGGCTGACCCTGGTCTGGGTGGCCTATCTGGTGGTCTTCATGGGAACGATCGTCAGGCGCAAGGAGCCGCATATCTATGTGGCGAACTGGTTCTACCTGGCCTTCATCATCACCATTGCCATGCTGCACATCGTCAACAATCTGGCGGTGCCGGTGTCGTTCCTCGGGTCCAAGAGCTACTCGCTGTTCTCCGGTGTTCAGGATGCGCTGACCCAATGGTGGTATGGGCACAACGCGGTCGGGTTCTTCCTCACCGCCGGCTTTCTGGGCATGATGTACTACTTCATTCCCAAGCAGGCCAACCGCCCGGTTTATTCCTACCGGTTGTCGATCATCCATTTCTGGTCGTTGATCTTCCTCTATATCTGGGCCGGTCCGCACCATCTGCACTACACGGCGCTGCCCGACTGGGCACAGACGCTGGGCATGGTGTTCTCGATCATGCTGTGGATGCCGTCCTGGGGCGGGATGATCAACGGCCTGATGACGCTGTCTGGGGCCTGGGACAAGATCCGCACCGATCCGATCATCCGGATGATGGTGATCGCTGTCGCCTTCTACGGCATGTCGACCTTCGAGGGGCCGATGATGTCGATCAAGGCGGTCAATTCACTGAGCCACTACACCGACTGGACCATTGGCCATGTGCATTCCGGTGCGCTCGGCTGGGTCGGCATGATCACCTTCGGCGCGGTCTATTATCTGGTGCCGAAGCTGTGGAACCGTCCGCGGCTCTACTCGATGCGTCTGGTCAACTGGCACTTCTGGCTCGCCACACTGGGCATCGTTGTCTACGCCGCGGTGCTGTGGGTGGCCGGAATCCAGCAGGGCCTGATGTGGCGTGAATATGATGATCAGGGCTTCCTGGTGTTCTCCTTCGCCGAATCGGTGGCAGCGATGTTCCCCTACTACCTGCTGCGCGCCATTGGCGGGCTGATGTATCTGGCCGGCGGCATCATCATGGGATGGAACGTTCTGATGACCATTCTCGGTCACGAACGCGACGAAGTCCCGATCCCGGGCAGCGAACCTGTCCTGCAGCCGGCAGAGTAAGGAGATCACACCATGTCACTGTTGAACAAACACGGCATCATCGAGCGCAATGCGACGCTGCTTTTTGTCGGCTCACTTGTGGTTGTCAGCATCGGCGGAATCGTCGAGATCACGCCGCTGTTCTATCTCGAAAACACCATCGAGAAAGTCGAGGGGATGCGTCCCTACTCGCCGCTGGAACTGGCCGGCCGCGACATCTATATCCGCGAAGGCTGCTACACATGTCACAGCCAGATGATCCGTCCGTTCCGCGACGAGGTCGAACGCTATGGCCATTACAGCCTTGCAGCGGAATCGATGTACGACCATCCGTTCCAATGGGGGTCGAAGCGGACCGGGCCGGATCTCGCCCGTGTCGGCAACCGCTACTCGAACGAATGGCATGTCGACCATCTCATCGAGCCGCGCTCGGTGGTGCCTGAATCGATCATGCCGAGCTATGCCTTCCTGGCGACCACGCCGCTCAAGGTGGCCAACGTGACGGCGCATCTGCAAGCCAACCGCGCCGTCGGCGTGCCTTACACCGACGACATGATCGCCAATGCCCAGGCTGACCTGTTGGCCCAAGCCGATCCCGAGGCGGACACCTCGGGCCTCGAGGAGCGCTACCCGAAGGTCAGAATTGGCGATTTCGATGGCGATCCCGCAGTGGTCACCGAAATGGACGCGCTGGTGTCCTATCTGCAGATGCTCGGCACGCTGGTCGATTTTTCGACCTATGACGAAGCGTCCGGCTACCGTTAAGGGGTGAGGCGATGGAACTCTACACAGCAATGCGCCAATTCGCCGACAGCTGGGGGCTGGTTTACCTGGTTGTCGTGTTCGTTGGCATGGTGCTCTTCCTGCTCCGGCCCGGGGCCAAGAAAGCCGCCGACGACGCAGCGCAAATTCCGTTGAAGGAGGACTGAGACTTGTCCGAAGAACACATCGATGAAGTGTCCGGGGTCAAGACCACCGGCCATGAATGGGACGGGATCCGCGAGCTGGACAATCCGATGCCGCGCTGGTGGTTGTGGACATTCTACCTCTGCATTATCTGGGCCATCGGCTATGCCATTGCCTATCCGGCTATTCCGCTGATCAACAGCGCCACGCCCGGTCTGCTGGGCTATTCGAGCCGTGCCGATGTGGCTGCGGACTTGGCGCAGGCCAAGGTGGCGCAGGGGGCTCTGCTCGAAAAGATCGCTGCCACTCCGGTCGAAGACATCGCGTCGGATCAGGAATTGCTGCAGTTTGCCATCGCCGGCGGGGAATCAGCCTTCAAGGTCAATTGCGCCCAGTGCCACGGATCCGGCGCCGCCGGCTCGGCCGGTTACCCCAATCTCAATGATGATGACTGGCTGTGGGGCGGCACCATCGACCAGATCTATCTCTCGATTGCCCATGGCATCCGCGATGAGACCGACGACAACACGCGCGTCTCCGAGATGCCGGCGTTTGCCGACATCCTCGAACCCCGGCAGATCAACGAGGTCGCTGCCTATGTCATCAGCCTCAGCGACACGCCATCCGACGCGGCCCTGGTCGAACCCGGCGCCGAAGTCTATGCGGAAAATTGCGCTGCCTGCCATGGCGATGATGGCGAAGGCGTGATCGATTTCGGTGCGCCGCGGCTGTCGGACGGGATCTGGCTCATGGGGTCGAGCGAAGCGCAGATCGTTGCGCAGGTGCGCGCGCCCAAGCACGGCGTCATGCCGGCCTGGCTGGGTCGCCTCGGCGAGCCGGTGATCAAGCAACTGGCGGTCTATGTGCACACGCTGGGCGGTGGGCAGTGAGACCGGACTGACCGCGAGATCGAGGGACAACCGACCGCAAGACAAAAACCCGCCGGATGGCCGTCCGGCGGGTTTTTCAATGGAGAACAGGGCGAACAATCGACGGCAGACCGTCGGGTGCGGGCATGACTGATCCTGCAACTGCCGGCTGCTTGCAGGCGGATCATTCAGGGCTTGCCCTGGTCATACAGGTCCCAATGCAGGTCGCGTTGCGTTTGTTCAAGGGAGCGGAATACCGCCTCTTTTAACTACTTGCTTTAGCTCGAAGCGGGCATTCAACGGCATGATGTCATTTGGATTGTGGCTGATGTCAGAGCTCTGCTGACCTGACATCTCACCCTTGGCCGTCGCGATGATCGCCAAGGTGTCGTCCGCGAGCCTGGTCACGCTCTCAACCTGGAAACTGCCATTGGTCAAGGCGTAGTAGACATCCGAGTCGCTGTCAGCCGGATGGTAGGCGAGGGTTGCCGCGGGATCGGCCTTGAGCTCAAGCGTGACAGGATCGAGGGAAAACTCGACCCGCATTTCGGGCTGTCCGAATTTCGGCGACACCGTGTCACGCGTGGTCACCGTGACAAACACATCGTCGGGAGAGATGTTCACGCCGCCCATCACCATCGGCTTCAGGATCAACCAGCTTGCCGTATGCACCTGACGGGTCGCATCACCGGGGACGGTATTCCAGGTGGTGTAGTGGGTCACCTCCTGCGCCCCGAGCGTCATCGTGATTACACCGGTTTCCTGATAGGCAGGCACCCCCTGCGCCATTGCGGCACTGGCGATACTACTGGCCACAATCAGGCCGAATGTGAGGTTCTTCATGGTGTTACCTTCAGGTTATGTGTTGCAGTCGATACGCAGGCTGGCGCTGGCGTCCACCGGTTCGCTCTGCCCGTCGACAAGGTTGAGGCCTGTCACCGAAACAATACCGTCCGCCACGTCGACCTCGAAAGCAGCCGAGACATACTGGCCCGCCTGAAGTTTCCGGCCTGCCGACTGATAGGGCTCGTCCACCCCGAGTTCGATCGTCATCTCGTTCGCGGTGGATGAAAAATCAAAATAGAAGCTCTCACCATCCGGCGTCAGGCCCGGCCCCTGAACTTCGATATCCGGGACGCCATCCTCCATATGGATAATGCAGGTGACCGGCGTGAACGCGTAAGTCGCGGTGGAAGTCTTGAGAACACCAGGGCTGGTGCTAACGGCATCAGGTGTGCCGACTTTGGCCGCCTCTGCGAGGGAAACATGGGGCGTTACCATCAGGATGCAGGCGGCGAGGGCGCCGGCGAGGAGCGGCGCCAATGCCTTCGGGAAATGATTGCATGTCATGTCTTAATTCTCCGGCATGTTAAGGGTAGGACCAGCCGTCATGTTCGACTTTGAAGATCCGGGAGGGAGCGCCAGGCTTGGTTGGGTCGGCGCGCACGTAAAATACGGCGCGCTGCGGCTGGCCAAAGTTGGTGAAGTCGACATTGATCGTCACCATGCCGCGGAACATCGGCCGATCAGGGTCGGGTGTCGGCGATTGGACCAAACCGTCAAAATCCTGTGCCCCGAACAGGGGATGCGCCTGAACCTTCCCGGACTTGAGCCAGGCGACAATCTCGTCGGTGAAATACATGGACGAATTCACCGGGTCCAAAGGCCCGGGTCCGCCTGCGGCATCGGTCTCGATCTGGTGATAATAGAGCATTTCCACGAGAACGCGTGCATCCTCCACAACGTCGTCGAATCCGTCCTCATCTTTTTGCGGCGCATTGTCCTGCGCCGCGTTGTCGCCCTGCGACGGCGCTTGGGCTCGGACCTCGCCTGATTGATCGGGTGTGATGAAACGTTGTGCCACCCAGCCGGCCCTGTCCATTGCTGCGGTCCGCATCAGGCACCAGCGCTGCGGCAGGGCCGCGATCTGGGCCTGGGTCAATGCAGTGTAATGGCCGGCATTGTAGAAGGGCACGCAGGTGATCTGCTGCAGATTGCGCTCGTTATGGGCAAATTGCTCGATCACCGGGTAATTGGTTCCCGGTCCCATCCGCACGTTGAGAGTGTCATCGGATGCAATTCCGGTGACCCGCCAGGCATCAGGACCGTGGCCGTCAATCTCGGCAAGTGCCGAGGTGGCAAAGACCAGTGTCATTACAGCCGCGAGCGAATACCTTACCTTGGGCGGCCAGCATTCATTTTTTGCCATCGTCCTTTTCCTCCACAGTTTGATAACGTCGTGACTACGGCATCTCGTGCTAAGACAGCGCAGATCGCGGTTTTTTGGTGCGGCTTCATTTTAGAGGTTCTGTCGCTCTGCAATACGGCGACGAAGCTGATATTTCTTGGTAAAGGTTCTAATCTTTGAAGCAGGTATGCAAAATTTGACCAAGTAGTCAATCTTGAGGTCGGTTGTCCCGGGTCGCCTCACATCATCCGCTTGAGGGGCGGCCGCCACATCTTGAAAAGGCGGTAGACGACAGCTCTGAAACGCTATTCAGATTGGTTTTGGCGGGTTGCTGATCAGGCATCCATTGGTCGAAAAACCATCCGTTCTAAGACCCCCGTTTTGCTGAGAATCTCAGCGCCCGCTCCTGTCGCTCAGCCTTTGCCTATTCCACCGCAAATGTCAGCGAAGCCCAGTAGCTTTGCCAGTCGGCATTGCGACCCGCCGGCGCTTCGGTCATGTGCACGCTTGCGGCCAGATAGGTGCCTTCGGCCGCGAGGGTGAAGCGGGCGAGGCCGGAGGCGTCGGTGCGCGCGAGGGTGCGCGTCGCGTCGTCGCCTGTTTTGCCACGGTGGAACAGCGCCACTTGCGTGTCGGCCAGGGGCTGGCCGTCCCACAGCAGGGTGAAACCCATCTGCGCTCCCGGCGCCAGCGCTTGCGGCCTCTCATCTGCGACCAGTTCCAGCCGCATGCCGGTGGCGCGATCGAGATCGCCGGTTTCGCCGCCGACGGACACAAGCGTCTTGGCGCAGCGGGTGTAGAGTTCCCGGATATCGTCGCGCGGCAGGCCACGGACGTCGTGGTGGGCGGCAATCCGGTTCAAGCCTTCATAGTCGAGATATGCGGCAAATTTCTCCCAGTCCCGGAACCGGATCCGCTCGGCAACCGAGACATAGGTGACGATGTTGAGCCCTTCCGTGCGGGGCACCAGCTGCAGCGCCGGAAGGTCTCCGGTGGTGCCGGTGACCTCGCTTTCGCCGAGCCTGTCATGGTGCTTGAAGGCGGAAAACCGGGCCGGAATGAAGGGGAAGGCGTCGCCCTTGAAATCCTGCCCGACACGGATGTCGGCCTTGATCGGAAAGTCTGCCGCAACCGAAAAGGCCTGGGGTTCAAGCCAGAATTCATGGGCCTGGACTGGACTTGCCGCCATCACCAGTCCAGTTAATGCCAATGCCGTCGCCAGGCTTTGTGCTTGTCCCATGATTTTTCTCCAAAGCGGTTCTCATGATGAATCTGTCCTCCCGTGCGATAAATCAAGTGCTTGCCGGCCTGCTTCTGGTGCTGGTGTTGCTGGCGTCAACCCTGGCAAGCGTCCGCGCGCACGAGATCCGGCCGGCGATCGCCGATCTGGTTTTTTCCGGAGACGGCAGCGTCCGGCTCGAGATGTCGCTGATCCTGGAGGCGGCGCTGGCGGAAATCGGCACCGAGCACGGCGACACCGATGACAGCCCCAATGCCCAGCTCTATGACCAGCTGCGGTTGCTGGACGAGACCGCATTGGCGGCGGAATTCGAACGGTTCCAGCCGCGATTTCTTGACGGAGTCAGGCTTCTATCCGGGCACAGCCCGATTCCGCTGGAGATCGTCTCGATCGATCTCGACCCGGTCGGCGACACCGACTTCGCGCGCCTGAGCCGGCTGACACTGAAAGGTCCATTGCCGGCCGACGCCACAGCCGTGGTGTTTTCCTTCGATCCGGCCTTCGGCCCCAGCGTCATCCGGGTGCCCGATGCCGGTGGCGATTACAGCTACTCGGCCTATCTCGGCAATGGCGGTCCGAGCGAAGCGATCCCGGTCGAGGGTGGCTTGACCATGAGTGCGGGGCAGGTGTTTGCCGATTACATCGGCATCGGCTTTACCCACATCGTGCCCAAGGGACTGGATCACATCCTGTTTGTGGTCGGGCTGTTTCTGCTGTCGCCGCGGTTCAAGCCGCTTTTGGTGCAGATCACCGCGTTTACGGTGGCGCATTCGGTGACGCTGGCAATGGCGATGCTCGGGGTGATTTCGCTGCCCGCCAGCATTGTCGAACCGCTGATCGCCGCCTCGATTGTCTTCATTGCGGTGGAGAACCTGATGACCAGCCGGCTCAGCCCGTGGCGGCCGTTCGTGGTGTTTGGGTTTGGATTGCTGCATGGGCTGGGGTTTGCCGGGGTGCTGACCGAAATCGGCCTGTCGCCGGCCCATTTTCTAAGCGGGCTGATCGCCTTCAATGTCGGCGTCGAGGCAGGGCAGCTGGCGGTGGTCGCCGCCTGTTACGCGCTGTTCGGGGCCTGGTTCTCGGACAAGAGCTGGTATCGGGCGCGGATCACCATGCCGCTGTCGCTGCTCATTGCAGCGGTGGCCGTGTGGTGGTTTGCCGAGCGCGTCGGCTGGATTGGCTGAAACAGCGCCCATGGTTTGATGACGAAGGGGCGCGCCTGTGCCGGAGCCTTGGCCGCGACCGTGAGCCTGGTGTTCGGGCGGCCCGGTTTGACCAGCCGCCTCTGCGGCCGCTTCGCCCGATTTGAGGGGCCGGTTTCGCGATTGCGATGTTTAGCCGCGACTGCCGGGACGAAGAAAATATGCTAGTGCTTTCCAGGCCGTCCGGAACTCGCGCGGTGCGAGTGCGGACGGCGAGATTGGCCGCGGGGCCTTGATCTTGATCAAGGCATTTGTGGCAAGGCGCAGGCATCGTGCAGCGCACATCAATGGTACCCCATCATGAACACGCGACTGTCCCCACACGTTTCTGCTGAACCGGAAGACATCGAACGGCTTGACGCCGAAGCTGTCAACGCCGCCTGGCGGCGAAAGCCGCTCTATGAGGCGCGCAAGAAGATTTTTCCGAAGCGGGCGGAAGGGACCTACCGGCGGTTCAAGTGGCTGATCATGTTGTTCACGCTCGGGATCTATTACATCACGCCCTGGCTCAGATGGGATCGGGGTGAGTTCGCACCGGATCAGGCGGTGCTGCTCGATCTCGCCAATCGCCGCTTCTATTTCTTCTTCATCGAAATCTGGCCGCAGGAATTCTTCTTCGTCGCCGGGCTTCTGGTGATGGCCGGATTCGGCTTGTTTCTGGTCACCTCCGCCGTGGGCCGGGCCTGGTGCGGTTATACCTGCCCACAGACGGTGTGGGTCGATCTGTTTCTGGTGATCGAACGCTGGATCGAGGGCGAGCGCAATCAGCGCATGAAGCTCGATGCGGCGCCCTGGAGTGCGTCAAAACTGGCCAAGCGGACGCTCAAGCACGCGATCTGGATCATGATCGGCGTGGCCACCGGGGGCGCCTGGATATTCTACTTTGCCGACGCTCCGTCTCTGCTGATCGATTTCATCGAAGGCAAGGCAGCGCCGGTGGCCTATATCACCGTGGCGATCCTGACGGCCACGACCTACGTCTTTGGTGGGCTGATGCGTGAACAGGTGTGCATCTACATGTGCCCGTGGCCGCGGATCCAGGCGGCGATGCTTGATGAGAGCTCGCTGGTGGTGACCTACAATGACTGGCGCGGCGAGCCGCGTGGCCGCCATACCAAGAAGGCGGCAGCGCAGGGACTGATCCAGGGCGATTGCGTCGATTGCAATGCCTGCGTTGCGGTCTGTCCGATGGGAATCGATATTCGCGATGGCCAGCAGCTTGAGTGCATCACCTGCGCGTTGTGCATCGACGCCTGCGACAGTGTGATGGACAAGCTCGACCGGCCGCGCGGGCTGATCTCGTATGCGACGCTGTCCGACTATGCCGGGAACATGGCGCTCGCCCAGGATCCGGAGACCGGCAAGCTGGATCCGCGGCGCACACGCACCGAAGACGGCGGTTTCATTGATGCAGTCAAGCACTTCAACTGGCGCATCGTGTTTCGTCCGCGCACCCTGTTGTATATGGGAGTGTGGTCACTGGTCGGCATTGCCCTGCTGGTGGGGCTGTTGTCGCGCGACCGGCTCGAGGTCAATGTGCTGCATGACCGCAATCCGCAATATGTGATGGAATCCAATGGCGATATCCGCAACGGTTTCTCGATCAAGATTCTCAACATGATCCCCGAGCCGCGTGTTATCTTCCTGTCGATGGAAGGATTGCCGGGGGCAACGATGCGCATTGTCGGATTTGACCAGCCAGCCGGCGTTTCCTTTGCCGTTCCCGTAGACCCTGACCGGTTGCGCGAGCTCAAGGTGCATGTGCTTCAACCCAAGGACCATGTCGCCTCGAAGTCCCAGACGTTCCGGTTTGTCGCCGAAGACAAGTCAAGCGCGGAACGGGATGTTTATGCCGCCAAGTTTCATGCGCCGGAGATGGACTGATGCAGATGATCCGAAACTTCTTTCAACCGACGGAATTCACCGGCAAGCACATGCTTTTTGCGATGGTGGCCTTTTTCGGGGTGATCATCACCGTCAATCTGGTGATGGCGCGGTTCGCGGTCACCACCTGGAGCGGGCTGGTGGTGCCCAATACCTATGTCGCCAGCCAGCAGTTCAACGGCAAGGCCGCCGAAGCACGCGCCATTGCGGCGCTTGGCTATGAGATCGAACTGGCCCCGGAGACCGACGGGCTGACCATTGTGCTCACGGATTCTCAGGGCAATGCGGCCCGGGCCGACCAGATGGTGGCTGTAGTGCGCCGGCCCGTGGGCACTCACCAGGACCGCGAGATGGTTCTGGTGCAGACAAGTCCCGGGGTCTATCACGCTGATGGCGAACTCGCCGAGGGCCAGTGGATCGCCACCGTGACCGCGACGCGCAACGGCGAAACCCTGTACAAGCGGGCACAAAGATTTCAGGTCAGGGCCGACGGGAGCCTGCGGCCATGAGCTGTTGTGCGGCGGGAACGGAAAGCGCTGCAAACCTCGAGGCGCTGAAAACGGCGGCGCCGTCGCCCGAGGAAATGCGGCTGTCGAGCCGGCTCTTGAGCGATGGGGTGCGGCAGTTGGACCTGATCGTTCCAGGCATTCACTGTGGCGCCTGCATCGCGCTTCTGGAGCGGGAACTGCCCAAGGTGGACGGCGTCAGCCATGCCCGCGTCAACCTGTCGACGCGACGGGTCTCGGTGGTGTTCGGCGACACGGACGACGCCGACTCCGTGCTTGCCGAACTGGGTCGCACATTCAACGCGCTCGGCTATCCGGCACATTTGCCCGGCGGTGCCGACGAGGCTGTCGACCCGACGTTCCGCGAACTGGTCAAGGCGCTTGCCGTGGCCGGATTTGCCTCGATGAACGTCATGCTGCTGTCGGTCGCGGTCTGGTCCGGCGCGGAAGCCGCGACGCGGGATTTGTTTCACTGGATTTCGGCGCTGATCGCTGCGCCGACACTGTTTTATTCGGGCCGGGTTTTCTTCCGCTCGGCCTGGAGCGCCCTCAGCCATGGCCGCACCAATATGGATGTGCCGATTTCCCTGGGTGTGAGCCTGGCCTATGCGATTTCCCTGCATGAGACGATCACCCATGGCGAGCACGCCTATTTCGATGCCTCGGTGACCTTGCTGTTCTTTCTTCTGGCCGGGCGCACGCTCGACCATATGATGCGCGAAAAAGCCCGCTCGGCGGTGCGCAATCTGGTGCGGTTGTCACCGCGCGGCGCCATGGTGGTGCGGCACGACGGCACGCGGGATTATCTGGCGCTTGATGAAATCGAGCCGGGTATGCATCTGGAGATCGCGCCCGGAGACCGGGTGCCGGTCGATGGACGGGTGGTTTCCGGCCGGTCGGATATGGATTTTGCTGTCGTCAACGGCGAGAGCGCGCCGCAATTGGTCGAAGCCGGAATGCTGGCTCCGGCAGGCACGCTCAACCTTACCGGTCCATTGCTGCTGGAGGCAATGCGCAGCGCCAAGCATTCCTTCCTGGCCGAGATGGTGTCGATGATGGAAGCAGCCGAGAGCGGCCGCGCCGGGTATCGCCGTCTGGCTGACCGGGCGTCTGCCATCTATACCCCCGTGGTCCATGTGCTGGCGATCGGCACCTTCATCGGCTGGATGCTGGCGACCGGTGACTGGCGCATGGCGATGTTGACGGCGGTGGCTGTGCTGATCATCACCTGCCCCTGTGCCTTGGGTCTTGCTGTGCCGGTGGTGCAGGTGATTGCGGCCGGCCGTCTGTTCGAAAACGGCATCATGGTCAAGGAGGGGTCTGCCATGGAGCGGATGGCCACCACCGATCATGTGGTGTTCGACAAGACCGGCACGCTGACCCAGGGCAAGCCGCGGCTGGTCAATGCCGATACGGTGGCGCCCAAGTATCTCAGGGTCGCGGCACGGATTGCACGGGCATCGCGGCACCCGTTGAGCCAGGCGCTGGCGGCGCTTGATGAGGGCGCGGAGGCGGGCGATTTCGATATCGTCGAGACACCCGGCGACGGGGTGGAGGCGATCACGCCGCAAGGTGATGTCTACCGGCTCGGCCGCAGCGAATTTGCACTTGATGGCCACAATGGCGGCTTTGACCGCGCGGCGGGCGGCAGCCAGGTGTTCCTGTCGGTGAATGGCCGCTTCCTCGAAGTGTTCCTGTTTTCCGATCAGATGCGGCGCGGGGCGGCCCAGGCCGTGGCGCGGCTGGCGGCGCTGGGTGTCGATGCCGAGATCCTGTCGGGCGACCGTGAGGCACCGGTCAGAACGCTGGCGGACGAGCTTGGTGTCGCAAGTTTTTGTGCCGGGGTCCGGCCGCGCGGCAAGGTCGAGCGGATCGAGGCGCTGTCGGTGGCGGGCGGCAAGCCGCTGATGGTCGGGGATGGTCTCAATGATGCCCCGGCGCTGTCGGCGGCACATGTATCAATGGCGCCTGCCAACGCCGCCGATGTCGGGCGCATGGCTGCCGATTTCGTGTTCCTGCATGATTCGCTTGAGGCTGTGCCGCTGACCATCGAAATCTCACGCAAGGCAGGCAGCCTGATCAGGCAGAATTTTGCGCTGGCGGTCCTTTACAACTGCATCGCCGTTCCGGCTGCGGTTCTGGGTTACGCGACGCCGCTGGTCGCGGCGCTGGCAATGTCGTCCTCATCGGTTGTCGTCGTGCTGAATTCGCTGAGATTGCGGCGCAAGACCAGGGTCGAAGGCTTTGCAAAATCAACAACGGATCGCACCCCTGCGACGGCCGAATCCGAGATCCGTTATGGCGCGTCGGCATGACCAATCTGGTTGTGCTGATTCCGATCGCGCTTTTTCTCGGGGCTGTGGGCCTGGCGGCATTTCTGTGGTCAATGAAAAGCGGCCAGTATGATGATCTCGACGGCGCCGCCTGGCGGGTGCTCGATGACGGCGACGACAAGCCCGACGCGGACTGATCCGGCGCCGCAAAGATAGTGCGCCGCACTTGCGTCGTCGGTGGCGCGTGGCCACTGTTTTGAAACCCGCTGCAGGGCGCGTTCACATGGATCTGTTCGAACGCGAGATGCCGTGGTTCAAACAGATACAACGTCCTTTGCGCGCCCTGCCGGAATGGACCGGTGCGATGTCATCGGGTAGGTTCCATTCACAGTATCTTGGTTTTACGGGGAGACATTGAATGGCCGAGGCGGAAATTGGTGTCATCGGGCTCGGCGTCATGGGCGCCAATCTTGCCCTCAACATTGCCGACAACGGGTATCACGTCGCTGTTTACAACAGGACGGCATCGCGAACGCAAGAATTCGCTGCTGGAGCGGGTGCCTTGGCTGACCGGGTGACGGCCTGCGCCACGCTTGAGGAATTCGTCGGCGCTATTCGTCCACCGCGTCCGGTGATCATCATGGTCAAGGCGGGAGAGCCGGTCGATCAGCAGATTGCCGCTCTCAGGCCGTTGCTGCAGGCCAATGACATCATCATCGATGCCGGCAATGCGAATTTTCGCGACACCATGCGCCGCTTCACCGATCTGGAAGGCTCGGGCCTGACCTTTATCGGCATGGGTGTGTCCGGTGGTGAAGAGGGCGCCCGCCACGGCCCGTCGATCATGGTTGGCGGCGCCGAAGCGGCCTGGAAGCGGGTCGAACCGGTGCTGACCGCAATTTCAGCCAAGTTTGAAGGCGAAGCCTGCGCCGCCTGGCTCGGCGAAAACGGTGCCGGGCATTTCGTCAAGACCATTCACAACGGCATTGAATATGCCGACATGCAGATGATCGCCGAAGTCTACGGCGTCATGCGGGATCATCTGAATATGGATGCGGCAAGCATTGCCGCGGTGTTCTCGGCCTGGTCGAGCGGGCCGCTTGATTCCTATCTGATCGACATCACGGCGGACGTGCTCAGGGTTGACGATGCCGCCACCGGGCGGCCGATTGTCGACATCATCGTCGATGCGGCGGGGCAGAAGGGCACCGGCCGCTGGTCGGTGATCGAAAGCCAGATGATGGGCGTGCCTGCGACCGCGATCGAGGCCGCGGTGGCGGCCCGCAGCCTGTCGGCGATGCGCGGACAGAGGGCGGCCGCGCAGGCGCTGTTTGGGCTTCCCGAGCCGAACGGCAATGGGCAGCGTGATCGACAGGTAGTCCTTGACGACCTCGAGAAAGCCCTGCTGGCCGGCAAGGTTGCCGCCTATGCCCAGGGCTTTGCGGTGATGGCAGCGGCATCGCAGGAATTTGACTGGCATTTGCCGATGGCGACAATCGCCCGGATCTGGCGTGCCGGCTGTATTATCCGGTCACGCTTCCTTGACGAGATTGCGACCGCGTTCAGCCAGAATCCTGACGTTGCCAATCTGGCTCTCACACCTGTGTTCGCACAGATGCTCAAGGACACCGATGCCAGCTTGCGCCGGGTTGTTGCCGAGGCAGCCATGAACGGCCTTCCGGTGCCGGCCCTTGCCAGTGCGCTCGGATATTTCGACACCTACCGGCGCCAGCGCGGCACCGCCAATCTCATTCAGGCGCAGCGGGATTTCTTTGGCGCCCACGGATTTGCGCGGCTGGATGCGGAGGGCGAGCATCACGGACCTTGGGGCGGTTAGATTCCGCTAAAGCTCTGCCTCGATTGCGGCGATGCCGGTCTCGAGTTGAGCGGCGTTGCCACAGCCGAGCTGGCTGACGAGCTTTTCCTCGTAGCTGCGCGCCAGCAATACAAGGTCGCTGTAGTGGCGGCGGCCGTCGCAGGTCAATTCGATATGTTCGATGCGCCGGTCCGTCTCATCTGTCTGACGGGTGATCCATTTGCGCGCTTCGAGACTGCGAATGGCGCGGCTGACCTTGGTCTTGTGCATGGACGAGTGCGCACCGATCTCGGTGGCGGTGATCCGGTTGAATTGCCCGATGGTGGCCAGGGTGCGCCATTCCGGGCGGGTCATGCCATGGCGCTCGCGGTAGAGCGCCGCAAACTGGCGGCTGACGATTTCCGCGGCGCGGGCCAGGCGGTAGGGCAGGAACCCTTCCAGTGCCAGGGTGTCGCGCGCCGGCATTGCCGTGATCTGATCCTGCTGGAGGGGCATGGTCATTGGTCCTACCTGCGATCGTTGCAATTGTAACTTTTGATCTCCGCGCATAACCGGAAAGTTCCACGGATGCAATTGCCAGACCGGGAACCAGCTTCTAAAGCTGAACTCAATCGATTAGAAACCCGGTTCAACCTGCGGAGAGCGTTATGGAACGTAGTCAGATCAACGATATCCTGGAGGAAAGCGACCGCTTTATCCGTTCCTTCGGCTATGTGCTGCCACCCTTTGCCTATTGGAGCCCGAACGAGATGCGCACGCGCACCGCAACGGACGCCAGGGACATCCGGGCCAACCGGCTGGGCTGGGACATCACCGATTACGGACAGGGCAAGTTCGACGAGCTGGGCCTGTTCCTGTTTACCGTGCGCAACGGCTCGGCGGCGGATCTGGCAAAGGGCAGGGGGATGCTCTACGCGGAAAAGATCATGATCTCGCGCAAGGATCAGCTGTCGCCGATGCACCGGCACAGCATCAAGGCCGAGGATATCATCAACCGCGGTGGCGGCAAGCTGGTGCTTGAACTGTTCGCGTCAACGGAAGACGGATCAATCGATGCTTCGGCGGATGTGGCCGTCCTCACCGATGGCGTGGAACGCAAGCTTGCCGCCGGAAGCTTGCTGAAACTCGAGCCCGGCGAGAGCGTCACCCTGATGCCAGGCGTCTGGCATGCGTTCTGGGGCGAGGGTGCGGACGTGCTGATCGGGGAGGTCTCCACGGTCAATGATGACCTGACTGACAATGTTTTCCGCGAACCGATCGGCCGGTTTTCGACCATCATCGAGGATGACAAGCCGCGTCACCTGCTGGTTTCGGACTATGACATCTGGCTGTGACGACAGGGAAATAAACCGGATCAGGGGAGAAAAGACGTCAGCCGGCGGCCCGCATGGCGCCAGCTGACGTCCTGGAAAAGCTGCGCCGCAGATCCTGCCCCGCCCCCGAGGCCGCCGGGCTGCAGCTTTTCGTCGGTGTCAGTAATCGTTGCTTTTGAGAAGACCGAGACGCGCCGACTTTGCCAGGCCGGCCATGCGATTTGGAACGCGCAATTTCAACATGGCAACGGCAAGCACCGAGCCAACTTCGCCAGCCGTGAGTTCAAGCTCGGTGCCGATCTGGGCATCGGTATGGCCATCGGCGCAACGACGCAGGCAGGCAAGCTCGGTTCTCGTGAGTGGGAGAAAGCCTCGATCGTTTCCGAGATCCATTGCATAGCCCTTCCGTGCTGGTTCAGCCCGCCGCTAGCGAACGAACAACGCGGCGTAGCCAAATGCCAGCCGCGTACCCAACCATATTAGTTGTGAATGTCGTGCGCTTATGCCCTGTCTTGACTGGGCTTGCATTCACGGTACGCGCCAAAACGCAGGAATTCTGCTCGGAAACGGGCGCTTTTTAGTCAAAAGCCATGCATTGCCCGGCGGATGGCAGCGGTTCATCGGCTTTGGCGGCTTTTTTGCCTGTACTGGCTGGGTGTCATGCCAAACCAGCGGTTTGCCGAACGGGTGAAGGCGGCGGGCGCCGAAAAGCCGAGTTTGTAGCCGATGCTGGACAGGGTAAGGGGTGTCTCCAGCAGCAGTCTGTGCGCCATTTCCTTGCGGCATTCATCGATGATTTCCTGCAGGCTGGTGCCTTCCTCGTTGAGGCGACGTTGCAGGGTGCGCGAACTCATCCCCAGCCGTTCCGCCTCGCTTGTCAGCGTCGGGGTGTTGGTTTCCAGGTTTTCAGCCACATGCAGCCGGATGGCGGCAACCGGGTCCTGAAAATCATTGCGCCGCATCGGCATCGCGTCCAATTGTTGGGACATCATCGCAAACAGCCGCGGATCGGCATTTGGATTGGCGCGGTCAAGGAAGTGCGTCGGCATGATGCAAGCGTTGACGGGGGCATTGAAGCTGACCAGCGGCGTCAGCAACTGCTTGTGAATGTTCGTGTTTTTTGGCTTCTTTCGTTCCAGCTCAACTCGTATCTTCTTGACATCGTCGCCGAGAATGGCGCGAAAATGTTTGAACGTCTGGGCAACCGTCATGTCGAGAAATTGCGTGCGATGCAAAATCAGCGGCGAATAGGTCCATTCAAAATGGGCGGTGCGGGCGCCGATCTCCAGCGTACACAGGCTGGTTTCGCTGATTTTCTGCAGGTTGCGGCCGAGAAACACGACACAATCGCGCATGGTTGGCGCGCTCATCAAACCATAGCCGAACGGCCCCGACGCGCCTCGTTCATACACGGATGCGGATTTGAGTCCGAACACATCATTGCCGGAGATAAGCGCGAGCGCCTCCATGAAGCGACACACCCGATCAAGACTTATGCGCTCGTTGATGACATCGAAGCGATCGGGATTTAGGCCGCAGGCGCGCGCAATCGGGTCGGCGTCCATCCCCAGACCGAGGGCAAACCGACTGATGCCCGAGGCAATTCCGGCTGCAACTTCAAATTGATCTGCCAGAGTGGTGCTCATGCGAGTGGCGCCCAGGGTCAAGGGTTCGGCATGACAAGTAAACTCTGAAGTCGCGACGGTGTCGAGTTCAAAGCTATGCTGGTCTCACTTCCAGCGTAGATATTGGATTATTGTCAATGAATTCACCTGTGCGGCCGTTCGATTTTCTCATGCCCGCCGATGCGCATCCGCGTTTACGTGATTTTTATGCCCTCTGGCTGGCGCAGGCAAGCGCCGGCTTGCCGGTTTTCTCAGTCTTCGATCTCCACAGGCTGAGTGCCGATTACCCGCTGCTGGCGCGCATCGGCCTGGATGAGGCAGGCGAGACCCTGATGTGGCGCGACGTCGCCAGCACCCGGCGCTGGCCGTTCAAGCAGCCGGTCAAGGATCGGCCACTCTTGGAATCGGTTCCACCGCCGAGCGTCAAGCGGGTGGTGGCGACCCTGAACCAGACGCTGACCAGCGGCGTTCCGGATTATTACGAGACAACCTCCTGGATGCATGGCGGGTCCGAGATCTCGCTTGCCCGGCTGGCTGTGCCGGTGCTGGGCGATGCCGGGCGGGAATTGATCTTGTCGTGGGAAGTGATCGAGCCGGCCCACATCGGATAGCGCGTTGACGGGTGGGGGCAGCGTTTCCGGAAAAACATTTTAAGCCTATAGTATCTCGGAAATTCCGTGTTAAAGAAGGCCAAGTGGTTGTAACGTTGCCTTCAAACAGGGCGGAATGCTGCCTTTCTGGATCAAATAGGAGTTTTTGCAATGTCCGTGTCTCCCGCTGTTTCGAAATCCGCAAAATCATCGTTTCAATGGGATGATCCGTTCCTGATCGCAGATCAGTTGACCGAGGAAGAGCGGATGATTGCGGATGCGGCAGCGGCCTTCGCTGCTGACAAGCTCGCGCCGCGGGTGACGGACGCCTATCTCAATGAAGTCACCGACCGCGAGATTTTTTCGGAAATGGGCGCGGCCGGTCTGCTCGGCGTCACCGTGCCGGAACAATATGGCGGTGCTGAAGCCGGCTATGTCTCCTACGGTCTGGTGGCGCGTGAAGTCGAGCGGGTTGATTCAGGCTACCGCTCGATGATGAGCGTGCAATCGTCACTGGTGATGTATCCGATCCAGGCATACGGCAGCGAAGAGCAGCGGCAGAAGTATCTGCCCAGGCTCGCCAGTGGCGAATGGGTCGGCTGCTTCGGCCTGACCGAGCCGGATGCCGGCTCTGATCCAGGCGGTATGAAGACCCGGGCCAGAAAGTCCGACGGCGGTTACGTGCTCAACGGATCGAAAATGTGGATCTCGAACTCGCCGATCGCCGATGTGTTCGTGGTCTGGGCCAAGTCGGAAGCCCACGACAACCAGATCCGCGGATTTGTGCTGGACAAGGGCTTGAAGGGCCTGTCGGCACCGAAGATCGGCGGCAAGCTGAGCTTGCGCGCCTCGATCACCGGCGAAATCGTCATGGAAAATGTCGAAGTCGGCGAAGATGCGCTGCTGCCGAATGTCTCCGGCCTGAAGGGTCCGTTCGGGTGCCTCAACCGGGCACGCTACGGCATCTCCTGGGGGGTGATGGGGGCGGCCGAAGATTGCTGGCACCGGGCACGGCAATATGGTCTCGACCGGCACCAGTTTAACAAGCCGCTGGCCGGCACCCAGCTGTTCCAGAAGAAGCTCGCCGACATGCAGACCGAAATCGCGCTCGGCCTGCAGGGCTCGTTGCGGGTCGGCCGGCTGATGGACGATGGCCGTTTCGCGCCGGAAATGATCTCGATCGTCAAGCGCAACAATTGCGGCAAGGCGCTCGATATCGCCCGGATGTCGCGCGACATGCATGGCGGCAACGGCATCCAGGCCGAATACCACGTCATGCGCCACGCGCAGAATCTGGAAACCGTCAACACCTATGAGGGCACGCATGATGTGCATGCGCTGATCCTCGGCCGTGCGCAGACCGGCATTCAGGCGTTTTTCTGAGCCGCAGCGGCCATCGGACTGACTGAAGCGCGCCCGCGCGGGCAGCTCTTCGGGGGCCAGTCTGTCATCGCAATCGGTCCGGCGTCCCTTCAGGTGGCGCCGGACATCTGGTTTTCTCGGGCCTTGACTGAGCGAGCAACAGCGGGCCTTGCGCATCCGCTTGCATGACGGATCTCAGGCGGGAACCAAACCGCCACCGAGGCGTTGACTCCGTGTCCCCAAGCTGGAGTTCGTGATGTCTGATGCCTTGTTTTCCCCATGTCCCATGGGTGAGCTGAAGCGGTCCAACCGCGTAAAGGTGGCGCGGCTGACATCGCTGAACCATCCCAATCCAGAAATCCTGTTGAGCGGCGCCGCCGGCGGCGCGCCGGATTGTCCTGTCATTGGCCGGGCGGACGCCAGCGCAACTGCGCCGGGGACCTGACTGTCATGTCGAGGTCAATCCGATGCCAAACCATTCAAGACAGGGGACATGAGCAGGCTCATCGCGCCGAGCAGGCAGCAAGCCGGGCCAGGCGCCTGGCTTGGACCGCCGGGAATGGACCCCGTGGCCAGGCGGCGGTAGCATGCGCGAATTTAGCAGCACCAGGCGGTCAAATGATCGGCCAGGTTTCTTTCAACCATTGTTTCTGAAAGGAAATTGACATGAAACGCACAGGTTCAGCCCATTGGGCAGGCGATCTCAAGACCGGCAAAGGCACCATCTCGACCGAAAGCGGCGCGCTGTCGGACCGGCCGTTCGGCTTCAACACCCGCTTTGGCGACGACAAGGGCACCAACCCGGAAGAGCTGGTCGGGGCGGCCCATGCCGGCTGTTTCGCCATGGCCTTTTCCAACGAGCTTGGCCAGAACGGCATCGTGCCCGACTCGATTGCGGCGCGCGCCGAGGTCACGCTGGAGCAGACCGATGCCGGCTTCCGCATCACCCGCTCGGATATTTTCCTGACGCTTGAGGCCAAGGGCGCCGACCGCGCTGCCATCGACACCGCGCTGAAGGCTGCCGAGAAGGGCTGCCCGGTGTCCAATCTGTTCAACGCCGAAATCGCCGTCGAGCTGACCGTCAAGGGCTGAGACACTTCAGAACAGAAGATGGGCGGCGCGATAAGTGCCGTCCATCTGTCGGGCACGGTGTGGTGGTATAGTAGGATGTGGCTTTGGCGGAAGGCGGGGGTGACACGGGGCGCGGGGTAATTTGAAAGATATACAGAAACAAATTCCCAACAATTTTTTCTACGGCCAATGAATTAAACTGGAGAAAATTACTTCATCGCAGAATTGACGAAAGCTCATAACATTTGAATGCTTTTTATATTCTGTTTCTTTGGCGTGTTTCAGTTTTTCCGGTACCACCAGAGTGATATTCATGCTGGACATTTCTTCGATAGAATTTCCAGCAATGTTTTCGTCAACAGTAGTCAAAAACAATGCGCCACTGGTCAGTTCCCGTTCTACCTGTTTCCATCGCTCCCGCAATGTGGTTTTTGCACTAAGGATAAGACCAGATGCTTCTGCATTGATCGGTTTTTTGAGATAGGCAAGCGAAGGCAGGATGAAGTCTGGCCGTTTTTTAGCTTCAATCACAACTTGTTTCTCAAAAGGAATGCCGCCTTCGGTAAGCATAGCCTCAATGTGGTGTTCATAAGAATACCCGGCACGCGATTTGCGCTGTTGGCTAGCTGACAGCATCAGCGCATCGATTTCCGGAAAACGCTCTACAAGCTCGCGGATTACGCTTTTGGCTGTGATTTGCTTCGGACTGTCCCCCATAATCATTCGCACAAGCGATACAGTACGTTCCCTCCGCTGGAACTCCCGGAACAAATTCCACTCGATACTTCTACTGATTTCCCGGAGAACATCTCCCGGATTGTCCAGTCGGAACGGATTAATATCGATTTGGCCGGAACCTTTCAGATACTCCGCCCGAGCAAGGGCAGCCAGTGTAGAGGTGTTTGGCATCAAAGCGTTTGCAATAGCAAATGTTTCGATGTTGCCTGCCAGCCAAGCTAGGATAACCTGTTCAGCAAAATCAAAAAGTTTTTCTTTTTCTTCCTCCTGCTTCTCGATGGGATTGAACTCGCCGATCAGAAAATCCGGTTGGAGCTCGAGTGTGTCCCTGAGGAGCTCGGCTTCCTCTGACGCTGAATCTACAGTCAAGCAGCTGTAGACTTGTTCTTCTCCTGATACTGATTTGCCGATAACAAGATAGGAAGCTGGCAAGAGGGTGGCGAAAGCGGCTTTTGGAACCCCTGTCATGTGGGTTTCGGTTCCTTTGCTTGTATAATGAACAAGGCGAGTTCGTTTATCCATATCTCCGGTTTGGGGCCAGCTTGTACGGAAGTAAGCCTCGAATATGTCCGCGTCTTTCGGATCGGGTCGCGCCTTTCTTGACAGTTCAGGAAAGAATCCTCCGTCGCGTTGCTCGACTGGAATGTAAACCCCTGCTTGGTGCTTGTTTTCAAAGCGAGCCCAGTCACGGTCATTGTTGGACAGTTTTTTTACAAGTACGCGGTCTTTGGAGCGCAGCAGTTCAACGAGGTAGTCCATCCCGTTGATGGAGTGATCGGCAAATAAGCTCTGTTTTATGGTCATACGAGCCCCCTTACTTCCAGACGACTTGAGACACTGCTCAGCCATTTTTCTACATTTTTGAGAACTGTATCGATCGGCAATCGAGTCCGCCCTTTAACGGCACATTCCCAGATTATTCCTGTCCGCCACCCCGTATTTTCTAGAGCCTGTACCGCCTTCCGATCACGCTCGACATTTCCAGCTATTTTTCTGCACCAGAAATCCGAGCGGGTGGACGGGAGCCGGAACAGGTGGCAGTCATGACCATGCCAAAAACAGCCATGCACAAACACGACTGCCCTGTACTTCGGGAAAACCAAATCGGGATTTCCCGGCAAGCGTTTGTCATGCAAGCGATACCGAAATCCGGCTGCATGCAGCGCCTTGCGAACAACCATCTCCGGCTTTGTGTTCTTACCCCGGATGCCGGACATCATCCGACTTCGGACCTCGCGAGTCACAATATCAACCATTGGCGACGGATTTGCTTTCAACATTCGAAACTTGAGAGAGAGGGATAATCTCGCCGTGATGGGGCTGCGGCAACCACGGGCTCATCGCCTCAGCAACCGCCTCGACAACAGGAACAACCACCGCGTTACCAAATTGCTTGTAGGCTTGAGTATCCGAAACGGGAATTTCCCAGGTCCGGTTGCCCCGTTCAAATCCCATTAGACGGGCGCATTCTTTTGGAGTCAGACGACGTGGCCGTTTCCCCTTGCCTTGATCTATCAGGATCTCGGAGCCGTCCTTGTAGTAACGTGCGGAAAGCGTTCGTGCGACGTCTCCTGGACCAAACAGCCCAAAGCCGAATCCGTTCCCCTTGGCTTCGTGCTTTTTCTTGTAGTCTTGCAGATAATCCCAGAGTTTCGGTGTCAGCGTGTATTTCGTCTCCACCTGGGGCAGGAGGATACTGCCCAGTGTGGGCTCAGGTCCGTTCGGAATAATCATGTCATCAAAGGAAAACTGAGCACTTCTGTCCCTGAACCCAACCAGAAATACCCGATCTCGCCCTTGGGGCACCCAGGGTCTTGCGCTGACAACCCTAGTTTCGACCTTGTAGCCAAGCTCGTTTTCCAGCACATTCATGATGGTTGCAAACGTGCGCCCCTTGTCATGCCGTTGCAGGTTTTTGACGTTCTCAAGCAGAAAGGCCTTCGGCTGATGGTACTTGATAATCTGCGCCACATCGAAAAACAATGTACCCTGCGTCGCGTCAAGGAAGCCATGCGGGCGTCCTAGCGCATTTTTCTTGGAAACGCCGGCTATAGAGAACGGCTGGCAAGGAAAACCTCCCAGCAGCACGTCATGGGCCGGAATTTTGGCAAGTGATTCTTCGTCTTTTGTGTATTCGCGGATATCACCAGCAAACACATGCTCTTCATCCTCTTGGAAATTCTTCCGGTAGGTCTCGGATGCATATTTGTCCCATTCGCTGGTGAAAACGCACTTCCCGCCGATATTCTCGAATCCGATGCGCAGGCCTCCAATGCCGGCAAAAAGATCTATAAACCGGAAACGGGCAGGCGCCTCCGGCCTTCGATGGTTCCGGGCCATCAACTGCAGCATTGCGATCGCCAGCGGAGACGGTGAGCATTCACCATTCTCGTGACGGTACGCGGACCGGGGGGATACCTTTATGACCCGGGCGGCTTCCTCAAGAGTTAGTCCAGCCTGTTCGCGAAGTCTGGCGAATTCACTTTTCTCGGTCTGCTGCGTCATCGAATCATGATCTCTCTGTGTATTATTTTGACATCCTGTCATCAAAAGAGACAGTTAACAACCAGTTTGTTCTCTATATGTTCTGCAGTAGGTGTGTTGCCCACAAGATTTCGGAGAGACAGTCATAGCGGCTTGGTTGAGGGGTGAGCCATTTTTTACCGAGTTGTATTCGTGTTGCCACTCCCCAAATCATTCCCCGCCTCCACCACCCCTCCCCATTGACTCCGCACCCCCTCCCGCCGTCCTATGCGGAGGAATTCCGGGCCGGGGCACAGGGCATGAAATATTCTGCATACTCCATCTTCCGGCAGGCGCTGTCGGGCAACAGGAACTGGGATCGCGCGTGGCGGGAGCCGGAGCCGAAGAGCCATTATGACGTGATCATTGTCGGTGGCGGCGGGCATGGGCTGGCCACCGCCCATTATCTGGCGAAAAACCACGGCATCACCAATGTGGCGGTGCTGGAGAAGGGCTATCTCGGCTCCGGCAATGTCGGGCGCAACACCACCATTGTGCGGGCCAATTACCTGCTCGAGGGCAACGAGCCGTTCTATTCGCAGTCGCTGAAATTGTGGGAGGGGCTGGAGCAGGAGCTGAATTTCAACGCGATGATGTCGCAGCGGGGGGTGATCAATCTCTATCATTCCGACGGGCAGCGCGATGCCTACGCGCGGCGGGGCAATGCCATGCGGCTGGCGGGCGAGGATGCGGAGCTTCTGGGGCGCGAGGAAGTGCGCGAGATGCTGCCCTATCTGGATTACGACAATGCGCGGTTTCCCATCCATGGCGGGCTGCTGCAGCGGCGCGGCGGCACGGCGCGGCATGACGGCGTCGCCTGGGGCTATGCCCGGTCCGCCGACAGCCGCGGCGTGGATCTGATTCAGAATTGCGAGGTCACCGGCATTCGCCGCGAGGGCGGCAGGGCGGTCGGGGTCGAGACCTCGCGTGGCTTCATCGGCTGCAACAGGCTGGGGCTGGCGGCGGCGGGGAACTCGGGCCGGGTGGCTCAGATGGCCGGGATGCGGCTGCCGGTGGAAAGCCAGGTGCTGCAGGCGTTTGTCTCCGAAGGGCTGAAACCGTTCATCGACCAGGTGGTGACCTTTGGCGCGGCACTGTTTTACCTGTCGCAGTCGGACAAGGGCGGGCTGGTGTTTGGCGGCAGCCTGGACATGTACAATTCCTACGCCCAGCGCGGCAATCTGGCGACAGTCGAAAGCGTGATGGAGGCGGCCTGCGCCATGGTGCCGGCCGTGTCCCGCGTCAAGGTGCTGCGCGCCTGGGGCGGGGTGATGGACATGTCGATGGATGGCTCGCCGATCATCGACAAGACGCCGGTGGACGGCCTCTATCTCAATTGCGGCTGGTGCTATGGCGGCTTCAAGGCGACGCCGGCCTCGGGCTGGTGCTTTGCGCACCTGCTGGCCACCGGCGAGACCCATGAGCTGGCACGCGCCTTCCGGCTCGATCGGTTCACGCGCGGCACCCAGATCGATGAAACCGGGCATGGTGCCCAGGCAAACCTGCATTAGGCGGACAAGATGGCCAGTCTGATTACCTGTCCCCATTGCGGGATCCGTCCGAAAGAGGAATTTTCCATTCGCGGCGACGCGCGCCCGGTGCGACCGGCGCCGGAGGCGAAATTTGCCGCCTGGGACGCCTATGTGCACAGCCGCGACAATGTGCGCGGCGTGATGGAAGAGCACTGGCAGCATGTCGGCGGCTGCCGCCGCTGGCTGGTGGTGGAGCGCAATACATTGACCCATGATGTGCACGGGGTGACGGACGCCGCGGACTATACAAGGGCGCGGGCTGCAAGCGCCAGCAGGGCCGGGACGAAAGGCAGAGTGGCGAACGCCACCAAGCGGAGGGGCAATATATGAGCTTCTCCCGGTTTGAGAATGGCGGGCGGATCGACCGGTCGCGCCCGATCGGCTTTTCCTTTGATGGCAAGCGGCTTGAAGGCTTTGCCGGCGATACGCTGGCCTCGGCGCTCTTGGCAAACGGCATCAGCCTGATGGGTCGCTCGTTCAAATATCACCGGCCGCGCGGGCTCACGAGCGGCGGCGCGTCGGAGCCCAATGCGCTGGTCACATTGGGCGATGGCGCCACGCGGGAGCCGAACCTGCGCGCCTCGATGGTGGCATTGCGCGAGGGACTGGTGGCGGAAAGCCAGAACCGCTGGCCGTCGCTGGGCTTTGATGTCGGCGCGGTCAACCAGATGCTGTCGCCGTTTCTCGGCGCCGGGTTCTACTACAAGACCTTCATGTGGCCGGCGAGCTTGTGGGAAAAACTCTATGAACCGCTGATCCGCCGGGCGGCGGGGCTGGGCCGGGCCAGTCATGCAACGGACGCACAAGCCTACGAGAAGCGCTGGGCGCATTGCGACCTGCTGGTGATCGGATCCGGGCCCGCCGGGTTGATGGCGGCGCTCGCGGCGGCGCGGGCGGGCGCCGGGGTGGTACTGTGCGACGAGAACGCAGGTTTTGGCGGGCGGTTGCTGAAGGATCGGGTCGAGATCGGCGATGCCGACGGGCCGGGCTTTGCGGCGTCGTTGATCGCCGAACTGGCGTCCAGCCCGAATGTGCGGCTGCTTTCGACCACAACCGTGTTCGGCGCCTATGACAGCGGCGTCTTTGGTGCGGTCGAGCGGCGCGATGGCGCGGAAAGCGGTCCGGCGCAGCGGGTCTGGCGGATCGTCGCCAAACGCGCCGTGCTGGCGGCAGGCGCCGAGGAGCGGCCGCTGGTGTTTGGCGGCAATGACCGCCCCGGCGTGATGATGGCGTCAACGATGCGCGGGCTGCTGAACGCGCAAGCCATCCGTCCGGGCGATCATGTGGCGGTGTTTGCCACCGGGCCGTCGGGGCACGAGACGGCGCGGGATCTCGTCAAGCGGGGGCTTGAGGTGACGGTGCTCGATACGCGGGCCGCCATTCCTGCGCCGGAGCTTGCAGCGTCGGACGGGGCGCGGCTGCTGAAAGGCCACGTCGTGGCCGATGCACTGGGCGGCAAGGCCGTCACCGGCGTGGATGTTGTCGAGCCTGCGTCGGGCAAGCGCGAGACGATCAAGATCGATGCGCTGGCGATGGCGGGTGGCTGGAGCCCGGTGGTGGGGCTGGCCTGCCATCGCGGCGACAAGCCGGTGTGGGACGAGGGCACCGGCATGTTCCTGCCGCCAAAAGAGCGCGACGGTCTGAGCACTGCGGGCAGTGCGGCGGGTGTTCTCGATCTGGCCGGGTGTCTCAAGAGTGGTGCCGAAGCTGGCGCGCGGGCCGCGTCCGATCTCGGCTTCAAGCCGCGCAAGGCCGAGATACCGGTGGTACGCGAAGTCTGTGGCGGCTCCACCGGGTTCGCGACGCTGTGGCATGTGGCCGAAGCCAAAGGCAAGGCCTTTGTCGATTTCCAGAACGATGTCACCGTGTCGGATCTGGGGCTCGCGGTGCGCGAGGGCTATGGCCATGTCGAACTGGCCAAACGTTACACCACCACCGGCATGGCCACCGACCAGGGCAAGCTCTCCAATGTCAACGCCATCGGCATTCTCGCCGAGAGCCGGGGGCTTACGCCCGATCAGGTCGGCACCACCACATTCCGGCCGTTCTACACGCCGGTCAGCATCGGGGCGCTGGCGGGTGCGCATCGCGGCGCGCAGTACCGCCCGGTGCGGCGCTCGCCGCTGCATGGCTGGGCCGAAAAACACGGCGCGGTGCTGATCGAGGCCGGGGCCTGGATGCGGGCGTCGCATTTTCCGCGCGAGGGCGAGACGGACTGGAAACAGGCCTGCGACCGGGAGACATTGGCGGTGCGCGCGCGCGTCGGCATTTCCGATGCCTCGACGCTGGGCAAGATCGATCTGGCGGGCAGGGACGCGGCAAAATTTCTTGATCTGATCTACACCGGCAAGATGTCGACCCTGGCAATCGGCAAGGCGCGCTATGGCTTGATGCTGCGCGAGGACGGATTGCTGATGGATGACGGCACGGTGAGCCGGCTGGCCGGCAGCCATTATCTGATCACCACGACGACGGCGGCGGCGGCTGAAGCGATGGCGCATCTGGAATTCTGCGCCCAGGCGCTGTGGCCGGAGCTCGATGTGCGGCTCGTATCCGTGACCGACCAATGGGCACAGATCACGATTGCCGGGCCGCAATCGCGCGAGGTGCTGGCGCGGATCGTCGACGCGGATCTGAGCGCGGACGCGGTGCCGTTTCTGGCCGTGCGCGAGGTCGCATTGCATTCGGGGCTGGCAGCGCGGCTGTTCCGGATTTCGTTTTCGGGCGAATTGGCATTCGAACTGGCGGTGCCGGCGCGGCACGGCGCGGCGGTTGCCGATGCGATCATGGAAGCTGGAGAGCCGTTCGGCATCGTGCCCTATGGGCTGGAAGCGCTGAATGTGATGCGGATCGAGAAGGGCTTCATCACCCATGCCGAGATCGACGGACGCACCACGCCAGGCGATCTCGGGCTGGCAAGGATGGTCAGCAGCACGAAGGATGATTTCATCGGCCGGGTGATGCTTTCGCGCGCCGGCTTGCAGTGCGAGGACCGGGCGCAGCTGGTGGGGCTCAGGCCGGTCAAGCCGGCGCACAGGATTCTGGCCGGCGCGCATCTGCTCATGCCGGGAACTGATCCGAGCATGGCCAATGATCAGGGGCACGTGACCTCGGCCTGCTGGTCACCGCATCTGAACTCGACCATTGCGCTGGCGATGCTGAAGCGCGGCCGCGAGCGGCAGGGCGAGAGCTTGATGGTGTGGGACGGTTTGCGCGGCATCGAAACCGAAGTGACGGTCGGCTCGCCGGTGGCGCTTGAGGGCGCCGGGGAAGGAGCGGCGATGTCCGGCCGGGCGGTCGAACCGGTTGTGGCACAGGCGCCCGGGACGCCGGACTGGCTCGGCGCGGCAGGCACCATCGTCGCCGACCAGGTGACGCTGTCGCAGTTGCCGGACGCACCGGTCTGTCTTGTCTCCGGGCCTCTAGCCAAGGCGGCGGCAGTGCGGCGGGTGGCCAAGGCGGGTGACGGGCTGGTGCGCAAGCTGCAGCCGGGGCAGGCGCTGGCGGTGGGCGATGCGGGCGAGAGTTTTGCCGCACTGGCGGAAAGACTGGGCGCTCCGGACGGTCTGAGCCTGTGCGATCTGTCGGATGCGCGGGTGCGGTTTTCGCTCTCGGGGCCTGCGGCGGCCGACATCATCGCCACCCAATCGGGAATCGAGACAAGGGCTTCCGTGTTCAAGGCGGGAGCCAGCGCGCCAACCCTGTTTGGTCATGTGCCGGTGCAACTGACCCGGCTCGGCGGCGACAGCTTCGAGATCATGGCGTTTGCGACCTATGCGCAGGATCTGGCCCATAGCCTGACGCGGGCGATTGCGCTTTCTCACTGACCGACTGGTTGAATGGGCGGAGAATTTGCGAGACCTGCTTGTTCCGGGTCCTCATGGCAGGCGCTGCGCCAATGCCGACCTTGATGCCGAAAACCCCGCGCAGCGGTTCCGAGCTCGGCTGTGCCAGATTCAGCGTCAGACCCGAAGCTGTGCCTTGGCCGGGGAGCCGGCCCTGAAAACCTCGCACACCGCAGTGTGGTGGTGATGCATGTAAACGCCGCGGCTGTCGTGAAGCTCGACGTCGTCACGCGCCTGAAACCTGGAATTTCGTCGGATTTGCGGTAAAATGAGGCGAAAAGGGGATCTTAGTCATGCAAAGATTTCTTTGCGCCTTGTTCCTGGTGAGCCTACTCATTCTTGGAATGCGGGAAGCTTCAGTCGCCCAATCGTCGTCTGGCACCGCCGGTCGGGTGGTTGAAATCGAAGTTCCGGCTCCGGCGCTGGCCGGGAATCTGCTCGGAACCTCCGAGATCCAGGAAGTGGCTGTCTATCTGCCGCCGAGCTACGAGAGCGACGCCGATCGCCGCTATCCGGCAACCTATCTGCTACACGGGATCTTCGACGACTACGGCGTCTGGCTCACGATCGAAGACGTGCCTGCGCGTCTCGACCGCCTGATCGCAAAAAAGGCGATTCCGGAGATGCTGGTCATCATGCCCAATGCTGGCAACAAATACGGCGGCGGCTATTATCGCAATTCGCCCATCAGCGGAAAATGGGCGGACTATATCGCGGACGACCTCGTCGGCCATGTCGATGCGGAATTTCGCACCATCGCCAGCGAAGCGGGCCGTGCGGTCGTCGGTCATTCAATGGGCGGATACGGAGCCCTTCACCTGGCGATCAACCGACCAGGTGTGTTCTCCGTCGTCTGGTCGATGAGTCCCTGCTGTCTGGCTGCGACCGACGATTTCGGTTTCGGCAACGACGCGTGGAAGCGTGCTGCACGTGTCGAAGCCCCGGAGGATATCGAAGACCTGCTGGCCAGGAAGGATTTCTTTGCCATCGCAGCGTTGGGCATCGTGTCGGCCTTCAGCACCAAGGCTGGCGAGCCGCCGGTGTATGCTGATTTCCCGTTCGATATCGTGCGCGGTGAGGTGCTGCTCGACGATGCGGCCTATGACAGGTATCTCGACGCACTGCCGATCCGTCAGCTTCGCCGGGCCCGTGACAACTTGCGCCGATTGCGCGGGCTTGGTCTCGGCGTCGGTCTGGGCGATCAGTTTCTGCATATCCCGCCGGGGACGATAGAACTTTCACAACAGCTCGGCTCCGAGCGCATCCCTCACCTGCTTGACGTTTATGATGGAGACCACCGCCAGAAAGTTGGCGAGCGCCTCGAGACACTTGTTCTGCCGTGGGTTGGCGCGCGGATATCGCCCGTGGACTAGATAGTTGGTTTGATGCAGGCCGCGTTCAAATGGGGTGATTTGAACGATGCTGTCGATGCATGAAGTCGAACATCTACAGCGCCTTTGCGTATTCGGTCGGCTGCGTCGCACAGCAACGGCTCTCCGCTGTGCCGCTTTTCCGAATGTTGAGCGCTCCCACCCGGTGGGGAGGTCGGCGCCGCAGGTGAATTTTGTCTGGTGTCACAATGTCGTGCCTTGATATTGTTGCAATGCACCATTAGATCAAGGCTTGGAGATTTCGGGAGGAATGGACTCTGGAGATCGACAATGCGTCTGAAGTTTCTGTTCAAGCCGCGCCAACCGCAGTTGGCCACGGGCGGTGATGTCAAGCTGAGATATCTGGGCCCGGTCGACGCGAATGCGTTCCGCGAGCATATCCACGATCTGCATTTTGAAGATTTTCGCGACCGTTTCAACGGGCGGGTCTCGGACGAATGGCTCGACAGATATATCGCCCGATCACTCAACGAGGCGATTGTCGTTGGCGCCTTTGACGATGATCATCTGGTCGGGGTCGCCGAATTGCATACCGGCGGACAGATAGAGCCGGGAGAGGGCGAGTCGGCGTTTTCGGTGGCGTCGGACTGGCGGCACAAGGGCGTGGGCACGATCCTGATCAAGGCGCTGTTGCGGGCCGCATCGGAAAATGATGTGGCAACCATCCTCGTCGAAACCGGCGCGCAGAACCACGCCATGAAGGCGCTGGCGCAGCGGTTTGGGGCGCGGATGAGTTTTGCCGGCGACCAATCGATTGGGCGCATCGATGTTGCCCATGGCCTGTCTCTGGCGGCGCGAATGCCGGAGAAGCGCAGTTTTCCCACGCCGCCTGGCGGTGGCCGAGGCCGTCCCGGTTCCGGCAATGCCGAGGTGAGAAACTGATTCAACTGTCTCGCAGTTTGAGTCCGGTTGTTCCAGCAAGCGCTTCAAAGAAAAGATCAATCTGGTTTTCGAGCTGACCTTGGAATTGCAAGGCCCGGGACGCGATCTGCGCGTCCCGGGCCTGTTTGTGAGAGAGCGGTCGAGGGTAGCTCAAGCAGCCTTGCTGGCGTTTGACCATGCCTTGGCGGCGGCCTCACGGGCAGTGGCGGTGGAGTGCGTGATCGCATTCCCGGCGGTTTGTGACACCTGCATGAAGCGCTCGAAATTGGCTTTGGAATTGTCGCGGACAAATTCGGACTGCAGCTTGAGGGCGTCAGGCAGCGATTTGGCAGCGGCTAGTTTTTCCATGGCGGCGAAGCTGTCGCGAACATTGGCTGCGGTCATGTCGAACAGGGTCTTGGTGAAATCGGTGTAGCTGGCGATAAACGACACGGCGGACTTTTCGGCCTGCGCGTTGAACTCGGCAACACCTTCGCGGGTTGCTTCCGTGTGCTCCTGCACCTTGGCTGCCTGCTGGGCAACAAATTCGCGGGCGGCTTCGGGAACCGCGATGGTGTCGTGGAGATTTTCGACAGCGTTCATGATGATGGTTTTGGCGTCACCGGTGGCGGCGGCGTCCGGGTTGGCTGCAGTTGTCTTGGCGCTGGAAGTCTTGGTGGTCTTGGTCATGTCAGTCATCCTCATTGTGAGCAATGTCATGCCCCGTTCAGTGTGACCCGGAGCCTTTGAAGTCGCGCCACGTTATGTGTGCGATGCACCATATATGTTGCAATGCAGCATGAACGTCAAGAGGCCGGCCCGCGGTTTTTTCAGTCAAACAGGCGTGCGTCTCTGGCGTTCCTTGCTTGAGGCGACCGCGACAGCGTCGAAGCCTGCCTGAGGGGGATGAAAAAATTTAGAGTGTGGGGTCTCAGGACTGCATCTGTATAATGACAGCCATGACAGCTGGCGGATTTTCTGCCGCCGTAACCGGGAGAGTTTTTATGACCAGGAAAAACACCACCGAAGATATGGTTTCCATGTTCCTGAATTTTGGCAAGGACATGAAACTGCCGTCGCCGGATCTTGAGGCGCTGGTGGCCCGGCACAAGAAGAACCTCGAAGCGCTGGATACTGCAGCCAAGACAGCCGGAAGCGGAGCTTCCACCATCGCCACGCGCCAGCGTGAAATGGTGCAGGAAGCGCTCGATGAAATCATGGCAATGGCGGAAAATCTCAAAGCCGGTGGCGACCCGCAGAGCCTGATGGCAGCCCAGGCCGAATTCGCCAAACGCTCGTTTGAAATGGCGATCAAGAACACCAGCGAAATTGCCGACCTGGCGCAGAAATCCTCGACCGAGGCCTTCAATGTGCTGCAGCAGAACATGCAGGAAACCCTTGAGGAAGCCCGCAAGGTGATGACCCAGACCAGAAAATAGCATTCCAGGCGGAGCCCGAAGCCGCCGACCTTTGACCTTGTCGCCGGATGGTTGGAGTGGCGGCGCTTGCGGATCACGCCTGACCGTGCCTGGGCGGGCGGCGCGTGCCGCCGGCGATTTGCGATTTGCAGGCTTGCGGTTGATCTTGCCCCCCGATCCACTCGCTTCCCGTCAGGCAAGGCCTGATTTCAAACAGGAATTTTGATGATTGCTGTTTCATTGCACCGGCAAATCGCTTTAGAACAAGCAGGTGTTTTGCACTTCTTCATACAAGGGACTGATCATGCGCATTGTTACCGGAGACGATATTGGTTCGGTCTGTTCCTGGCCGTTTGCGGTGGAGGCGCTGCGGGCCGGGCACATGAAGCCGCCGGCGGACTTGCGGGATTCGCTGATTGAAAACGGCGGCCGCAAGATGCTGGTGCGCACCGCCTGGATTCCCGGCCTTGCCTCGGGCGTCAAGGCGGTGACGATCTACCCCGACAATCCGTCGGCAACACCGCCACAGCCATCCGTGCAGGGTCAGGTGCTGCTGTTTGACGAGGCCGGCGGCCACGTGGTCGCCGTGCTCGAAGGCGTTGATCTGACCGCCTGGAAGACGGCGGGCGATTCGGCCCTTGGCTCGTCCTGCCTGTCGCGGCTTGATGTGGAGACCATGCTGATGGTGGGCGCAGGTTCGATGGCGCGGCCGCTGATCGACGCGCACCGCTCGGTGCGGCCGTCGCTTGAGCATGTGATGGTCTGGAACCGCAATCAGGGCCGCGCCGAGGCGCTGGTGCAGTCCCTCGCCGACGACGGAATTGCAGCCGAAGCGGTTGCCGACCTTGATGACGCGGTGTCGCGCGCCGACCTGATCTCTTCGGCCACCATGTCGACCGAACCGCTGATCCGCGGCGATGCGCTGAAAGCGGGAACCCATGTCGATCTTGTCGGCGCCTACACGCCGTCGATGCGCGAGGCCGATGATGCGGTGCTGACACGGGGCCGGCTGTTTGTCGACAGCCACGCCACCACCGTGGGGCATATCGGCGAGGTGATGATCCCGCTGGCGTCGGGGCTGATCAGCACAGACGACATTCAGGGCGATCTGCATGATCTGGTGCAGGCCAAGGCCGGGCGCCGGTCGGCCGACGAGATCACCGTGTTCAAGAATGGCGGCGGCGCCCATCTCGATGTGATGATGGCGCATGCGGTCTATCTGGTGCTTGAGGGGCGCTGAGGGCGCGGTTGAGCCGGTTATCAGCGTTTGAAGAAGGCCCGCACCCTCTTCATGGTCGGGGTGTAGATCTTGAGCTGGTTGCGACCGGATTTCTTTGCTTCGTAAAGCGCCATGTCGGCTTTCTTGTACAGCTCCTCGGCGCTGGAAGTGTCGATTGCCATGCACAGCCCGAAGCTCATGGTGATGCCGCCGCAATCGACACCGTCGTGCTGGTTCTTCAACGGGGTCGATTGAATGGCCAGGCGGATACGCTCGGCGATGTCCGCGGCGGCTTGCAGATTGGTGCGGTCGAGAATGATGGCAAACTCTTCGCCGCCGGTTCGGGCAAGGAAGACGTCTGCGCCAAGGACGTTTTGCATCATCGCGGCCGCCACACTCAACACGCGGTCGCCAACCTGATGGCCATAGGTGTCGTTGAAGCTCTTGAAATGGTCGATATCGGTGACCAGCAGCGCATGGTGGCCGGGGCTGGTCTCATCGGCGTAAATTGCCGCCAGCCGCTGGTCAAAGGCGCGGCGGTTGGACAGCCGGGTGACCGGATCGGTGGAGGCCAGACGCTTGTACTCTTCCAGCTCGGCCCTGAGCGCCGCCATCTCGCGGGCGTGCGCGTTCATCTGATCGACGAAGGCCTGACTTTTTGTCTGGGTCTCGCCGGTTGCCGATGACAGGGTCCGGGCAAGGCCGTTGAGGGCATCGGGACCGGGCGTGCGTGCGCCGGACATCTGCGACGAGGTCTCCCCGAGCAGGGTCGAATAGCGCTCAAGCATGGATTGATCCTGCTTGAACAGATGGATCATGCCCCTGATTTCATCCGAAACCCGGTCGCGGGCCCGTTCGACAGTGCGCGCGCCATGATGATGCGGCAGGAACTTCTTGCCAACATCATCGAGCTGCGACTGGGTCGGACGCCGGCCCAGCGCGGAATAATCCCGGATCAGTGCCGCGTTCGAGGTGTTGAGGAACTGGTAGACGAGCTCGTAGTTGCGTGGCAGCGAGGAAATTCCCTGCTCTCGCATGATCATTGTCACCGTTGTGGCGGGATCGATGCCTTCGGGATTGTGCGTGTGGACCACGAAACCAGTTACCTAAAACAGTGTTAAGGATGTCCATCCACTTTTAACCAAATAAATATTTAGATTTCTCTAATTGTTGCTGCATTGGGTCCAAACCCTCAAGCGGCGATGGGCCCGGCATGCCCGAATGGGCTGGGCAATCGCGCGCGCGTCCGCGCTGCAGGACGCGCTGCCGACACGCCGAATAAATCCTGGCCTGATGCAACTCCCGGGCGGCCCAAACGTTTCTGAGCCAGCTTGCACACACGGCCCGGGGCGATTTGATGATTGAGAATTTTTACGCTGAGTTCATGAGAGACACGGCTTCGGGTCTTTCGGCCCTGATCCTCGGCCTGGTGTTTTTGGGGTTCCTGTTCGAGAAATTGCCGCCTGCGGCGGTCGCCACTGCCGGGGCGGCGGCGTTCCTGCTGCTCGGCTATGTCTCGACCGAGGAAGTGCTGGCGGTGTTTTCCAACCCGGCGCCGATCACCATTGCGGCGATGTTCATCCTGTCGTCCGCACTGGTCAGCACCGGCGTGCTCGATGCGGCCTCGTCCTATTTTGTGCGATTGTCACAACGGCGCGGACCGGTTGCGCTCATTCTGCTGCTGCTGGGGGCGGCGCTGGCGTCCGGCTTGATGAACAACACCCCGCTGGTCATCGTGCTGATCCCGATCATCTCGAAAATGGCCGCCGCGCTCAACATCGCCTCGAGCAAGGTACTGATCCCGCTGTCCTACATGGCGATTCTGGGCGGCACGCTGACGCTGATCGGCACCTCGACCAACCTGCTGATCGATGGCGTGGCGCAGCGCGAGGGGCTTGAGCCGATGCGGATGCTCGAAATCCTGCCCTTCGGCCTGGTGGCGCTGGTGGTGGGCGGGCTCACCTTGCTCGTGCTGGGGCCGCGGCTGTTGCCCTCGCACATCGTGCCGGGCGAGGCGATCGATGACAGTGCCACGGAGTTCATGTCGGAGGTGCAGATCATCGCCCCTCATGCTGATGCGGGCGAGGGCAGTTCCACCGGCAGGCCGTTGTCGGATTTCAGCGCGCTGGCAAAGACCCGTGTGCTGGGGATCCTGCGCGGCAGCGAGCGGCTCAAGCCCGAGTCCGGTCTGGAGCTTCACACCAATGATCTGGTGATCTTTCAGGCCAACCAGTCCGAGCTTCTGACGCTGCGCGATCACCCCAACTACAAGCTCGGCTACTTCAAGACCCTGCTGGCGGCAGCGGATCAGTCAAAGACCGAAAAGATCGAGGCGGTTTATGCCGGCGACGCGGGCTCGAGCGGCCGCAGGCTCAGCGATCTGGGCTGGTTCAAGGCCGGGGTGCGGGTGCTGGGCATTTCGCGGCGCAAGCACAATCCCGGTCCCGAACTGGCGGAGGTGCGGCTCAGGCCCGGCGACCGCATCCTGCTGGAAGGCAGCCCCGCAGATCTGGCCGGGATCCTGCAATCGGAAAGCTTTGTCGCAGCCTCCGAGCCCAAACTCAGGCCCTACAAGCGGCACCGGGCCGGGCTGGCGATCCTGACCATGGTGGCGGTGATCGGGCTGTCGATCCTTAACGTGGCGCCGATCGTCACCCTGTCGCTGCTGGGCGTCGGCATGATCCTGCTCAGCCGCTGTGTCGAGGCGGAAGATGCGTGGAAATCCATCGACGGTTCGATCCTGGTCCTGATCTTCGCCATGCTCGCCATCGGCCGCGGGCTCGACAACACCGGCGTGGTGCAGAGCCTGGTCGATGCGGTAACGCCGTTTCTCAAGACCGTGTCGCCGCTGGTGGTGCTGTTTGCCATCTATGCGCTGACCTCGGTGCTGACCGAGCTGATCTCCAACAATGCGGTGGCCGTGATCCTGACGCCGATGGCGATCGGTCTGGCGGCCTCGCTCGGCATCGACCCGAAGCCGCTGATCTACGCCATCATGCTCGGCGCGTCGGCAAGCTTTGCCACCCCGATCGGCTACCAGACCAACACCCTGGTCTATGCCGCCGGCAATTACCGCTTTGTCGATTTCCTCAAAGTCGGGCTGGTGATGAACCTGGTCGTCGGCATTGCCAGCTGCCTGGCGATCTGGGCATTGACGGACCTGTGATCGGCGCGGCGGACGGCAACGGCAGCAGGCATGAGGCAGCCGCGGGCCCGCACCGAGCCGGGGTTCGGGCGGCCGGGGGTATTTGATTAACCATTCGGGGCCATAGTCTGGCGACGCACAACCAGAGTTCGTTGTCGACATGTCGATGTTCAAATACTACGCGGCCAAGGCAACGGCGCAGGACCATGCGCCTGCCAGGGCGGTGCACACCAATTTCCTCAGAACCGGGCGGATTGCCCGTGCCGAGGAAGGGGGCCGAGACGAACGGCGCTTCCTCAGCCATGAGGAGGTGGCGAAGCGCACCGGCCTGCGGCTTGAAAACGCCGGCGCCAAAACCCATCAGCGGCTGAACCGGTTCCACAGCGACATCCGCTTTCCCAGGCTGATCTTTCACAAGACGCTGGCCCAGGCGCCGCACCTTGGCTATGTCCATGTGACGGCGTCGAGCACCGATTTTGCCGAGCACAAGGACATCGGCTGGAAATTCTACATCGCCAATTTTTCCGCCGACATCACCACCGACGCCGCCGCTGAAGGCCAGTTCTTTCATCACATCCATCCCGGCTACGCGCGGATGTATTTTGCCGTGGCGATGAAGAACCAGGACATTGGCGGCACCCGGCAGCAGGTGATCAACCGCGACTTCCGCGACAACGGCCTTCTGTTTCGCACCGCCGACCCGAAGACGGCGCTGAAGAACGTGCTGATGCTGGGCGCAAAAACCGCCGAACTGCGCAAGATTGTTGAAGCGATCGGGTAGGGGGCTCTGGTCTGAGGTTAAGGTCGATTTGATCCAGAAAACAGCCGGTCGCTGGCGGTTGTTTGGCAGAGCTGTCTTCTACGTGCCGATCTCTCGTTTCGTCATCCTCGGGCCCCGACCCGAGGATCCATCCCGTTATCTCTGCACCCCCCGTGGCCGGGCCGGGCGCTCCCCGTTTGCAACACGCGGACCAGAGCGGGACGGGGGCGGGACGGGGGCGGGGGCGAGCAGGATGATTTACAGATTGTGAATTTGTGGCACACTGCTGCGCTTGACAAGCCTGCCAAACAGGAGAGATCCGTGTGGCACTTCGGCGTTATTGGCGGACTCGGTCTGCTGTTGCAGACGGCCACCGCCGGCCATGGCGAGACGGTGGATATCCTGCTGTGTCTCGCCGCTGATGTGTCTGAAAGCGTCACGCCGAGCGAATATGATCTGCAAAAGCGGGGCCACGCTTCCGCCCTGGAGGCTCCGGAAGTGGTCAGTCTTGTTATGGCCGGACCACATGGCAAGATTGCCGTGCTCTATATCGAGTGGGCCGACCAGGACCAGCAATTTACCGGGATGGACTGGCAGGTCGTGGACGGAGTGTCATCGGCGCGCGATGTTGCCGCCAGGATCAGAAACTCGCCCTCGCCGCCGTGGATCGGCCGCAGTGTCAGAAACACCTCGATCAGCGAAGTGGTGCAGTTCTGCCTGCGCCGGTTCCGGACCGCCCCGGCAACGGCGCGGCGGATGGTCATCGACATCTCGTCGGACGGCACCAACAATGTCGGCAGACACATTGCCGAGGTGCGGGATCTGGCTCTCAGCCAGGGGGTCGTGATCAACGCGCTGGCGATCGAGGACTCGCGTGCGCCGTTTCCCGACGGCACGCACACCCGGCCTATCGGTGGCCTCGTGGACTACTTCCGGACCAACGTCGTGGGCGGACCCGGTTCGTTCGTCCATGTTGCCAAGGGCTATGCCTCGTTCGGCGAGATGATCCGCAAGAAATTCATTCTCGAACTGGCAAGGCTGCCGTAGCCTGGCCCGGTCCGCACCCGGCTGGGCGCGGCGTGCGGTCAACCGGTTTTGGTCCTGGCGGCTTCGGCGTTTCACCGCCGCAGGAAAACCACGCCAAGATTGTTGGCGGGCATTTCGGTGACGGAGGACAGGACCAGCCCAGATTGCGCGGCAAGGCTTTCCACATCGTCGAGCAGGCGGATGCCCCAGGCGGGGTTGCGGGCGCGCAGACTGGCATCAAACTCGACATTGCTTGGGACCAGCGGCTGGCCCTGCCGCCGGTAGGGGCCATACAGGACGAGCACGCCGCCACCGGGCAGCAATCGGCCTGCGCCCTCGATCAGGCCTTGGGTCGCAGACCAGGGGCTGATGTGGACCATGTTGATGGCAATCATCGCGTCGGCGCGCTCAACCGGCCAGGCCCGGTTCGCGGCATCAATCTCGAGCGGCGGCAGCACATTGGGCCTGGCTTCGGTCTTCGCCCATTGCTCAATCGAGACGCGGGCTTCCGGCGAGGGATCGGAGGGTTGCCAGACCAGGTTCGGGAACAGGCCGGCGAAATGAATGACGTGCTCGCCGGAGCCGCTGGCAATCTCCAGCACGGTTCCGCTTTGCGGCAGGACATCGCGCAGCAAATCCGCTATCGGGCCGCGGTTGCGCAGCGCCGCAGGGCTGGAAAGTCTTTGGTCCTGAGCTGACATTGTTGATCCTTAAGGACAGTGCGGATATCGGATGCCTGTCGATGCGATGTGGTCACGAAGCACGGATTTACACCGTGCGACAAGTTTTTGCATCCGCCACGGCAGGCCCACTCACTGGTCTCGTCAGGGGTCGGGCATCTCGAACATCGTCATCATGAGCTCCACGAGTTCGGTTTCATGTATCCACTTGGGCAGCAGTGCCTGCATCAGTTCCGGCGTCAGGTCGGGATTGCTTTCGCGCCATTTGCGCCCCGCCTCCAGCGCCTCCTGCTTGCGCCCCGCCATCCACAGGGCACTGAACAGCATACGGTAGGCCCAGACCACACCGGGCCCGGCGCGCATTCCCTGCTGGATCAGCTCGACGGCCTCGTCATAGCGCTTGAGACTCCGGAACGTCGCCGCTCGTCCAAACAGCACATTGAAATGGAAGGGGTCGAGCGGGCTAAGGGCTTCCGCGCGGTCGAAATAGACCAGAGCCTCGTGCGGCAAGCCCTGGTAATTGGCGTTCCAGCCCTTGCGCAGCCAGCCCCAGGCATTGTTGGGATCGAGCCGCAGCGCCCTGTCGGCAAACTGGTCTGCCTGGATGAAATCATCACCAGCCAGCGCGCTGGCCGCCGACAAAGCGACGAGCGATGCGGGGTCGTCGCCCGCCAGCGGGGCCGCGAGAGCCACCAGATCGAGTGCTGTCCTGCGATCGGTCACCGCATCCTTGCCCCACAAGTAACTGCACTGGTGGGCGTGGCACCACGCCTTGTAGGCGAGTGCCGGTACATGGTCGGGCGCATGGTCAAGGGCTTTGGCGAGAAGGGCAATGGCCTTGAGGTTGTCTTCCCGGCGGTGCGCCCAGAAATGCGGCAGGGCAGTCAGCACCAGCTCATAGGCGGTGCGGTCCGCGGTTGGCCGCAGACTGGCGCGGGCGATCTCGGCGGCGCGGAGATTGGGCGCGATCTGACCTGCGACTTGGGCTGCGATCCGGTCCTGAAGCTCAAACAGGTCATCGATCCGATCGTCGAAGCGCTCGGCCCAGAGCGTGCGTCCGTCACTGGCCGAGACCAGTTCCACAGAAATGCGGATCCGATCGCCGGAGCGGCGCACGGTTCCTTCGACCAGGTAGTCGGCGCCCAGCCGTTCGGCGATGGTTTGAATATCAAGTGGCTGATCGCGCAAGGCAAAGGCCGACTGGCGGGCAATCACATGAAAATCATGCACCCGCGACAGAGCGCCGGTAATTTCGGAGACCACTCCATCGGCAAACATATCGGCGTCAGTGGCGCCAAGTTCGTCAAAGGCGAGAACGGCCAGCCGGGGCCGATTGCGCTTGAAGTGCGGTGGCGGCGCGCCGAGTTCGGGGCTGGTATCAGCCCCGGCACGCATCGTCCGCAACCAGTCTTCAAAACCTTCCGAGGCGAGGTCGAAGCCATCGAGAAAAACCCCGTTACCCTCGAGATCGGAGGCAAACTCCCCGGCTTGGAGCCAGACATATTGCCGGTCGGCCAACAGCGCCCCGCCCGGCAGATCGCGGCGCATCACCGACAATTCCTGGCGCAGCGACGCCCGTGCTTGTTCGAGTGACCGGTCCGACCATAACAGATCGGCCAGCCGGCTGCGCTCGGCCCGAAAGCCAGGTTGCCGCACGAGGAAGGCCAGCATCGCCTGACCGCGCCGCGACAAGGTTTTCGGCGCACCCGGACCGTCGAGACGAAATGGTCCTTTGAAATGCAATGTCAGCACAGATACTCCAGTAAACGGATGAGGAATTCGACGCGCAACCGCGGTTTTTGCGATGTCAGAGTAACATTTTTACGATGTTTTTGCGATGACGCAGGCGCTTTTGCGGCGAAGCTTGCGAGGATTTTGCATGGGGGATGCAATGTGGGCCATCAACCCGCTTGATTGCAACCGCAGGAGAAGATCCATGGCCTTTGTCAGCACCACCAGCACCTTCAGCACCAGCCCTGTCGCTTTACCGCTGCGCACCATCACTTCACTGCCCGTCCGCCTGCTTAACTTGTTGATCGCGTGGGAGGCCCGCTGGTGCCAGGCCAGGCGTATGGACCAACTCAGTGATGATGCACGCCGCGATATGGGTTTGCCGTGCCTCATCAAGCAGCCACGCCTGCCCGATTACGGATGGTGAACGCTGCGCGGGCACCCCACGCGCGTGCCGGTCAATTGCATGAGTTGCAAACACACGCCCCCGCAGCCATCGAAGGTCCGGCGCAGATCTGCCTGATCTGCGCCGGACTGCATGGCGGCACTGCCGTCTAAAACGCATCGCCGACAGACACGGCACCATACTGCACCGTTCTGGCCGCGCTGCCTTGGCTGCACTGTTCTTTCCGGCTGCGGCCGGCCGAAGGTGCCGGTCAGGCGCCCGCTGCTCTCAGTGCCAGGGCCGACCGAGCTCCGATCTCATCACGTCCGCTGGTGGACCGCTCTCAGCCGGTTCGGCCATAAAACGTCATGCGGGCGGCTTCGGAGAGCGAGACGTCCGGCTCGGTGTTGTAGGCCAGCACGGCAAGCATGCGGGTGCGGTCCCCCTCATTGGGTGCGACCCGGTGCATCGAATTGCGGCCGCGGAAGAACACAAGCGTGCCCGCTTCGGCACTTAACTGCTCGACTTCGGTGCGGCCATCGAGAATGTCGGCGACGGCGTCGAAATTCATTTCGCCCGCATCGGCATCGCGCACGGCATTGACATATTCGAACTGACCGCCGCGTTCGGGAGGCTGCACCATCAGCGTTATCGCGAAGGACGAGTTGTCAAAATGCCAGCCGAGCTCCTGGCCTTTGCCGGCAAAGTGAAGGTTTATCGATGACAAGGGATCGGCGTAGGCATAAAGCGCCGTCTCGCCAAGGACGTCGCAGAGAAAGGCGCGAAATTCCGGCGCGTTGTAGAGCGTTCTGAGCGCGGATTCCTGCGGCATCAGATCATCGGTAATGCAGCCTTTTGACGACACGACAAGCCGGTTGCGCGGGTGATCTGCGGGATAGGCCGGATCTTGCGGGCTGAGATAGACCGTGTGTTTGGCGGTGCTGGCAAAAACCTTGTCTTCATTCTCGCGCCCCTCGGCCTGAATTGCCTCGATTGCCGGTCGGGTGACGAAGTGCGGCATCACCAGAATGCCGTGGTCTTCGTAGGTCTTGCGGCAGGTGGCGCGAAAATCAGCACTTTCAATGGGATAGGTGGTCAAGTCTACAATCTGATTCAAGTCCATGATCTGTCCTCGTTAACAGGTTTGAGTGATGGCCTGATCAGCAGTACACCGCCTGGAAGAATTGAAAAAATTGTATAATTGATGCTTTTGAAAAAGAAAAACTTTCCTTACAAGAAGCCATGAGCAAGATCACCCTACGGCAATGCATCTATTTCCGGGCTGTGGCGCAAACCGGCGGGCTCGCCTCTGCGGCGCGGGCCGTCGGAATTTCCCAGCCGGCGGTGGCCCAGGCGATCAGAAAGCTCGAGGACGTGAGCGGGCTTGTGCTGTTCCGGCGCCTGCATGCGCGCGGCATGGTGCTGACGGCGCAGGGAATCGAGTTCCTGCGCCACGCCGAGGACTTGCTGGCAAGTGCGGACCGGGTCGAGCGGGCCATCGAAGGCATCGCTGACAACCGGTCCGGCACAATCCGGCTTGGCTGTTTCCAATCAATCGCGCCGTTCTGCCTGGCGCGGATTGTGCGTGGCTACCGGGATCTGGCGCCGGGCGTCGTTCTCGAGGTCAAGGAGATGCTGCAGGACGAGCTGATTGGCGCGCTCGGCCGCAACGAGCTCGACCTGGCGATCATGTATGATCTGGGGCTGGATCCGGACCTGTTTGGCTGGCGGGCGCTGACAGCGGCCCAACCCTATCTCATCGTGTCGTGCGACCACCGGTTGGCGCAGAGGCCCACGGTATCCTTGAGAGAGATCGCGTCGGAAGATTACATCCTGTTTGATGCGCCACGGAGCCGGGAGTACTTCTTCTCGATCTTTTCACACCACGGCATCAATCCGCGCATCGCGTTTCGCTCCGCATCGATCGAATCGGTCAGGTGCAGCGTTGCCAATGGACTGGGCGTTTCGCTGCTGGCCATGCGCCCGCTGTCAAATCAGACCTATGACGGCGGCGAGGTGGTGCCGGTCGAGCTTGAGGAAAACCTGCCGCCGATGCCGATCGTGATCGCGCACAATCTCGACCATGCCCCGGGTGCCTTGACGGTGCCTTTCGTCGATCATTGCGCGCGCGTGTTCACCGGGCTCTAGGCCGGGTGAGGGGTGTCGTTTCGTGGCGGAATTGCGACGTTTGCGGCATTGGCGATTTGCCTCGGGATCGGCTAGGCTTTGGTCGACGAGTGTGCGGGACAAGCCGGAAGGGGCTGCAAGTTATGAGAGTTGTCGTTATGGGGGCTGGCGTGATCGGCGTCACCACTGCCTACTATCTGGCCAAGGGCGGAGCGCAAGTTGTGGTGCTGGACCGGCAGCCCGGGCCGGGGCTTGAGGCGAGCTATGCCAATGCAGGCGAACTGAGCTACGGCATGACGTCGCCCTGGGCCGCTCCCGGCGTGCCGCTGAAGGCGATCAAATGGCTGTTCATGAAGCGCAGACCGCTGTTCATCTGGCCGCTGATCAGCCCGACCATGTGGAAGTGGGGGCTGCAGATGCTCGCCAACTGCAATGAGGCGAGCTACCGCATCAACAAGAGCCGGATGGTGCGGATTTCCAACTATTCGCGCGACGTGATGCCGGATCTGATCGCGGAAACCGGCATCGACTATGACGGCCGCGCGCAGGGCACGCTGCAACTGTTCCGCACCGCCAAGCAGCTCAAGGATTCAAAGGCTGATCAGGAAATTCTGGCCGAGTTCGAATCGCCCTACGAGGTGCTCGACCGCGACGGCTGCATCGCCGCCGAGCCGGCGCTCGCTGAAGTGCGCGACAAGTTCGTCGGCGGGCTGCAACTGACCGCCGACCGCACCGGCGATTGCCGCATGTTCACCATGGCGCTGGCAGAAAAATGCGCCGAGATGGGGGTCGAGTTCCAGTATGGCCAGTCGATCCGTTCCATTGCGGTCGAAGACGGCAGGATCGCCGGGGTGGACACCGAAATTGCCGGGCGGATTACCGGCGACGCCTATGTCTGTGCGCTTGGCAGCTATGGCCCGCGGCTGTTGAAGCCGATCGGCGTCAATCTGCCGGTCTATCCGGTCAAGGGCTATTCGGTGACGCTGCCGGTGAACGAGGATGCGTATGCGCCGCAATCGACCATCATGGACGAGACCCACAAGGTGGCGATCACACGGCTCGGCGACCGCATCCGCGTTGCCGGCACCGCCGAGATCGCCGGCTATTCCAACCGCCTCGGCCCGCATGCCACCGACACGGTCAAGCACGTGATTTCCGACCTGTTCCCCAAGGGCGGTGACATCTCCAAGGCGGAAGGCTGGACCGGGCTGCGGCCGATGACACCGGACGGCACGCCGGTGCTCGGGGCCTCGCGCTACGACAATCTCTACCTCAACACCGGTCACGGCACGCTGGGCTGGACCATGGCCTGCGGCTCCAGCCGGGCGGTGGCGGACCTGGTGCTGGGCAAGCAGCCGGAGATTTCGTTCGAGGGGCTGACAGCGGAGCGCTATGGCTGAGCACCCGTTCGGGTGTACACCCATTCGGGCGTGGCTTGCAGGGTCTTTTCTGTACGCGCTCCGGCGGGGCCGAGAAAAGCTGCCAGCGACCGGGTAATCGCGAGCAGGGTTGCTTCGGTGCAGGGCCAAGCGCGCGGCCATCGACATATGATTGCAGGAAGCGTCGGTTGGCCCTATATTGTGGTCCTATGTGGTTACAATTGGAGATGGCTCGATGTCGAGTGTGGGTGTGAAAGACGCCAAGACTGGTCTGTCCGGCCTGGTTGACGAGGCTGCGTCCGGTGTGTTCGTGACCATTACCCGCCACGGCAAGCCTGCGGCGGTGCTGGTCAGTGTCGAGGCGGCGGAGGCGGCCAAACGCGAACTCGGCAAGGGCAGGCCAAGTCTTCTCGCGCATCTCAAGCAGTTCCCAACTGGTGTCGATCCCGACGATGCGGTGTTTGCCCGCAACCGGACTCCCTCCCGCGAGATTGAGTTGTGAATGGCTATCTGCTCGACACAAACGTGATCTCGCTGCTGGCGCCGGGACGAACTCGCGTGCCGGACGGTTTTGCGTCCTGGGCTGAAGAATGCGACAGGTTAGGGCAGTTGTATCTGTCCTGCGTGTCGATCCACGAGCTTGAGAAAGGCGTGCGGCTTCTGGAACGCCGGGGCGCAACCCGGAAGGCGCGGCCGCTGGCAAACTGGCTGCGGGCGCTGGTCATGCAGCACGCCGATGTCATTCTGGCCGTGGATGGCGAGGTGGCGCAGATCTCGGGCGAGTTGGAAGCAAAAGCGGTTTCCCTCGGTTTCAATTCCGGTGCGTCAGACGCCATGATCGCCGGCACGGCGCACCATCACGGGCTGGTGCTGGTGACGCGGAATGTGAAACATTTCGAACCGTTCGGGATTGCGGTGACGGGAGTGGAGGAGATTGCTGGGTGAGGGGCGGGCAACCGGTCCTCGGGGCCTCGCGTTACGACAATCTCTATCTCAACACCGGTCACGGCACGCTGGGCTGGACCATGGCCTGCGGCTCCAGCCGGGCGGTGGCGGACCTGGTGCTGGGCAAGCAGCCGGAGATCTCGATCGAGGGACTGACAGCGGAGCGCTACGGCTGAGGCGGCACACTTGGCAGGATTTTGGCTCCCGGGTACGCGCAGCCATCGCCGCATCATCTGGTCAGGCCAATAGGCTGCGGGTGCCGGGATTGGCTGTCATCAGGTTGCGGTTCTACAGGCGTGGAGCAGGCAGTCCGTTCCATGGGCGGCTCACCCCCTCCCGTCTCTATTCCAGGTGGGTCTTGAAGTGGGCCAGGGTTCGATCCCAGGACAGCTTGGCCATGGCTTCGTCGTAGCGTGGGGTGCTGTCATTGTGGAAGCCATGGTGTGCACCTTCGTAGATGAACGCCTGGTAATCCTTGTCATGGGCAATCAGAGCCGCTTCATAGGCAGGCCAACCGGCGTTGACGCGTTCATCCAGCTCGCCATAGTGGATCAGCAGGGACGCCTGGATTTTCGGGACGTCTTCGGCGGCTGGCTGACGGCCATAATATGGGACAGCCGCCTTGAGCTCCGGATAGGCGACCGCAGCCGCATTGGCGACGCCGCCCCCGTAGCAGAAGCCGGTGATGCCAACATTGCCGGTTGAGCCGTCATGGGCCATCATGAACTCAACCGCGGCGAAGAAGTCGTTCATGAGCTTTTCGCCGTCGACGGTGCGCTGAAGCTCACGGCCTTCGGCATCATTTCCCGGGTAGCCGCCCACCGACGTCAGCCCGTCGGGCGCGATCGCCATGAAGCCGGCCTTTGCCAGACGGCGTGCGACGTCCTCGATATAGGGGTTTAACCCCCGGTTCTCATGGACCACAACGACCGCAGGCAATTTTTTCCTCAACGCCAGCAGGCCGCACCATATATCCACGGACCTCCCCGTGCCCGTTTGGCGACGGGTACAGGATGTATTCAGGCAGAATATCAGGATCGTTGAATGAAACCTGTTCAGCCAGCGCATAGTCAGGAGACATCATGCCCAGGATGGTCGTGGCGGTCATTCCGGCGACGGCAAACTTCGCCGCACCTTCCAGGAACTGACGTTTGGTGATGATCCCGTGGGCATAAAAATCATACAGTTCGAGCAGTTTCGGATCGAAATCTTTGGCGGTTAAACGTGTCATCGGGATGGACCTCCGTTCTTGAACCAGTTTGAAGTGAGGCAATTGACAGGATCATGCAGTGGCCGAGCATCTGACCCGCAAGAGCGGCAACAACATACCGTCTACTGGTATAGGTAAAGCATCACGAAGTCGTGAGTATGCTTGAACGTCACTTCCATCGCCCCAATTCTGTGTTCAAATATCTCGAAGACACGCAGCGACTTGCTGCCTGGCGTTGAGGATCGAACTCTGGGAGGCATCAACATGGCTGACACTCTCACCACCCGGCGCATGCTCCTGACCGCTGCCGCCGGCGCAGTTGTGAGCGCCGGAATGCCCGGCCTGCTCGTGCCAGCGCGGGCCAATGGCCTCGCGGCGACGCCCACAATGCGCGGTGGAGCAAACAACTACCTGCCCGGCGCGCCCATTGTCGCCCGGATCGGCGGGGGTGGCTTCTGGATGACAGGCACGGTGCGCCGTGCCGGTGACGGAGTGCCGCTCGCTGGTCAACGGATACAGGTCTGGGCGCACACGACGGAAGGGCACGAGCGCGATCCGCACAGCCATGGCGCGACCCTGACGGATGCAAACGGAGCGTTTCGTCTCGAGATGCCGCAGATTGTTCCAGCTTTTGGCCAGGCCCACGGGCATCTGGCCTATGATGGCGATGAATTCGAGACGGTTTTCCTGCGCCCGGTCATGGCGAGCCCGACTGAGACCAGTCTGAGCGCGGACTTTGTTCTGCAGCCTGCGGTCTGAGCCCAGTGAGCCCAAGCCGGTCTGGCAGGGCCCGCAAGTCCCTCATCTGGGTGGTGCTGGCGATTGCCGTTGTCGTGCCGCTCGGCGCTGCCGCGATGAGCCCGCTTCTGGCATGGCGTGATCCGGTCTACATAGCAGCAGGCTTTGCAGGCGTCTTCGCCTTGGCGGTGTTGCTTGTTCAGCCGCTGCTTGCGGCGGGCTCTCTGCCGGACATGAATAGTGTGCGGAGCAAGCGCGCGCATCGCTGGATCGGTGGTGTGCTGGTCGCGGCGGTGGTGGCCCATGTGGCGGGTCTCTGGATCACCAGTCCGCCGGATGTTGTCGATGCGCTTTTGTTCCGATCACCCACGCCATTTTCCGCCTGGGGCGTCATCGCCATGTGGGCGGTCTTTGGCACTGCACTTATTGCTGTTTTCCGCCCCCGTTTGCGGTGTCGTCCAAGAGCATGGCGTCATGTGCATATGTCGCTCGCACTGGTCATCGCGGTCACAAGTGTCGTCCATGCGGTGCTGATTGAGGGGACGATGGAGTTCCTTTCAAAGGTCGTGCTGTGCGCGATGGTTGTTGCGGTGACGGTCAAGGTCGTGGCCCGCCTGTGGGGATGGGCCGGCGGCAGCCGTTAAAGGGCATCGATTTGCGGCATGGGTCGGGGAGGGATGCCGGCTTGCTACCCCTCCACCCTATGCTCCCGCCAGATGATGAATACGCCGCTGGAGATGATCACCGCAGCCCCGACGAAGGTCAGCGCATCCGGAATCTCGGTCCAGAACAGCCAGCCCAAAAGCGTGGCCCAGATGATCGCGGAGTAGTCCAGGGGAGCGACGACCACAGCGGGGGCCAGGCGGAAGGCCTGGGTCATCATGGTCATGCCGGCGGTGCCGAAGATGGCGATGGCTGCAAACAGCCAGACATCCGATGGCCTGACCGGTGTCCAGATGAACGGCATGATGAACAGGCTGATGAGCGCGCCGGTTGCGGTCATGTAGAGGAGCAGCGTCCAGACGCTTTCGCGGCTGTCGACAAAGCGGGCCGACAGCATCAGCAGCGCGTAGACAAACGCGGTCGCCACCGGCAACAGCGAAACAGTCTGAAACGCGGATGTGCCGGGCCGCACCGCAATCAGCACGCCGGCGAAGCCTATGAGAACGGCGAGCCAGCGCTTCCAGCCGACAGTCTCGCGAAAGATCAGCGCGGACAGTGCGGTGATGAACAGCGGCGCGACAAAGATCAGTGCGGTGGCTTCGGCAAGCCCCATATAGGTGATGGAGGTGAAAAACAGGAAGGTGGCGCCGACCCAGAGCCCGCCGCGCATCAGATGCGCCAAGGGGCGGTGGGACCGCAACGCCGCGCGTCCACCCATCCTGTGGGCGATGAAGATGGCGAAGGGGAGGGCAATCAGATTGCGCAAAAACTGGATCTGAAACGGCGAGTAATGCGCGGTCAGGGTTTTCGCCAGCGCATCATTGACACACAGGCAGGCGACACCGACGCACATCAGCAGGATACCCGCCGAGGTGTGGGTGCGCGGTTTGATCGGTGTCTGCAGCAAGATTGTCACCCCCAGGTTGGCGCGGCGAGCCTAGCAGCATCAAGGGGAAAATCGAGTGCGAAGTTTGCGAGCAAGGGGCGGGCATGGATCAAGAGAGCGACACAAGGCCGGTGATGGCCGAGATGGTGTCGGGGCTGCCCTGCATGGGCGGGGTCGCGCAAGGGCATCGAGGCGGCCACCGCGCCAAGCCTCGACCGGGTGCGCGGCGCCGGCCACATCTGGATCGTCGCAGGCAAACAGCATCGGCGGCACAAAGGCGCCCCGTCTCTTGACGGCGCCGGCGATGTCGAACGCTTCCGGACCGCCGGTGACAGCGCGGGCGACAGGGCGGACGCCGTCATCGGCTGCGCGTCACTGAGCGGCGAGATCGCTGTGCACATGGATCAAGCCCATGTTTCTCTCCCTCGCGGTGGCGGTCGGTCAAATCTCATGCGTGCAGTGGCGCTAGCTTTTGAAGACGTCTGCAGCTTTCCAGGAGCCGGGGCTTTGCGCCTCGATGGCGGCAAAGGCGTCGCGGATTGTGTCCATGCCGGTCTCTTCGGCCCAGAACATCGGGCCACCCAGATGCTTGGGGAAGCCGTAGCCTTCGGTCCAGACGATATCGATGGCGGTGTCGCTGGTGGCGATGCCTTCGTCGAGGATCAGATGGGCCTCGTTGACGATGGCGGCCATGATCCGCATGACGATCTCGTCGGTGGTGAATGTCTGCTGCGTGATGCCGCGTTCGACGCGCCAGGCGACAACCATGGCCTCGACCTCCGGATCGCGGGTGCCGGCCATTTCGGTGTGATCGTACCAGCCCTTTCTTGCCGCACTTCCGCGGCCCTGGCGGCCGAGCTCGCAGAGCTTGTCGGCGATATCGACATAGCGGCCGGGCCAGGTGCCCGCTGCCAATTGGCGCTTGCGGTTGGCCCAGCTGATCTGCAATCCGGTCAGATCCTGCAATTCATAGGGCCCCAGCGGCATGCCGAGGCCGTGCATGGCTTCGTCGACAGCGTAGGGCGACGCGCCATCGGCCACCATGTAATCGGCCTGGCGGCGATAGGCGGAGAGAATGCGGTTGCCGATGAAGCCGTCGCAGACACCGGTTTCGACCGGGATCTTGCCGAGACCACGGGCGAAGGCGAAGGCGGTGGCCATGGTCTGGTCAGACGTGGCCGCGGTGCCGACGACTTCGACCAGCTTCATGATGTTGGCAGGCGAGAAGAAATGCAGGCCGAGAAATCGGCCCGGGCCGGGCATGCCGTCGCTGATCAGATTGGGATCGAGGTACGACGTATTGGTGGCGATCAATGCCTCTTCGGACATGACCTCGGCGAGCTTTGTGAACACGGCGCGTTTGACGTCCGGATCCTCGAACACGGCTTCGATGGCGATGTCGGCATCCGCGGCGGCGGTGTAATCGGCACCGGCGGAGAAGGCCGCGCGGCGAGCCTCTGCCTTGTCGTCACTGATGCGGCCGGAGGCCAGATCCCTGGCGATGATGGCCTCGACGCGGGCCTGGCCGGCTTCGGCACTCTCTGTGTCGCGTTCGAGCAAGGTGACGCGGTGGCCGGCGGCCAGACTGGCGGCGGCAATGCCAGCGCCCATCAGGCCGCCGCCGACGATGGCGACATGATTGACTGGTGCAGGCTCGATGGCTTTCAGGCGGGCCGGCCTTGTGACCGAGCGGCTGGCGAAAAACAGCCGCCTGAGCGCCCGCGACTGGGCGCTGTCGCGCAGGTCAAGATGAGTTTGGCGCTCGATCCTGCTGCCTTCCGCAAAGGGCAGGGTGGCAGCGAGTGCGGTGGTTTCGAGCGCGATCATCGGGGCGTTTGAGCCCTTGGCCGATTTGGTGATTTCCGCCTTCAGTGCGGTGAGGTCCGCATCGTCGACCGGGCGGGTCGAGGTGTTGGCGGGCCGGGCGGGCAGGGCATCGCGGAACGACGCAATCGCTGCCATCGGGTCGCCGTCGAAAACCAGATCCAGTCCGCCGAACTCTTCAAACGTTCTGGCGCTGACGGGCTTGCCGTTGGCCGCCATGCGCGCGGCGCGTTCCAGCCCGATGACGCGGGGCAGGCGCTGGGTGCCGCCGGCGCCGGGGATCAGGCCGAGATTGACCTCCGGCAGGCCGAAGCGTGTCTTCTCATCGGCGATGCGCCAGGCACAGGCCAGCGCCAGTTCCAGTCCGCCACCCAGAACGGTGCCGTGCATGACGGCGATGAAGGGGGTCGTGCTGGCCTCGATGGCATCGAGCACGTCGGGCAGATGCGGCAGCGGCGGCGGCCCGGCAAATTCCGAGATGTCGCCGCCGGCGACAAATGTGCGCCCGCTGCAGACGAGAGCTGCAGTGGTGCAGCCGGCCTCGTTGACCCTGTGCAGCGCGTCCATCAGGCCCTTGCGCACGTGCACCGAAAGCGCGTTGACCGGCGGATTGTTGATCGTGACGAGCGCATGGCTGCCGGTGATAACCACATTGACGACCGGGGCGTCCGGACCGGATTCCGGGGTGGCGGTGGCTATGGTCACGATGGCAGCTCCTGCGATAATCCTGGGGAAATTTGGGGTGAAATACCCGTGGATTATTAATTGACCAACCGGTCGGCCTATGCAACCCTTATTTTTCTGGAGGAGCCTGCCTATGCGTGAAGCGGTCTTGCATTCCTGGAGCGGCGGCGTGCTGGAAATCACGCTGAACCGGCCGGCCCGACTGAACGCCTTCAACGACGACATGCATGCAGCGATGGCTGCCTGTCTGGACATGGCGCGGGATGATGCGCGCTGCCGGGCGGTGCTGCTGACCGGGGCGGGGCGCGGCTTTTACGCCGGCCAGGATCTAACGGCGCGCGATCCGGCTAAGATGTCCGGTCCCCCCGATCTCGGCGAGACGTTGACCCGGCTTTACAATCCGATGATCCGGCGCATCCGGGCGCTGGAAAAACCGGTTGTCTGTGCGGTCAATGGTGTGGCAGCCGGCGCCGGGGCCAATCTGGCACTGGCCTGCGATATCGTGCTGGCGGCGCGCAGCGCGACCTTCATCCAGTCCTTTGCACGGATCGGCCTCGTTCCCGATGCCGGCGGCAGCTGGATGCTGCCGCGACTGATCGGCGAAGCGCGGGCCAAGGCGATTGCCATGACCGCCGATCCGGTGTCGGCGCAAACGGCGGCCGACTGGGGCATGATCTGGCGGGCTGTCGAGGATGCCGAGTTGATGACCGAGGCGAAAGCGCTGGCCGCGCGTCTGGCCGCAGGGCCGACCTTCGGGCTGGGGCAGATGAAAAGCCTGATTCAGGCTGCCGCGGGTCAGGAACTCGATGCGCATCTTGACCTTGAAGCCGAGAGCCAGCGCAAGGCCGGGTTTTCCGCCGACTTTGCAGAAGGCGTCAGCGCTTTCCTTGAAAAACGCGAGCCGAAGTTCGGGGGCGCGCGATGACGGGACATTGCGATCAGGAGCGGGGCATGCGGCAGGACGGCGCGGCCATTGCCGCATTTCGCCGGTTGTCGCACATGGTTTTGGGTTGCCAGCTCAAGAATGTTGTCGGCATCAGCGCCCGCACAAACGTAACCGGGCCCGGCAAGGTGGCGCGGTCCGAAGGCAAGGTCAAACGCGTGGTAGACCACCGGCTCCGGAGCTGAGCGCGTGGCCCGGACCATTGCCAAGGACCATGAGGCCAAGCGAGACGCGATCTTGCGGACCGCTGCGGCGTTCTTTGCCGAGCAGGGCTTCGACCGGGCCTCGATGGGCCGGCTGGCGCAAGCATGCGGCGTCTCCAAGGCGTTGATCTACCATTATTACCCGTCCAAGGACGCGCTGCTGTTCGACATTCTGGATTCGCACCTGAGCGCACTCGTGGATGTGGTCGAAGCGGTTGCGGCAGAGCCACGATCTCCGCCGATGCGGCTGCGGGCGCTGATCCGGACGATCCTCATCGCCTATCGCGACTCCGACGCCGAACACAAGGTGCAACTCGATGCGCTGGCGTCGCTGCCACCGGACAATCAGATGCATCTGCATGCGCTGCAACACAGGCTGGTGTGTTGCCTTTCTGAGAGCGTGCAAGCGCTGGAGCCGGAGCGGTTTTCAACCCGGCCGGACCTGGTTTCGCCGGTGGCGATGTCGGTGCTCGGCATGCTCAACTGGTATTTTCTCTGGCACAAGCCCGGCAGTCTGGTTGACCGTGATGCCTATGCCGATATCGTCGCGGACCTGGTGATCGGCGGCTTGCCGGCGGTGTGTGCGAGGCCGGCAGGCTGACAGAACTCAGGCCGGGTGTGGGGATCGGAAACCCGGGCTCAGTTTTCGGTGACTTTCCGCGCGTTCCGGCGGAACAGATACCAGCCGATCCACAAGACCGCGTAGAGTGCAAGCGCCGCGTAGATGGCCGGTTGCGGGCTTTGAGGTGAACTGATCGAACCCGCATAGGATGCGATCGTGACATAGGGCAGCGTGCTCAGGCTGAAATAGCCGATATACTGCGCGAAAGGCATGTTTGTGGCGCCCGCCATGCAGGCCGTAACCTCGGGGACAATCGGGGCAGCGCGGGACAGGACAATCATGGCGGGGCCATTGCGGCGGAAGGTGCGCGCCATGTCCAGCCGGTCGTCCTTGTTGCGCACCAGAAACGAAACCGCACGGTCGCCCCAGATCCGGCTGATGCCATAGCCTGAAAATGCGGCCAGCGACATGCCGGCGAATGCGGTGATGGCACCGGCCGGAAAGCCCAGGAAGAAACCGCCCAGTATCGTGATCGTCAGTGTCGGGACGGCGACAAACAAATCCAGAAACAGCAGCAATACCACGGTTCCTGCGAGCCAGAGCGGATCGACACGTCCGGCCAGTTCAAGCCAGTGCCTGACGTTTTCGACCGTCAGGAGGCCGAAGAGACGACCCAGAATGAAGGTTAGGGCGAAGGCTGTCCCCAGAAACAGCATCACTTTGATCAGTGGTTTCATGGGTTTACCCTGCCTTCATGATGGTTTGCGCAAGGCGGGGGGCGATGCGCAGGATCAGCCGCAGCAGCTTCACCTTGCCGACATCGATGGTGTCGCCGGGCTCCTGCATCCCGCCAATGATCTCAGCAGAAGCTTGCCCGGCGGATATTTTCGCCGCGCCCCTGCCTTTTGTCATGGCCGTGTCAAGCAAGGGCAGGAACACCTGCTTGACCTCGATGTTGGTGCTTTCAAGCTGATAGGCCAGCGATTTGGACAGAAGGTTCAGCGCGCCCTTGGTGGCGCAGTAAACCGCCGAACTGGTCTTTGGCACCAGGCCCAGGCCGGAGTTGATGTTGACTATCATCGACGGATTGGGTTGCAGCAGGTTGGGCAGCAACAGGTAGATGAGACTGCACACCGAGGTGAAATTGATATCGATCTCCCGCTTTATGGTTTCATAGCGAAAGTCTTCGGCGAGAAAGTGCGGGGTGTATTGCACGGCCGCGTTGTTGATCAGGACGTCAATTTTCTTGCCGCTGCGAACCAGGAGATCAGCCGCTGTCTCGACCGATTGCAGATCGGCCAGATCCGCCTCATAGACATGAACGCCGTCGAACGAACGGCGCAGATTGTCCAGACCGGTGGACGCGCGGGCAATGACCGAGATTTCGTTTTCATTGTGAAGCTGTTTCAACAGCTCCAGCCCGAGCCCTGATGCGCCGCCGGTTAGGACGATGTGTTTGCCGACAATGGTCATGAATAATTCCCGTCTCGTCTGGTTCAGGTTCAATATTCGTGCAAACTAGGCAGCCATCTCGGTCGTGGAATTAACCCAAGTCAAAACCTATGGAATTAGGCGCGTTTATTGCAGAAAACGGCACCTCGCTTTCAAGAGAACCGGGGCAGCATGTGTTCCGGCAGGGGGATCGGAATTCGTCGCTGTACTTCCTCAAATCCGGATTGTTGAAGGCCTATTACCTGTCGGCGGACGGCAAGGAACACATCAAATCCTTTATCCTGCCGGGCAACCACATCGGCAGCCTGATGGCGAGCCACGCCGAGAAATCCTGCAGCTTCAGTCTTGTTTGCCTCAGGCAATGCAATCTGACGATGCTGCCGTTCAGCAGATTGTATCAGGCAGCCCGGAGCGACCCCGCCATCTCGGCCGCCGTGGTGGACTTGCTGCTGAGTTTTGCGATGAAAAAGGAAGCCCGCGAGTATGAACTGCTGTGTCTATCGGCTGCGGACCGCTACAGGAGGCTTGTCGAAAATACGCCTGATCTGCTCAAGCTCGTGACGCAGAACGAGATCGCCCGTTATCTCGGGGTTACGCCTGTGGGGCTGAGCCGGATCAAGAAACGCCTGGCCGGTTGACCCAGCGGCCGGCGGTTATGGCGACATGGGGGCTGAACTCAGTCTTGACGCCGGGTGACCGGCCAGGTGCCGGGCGATGGCTGCGGGACAGCTCAAACGTCATGTGAGGGGGCGGTCTGCGGGTGTTACAGGCCAGACAGATGCCGTCGCCACGCGATTGTCACCCGTGACACTGGCGAACGCGGTGTCGTCCACCCATTCGGGGTTGTTTCCCCGCTGCAGCCATTGTCGGGCACCGGCAAAGCCGGCAAACCGGCACGTCTCTCAGGCTTGACGGCTCTGACGTGGAATGAATACGCAACCATATAGTTGCCTATTGGGTGGTTTCGTGACATAAATCGCGCACGCAAAGGAGGGTTTGCACATGACAGATAGCATAGAGCGCACTGTGGTCCTGGACGCACCCGTCGAGCGGGTGTGGACAGCGCTGACCGATGCACAGGAATTTGGAACCTGGTTCCGCCTCAAACTCGATGGTCCGTTTGAAGCCGGAAAGGTCACAACCGGTGAAGTGACCTATCCCGGTGCTGAGGGGCTGCGGTTCTGGGCGCGGGTCAAAGATGTCGAGGAGCCGAGACTTTTCAGCTTTGTCTGGCCCTACCACGAAACCGTCAGTCCGGATGACCCGGACATCGCCAGCAAGGTGACGCTGGTGGAGTTCACGCTGGAAGCCAGTGGAGAGGGAACCCGGCTGACGGTGCGCGAAAGCGGCTTCGACAAGCTGCCGGAAAGCCGGCGCCTGCAGGCGTTTCGCGAGAACCAGCATGGCTGGAAGATCCAGATGGGAAACATCAAATCCCATGTGGAATAGTGCTTCGCCACCCGTCGTCACCGTTGATCTCGCCACAACATTTGCAGCGCTGGGCGACCCACGGCGGCTGGCGCTTGTCGAACGATTGTACAATGGCGATGCGCTGTCTGTGTCGGTGCTGTGCGAGGGCGTTGACGTTTCACGTCAGGCGGTCAGCAAGCATCTGAAAACGCTGACTGATGCGAACCTTGTCTCGTCACGCAAATCCGGCCGGGAAACGCTTTACAGTCTGGAGCGGGAAAAACTGCAGGAGGCGAACGCGTTCCTGGCGCTTGTTGGCGAGAAATGGGGCGATGCGTTCGAGCGGCTGAAGCTGCATCTGGCCGATGCAGATGCAAGCAGCGATCCTGCGCCCGCCATTGCCGAAGCAAGCAGCACCACTGCCGAGACCTCGAAGCAGACCAGGGAGGATTGAAAATGCCTGTGAAATTTATGGGCGGCAAGAACATCGCCATGAAGGTTCCGCCACACCAGTATGATGCAACCGTGAGGTTCTACCGCGACATTCTCGGGCTGGAACCGGTCGGCGGCCCAGGTGGTGACGCGGTCGGCTTCAAGTTCGGACCGAACAACCTCTGGATCGACAAGGTGGCCGCGATGAGCCAGGCCGAATTGTGGCTTGAAATCATCACCGACGACACCGCCGCTGCCGCAACACAGCTTGCGGACGCGAATGTTGTCAGATGTGACGAGATCGAGGCGCTGGGCAAGGAATTCGATGGATACTGGATCACCAGCCCTGCCTCGATCATTCATCTGGTGGACGCCCGCAAAGGCTCCTGGGACTGATTTCCATGCGTGCTGCACCGGCTGCCGGCCTGTGCGTTCCGGATTTGCTGCTGCGGAGAAAAAACGACCGGATTTTGCCAATCACTGCTTGTCATCGGCTGAAAAACTGACAGTTATGGTGGTCCGGTCCGTGCGGAAACCCTGGATATTCCGATTGCCTGGTTGGATGTGCGGACGACAAGCGGAAAAAGTATCATCGCGGTGCAGCAAGCCCCGCCAAGTCATTTTTCGGAACGTGGAGGAAAACCTGATGAGCAGCATCAATCGAAGAAGCCTTGTGACCCTTCTGGCGGCAACGGCCATGGGTCTGTCGCTGGCGCCCGCCAAGGCAGACGAATTTGTCAACATCCTGACCGGCGGCACCTCCGGGGTCTATTACCCGCTCGGCGTCGGCCTGTCGAAGATCTATGCCGAGAAGATCGACGGCGTGCGCACCCAGGTGCAGTCGACCAAGGCTTCGGTGGAAAATCTCAACCTGCTGCAGCAGGGCAAGGGTGAACTGGCGCTGGCGCTGGGCGATTCGGTCAAGCTGGCCTGGGAAGGCGACGCGGAAGCAGGTTTCAAGGCTCCGCTCGACAAGCTCCGCGGCATTGCGGCCGTCTACCCCAACTACATCCAGATCGTGGCGTCAAAGGAATCGGGCATCACCAACTTTGCCGACCTGAAGGGCAAGAGCCTGTCGGTGGGGGCAGCCAAGTCGGGTACCGAACTCAACGCGCGCAAGATTTTCGACGCTGCCGGCATGACCTATGACGACCTGTCCAAGACAGAGTACCTGCCGTTTTCGGAATCGGTCGAGCTGATCAAGAACCGCCAGCTTGACGCGACGCTCCAGTCGGCTGGCCTCGGCGTGTCCTCGATCAAGGACCTGTCGACCTCGATCGACGTGCAAATGGTGGCCGTGCCTGAAGATGTTGTGACAGCGCTTGGCGCGCCCTACATCGCCGCGACCATTCCGGCCGGCACCTATAATGGCCAGGACAGCGATGTCGGTACCGTGGCCGTGGTCAACTTCCTGGTGACGCATTCCGATGTCAGTGATGATCTGGCCTACGAGATGACAAAGCAGTTGTTCGAAAACCTTCCCGATCTCGAAGCCGCGCACAATGCCGCCGCCCAGATCAAGCTGGAAAACGCCATGAACGGCATGCCGCTGCCGCTGCATCCGGGCGCTGAACGCTACTACAAGGAAAAGGGCATGATGTAAGACCGGACCAAAAGTTCGGACGAACAAGACTTGACCGTGGCGGTTCCTTGCAAGGGCACCGCCACGGAAAGCCCGTGTTTTGGGGGAGAACATCGCATGCTTCATGACCAGACGCCGCATCAGGTTCCGGAGGGCAATGCTGATCTGGGATTGCACGATCCGCTGGCAAAGAGCTTTCCGGCGAGCCGGGAAGGGCGGCTGCTGTTCTGGATCGCGGTGGTGTTTTCGGTTTTCCAGATCGCCACGGCAGCCCATATTGTCGATTTTGCCAGCCAGATCGTGCGGGCCATTCATGTCGGCTTTCTGATGCTTCTGACGTTTCCGCTGGTTGCGCTGGCGCGCAATTCCGGTCCGGCGGTCCGCACCGCCGCCTGGATCGCGGCCGGGCTCGGCGTCGTCGTCGCGGTCTATCAATGGTATGAATACACCGAACTGCTGTTGCGCGCCGGCGATCCGCTGCAGCGTGATATCGTGCTCGGCGTGATCGCACTCGCGACAGTGTTTGCCGCCGCTTGGGTGATCATGGGCCCGGCGCTGCCGATCATTTCCGGCGCGTTTCTGGCCTACTGCCTGTTCGGCGAGTATCTGCCGGCGCCGTTTGATCATCGCGGGTATGATTTTGCCCAGGTCATCGATCACATGGCTTACGGCACCGAAGGGATCTACGGGATTCCGATCTATGTCTCGTCGAGCTTCATCTTCCTGTTCATCCTGTTCGGCTCATTTCTGGAAAAGGCCGGCATGATCCAGCTGTTCACCGATGTGTCGCTCGGGCTTGTCGGCCACAAGCGCGGCGGTGCGGCCAAGGTGTCGGTGATTTCGTCGGGGCTGATGGGCACAATCTCCGGGTCGGGCGTCGCCAATGTGGTGACCACCGGACAGTTCACCATCCCGCTGATGAAGAAATTCGGCTACCGCTCGGCCTTTGCCGGAGGGGTGGAATCAACGTCGTCAATGGGCGGGCAACTGATGCCGCCGGTAATGGGGGCGGTGGCCTTCATCATGGCCGAGACACTGGGTGTCGAATATTACGAAGTGGTGCAGGCGGCGATCATTCCGGCCGTGCTCTATTTTGCCTCAGCCTTCTGGATGGTGCATCTGGAAGCGGGCAAACACAATCTCGTCGGCCTGCCGGTGGACGAACTGCCGTCACCGATGAAGGCGCTGAAGCAACAATGGTTCCTGGTGCTGCCGCTGCTGATGCTGATCTATCTGCTGTTTTCGGGCTACACGCCGTTGTTTGCCGGAACCGTCGGGCTGGCGCTCACCGTGCTGCTGATCCTCGGCGGATCGGTTGCCCTGGGGCTGCCGGCAGGCGCCATCAGGACGATCTTCTGGATCGGGCTGGGGCTGGTGGCGGCAGCGTTCCTGCAATTCGGCATCATGGTGGTCATGGCTGCGGTGCTGCTGCTGATCGGCTGGAACGCGCTGTCCAAGGGCGGGCGCGAAACGCTTGCCATCTGCCGGGATTCGCTTGCGGACGGAGCCAAGACGGCGCTGCCGGTTGGGGTGGCCTGTGCCGTCGTCGGCATCATCATCGGCACCATGACTTTGACCGGAGCTGCCAACACCTTCGGCCAGTTCATTGTGGCGGTCGGCCAGGACAGCCTGTTCCTGTCGCTGGTGCTGACGATGATCACCTGCATCGTGCTGGGCATGGGGATTCCGACGATCCCCAACTACATCATCACCTCGTCGATTGCCGGGCCGGCGCTGTTGGAACTTGGTGTGCCGCTGATCGTCAGCCACATGTTCGTGTTCTATTTCGGCATTCTGGCTGATCTGACGCCGCCGGTGGCGCTGGCCTGCTTCGCCGCAGCCCCGATCGCCAAGGAGAACGGGCTGAAGATCTCGATGGAGGCGATCAAGGTGGCCGCCGCAGGCTTCGTGATCCCGTTCATGGCGGTCTACACGCCGGCGCTGATGCTGCAGGATGGCGGGCCGCTGGCAGCCCAGATCGGCTACGTGCCTGCAGTCATCTATGTGGTGGTCAAGACCACACTGGCGATCGGGCTGTGGGGCGCTGCGGTGATCGGCTTCCTTGGCGGACCACTCGGCTGGCTGCTCAGGGCACTGGCGATGGTGGCGGCTTTCACCCTGATTGCCTCCCTGCCGCTGACCGACGAGATCGGCTTTGCGCTGGCGGCCGCCTTCGCCTTGCTGGCCTATCGGCGGATGCGCTCTCGCGAAGTGCTGGCCTAGATGGGGCTTGCGCTGTGTGTCGCAGCCGCCGGCAAGACGATGGTGATTGCCACCGGGATCTTCAGCCTGTCCTGGACCCATTCGGTGGAAAAGACCGAGTGGCGTGAGGATTGGCGGGTGAGACCAGAGGGGCTGGAACTGACCCAGGCGCGGGTCAAGGGGTCGGGCGCGGGCATGGATCCGGGCGAGGGCGCGCAGCTTGTGGATGGCTGGTGGCTGTGGACCCCCAAGGTTCCGCTGGTGCCCGAACTGGTGCTGGCCGCTTCCGGCGCCACGGTGTCGGCCTGGGACCTGTGCCATCCGGGTGGCTGCACAAGTCTGGGCGCCGATGCGGGCGGTCCGGTGCGGATCAAACCGTGCGTGCCCTGACGGCTGATGGCATCTTGTCCGGCGCTCGGGGTGTTGAGGGCAGAGGCTCGCGGATTTGCTTGAGCGCCTGACAAAAAATCGAGCGTTGCAACAGAAGCCCTGGCACGGATGCGGTATATGATCTCATCGCGACGATAAGACGGTACCTGGGGCAGATTGTCCGTTACCGTGCAGGTGTGGAGCCGCCATAGCGGGTTTGCGGGGTCTGGTTGCTTAGACGGGGGAAGACATCATGGGCAGGTTTTCATTTCCGATGCCTCCGGGGCGGGCCGAGGCGCTGGGCGAAATCCATGCGCGCCCGTTTGCGCTGGTGGGAAAGTCCCGGGTGATTTTTCAGCTGGCGTTTCTGACCGAGGGCGGATCGGTGGTCGATCATGCGGTGCTGGCGGGGCTGGCACGAGCGCGTGGGGTTGCCGTTCCGGGTCGCGACACGGCGCATTTTTCCATGCCCTGGGGGCAGGGCACGCTGCGCTGGGAGCGCCACACCGAGTTCTCGACCTACTTCTGGGATGCGCCGGCTCCGCCACATTTTGGCGATGGTGTCGACACGCATCCGTTCGGCGATCAGTTCTCGCCGCCGGGCTCGCTGATTTCAGGCATACGGCTTGAAGTGCGCGGAGATTCACCGGAGACACAGGCAGCGCTGGAAAGTTTCGATCCGACCAGCCTGTGCCTGAGCGAGATCAAGGGCGGACAGGCGGTGATCGCCACGGATTTTCGCCAGGACGGCGACGGGCTGACCCGTATTCTGGTGATCGACAAGGGCATGACCGATGCCGGTCGCGGCGCCGTGGTGCAGCGGCTGCTTGACATCGAAACCTACCGGACGCTGGCCGCACTGGGGTTGTCGCTGGCGCGGTCATTGTCGCCGGAAATGCGCCGGATCGAGGACAGCCTGACCCGGATCACCCAGGAAATGAAAACCGGCGCCCGCGAAAACGCCAACAGCCTGCTTGCCGACATCACGGTTCTGGCGGCGGAACTTGAAGCCGGCGCGGCTCTGAGCCTCTACCGGTTTGGCGCCAGCCGGGCCTATTCCAGCATCGTCTCCGAGCGGATCGCCTCGCTGGCCGAAGTCGCCCAGCCGGGCTACGAGACCATCGGCGCGTTTTTGGAGAAGCGGCTGGCCCCGGCCATGCGGACCTGCCAGTCGATCGAGGAACGTCAGGCCAACCTGTCGCGCAAGCTGTCGCGCGCAACAGCACTTCTGCGCAGCTGGATTGATGTCGAGCTTGCGCGGCAGAACAGCGCCGTGTTGAGTTCGATGAACCGGAGAGTCAAGCTGCAATTGCGCATGCAGCAGACGGTTGAAGGGCTTTCGGTGGCGGCGATTTCCTACTACATCGTCGGGTTGTTCGGCTATCTGGCCAAACCGCTGGATGGTCTTGGCCTGCCGATCAAATCCGGGCTGGCGTCGGCGTTGTTCGTGCCCGTTGCCATCGGGTTTACCTGGATGGTGGTCCGCTCGATCCGCAAGAAACATGACGAGGATGACGAAACCGGCGAATAGGCTCAGGACCGAGCGCCGATTTGCCTAAATGAACCCATTCGCCAAAAGCAGCGATCCGCCACCGGAGCCAGACAATGCAGACATTTCCAGAGCTGTCCAAACGGCATATTGATCCTACGGTCTTTCCTCCTGGCGTTGCTTTCATGGACGGTCAGTATCTGCCCATTTCCGAAGCGAAAATCTCCGTGCTGGACAACGGCTTCCTCCACTCGGATGCGACCTATGACGTGGCGCACGCATGGAAAGGCGCATTTTTCAGGCTTGATGACCATCTTGACCGCTTTTTCGCAGGCCTTGAGAAACTGCACATGGCCATCCCCTACAGTCCCGCGCAGGTGGCCGAAATCCTGCACAACTGCGTGGCCTTGTCGGGACTGCAAAACGCCTATGTCGAGTTCATCTGCACGCGCGGAACGTCGCCGACGTTCAGCCGCGACCCACGCGATGCGGTCAATCGTTTCATTGCATTTGCGATTCCCTTCGGATCTGTCGCCAATCCCGAACAGATGGAGCGGGGTTTGCACGCAGCCATCACCGACATTGTCCGGATTTCACCGCTTTCCGTCGATCCGACCGTCAAGAACTATCACTGGCTGGATCTGGTGAGAGGGCTTTATACGGCCTATGATCGCGGCGCGGAGACGGCCATTCTTCTCGATGCCAATGGAAACATTGCCGAGGGACCGGGCTTTAATGTTTTTGCCGTCAAGGATGGCGGAATTTCCACGCCTGACTTTGGGGTCTTGATGGGAATAACCCGTCAATCTGTTCTTGAAATATGCGATGCCCTGGGGATCAGATGCCAGACACGTGCCGTGTCATCGGACGAACTCCGAACCGCTGACGAGGTTTTCATCACCTCAACCGCAGGCGGTGTCATGCCCATTACCAGGATTGACCACAGGCCGGTTGGCTCAGGATTGGTGGGGCCGGTTACTGGGCAGATAACCGAAAATTACTGGCGCATGCATGAGCAGGACCAAAGCCGGACCGCCATCGTTTATCCTGTGGATGCAAGATAAAAAGGCATGCCCGGGGGGCGGGCGCACTTTCCAGACCGGTCTTTTCCGCCCAGCGGTCTGTCGGTGCGGCCTGATCAACGTCAATGGCTCCGCCATCAGCCCGGAAGGGCTGCACCCGGGTCCGCCCTGGGGAGGCAGTTTGTCCGCCCGCACCCTCGCGTGTGCGCGTCTCGATATGCGCCAGAGATGGTGAGGCGACAGCGGCCCCAAAAAAACCCCTTGTCTCTAATTGAACGATCGTTCATTACTTGCTGCAGAACAAGAATCCACTGGATCCAGGGAGGGGGCGGTTGGACTTGCATGTCAATCAGGCCGATGCGATCACGGCCGATAGCGAAGATCTGCGCGGGCATTATGCTCTGATCGGGGCCGGGCCGATGGGGCTGGCAATGGCCAAGACGCTGATCGAGCAGGGTATCGCCTTCACCGGCTTCGAGCTCAACTCCGATGTCGGAGGATTGTGGGATATCGACGGGCCGAAATCGACCATGTACGAGACCGCACACCTGATCTCGTCGAAGACGATGACCGAGTTTGCCGATTTTCCGATGGACAGCCATGTGGCAGACTATCCGTCGCATCATGAGCTGAGAAAATACTTCAGGAAATTTGCCGACCATTACAAACTTCGAGACCATTTCCGTTTCGGTACTGAAGTGCTCTCGGCCACGCCGCTGGGCAAGTCGGGCGAGGGCTGGCGCGTCACCTGGCGCGAAGCAGACGGCACGCAGCGACAGGCCGAGTTCGCCGGGCTGCTGATTGCCAACGGCACTTTGTCAGAGCCAAACATGCCTGCGTTCAAGGGCACGTTCTCGGGTGAGTTGATGCATTCGAGCGCCTATCGCGATCCGAGGATTTTTGCCGGCAAGCGGGTGCTGATCATCGGTGCGGGCAATTCCGGCTGCGACATTGCCGTGGATGCGATCCACCACGGCAAGAGCTGCGACATCTCGATGCGGCGCGGCTATTATTTCGTGCCGAAATATGTCTTTGGACGGCCCGCCGACACGATGGGCGGGGCGATCAAGCTGCCAATGTGGCTCAAGCGCCGCATAGACGGCATGATCCTGAAATGGTTCACCGGCGATCCGGCCAAATACGGCTTTCCCAAGCCCGATTACGCGCTGTACGAATCGCATCCAATCGTCAATTCGCTGATCCTGTTTCATGCCGGACATGGCGACATCACGGTCAGGCCGGATGTGGCGCGGTTCGATGGCGACACCGTGCACTTCAAGAACGGAGATCAGGCAGACTATGATCTGATCCTGGCGGCCACCGGCTATCGTCTGCATTACCCGTTCATCGACAAGGCACTGCTCAACTGGCAGGGCGATGCACCGCATCTGTTCCTCAATTGCCTGCACCCCGAACGTGACGATCTGTTCGTGCTCGGGATGGTCGAGGCCTCGGGACTGGGCTGGCAAGGCCGGCACGAGCAAGCCGAAATGGTGGCGCGCTACATTGCCGGCTTGAAGCAAGGCATGATGGCGGCCAAGGCGCTGCAACAGGAAAAGGCTGCCGGTTTCAAGCGGGCCACAGGCGGGATGAACTATATCGACCTGCCACGCATGGCCTATTACGTTGACAAGGCCACCTACCGGACTGCCGTTACCAGCTGGATTGCAGCTTTGGGGGGGCGCAAGCAATGATCGATATCGACGCGGTACGGCTGAATTTCAGCCCGGAAAGCCTGATGCTGCTCAATGCCATTCTGGCAATCGTGATGTTTTCGATCGCGCTCGACCTGCGCAGCTCGGATTTCCGCGCCTTGCTGACCGCGCCCAAAGCACTGCTCACCGGCATGGTCTCGCAGTTTCTGGTTCTGCCGGCGGTGACCTATCTGATGCTGGTTGCAACCAATCCGCGCCCCTCGATCGCACTGGGGCTGATCCTGGTGGCGGCCTGTCCCGGCGGCAACATCTCCAACTTCATCACCCACCGCGCAGGCGGCAATGCGGCGCTGTCGGTGTCGATGACCGGGGTCGCCACACTGGGTGCGATTCTGCTCACTCCGGTCAATGTGGCGTTCTGGGGAAACCTCTACGCGCCGACGCGGGCGCTGCTGCGGCAGACAGAGCTGGATCCTGTGTCCATCGCCATCACCGTCTTCTTCATGCTGATCTTGCCGCTGGTGCTCGGCATCCTGGTCAACAGCTACCGGCCAGCCTGGGCGATCCGGATCCGCAAGCCGATGCAGGCGCTGTCGATGGCGATCTTCATCGGCTTTATCGTGCTGGCGCTGGCCGCGAACTGGAGCTTTTTCCTCAGCCATGTCACTGCGGTTGCCGGGTTGGTGGTGCTGCACAACGGGCTGGCGCTGTCGGGCGGCTATCTGATGGCAACGGTGATGCGGCTTTCCGACTTTGACCGCCGCGCCATCACCATCGAAACCGGCATCCAGAACTCCGGCCTTGGCCTGGTGCTGATCTTCGCCTTCTTCGGCGGGCTTGGCGGCATGGCGGTGGCTGCGGCATTCTGGGGAATCTGGCACGCCATATCGGGCCTTGCGATCGCCGGCGTCTGGTCGCGCAGCGAGGCCAGGCGATGAGCCGGGTTCTGGTCACCGGTGCGGCCGGCGCCGTCGGTCAGGTCCTGCTCGAAGAATTGGCCGGGACCGGCACCCAGACACTGGCAACAGACGTGCGGGCGCCTGAGATCGTGCCGCCGGGCATTGGCTTTGAAACGCTTGATGTGCGCGGCGGTGATGCGGCACGCGTGATCGGCGCGTTCAGGCCCGAGGTGATCGTGCATCTGGCGTCGATCGTTTCGCCGGCGCGCGGCATGGGCCGCGACTTTGCCTATGACGTCGACGTCAAAGGCACACACAATGTGCTCGACGCAGCCTTACGATATGGCGTGCGGCGGCTGGTGGTGACCTCGTCGGGGGCGGCTTACGGCTATCACGCCGACAATCCGGTGCCGTTGCGGGAAAGCGATCCGGTGCGCGGTAACCCGGAATTTGCCTATTCCGATCACAAGCGCCGGGTCGAAGAGATGCTGGCCGAGGCGCGGACCAGCCATGCCGCGCTTGAACAGGTGGTGCTGCGGGTCGGCACGGTGCTGGGGGCGGGACTGGAAAACCAGATCACCGACCTGTTTCACCGGCCGCGGCTGATTGCGGTTCGCGGCACGGACAGTCCCTTCGTCTTTGTCTGGACCCGCGATCTGGCACGGATTCTGCTGCGTGCGGCGGGCGACGGTCCGGCGGGCATTTTCAATGTCTGCGGCGACGGGTTGATGACGGTTGACGATCTGGCTGGGGCGCTTGGAAAGCCGGTGATGGCGCTGCCGGCCTGGCTGCTCAAGGCCGCTCTTGGCATCGCGCGGCCGCTTGGCCTGTCTCGCTACGGGCCGGAGCAGGTCCGGTTTCTGCAATACCGGCCGGTGCTCGACAATACGGCGCTGAAAACCGGCTTCGGCTATACGCCTGAACTCAGCAGTGCGCAGACCTTCGCACTGTGGCGGAAGGCGGCGGGGCTATGACGCGCGTCGCGGTGATTACCGGCGGCGCCGGCGGTCTCGGGCAGGCGTTCACGCGGCTTCTGCTCAAGCAAGGCTGGCAGGTGGTGCTGGTTGACCTGCCAACGGCGCTGGAGGCGGTGCCGCAGGACCGCGCGAATGTGGAGACGCTCGGCTGCGATCTGACCGATGAGGCGGCGGTTGCTGCTGCGTGCGAGGACATTTCAGAGCGCCACCCGGCGCTGGATCTGGTGATTCACAATGCCGGTGTGACCCAGATCGGTCTGTTCGACGAAACCACGCTGGCCTCGCAGCGGCGGGTTATGGAGATCAACTATTTCGGCTCGGTGCGGATGGCTGCGGGGCTGCTCAAGGCCGTGCGGGCGGGGAGGGGCACACATCTTGCTGTGGCTTCGGTTGCGGGGTTTGCGCCACTTTACAAACGCACCGCCTATGCAGCGAGCAAACATGCGCTGACCGGTTTTTTCGCGTCACTGGCGACGGAAGAAGCCCAGCATGGCGTCAGCGTTGTCATCGCAGCACCATCCTTCGTTGCCACCAATCCGGGGCGGCTTGAAGCCGGCACAGATGGTATCGGCAGGCCCGGGGCTGCGGTGGACGGCTTCGATGAGATGACCCCGGACCGCGCCGCCGAGATCATTCTCAAAGGCTGGCGTCGCGGCCAAGGTTTCATCCCGGTGGGGCGGGTGGCTTCGCTGGTCTGGCGCATCAACCGGCTGTCACCCCGGCTTTACCGGTGGCTGATGATGCGGAAAATCCGACCATAGGCAGCCGCCGCACAACGGCGTTGCCGCTGTTTGCGTTTTCCGCTCCGTCCGTACAGCGCCGCGGGTTGTTTTCAGACCAGACTCAATCAATCGTTTGATTGAGTCTGGGGATCTGTTATGATCAAAGGCTAATGCATCAGACGGAGCCCTGCCGTGACATCACGATCAACAGACCTTTCCGCCACCAGCAAGCCCGGTGACCAGACCCGCACGGCACTGCTGATGGCCGGCATCAAACTGTTTGGCACCAAGGGGTTTGAGGCAACCTCAACCCGTGAGATCGCCGCTGCAGCGCAAGCCAACATCGCCTCCATCGCCTATCATTTCGGTGGCAAGGAGGGGCTGAGGGTCGCCTGCGCCGAGATGATTGGCAGCCGTATCCAGAGTGTTGTCGGTCCGGCGCTGAGTGCGCTTGATCCGAAAGGTGACCCGGCTCAGGCGCAGGCTGCCTTCGAACGGGTCATCATGGGGATTGCCGATTTCATGCTGGGGCAGATCGAGGCCCGCGACATTGCCAGCTTCATGGTGCGGGAAATGGGTTCGGCGGGGGCAGTGTTCGACAAGGTTTATGCCGATTTCATCGAGCCGGTGCATTCCAGCCTTTGCGATCTTCTCGGGCTGGCCACCGGCCAGGACCCGGAGAGTGACCTGATCCGGATTGGCACCTTCAGCATTGCGGGTCAGGTCGTTTATTTTCGCATCGGGCACGTGATCGTTGCCAGGCGGATGGATTGGAAGGAGGTCGGGCCGAATGAGGTGGAGGCGATCAAGGCCGTGCTCCTGGGGAATATTCGCGCGTTTGTTGCCACTCACAGGAAGGAACAGTCATGAGCTCGCTGGTTTGCGCGATACCGCTGATTTCGGCGCTGTTTTCAGCATGCCTGGGCGCGGGTCCGCTGGCGGTGGGCTATGTCGAGGGTGAGTATGTGCTGGTGGCGCCGATCGAGACGGCCCAGATCGTCGAGATCAGTGTCCGGCGCGGCGACCAGATCACCGCCGGACAGGCGCTTGGCCGGCTGGAGCGGCGTGACGCCGAGATCGCCGTCGCCCAGGCCGAAGCCGGACTGGCCCTGGCCGAGAGCCAGCTTGCCAATCTGCAACAGGGCAGACGGCCCGAAGAGATTGCCAGCATCACCGCAGCGCTCAGATCCGCTCAAGCCCAGGCTGCAGAGGCCGAACGGGTCAGACAGCGGCAGGCGGATTTGTTGAAACAAGGAATATCAACCCAGGCCAGCTATGATTCCGCGTCCACCGCGTTGGAACTGGCTCAGGCAAAGGTGTCGGAACTCGAGGCCAATCTGGCCGTGGCCCGGTTGCCGGCGCGCGCCAACGAGATCAAGGCAGCACAGGCAGCCGTCGATCAGGCCGAGGCGGTCCTCGAATCCACCGCCTGGCGGTTGTCCAAACGGACATTGTCGGTGCCGCTGCCGGGGGTGGTGTCCGACATCATCCGCAACGCCGGCGAGGTGGCCGGGCCGCAGGCGCCGGTGTTGTCGGTGCTGCCCGATGGTGCGCGCAAGCTCAGGGTCTACGTGCCTGAACCGGCGCTGTCGACCATCCAGGTGGGCACTTCGCTGCTGGTGCATTGCGATGGTTGCGGCGAGGGGATGCGGGCGACGGTGAGCTATATCTCGTCCGATCCGGAGTTCACCCCGCCGGTGATCTACTCGCTCGAGAACAGGCAGAAGCTGGTGTATCTCGTCGAAGCGCGGCCGGACGACGACGCCCGGGCGCTGGTGCCGGGGCAGATTGTCGATGTCGATCTCGAAAGCGGGCAATGATGAACGTGATCGAGGTCAGCGGACTGGTCAAGCGGTTCGGCGACAAGACCGTTGTCGACCATGTGTCGATGCAGGTGGCGGAAGGCGAAATCTCCGGCTTTCTCGGGCCCAACGGGTCAGGCAAGACCACCACGATAAGGGTGATGTGCGGGTTGCTGACACCGGACGAGGGTGAAGGCCGGGTGCTGGGCCATGACATTCGCACCGAGGGGCGGTTGATCAAGCGCAATGTCGGCTACATGACGCAGAAGTTCTCGTTTTACGAGGATCTGTCGATTGAGGAAAATCTGACGTTTGTCGCGCGGCTTTATGATCTTGATCCGGTGTCGTCGGTTGTGCGCGACACCTTGGAGGATCTCGGCTTGTCGTCGCGCAAGAATCAGATGGCGGGCACGCTGTCGGGCGGCTGGAAGCAGCGGCTGGCCCTTGCTGCCTGCATCATGCACAAGCCGAAGCTGTTGTTGCTGGACGAGCCGACCGCCGGGGTTGACCCGAAGGCGCGGCGCGAATTCTGGGACGAGATCCACATGCGTGCCAGCGCCGGCCTGACCGTGCTGGTCTCGACCCATTACATGGACGAGGCCGAGCGCTGCCACCGCATCCACTACATTTCCTATGGCAAGCTTCTGGCCAGCGGTACGGTGAGCGAGGTGATCCGCGATGCGGCGTTGACCACGTTCATTCTTGAAGGCGGGCGCCTCACCGAGGCGGCGCGCATGCTTGAGCGCATGGACGGTGTCGATCAGGTGGCGCCGTTCGGTCTGACGCTGCATGTCGTCGGCACCAACATGGAGAGGCTGCAGGCTGCCGTATCGCAAGCGGCCGGACAAACCGGGGCCAGCTTCCGGCAGGATAAAACCAGTCTGGAGGATGTGTTCATCCAGTTCATGGGCAAGTCGACGGACAATATGGCATGAGCGCGCTGTTTTCCTTGAGGCGGTTGTGGGCGATCATTGCCAAGGAGAGCATCCAGATGCGGCGCGACCGCATCACCTTTGCGATGATGCTGGGGGTGCCGCTGATGCAGCTGGTGCTGTTCGGCTTTGCCATCAACAATGACCCGAAAGGGCTGCCGGCGGCGCTGGTCACCACCAGTCAGGATCCTTACACCCGCGCCATGGTCTCGGCGATGGAGAACACCGGCTATTACCGGTTCGACCATGTGGTGGCGAGTGCCGCCGAGGCCGAGCGGCTGATTCGTTCGGGCACGGTGTCGTTTGTCGTTACCGTGCCATCGGATTTTGCCCGGCGGGTGCAGCGCGGCGACCATCCGCAGATTCTGATCGAGGCCGATGCCACCGATCCTTCGGTGGCATCGGGGGCGATTTCAACGCTTGGCACGGTGGCGGCGCAGGCGCTGTTGCGCGCCCAGTCGGCCGAAGCACTGGCGGCCCGGCAATCGACAGCCGCGCTCGAAGTGGTGGTGCACAGGCTCTACAATCCCGAAGGCATCACGCAGTACAACATCGTGCCGGGGCTGCTTGGCGTGATCCTGCAACTGACCATGGTGATGATGACCTCGATGGCGCTGACCAGAGAGGTCGAGCGCGGGACAATGGAGAACCTGCTGGCCATGCCGGCAAGCCCGATCGAGATCATGCTGGGCAAGGTGCTGCCCTACCTTGCGGTGGGCGCTGTCCAGGTGGTGGTGGTGCTGACGGCTGCGAAGTTTCTCTTCGATGTGCCGTTCGTCGGCTCCTTGACGCTGCTGCTGATCAGCATCCTGATCTTTGTTCTGGCGCTGGTGCTGCTCGGCTACGCGTTTTCGACTCTGGCGCGAACCCAGATGCAGGCGATGCAGCTGACCTTCTTCTTTTTTCTGCCGTCTCTGTTGCTGTCAGGTTTCATGTTTCCCTACCGCGGCATGCCGGCCTGGGCGCAAACGCTGGGCGAAATCTTTCCCCTCACCCATTTTCTCAGAATCATCCGCGCGGTGATGCTCAAGGGCGCCGACCTTCAGGGCGTGGCCATGCCGCTCGCGGCCCTGGTGGGCTTTGTAGCGGTGTTCATGGTTCTGGCACTGGCGCGGTTTCGCCGCACCCTGGACTAAGGCTGATCGTCTTTCATTCGAAAATCTGTGGTTTGGCGGATTCGAAACCAAGAACTGCGCCGGAATTCCAGCCGTCTGACTCGCGCCAGCTCCGTTTCAAGTGCGTTTTGTTCCAGGGCGCAAGGGTCGACACCGGCTGATTTGAGGCCAGAAGGCATTTTTCAGCATCTGATTGGTGAACGATGTGGACACACTTCTGTGCACAGTCACGGGTGCGCCAGATTCCAGTGCCTATCGGTTGAATCGATTATCTAATTGAAATTGCACAATAAAAGCTAGCGCTAAGAATGCTCGACGACAATTTCAAGAATAAGTTTCAGCACGGGTTCTCACAAAAGTGTGGTTGGCAATTTCGATCCGGCGCACCCATCTGTTGGTTATCGGAGCACGGCGATACGGACTTTCCAACTGCGAGCCTTCTGTGAAGCGCTTTTGAGAAAATCCGAGGAACCGTTCACTCCAAGACCAGCGCATGACATTGCCGCATCGCAAAAACGATACGGAATTGAAATCGAAACGAAATCAAACGAAGACGGAGAAAACCCATGAACAAGATCCTTATCGCCCTCGGCCTCACCCTCGCAGCCTCCACCGGCGCCTTTGCCAATTCAACCGCACTCGACGCCTACACCGCGCCGGCTGCACAGGGAGCAATCGCGCCTGCTGTCGGAACCTCCAACGATCTGGTCAGCTATGACCGTGCCGGCAATGACGGCTCGCCGAGCTTTGAGGCACCGCAGGGCGGCGTTGACTACACCCCGACCGCTTCGATCGGCGCTGTGGCCACGGATGGTGTCATCTATGACCGCGCCGGCAATGATGGCTCGCCGCGCTTCCAGTAAGCCGCTGAGCTGGCGGGTGGATCGACTGGTCCACCCGCACTGATCCGCAGACTCGTCAACTCACGCTGTCCTCCCAAGACACGATCCCGACTTTAAAGGAATACCACCATGAACAAGATCCTTCTCGCCCTCGGCCTTACCCTTGCAGCCTCCACCGGCGCCTTTGCCAATTCAACCGCACTCGACGCCTACACCGCGCCGGCTGCA
>NZ_JARGET010000012.1 GCF_029210485.1 Hoeflea sp. YIM 152468
TCTGCTGGCATCGAAGGCGGGGGCCTATATGACCGGCAGTTCGATTACCGTTGATGGCGGCCATTCCATCGGCCGCTGAAACGGTCGCGGCAGGCGGCGGATGCGACAGAAAATTGCGCGTCAGGCTGATTGCCAACCAGCTGATTGCGCAATGGATGCCCGGCTATGAAATCCATTGACCGCCGCACCGACTGGCTCGAATACTGGTGCAGGGCATGGGTGGAGAAAGCCTGTGATTGGTTGCGGTTCCGGTCTGAGCGGAATTGGCATGGTTTGAGGAGACCACAATGACTGCGCATGATGTTTCGCTCGACGACAAGTTCGATCTTTCCAAAGACCGGATTTTTGTGACCGGATCGCAGGCGGTGGTTCGTCTCCTGATGATGCAGCATGAGCGCGACCGCCTCTCGGGGCTTAACACTGCCGGTTTCGTTTCCGGCTATCGCGGGTCGCCGCTGGGTGGCCTGGACCAGCAGATCATGCATGCGCAAAGGTCTCTGTCCCAGCGCAACATCGTGTTCCAGCCTGGCCTGAACGAGGAACTGGCTGCGACGGCTTGCTGGGGATCACAACAGACTGAATTGGACGGATTCGGCAAGTATGATGGTGTGTTTGCGCTCTGGTATGGCAAGGGCCCCGGCGTGGACCGTTCCGGAGATGTGTTCCGTCACGCGAACCTGGCCGGATCATCCCGGTATGGGGGCGTGCTGGCCCTGATGGGGGATGATCACACTGCGGAAAGCTCGACCAACGCCCATCAGACCGAATTCAATTTCGTTGACACGATGATCCCCATCCTCAATCCGGCCGGTGTGCAGGAAATGATCGACTACGGCCTGCACGGGTTTGCGATGTCACGTTTCGCCGGAACCTGGGCGGCACTGAAGTGCGTCAAGGACAACGTAGAATCGACCGCATCGGTGGATGCAGGGCTTGACCGGCTGAAAATCATTCTGCCGGAAACAGCGTTGCCGCCGGGCGGGCTCAACATTCGTGCGCATGATCTCGATTTCCTTGGCCAGGAAATGCGCCTGCATGAGTACAAGCGTGACGCCGCGAGCGCCTATATCCGCGCCAACGGACTGAACCGGATGATCTATTCGGGTGGTTCCGATGCGAAGATCGGCATCTTGACGGTCGGCAAGAATTACCTGGATGTGCGTCAGGCGCTCGAGGATCTCGGGATAGACGAAGCCCGCGCCAACCGGATCGGCGTCCGGTTGTTCAAGGTTGCCTGCCCGTGGCCGTTCGACCTTGCTGACATGCGAGACTTCGTCGACGGGCTCGACATGGTCATTGTGGTCGAAGAAAAGCGCTCGCTTCTGGAAAGCCAATTGCGCGAAGCCCTGTACGGGACCGCGCTTCAGCCCACGGTGGTGGGCAAGCGTGACGAGCGCGGCGATTGGCTGTTTCCGGTCAAGGGCGCGCTTGATCCCAATGATATCGCGGTTGCGGTGGGGGAGCGCGTGCTCAAGGTCATCGGCCACTCCGAAGACATCGACGCCAAGGTCAAGCGCATTCGCCAGTTTCAAAGCATGCTGGCAAGCGTCACCGAGGTGGCTTCGCGCACACCGTATTTCTGTTCAGGCTGTCCGCACAACAGCTCAACCAAAGTTCCCGAGGGGTCGGTTGCCGCAGCCGGGATCGGTTGTCACTTCATGGCATTGTGGATGGATCGCGACACCACCGGTTTCACCCAGATGGGTGGCGAGGGAGCGCAATGGGTCGGGCAGGCGCCTTTCACCTCGCGTGAGCACATCTTTCAGAATCTTGGAGATGGTACCTACAATCACTCCGGTGTACTGGCCTTGCGGTTCGCCATCGCTTCGGATGCAAACATCACCTATAAAATTCTCTATAATGATGCTGTGGCGATGACCGGCGGACAGCCTCACGAGGGAAGCCTTAGCGTCGATGCGATCGCCCGCCAGGTCTGGGCCGAAGGCGTGCAACGGATCGCGTTGGTCAGTGATGAGCCGGACCGCTATGCGCCGGGCACTGCCTGGCCGCCGATGATGAGTTTTCACCACCGTTCCGAGATGGATGCCGTGCAACGTGAGCTGCGTGGTGTGCCCGGGGTAACCGTTCTGATCTACGACCAGACCTGTGCCGCCGAGAAGCGCCGCCGCAGGAAGCGTGGCACCTACCCCGATCCGGACAAGAGGGTGATCATCAACGAACTTGTGTGCGAAGGCTGTGGCGATTGCGGCGTTCAGTCAAACTGCGTGTCGATCCAGCCTGTGGAGACCGAGTTCGGGCGCAAGCGCCGGATCGATCAGTCCAGCTGCAACAAGGATTTTTCCTGTGTGGATGGCTTTTGCCCGTCCTTTGTCACCGTGCATGGAGCGCGCATCCGCAAGGTTGATACCAATGTGCTCGCATCAGCCCCGGACCCGTTGGCCGGGGTGCCGGAGCCGGCTCTTGCTCCCCTTGAGCAGGGGTGGGCATCCATTATCGATGGTGTCGGCGGCACCGGTGTGGTCACCATCGGGGCAATACTGGGAATGGCGGCACACCTTGAAGGCAAGGGATGCGGGATGATTGACATGGCGGGTCTGGCGCAGAAGGGCGGCGCGGTCTACTCGCATGTCCGCATTGCCCGCAGGCCCGAGGATATCCATGCGATCCGGATATCGGCTGGCAAGGCCGATCTCATTCTGGGCTGTGATCTGGTGGTTTCCGGGTCACGGAAAGTTCTGACTTCAGTCCGCGAAGGTGAAACAGCCTTTCTGGTCAATACTAACGAAGTCATGCCGGGCGATTTCACTCGCAACGCCGATTTTTCACTGCCGACCGAGCGGCTCAAGCGGGCCATCGTGAAGGCAGCCGGCGCTGATCGCACCAGCTTTTTCGACGCCACCTTTGCCGCCACGCGGCTTTTCGGAAATGCAATCGCCGCCAACATGTTCATGCTCGGCATGGCGTCGCAAAAGGGCGCCTTGCCGCTGTCACCGAAGTCTGTCGAGCAGGCCATCACACTCAACGGCCAGGCAATTGCCATGAACATAGCCGCTTTCCGGTGGGGCCGAAAAGCCGGGCACGATCCCCAGTCGGTGGAAGCGCTGGTCTCTGACCGGGCAGCCGGGGCTGAAACGGCGAGCGTGGAAACCGTGGCGGATCTTATCGATCGCCGTGCCGACTTCCTCCAAGCCTATCAAAACAAGGCCTGGGCTGCAAAGTACCGCAACCTCCTCACCCCGCTTGTCGAGGCTGAAACGCTTGCTTCGGGCCAGCCTGGCGCTGCGTCGGAGGCGGCTGCAAGATCACTGTTCAAACTGATGGCGATCAAGGATGAATACGAAGTGGCGCGGCTCTACAGCGATGGCAGCTTCAAGCGCCAACTCAGCAAGCAGTTCGAGAGCTACGGCAAACTCGAGTATCATATGGCGCCGCCGGTGCTGGGCAGAAAGGATGCAGACGGTCATCCCGTAAAGTCCGCCTTCGGGGCCGGCGTGAGCGTGCTGTTTCCGGTGCTTTCCGCATTGAAATTTCTGCGCGGCACGCCTCTGGATGTGTTTGGCTACAGCCGTGAACGACGGATGGAACGGCATATGCTGTCAGAGTTCATTGGCGAGCTGACGCAAATGACCAGTGTCCTTGATCGTCGAAACATCACGGATATAGCATGTTTCCTGAGTTACCCCCAGAGTATTAGGGGGTATGGCCATGTTAAGGAGCGTAACAAGGCTGATGCGTATGTTAAAAAGAACGAAATGAAGGGATCTATTCTTTCTGGGTCTTCTAAACTTAGCGCGCTTGCCGCAGAGTAACTGGTTTTTCAGCTGGATGGGGCGTTGTTGTTCTTGATTTTGTGATCAAGGATTTCAAACCTAATTGCTTGAGACTGTTTCAGATTTCGGGTTTCGGATAAATGTGTTCTTAAGACAACCCTGATAGATTGCCAGTACAAATCCAAGGGTTAGTGTTCATGCAAGCGGCAGACAACACATCATTTGCGGCCGATGTCCGGCTTTCCTTCGTGGTCTCGCTCTATCAGCAGCGCGGCACGTTGTTTGCCGGCATGATAGCCCATGTGGTGACAACAATGGCAGTCTATCTCCGCATTGACGATCCGTTCTATCTCTATGCAGCCTTGGCTCTTTTCGTTGTCTGGACCGTTCGCAACATCGACATGATGGTGTTCGACCGGTTGCAGAAGGCCAATTTCAAGATGGCCAATACGCTGCACTGGGAAAAGCGTTATGTAACCGGATCGTTTATCACGTGCTCCATCCTGGGCACGATATGCGGACATGCTCTGGTCGTCGCTCAGGATCCCTTTGCCGAGCTTGTGACGATTTCCGTGACCATGGCGAGCATGATCTCCGTCGTCGGGCGGAATTTCGGATCACGATTGAATGTCGACATGATCGTTCTGGCTGCCTGTCTGCCGATGATGGCCGGCTTGTTGCTGGCCCGCGATCCCTACATGATCCTGATGGCGCTTCTGCTGCTGCCGCTTTTCCTGACCACGCGTTCGATGGCAAATGGCGTTCGTGATTTCCTGTTCAATTCGGTAACGGCCGAACGGGAAACGGCGGAAATTGCCGAGCGGTTCGACACGGCGCTCAACAACATGTCGCATGGATTGTTCATGCTGGACGGTGACGGCCGAATTGAAGTGGCCAACCGCAAGGCGCGCGAGTTCTTCAACATCGACGAGACCACCAAGCTGACAGGCCGTGCCTTGAAAGCAACCCTGAGGCTGGGGGTCCGGAATGGTATTGTTGCGACGGAAAACTTCGCCCAGATCAATCAGCACCTCACAAACCTGATCAATGGCCGTGACGACCGTGCGCTGGTCCGCGTCAATAAAAACTCCTGGCTCGAGTTCAGCGCCCGTTACCGGGGTGAAAAGGGCGTGGTGCTGATCTTTGAGGATGTGTCGGACCGTATTCAGTCGGAAAAACGCATTCTTCACATGGCTCGCTTTGACAATCTGACCGGATTGCCAAACCGGTCATGGTTCAAAGAGGTCGTGGAACTGAAAATCGCCAAGGCGGAGCCAGGTCAAAATCTGGCGCTGGCTGTCCTCGATATTGACGATTTCAAGTATGTCAACGATTCCATGGGGCATGTCAGCGGCGACAAGCTGTTGATCGCCATCGCCAACAGACTTCGGTCGCTTTCCAGACAGAAGTTTGTGAACTCGCGTTTTGGCGGCGATGAATTCGTCCTGTTTATTCCCGATGTCAAGGATGCCGAAGACCTGGTGTCGACCATGAATCATGTCATTGACACGCTGCGCGGCACCTACATTATCGACGGGCATAAACTGTTCATCAGCCTGTCAGGCGGTGTGGTCATGGCTCCGGTCGACGGTGTGCAGATCGAAGAATTGCACATTCAGGCCGATCTCGCCCTGTATGAAGCCAAACGTCGGGACAAGGACCGCTGGACCTTGTTCGAGAAATCCATGGATCTGCGGTACTCGGACCGGCAGCGGATGAAGGCAGCCCTTCGTGAAGCGATCCGGACCCAGACGATGAATCTGTTCTATCAGCCGATGTTCAATGCGGCCGGCACCCGGATTGTTGGTGCTGAAGCATTGTCCCGGTGGACGCACCCGGAACTCGGATCGGTGTCACCGGCTGTGTATATTCCGCTTGCCGAGGAGATGGGGATTGTTAGCGAGCTGACCCGATGTGTGGTTGAACGTGCGGTGCAGGATGCAGCCAATTGGCCCCGAAATCTGTTTGTATCAGTCAACCTGTCAGCCCACGATCTGAATGACCGCGGGATCGTTTCGGTGATTGCCGACGCGCTTGATCGCGCAAACCTGCCGGCGGAGCGGCTGCAACTGGAGATTACCGAAAGCGGGATCATGAATGATCTCGACAACGCACGCGAGATCCTCACCGAACTTAGAGCGATGGGAATGTCCATTGCCATTGATGATTTCGGCACTGGTTACTCTAGCCTGAGTTACCTCGACATGTTGCCGCTCAACAAGGTCAAGATCGACCGGTCCTTTGTTCGAGATCTGACCAAGGATGCAAAAAAGATGAAACTGTTGAGAGGCGTGGTTCACCTGGCCCGGGAGCTTGGGCTGGAGGTTGTGGTCGAAGGCGTCGAGACGGAAGATCAGCTGGAAATGATCCGCGAGAACAAGTGCGCGGATATCATTCAAGGCTACATTTTTGGTGTGCCAATGCCCGCAACCGCGTTTGTCGAGCTGGTAGGGAAAATGTCCGGGCACCCCAAAAGACCGACTTTGGAGAGCCATGTGACGCAGGCAGATGGATCCTGTAACAGCTGACCAGAGGATCCGGAGCCGCGCTCTGCGCCGCATGACGCCGGATACACAACCTGAATTCATACAGGCTCTTTTTTACAGGCGTATTGTTTTGACTAAGTAATCTGACCCTTCGTTAACCTTAACAGGTAGTTAATAAGTCTTAGAGACTGTCCTGAGATTGATTAATACAAATTTAACGATAAGCTTTCCTCGTGCGAAACGACGGGGACTTGTCATCAATGGCTCATGCCGCTCAGGCCAAAATTTCAGGGTTCAGCGCAAACGTGATGCGCTTTCTCGAGAGTATCGAATATCGTCGAATTGAAAGCGCGGACGACCTCGAAGACATCGCCCGACTTCGCTACAAGGCCTTCACCACGGTGGGCCTGGCACGGGAAAATCGGGATTCCTTGCTGATCGACGAGTTGGACTTCAAGCCCAATGCCCATGTGATGGGAATATTCTTTGATGAGCAGCTCGTTTCCACCATCCGCGTGCATCACGTCACCGCAGCCCATCGTGACGGCGTCGCCGTGGCGCAATTTCCGGATGTCATGCACCCGCTGCTGGATGCGGGCAAGACCTTCATTGATCCGGTTCGGTTTGCTGCTGATCCGGAAATCATGCGTGAGTATCCGGCGTTGCCGTACCTCACCTTACGCGTTGCAACCATGGCGACGGTCTATTTCGATGTGGATTTCTGCCTTTCGGTCACCAAGCCTAATCACCGGGCATTCTACAAGCGCGTGTTTCAATCCATCGAACTGGCGGGCCCGCGCTATGTCGAGCAATACCAAAATCATCTCGAGCTGCAGGGTGCAAATGCACATGAGCTGAAGAGAACCCTGTTTGAACGCTATCCATTTTTCCAGTCACAGCCGCATGAGCGCAAACTGATGTTCGCTCCGCGCGAGGAACTGGGTCTTCCGCCGCTGACAATTCGCCCCACCGCAAAATATGCAGTCGAGCGCGCCCGCGGTGCAATGCGCCTGCCCGAATTGCTGTAAATGGCCAGCTGAGCGAAGGTTTTCCGCGAGTTCCGGTTGTTTTGCAACGGGACTGTGACCGGATGTCCATTGCACAATGGTTGGGGTTTGTGTAATCCCTCGTTGAAATGCCAATTGGGGAGTTACAGCATGGCTGAACAAATGAACGGTCCTGTCGAAACCGGCGCTGCTATGGATTATTCCGAGCACGAAAAAACCTACACCAGATTTCTTGTCGGGGCGAAATACGCCGTCATCTTCAATGTCGCGCTGCTGATTGGTATGGCAGTGTATTTTTTCACCGGAGCAGGCGCCATCACGGCATTCTTGCTGTTCCTGGTGCTCATCATTGGCGCCAGTATCCTTTCCCGCTGAAATATTCGCCGCGGGTTTGGTTGCGGATCCCTGGTGATCCGTCATGGCTCGTCTCATCCTGTTTGCTAGAGGAGGGGCTCTCGTGGGCGCCATAGTTTTTGTAGCCAAAGAGTCAGATCAGCTCGAGTCGCGTGTCGCAGCTTCGCCGGAGACGGTGAAGAAAATGACCGCGCTTGGCCTGGATGTCGTCGTCCAAAAAGGCGCTGGCGAAAAATCCCGGATTGCCGATGCGGATTTTGTTGCAGCCGGAGCCAGAACCGGTACCGCTGCTGATGCCAAGAAGGCCGATGTGGTGCTGCGCGTGCGCCGGCCCTCCAGCAGCGACATGAAATCGCTGAAATCCGGTGCAATCGTGCTTGCGCAGATGGACCCTTACGGCAATGAAGAGGCGCTTGCGGCATTGGCGAAAGCCGGTGTGACAAGTTTTGCCATGGAACTGATGCCGCGCATCACCCGCGCACAATCGATGGACGTTCTGTCGTCGCAGGCAAACCTGGCCGGGTATCAGGCCGTTATTGAAGCAGCCCATACATTTGACCGGGCGATGCCGATGATGATGACGGCAGCGGGGACGGTGCCCGCAGCAAAGGTCTTCGTCATGGGCGCCGGGGTCGCGGGCTTGCAGGCGATCGCCACAGCCCGCCGTCTTGGCGCAGCGGTTTCGGCCACCGACGTGCGTCCGGCTGCCAAGGAACAGGTTGCCTCGCTCGGGGCGAAGTTCATCGCGGTCGAAGACGATGAATTCAAGGCGGCCGAAACATCCGGCGGCTATGCCAAGGAAATGTCGAAGGATTATCAGGCCAAACAAGCCGCCCTGGTGGCCGATCACATCTCCAAGCAGGACATCGTCATCACGACAGCCCTTATTCCCGGCCGCCCCGCTCCGAAGCTGATCTCCCGCGACATGCTCAAGAGCATGCGTCTGGGTTCGGTCGCTGTCGATCTGGCGGTCGAACGCGGTGGCAACATCGAGGGCTCCAAGCCAGGTGACACGGTCACTGTCGAAGGTGTCACCGTGATCGGTATTCTCAATATGGCGGGTCAGATCGCGGCAAGCGCATCGCTGCTTTATGCCAAAAACCTTCTGACCTTCCTCGATACAATGATCGACAAGGACACCAAGACCGTGTCGGTTGATCTTGAGGACGAACTGGTCAAGGCCACTGCGCTGACCCATGGCGGCGCAGTCATTCATCCCGCGTTTGGCGGCGAAACAAGCAAGGGAGCTGCATGATGGCAGGGTCAGCACTCGATACCGCTCTTGAAACCCTCGAGCAGGCTGTGGGCGCGGTGCGCGCAGCCGCGGAGAATGCCGGGCCAGCAGGCGATGGCATCGCAGCAGCCGTGCATGCGGCCAGTGGCGGGGCAATTGACCCGTTCGTTTTCCAGGTGGCGATTTTCGTCCTGGCGATTTTCGTCGGATACTATGTTGTCTGGTCGGTGACGCCGGCTCTGCACACCCCTTTGATGGCCGTGACCAACGCAATCTCCTCGGTGATTGTGGTCGGTGCCCTGCTTGCGGTCGGAACATCGCTGTCGGGCTGGGCAACCGGTTTCGGATTTGTGGCGCTGGTGCTTGCATCGGTCAATATATTCGGCGGCTTCCTCGTCACCCAGCGGATGCTGGCCATGTACAAGAAAAAAGAGAAGTGAGGGCAGGCTGATGTCAGAGAATTTTGCCGCATTCGCCTACCTCGTTTCGGGTGTCCTGTTCATCATGGCGCTCCGAGGCCTTTCGCATCCCACCACAAGCCGCAAGGGAAACCTCTATGGCATGAGTGGCATGGCGCTTGCCGTTGTCACAACTTTGTTGCTGGCCGAGCCTTCAATCGGTGGCCTGGTGATGATTGTTGCCGGTCTCGCCATTGGTGGCGGCGTCGGTGCCGTTATTGCACGCAAGATACCGATGACCTCGATGCCGCAGCTTGTCGCGGGATTTCACAGTCTGGTTGGCCTCGCGGCAGTGCTGGTGGCTGCGGCCGCGCTTTATTCCCCGCATGCCTTCGGCATTGGCGAAATTGGCGAGATCCACGCGCAGGCGCTCATTGAAATGTCGCTGGGTGTGGCCATCGGCGCCATCACCTTCACCGGCTCGATCATCGCGTTTCTCAAACTTGACGGACGCATGTCGGGCAAGCCGATCATGCTGCCGATGCGTCACATCATCAATGCCGCGCTGGCAATTGGTATCGTGGTTCTGGTGGCGGTTCTGGTGGCAACCGAAAGCTACACGGTGTTCTGGCTGGTGGTGCTTCTGTCTCTGGCGCTCGGTGTGTTGATCATTGTGCCCATCGGCGGCGCCGACATGCCGGTCGTGGTGTCGATGCTCAACTCCTATTCGGGCTGGGCAGCGGCCGGTATCGGTTTCACACTTGGCAATCTGGCCTTGATCATCACCGGCGCACTGGTCGGGTCGTCCGGTGCGATCTTGTCCTATATCATGTGCAAGGGTATGAACCGGTCGTTCATCTCGGTCATTCTGGGCGGCTTTGGCGGCGAGACGGCAGCTGCGGGCGATGACGACATCGACCGCACCGTCAAGCTGGGTTCTGCCGACGACGCCGCCTTCCTGATGGCCAATGCATCCAAGGTCATCATCGTTCCCGGCTATGGCATGGCTGTCGCCCAGGCACAGCACGCCACACGCGAACTTGCCGACAAGCTCAAGGAACAGGGTGTCGAGGTCAAATACGCCATCCATCCCGTGGCGGGCCGCATGCCCGGTCACATGAACGTTCTGCTGGCTGAAGCCAATGTTCCCTATGACGAAGTGTTCGAACTCGAGGACATCAACTCGGAGTTTGCGCAGGCAGACGTAGCCTATGTGATCGGCGCCAACGACGTCACCAATCCGGCGGCGCGCGACGACAAGGCATCGCCGATCTATGGCATGCCGATCCTTGATGTGGACAAGGCCCGTACCTGCCTGTTCGTCAAGCGCTCGCTGGGGTCCGGCTATGCCGGAATCGACAACACGCTGTTCTACAAGGATGGAACGATGATGTTGCTGGGCGACGCCAAGAAGATGACGGACGACATCGTCAAGGCCATCGAGCACGGATGATCGTGCACGGATGAGCCAAATCAGGCCGTGTGTACACAAGAGGCCCGGCATTGCTGCCGGGCCTCTTGCTGTTTTTGCGGTTGATGATCAATTGGCGGCTGAGCGCAACTGAATCTCGGCAATGCCAACGGCGACATTCACGCCTTCCTGGGCCTGAACACTGACCGGCTGCAGGGTGAAAGTCTGCTCGGAGCCGCCGACAAGGATGTTGACCCCGGCGCCTGCCGCAGCGGATGCTTCGGCGGAAACACCGCGATAATCGCCTGCAAGCGAGCCCGGCTGGTACTGGTAGTCCGTTGTCTGAGCAAGAACGACCCATTCTATCAAGGTCGCGCCGGTCACGCCGATGTCGATGCCGAACTTGTTGACGACGCCAAAATAGGCTTCCTTGGCCTCGCTGTCGTTTGCAGGGGTGTACTCGCACGCCAGGTCCTTGGAGGAGCCGAAGACGAAGCCGGTGCCGCCTTCGACGGCACACTCGAGCAGGCCGAGCTCGACGCTGTCAGCCCGGGCCGGGATCGAGGTCGCGCCGAGGGTGACGACTGCAGCGAGAGCCGCAGCGGCCGTGATCTTGGTTCTTGAAATCATTGTGAACTCACTTTCCCGATTGTTGGTTCGAGCCTACAACGGGTGTGCACAGCAATGGTTCCACGAAACGGCGCGCAGTTCAGTCCGCGGGAGTTTCAATTCACTGCAAGGGGGGGGTGGTTCTGCCGCGCACCTTGATCGGGTGATGGTGGCCTGATCAACGTACCCGCGACAGACCGTCGATGGCCGGACGGTATTTCGGGTCGAGTTGGGCTGCCCGGGCATAGGACCGGGAGGCACGCTTCTTGTCGCCGCGGCGCTCGTAGATCAGGGCCTGATTGGACCAGGATTCAGCAATTCTCTGATTGAGCTCGACCGCCCGGTTGAAGTCGGCGAAGGCATTGTCATCATCATTGAGAGCGACATAGGAAATGCCGCGGCCATTGTAGGGCTCGGGGGAATTGGGTGCCAACGAAATCGCAGTCGAAAAATCCTCGATTGCCTGAGGATGCTGATTGCGCTGCTGCTTGATCAGACCCCGGTTGTGATAGGCTCGCGGATCTGTTGTCTGAAGATTGATGGCGCGGTCGAAATCGTTCATCGCCTCGTTGGTGCGGCCGGCCTGGCGGTAGAGATTGCCACGCCCGATATAGGCAACATCATAGCGCGGGTTGATCTGCAGCGCGCGATTGTAGTCATTGGCGGCGTCGGTCAGGTTGCCCATGGATCGGTGGATGAGCGCGCGATTGGCATAGGCCTGATAGAATGATGGGTTGAGCTGGATGGCGCGATTGAAATCGTCGATCGCATTGCGGAACTGCCCGGACCGCCCATAGGCTGCGCCGCGAACGTTGTATCCCTCCGGATCGCGCGGGTTGCGCTGAATGACTTCGGTGAGCGAGGAAATGTTTTCATCCGTGCCCTGAGCCCGGTCAATCGAGATGGCGTCAACAGGCGAGGTGGTGCTGCAGCCGGACATGGCGAGCGTGACAGCGGACACCGTTGCAAGCAACAAGCAGCGAGCAAGGTTGGAAGGCCGCTGTTTTGTCTTCGCCGCTGCAAAAAAACCCATCATCCATGTCCCATTTGTTCAACCGGGCACAACCCGGTTCGCCACACTGAAAAAGGCGGAGACGAATTTTCGTCCCCGCCTCACATTCATGCAACCCCAAAAGGGCTAAAACAACCTGTATTAACGAGTCGGCGCCGGACGGCCACCCCCGATAAGGCCTTCACGCTGAGCGCGCTTGCGCGCAAGCTTGCGGACACGGCGGACGGCTTCTGCCTTTTCACGCGCGCGCTTCTGCGACGGCTTCTCATAAAAATCACGCATTTTCATTTCGCGGAAAATGCCTTCACGCTGCATTTTCTTCTTCAGAGCGCGGAGCGCCTGATCGACATTGTTATCGCGGACAAGTACCTGCACGTTGATCCCGTTCCTTCGAGGTTTTGGTTGGCTTCAGCAACCCTGACAAACAAACAATTACTGCTCGCTCGGCCATGGGCGGTACGATTAACGCGGCAAGTACCAGTTCCAAAGGCCGGAGTCCAGTCCTTGTGACCTTGACAATGGCCTCGCCAGCGTATTTTTCATCCGATCATGGGTCAAGATGAACGTCGGTTTTGATCTGATGCAATCTGCGACACGGTGCGGTGCGACATTCATGCCCGTCCAGAAGTCGCAAAGGAGCCGATGCGAGACAGACGAATTTGCTCTTGCTGGGCGGACATCTATGTAACCGTTTGGAGCCAGAAAGCCATGCGCAAATACTCCGTTTTTGCCGTTGCCCGTGAGGCAATGCGTGGGCACAAGGGCTGGCCCGAGCAATGGTCATCACCGGAGCCGCGAAAAGAGTACGACGTCATCATTGTCGGTGCCGGAGGGCACGGTCTGGGTACGGCCTATTATCTGGCCAAGGAGCACGGCATCACAAATATTGCCGTGATCGAAAAAGGCTGGCTCGGCGGTGGCAATACCGGGCGCAACACCACAATCATCCGCTCCAACTACCTCTACGATGAAAGTGCGGGTCTTTACGATCATGCGCTCAAGCTTTGGGACGGCCTGTCCCAGGATCTCAATTACAATGTGATGTACTCGGCGCGCGGCGTAATGATGCTGGCGCACAATGTGCATGACAAGCAAGGGTTCAAGCGCCACATTCATGCCAACCGGCTCAACGGCGTCGACAATGAATGGCTGACACCGGAGCAGGCCAAGGAATTTTGCCCGCCTCTCAATATCGAGCGGTCGGCGCGCTACCCGGTGGTCGGCGCGGCCCTGCAACGCCGGGGCGGCACGGCGCGGCACGATGCCGTTGCCTGGGGCTATGCGCGGGCTGCAGCCAGCATGGGCGTGCATATCATTCAGAATTGCGAGGTGACCGGGGTTCGCCGCGCCGATGACGGCTCGGTCTCGGGCGTTGATACCAGCCGAGGCTTTATCGGCGCCAAAAAGGTCGGAGTCGTAGCCGCAGGTCATACTTCGGTGATCATGGAAATGGCCGGCGTGCGCATGCCGCTCGAAAGCTACCCGTTGCAGGCTCTGGTGTCCGAACCGGTCAAGCCGGTCTTTCCCTGCGTGGTGATGTCCAACACGGTGCATGCCTATATTTCGCAATCGGACAAGGGCGAACTGGTGATCGGCGCGGGCACCGACCAGTACACGTCTTACTCGCAAACCGGCGGTTTGCACATTCTCAGCCATACGCTGGACGCCATTTGCGAAATGTTTCCGATGTTCACCCGGATGAAGATGCTCCGGTCCTGGGGCGGTATTGTCGACGTGACGCCGGACCGGTCGCCGATCCTGTCGAAAACGCCGGTCAAGGGGCTCTACGTCAATTGCGGCTGGGGCACCGGCGGCTTCAAGGCAACGCCGGGGTCGGCCAATGTGTTTGCCCACACCATCGCCCGTGATGAGCCGCACAGGATTAACGCCCCCTTCAACCTGGAGCGCTTCCAGACCGGGCGCCTGATTGACGAGGCGGCCGCTGCGGCCGTGGCGCATTGAGCAAGCTCATCTTGCAACAGTCGAGCTTGCCGGCACCCCGAACCGCGGCCACCCCGAAACTGCCGTGATCAAGACCAAAAACCGACCAAGGACCAAGCGATGCTTCTGATCCATTGTCCCTATTGCCAGGAAGAGCGGCCCGAGCTCGAGTTCCGCAATGCCGGCGAGGCGCATATCGAGCGGCCGAAAGACATTGCCGGGATAAGCGACGAGGAATTCAAGACATTCTTCTTTCTTCGTACCAACCCCAAAGGCGTAGCCTATGAGCGCTGGCGGCATATTCACGGCTGCGCCCGGTTTTTCAACGCCGTGCGCGATACGGTCAGCGACCAGTTCGTCACCACCTACAGGGCGGGCGAGCCCCGGGTCGAGGTCGAGCGTGGCGAAGATGGCAAGTTGAAGCTCAAGGGAGCGGCACAATGAGCGGCGCGAACCGGATCAAGGGCAAGGGCCGGCTGACGCCCGCCAAGACCCTGCGTTTTACGTTTGACCGCAAGGTTCTGACGGCAGTCGAAGGCGATACGCTTGCGTCCGCATTGCTTGCCAACGGCATTCACCTGACCGGTCGTTCGTTCAAGTATCATCGCCCGCGCGGCATGTTGTCAGCCGGATCGGAAGAGCCCAATGCGTTGCTGGATGTCGGCCGCGACGCGGCGCGGCGGACACCCAATATCAGAGCGACGGTGCAAGAAGTCTATGACGGGCTGCAGGCCAAGTCCCAGAACCGCTGGCCGTCGCTTGCCTTCGATGTTGGCGGGATCAACAATTTGGCCTCGCCATTTTTTGCCGCCGGGTTCTACTACAAGACCTTTATGTGGCCGAAAGCGGCATGGAAAAAGCTCTATGAGCCGATCATTCGCGCGGCTGCAGGTCTGGGAGTGGCGCCGAGCGAGCGGGACCCCGATCACTATGCCAATCATTTCATCCATTGCGATGTTCTGGTGATCGGCGGTGGCGCGGCCGGTTTGACCGCGGCACTTGCGGCGGCGCATGCCGGTGCAGAGGTCATCGTCTGCGACGAGCAAGCCGAAACAGGCGGGGCTTTCCATCACGACACCGATGCGACAGTCGATGGCGTCTCGGGCTGGGACTGGGCGCAGGCAGCGACCGCCGAATTGCGCGCCATGGACAATGTGAAGGTGCTCACCCGCACGACGGCGTTCGGCTATCAGGCGCAGAACCATGTCGTCCTTGTCGAGCGGGTGACCGAACACCTGGCCAACCCGGATGCGTCCCTGCCACGCGAGCGGCTCTGGCAGGTCAGGGCCAGGCAGGTGATCATCGCGACCGGCGCCATCGAGCGGCACATGGTGTTCGCCAACAATGATCGTCCCGGCATCATGCTGGCCTCGGCGGCGCGGACCTATCTCAATCATTACGGTGTCGCGGTCGGCAGCAAAGTCGGCGTCTATACGGCCTGCGATTCGGCGTGGTCGGCGGCCTTTGATCTCAAGCAGGCCGGCGTCTCGGTGCCGGCGATTGTCGATGTGCGGACCGATCCCGATCCGGCCCTGGTGGCGCGGGCCAGCGAACTCGGCATCGAGGTGCTGAGTGGTCAGGCGGTGCTTGACACCTCCGGCAAGCTTCGGATCAAGTCGATGAAGGTGGGCAAGGCTTCGGCCGGCTCGACGCGTGATATTGCTGTCGACGCGCTGATCATGTCCTCGGGCTGGACGCCTTCGGTGCATATGTATTCGCAGTCGCGCGGTAAGGTGGTCTGGGACGAGGAAGGCCAACGCTTTCTGCCTGGACACCACGTTCAGGCTTGCGCCAGTGTCGGCGCCTGCAGCGGCGTCGATGATCTGGCCGATGCGATGGATGGTGCTGCCAAAGCCGGCCATGAAGCGGCGAAGGCGGCCGGGGTCGAGACCGGGCCTGTGTGGACCGCACCGGATGCGGACACAGCCACATTATGGACCGGCAGCATGATGGGATCGGCTGCCGGCGCCGGGCCCGAGACGACGGTGAAGGCCTTTGTCGATTTTCAGAACGACGTCACCGCCAAGGATATCCGGCTTGCCGTGCGCGAAGGCATGCACTCGATCGAGCATGTCAAACGCTTCACCACCAACGGCATGGCCACCGACCAGGGCAAGACGTCAAATATCCATGGTCTGGCGATCGCTGCCGAAATGCTCGGCAAGCCGTTGCCGCAGGTGGGGCTGACCACGTTCCGCTCGCCCTTCACGCCGGTGACATTCGGCGCGATCGTCACTCATTCCCGGGGTGACTTGTTCGAGCCAATCCGCAGGACACCCATGCATGACTGGGAAGAAGCCCACGGCGCGGTGTTCGAGGATGTCGGTCAGTGGAAACGTGCCTGGTACTATCCGCGCCCGGGCGAAGACATGCATCAGGCTGTCAATCGCGAATGCCGCACGGTGCGCGAGAGCGCGGGGATGTTCGACGCCTCGACGCTGGGAAAGATCGAAGTTGTCGGCCCCGATGCCGCCAGGTTCCTCAATCTCATGTACACCAATGGCTGGGACAAGCTGGAGCCGGGCCGTTGCAAATACGGCATCATGCTGCGTGAAGACGGCTTCATCTATGATGATGGCGTCGTCGGTCGCTTGGCAGAGGACCGCTTCCACGTGACCACCACCACCGGCGGCGCGCCGCGGGTGATGCACCATATGGAAGATTATCTGCAGACCGAGTTCCCGGATCTCAAGGTGTGGCTGACATCGACGACGGAGCAATGGGCGGTGATCGCGGTGCAGGGGCCCAAGGCACGCGAGATCATCGCGCCGCTGGTCGAGGGCATCGATCTGTCCACCGAAGCCATGCCGCATATGAGCCTGCGCGAAGGCACAATCTGCGGCGTGCCGACACGGCTGTTCCGGATGTCGTTCACCGGCGAAGCCGGTTACGAGGTCAATGTGCCTGCTGATTATGGTGACGCGGTGTGGAAAGCGTTGTGGGCGCGGGCGGAACCGCTGGGGGCCTGCGCCTATGGAACCGAGACCATGCATGTGCTCCGGGCCGAAAAAGGCTATATCATTGTCGGCCAGGACACCGATGGTACGGTGACGCCGGACGATGCCGGATTGAACTGGGCGGTTGCCAAGAAAAAACCCGACTTCGTCGGCATTCGCGGTCTGCGGCGGCCTGACCTGATTGGCGGTGGCCGTAAACAACTCGTTGGCCTGACCACCAAGGATCCGAACATCGTTCTGGAGGAGGGCGCGCAGATCGTCGCCGATCCGAACCAGTCCGTGCCGATGACCATGATCGGGCATGTCACTTCGTCCTACTGGTCGGAGAATTGCGGCCGGTCGATTGCCATGGGTGTCGTGATTGACGGGAGGGCGCTCAAGGGCAGGACGCTTTATGTGCCGATGCCTGAGAGGACAATTGAAGTGGAAGTCACCGATACTGTTTTCATCGACAAGGAAGGAGTGCGGCTGAATGGCTGATATCGCTCACCCCACCCGTCTCGAATCGCTCGCAGGACGCGCGATTGGCGCAACCGGCGTTATGCTGACGCCTGCGCCTGCTGCACATCGTGTTGTGCTGCGGGCTGACCCGCGAGAGGCGGAGGCGCTGTCCAAGGCGCTCGGTCTTGAACTGCCGGCGGCCCCCAAGACATCAGCGCGCACCGACACGGGGCGGCTGATTGCCTGGCTTGGACCAGATGAATGGCTGATCATTGACGAGAACGGCGATCCGGCTGCAGATCTGGCAAAGGCCGCGGCGCTGCATTCCGCCGTTGACATTTCTCATCGCAACACAGCGATCCTGGTGACAGGCAAGGGCGCGCGCGCCACCGTCCAAGGCGGCTGCCCGCAGAACCTGAGTGAGAGAGCCTTTCCTGTCGGATCAGCCAGCCGGACCGTGTTGGGCAAGATTGAAGTGGTGATCCTGCGGACGGGAGCGGAAGAGTTCCGGGTCGAATGCTGGCGTTCGTTTGCGGACTATGCTTTCGGCGTGTTGTCAGAAGCCGCAAAGGATTGCCTGGCGTAAGCGCAGGAGGGGGCCTGCAGGTTTCATGTGTCCTGCTGTGGCCAGTCCTTCGGATCGAACTGGATGACGGTCAGCCAGGAGGCTGTCATCGCCGGCTTTTTGACACCTTCGATTTCAATCTTCACATCGAATGTGGTCATCATTCTGCCGGGACCACGAAGCCGTGCCTCCTTGAGGAAAAACCGGCCACGGATGCGGCCATCGACGGGCACCGGCGCCATGAAGCGGATCTTGTTGAAGCCGTAATTGATGCCGAAATTGTCTTCCCGCAGCCGCGGCACCGCATCGGTATGCATGGCCGAGAGCATCGAAAGCGTCAGAAAACCATGCGCAATCGTACCCCCGAACGGGGTTTCAGCCGCGCGCACAGGATCGACGTGAATGAACTGGCGATCATCAGTGGCGTCGGCGAAAGTGTCGATGCGTGATTGCGGCACGTCCATCCATTTGGACACGCCAAGCTCCGTTCCAACGAGATCCTTGATCTCAGCAATTGAAATCACGCGCTGCACATCAATCCCCCAAGTTATCCCGACCTGTTTTCTGCATCATGTTGATGTGGAAATGCAAGCAGATACCGGTTGCCAGGTGCTCTGAGCGTTCGGCATCACCTGGCTCAACCTTGGCTTCCGCCGGCGCCACGTTCCTGCCAGCAGGCTACGGCCCGGGCCGATACCGACGAGGTTTGAGGCTGTGCGCCGGGGTGAGCGGAACACCAGTCGCCTGCGGTATCAGGCAGCACGCACGGCGCATCCGTGCTGCCTCGGTTGAAGCCGAGGGCGAGGCGTTCGCCCGGTTGGCCCAGCACCATCATGAAGCTCGCCCTGTCAGCATCCTCCCAGTGTGCAGCGGTCATCTTGTGGCCCTCCATCGTCAACCATGAGACCTGATCAGGGGTGTTGGAACAATCCGTATCCTGAAGAAACTGTATGCGGCGCAGCAGCGGCAGTTTTGCTCTCAGTTCAGCCCAGGCTCGGGTAAACTCCAGCCGGCCTTGATTGAGATCGCCCCAGTTGCGCCAGGTGATGGCGTTGTCCTGAGCATAGGCATTGTTGTTGCCATGCTGGCTGTGGCCGAACTCATCGCCGGCGGTCAGCAGAATGGTGCCACGGCTGGCAAACAGGGTGGCGATCAGGGCCCTCGCATCACTTTCGCGCGCAGCCAGGAGTGCCGGGTCATCGCTTGGACCTTCCGCGCCGTTGTTCCAGGCGTAATTGGCATCATGGCCATCGCGGTTGTTCTCGCCATTGGCCTGGTTGTGCTTGTCTGCATAGGCAACCAGATCGCCCAGGGGAAAGCCGTCATGAGCCGCAACGAAGTTGAGGCTGCGGGTGCGGGTTGCGCCGTTTTTGTCAAAGATGTCGGAGGAACCCGATAGCCGGGTTGCAAGTGCGCCGGTCATGGCCGGGTCGCCACGCCAGTAGCGGCGTATGTCGTCTCTGGCGTGATCGTTCCATTCAAGCCAGGGCGGGCCGAACTTGCCGAGCTGATAGCCGCCCGGACCAATGTCCCAGGGTTCGGCCACCAGAACCCGGTCGTGCAGCACCGGGTCATCGACGATCATTTGCAGCAATCTCGCATCCGGCGAAAACCCGTTGGCGTCGCGTCCCAGAACAGGGGCCAGGTCGAACCGGAAACCATCAATGCCGGCCTGGGTCACGAAGTGACGCATGGCGCTCAGCACCAGGCCCTGGACCATGGGTTGATCGCAGGCCAGGGTGTTGCCACAGCCGGTGTCGTTGATCAGGTTGCCGTCGGCGTCGTGGCGGTAATAGGCGGCATTGCCAAGCCCGCGCAGAGACAGCGTTGGCCCCTCGGTGTCGCTCTCCCCGGTGTGGTTGAACACGACGTCGAGCAAGACAGCGATACCGGCTGCGTGCAGCGCTTCGACGGCATGGCGCAGATCGGCAATGCCGCCCGGTGCCAGGCGCGGATCGAGCGCCAGCATGGTGACCGGATTGTAGCCCCAGGCATTGGTCAGCCCCAGGGGCGGCAAATGGCGCTCGTCGATCCAGGCCGCGATTGGCATCAGTTCCACAGCGTCGACGTGAAGCTTGCACAGATGATCAAGGATAGAGGGATGCGCCAGTGCCCGGATTGTACCGCGATCGGCCTCCGGGACGTCTGGATGCAGCAGGGTGAAGGCGCGGACCGGCACTTCATAGATGAGGCCGCCCGGTTTGAATTGGGGACGGCCCGGGTTGAGTGGTGGCAGCGGTGGCTCGAGAATGGCTTTCGGAACGAGGCTTGCGGTGTCCTCCCCCTTTCGGGCCAGACCCGGATCAAAGGTGAAGGGACGATCGAGCCTCGTCGCATAGGGATCAACGAGCAGCTTTGATTTGTCAAACCGGTGGCCCTGGTCAGGCTGCCAAGGCCCATCGGCGCGCAGACCGTAGCGCGCCCCGGCCTCGACGCCGGCCACAAGGCCCGAAAACAGCCCGTTGCCGATGCCGTGAAGCTGATGGCGGCCGGTTTCCTGATCATCGTCGTCAAACAGGCAGAGTGTGAGCGACGCTGCGGCTGGCGCATGAACCGTGAACCGAACCCCTTCGGCGGTCAGTTCCACACCGGGATTTGGCGGAACATTCAGATTGTCGAATGCCCCCATCAGGTGATGACAGTCGGGGCATCGCGCCCGGTCCATTTGCCGATTTCGGCCAGATCCCTGGCCGCAAGGATCAGCGGGGCAAGGACGCTTTGGGTTTCCTCGTCGTGGCGCGTGGGATCAGGCTGGTACCGCTCCATGTAAATCCGCAGTGTCGCCCCGGATGTGCCGGTACCGGACAGTCTGAAGACCAGTCTCGATCCGCCTTCGAAGAAAATCCGGATGCCCTGATTGCGGCTCACCGACCCGTCGATCGGATCCTGATAGGCAAAATTGTCGGCCTTCTCGATGGTCAGCGAGCCCACCTTCCGGCCCGGCAAGAGGGACAGCTTGCCGTCAAGCGCCGCCATCAGCTGATTGGCGCTCTCGGTGTCGAGCGCCTCGTAGTCATGCCGCGAGTAGTAGGTGCGGCCATACTCGGCCCAATGGCCGTGAACAATCTCCCGCACACTCTGTCGCCGTACTGCAAGTATGTTGAGCCACAGCAGGATTGCCCAAAGCCCGTCCTTCTCGCGCACATGATCGGATCCTGCGCCGGCGCTCTCCTCGCCGCAGATGGTGCAGCGGCCGGCATCAAGCAGATTGCCGAAGAACTTCCATCCGGTCGGTGTTTCATGCATCTCGACACCGAGCTTTGCCGCGACCCGGTCGGCGGCGCCGCTGGTCGGCATCGAGCGGGCAATGCCCTTGAGGCCGGCCTTGTAACCCGGCGCAAGATGGGCGTTGGCGGCAAGAATCGCCAGCGAGTCCGATGGCGTGACGAATATGCCGCGGCCAATGACAAGGTTGCGGTCGCCGTCGCCATCCGACGCTGCGCCGAAATCAGGGGCATCCGGCCCCATCATCTGATCATAGAGTTGCTTGGCGTGAACAAGATTGGGATCGGGATGATGGCCGCCGAAATCCTCCAGCGGAAACGCGTTGATCACCAGGGCCGGGTCGACGCCGAGACGCCGAACCAGGATCTCCCGGGCGTAGGGCCCGGTTACCGCGTGCATGGCATCAAAGGCCACACGGAATCCGCCGGCGACATGGGCGCGAATGGCATCGAAATCGAACAGCGTTTCCATCAGTTCGGCATACTCGGCGACCGGGTCGACCACCTCGATGGCCATGCCGTCCGCTTCGAAATCACCGATCTTGTCGAGATCGACGTCATCGAACTCGGCGATCAGATAACGATCGATGGTCCGGGATCTGGCATAGATGGCATCGGTGATCTTTTCCGGTGCGGGGCCACCATTGGAGATGTTGTATTTGATGCCGAAATCTTCGGTCGGCCCGCCCGGATTGTGGCTGGCCGACAGGATCAACCCACCAAAGGCCTGGCGCTTGCGGATCAGATGCGAGGCTGCCGGCGTGGACAGAATGCCGCCCTTGCCGATCACGACCCGTCCAAAGCCGTTGGCGGCCGCCATGCGGATGGCAATCTGGATCACGTCGCGATTGTAGAACCGGCCATCGCCGCCAATCACCAGGGACTCGCCCTCCATCCCCTCAAGGCTGTCGAAAATCGACTGGATAAAGGCTTCGGTGTAGCCCGGCGTCTGGAAAAGCGGGACCTTCTTTCGCAGGCCGGATGTGCCGGGTTTCTGGTCCGGAAAAGGGCTGATGGCTACGGTTCTGGTCATTACGGTTCACTCTGTTCGGCAAGAAGCTCTTTATAGAGACAGGCATATCTGTGGGCGCTTCGATTCCACGAAACATCTGCTTTCATCCCCTGGTTCTGTAGCTGCGCCCAGACCTTGGGTTCGGAGAAAGCCCTGACAGCACGGCGCAGCGCCTGACGCAAGGCATCCGGCGTGACCGGTGAAAACTGGAACCCGGTAGCGGCTTGCGCAGCGCTTGCCGCTTCGTTGGCATCGATGATGGTGTCGGCCAGACCACCGGTGCGGGCGACGACAGGAACATTGCCATAGCGAAGACCGTAAAGCTGGGTCAAGCCGCAAGGCTCAAACCGTGACGGAACCAGGATGACGTCACCGCCGGCCTGCATCAGATGCGACAGCGGTTCATCGTAACCCAGCACCAGCCCGATTTTGCCGGGATGCCGCTCTGCTGCCGCGGTCAGCGCTGCTTCCAGCGCCTGATCGCCGGAGCCGAGCACAGCGAGCTTGCCGCCCATTGCGACAATATCATCGGCGACCTCAGTGAGGACATCGATGCCCTTTTGCCAGGTCAGCCGGCTGACCACGGTGAACACAGGGCCATCGGTATCGCGAAATCCGAAATATTCGGCCAAAGCCTTGCGGTTTGTCTGGCGCTTCTTGGGTTTGGAAAGGCTGTAATTGGCGGCAATCATCGTGTCGGTCGAGGGATCCCAGACGTCTGTGTCGATGCCGTTGACGATGCCGTGCAGAGTGTCGGCGTGCGCATTGATCAAACCGTCCAGCCCCATGCCGAAAGCGGGCGTGCGGATCTCCTGGGCATAGGTGGGGCTGACGGTGGTGATGGCGGTCGCCATCTGCAGTCCGCCCTTGAGAAAGCTGACATCGCCGTAATACTCGATCCCGTCCACCGCGAACACCGATTGCGGCAGGCCGAGCCTGGGGAAGATGTCCGGCCCGAACTGGCCCTGAAACGCGATGTTGTGAATGGTCATCACCACTGGCGTTGCGGCGGCCTTGCCCTGCTTCATGTAAACCGGTGTCAGGCCAGCCTGCCAGTCATGAGCATGGACAAGGTCGGGCTTCCAATCGTCGATCCCGTCCTCGGCAATGGTGGCGGCCGCGCGGCAGAGAGCGGCAAACCGCAGCCAGTTGTCGCGGTGATCGGCGCTTGCCGCATCGGTGTAGGGGCCACCGTCCCGGTCAAACAGGTCCGGTGCGTCGAGGACCAGAAAATTGACGCCATTCATCTTGCTGGCAAGAATGCTGGCGCTGACACCAAGCAGATCATGGAACGTGACGAGCTTGACGGGGTTGCGCAGCTTCGCCATCACCGGTTGGTAGCCCGGCAGCAGCACCCGCATATCAACACCCTGGGCTGTCAGGGCCGCAGGCAGGGCGCCAGCGACATCGGCCAGACCACCGGTCTTGATCAGCGGGTAGACTTCGGAGGCGACGGAGAGGACTTTCATTCGTAAATCAACCCTGCACGATCCAGCATGTCCTGGGTAATCAGACAGATGCCTGATTCCGTCCGGTGGAACCGGCTGGCGTCGAGTTCGGGATCCTTTCCGACGACAAGGCCGGCGGGAATTTTCACCTTGCTGTCGAGCACGACTCTCGACAGATCGGCGTGCCGTCCAATGACACATTCAGGCAGCACGACGGCCTGGTCGAGCTTGGAGTAGGACCGGCACAGAACACCGGTGAAGATCAGCGACTGATGCAATTCCGCACCGGAAATGATACAGTCCCCCGATACCAGCGACGACAAGGCCATGCCGCGCCGGCCCTCCTCGTTGTGAACGAACTTTGCCGGCGGCCGGATCTCGGCATAGGTCCAGATCGGCCAGGAGCGATCATACAGATCCAGTTCGGGCAAAATGTCGGTGAGGTCGATGTTGGCCTGCCAGTAAGCATCTATGGTGCCGACATCGCGCCAATAGGCCTCTTTCTCAGGTGTTTCGCGAACGCAGGAGTCGGCAAACCGGTGTGCCACAGCCTTGCCGTTGGCGACGATGTAGGGAATGATGTCCTTGCCGAAATCGCGGCTCGAGCCGGGCGTTCCGGCGTCACGCCGCAATTCGTCCATCAGAAAGTCAGTGCTGAAGACGTAGATACCCATGGAGGCCAGAGCCATATCCGGCTTGTCGGGCATGGCCGGCGGATCGGCGGGTTTTTCAACGAAATTGATAATTTCGTCCCTGTCGTTGACATGCATGACGCCAAAGCCGACCGCGTCCATGCGCGGGACTTCGAGGCAACCCACAGTCACATCAGCGCCGGAATTGACATGCTGCTGCAGCATCAATTCATAATCCATCTTGTAAATGTGATCACCGGCCAGGATGACCATGAATTTCGGATCGTAGCTTTCGATGATGTCGATATTCTGAAACACCGCATCAGCGGTGCCGTCATACCATTGTGTTTCCGACACGCGCTGGCTTGCGGGAAGAATGTCGAAGCTTTCATTGCGTTCGGGACGCAGGAAGTTCCAGCCACGCTGCATGTGGCGGATCAGGGAGTGGGCCTTGTACTGGGTGGCGACGCCTATCCGCCTGATGCCGGAGTTGAGCGCATTGGACAGGGCAAAATCGATGATTCGAGATTTTCCGCCGAAGAAAACCGCAGGCTTGGCGCGACGGTCGGTCAGTTCCATAAGCCGGCTTCCACGGCCACCTGCAAGAACATAGGCCATGGCGTCTCGCGCCAGTGGCTGAACCCTTTTGTGTTCCATGTTGTCCTCCCCTTCGTCGTTACGCTGAGCCAGGCCTGTCCGGCGTCAACATCAAAGTAGCCAATGGTGGCAACATCAGTTCCGCGATTGTGCGGCCATCCTCCTGCCGCGTTGTGACCTCGCCAAGATTGCCCTTGCCTGATCCGCCGTAGATGGTGGCGTCCGAGTTGAAGATCTCACGCCATGTCCCGTCGATCGGCAACGGCAAACGATAGCCGTTGAGGACATTGGGTGTGAAGTTCGACACGATCACCACCGGGTCTTCACCGGGCGCATGACGGGCCCAGGCAAACACCGAGTTGGCACTGTCATCGGCAATAAGCCACTCGAAACCTTCCGGCTCGCAGTCGCGCGCGTGCAGCGCCGGCCTTGTGGCGTAGAGCCGGTTGAGATCGCGCACCAGATCCTGCATGCCGTGGTGGCGCGGGTCATCAAGATGATCCCAGTCGAGAGACCGGGCTTCACTCCATTCGCCGCGCTGCGCAAACTCCTGGCCCATGAACAAAAGCTTCTTGCCGGGATAGCCCCACATGAAGCCGAAATAGGCGCGCAGATTGGCGAATTTCTGCCACTCGTCACCGGCCATTTTGGTCAGCAGCGAACCTTTGCCGTGAACCACCTCATCGTGGGAGATGGGCAGGACGAAATTTTCGGAGAACGCATAGAGCAGGCCGAAGGTCAGGTCCTGATGGTGGTGTTTGCGATGGACCGGGTCACGCTGCATGTAGGAGAGCGTGTCGTGCATGAAGCCCATGTTCCACTTGAAGCCGAAGCCGAGCCCGCCCTCATGCACCGGAGCGGACACTTTCGGCCAGGACGTCGATTCCTCGGCAATGGTGACGACGCCGGGATGGCTGCCATACACCGATGTGTTCATCTGCCGCAGGAACTCGACCGCGTCGAGGTTTTCGCGGCCGCCATCCTTGTTGGGGATCCACTCGCCTTCCTTGCGCGAGTAATCGAGGTAGAGCATCGAGGCGACCGCATCCACCCGCAGGCCATCGATGTGGTAGGTCTCGGCCCAGAACAGGGCATTGTTGACGAGGAATGATACGACCTCGCGGCGGCCGAAATTGTAGATCGCCGTGTTCCAGTCGGGATGAAACCCCTGACGTGGATCGGCGTGCTCGTAAAGTGCGGTGCCGTCAAAATTGGAGAGACCGTGGGCGTCGGTCGGAAAGTGCGCCGGCACCCAATCGAGAATGATGGAGACACCGACCTGGTGTGCGCCATCGACAAAGCGCGCAAACCCCGCCGGTTCGCCAAAGCGGGCGGATGGCGCGTAGAGCCCGGTGGTCTGATAGCCCCAGGAGGGATCGTAGGGGTGTTCGGAGACAGGCAGAAACTCGATATGGGTGAAGCCCATTTCCACGGCATAGGGGATCAATTCGTCAGCCAGCTGATCCCAGGACATGAAGGATCCGTCCGCTGTCCGGCGCCAGGAGCCCGGATGCACCTCATAGATCGACATCGGCTGGCGGCGGGCGTCAACCTTGCTCCAATGGGCGCGGTGAGCTCCGTCTCCCCACTCGTGGCTGAGGTCAGCAGCAACAATTGACGCTGTCGCAGGTCGGAATTCGGCGCGGCGGGCGAACGGATCGGCCTTCAGTGGCAGGCATTCGCCATCAGACCCGATGATTTCGTATTTGTAGACCGCGCCGGGTTTGACACCAGGGGCGAATATCTCCCATACGCCGATATCGGCACGAAGGCGCATGACATGGCGGCGGCCGTCCCAGTCGTTGAAATCGCCGACAACCGACACGCGTCGCGCATTTGGCGCCCAGACGGCGAAGTGCACCCCGTCCGTGCCCTGATGATGCATCGGATGGGCCCCGAGCTTGTCAAAGAGCCGCAAATGCGAGCCTTCGGCGATGAAGTAATCATCCATCGGGCCGAGTACAGGGCCATAAGCGTAGGGGTCGTTAATCACCCAGGACGCCGTGGCATTTGATGCCGCGTAACGAAGCGGCTGGCGCTCGGCGATAGCAACACGGCCTTCAAACAATCCCGCGACACAGCCGGTCTTAAGCGTGCCCGCCGGTTCGCCGTCCAGCGTCAGGGCAATGAGACTTTCGGCGCCGGGCACAAAAGCGCGGGCGAAAAATCCGCCGTGAAACTCCTGAACGCCAAGGACGGAAAAGGGGTTTCCATGCGCACCCGAAGCAATCGCTGTCGCTTGGTCGGCCGAAAGGTGAGGCACCTTGGTGTCGGCGTCAGGCACGGGTCCCTTTTGGGTCATGGGCCGGCTTTCCAAATTTCCTTTGCATACTGGCGGATGGTTCGGTCCGAAGAGAACCAGCCGACACGCGCGGTATTGAGGATAGTACGGCCATACCAGGCCGCTTCGTCAACCCACAAACTGTCGACCTTGCGCTGCGCCCTGGCGTATTCGTCGAAATCGGCAGTCACCATGAACCAGTCATGATCATACAGTCCGGCAGTCAGTCCGGAGAAGCGATCGCGGTCATCGGGGCTGAATACCCCGGAAGATATCGCCGTGAGAGCCTGCGACAGCTCGCGCGATGATTCGATGATGGCGCGCGGCTCGTGACCGGCGATCCGTCGATCGGCAACCTCTGCGGCGCTCAACCCGAAGATGACGATGTTGTCCTCGCCGACGCAGTCCTGAATCTCGACATTGGCGCCGTCGAGCGTGCCGATGGTCAGTGCGCCATTGAGGGCGAACTTCATATTGCCGGTCCCGGACGCTTCCATGCCCGCAGTCGAAATCTGCTCCGAGAGGTCGGCGGCCGGCACCATGATTTCGGCCAGCGACACATTGTAATTGGGAATAAAGACGATCTTCAAAAGACCGCGAACAGCCGGGTCAATGTTGATCACCCGGGCCACGTCGTTGGCAAGCTTGATGATCAGCTTGGCGTTGTGATAGCTCGGCGCCGCCTTGCCAGCAAAGAATTTCACGCGTGGCGTCCAGTCAAGCTCGGGGTGGGAGCGTATCTGATCGTAAAGCGCCACCGCCTCGACAATGTTGAGCAACTGCCGCTTGTATTCATGGATGCGCTTGATCTGGATGTCGAACAGGGCCGAGGGATCGAGCCTGATGCCCATGCGGCGGGCAACCAGATTGGCAAGGCGCACCTTGTTGTCGCGCTTGACGGCTGCAAACCGGGCACGGAACTCGGCATCACCGGTGAAGGCGTCGAGAGCGGTAAGCGCTTCCGCATCGTCCATGAAGTCATCACCGATGGCCTCGCGAATCAGCGAGAACAGGCCCGGATTGCACTGCATCAGCCAGCGGCGCGGGGTGATGCCGTTGGTCTTGTTGTTGATGCGGTCGGGATAGAGGTGATGGAGGTCCGAAAACACGGTCTGCTTCATCAGATCTGTGTGCAAGGCCGAGACGCCGTTGATGGAATGGGAGCCGATGAAAGCCAGATTGCCCATGCGCACGCGACGTTCGCCGCCTTCGTCGATCAGCGAGACGGAGCGGATCTGGTCTTCGTCATAGCCACGCTGCTTGCGGGCCTGGCGCAGCACCTTGGCGTTGATCGCGTAAACCAGTTGCATGTGACGCGGCAGCAGCCGCTCGAACAGCGGCACCGGCCAGCTTTCCAGCGCTTCGGGCAGCAGCGTGTGATTGGTGTAGCTGAAGGTCTTGCGGGTGATCTCCCAGGCCGGGTCGAATTCGATGCCGTGAACGTCGATCAGCAAACGCATCAGTTCGACAACCGAGACCGCCGGATGGGTGTCGTTGAGCTGAATGGCGGCCTTGTCCGGCAACGAGGCCAGATCTCCATATTGCTGCAGGTGCCGGCGCAGGATGTCCTGCAACGAGGCTGTCGAGAAGAAGTACTCCTGACGCAACCGCAACTCCTGTCCGGCGGGGGTCTCGTCGGCGGGGTAGAGTACGCGAGACAGAGCCTCGGCCTTGTTGCTCTCGCGCAGGGCCCCGATATGATCCCCGGCATTGAATGCGTCGAGCAGAATCGGATCGATCGGTTGAGCGGTCCAAAGTCTCAAGGTGTTGACCCGTTTGGCCCGCCAGCCGACGACGGGTGTATCGTAGGCCACAGCCATCATGCGCTCCTGGGGTTTCCAGGTGCCGCGGGTTTCGCCAGAGCCATCGTCGGTGGTCACCACTGATCCGCCAAACCCGATCTCATAGGCGCATTCGCGGCGCGGAAATTCCCACGCATTGCCATGCGCCAGCCAGGTTTCGGGCAGTTCGACCTGCCAGCCGTCGCTCATCTGCTGCCTAAACAGCCCGTGAACATAGCGGATGCCGTACCCGTAGGCCGGGATGTCGACCGTGGCCATCGATTCCATGAAGCAGGCGGCAAGCCGCCCGAGGCCGCCATTGCCGAGCGCTGCATCCGGTTCGAGCGCTGCAACCGCATCGAAATCAACGCCCAGAGATTGCAGGGCTTGCTGGACTTCCTGCAAAAGTCCGAGATTGGATACGGCGTCGCGAGTCAGCCGACCGATGAGGAATTCCAGCGACAGATAGTAAACCCGCTTGCCGCTTTCCTCATAGGTCTTGCGGGTGGACGCCATCCAGCGGTCAATGACCCGGTCGCGGATCACCAGAATGGTGGCGGTCATCCAGTCATGCGGCTTGGCGACCTTGGCATCCTTGCCGATGGAATAGGTCAGCCGTTCGATGATTTCGGCTGCGAGCGCGCCCGGATCGCTGCTGCGCGGGGCGGGCGAGGGGAGATCAGCCATGGCGGACTTGTCGATCATCATAGGTCCCATTCTTCTGGGGCCTGAACGCGACAGGTGCGCGCACGGGCAATGTTTTCGTGATGTGTCGGTTTTTGAGCAATGACTGATATTTCCATCAATATCCAGTGATTTAATCCATTAGATTGATGGAAATCGTCTTGGATAGGCGAAAGCAGCCGCAATGGTGCTGTTGTTTTTCCGGCTCCGCGCGCGTGATAGTGCGGGCTTGGCGGCCCGTTGCCAGCCAGCAGTTTGCTGGGCCCTAACTTTTGCTGTCGGTTACTGAACCGTCAGATATCCTGAGGCGATGCGCTTTTGCAGATGCTGGTCAACCGACCCTCTGTCGGCACAGAAATGCATTTTCCCCTCGCATCGGTCCCTGAGTGCGGCGAGATCGGCGAACATCGGAGATCGGCCCAGTCCCGCGGCCTCGATCAACGACACGCCAAGATAGGCAATGTCGAGGCTGGCGAAGTCAAACGGGGCCATGTTCAGTTCCAGGCCCATGCCGTGAACGGTGAAATAGCTCCGGTACGCCGATGATTTGAGGTCGTTGACTGCGAAGTCTGGATAGAGATGGTTCACCACTTCGCGGGTGGCAAAAGACTGATGATCGCCGAATTCCAGCACGATGGACGGGTGGTCCCTGCTTTCCGCTTCCGCCTGACCGAGGAACCAGGCAAAGTCTTTCTGCGACTGTGCAACCCGGCGCAGGTATTCGTCCAATTCAATATTGCCGCTTGTGCTCGTCAGTTCCAGATCCGGATCGGACAGATGCTCGACATAGGGCGAATGCGCAAACATTGTCTGCACTTCCAGGAATAACGGTCTGCCGTCCGTTCTGCGGTGCTGTTCGATAAAGGCCCGTGCGGCCTCGAAGTAAAACCGGTCGCGGTGGGCGTATTCGCTGGCGCCGATGCGGTTGTAATCGAGAACCTCGTCGAAACCGATCGATTCAAGAAACGGTCCCTCGTTGACGAAGCCGTGATCCATCGGCATCAAAACCGCGGTCCTGTAGCCGCAGCGTGACAGTTCGGTGGCCAGCGATTGATGGACCTTGCCCTCCATCGTGGTGGTCAAATAGGGCGCGCGCCAACCAAAATCGAGGCTGGACAGGCCGGTCATCAACGAGAAGTTGGAAACCCATGTGCCGCCGCCGAAGGTTTCCACCCGAAGTTCGCGTCGCTTTCCGTCGGCTGATTTGAACTGCTGCGCGAAAAGCTGGCTGATGCCGTATTGGTCAAGCCGGCTCAGATCAGTCTGGCTTTCGCTCAAGACCACAAAAAGATCCGGCTTCGGCCCCGTCGCTTCACAGGGGCCGGGCGAGGCAAAGGGCCGGGCCGCCGGCAACTCGGCAAAGCGATCGGAGATGCTTCTGCCAATCGCTGCGTCGCGGAGGTCAAGAAAGGAGACGAAGAATGCGGAGGCGTTAAAGCCGCCAAGATAGTGGAAATACCGTGGCTCGTCAGCCGCGAGCGGGTAGCTGAGCGGTATCAGTGCGAAGGTGACTGCCACCATTCCGCTGCGCCGCAGGGCGCTCATCCTGGCCTTGTGCTCGGCGATGAAAACGAGCGTGAGGCCGATGAGAGCGCCGATCATGAGCACGACAACCGGTAGGATGTAAGCTGCGAAGCCGTTCATGAGAAAGGCAAAGGCCTGCGGATCGGTGCCGGTAAAAACCAGATCATAGATGTGAAGATCAAAGCCCTTGGTGCGATATTTCAACACCGAGGCGATCGAAAGCAGCACGGTGATTGCCAATGCTGTGTAAAGCGAAAAATAGATCCGGCTGCTCAGCAGAAAAAGCACGGTGACAATGCCCAAAACCGAGAGCATGACAAAAGGCATGTGATGGGCAGCCCGTTCAAGCAGGTATAAAAATGCGGTGCAGGAGAGGACTGCTGCAATCGCAGCAACAGGGTTGAAGATCAATGCTGACAGATTGCCAATCAGCTTTTTGCTATTCACCCACATCAGGCCATTCTCCGGTGTCCAAGCCTGGAGAAATGCATGTATTAACAACTCATACAAATGCTATGAGAAATTGTCCTTAACGACGGGATTGGCATTTGGAAGCGCCAGCAGCGTGAACAGCGCTCAGCTTGCCCCGGTGCCATCGATGATGACAAGGCTCTGCGCGCGCAAGCAGTGCTCGATGCGCCCATCGGACCGATGTCACGCAGGGGGGCCGGTAATCACGGAGCCACCGGGCCGCGGGCGAGCATGGTGCAATCGGCGACGGCAGCCACCTTGTCGCAAGAGCGCAGGGCGACAAGGTGAGCGCCGAAGCAGGTTCGTCCAACAGCAAGTTTCGGGCTTCGCAGCAGTGCCTGGCGATCGAAGCCCGTTGGCGCTGGCCTGGTGAACGTTTCGACAGGGGCCGGAAGGCCACTTCGGTGATGCGCAACGCATCGCGGGTGTCGGCGAGTCGCTTCATGCGGGGCGTGAGGGCAGCGGATTGGCTTCGACCAGGGCTGCTTCCAAGTCCGGCGCATGCCTTCAGATTGCAATATCACCGAATGAACTGGTCCACGAAATCAGCGCCGGGACCATTGCCTCGTCGTGTTTGCGGCACAGGTCGATGATGCAATCGGGGACTTCCGCCTGGCTCACTCCTCGGCCAGGAAAGCTTCGACCGCTGCGGCCCGCGGGATTGGCGCAATGGCGCCGTAGCCCTGGGTCGACAGTGCCGCGGCTGCGTTGGCGTAGCGGGCGGCTTGGAAGGGATCGTCACCGGCCACCAGACGCGCAAGAAAGGCGCCGTCGAATGTGTCGCCGGCTCCGGTTGCATCGACGGCCTCCACCCGGCGGCCTTTGATCCGCCGCCGCTCCTCTGCCGTTGCGACCAGGGTTCCGTCCTCTCCGAGCGTCAAGGCCACCACGCCGGCACCCAGCCTGAGATAAAAATCCGCAATCGCCTCGGGGTCTTCAAGGCCAGTCAGCTGGCGTGCATCGTCAAGCCCGGGCAGAGCGATGTCGCACTGCGCCACGGCCGCGTGAATCACCGCGCGGGCGCGTTGCAACGGCCAGAGCTTGAGCCTGAGATTAGTGTCGTAAGAGACCTTGCCCCCGGCTGAGCGGACTGTGTCGATCGCCGCAAATACAGCATCGGCCGCCAGTGCAGAAATGCCCTGGCTGATACCCGACACATGCAGAATTTTAGCGGCTTTGAGCGCGTCCAGCGGCAGATCGTCGGGTCCCATCCGGCTGCTCGCCGATCCCGCCCGCATGTAGCTGAACTCATGCCCATTGGCGCCGTGAGTGACGAAATAGACACCGGTATGGGCGTCTGTGACCTGTTTGACCGTCGAGGTGTCGATTCCTTCTCCGGCCCACAGCTCCATGAAGGACTTGCCGAATGTGTCTGCGCCAATATGGGTAACATAGCCGACGCGGGCGCCCTGCCGCGCTGCGGAAATGGCGCAGTTCGAGGTATCCCCGCCGTGGCCAGGCAGATAGCTGCCTCCCGGCTGTTGATTGAATTCGAGCATGGGCTCGCCGAGGCACAGTATATCGGGGGACATGGGTTTCCTCTTCGGTTTGCCGCCCGCAAGTTGTCGCGACAGCTTGCGGGGGGGCGATTAGTTTCAGCTGCGGCCGCATTTGGCGAGGCCGTTCCTGCGTGAGCCGGACTCCATGATCAGCCGGGCCTGCTCGGCATCAATTTCCAGTGCGACGGCTCGAACTTCTTCGACCTGTTCGCGGAACACATACAACACCGTCGACATCGCCGACAATGATGTCGTGGCTGCTGAGGCCGCGTGAGCGCGAGGTCCTCTCGCCTCGGGTGCCGGGGAAAGGTCGAGGCCAGCTCCTCGGCCTTTAACGCCTCGGCGCGGTCCAGGCGGGCCCGCAGCTCCAGTTTGCCTTCGCCGAGGTCTCGGCTGACCACGTTGTGTGCATCAAAAAAAACATTGATGCACACACCAAAGAAGGAAGAGATTGTGAAGCGGCTCGACCGGCGGAAGGTTTCTGGACGCGTGAGATCGCAGGGCGTTACAACGTCTGGGAAACCCGTCAGGGTCGTGAATTCAAGAGCTTGCAGGAGATGTGTGAGTGAGACGTGAAATAATCGTCCGTGAACCTGGTGTCCACTGTGCAAGCCTGGTCCAAGTGCTTGAAAGGATGGTGGGCGTAACAGGGATTGAACCTGTGACCCCTACAATGTCAATGTAGTGCTCTCCCGCTGAGCTATACGCCCATCCGATGCGCCGCATACACCACACAATCCCCATTGCGTCAATACGAATCCGTTTTGTTTTTTCGGACCACCCGGCGTTGCGGTGCGGTGCAAGCCGCTGCAAGCGCGTAAACAGGCGCAAACTGCGCCTGTCTTTGCGGGATTGCGGCGTCTCGGGCCGCGTGGCGGGTAAAATGGGGGAGCAGCAGGCATTGCGGCGCCCGGGTGGTTCGACGGCAGAATCTCGCGAATTTGTCGGCGGCGGCTATCAGGCCGCGAGAATCATCTTGTTGACCTCGTCAACGAGGTCGCGCAGATGGAATGGCTTGGACAGAACCTTGGCATCCTTGGGCGCCTTGGAGTCCGGGTTGAGCGCCACGGCGGCAAAGCCGGTGATGAACATGACCTTGAGGTCTGGATCGAGCTCGGTGGCGCGGCGGGCCAGCTCGATGCCATCCATCTCTGGCATGACGATATCGGTCAGCAGCAGCGTGAAAGGTTCTTCGCGCAGGCGATCATAGGCGCTGGCGCCATTGTCGAAGGAACGGACCTCGTAGCCGGCTTTTTCCAGTGCCTTGACCAGGAACCGGCGCATATCATTGTCGTCTTCCGCGAGGAGAATTTTCGGAGTCATTCTATTTCCAAACCTGTCATCGGGCTCATCGAGCTCTGCCTTTGTCCTATATGGGGACGTTCCAGTAAACATCAGGTGAATGATGGCGTTTTTTCGATGCGTTTTACCCGTACTGGACAGTGGCAGAGGCAACTGGCAAGGTGAAAAACGCGGATGATGGGCAAAGGGACGGAAATGGGTGAAACCAACAGCCCCGGCACGGCAAGCGACCGGGATGCCGATTCGCGTGGAGTTGCTCCTTTCGAAATTCACCTGCCGATGCAGCAGACCGAGCCGTTTGTTTTCAATTCGCCGCATTCCGGCCGGATCTATCCCGCAGGCTTCTTGCAGATGTCGCGCCTCGACAGAATGGCGATCCGGCGCTCGGAGGATTTTTTCGTCGACGAGTTGTTTGCGAGAGTGGTGCATCTGGGCGCGCCGATGCAGGTGGCTCAATTCCCCCGCTCCTGGCTGGATGTCAATCGTGAACCCTATGAGCTTGATCCGCGCATGTTCGACGGGCCGTTGCCGGCGTTTGCCAATATCGGTTCGCTGCGCGTGGCAGGCGGGTTGGGAACGATCCCGCGGCTGGTGGCCGAGAACATGGAAATTTATCGTGGACGGCTCAGTGTCGAAGAGGGGCTGTCCAGGATCGAAGGCGTCTACCGGCCTTATCATGCCAGTCTGCGCCGGATCATCGCGCAAACCCATGTGCAATTCGGCAAGGCGATCCTGATCGACTGCCATTCGATGCCGGCCAGCGTTCGTGTTGCAGGCGGCAACCGGCGACCTGATATCATCATCGGCGACCGCTATGGCGCCAGCGCGGACCATGATCTCTCCTACGCCGCGGTCTCGATCCTGTCCGGTCTGGGGTATCATGTGGTTCGCAACAAGCCCTATGCGGGCGGTTTCATCACTGAACATTATGGACGTCCGGCCAGGGGTCTGCACGCGCTGCAGATCGAGATTAATCGCGGACTTTATGTTGATGAGGAGCGGCTGGAGAAAACCTCCGGGTTTGAACCGCTCAAGGCCGACCTGAGCGAATTCGCTGGCGATCTGATGGCCTATGTCCGCGAGACTTTGTCCAAAGACCGGCTCGCGGCCGAGTGATAATCAACGACGCGACTAGTCTGCTGCCCGGCTGGTTCTGTTCAACTGGCGCCATCGTCTGAACTACGTCGGGTCTGCGGACGAGGCAAAAAAACCGCGCTCGCGACGCGGCAAATCCGGGGAGGAAGCGCCCAAGGAGCATTCACAGTCTTAGGCTGCGATGAAACGCTGATCTTGCGGCAAGCAAGTGCCAATTGCTTCTGCTTTGATCGCGCTTCGGCAGGATCTGCTGCCGCAGGCCCCATTGCCGAGGCTTGCAATTTGGCGACGGGCGGGTCAGTTCATTGGTACCAAATATCGTTCCGTCCGCCCTCTGTGTTCTTTCATGGGAAACCAAATGCTTCCTGACATCACTTTCTTCGACGCCATTGCTGAAGCGGCCGCCACGGAAACGCTGCCGCGTTTTCGGATGCCGGTCACCATCGACAACAAGTACACGATCGGATTTGACCCGGTCACCGAAGCTGACAGGGCCGCCGAGATGGCAATCCGCCGGGTGATCACCGATCACTATCCGGACCACGGTATTCTGGGCGAAGAGCATGGTGATGTCGGCCTTGACCGCGACTTTGTCTGGGTTGTCGATCCGATCGACGGAACCAGGGCCTTCATTTCCGGGCTTCCGGTCTGGGGCACACTGGTGGGCCTGTATCACAAGGGCCGGGCGGTGATGGGGATGATGGATCAGCCCTTCACCGGCGAGCGCTTTATCGCCGGGCCGGACGGTGCGCTTGTCAAGCGGCACGGCGAAAATTCAGCGCTCGTCACGCGCAAGGGAGTCGGGCTCGAACAGGCGATCATGATGACAACCTCGCCGCTGATTTTTCCCGAAGACCTGGCATCATCCTACAAGCGTATTGAAAGCAGGGTGCAATTGACCCGCTACGGATGTGATTGCTACGCCTACGCGATGGTTGCCGCCGGGCATATCGACCTGGTCGTGGAATCGGATCTCCAGCCCTATGATGTCGGCGGGCTGATCGCGCTGATCGAACAGGCGGGAGGTGTGATCACGACCTGGACCGGAGATCGTCCGGAAAATGGCGGCAGCATCGTTGCCAGCGGGTCGCCAGACTTGCATGAGGCGGCGTTGGAGGTGCTCAACCAGTCTTGATTTCCGGGGCCGGTGTGGGTTCGGCGGCCTGGTCGGGCGGAATGAATGCGTCAATGGCAGCCAGGGTCGGAATTCGGTAGCGATCGGCTTCCTGAAGCAGTTCGTGGCGGGCGCCATCAACCATGATGGCGCGACCGGCGCGGAAGCGGTTGCCGAGGCTTTCAATGGCTTGGGGTGCGACGATCTTGTCATCGCCGGCGCCGATCAGCACGGTCGGCACCTTGATCTGGTCGAGATGCTCAAAACGGGTGACGCGATCCATCGCAGCCAGCATTTCATTGATCCACCTTGCGCTGGGCGGGGCGAGGCGCAACTCGGGATGGGCCATGTGCAGCGCCTGATTGCGGGTGAAACGATCGATGTCGGAGGTGAGGAGGTTGTCGGCAAACGGCACGGGAAAGCGATCCCTGCCCGAAGCCAGCCGACCGAAGCCGGTCATTCTAAGCAGCCTGGTAATCAGCCGGATACTCCATGTCGAAACCAGTTGATTGGACAGCTCAATAAAGGGCGCGAGCAAAACCATGCGCTCAATGCGGTTGGCCAGTCTTGGCGCCATCGAGAGTGCCACCAGCGCGCCCATGGAATGGGCCACAAGACAAAACGGCAACCGCGCATCGGGGAGCACGATGGTTTCGAGAAACACCGACAGATCGCTCTCGAAGTCGGCGAAACGGCGGACATCACCGCCCCTGGGATTTTTTGACAGCCGCTCCGACAGACCTTGCCCGCGCCAGTCAAAGGTCGCCACCCAAAGCCCGCGGTCTGTGAAATGGCGGATGGTCTCGAAATATTTCTCTATGCACTCGTTGCGGCCCTGCAGCAGCACCACGGTTCCGCGTGCAACCGGAATATCGGATCTGAAAATGGCATAGCGCAACCGTTTGCCGCCAACACTCTCAAACCAGCCGGCAACATGGTTTCCGGGCACCGGATTGCCGTCCATTTCGATCAGCAGGGGGAGATCATCGCTCATGGTGTTCCGGATTAGTGCTTCGCCTGCCTTTGGTCAAAAGGAAAAGCTTAGCGGCAAAATGAAAAGCCCGGAATCCAAGTGAAAAAGCCGGAGCCGCCTTGTCAGCGGCCCCGGCCAGATGCCCGGAACAGAAGGGACAGGATGCTCCCGGCGGCTCAGACTGTCTGGGTCTGATTGGGCTCATTATTGCCGGTCAAAGTTGAACCTCGGCCAAACGGGCCATTCATTTGCCATTCAGGGTTCCAGTCTCGAGGGTGGCTGCGCAAAGATCTTGAACCCGCGATCGACAGTTCCCACATTGGTTTTGCAGGCGCCGGTTACCGGGCCTGCTGGCAGGGATGCCGCCCGTTGTGGGGCAGACCAGAAGCCAGAACGCTAAACCCAAGTCGCTCTGAAGGAGGACACCCATGCGTCACGTTGACTTTTCACCCCTTTACCGATCCACAGTCGGTTTCGACAAGCTTTTGACCATGCTTGACGGACTCGCGCCGACGGATCAGACACAATCCTATCCGCCGTACAACATCGAACGGACCGGCGACACCACTTACCGCATAACCATGGCGGTGGCCGGTTTCGATGAGGCCGAGATCTCGATCGAGGCGCGCGAACATGTCTTGACTGTCACCGGCGAGAAGGCCGACGACAATGAGGTCAAAGGCACTGAATTCCTCTATCGGGGAATTGCCAAGCGTGCGTTCGAACGCCGCTTCCAGCTGGCCGAACATGTCGAGGTAACCGGCGCATCCTTGCGCAACGGACTTCTGCATATCGATCTGGTCCGCGAACTGCCCGAAGCGATGAAGCCTCGCCGCATTGCCATTTCAAATGATGCAAATGGCGAGACCAGGCAGATCGAAGCCCAAACGGCCTGATTTTTCCCCCAGTCAGGACGTGTATCATGGCGCTCAGGAAACTGGGCGCCATTTTTGCCCGCGGGAGCTCGGGGACTTAAGTGTTGTCTGTGCGAAACCGTTTCAGCAGGGCATCGGCGGAGAGAAGGCCCGGGCCCTTGAGGGCGATGACCAGTAACGGCACCAGCCAAAGCAGGCGCTGGTCGGCGATCAGGCCATCGGGAAATCTGTCGAACAGGGCGCCGATGCTTTCAGCGCCGATCTGATGCACGGTGATGTCGACCAGGGTCTGGACCGCAATGAAACCCATCATAGCTATGGCTGCAAGGCGGGCGAACAGGCCGATGACAATCAGCAGCGGCAGGATGAACTCGGCGTAGGTGCCCATGACAACAAGCAGGCCCCAGGGCAAGAACGCAACCGCATCAACGTCGCCGCCAGCAGCTTCCACCGCGGGCAGCGCGATCTGATAGTAAGCCCCTGGTGCAATGGAAAAGAAACCCGATACGCCCTCGCCGACCTTGGTCTTTGCCGAGTTGAGGTAATAGGCCCACAAGACCGATGCAAAGACAAACCGCGCAATGAGCCCCAGCAGCCAGCTGTCGCCGAGCTGTTCGAGATAGCCGAAGGCGCGGTGGTGAAGGCTGGTGAAGAAATCGATGATGGATGTCATTTGACTGGCTCCGAAACCGTTTGACCCGGCGTGCAGCTTGAAAACAATCCGGCCTCCAGCATGGCTGAAATGGCGGATGGCAGATCGAAGCCTGAATGCTGCTCAAGCGTGATGCTGGCAGCCTGGCTCAGTGTTGCACCGGCGATCAACCCCTCGAAGAATAGCGACGCGCCCGATGGCAGTGTGCGAACCTGAACCGCGTCGGATGGCCGGGTGATCAACCCATCCTCCGGCTCGAGCGGGCGAATGTTGCCGAGTGGCCGTTGCTCGCGGCTGGCGGAGAAGATCGACACCACGGCAAAGCGGCTTTGAACAATGCATGTGGCCGGATGGGGGGTGAAGATGGTTTCACCGAGGTTTTCCGGCGAGATCGCGCCAAGACTTTCCGGACGCAAGGGCTCGGCGTCGGAGGCGTGATAGGCGTCAAGCCACGCCCGCTCCATCCGCGCCACGTCTGGAAGATACGGCAGCTTGTCAACCGGCTTGAAGCGCTCGAGAAAGGCGGCAAAGCCTGCGCCATACTCGAACATCAGGGCCGATTGCGGCGGCTCCTCGGCGAGGTAGATCCGGGCCATATCCCGAAAGAAACCTTCACCGACCAGGCGTTGCACCGCCGGAAATATGTCCGCTAACGCATTGATCAGACTGACGGTCACGTTGTTGCGGTAGACTGCGAAACGCTTGGTGGCGGCCTTGCCGCCTGGCCCGATCACCCCATCGGGCAAAGGGAGATCGGGGTTGAGCAGCGCCGCGCCGAACCCGGCCTGGGGAGAGGGTGGTTCCACCTTACCCTGCGGCATGACGGGATCCGAGCAGTGAGGCAGGCCCGAGACGATCCAGAACAGCTTCGACAAGTTGCGCTTCCCGGCGCAATACTGGCCAGTCCGGCACATCATTGTCCCATTCGACAAGTGTCGGCAGAGCGCCTGTCTGGATGATGACTGTTTCGTAGAGCTTCCAGACAGCGTCGGCGACCGGGCGATCGTGGGCATCGATCAGCAGCAGGTCGCCTTCATCGTCAACATCCTCGGCATGGCCGGCGAGGTGAATTTCCTCAACCAGTTCAAGCGGGAACTTGCGCAAATATTCGAGCGGTTTCCAGCCGTGATTGGTGGCGGAGACGAAGACATTGTTGACATCAAGCAGCAGGCCGCAACCAGATTTGCAGGCGATTTCCCGGATGAAATCAGTTTCCTGCATGGTCGTCTGCTCGAAGGCGACATAGGTCGACGGGTTCTCGAGCAGGATCGGGCGTTTCAACCGATCCTGAATCTGGACGATGTGAGAGACGACCCGGTCAAGGGTCCGGGAGTTGTAAGGGACCGGCAACAGGTCGTTGAAATAGCCTGCATCATGGCTCGACCAAGCGAGATGTTCCGACACCATTGCAGGCTCATAGCGCTCGACGACTCTGGCCAGGCGCTCCAGATGTAATGGATTGATACCGCTTTCCGAGCCAATCGAGAGCCCGACGCCGTGCACGGAGAGAGGAAATTCCGCACGCACTGCGGCAAGTGCCTGGTGGACCGGGCCGCCGTCTCCCATGTAATTTTCAGCATGAACCTCAAGGAAGCCGATCCTGTAGTCGTCAGTCAGGACCGCATCGATGTGTTCGGCTTTCAATCCCGCCCCCGCACGAGGCGGGAGCGGGGTATTTGGGAAACGGGAAGTCCCGGCATGCTGCGAAGCAGGGGCGGAGTGCGGCATCTTCAGGACCTCCGTTCAGCTAGTGTTCCCGAGTCAGGCCGGAATGTCGCGGTCAAGCGGTTCGAGCGATCCCATGCGGCCTTCGCCAACATCCATGCCAACGCAGGTGCCAGCCTCAACATTTTTCCAGGCATTGCCCTGAAAATCCACTTTGGAGGTGCCGGCACAGGTGGTGCCAGGTCCGGCGGCGCAATCATTCTTGCCCGCCATAGCCACACCATAGCATTTTTCCGTGGCTGCTGATGCGCCATCGGTGGATGCCAGGAAGCTTGCACCTGAAATCGCCATTGCCACTGCGCCAGCCAGGGCCGAGGCACCGATGAGTGTTTTCTGCGACATGCTGTTCTCCTTGATTTATCAGAATTGATTTCCGGGTTGTCTGCCCCCGGTAGAAGAACCATGCCGAATTGATGCATCACTTGGAAATCAAGCGCGCGTTATCCGGCATCACTTGCGCGTGAGCCAGATGTGAACTGTTTGGATTTGCCGATAAACAGTCGTGACTGAAATTCTAGTTCAGCATGTCGACAAACTGATCCACATTGTTCTCGGTTGTTGCGAAGCTGGTGACAAGTCTGATCATGGTTTCCTCGGCGCCAATCAGATGGGCGGCCGAGCGGGGTGCGGACCATTCGTAGAACATTGCCCCTTTGGCCATCATCTCCTTGACGAGCGGCTTGGGGACAATCGGGAAGGTCTCATTGGCTTGGCTTTTCCAGGCCAGGCGGGCATTGTCCGAGCTCTCGATGCCGGCCTGCAGGCGGGCGCACATGCTGTTGGCGTGGCGAGCGGTCTCAAGCCAGAGGTTGTTTTCGAAATAGGCGTCAAACTGGGCCGCAATGAAGCGGCTCTTGGAAAAGAGCTGTGCGGCGCGCTTGCGGATGAAAGGGGTCTGACGCGCCATTTCAGGATCGAGAAAGACAAGTGCTTCAGCACACCAGCAACCATTCTTGGTGCCGCCAAACGAGACGATATCGACGCCGAGATCTGCCGTCATCTGAGCCGGCGTGAGATCCAGTGCGACAAGAGCGTTGGCGAATCTGGCGCCATCCATGTGCAGCGGCAGGCCGTGGGCCTTGGCTATTCTGGAAATTTCACGGATTTCATCCGGCTGATAAAGTGTGCCCGACTCGGTGGCCTGGGTGAGGGTGACAGCCATGGGCTGACCGGCGTGAACGAAGCCTTGGGGAAAGCGGGCGATCTCCGCTTCCAGCGCCGCTGGATCCATTTTTCCTTCCGCTCCATCCACCGGCGCCAGCCGCGATCCGTGACTGAAGAATTCCGGCGCACCACATTCATCGGCAAAAACATGAGCTTCACGATGGCAGAATGACACACCACCGGGCCGGTTGACGGAGGAAAGCGCGAGCGAATTGGCGGCGGTGCCGGTTCCGACAAAGAACACTGCAACATCCCGACCGAAAGTTTCGTTGAAGGTGTTCTCGACCTTCCGGTCCAGGTCTCCGGCGCCATAGGCTGCAGCAAACCCGTTGGAATGAGCCATCAGCGAGGCAGCAATGGCTGGGTGAACGCCAGCCCAGTTGTCGGATGTGAAAATCATCAGCGGGATCTCCGAAAGCTTGAGTGTGTTCGGCTATCGCATGAAACTGCATGCTTTCAAAGTGTCTGAAGCGGCCGGATCGGTATCAAGTGCCCGCCACGAGGGGCAGGTTCGTGCAGCGGGTCTTCACGCGCGGCTTTCAGCCCGTGTGCAGCAAAGCTTCGGATGATGGCCGGTTTGCGTAATTAAATTACGCCTTTCATCGCCCGATAAGCATTTACGGTCGTTCTGATGCGATTTTTTTGGGGCAGTATCTTGCGAAGTCGACTGCATTCTGTCATAGAACGATGCAAATAGGACAGTGTTGCTGTCCTATTTGTGCCTGCCCCGGGCAACTGGCTGAGGCCGAGGCAAGTGCAAATGGCAGGCGAAATCCGGAATCCCGCGATCCTTCGGTTGCAGATGACGGCTCCCACGCCTTCATGATAAAATCCACTCGGCGCGCTCCACCATCAGGTGAGACTTGCAAAGCGCGCGAGACCAGACGGTAGATGAATTCGGGTCGCACAGCGCCGCCGTACTCGGCGAGGGCGAACGAGGTGTCGACATCCCCGCCATGGCGGCAATCAAGGAGGAATGAAGATGGCAGACTTTTCACCATCTCGGACGGAGACTGGCGCTTGTGAGGCTGTGGCCAAGAACAAACCGGTCGCCGTGCAGACCTTCGGACTGCCCTCACGACAGGGTCTTTACGATCCGCGCAATGAACATGATGCCTGCGGGGTCGGGTTCGTCGCGCATATGAAGGGGCAAAAATCGCACCAGATCGTGCGGGACGGCCTATTCATGCTTGAAAACCTGACCCACCGCGGCGCAGTCGGTGCTGATCCGCTGATGGGCGATGGCGCGGGACTTCTGGTGCAGATTCCCGACAGGTTTTTTCGCGAGGAAATGGCGTTGCAAGGGGTGACGCTTCCCCGCGCGGGCGATTACGCCGTCGGATTCGTCTTCATGCCGCAGGACGAGGCCCAGTGCGACCACCTCAAGAAGATCATTGCCGAAGTTGTCGCCTCCGAAGGGCAGACGCTGCTGGGCTTCCGTGATGTGCCTGTTGACAATTCATCCCTGTCGGAGGCGCCCGAAATCGTTGCGACAGAACCCCGCCATGTTCAGGTTTTCATCGGCAATGGTGCAGGTGCTGAAGATCAAAACGTCTTCGAGCGGCAGCTGTTTGTGCTCCGCAAAGTCATTTCGAACCGGGTTTACCAGGAAACCGATGGCCGCGACAATGGCTTCTATATTGTCTCGCTGTCGACGCAGACCATTGTCTACAAGGGCATGTTTCTGGCCTACCAGCTGGGCGCCTATTACAAGGATCTGAGCGATCCACGGCTGGAATCCGCGGTCGCCCTTATCCATCAGAGGTTCTCGACCAACACGTTTCCGTCGTGGAAGCTTGCGCATCCCTTCCGGATGGTGGCGCATAATGGCGAAATCAACACGTTGCGCGGCAATGTCAACTGGATGGCGGCCCGGCAGGCGTCGGTGTCGTCGCCGTTGTTTGGCAGCGACATCTCCAAGCTCTGGCCGATTTCCTATGAAGGCCAGTCCGATACCGCCTGCTTTGACAACGCACTCGAGTTTTTGATCCGGGGCGGCTATTCGATGGCCCATGCGGTGATGATGCTGATCCCCGAAGCCTGGGCCGGCAACACGTTGATGAATGCGGACCGCAAGGCCTTCTATGAGTATCATGCGGCACTGATGGAGCCCTGGGACGGTCCGGCAGCGGTCGCCTTTACCGATGGCGTCCAGATTGGCGCCACGCTCGACCGGAACGGGCTGCGCCCCGCACGCTACATCGTCACCGATGATGACCGGGTGATCATGGCGTCTGAGGCCGGTGTTTTGCCGGTCGACGAAAGCGCGATCATCAAGAAGTGGCGGCTGCAACCCGGCAAGATGCTGCTGATCGACATGGAAGAAGGCCGGATCATTTCCGACGAGGAAGTGAAGTCGCGGCTGGCGGCAAAGCACCCTTACGGCGACTGGCTGGAGCGGACCCAGCTGATCCTCGAAGATCTCAAGCCGGTTGAACCGCGGGCCTTGCGCAGGGATGTGTCGCTGCTCGATCGTCAGCAGGCCTTCGGCTACACACAGGAAGACACCAGGACCCTGATGTCGCCGATGGCGACCACCGGTCAGGAAGCCATCGGCTCGATGGGAACCGACACGCCGATTTCGGTGATGTCGCAGAAATCAAAACTGCTCTACACCTATTTCAAGCAGAATTTCGCGCAGGTGACCAACCCGCCGATCGACCCTATTCGCGAAGAGCTTGTGATGAGTCTGGTGTCCTTCATCGGGCCGCGTCCAAACATTCTCGACCACAAGGGCGCAGCGAAAAAGAAGCGGCTTGAGGTCCGCCAGCCCATCCTTACCAATGGCGACCTTGAGAAAATCCGGTCAATCGGCCACACCGAGGATCGTTTTGACACCAAGACGCTGGACTTCACCTATGCGAGCGAAAGAGGTTCGGATGGGATGGAGGCTGCGCTTGAGCGGCTTTGCGACCGTGCGGAAGAAGCCGTAACCGGCGGCTACAACATCATCATCCTGTCTGACCGCCAGGTCGGGGCAGACCGGATCGCGATCCCTGCGCTGTTGGCCACTGCTGCGGTTCATCATCATCTGATCCGCAAGGGGTTGCGTACTTCGGTCGGCCTTGTGGTCGAATCCGGCGAGCCGCGCGAAGTCCACCACTTCTGCTGTCTGGCAGGCTACGGCGCCGAGGCAATCAACCCCTATCTGGCCTTCGACACGCTGCTCGACATGCACAAGCGCGGCGAATTCCCACCGGAAGTTGATCAGTACGAGGTCGTTTCCCGCTATATCAAGGCGATCGGCAAGGGTATTCTCAAGGTGATGTCAAAGATGGGCATCTCCACGTACCAGTCCTATTGCGGCGCGCAGATCTTCGATGCGATCGGCCTGTCGACGGATTTCATCGACACATATTTCACCGGCACCGCGACAAACATCGAAGGCGCAGGTCTCTCCGAGGTGGCGTCAGAGACCGCCGAGCGGCATCGGCTTGCGTTCTCCGGCGACCCTGTGCTGGCAACCTCGCTGGACGTGGGGGGCGAATATGCCTACCGGGTGCGTGGCGAAGAACACGCATGGACCCCCGACGCAGTCGCCACGCTTCAGCATGCTGTACGTGGCAATGCGAAGGACCGCTTTCGCGAATTCTCGGAAATCGTCAATCATTCGACCGTGCGCATGAACGCCATTCGCGGCCTGTTCGAGATTCGCACTGCCGAGATCACTGGCCGGCAGCCCGTGCCGCTGGAAGACGTCGAGTCGGCGGCGGCCATTGTCAGGCGGTTCTCCACCGGGGCGATGTCCTTCGGATCGATCAGCCGCGAGGCGCATACGACGCTGGCGGTTGCGATGAACAAGATCGGCGGCAAGTCCAACACCGGCGAGGGCGGGGAAGAGCCGGATCGCTACCTGCCGCTTTATGGCGGTGGCCGCAATCCGGAACGCTCGGCGATCAAGCAGGTTGCCTCGGGTCGCTTCGGTGTGACAGCGGAATATCTGGTCAATGCCGACATGATCCAAATCAAGGTTGCCCAGGGCGCCAAGCCGGGCGAAGGCGGGCAACTGCCTGGTCACAAGGTCGATGCGACGATTGCCAAGACCAGACACTCGACGCCGGGCGTCGGACTGATTTCACCGCCACCGCACCATGACATCTATTCGATCGAGGATCTTGCGCAGCTGATCTTTGATCTGAAAAACGTCAATCCGGAGGCGGATATCTCGGTCAAGCTGGTCTCCGAAGTGGGCGTGGGAACCGTTGCGGCAGGCGTTGCCAAGGCACGTGCCGACCACATCACCATTTCGGGGTATGATGGCGGCACCGGCGCATCGCCGCTGACCTCGCTCAAGCATGCCGGCAGTCCGTGGGAGATCGGCCTCGCCGAAACCCATCAGACGCTGGTGCTCAATGGCCTGCGGTCGCGCATTGCGCTGCAGGTCGATGGCGGACTGAAAACCGGACGCGATGTCATCGTCGGGGCTCTGCTTGGGGCTGATGAATTTGGCTTCTCCACCGCGCCCTTGATTGCGGCGGGCTGCATCATGATGCGCAAATGCCATCTCAACACCTGCCCGGTCGGCGTGGCGACACAGGACCCGGTTTTGCGCAAGCGTTTCAAGGGGACGCCGGAGCATGTCATCAACTTCTTCTTCTTTGTCGCCGAGGAAGTGCGCGAATGGCTGGCGACGATGGGCTACCGCAATCTCGATGAGATTATCGGCCAGTCGGAGTTGCTCGCCAAGGACGGCATGATCGAGCACTGGAAAGCCAAGGGGCTCGATTTCAGCCGTATTTTCCACAAGCCGGATGCGGCCAAGGAGAAGATCTACCAGACCGAACGCCAGACCCATCCGATTGCCGATGTCCTCGACCGGAAGCTGATCGAAACGGCGATGCCGGCGCTCGAGAACAGGGAAACCATCGAGTTCGACGTCGATATCAAGAATGTCGACCGGTCGACCGGTGCGATGTTGTCTGGCGAGGTTGCCAAGCGGTTCGGGCACAAGGGGCTGCCGGACGACACGATCACGGTCAATCTCAGCGGCACCGCAGGCCAGTCTTTCGGCGCCTTCCTGGCCCATGGCGTGACCTTCAACCTGTCGGGTGACGCAAATGATTATGTCGGCAAGGGGCTGTCTGGCGGATGCATCATTGTCCGGCCGCCGGCAGACTGCCCGATCGTGGCAGAGAATTCGATCATCGTCGGCAACACCGTGCTTTACGGTGCGATCGAAGGCGAGTGCTATTTCCGCGGGGTTGCGGGTGAACGCTTTGCTGTTCGCAACTCAGGCGCCATCGCCGTGGTCGAGGGCGTGGGGGATCACGGTTGTGAGTACATGACCGGCGGTCTGGTTGTGGTGATCGGTGAAACCGGCCGCAACTTCGCAGCCGGCATGTCGGGCGGGGTTGCCTATGTTCTCGATGAAGCGGGCGATTTCGCCAGCCGCTGCAATATGGCGATGGTCGAACTGGAACCGGTTCCCGAGGAAGACGATATCCTCGAGAAGCTGCACCATCACGGCGGCGACCTTGCCCACAAGGGCCGGGTCGATGTCAGTGGCGACATGACCCGGCATGACGAGGAACGGCTGTTCCAGCTGATCTCCAATCACATGCATTACACCGGGTCTGCGCGGGCCAAGGCCATACTCGACGATTGGGCCGGTTACCGTCCGAAATTCCGCAAGGTGATGCCGGTCGAGTATCGGCGTGCGCTTGAGGACATGGAGCGGATGCGCATGGGCGTGGCGGCGGAATGAATCGTGGAGCAGTCTTCCACCGGCTGCTTTCGACGGCCATCGCAAGCGCCGTGCCGGCGGTTGCCAGCGCTGCAAACGACAGGTTCGGCATTGAATTCATCGTCCTGGGGGCGGTCATTGGCCAGGCCTATTGATATCGGGGGCTTCCTGGCCGCCACTCTGATGTAAGGAATATAGAATGGGCAAGGTAACGGGTTTTCTCGAGATCGACCGGCAGACGGCAAAGTATCAGCCGGCATCTGATCGCATCCGCCATAACCGCGAGTTCACCATCCGGATGAGCGATCAGGAAGTGCAGAAGCAGGCGGCGCGCTGCATGGATTGCGGCATTCCCTATTGCCACGGACCGACCGGCTGCCCGGTGCACAACCAGATTCCGGACTGGAACGATCTGGTTTACAACGACAACTGGGAAGAGGCGATCCGCAACCTGCATTCGACCAACAACTTTCCGGAATTCACCGGTCGGATTTGCCCGGCGCCGTGCGAGGAAGCCTGCACTCTCAATCTTGAGGATGCACCTGTTGCCATCAAGACCGTGGAGCAGGCGCTGGCCGACAAGGCCTACGAGCTTGGTTTTATCGTGCCGCAGCCGGCTCTGCGCAAAACCGGCAAGACGGTTGCCCTCATCGGTTCGGGACCTGCCGGCATGGCGGCAGCTCAGCAGCTTGGCCGCGCCGGACACGATGTTCATGTCTATGAGCGCGAGAGCCAGCCGGGCGGCTTGCTGCGCTATGGCATTCCCGATTTCAAGATGGAGAAACACTTCATCGACCGTCGCATCGAACAGATGGAAGGCGAAGGCGTCACCTTCTTCTGCAACGTCAATGTGGGCGTCGACAAAAGCGTTGAAGAGTTGCTCGCAAGCTACGACGCGGTGCTCTACACCGGCGGCTCCGAGACGCCGCGTGACGTCGGTATTCCGGGTGCCGATCTGATTGGCGTGCATGATGCGATGCCGTATCTGGTGCAGCAGAACAAGCGCGTGGCGCGCGAAAGCATCGACAATGTCGGCTGGCCTTCAGATCCGGTGCTGGCGGGTGGCAGGCATGTGGTGGTGATCGGCGGCGGCGATACGGCCTCCGACTGCGTCGGCACCGCGTTCAGGCAGGGCGCTGTCAAAGTCACCCAGCTTGATATTCGGCCACAGCCGCCCGAGAAGGAAGACAAGCTCGCCGTCTGGCCTTACTGGGCCACGAAAATGCGGACATCATCATCCCAGGCCGAAGGTGCAATTCGCGAGTTCCAGGTCGGCACCCTCGAACTGATCGGCGAAAACGGCATTCTGACCGGGGTCAAATGCTGCGAGGTCGATGAAAAACGCAAGCCGGTGGCTGGAACAGAATTCGTCATAAAGGCGGATCTGGTGTTCGTCGCGATCGGCTTCCGCGGGGTGCTGGAAAAGGGCGTCGTCAGCGAGCTTGGCGACAAGCTTGTGGTGAACGTGGACCGGCGTGGATCGAGCAATGTCGTCGCCAATGAAAACGACTATCGCACGTCCGTTGACAAACTATGGGCCGCTGGCGATGTGCGCCGTGGGCAGAGCCTTGTCGTGTGGGCGATCCGCGAGGGTCGTCAGGCTGCGCGGGACATCGATCTGAGCCTGATGGGGGCCACAGATCTTCCCCGCTGATGCAATTGAGCGCAGGCGCGCCAGAGGGCGCGGCCGGTGTCGCGGCAAATCCGTGGCAGAGGAACCGGCCTGGTTCAGCGGCTGCCTGGTGGCCAGTCGAAATTGTCGACGCGGCCAGCCGGCGCCTCCGAAAGAATGCCATCGACCACAAGCTTGTCGCGCGGCGAGCGAACCAGGCTTGCGGTTGCCGGCATCTCAGCTAACAACGCAGCGCCCCCGTCAAGCTCCGGATCCGTCATGGCGACGGGCAGGGTCCGCACGACCGCGGTGTTTTCGCCGGGCGGCGGCGGCATGAAGATTTCCGGAAAATTCGCCGAATCGAGTGTTTCGATATCTTCCGAGGTGGCGTCGCCAAGCAATCTGCGGATCGACTTTTCAGCATAGAACGCCATCTTGCGCCGCCCCGCCGCGGTGACATTGATTCCATCGGATCCGCGCAGCCGCACCTGCTGCCCGTTGATGTCGGAACCGGTGAAAATGAACTTTCCCTCTTCGTTGACAAACCCGTCCCAAATGTCGATGAACTCGCCTCCAGCCTTGCCGATCTGCTTCCTGAAGACACCATTGAACGCCACCATGTCGGTGGTCATCGACGGTGATTTGAACGCAGGCAGGCCCATCCACAAGACCGGCGTATTGCGCGCCCGAAGCGAGTTGATGAGCTGTTGGGTGCGGTGTTCATACTCGGCAAGCCAGTTGGTCGACCGGACGTCTTCGCGCTCGCCGTTGATCAGGAGTTGCTGCCGGTCGTTCGAGCCAAGCTGAACCACGATGATCGATGGCTGCACCTCCTCGACAATCGCCTTGGCCTCCACCGGCCAATTGTAATAGTCGTCCCGCACCAGCCCTGATGAACCGCTGGTATGGTCGATCACAACGACCCCCGGAGCCTGCTCAAATGCAGCTCTGAGACCATCTGCTGTGCCATTGGCGAGAAAATCGCCAAGCACCAGGATCTTGCGGGCATTTTCAAGCTTCTCGACGGTCGGTTCCGGCGGTGGGGCCGGAGCCACATTACGGGTGGGTTTCTTCACCCGACTTGTCCGGGGTGCAGGCCGCTCGGCCTTCGGTTTCGGCGTGTTTCCGCCGCCAAACAGCAACTGCAGAAAGGACTTTCGTTCCACCCGCTCCTGCGCAGTTGCGGGTTCCACCAGGTTCACGATCGCCGACCCCGCCGTCGTCATGACAAGCACGACAGCGAGATAGCGCAGGATTGGAAACCGGTAGGTCACGCGGGTGTCAACTCCTGTTCCGCGGTGGGCAGATCGCGATCCGGCACCTATTGGCGATCAATAACGGCGGATTGCATCGAGTATTCTTTGCGATGGAATTGCCTCGCCGGTCAAGCCGGCGCGCGACTGGAAAGAGGCAATAGCCGCCCTCGATCCGGAGCCGAAATTACCGTCAATCTCGCCATCGTAATAGCCAAGCTTCTTGAGGCGGGTCTGCAATTCGAACTTCTCCTTGACGTCGAGCGTTCCTGCCGGGCGGGGCCAGCGCTGGTCGATGCCGCCATATCCGGCAATTTCGTCGGCCAGGGCACCAACACCCAGCGCGTAGGAGTCGGAATTGTTGTAGCGCTTGAGGACGAAGAAGTTCTTGGTCATCAGGAATGCCGGCCCGTTTGCTCCCCCCGGCAGCTTGAGTTCCGCACGACGGCTGCCGTCGGGAAAGCCCTTGCCACTGGGACGGGAAAAGCCGAGCGAGACCCATTGTGCCAAGGTCTTGGTCTGGCCGGCATACTTGTCGCCGCCTCGCGGCAGCACAGCCTCATATCCCCAGGTCTCGCCGGGCCTCCAGCCGTTTTTCTTCAGCAGATTGGCTGCCGTTGCAAGGGCGTCAGGAATCGAGTTCCAGATGTCGCGACTTCCGTTTCCATCCGCGTCCACCGCAAAGGCGAGATAGCTTGTCGGGATGAACTGGGTGTGCCCCATAGCGCCGGCCCAGGAGCCGGTCATCTGCCGTGTCGAAATGTCCCCCGCCTGCAGGATCTTCAGCGCAGCCACAAGCTGCTGGCGTGCAAACTTGGCGCGTTTTTGATCGGCATAAGCCAGCGTGGCAAGGGCCTGCGGAACATAGTGCAGACGGTCGGTCTTGGTGAGAATCTCGCCGTAGTTGGATTCCATGGACCAGATGGCCAGCAGAACAGTTGCATCGACGCCGAAATGGCGCTCGATTGCCTTCAGCGTCCGGGCGTGTTTCGCGCCCATCTCGCGGCCCTTGGCGATGGTGTAAGGATTGACACGGGAATCGAGATAGTCCCACACCTTGGTGGTGAATTCGGGCTGATACCGGGCTTTTTCAAGCACTGTTGGATCAGGCGTGGTGACGCCCCTAAATGCGCTCTCGTAGGTTGAACGAGAGATGCCGGCTTTTGCCGCAGTGCTGTAAAAGCCTGCGACCCACTTTTGAAAACCTGCATCTGCAAGGGCCGGCAGCGGGGCAAAAACACCAGCAAACAGGCAGAGGCTGGCGGTGCGAGCAAAATTCATGGGTGATCGGATCATGTTCCAAGCATCCTGTCGTTTGGGGCGGTAAGGGGTGACTGATTGACGATCGTAGCCTGCAGCTGTCAACAAATCGTTTACCATATTGATGGCCGGAGTGCCTGAATTTGGCAGAACCCGGCCAATGCCCCATATTGACCGATATCTGCCGGCATTGAGCCGGATGGTTTTCGAGAAATGAGGAGAACATATGACCACGGTGCGTAAAATCAGAAAGGCTGTTCTGCCGGTTGCAGGGCTCGGGACCCGATTCCTTCCCGCCACCAAGGCTGTGCCGAAGGAAATGCTGACCGTCGTCGACAAGCCCGTGGTCCAGTATGTCGTCGAAGAAGCGATGGCCGCAGGCATCGAGCATTTTGTTTTCGTCACCGGGCGCAACAAGGGCGTGATCGAAGATCATTTCGACATCCAGACCGAACTGGAGGCGACGTTGCGCGAGCGCGGCAGGACGGCCGAATTGGCGGTGTTGGAAGATATGCTGCCTCAAGCCGGCGCGACCAGCTTCACCCGCCAGCAAGCTCCGCTCGGTCTCGGACATGCTGTCTGGTGCGCCCGGGATATCGTTGGTGACGAGCCCTTCGCGCTGCTGCTTCCCGACATGGTGATGCGCGACACGGTGGGCTGTCTTTCCGGCATGGTTGATCTGTACGAGAAGGTTGGCGGCAACATTGTCGCCGTCGCCGAATGCGATCCCGAGCAGGCGCACAGGTATGGTATTGTCGGGAAAGGCGAGGCCCTTGACGGCGGATTCCGCATTACGGAAATGGTCGAGAAGCCGCCGAAGGGCACCGCCCCGTCCAATTATTACATTAACGGGCGCTATATTCTGCAGCCCGAGATCTTCAACATCCTGTCGAGCCAGGAACGCGGTGCGGGCAATGAGATTCAGGTGACCGATGCGATGCTCAAGCTTGCTGACCGGCAGGCGTTTTCTGCCTATCCCTTTGGCGGCGAGACCTATGATTGCGGCTCCAAGGAAGGCTTTATCCTGGCCAATGTCGCCTTCGCACTAAGCCGGGATGACATCAGGCCACTGGTCGCAGACGGATTGCGAAAGCTCATTGCCGACGGCTAGCCGGATGGCAGGATGTGCATGAGTCGTACACGCACAGGCCGCAACTGATCGCGCTGCGTGCAGTCGAGGCAGAGCCTATCTGCGCATCCTCAGGCCCAGACCTATCCGGGTGGTTTCTTCATCCGTTGCGCCGGGTTCTTCGGTTCGCTCATAGCTGGCGTCCGCTTCCAGATCGAGATAGCGATTTATGCTCCATGTCAGTCCGGTAGATGCGCCATAACTGCGCTGGTTGGCGCGGCTGCTGCCGGAATCATAATCTCTGTAGCTTGCCGTCGCCCCTAGCCTGGCAACCACCGCACTGTGGATCTGCTGTCTCAGGGTTGTATCGAACTCATAGACAATTGCGCCGGACTGGCCCGAGGCCGTGGCGGATTCAAGTGTCGTCGACAGACCCAGATTGACATCTGTGCCCCTGAGCGGTGACCAGTTCAGTTCGCCATCCAGAGTGAGGCCTGAAATGTCGGCCAGGTTGGCGTCATCAAGGGTCCGCAGAACATAGCCGGCCGCCAGCTCGCCACTGAGCTTTTCGCCTAGATTGACCTCTGCGCCGGCACGTCCGCCAATCGTCGTCGAGGACCGCTCAGCCCCGCTGGAATCTATGCGCTGATCATATTTTTCACGGCCAATTGACGCTTCCAGAAACGGGATCAATGCCGGTGATATGGCATAGCCGATCCTGGCGGTCAGTTCAGCGCCCAGCGTATCCCGGTCATCGACCAGCACACTGCTGCCATCGGCGAGGGTGGCGTCGCCATAGAGCCTGCGGGTCAGTTCCACTGTGGTGGTGCCGCGCAGCAGCCCGAGATTTTTCTGCAGCCCCGCACTGGCGCGCCATTCGTGAATTCCCGACTGGGTGGTGGCGCCGGAAATGGCGTTGGGATCGGTACGGCTTTCCTGTTCGTAACTGTAGCCGGCAGCCAATAGTGCCGTCAGGTCATCAACCAGATTCAGATTGAGCCGTGCATTGATGTCAGCGCTTGGCGATTCCGTGCCTGTGCCGGAGAGGTTTTTCTGCCAGGTGCCGGTTCCATCGACGCTGAGCTGGTGCCGGGACCAGTCGGATTGAAGCGTGCCGGACACTGTCGTTTGACTGTAGATCCGGCTGGTTTTGGCCGTGCCGTAACGGTTTGTTTCGTGCACAATTCGCTCATCAACAGACGGCCGCAGCGTCAGAGACCCAAACCTGAATCCTGTGACCGTGCTCTCCTGATCCAGCGGCTCGGGAGCCAGACCATCGACAGTTTCAGCGCGGACGTTCTGGCGGGCCAGGCCTGCGGCATAATCCTCGTCTGCCTGGCTGAGAACGGAGGGGGAGCCCATGGATCCTGTAACATCCTCCGCTTCCGCGCCGAGGGAGCTTTCGCTCGATCCGGTCGGCAGGCCAGAGGCTGAGGCAACAGCTTCAGTGTCATCCGGTCCAGATCCGGAACCGGGTGAGGCCGGACGTTGGACCGGCAGGGCGCCGTAGAGTGATGCAGCCGCGATGGATTGTCTCGGAGACGTTTGTTGAGTGGTTCCGCGCAGTTGATAAAGGTCGGTGGCGGCGTCATCGCGTGTAGCGGTTTGACCCCGGGCTGCGGCGATCGTTGCCAGAATGCAAAGAGCAGACACACTGAGGCGAAGCCGGTTGCGCCGCGCTAGTTTGTGTGTGCTAAGAGTGTTGGTGCAATCGCGCATGCGTCGTGGGGTCCGGACTCATCCAAATCTTGTCAAACCGTAAACACTTGTGGTTAACGCAAGGTTTCGATCCCGAGCTTTGACCAATCTCTGCGGTGCTTGATGGACACCGGGGCGGCAAAGCGATATTCCGGCGTGATGAAGAAGATCCTGCCAGACTATCCAAGCAATGAAATCCCGCGTTCGGCCGGGCGTACCATCCGCACCGAAATGAACGGACTTCATGCCCTTGCTACGGCGCTTGAGAATGGGCTTGCTGAGCCCTTCACCCGGGCGGTTCAAACGCTGGGTTCCATTACCGGACGGGTGATCGTCACCGGCGTTGGCAAAAGCGGACATATAGGCGCCAAGATTGCCGCGACGCTGTCTTCGACCGGAACGCCGTCGCACTTTGTCCATCCCGCGGAAGCCAATCATGGCGATCTGGGCATGATTGAGCGTGATGACGCGATCATCGTGCTGTCCTGGTCGGGAGAAAGCGCGGAATTGAAGGGGATTCTTGCCTATTCCCGCCGCTTTCAGATTCCGCTGGTGGCGTTCACCTCAGGCGCGGACTCAGCGTTGGCGCGCGAAGCCGATCTCGTCATGTTGCTGCCAAAGGAACAGGAAGCCTGCCCGCATGGGCTGGCGCCAACCACCTCGACGCTGATGCAGCTCGCCCTGGGCGATGCGCTTGCAGTGGCCTTGCTCGAGGCGAAGGGATTTACCGCGGGCGATTTTCATACCTTTCATCCCGGCGGGCGGCTCGGGGCCAATCTGGCGCATGTGTCGGATGTGATGCACACTGGGGAATCCGTGCCGTTGGTCCCCTCGGGCACGCCGGCGCCGGAAGCAATCATGACGCTGTCGGTGCGAAAATTCGGCTGCGTCGGTATCACCGGGCCGGATGGACGGCTGATCGGCATCGTCACCGATGGAGATGTGGCCCGCAATCTGGGCCGAAACCTGGTGGATCAGCCGATTGATGCGATCATGACAAGCCAGCCCAAGACGATTGCGCCCACCGCGCTCGCCAGCACGGCGATGGCCATCCTGAACCAGAACTCGATTGGCGCCCTGATCGTCACCGACAACACGCTGTCGCCGATCGGCATCGTGCACTTCCACGACCTGCTGCGGATCGGGGTTGCCTGACTTCATCTTGTCAGACGCCGGTGGTGGGCAGGGGGTCAGCGAGGCGGGCCTGTTGCTCCCGCACCCCGCCTCAAATGGTGATCAGGCCCGCTCGACCGACAGGCCTCCGGCTTGCGCCGCGATGATGCGGACCCGTGTTCCTGCCGGCATCTCGGTGCCCTGAACGATCCAGGTGGTGTCATCAAGCCGGATGCGTCCCTTGCCGTCGATGATCGGCTCTTCCAGCGTCGCTGTCCGGCCGACCAGGCCTTCGATCCGCCGGTTGAGCATTGGCTGGTCGCTTTCGGCGCTGGCGCTGGAAATCCGGCGTCCGGCAAGGGCGAAGCCGATGGCCAGCACTGCGAAAACCAGCAGCTGCAACTGCCAGCCCCAAAAATCGGCCCCCCACACGGCAAGCGAAATGGCACCAACGACGATGGCGGCCAAACCTATCCACAGCAGAAAGACACCCGGAACCAGAATTTCCACGCCAAGAAACAGCAGACCTATGATCCACCAGGTCCATGGCCCGAGTTCTGTTGCCAGGGCCACAATCATGTGTCTTGCTCCCCTTGCGGCTTGGCCTGGTAGCCGGGTGTGGTGGCAGACGACCGGCGAACTGCCTGGCCGGAGGAAGGCTGAGCGCCATTCACGTCGAAGACTTCCTTGGCAATCGCGCCGATGCCACCCAGTGACCCGATCAGCGAGGAGGCTTCCAGCGGCATCAGGATGACCTTCTGGTTTGGCGCCGAGGCAATCTGTCCAAGTGCCTCGGTGTATTTTTGCGCGACAAAATAGTTGATCGCTGTCACATCGCCTTCGGAGATGGCAACCGACATCATCGTGGTCGCCTTGGCTTCTGCTTCGGCAAGCCGCTCGCGGGCCTCGGCATCCCGGAATGCCGCGTCCCGACGGCCCTCGGCTTCGAGGATGGCGGACTGTTTGGCGCCCTCTGCGCGCAAGATCTGGGAATTGCGCGAGCCTTCGGCTTCCAGGATATCTGCGCGCTTCTCGCGCTCCGCCTTCATCTGCCGGCCCATGGCCTCGACCAGATCGACCGGGGGAGCGATGTCCTTGATTTCGACGCGGGTGATCTTGATGCCCCAGGGGGCGGCGGCCTGGTCCACAACGCGCAACAGCCGGTCATTGATGGCATCGCGGTTGGAGAGAAGTTCGTCGAGATCCATCGACCCCATCACCGAGCGGATGTTGGTCATGGTCAGATTAAGCAGGGCCTGTTCCAGATTCGATACCTGGTAGGCTGCTTCCGCAGCGTTGAGCACCTGATAGAATGAGACCGCATCGGCGGAAACGGAGGCATTGTCGCGGGTGATGACTTCCTGGGTGGGAATGTCGAGCACCTGCTCCATGATGTTTATCTTGCGGCCGATGCGGTCGACAAACGGGACAATGATGTTCAAGCCGGGGGTGAGGGTTCGGGTGTAGCGTCCGAACCGTTCAACCGTGAAGGCATAGCCTTGCGGCACCGTCTTGATCCCGGAAAACAGGACCAGGATTGCAATGACAACGACGACGATGACCGTGATATCCAGTCCCAACATGCCCAACGCTCCCGTATTTTATTGCGGCCAGCAGAATTGCCGCGCTAGCCCAAACAGGTAGTTGGTCTTGCAGGGGCTTGCAATCTTCCGGCGGGATTATCTTGCCGCAAGCCCAAGAATGGATGCTTCTGGCCGGCAGACCCGTTAGACCCAGCCTTGCAACTCGCGCCGGACAATGGTTTCGAGCACCTTCATGCCGCTTTCGGAATCATTGAGACACGGGACGTGGGTGAATTTCTCACCGCCGTGTTCGAGAAATATCTCGCCAGCCTCGCCGGCAATTTCCTCAAGGGTCTCCAGGCAATCGGAAACGAAACCGGGATTGATGACAGCCATGCGCTTCACCCCATCCCTGGCCAGCTTCTCCACGGTTTTGTCGGTATAGGGTTGCAGCCACTCTTCGGGTCCGAAACGCGACTGGAACGTGACCATCAGCTTTTCCTTCGGCCACCCCAGCCGTTCACAGACCAGCCGCGCCGTTTTGAGGCATTGGCAATGATAGGGGTCACCCTTGAGAAAGTAGGATTGTGGAATGCCGTGAAACGAGGTGAGAACGATTTCAGGCTCCCAATCAAGCCCGGCGATATGGGACTCGATCGACTGGGCGATCGCCTCGATATAGGCCGGATCGTCGTGATAGGGCGGAACCGTCCGCAAGGCCGGCTGCCAGCGCATGCCCATCAGGGCCTGGAACGCCTTGTCATTGACGGTGGCGGTGGTGGCCGCAGCGTATTGCGGATAAAGTGGAAACAGCACGATGCGATCGCATCCCGCATCCTTGAGCGCCTGCAGCTTGTCGGGAATTGACGGCTGGCCGTAACGCATCGCCCAGTCCACCTGCACGGAAGGATGGTCTGCCAGGATCTGACCCAGCTTGTCGGATTGATTGCGGGTGTATGTTCTCAGGTAGCTTTCATCGAGATCCCTGTTCCAGATCTCCTCATAGGCCTTGCCAACGCGCCCCGGGCGGGTGTTGAGCACGATGCCGAACAGGATCGGGTACCAGTACAGGCGCGACCATTCGATCACCCGCCTGTCGGTGAGGAACTCCTTGAGATAGCGGCGCATCGATTTGTAGTCCGTGCCGTCCGGGGTTCCCAGATTGACGATCAGAACGCCAACTTTCTGGATTTTTACCGGCGGATGTTCGGCGGGAAGCTCGCCCACCGCCCGGCTGGCTTCGTCAGACATACTTACATGCGTGTTCAAGGTCGCGTCCATTTCATGATTGTCTCAGCTGTGTTGGCTTCGTCTGGAACATAGTGGCACGGTTCGACAAATCAATCTTCCGCAAGCCGGCCAATGCGGGATAGCGCATGCAAAAGGGCCCGGAAAACCGGGCCCTGGCGCATATCGCAGGAAAACAGGCCTACCTGGCGGGGACCGACAGGGTGTCGCCGATCGTCAGACCCTTTGCTTCGGCAGATGGATTGGCTTCTGCGATCATAGGCCACAGTGTGGCGTCACCATAATACGTCTTGGCGAGATCCCACAGGGTGTCGCCCGAAGCCACGATGTGCTCCTTGCCCGCCGTGGCCGTTTCGGCAGCGGCGTCCTTGGCCATCGCCGCCTCTTCAGCTGCAGGCTCCACGGCAACGTCCGGAGCCTCGGCAGCCGCTTCCTCCTCAGCCGGAGCCGAATCGGTCATCGGCTTCGTTGCTGCGGCCATCACGCGACCGTCGGTATAGGGCTTGTAGGGGGTATTCTTGGCCAGGTAGTCGGCGACCACCTGTTCAAGGCCCGGACCGAAATCATAAGCGTTCATGCCAGCGGAACTGAAGACCGAATAGCCGTCGCCACCACCTCGCATGTAATTGTTGGTTGCGACAGAATAGACTGTCTCGGGTTCAATTGGCTCGAAGCCGTCCCCTTTCTTGACCTCGACAGAGACGATCCGGGAGCCGGCCTCGGCATCCTTGTCGAACGTGTAGCGCAGACCGGCGACCTGGGCGAAGCGGCCACCACCTTCTTCAATCTGGCTGGCGCCGTTCTCAAGCGCAGCGACGATGTCGGACCCCTTCAACTCGAATGTGGCCAGCGTGTTCTGGAACGGAAGTACCGAGAGGACTTCACCCATGGTGATCTCTCCGGCATCGATCGAGGCGCGCAATCCCCCGCCATTCTGGATCGCGATCGTCACACCCTGATCGCTGACCCGGTCAAGCATGGCATCGGCCACGAGATTGCCCATTTCGCACTCGCCGGCGCGGCAGGTGTCGCGGCTGCCGTCAATCGCCGCATCTGTATCTGACACCCTGCGGGTCTTGAGTTCCTCGATCGGCGCGCCAAGTTCCTTGATCCGCGCCAGAACGCCTTCATCGGGGATGATTGTGCTGTCGAGCAGAATTGGATCGCCCTTGGCTTCCCTGACCACACCATCATCGTCGAAGGTGACAGTGAATTCACCAAGATATTTCGAGTAGGAGGCGGCCTGTGCGACAGGCACCTTGTAGCCCCCAGGGTTGTCGATCATCGTCGGGTAAGGGCCCTCGGCGTTTTCATCGGTGTTTGACAGCAGGGAGTGCGAATGACCGCCGACGACAACGTCGACGCCGGGAATCCTTGCCACCAATTCCATATCGCGCGGGTAGCCGACATGGGTCAGCGCGATGATCTTGTTGACACCTTCGGCCGTGAGTTTCTCAACTTCGGCGGTGATTGACCTGATGTCGTCTGCAATCAGGATATTGGGTCCGGGGGAGGCAATCTCCGGCGTGTCGTTGGTGACGGCGCCGACGATGCCGATTTTTTCACCGCCAACTTCCATCACCATTGATGGCTTGATCCGGTCTCCGACCTTCGATGACACACTGGCAGCGACATTGGCGGAGAGGACCGGAAACGCGATGACATCAAGGAACGGTGCCAGCGCTTCTTCGCCATCATCGAACTCGTGGTTGCCGACGGTCATGGCATCAAATTTCATCTGGTTGAGGAATTCGGCTTCAACCGTGCCCTTGTAAGTGGTGTAGAACAGCGAGCCCTGGAAGTTGTCACCGCCGTTGAGTAGCAGGACGTTGCTGCCATCCAGCGCCTTGCGGCGGTCGGCGATGGCGGTGACCAGCCGTGCTGCACCGCCGAAACATTTCCCTTCCGTCTCGTCCTCTGCCGCACAGGTGGATTCATACTTGTTGTTGGATTCAATGCGGCTATGCCAGTCATTGATGTGCAGGATTGTCAGGCTGTAATCGGCCAAAGCCGCGCCCGAGCTCATGCCCAGGACCGATGCCGACAGCAATGCTCGCTTGATGATTTTGTTCATGTAACTGCTCCCTTTTCGCTGCTTACAGCGTGCCAGATGTCGAGTGTCGAGGCCGACCGGGCAGGCTTTAATGAATGGTTTCACTAACAGCGGGGAACTTCAAGTGCGACTTAGGCACGGGGTGATTTTTTGACGGTGTCAGGCCGTGTAGTCGCGCTCGTCAGCGATCACCTTGCCATCGTTGGGCAGGCTGGCCGGGGCAGCGATTTCCACCGAGCCGCGCAATTTGGCGATGGCCGACAGGGTTTTTTCGATGTCCTGCGCCACAGGTGCAGCGCCGGCTGCGGGTTCCACCATCAGGGTCATCACATCCGCATCGCCGGAGCGGCTGACGACAAGGCGTGCGCGGGCGATTTCGGGGTGCGCCTTGAGGACTTCGGCCACCTGTTTGGGATCCACGAACATGCCCTTGACCTTGGTGCGCTGATCGGCGCGGCCCATCCAGCCCTGAATGCGCGGTCCTGTACGCCCGCAGGGAGATGCGCCGGACAGCATCGCAGACAGATCGCCGGTCCCGAAACGGACAAGGGGATAGCCCGGGTTCAAGCTGGTGACCACCAATTCGCCGACTTCTTCGTCTGGCACCGGATCATTGGTGCCGGGGCGGACGATCTCGACGATGATTCCCTCATTGACAATCATGCCGGGGTGTGGCGCGCCGCTGGCATCAGTACTTTCATAGGCGATCACGCCGAGATCGGCCGTGGCATAGCACTGCAGCACAGAGACAGCCCGGTCGGTATAATATTGCCGCAGCGAGGGAAACAGCGCCCCGCCGGAGACCAGGGCGCGCTTGATCGATGAGAGGTTCTGACCGAGTTCATCGGCTTTTTCGAGAATGGTTTTGAGGTAGTCCGGTGTTCCGGTGAAACCACTGGGCTTCAGACGGGCGATTGCATCGACCTGCGCTTCCGTGTTGCCGGCGCCTGCGGGGAACACCAGGCAACCCAGTGCCCGTGCGCCCTCATCGAGAATGAAACCGCCCGGCGTCATGTGGTAGCTGAGCGCGTTGTGAATGACATCACCGGAGCGGAAGCCCGCGGCAAACAGCGCGCGGGCCGAAGACCAGGGGTCGATGCCAAGTCCCTGTGGCTCCCAGACCGGACCGGGGGACAGAAAGACCCGATTGCCCTTCAAGGCGTCCACATCGGCAAGCCCGCCAAACGGTGGATTGGCTGCCTGCATTTCCATCAGGTCCGGTTTGCGCAGCACCGGCAGGCTCGCCAGGGCCGTCCGGTCGCCAAGGGTTGCCGGGTCAGGATGGCCGAGCCAGGTATCAAGGGCCGGAAGCCGCTTGAGGCTGTGGCGCAGCAGGGCCCGGAACTCGTCGAAGGCTTGCAGTTCGCGGGCTTCGGGCGCGCGTGTTTCACGATCATCGAAATGACGGGTCATGATGTGGGCCCTGTGCTTGCCTGCCTAGATGCGACGCACCAAGGTGAACTGTGTATTACCGTCGTCCGTGCAATTCATTTGATTGGTTGAGGCTATGAGACAGCGAGCTTTTTTGTTTCTCTCACTCTTCATTGAAAAAAACGAAATATCGACTGTTTGTGCGTCAGTCATAATATAGTTTCCGCGGGTTAAAAGTTCGCCAGTTTGGCTGAAAACCGAGGAAAATGTACCGTTCGAAAAAGTTGAAATTGCAATGCCATCAGCACCAACCCACTGTCCCTCGATGCCCTGCGGCTGCACCGGCATGGGACGTGGCGAATAGGTGGCGGACTGGCAGGCCGCCAACAAAGCGGCGAGCGCGCCAATGGCGATAATACGATGTGGTTTCATGGCGCGGTATTTCCCTTGAGCCGGCATCAATAGGATTCTAACAATCAAAGAATGCAGCGCACAGGCGGCGAAAGCAAGGCGGCGACTTTCCGTTCAGCTTCCGGGCCGGTCCGGTTGTTGACCACTGTGGCAAACCTAACGCACCAATATGTTGCGGAACTGCCAGGGATCGGTCTCGTCGATATCTTCCGGAAACAGTCCGGGACGGCCTGTCAGGGGCGTCCAGTCGGTGTAGTGGCCCTCGACCGGCCCGAGATAGGGGGTCTGGATCTCAAGGCAGCGCTTGTAATCGACCTCATCAGCCTCGACGATGCCGGCTTTCGGGTTCTCCAGCGCCCAGACCATGCCTGCCAGAACGGCTGAAGTCACCTGCATGCCGGTGGCATTCTGATAGCGTGCGAGGCGGCGGGTTTGCTCAAGCGACAGGCGTGATCCATACCAGTAGGCGTTCTTGTCGTGGCCGTAGAGCAGCACGCCGAGCTCGTCGAGGCCCTCGACCAGCTCATGCTCGTCAAGCACGTGCAGGACCGGTTGCTGGTTGCCGCCATTGCCGAACATTTCATGCAGCGACAGCACCGCGTCATTGGCCGGATGATAGGCGTAATGGCAGGTCGGACGATAGGTGAGGTCGCCGTCCTTGTTCCTGACGGTGAAATAGTCGGCGATCGAGATCGACTCATTGTGGGTGACGAGAAAGCCGTATTGCGGACCGGGGGTCGGGCACCAGCTCCGTACCCGGGTATTGGCACCGGGCTGCTCAAGATAGATCGCCGCCTTGCAGCCTTTCTTGTGCTTTTTGGCGTTCTTCGGCATCCAGTTCTCATGGGTGCCCCAGCCAAGTTCAGCCGGCTGCAAGCCTTCAGAGATGAAGCCCTCCACCGACCAGGTGTTCCAGAAGACATTGAGCGGCTTGGGGGCCTTGGCCAACTGGGTGTCGCGCTCGGCGATATGGATGCCCTTGACGCCAACCTTCTTCATCAGCCTGGCCCAGCCCTGGCGATCGTTGTGTTCGGGTTCCTTGAACTTGACGTTGAGATCGTTTGCGAGGTTGACCAGCGCCTGCTTGACGAACCACGACACCATGCCCGGATTGGCGCCGCAGGTGGAAACAGCCGTCGTGCCGCCAGGGTTCTTCTTCTTTTCCTGGCGAAGTGTCTCGCGCAGCGCATAATTGGTGCGCTCGGAATTCTTCATGTCCTTGTTGAAGTAGAAACCGAGCCAGGGCTCGATGACGGTGTCGATGTAGAGAACATCCAGCTTGCGGCAGAACTTGATCAGATCCAGCGAGCCGGTATCGACCGAGAGGTTGACACAAAAACCCTGACCTTCACCTTCGGTCAAAAGCGGCCTTAACAGGTCCTTGTAGTTGTCTTTTGTGACATGGGCCTTGATATGCCTGATGCCATGCTGAGCAAGAATTTCCATGTCATGAGCATCGTCGCGCGGTTCGATGACAACCATCCGGCTCTTGTCAAACTTGAAATGGCGCTCGATCAACGGCAGCGTGCCGCGGCCGATCGATCCGAAACCGATCAGTACGATTGGGCCGGTGATGGTTCCATAGACCGGATAATCCTGCTGCGTCATGTCGTTCGCTCCCTGGCTGCCGCTGCAGCCTTAGCGACGGCTAAATCACACTTCTCTGTTACAATAAAGCGGATTCGGTTGATCAGGACTCCATCATCTCCAGCTCGTCGATCAATCCCTCGATCATCGACAGGCCCTGATTCCAGAAATCGGGATCGGATGCATCGAGGCCGAAGGGTGCCAGAAGCTCGGAATGGTGCTTGGTTCCGCCTGCCTTGAGCATGTCGAAATAGCGGTCGCGGAAGCCTTCGGGGGCTTCTTCGTAGACAGAGTAGAGCGAATTGACCAGGCAATCGCCAAAGGCGTAGGCGTAAACATAGAACGGAGAATGAATGAAATGCGGGATATAGGCCCAGAAGGTCTCGTATCCCTCGGAGAGGTTGACCGCCGGTCCAAGACTTTCGGCCTGCACGTCAAGCCAGATGTTGCCGAGTTGATCTGACGTCAATTCGCCTTCGCGACGGGCCGTGTGCACCCGCCTTTCGAATTCGTAAAACCCGATCTGGCGCACCACGGTGTTGATCATGTCCTCCACCTTCTGGGCCAGCATCGCCTTGCGTTCGCGCCTGTCAGGGGTGCGTTCGAGCAGGGCGCGGAAGGTCAGCATTTCACCAAACACCGAGGCGGTTTCAGCCAGGGTCAGCGGTGTTGACGCCATCAAGGCGCCTTGCGCGCCGGCAAGCACCTGATGCACCCCGTGTCCAAGTTCATGTGCCAGTGTCATGACATCCCGTGGCTTGCCGAGATAATTGACCATCACATAGGGATGCACCGAAGGCACGGTGGGGTGTGCGAATGCGCCGGACATCTTGCCCGGACGGCTTGGCGCATCGATCCAGCGGTGATCGAAGAAGCGGCGGGCGATGTCTGCCATTTCCGGCGCAAAGCCGTGGTAAGCTGACAAAACAGTGTTCTTGGCTTCATCCCAGGGAATGATTTGCTGGGGGGTCTCGGGCAAAGGCGCGTTGCGATCCCAGAACTCCAGCTTTTCGAGGCCGAGCCAGCGGGCTTTCATGGCGTAATAGCGATGCGACAGCCGTGGGCACGCCTCCCGTACCGCCTGGGCAAGGGCATCAACCACCGGCCGTTCCACCCGGTTGGCCAGGTGACGGCTGTCGGCGATGTCCTCGAAACCACGCCAGCGATCGGAAATTTCCTTGTCCTTGGCCAGCGTGTTGGTGATCAGGGTGAAGATGCGCAAATTGTCCTTGAAGGTGGCGGCAAGGGCTTGGCCGGCCTTCTTCCGCTTCGCCCGGTCGGAATCCTGCAGATGGGACAGCGTCACTTCCAGCGGCAGCTCTTCCTCATCAATGGTAAACTTGAGACTGCCCATGGTCTCGTCGAACAGCCGGTTCCAGGCCGAATGTCCGGTCATGGACTTTTCATGGAACAATTGCTCGATCCTGTCTTCGAGCTGATAGGGCCGATCAAGTCTGAGGTCGTAAATCCATGGCGAATAGCGGGCAGCTTGCGGGTCGCGCTTGATGCTGTCTTCAATCAACGCGTCATCGATCCGGTTGAGCTCAAGCGCGAAAAACAGAAGATGGGCACTGCTGTCGGTTATGGCACTCTGCACATCGCCGTAGAATTTTGCAGCCGCGGGATCAGATGTGTCGGTGAAATAGGCCAGCCCGGCATAGGAGATGATCCGGCCCATCAGTTCCTCGAGTTTTTCATAAGCCTCGATTGCCGCGCCAAGCCCCTCGTCACCTTCTGCGGCTGCCGCTTCGGCAATCCGGCCTTTCCAGCGCGATTCGAAGGCTTCGGCTTCGCTTTGGGCCGCGGTCAGGTCGGATTTGAAGTCGGCTGAATCGGTCCCGCTGTAAAGGTCGGTCAGGTTCCAGGCCGGCAAATCCCCCAGCGCGGCATTGGCTCCGTTGGCTGTTGAGGGAGCGAAGACCTTGGCGTGCTGCAATGTATTTTTCGGCATGGTGGCATTTACTTTCAAAAACTGGATAGGCAAGGCGGCAGACCGGTTTTACGGGCATAATCGGTTAAAATGCAATCATTTCTCGAAATTCGTTTTTCAGGCTTTGCTGCCAGAGTCATGGCATGGCGAAAGCCCCATGACCACTTCCCGGGATTGAGGAAAACGATCTGTGTCCAAGCTGATTTTGATTGTCGATGATGATCCGGTTCAACGCCGTCTGCTCAAGGCAGCGGCCGAGAGAGCCGGGTATGAGTCCGAATTGGTGGCGGACGGTCGCGCCGCGCTCGACCGGATCACCGGGTCCGGGCGTCCAGTTGACGCCGTGGTGCTCGACTTGATGATGCCCGAGATGGGCGGCCTCGAAGTTCTGGAGCGGCTTTGCGCGGTGGGCAACACTACTCCGGTAGTTGTTCAGACCGGGCAGGGCGGAATCGAAACCGTGGTCAAGGCGATGCGTGCCGGAGCCTTTGATTTCGTGGTCAAGCCGGTGTCGCCGGAACGTCTGTCAGTTGCGCTTGGGAACGCGCTGAAGGTGGCGCGGATCGAGACAGGATCGGCTCCGTCACGGCGACCGTGCGGTTTCAATGGTATCGTGGCGGCAAGTCCCGCCATGGAACGGGTGATTGCGCTCGGACGCCGTTCTGCTGCGTCGATGATACCGGTGGTTCTGGAAGGTGAATCCGGGGTCGGAAAGGAAATGATTGCCCAGGCAATCCAGGCAGAAAGTTCGCGCCGTGACAAACCTTTCGTAACGGTCAATTGCGGTGCAATTCCCGAAAATCTGGTGGAGAGCATTCTGTTCGGGCATGAGAAGGGGGCTTTCACAGGCGCCTCGGAACGCCATACCGGCAAATTCGTCGAAGCCGATGGCGGAACCCTGTTTCTCGACGAAATCGGTGATCTGCCCGCCGATGTCCAGGTCAAATTGTTGCGCGCGGTCCAATTCGGGGAAATCGAAACCGTTGGCTCCCGGATGACCAGAAAGGTGGATATCCGGCTGATTTCGGCGACCAACAAGGATCTGATCGAGGAGGTCAAGGCCGGGCGGTTCCGTGAGGATCTCTATTACCGGCTGAATGTGTTTCCGATTCACGTGCCGGCATTGCGCAAGCGCAAGGAAGACATTCCGCAATTGGTCCGCCATTTTGCGGAACGGTTTTCAATCGTGCGTGGAGGCCAGCGTATTCGGCATATCGCGCCGGACGCCATGGCGCTGCTCACCGCCCATGATTGGCCCGGCAACATCAGAGAGCTGGAAAATGCAATCCACAGGGCAATTGTGCTTTGCGACAGCCAGACGCTGACCAGCGATCTGTTTCCGCAGATCGCGGCGCAAATGCCGGGATACAGCTTTGAAGAGTCGGAATTTGCCTTTGAGCTTTCGGCCTCGGCGAGCACTGAGTCGGACAGGCTGTATCTGATGTCGCCGAGCATTGAGACTGAGCCGGACGCGGCGCTGGTTGCGGGTGCAGAGACAAATGTGCGGGAGGCCGGTGAAAACCGGCTGACGTTGGACGCCGTGACTCCGGAGGGAGAAGTGCGCCCACTCTCCGAAGTGGAGGAGGAGTTGATCCGATTCGCGCTCTCTTTTTATCGTGGCCAGATGAGTGAAGTGGCCCGGCGTCTCGGTATTGGCCGGTCAACGCTTTACCGCAAGCTCAAGGACTATGCGATCAATCCGGACCATCCGGAGCGCGAAGCCGCCTAGTGGGACGGTTCTGCCGAATCCGAACACTCCGCACGGGTTGAACTGCTTCATTCCTTGTTAAGGGATTATTCACTATAACTGTTCCCGCGGTGGCATATGGCAGACGTCGCCATTGTGTCACCGCATTTGAGCATCAAATGGTGTTCAATCATGTTTTTCCGGTGTTCGGGGACAGCATTGGCGATATTGAAGACAGGTTCAAATCCGATTCCGGCCTCAAGGGGCTCGCGGTTGCACGTGAGAGCGAGAGCCCGTGCCGCTATGGCGGGTACGGTTCGCATTGGCCTGCTGATGATGATTGCGGTGTGCGCTGGTTTGATGGCTACGCCAGAGGCGAAGGCGGAGACGCGCTCTCTCAAGCTCTACTACATTCACACCAAGGAAAAGGCGGAAATCGTTTTCAAGCGAAACGGGCGCTATGATCAGGCAGGGCTGGCCAAGCTCAACCGGTTCTTGCGCGACTGGCGGCGCAATGAGCCGACGAAGATGGACCCGCGGCTGTTTGACCTGGTCTGGGAAGTCTACCGCCAGGTCGGCGCGAAGGAATACATCAATGTTATTTCGGCTTACCGCTCGCCGGCCACGAACGATATGTTGCGCAGGACCCGCGGTGGCCAGGCCAAGAAAAGCCAGCACATGCTCGGCAGGGCACTGGATTTTTATATTCCCGGCGTCAGCCTGTCGAAGCTCAGGGCCGCGGCGATGAAGGTGCAGGGCGGCGGTGTGGGATATTATCCGAAATCCGGGTCGCCGTTTGTCCACCTTGATGTGGCAGGCGTTCGTGCCTGGCCGCGTATGAGCAGGCAGGAATTGAGCAAGATTTTCCCTGATGGAAAAACTCTTCACCTGCCGCCGGACGGCAAGCCGCTGCCCGGCTATCAGACAGCTCTGGCCGAGTACAAACGCCGTGGCGGTGCGATCGCATCGGCCCCCGGCGGCGATTCGGACAGCAGTGCGAAACGCTCGGGCGGGTTGTTGGCCGCCTTGTTCGGCGGTGGCGACGAGGATGAAGAGCCAGAGGCAATTGCCGCAGCTCCCAAGCCTGCGCCTGCTCCACCCCAGACCGAAATTGCCGCGCTGCCCGGTGTTCTGGATGCGCCGGCGCAGGTCGCGCCGCCAGCGGACGCCGTGACGTTGCCGGTCCGGGCGCCGATTCCAGTCGCGCGTCCCGTCATCGAGCAGCCGGTGGTCCTGGCCGCACTTGCTCCGCCAGAGCCGGTGCTGCCGGCGCAGGCCGAGATCAACGCTTTTGCTGCCGCTGCTGCGAATGCCGGCGTCGAGCAGGAGCAGCCCGCAGGCATCGAACTCGCAAGTATCCGGGCGCCAATTCCGCTGTTGCTGGCCGAACGGGCTGGAGGCGCATCGCCGGAGCCGGAGGCGGGACCAGTGGAAATGGCGGCCTTACCCGTGCCCAGTCTGATCAGGGCGCGCATGCAGACGGATGAAGTCGAGCAGCCTGCTGCAGATGTTCAGGTCGCTGAAGCGCTGATCGAACGGGCCGCCGAAACAGCTCCGGCCGGGCTTTCGCAGTCGGCGGCAGCGGCTCTTGCCGCCTTGCCGTCCGGAGATGATTTCGTTCCATTGCCGATTCGCAGGCCGGGCGACCGCGCCAGCGATCAGAAGCCGGCAGCCGCCCGGCGTGACATTGAGATGGCGTCTCTGATGCCGGTCCCGGCGCAACGCGGCGCACGCGTGGGCGCGTCGGCGAAGGCGATCTCAACCTCTCGCAGGGGGGACAGACCGACGGCAGCCGCTGTGGCGCAACAACCGCAGCGCACCTCCATTCGCACGGAGCCGAAACTGACTGAAACAATCATTTCGAAATGGGCGCTTGCGCAGGATAGCGTGCAATCCATGGCCACACCTCCGGGAAAGGCCCGCCATTTTGTCGTCTCCCAGTTGCGGGCTGCGCCAAAGATTGTCTATGCCAGCGGCTTTGCACCTGATGGTGGCGACCTTCCGCACAGCCAGTTCTCCGGGTCTGCAGTCAATTTCATCAATGTGGCGCGGTTCGGGAACTGATCCTGACGAGCTGTCATCTCGGCTCGGGTATCCCGGATCTCCGCAGGGACCTCCTTCAAACGACAATGCCCGCATGACATCATGCGGGCATTGTCGTTTGAAGGAGGTTTCGGTGCGATTTACGCACAGCGTTCGGCCTGGGAAGGCGAGCCATGCGGGGCTTTTCGCCCGATTACGCTGCGCGCAATCCCCCAGATTCAATGTCAGATCGCGTCTTCCGGCTCGGGCGCCATGCCAAGCGCGTGCATGTAGGTGTCGAGAATAGCCTCCTGCTCGAGCCGGTCATTCTGGTCCTGCTTGCGGATGGCAATGATCTTGCGAAGCACCTTGGTGTCATAGCCGTTCGCTTTGGCCTCGCCATAGACATCCTTGATGTCGTCGGCGATGGTCTTCTTTTCTTCTTCAAGCCGTTCAATGCGTTCGACAATTGAACGGAGCTGGTCGCGGGCGACGGCGCCGGCATCAGACATGATGACACTCCTACGTGGATGATGAAAGGTAAACTGTGTGAGGCTTCAAGTGCCCAAAGCCGGGCTTCGGGTCAAGGGTGATTGCGTGACTTGACGGGATTAATCGCACCCATACATCAGGTCACCCGCGATCCGTGAAGCTGGATCTCGTGCAAATCGGGCAAGTCCGCCAGAGACGCCAGAATCGGCGTTAGCCGCGAAACCCATGTTTCGACGTCTGCCGGATATGCGATCAGATCCTGGCGAATCTCAAGCAAGGCATGGGCCAGGCCGGTCATCGAGCAATGCCTGTGCATGGTGTCGCCTCTAAGTGCCCCGTCATAGGGCTCATTGTCACCGACGATCAACTCGGGATCGGCGCTCAGCGCGTTGATGAGCGGATGAACGGCGCGCGGATCGGTGTCCCACAGGACACCGGCATGCCAAGGCCTCGCGACGCCCTTCCAGCTTGGCGTGAAGGAATGCAGGGAAATGACCAGTGGCGGCTTGCCGGACTTGCGCCAGGTCTCGGCGATGACGGACCCGACCGCATCATGGTAGGGCCGATGGTAATGGTTCAGCCGCCGCTCGCGCTCGTCGGCCGACAAGGGGTGATTTGCGGGGATCACCATTCCGTCCGACAGTTTCATGATCAATGTAGGGTCGTCTTCGCCGCGATTCGGATCAATCAACAGCCGCGAGAAGCATCCCAGAACACCCGGCACACCGAGTCGGGCGCACAGACCACGGGTTACGTCTTCAACGCCGATGTCGTAGGCTATGTGGCGGGTGAAGGCTTCGGCGGAAAGCCCCAGGTCGCCATATTCGGCGGGAAGACGGTTCATGGCGTGGTCGGCCAGGATCACGAGGGAGCGGCGCGGGTCGCCGGGGATGATTTCAAATGGCTGAAAGCCGGACATGATCATGTTCTAAGCTGGGTTTAGGAGAGGGTTGCCAAGGCGGATCAATCGCACAGCCTGGCTCTTCGGGCAACCGGATGGGCCAGTTCTCTTCACCGACACCGGTTGAAGGAGTGTTCAACGGGAAGCCGTTCGACATTAGTCCGGTGTCTTTCGTTGACTTTCATGGCCCTCCGGCGCAAAAGCAAACCACACACCATGAGCGGAGACTGACCGAAATTGAAGTTTCGCAAGTTGCCACCAAACTTTTTTCCATTCGCCAGAATTACTTTACTCATTCCCCTGGTGACCGGGATGCTGGCGCTCGCCGGACTCGGTGAAGCCAAAGCCGATTTTCGTGTTTGCAACGGAACGCAGTCGCTGGTTGGCGGCTCGATCGGCTACCGCACCGCGGAGGGCTGGGTGACGGAAGGCTGGTGGCAGATTCCCGCCAACTCCTGCGCGACCCTGATCGAGGGACAGCTCGGCTCGCGCTATTATTATCTATACGCGGAGGATGCCGGAGGCGGCGGCCGGTGGGCCGGTGACATAAATATGTGCGTCGCCGACAATGAATTCCGGGTCGTCGGCGTCGAAGATTGCTTCGCTCGCGGCTTCCAGCGCGTTGGATTCAAGGAATACGACACCGGGCGGCAAGGTAGCTGGATGGTCCAGCTATCGGACGCCCCTGAAGTGCCAGAAAGCCAGAACTGATGAAACGCCAACGCAATGTTAAAATTCTTGCCACTCTCGGACCGGCCTCCTCTGACGAGGCGATGATCCGGAAACTGCATGAAGCGGGCGCGGATCTTTTCCGCATCAATATGAGCCATTCGACTCACGAGATGATGCGCACGCTTGTCACCCGTATCCGTGCAGTGGAAAAAGCCTGTGGCAGGCCGATCGGCATACTCGCCGATCTTCAGGGGCCGAAGTTGCGGGTGGGCAAGTTTGCCGAGGGAGCCGTGACGCTTGCGCCCGGCCAGACCTTCACCCTGGACAACCGTGACGAGCCCGGCGACGCAACGCGGGTATTTCTGCCGCATCCGGAAATCCTCGAAGCGGTTAAGCCCGGTCACCGGTTGTTGATCGATGACGGGAGATTGCAGCTGCTCGCCGTCAAATCCGACTCGTCGTCAATTACCTGCACGGTTGTCAGCGGGACAAAGATCTCGGATCGCAAGGGCGTCAGCCTGCCCGACACGACGCTCAGCGTCGGGGCGCTGACGGAAAAGGACCGGAGCGACCTTGATGCGGTGCTGGCGGTCAATGACGTCGATTGGGTGGCGCTGTCATTCATCCAGCGGCCTGAGGACCTGGCTGAAGTGCGCAAGATTGCGCGCGGCCGCGTCGGTCTGATGTCCAAAATCGAAAAGCCGCAGGCGCTCGAATGCATTGACGAAATCATCGAGCTGTCGGATGCGCTGATGGTGGCGCGTGGCGATCTCGGCGTGGAAATGCCGATCGAGTCAGTCCCCGGCATCCAGAAGCAGTTGACCCGTGCCTGCCGCAAGGCCGGCAAGCCCGTGGTGGTGGCGACACAGATGCTGGAATCGATGATTTCGGCGCCAGTTCCGACACGCGCAGAAGTCTCGGACGTGGCCACTGCAGTGTTTGAAGGCGCTGACGCCGTGATGCTGTCAGCGGAATCAGCCGCCGGTGATTATCCGGTCGAAGCGGTCGAGACCATGGCGTCCATTGCGCGCAAGGTGGAGCGTGATCCGAACTATCCCGGGATCATTTTCTCGCAGCGTCCGCAGCCGGAAGCGACCGGTGCAGATGCAATTTCGCTGGCAGCGCGTCAGATCGCCGAGACACTCAACCTGTCGGCGATCGTTTGCTATACCTCATCGGGCAATACCGGTGTCCGTGCCGCGCGCGAACGGCCCCAGGTGCCTGTGATCGCCTTGTCTCCGGTCATTCATACTGCCCGGCGGCTTTCGGTTGTATGGGGATTGCACTGCGTGGTTACCCAGGATGCGTCCGATCTGGATGATATGGTTGATCGCGCCTGCCGTATTGCCTTTCGCGAGGGATTCGGCAAGCCGGGGGACCGGATCATCATTTCGGCCGGCGTGCCGCTTGGCACACCGGGTTCGACCAACATGCTGCGCATCGCCTATATCGGATCCGACGGAATGAGCGGCATCTGATACGCCGCCGATTACGGTGCCTGACATCGGACAGGTTTTGACGCCGCCACTTGCCTCAACCGGGACAGGTGGCGGCGTCTTTTTCCAGGCCGGCTTCCGCCAGAGCGGCTGCAGCCTGCATATCGACATCAAGGCCAGCCACTTTCTCGACGGCCCGCACAGCCAGCTTCGTGGTTACATGATCAGGCTTGTGGCCGAGGTTGCGGATCCACACCAGCTCTGCTCCCTCGATGTCGCGGGCCAATCCCTCGGAATGGATATGCGCCAACACGACGGAATCACTGTCGCCAGTGATGATCACGGTCGGGGTCTTGATCTCGGTGTAGCGTGAGGCAACGCGTGTGAGGTAGGGCTTGAGATTGGCGACATCGATTGCGTTGGCGCGGAAGGTCCTGGGTCTCAGGACCAGCGCTGCCGCCGTCGCGCTCGCATAGTCGGCGGGCTTGGGATTGGGCGCGAAGACGCAGGCGGTGCCGCTTTCGATTCGCGTGAGACCGGCAGGCAGGGCGAGGGTGGCGGCAAACAAAGAGCCGAGAATGGGCCGCTGGGTCAGGTCGTAGTACCAGGCTATGCCGCCAGGCCAGGGATGGGTCGCGGGTGCGAGAAAAACCAGTCCTGCTGTCTTGTCCGGGTGAGCAAGGGCGAAACTGGCTGCGACTGCACCGCCAAAGGAGTGCCCGACAACAATGGCGCTGGATATGCCTTTTGATTGCATGACACGGGCAATGGCGTCTGCCTGGCCGTCCGGGGTGTCGTTGTCCGGTCCGCCGCGCTCGGACCAGCCATGCCCGGGCCGGTCTACAAACAGCATCTCGGCGCGGCCCTCGAATTCAGGCCGGAACGGAGTCATTTGATCGCGCAGATTGCCGCTGGCGCCGTGGATGAACAGAAGCGGCGGCAGGTCCGCTGTGTCAGGGCGCGGCAGATGGACGGCATGCAGGCGATAGCCGCCGACATCAATCATCTCGCCGACGGCTGGATAAAGCGCTTCAATCTTTCGGGTTTTGAAACCGGTCCAGATGGCGAGACCAGCCAGCAGAAAAATCAAGGCAAGAAGCAGAAGGATCATGATGGTTCGGATCGGTCTTTGAAAAGGCATGAGACATCTTTGCGGGAGAACTCTGAAACGGCGGCTGACCCTCTGACCTGTTGACGTTCACGGGAAGCGTAAAGTTTCAGGTTCTGTCGCCTGCAAGCTTGTCGGCCAGTTCGCCGACCCGCTTCTGCGCCTGGCGGTTGGCCGGGTAGACTTCGAGTATTTGCTCCCAGGCCCTGAGTTCCAGTTCGTCATTTCCTGAACTCGACAGGATTGTGGCCATGCCGGCGATGGCGCCGAAATGGCGCGGTTCCAGCGACAGGACCCGGTTGATGTCGGCCATGGATTTTGCGTGATCGCCCATCATGAAGTTGAGTGTGGCGCGTCGGTTCCAGCCTTCAGCATATTCCGGCATCAATACGACCACCTGATCGAGCAGGTCCAGCGCCAGGCTATGCTTGCGTTCGGTGATTGCCTTGTCGGCCCACTGCATCAGCAGGTTGGCAGTGGCGCTGCCCGAATCGCGCCATTTCGCCCAGATGCGCTCGCTCAGTCGCTTTGCCTTGTTTTCGTCGGGCTCGCGTTTGAGTTCTGAAAACAGACTGTCCAGCGTCGCAGGTGGCTTCACCGAAGCTATGACCGATTCGTCGGCGTTGGCTTGGGCGATCGCCGGAAACGCGGCAAACAGGCCGCCCAGAAGGACTGCCAGGGTCAGAATTCGGGACGTGGAAAACGAGAAATGGCGCATAACGGAAAACTAGTCCGTCTGCGCCAGATATCAAATGCAAATTTCAGTGATGGCCAAGCGGCCCTCAGCTTCAGCCCTGACGAGCCTTGAAGCGCGGGTTCTGCTTGTTGATGATGTAAACCCGGCCCTTGCGACGAACCAGCTGGTTGTCACGGTGACGAGCTTTGAGCGCCTTAAGCGAATTTCTGATCTTCATAGTTCTGATCCGCGTGCTATTCGGGCGACAAAGCCGCCAATTCAATCAAAAGCATGCCAGCTGGGGCGCGCTCAACGGTTGGCATGGCATGTAGACGGTTGGGAAAATCCTGTCAACTGCGGGCCGCTTTTTTCCTGTTCCGATCAGCTGGGGATTGGGTGTTTGGATGGGGTGATGCGGGTGACATGGCCCATCTTGCGGCCAGGCCGGGCTTCGGACTTGCCGTAGAGATGAATGACGGCATTGGGCTCGCCCGCCAACCCGGCCACAGCGTCCACATCTTCTCCGATAAGGTTTTCCATCACGCAGTCGGAGTGGCGTTCGGGGCTGCCAAGCGGCAGGCCGACAATGGCGCGGATATGTTGTTCAAACTGCGATATGGCGCAGGCGGCTTCCGTCCAGTGTCCGGAATTGTGAACCCGTGGCGCAATTTCGTTGACCAGCAGCCGGTGGCTGCCGCCCTCGCGAACGGCAAAGAACTCAACAGCGAAAACGCCGATATAGTCCAGATGCCCGGCGATTGCGGTGGCGATCTCCAGCGCTTCGGTCTGCGCGTTGGGCCCGAGCGTCGAGGGCACGGTTGATGTGTGAAGAATGTGGTTGCGATGCATGTTCTCGGCGATGTCAAAGGCGCGCACTTCGCCGGAAATGCCGCGCGCAGCAATCACTGAGACTTCACAGTCGAAATGGACGAAGGATTCAAGAATTGCCATCTGGCCGTTCATGGCGTCAAAGGCGATATCGGCGTCTTCGGGACGAACCAGTTTCGCCTGGCCCTTGCCGTCATAGCCCAGACGAGTGGTCTTCAGCACGGCAGGCAGCCCGGTGACGGCGATGGCGTCATCCAGGTCGGCCCGTTCAGCAACGGGCGCAAACAAGGCCGTGCCGGCACCGAGCTGACGCGCCATTGCCTTTTCAAGCAAGCGGTCCTGCGCGACTTCAAGGGCCTTTGATCCGGGTCGGACCGGCAATTGTTTTTCCAGCCAACGGACTGCATCGGCCGGCACATTTTCGAATTCGTAGGTGACGACATCGCACAGCTCGGCGAGTTGCTGCAGCGCAGCCGGGTCATCATAGCCGGCAACAATCTGCCTGGTCGCAACCTGGGCTGCCGGCGCCTGTGTGTCGGGTTCCAGAATGACGGTCTTGTAGCCAAGCTTTGCCGCAGCCATTGCCAGCATGCGGCCAAGCTGGCCGCCGCCAACAATGCCGATGACCGCGCCGGGTGCGAGAGGCTGGGCGCTCATGACTGGTCTTCCGGATAATCGGCGACCGCGTCAGTACGGGCCTGGCGCCAGGCGTCGAGCCTGTCAGCCAGTCCGGGATCGGCGAGTGCCAGCACGCTGGCGGCGAGCAAGGCCGCGTTGACCGCCCCTGCCTTTCCGATCGCGAGAGTTCCGACCGGAATGCCGGCCGGCATCTGAACGATCGACAGCAGGCTGTCCTGGCCGGACAGGGCCCGGGATTCAACCGGAACTCCAAAAACCGGCAATGGCGTGAACGCGGCAGCCATGCCGGGCAGGTGTGCCGCCCCTCCAGCGCCGGCGATGATCACCTTGAATCCCTCCGCGCGCGCCGTCTTTGCAAAGGCCACAAGGCGGTCAGGCGTGCGGTGGGCTGAAATGATGAGCGGCTGATGGCTTATCTCAAGCTCGGCCAATGTCTCGGCCGCGTGTTTCATGGTGGGCCAATCAGATTGGCTCCCCATGATCACAGCCACTTTCGGTTTTTCGGTAAAGGTCACGCTCAGGCTCCGACGGTCAGGCAATTATATCCGGAATAATCTGGTCTTCGATCTCGGTGATCCTGTCCTTGATCGCCAGCTTCTTCTTCTTCATTCGCTGAATACGCAATTGGTCGCATCCAGTCTGTATCATGGCATTGATTGCGACGTCGAAATCTTCGTGCTCATGCCGCAACCGCGCCACCAGCATACGTAGCTCCGCTTGTTCCTGATCTGCCATAGTTTCCCCGTTTCACGCATGCAGTCGGCGCCTGGCCAGACCTTTTTGTCATGGCGGCGCTCTACCACAGAAACAGGCGTAACGGGAAGTTATCCCTCATCAAGAAATCACCTTCGACAAACCAGTAAAGCCGTGGCACACTCTTAGGCGTCAACAAACGATTTGCACCGGTGTTCCGGCGCCGATGCATTCCAGCTAAAGGAGTCGCTTATGTCGATTGATGCTCACCTTGCCACACTTGAAAGAAAGCACGGCGAATTGGAGGCCCAGCTCCGCACGGTACAAGCACAACCGTCCGTCCATGACGATATGATCGTGGATATTAAGCGCCGCAAACTCCGACTGAAGGATGAGATCAACCGTCTGCGCGGTGATACGCAACATTAACCAGATTTGTATGACATGAGGATGACAGGGCGCGGGGTATACTCCGCGCCTTTTTGACATCCGGGACAGGTGTACCGCGCGCTACGCCTGAAACGACTTTTCCATTGCGGTCAACGGGTCAGGACCAGAACTGGTCGACCCACAGGTTGAGGTGCATAAATCCATCGGTCCGGACTGTGTAGATCCGGCGAGTTCCCTGACTGGTGACAGTCACCAAATTACAGTCGAGCAGCGCCTTGAGATGCTGTGAGACCGCTGGCCGGCTGATCGGCAGCCCTTTGGCAAGTTCATTGACCGTGCGCGGCTGGCGGCGCAACTCCTCCAGAAGATAGCGTCTGTTGGGGTCGGCGATGGCTTGGAAAGCATCCATGGTCATATATGCACGCTAGATAAAACAAGTGAGACCGGCAAGCCCTTTGTCTTGACCGTAACCGGCGCTGCAGAGCTGCCGAACCCGTCAGTTGAAAAGTTGAACTGAGAGAACCTCTTTCTATCGCGAATGTCTTTACATGCCGGTTCGGATGCGCAGGTTGGCTCTCATCTTACCCAGTCGGCTTGAGACTTGTTGGACCACCTTGTTTAGGCGCCCAGGGTCCTGGCCTGATCGCGCAGCAAGAACTTCTGGATCTTGCCAGTGGAGGTTTTGGGTATGTCGCAAAAGACAACGGTGCGCGGACATTTGAACCGGGCCAGCAATCCGCGGCAATGCTCGATGACATCTGCTTCACTCAAAGCATGGCCGCTGCGGAGCTCAACAAAAGCGCAAGGGGTTTCACCCCATTTGTCATCAGGCCGGGCCACGACGGCCGCAGCCAGGATCCCGGGATGCTTGTAGAGAGCATCCTCGACCTCGATTGAGGAAATGTTCTCGCCGCCCGATATGATGATGTCCTTGGAGCGGTCCTTGATCTGCAAATACCCGTCGGGGTGCATGACTCCCAGATCGCCGGAATGAAACCAGCCGCCGCGGAAGGCCTCCTTGCTGGCGGCCGGATTTTTCAGATAGCCCTTCATGACGATATTGCCCCGGAACATGACTTCGCCGATCGTCTCGCCATCGGCGGGCACATTTTGCATGGTTTCGGGATCCATCACCGCCAGATTTTCGAGTGCCGGGTAGCGCACCCCCTGGCGCGCCTTCCTGGTTGTCCGGGCAGCCCGTTCCAGCGCCGACCATTCGGCTTTCCATTCATTGACAACCGCAGGACCGTAGGTTTCGGTCAGTCCATAAAGGTGGACCACCTCAAAGCCGGCATCGGCCATGCCGGCCAGCACTGCTTCGGGCGGTGGCGCGGCAGCTGTATTGAAGCTGACCGTGTGGGTGAATTCGGGTCTTTCATCCTCGGGCACATTGAGAAGTGTCGCCATGACCACCGGCGCACCGCAGAGATGGGTGACACCGTGGTCGGCGATGGCATCGTACATGGCTTTGGCCCGGACCCAACGCAGACAGACATGAGTGCCGCCGACAACGCCAAGCGTCCAGGGGAAGCACCAGCCGTTGCAGTGAAACATCGGCAGGCTCCAGAGATAGACCGGATGTCGACCCATGCCGGAGGCAATGACATTGGCGTATCCCATCATGGCCGCCCCCCGATGATGATACACCACACCCTTTGGGTTGCCCGTGGTGCCGGAGGTGTAATTGAGAGACAGGGAATCCCATTCATCTTGAGGCAGGGTCCGGTCAAAATCCGGTTCCGCCGCCTGCACCCATTCGTCGTAATCCAGAGTTCCGATCCGCGCTCCTTTCGGGAAAGGCGCGTCATCGGGATAATTTGCGTCGTCATAGTCAATGACGATCGGATCGGCTTTGGCGAGCTTGAGTGCCTCGGCGACCACGCCGGAAAATTCACGGTCAACGATCAGCAGCTTGCTGTCGGAGTGATCAAGCTGGAACGCGATCGCCTCGGCATCAAGCCGTGTGTTGATCGAATGCAGCACAGCCCCGGTCATCGGCACACCATGGTGGGCTTCAAGCATCGCCGGAGTGTTCGACAGCATCACCGAAACCGTGTGACCCCGCGTCAGACCGAGCGCGGACAAGGCATTGGCGAGCTGTTTGGACCGCGTCAGAAAGTCCCTGTAGCTCATCCGCAAGGCGCCATGGATGATTGCGACGTGATCCGGATGGATCAGCGCTGCGCGCTCCAGATGCGCCAGTGGCGTCAACGGCTGATAGTTGGCGGGATTGGGATCGAGATCGATTTCGTAAGGGGTGATGCTCACGCGGCGGTTCCTGTTCAGTGGGACTTAATCAGTCCACCATCAAATCACCTCAACGCCCCGCTGTCATCAGCCCAGGAGGTGTGAGGTTCCGTCCCAGATCAGCTTCAACGCGGCGAGCAAGACCATCGCATACATGAAAGGGTAGAATATATCAGGCTTCATCCGCCGGACGATGAAGGCGCCTGCCAGCGTTGCCACCGGCGCCAGAGGCGCCAGAGCCAGCGAAGTCGAGAGGTTTGTGACATCAAACTGTCCCAATGCGAAATAGGGCGCCAGCTTGACCGCATTGATGATAGCGAAGAACCGGACGGAGGTGCCGGTGTAGGTCTTGGGATCTTGGCGGAGCGGCAAGGTATAGATCTGGTAGGGCGGTCCGCCTGCATGCGAGACGAAGCTGGTGAAGCCCGACAATGTTCCCCACAACAGGCCCTGGGTCGGCCGATGCGGGTGTGACGTCTGCGTGTTGCCGTTGCGGGCGGTCGCCAGGATCTGCGCCAGGTATCGCCAGACAAACCACAGTGCCACAACACCGACGATGAGCTTGATCATGGCTGCGGTGACCCATGCCGCTGTCGCCCAGCCAATGGCGATGCCGATCAGGGCACCGGGCACCATGATGACCAGCGTGCGGTTGTCCTTGTGGCTGCGCCAGATCCAGAGGCTGACCGCATCCATGACAACCAGAATTGGCAGCAGGATCGCCGCAGCCTGCACCGGAGAGATGGTCAGCGCCATCAACGGCACTCCCAGAAGCGCCATGGCACCGCCGAAGCCCCCTTTGGAGAGGCCGACCATGATCACGGCAGGAATTGCGGTGGCATAGAAGAAGGGGTCAGACATCATTGCAGTGGTTGATCCTTGTGCCGCGCCGGTCTATCCCGTTTGCAGCATATTGGCCATATTGGCTTTCAGCGCTGCTCCTGACAGGAATTCTCATGACCAATCCAATCGATCGTTGCCGCCTTGTTCTGGTAACACCCGATATTGCAGACGCGACCGCGCTGGCAGCTGTGACCCGGGACGCGCTGCGTGGCGGTGATGTCGCCTCTGTCATCATTCCGCAACACGATCTCGATGAGAAAAGCTTCCAGAAACGATGCGAGGCACTGATCTCTGTTGTTCAGGCGGCCGGTGCGGCAGCCCTTGTGGCTGGTGATTCCAGGGTTGCCGGGAGGGTGCGGCCGGACGGTCTGCACCTCGAAGTTGGCCCCACTGCGATGGCCGAAGCGGTGGCGCGTCACGCGCCTGGGTTGATTGTCGGCGGCGGCAATGCGCGCGAGCGCCATGCGGCGCTGTCGATCGGCGAGTCGCAACCAGATTATGTGATGTTCGGATCGATCAATGGCGACATCAAGCCGGAGCCGCACGCGAAGAACATTGCGCTGGCGGAATGGTGGGCCGACATGATCGAGATCCCCTGTCTGGTGATGGGCGGGACGAGCATCGCCTTTGTGGAAGAAATGGCGCAAACTCGGGCGGAATTCATCGCCTTTGGCAAGGCGGTGTTTTCCGTTCCTGCCGAGGCGCCGCGGATCGTTGCTGAAATCAACGCAATGCTTGACGAAAAAGCGCCACGGTTTGATCGATAATGAGCCGCATGCGTGACCTGAGCCCATGGAACTGCCCGCAATCCGCCGCAACCCCGCGCCGAGCACGCGGGGCTGTGTTGATGGCATTGGTCGTGATGCTGGGCAGTGGCTCCTCCCGTGCGCAAGACACAACGGATAAGAGCCTGGCACCTGTCGTTGCCAGCGAAGACGCGTCGAAAGATGCTGCATCACCGGTTGATGCCACCGTCCGGGCCTTTGGTGCGTTTCAACGCGGCTACTATCTCACGGCCATGGAACTGGCGTTGCCGCGCGCGCAACTGGGAGATTCGGCGGCGCAGACCTTGCTGGCGGAGCTGTTTGCCGCAGGGCTTGGGGTGCCGCGCAACATGGATGATGCGGCTTTCTGGTATGGTCAGGCGGCGGAACGCGGAGACCCATCCGCCCAGTTCAAGTTTGGTGTGATGTTGCTGGAAGGCAAGCATGTGCCCGCAGACCGGGCCAGGGCCGAAGAACTGATGAAAAAGGCAGCGGATGCAGGCAATGCATTTGCCCAGTTCAACCATGCACAGATCCTGGTTTCAAAAAAACCGGGTGATACCGGTATCTTTGAAGCCTTGCCCTATTTCGAGAGATCTGCCGAACAGGGGATTGCTGACGCCCAGTACGCACTGGCCCAGATCTACAGCAACACCACCGGCATTCCGGATGAAAAGCGCGCGCGGGCCCGTGACCTGATGCAAAAGGCTGCACAAGCCGGATATGATACCGCACAGCTGGATTATGCCATCTGGCTGATCGATGGCATCGGTGGTCCCAAGGACTATGAAAACGGTTTCCGCTGGATGCAGGTCGCGGCTATCGGCGGCAATGTGGTGGCGCAAAACCGGATGGCGGTGCTGCATATCAACGCGATCGGCACCAGCGGTGATCCGGTGGAGGCTGGAAAATGGTATATCCTGTCCCGCCGCGCCGGGTACAATGACCGGTCACTTGATGATTTCTATCAGGGACTGACCGAGGACGAGCAAAAGCAGGCCATCGAGGCTGCCAACAAGTTCGGCAAGCGCTAATTCTGCACAATGAAGCCGTTGACACGGGGCGTAGACTTGAAAAGCTGCGCTGTTTGTGGTCTTGAGGCCGCCAAGCGGCGCCGAAAACCGGCCCGGATAAAGCTCACGCGGATTGCTCTTATGAAAATCAACGGAAACGAAATTCGCCCCGGCAATGTGCTCGAGCACAATGGTGGCTTGTGGGCCGTGGTGAAAACCAATGCGGTCAAGCCCGGCAAGGGCGGCGCCTTCAACCAGGTCGAGATGAAAAATCTCATCGACGGCACCAAGCTCAATGAACGGTTTCGGGCGTCCGAGACGGTCGAACGTATCCGGCTCGACCAGAAGGAATTCCAGTTTCTCTACGAGCAGGGTGAAGCCCTGGTTTTCATGGACCTGGAAAGTTACGAGCAACTGGAACTGCAGAAGGATTTTGTTGGCGATCGCCGCGCCTTCCTGCAGGACGGCATGATGGTGACTGTCGAACTTCATGACGAGCGCCCGATCGGCATTTCCCTGCCCGATCACGTGACCTTGGCAATCGCGGAGGCCGATCCTGTGGTCAAGGGCCAGACCGCGACGTCGTCATACAAGCCTGCGATGCTCGAAAACGGCGTGCGCATTCTGGTGCCGCCCTTTATCTCTGCCGGCGAGCGGGTGGTTGTGGACACCAATGAGCTGACCTATTTGCGCCGCGCGGAGTAAACCGGTCGCAAGACCGTATTTCCGCTTCGAGCCCAAGACACCGGCGTATGGCAGCTTTGTCCATCACGCCGCCGACACCAAGGAATAAGACAGATGGCGCGTTCAGCCCTTCTCAACGTGATGGTTCAGTCGGCGCTCAAGGCCGGGCGCTCTCTGGCGCGCGATTTTGGCGAGGTGCAAAATCTCCAGGTCTCGCTCAAGGGACCGGCCGATTATGTCAGCCAGGCGGACCGCAAGGCGGAAACCATCATCAAGACGGAGCTGATGCGGGCGCGGCCGACCTATGGTTTCATCGGCGAGGAAAGTGAAGCGCACACCGGCACCGATGGCGCGCATCGCTGGATCGTCGATCCGCTCGATGGAACAACCAACTTTCTTCACGGCATGCCGCATTTTGCCGTTTCGATTGCGCTCGAGCGCAATGGCGAGATCGTGGCCGGGGTGGTCTACAATCCCTCGACGGACGAACTCTACACTGCCGAACGGGGTGGCGGGGCGTTCCTCAATGACCGCCGTTTGCGGGTTGCCGGCCGCAAGGCCTTGTCAGATGCGGTGATCGGTACCGGAGTGCCGCATCTTGGGCGCGGCCATCACGGCAAGTTCCTGGTGGAATTGCGTCATGTCATGGGCGAGTGTGCAGGCATCCGGCGCATGGGTGCTGCGGCACTGGATCTGGCTTATGTCGCCGCGGGCCGGCTTGACGGCTTCTGGGAGAAGCCACTCGAGCCTTGGGACATGGCGGCGGGACTCATTCTTATCCGCGAAGCCGGTGGCTTTGTCTCTGATACTGCTGGCGGAACCGACATGTTCGGGACAGGCTCGGTTGCCGCGGGAAATGAATATATCCTCAAAGGGCTTCTGGAGCTTGTCCAACGTCCTGCACCTCAGGTGTAGAGCCTCGTCATAGCCTTGTTTTGAAAGGGTGCTTTCAATTCCGCCATATTTTCGGTTAGTCTCCGCCTGACTTGATGATTTGCGACAACGGCCGGGACGGACAACGCATGGCGAAACTTACATTGTCTGGATGGGGTATCTCCGAAGACGGCAGCGGTGCGGATCCGCACAAGCTTTCCAGTCCGCTGGTGTTTTTCTGGAGCATGATGATCTTTCTCATCCTCTCCGGTTTTGTCGCGGCCATCCTTTACCGGCAAATACATACCGCATTTCTTGCCAATCCTGGCCTGAATGGGTTGATTGTCGGGGTACTCGCCGTCGGTGTGCTTCTGGTTTTCACCCATGTGCTGAGGCTGCGCCCGGAAGTTCGCTGGGTCAATTCGCTGCGTGCAACCGGCGACGCGGAGAAGGTCGGACGCGATCCTGTGCTGCTGGCGCCGATGCGGGCGCTGATCGGCCGCCGCCAGGAAATGGCGCTTTCGACCTCGTCGTTGCGCTCGATTCTCGATTCGATCGCCACACGGCTTGATGAATCGCGTGATACGTCGCGGTATCTGATCGGCCTTCTGGTGTTTCTGGGCCTGCTCGGCACGTTCTGGGGGTTGTTGGGCACCATCGGGTCGATCAATCAGGTGATCCAGTCGCTCGATCCCGGAACCGGTGGAACTGACGATGTTCTCTCGACACTGAAAAGCGGCCTGTCGGCGCCGCTGGATGGCATGGGAACGGCTTTCTCCTCATCGCTGTTTGGCCTTGCCGGATCGCTGGTGCTCGGATTTCTCGATCTGCAGGCCGGGCGGGCGCAGAACCGGTTCTACACCGAGCTTGAAAACTGGCTGTCGACCATGACCGATCTGGATTCGGGCATGGTGATGCCGACCGAGACAACCGGCGCAACCGAAGAAATCCGGTTGCTGACCGAGCGGATGCAGAAAATGTCCCAGGAGTCAGGGCCTACTCCGCGCACCACAGCTGCCATGGCAAGCCTTGCAGAAGGCATTCAGGGGCTGGTCAAGAACATGCGCAACGAACAGCAGATGCTGAGGGACTGGATCGAAGCCCAGCAGGCCGAATCGCGGCGTATGCGTGAGACGCTCGACAAGCTCTCCGACAAGATCGGGAAACAATAGGCCATGGCGCTGGCACGCAACAGGCGGCGCGAGCGGGCGGTCGATTACTGGCCGGGTTTTGTCGATGCCCTGTCGACCCTGCTGCTGGCGATCATGTTTCTGCTCACTGTGTTCGTTCTGGCGCAGTTTTTTCTCTCGCGCGAAATTTCCGGCCGGGACGAGGTGCTCAACCGGCTTAACAGCCAGATCAATGAGCTGACCCAGCTGCTGGCGCTTGAACAATCGGGCAAGCAGGATCTTGAGGATACACTTGCCAATTTGCAGGCCTCTTTGTCGGAATCCGAATCGGACAGGTCCCGCTTGCAGGAATTGCTGGCCAGCGGCTCGGGTGCAAGCGCTGCCGCGGAGGAGAAAATCGGCACGTTGTCGCAAACGCTGGATGCGGAGAAGAAGATATCGCAGCGGGCTCTCAACCAGGTCGATTTGCTGAACCAGCAGATTTCAGCGCTGAGAACCCAGCTTGCGGCACTTGAGGATGCGCTCGACGTTTCCGAGAGCAAGGACCGGGAAACCCAGGCCAAGATTGCCGATCTCGGACGCCGCCTGAATGTGGCTCTGGCGCAGCGGGTGCAGGAACTCAACCGCTACCGCTCGGACTTCTTCGGCCGCTTGCGGGAAATCCTGGCAAGCCGCGAGGATGTGCGGGTGGTCGGCGACCGTTTCGTGTTCCAGTCAGAAGTGCTGTTTCCCTCCGGCGGCAATGTGCTTAACCCGGCGGGCCAAGAGCAGATGAGCAAGCTCGCAGAAGCGATCATCGAGCTCGCCCGGGAGATTCCCGACGAGATCAACTGGGTCCTGCGCGTCGATGGCCATACCGACAATGTGCCGTTGTCGGGTAACGGCCGTTATGCCGACAACTGGGAACTCTCCAGCGCACGGGCGACATCGGTGGTCAAATATCTGATCGCGGAAGGCGTGCCGGCCAACCGCCTGGTGGCGGCCGGATTTGGCGAATTCCAGCCGATTGCCGAAGGTGACAGCGATCTGGACAGAGCCACAAACCGCCGTATCGAACTCAAGCTGACCGAACGCTGAGCGGTTTCAGCCGGTCATGCGCGGGAGAGCCTTTCCGATCGGCACAGGGACCGCAAACGGTGCATAGTCCGCTGGTTTGAAACGCTTTGATCCGGTGACAAGAACTGCCTTGCGGACCTCTTCGTCCAACCCCTGGATAGCGGCATCGACGGCATCAGCAATGATGTCTGATTGCCCGGCGTGGTTGCTGCCTGTTATCAGCGGCAACGCGGGTGTCTCGGGCGTTCTGGCAATGACCGCAAGGTCACCTGCCGCCGGCTCATGCCGCAAGGCCAACTGCCACGTCACCGCATCAATGGCGGCCCAGTCGGCCTCCGATCGGGCGACGGCCTGAATCGAGGCGCGATGGGATCCGGTTTGCAGGGGTGGAGGGCTGGAAACATGGCCGGTGGCGGCCAGAAGCCGGACCGGCGCTGCGAAGCCCGACTGCGAGTGCGCCATGTTGTAGGCAAAGCGCTTGTGCTCGAGCTCGGCCAAATTCTTCGGCTGGCGGTTTCTTCGTGCGACGAGAACGCTGTAGTAGTGGCCGGGCGCAGCACCGGTCAATTCGTGCGCCGGCGTTGCGACAAGCGTCGCGGTGTTCGCCAGCCGGTGCGCGTAGGGGTAGCCGCAGGTCTGGGACAGGATCAGATCAGGATCGGTCCAGAGTGCTTCCAGATCCATCCGCCGGTCAAGACTTGCCGGCGCCGCTATTCCGCGCTCTGTCAGTTGCCGATGAATGGCCTGCCAGAGCCTGTCAGTTTCCTTGCGGATTTCCGGCCAGTCATACATCGGGAGGGAGACCGCGCCGGTCATGGCGCCGTCTCCCGGTCGGCAGAACCGGTCACGCCCTGTTGCCCCTGCGCTTGCGTGTGGCTTCGATGGGCCAGGCAACGGGCTCCTTGGGGCGGAATCCAAAGTGGCGGAATACCTCCCAATAGCTTTCATAGCGGTAGTTGCCGTTCATCCGCAGGAACCGTGCCCTGTTCTCCCGGAAAAAGCCGGGAATACGGTACCAGGCGAGCGACGGATAGGCATGATGCACCGAGTGGAAGTTGTTGTTCAGAAACAGCAGGCTCAGCGGCCCTCTGGTCTCGATGATCACCGAACGCTGGTTGGCTTTTTCAACGGCCTGATGCTCGATGAAGGAGCGCACCATCAGCAGCCCCATGCCGAAATAGGCGGCGATGAAATAGGCTAGCGGAGAGAGAGCGCCATAGCGGCTGATCAACCAGAAGAGCACGGCGACAGCCATTGCGTGAACCACCCACACAGCGAGTATGTCGGCGTCACCGGCCCGAGCCCGCCTGTACTCGCTGCGGACAAACCCGATGCTGGCAAGCCCTGGTCCGATCGTGATCCGTCCGGCGAGCGTGTTGTTGGCCACCAGCAAGGCCTTGAACCCCGCGGGAACCGAGGCCCAGACTTCGCGGTCGAGGTAATAGCTCTCCGGGTCGTCATAGGGGTCGGTGATGTTTTCGTTGATGTGGTGATTAAGGTGACAGGATTTGAAGCGCAGGTAAGGCACCAGCACTCCGATTGGCGGGGCGATCAGGAGATCGTTGATTTTCTGGTTTCTGAAAGGATGACCGTGTAAGAATTCATGTTGGAGCGAGGAATGTAGCGTGATCGTCGGGATCAGGACCAGGACACGTATGATGTCCGGCAAGTCAGCCCACCCAAACGTCAGCAACAACCACACAGCATAGCAAACGGCTGCCAACAGCAGGGTCCGCCACTCCGCGTCATTCCGCATTGTGGATACACCTTCTAAATGTTCCCGTTATAGCCCGCGGACAGAGGTCCCATCCCCCGCGTGGCTTCCAGTCGAACAGCTCACAATTACCCTGATTTGAGGGGGATCACAAGAATGTTACCGATTGTCTCAAAAAATTATTCGCCGGCTTTCACTTTCACCGACTGCGCATCATCGAGAGTGAGCGCCTCTGCGCCGAACTCGAACTGCAAACGCGCAAGCCGGGCGTAGAGCCCGCCGCGGGCCACCAGTTGCGCATGGCTGCCCTGTTCGACGATCTGTCCCTTGTCCATGACCAGAATGCGATCAGCGCTGAGCACGGTGGCAAGGCGGTGCGCAATAACAATTGTGGTGCGGTTGTGCATCAATCCATCAAGGGCGGTCTGGACCAGTGTCTCGTTCTCGGAATCGAGCGCCGAGGTGGCCTCATCGAGCAGAAGAATCGGCGCGTCACGCAGGATGGCGCGGGCAATCGCCACCCGCTGGCGCTGGCCGCCTGACAGGGTGATGCCGCGCTCGCCCACCGGCGTCTCATACCCCTTGTCCAGTGCCATGATGAACTCATGCGCCTGCGCTGCCTTGGCGGCGGCCTCGATCTCGGCCTGGCTCGCATCCGAGCGGCCGAAGGCGATATTGTCGCCAACGCTGCCGGCGAAGATCGTCACATCCTGAGGCACCAGCGCGATACGGGCGCGCACCTCGGCCGGATCGGCGTCGCGGACATCGACATGGTCAACGAAGACTGCGCCTTCGGTCGCATCATAAAACCGCAGGATCAGTGAAAACAGCGTGGATTTTCCAGCGCCTGACGCACCGACGACGGCAACGGTTTCGCCGGGGCGGACATGGAAACTGGTTCCGGTCAGCGCCGAGGTGTCGGGCCGGGCCGGATAGGCAAAACGCACTGCGTCGAACCGGATATCGCCGATTGCGGGCGACGGCAGGGGGGTTGGCGTCGCCGGCGCGCGGATCTCGGGCACCTCGTCCAGCAGTTCGCTCAGCCGTTCGGCGGCGCCGGCGGCCTGGGAGAGTTCGCCCCAGACTTCCGACAGGGCGCCAAGGCTGCCCGCCGCAAACACCGAATACATCAGAAACTGTCCCAGGGTTCCGGGCGAGAGTTCTCCGACCAGCACCGACTGGGCACCGTACCACAAGACAGCCACCACGGATCCGAACGCCATGGAGATGGCAAAACCGGTCAGAACCGAGCGCGCCAGAATCGACTTCCGCGCCGCAGTGAAGGCGGTCTCGACCGCCTCGCTGAAGCGGGTCTGGGCGCGGGCTTCGGTGTTGAACGCCTGGACCGTGCGGGTCGCGCCGATCGCCTCACCGGCGAATGTCATGGCTTCGGCCAGGCTGTCCTGGGCAATGCGCGACCGCGCTCGCACCTTGCGGCCAAAGCCTACCAGCGGAAACACGATCAGCGGGATGGCAATAAGGACCAGGCCGGAAAGCTTGGGCGAGGTGATGAACATCATCGCACCGGCGCCGATGCACAAAATGGTATTGCGCAAGGCGAGCGAAGCGGTGGCGCCGACAGTCGATTTGATCTGGGTTGTGTCTGCGGTCAGCCGCGAAACAATTTCGCCCGAGCGGTTGGCATCGTAAAAGGCGGCGGACAGTTTCGTGACGTGGTCGAAGACGTCGCGACGGATGTCGGAGACCACCCTCTCTCCCAGGGTGATGACGAAGTAGTAGCGGCACGCCGAGGCCAGGGCCAGGATAATGGCAATCCCTGCCAGCATGGAGAAATAGGTGTTGATGAAGCCGGCATCCTGTCCAGAAAACCCATGATCGATCATCCGCCGGACAGCCAGCGGCAATGTCAGCGTGGTGACTGCTGCCAGCGACAGGAAGGCGAGAGCGCCGATGACCAGATGGGGATAGCGTCTGACATAGGGGTAAAGCCGGGTCAGCGGGCGTACCGACCGGCGCGCCGTCTTGTTTGTGTCGGATTGATCAGCCACGTCTTCTCCAGGTCTGCGCATTCAGCATCGATGCGGACCTGCAAAAACTGACGCGGCCCTTGTTATCAACTGAGCCTTCATGTATAGGCTCGCCATTGAATTGGGAAGTCGTTGTTCGGTCGGACATCGGCTTCATTTATGTGTTTGGCCAAAATGCCGCAAGCAAAGCTGCGCAGGGGCCTCCCAAAGGCAGGACAAAGAAGATGAAGGCAAACATCCACCCCGAGTACCACATGATCAAAGTGGTCATGACGGACGGCACAGAATACATGACCAAGTCGACCTGGGGCGCCGAAGGCGACACCATGAACCTCGAGATCGACCCCAAGTCGCATCCGGCATGGACCGGCGGCAATCAGCAGATGCTGGACCGTGGCGGCCGTCTCTCAAAGTTCAAGAAGCGTTTCGAAGGCCTCAGCCTCTAAGACGCTGGCCCAGCGCCGAGCATCAAGACCCGCCGGTTTTCGGCGGGTTTTTTGTTGTCAAAGTGTCGAATGCGCCTGCCCGTGACCGCGAATGCAAAAAAACCCGCGGGGAGTGCCGCGGGCTTTTTGCAATTGTGCTGGGGTGAAATGTTGCCGCGTCAGCGCTTGGCAAAGACTGTCTGCAGCAGATGCTGCTGCGCCTGGACCGAGTTTTCATTGTCGGGCTTCAGGGCTGCTGCTTCCGCGGGGCGGTAGATTTCGCGATCAAGCAACGCCACCCGGTTCTGGATGCGCAAGGAGCGCTCAACCAGATCTCTGAAGCTGTCGGGCAGATCATTCCAGCCCTGTGCCGCGCGATCGCAATTGAAGCTGTCGAGGCGGACCTTGTTTTTCTCGGCCAGAACCTGATCCCGGTTCATTTCGCCGTTGTTGACGGCGCGCTGCAGCAGCAGCCAGGACGCCATCTGCATCAGTCGCGTGGTCAGGCGCATGGATTCTGCGGCGTAGAGAACGCCAGCCAGCCGTGGCAAACCTTTCGATGCAGCCCGGCCCGGGCCATCAAGATAGTTTGCGGTCTCCTCAACAAGCCCCATACCCTCGGCGTAGAGCGCCTTGAACTGGGATGAATTTGCCATGCGATCTGCAAGGTTGACGGTGTTGAGGCTGGTTTCAGACATTGGCCGAAAATTCCTGATTGCAAAATACTGGGTAAGCGGCATTTGCTTGGCGTTTTTATCGCCGCCGAGCCTCTGTAGTCTGGCCCGAGAGCCCTGTTGCGGCAAGTTCATTCTTAAGAAAGGGTTAACGCGGTCGGTGCGCCGCAACAGCTGACAATTCTACCGGTTTTCCTGCTGTCCGGCTCCGGTTTCTGGCTTGGTCGAGGGAATCGAATACAACGGCGCACAGCCCTGCGCTGCGCTGAAAGCCACCCTAACAGGCTCTCTCGGACAGCATCAAGACAAAAAAAGAGCCGCACCAGCGGCTCTCAAGAGTTTAACAGGGAGGCGTCAGACAGTGAGACACTGGGTCAGACTGTCAAATCCAGGAAACCCGGATGCCCTAGTAAAGACTTGTAAAGCTTAACCGAAGCTTAACAAAGGAAATCTTGTTGATAACATATTGCATTGGTTGATTTATTTTATCTTGAAAAATCCTTCGGCAGCACTTCGACTTGTTGTCTTGGTGGTCTTGTCTGCTTCAAGACGCTCTATTTCGGCACGTAATACGGCGATTCGCTCCTCGAGCTCTCCGGCTGACAGGAATGTCAGGTCGGATCCGATCTCGTGGAGCTTTTCTGGTTTCGGGCGCTCATCATCTGCGAACATGTGGTCAACTCCCTCTTTGGCACACTGCGCAAACATGGACCTGCCAGGATCCACATCTTGGCTCATATGGCAGCTGCTGCTCTCGTCCGTCGGCATTGCCGTTAACCTAACCGGTGCCTAAGCTGTGGAAAAGCGACAGCAGGAGAGTGATTTGATGCGTGCAATTGAAATTCGTCAACCCGGTGGACCCGAGGTTCTCACCTTGACGACGCGGGAAAAGCCGGTCCCGGGCAAGGCCGAACTGCTGGTCAAGGTGGCCGCGGCCGGTGTGAACCGTCCCGATTGTCTGCAACGGCAGGGCGCCTATCCGCCGCCAGCGGGTGCCTCCGATATCCCGGGTCTGGAGATCGCCGGCGAAGTCGTGGAGATCGGATCTGAGGTGACGGCGTTCAAGCCGGGCGATGTTGTTTGCGGGCTGGTGCCCGGCGGTGGCTACGCAGAATATTGCAGCGTCGACGAAACCAACGCGCTGCCGGCTCCCAATGCACTGACCATGACAGAAGCAGCGGCCATCCCCGAAACCTTCTTTACGGTCTGGCACAATGTCTTCCAGCGCGGTGGGCTCAAGTCGGGCGAAACATTTCTGGTGCATGGCGGCACCTCGGGCATCGGCACGACCGCAATTCAGCTGGCCAAAGCTTTTGGTGCCCGTGTATTGGCCACCGCCGGCACTGAGGCAAAATGCTCAGCCATGCGTGAATTGGGCGCCGATCTGGCGATAAACTATCGCGACAGTGATTTTGTCGCGGCGGTCAAGGATGCGACCGATGGCAAGGGTGCGGATCTCATCCTGGATATGGTGGGTGGTGACTACATTACCCGCAATTATCAGGCGGCCGCGATCGAAGGCCGTATCGTACAGATTGCGTTCTTGCGCGGACGCAAGGCTGAAGCCGATTTTTCTCTGTTGATGATGAAGCGGCTCACTCACACAGGTTCCACACTCAGAGCCCGGGAAATCCCTTTCAAGGCGTTGATCGCCACCGAACTGCACCGCCATGTCTGGCCGCTGCTGACGGCGCGAACCGTGCTTCCGGTGCTGGACTCGATCTTTCCGCTGGAGCAGGCATCGGCCGCCCATCAGCGGATGGAGGATGGTGAGCACATCGGCAAGATCGTTCTCGACATGAGCTGAAATCCCGACACCGTCAGAGCTCGTGCGGGGCGCGGGGGTCGAGGTTGATCGATTCCGGAGTGGCCGCCCGGGCGGAGGGAATCGAGGCGAAATTCTCTCGTTCGTCGGCCGGTATGGCAGCCCGCATGCGGGTTCTAAACAGCGCATAGCCGGCAACACCGACATGGGACGCGGCAGTGACAGCGAACAGCAGATAGGGGTTGTAGGCCATGACTATGCCGCCGACGAGCGGACCAATAATCGTGCCCACCCCGTAAAGCAGCAGCAGGCCACCGGAGACGGTGACGAACTGATCGTTGTCAGCGTAATCGTTGGCGTGGGCAACGATGATCGAATACAGCGTGTAGGACATCGCGCCGTAAAGCGAAATCAGCCCAAACAGAACCGATATGCCGGATGGTTTGATGATGGTGATGGCGAGGCCCGAGATGCCGGCGGTGGCAGCGAGAGCGGCCAGTACATAGCGCCGGTCCATGCGGTCAGACATGCGCCCTGCGGGAAGTTGCATGACAGCTCCGGAAAAAATGGTGATCGACATCATGGTGGCGATGGTGAGCGCGGTCAGTTCGACATTGGCGCCGAAAACCGGCGCCAATGTGCCAAAAGCACCATTGGCGATCCCGATCAGCAGCATTGCCACGAACGAGACGGGCGAATTGCGATAGATCATCTTGAGGTCAAGCTTGACCTCTTTCAACGGCGCCGGGCTGGAGGCGTTGGATACCGCCGTGGGCAACAGCGCCAGACAATACAGAATGCCGGCAACCATGAAGAAGGTCGATTGCGAGATATCTCCGAGCGCGATGCTCATCTGGCCTGCGACAATGGCGATATAGGTAACCGTCATGTACAGCGAGAAGATCAGGCCGCGGGTCTCGTTTGTGGCGCGCTCGTTGAGCCAGCTCTCGATGATCATGAAAGCTGCCGCCAGCGAGAAGCCGGTCACGACGCGAAGCAGGATCCAGCTGATTGGGTCGACCAGCAAACCGGTCAGCAGGGCGATAATGGCAATCAATGCCGAAAACGCAGAGAAGGCGCGGACATGGCCGATGCGGCGTACCAGTCTTTGCGAGAAGATGCACCCGAGCACGAAACCGGTCGCCCAACTGGTGCCCAGCAGGCCGAGCGAGGTCGGGGAAAACCCTTCGGCGGTACCGCGCATGGGCAGCAACAGACCATGCAGACCATTGCCTGCGAGCAGGAATGCTGTGCCCAGCAGCAAGGATACGACGGGAAGAAGATTGCTGCGCATGAGGGACCGTTGTGTGGAAAGGGTTTCAGGGACTGAAGTTTGACCGGAATCACTACTGGGACCGGGATAAGCCTAGCTGATTGATCAAGATCATGACAGGTATAAGGCCAAAGCGAAAAAGGCGCGGCGCATGGCGATAAAAATACTGCTCATTCTGGTTCTGGTGGCCATGGTCCTGCACCTGATCAAGCCTTTCGGGTTGCCAGGGCTCACGCGGCGCGCCGATGTCTGGAAAATCGCTCTTATTCTGATCTTTGCAATGATGATGGCGCTGGTGCTTCGGCCAGCATGAACCGTGTCAGGTGCTGGGCCCAATGCCGGTAACCCAGGGCATTGGCATGAAATCCGTCAATGGCGAAGCCTTCGGGCCCTTCGACCGGGAGCGGCTCCACCGCGGTCGCATACCGTTCGCGGCACAACTGGGCGCCCGTCGCATTGATGATGCCGACACGCAGTCCAAGGATGAATTTCAGGGTAGGTGGCAGCGCGGGGAAATCGGACATGGACACGACCGGCGACCAGAAAACCTTGGCGTCGGGCCAGCGGGCATGGGCCGCATAAAGAAGTCCGCCAAAGCCCTTCTTGAAGGCAGACCGGCTGACGAAATTCTTGGCGTCATTGGTGCCGACCGTGACAACCACATGGGTAAAGTCGCGTTCCTCGATGTTGGGGATGACATGGTCGCGAATCTGCGCGGCAATGGCCGAATTGGCCCCGGCAATACGCCAGGACACCGCTTTGCCGCTGGCCTGGTGGAGACTCGTTGCGAGTTGTGGTCCGAGCGTGTCTTCGATCCGGCTGGCACCGACACCGGCGGCCGAAGAATCGCCTATCACCAGCAGACGGATTTCAGCCGCTCCGGTTCCAGCCTGGCCTCTCAGGCGCCCAACGGGCGGTGGAAGGCGAGGCGCAATCTTGCGGACGCCAAGACCTTTGGCGAGGGCGAGCGGCGCCAGCACCCAACTGATTGGGCCGGCAAGGAAATGGTTCATGGCGTTTATCGTCTCTCCGGGTTTGCGGCATCACCTGCTAAAAACCGGATTACCATAAAAGGCAACCCGCCATGTTGCCACGGCGGGTTGAAACAAATCCGTCTGGATGATGGCCGTCAGCCCGCGCGAGAAGCTTCAAAAATGCTGTCGATCGTGGTGGCAAGCATGGCATCAAAATCGGCATCTGTCTGGTTGTGTGACAGCCCTTCGGTCAAAGCGCGCGAGAAGGAGGCGATGACTCCGCTGTTGGCGTCGAGCAGACGGTTGGCCTCGGCGCGGGAATGGCCACCCGAGAGCGCAACAACGCGCATGACGCGCGGATCGTCAACCAGCGGCTTGTAAAGATTGGTCACTGTCGGCAACGAGAGTTTCAGCATGATCTGCTGCCCGGCCGGTATGGTGTCGAGGTGCCGTCTGATCGCCTCCAAAAGCAATTGTTCCGCTTCGGCCTTGTCGGCAATCTTGATGTTGACTTCCGGTTCGAGGATCGGCATCAGGCCGTGGTCGAGAATCTGCTTGCCGATCTCGAATTGCTGGGCGACGATTGCCTCGATCCCATCCTTGTTTGCGGCATTGATGACAGACCGCATCTTGGTGCCGAAGATGTTCTTGGCACCCGCGCGCTGCAACAGCGCATCAAGACCGCTGATTGGCTTCATCAACTGGACGCCGTTGGCGTCGTCCATCAAGCCCTTGTCGACTTTCAGGAACGGCACGATGGAGCGCGTGTCCCAGAGATAATCGGCGGTGGGAACACCATCAATCTCGCCGTCCATGGTGCGCTCAAACAGGATGGCCCCGATGACCTTTTCGCCAGTGAAGGCAGGCGACTTGATGATGCGAGCCCGCATGGCGTGGATCAGGGCAAACATCTCCTCGTCATTGGAGTAGGCGTCTTCCGCCACGCCGTAGAGCTTGAGTGCCTTGGGTGTGGAGCCGCCCGACTGGTCGAGCGCGGCTATGAAGCCGTCCTTTTCCGCCATCTGTTGCGCCATGGTTGTGTTCATCATGCCTAACCCCTGTATGACAGTATCTTGCGGATGCTTTAACAGATGCGGCGATGTGGAGAGAATAGGCTGGCGGCGGCTTGAATCGATTGAAAAAAATTCAATCGTTTGAAAGGCTTGGAGAAGTGCCTCTAGGGTTAATGGGCGGGGGGCGCGCGCTGTTTTTCCTAGCCTTCCAGAACCTCGACGCCGGGCAGGGGCTTGCCTTCCATCCATTCAAGGAACGCGCCGCCGGCGGTGGAGACATAGCTGAAATCGTCTGTCACGCCGGCAGCGTTCAGCGCAGAGACAGTGTCGCCGCCGCCGGCAACCGAGACCAGCAACCCCTCTTCGGTGCGGCTGGCGGCATGGCGGGCGGCGGCGAGCGTGGCTGTGTCAAACGGCGGTATTTCAAACGCGCCGAGCGGGCCATTCCAGACCAGGGTGTCGGCCTTGGTGATCCAGGCCTTGACGGCTTCAACCGACTTCGGTCCCACGTCAAGCATCATTGCGTCTGCGGGAATGGCCTCGACGTCAACGGTTTCGGCGTCGGCGCCGGCCTTGAATTCGCGGGCGACGACGGCGTCCACCGGCAGCACCAAAGTGCAGCCTGAGGCTTGGGCTTGCTGTTCGATGTCCCGGGCGGTGGCTGCCAGATCGTGCTCGCAGAGCGATTGCCCGACATCGACGCCGCGGGCGGCCAGGAATGTGTTGGCCATGCCGCCGCCGATCACCAGTGCATCGACCTGCTTGACCAGGTTCTTGAGCAAATCGATCTTGGTGGAGACCTTGGCGCCGCCGACGATGGCGACAACCGGGCGGGCGGGATTGCCGAGGCCCTTTTCAAGGGCGATCAACTCGGCCTGCATGGTGCGTCCGGCATAGGCGGGCAGAAAATGGGCCAGTCCTTCGGTCGACGCATGGGCGCGATGGGCAGCCGAGAACGCATCATTGACATAGATGTCTCCGTTTGCGGACAGCGCCTTGGCGAAATCGGGGTCGTTTCCTTCTTCGCCCGCATGAAACCGGGTGTTTTCCAAGAGCAGAATATCACCATCGACCATCGCCTCGACGGCCTCCCGCGCCGGCTCTCCGATACAGTCGGCGGCAAAATGGACACGGTGATCGAGTACGCTTTCGACAATGCCGGCAATGGAAGCGAGCGACATGGACGGAACCGCTTTGCCCTTGGGGCGGCCGAAATGGGCCAGCAGAATGACGCGGGCGCCCTTGCCCGACAGTTCCATGATGGTGGGCGCGACCCGTTTAATGCGGGTGGTGTCGGTAACCTTGCCATCCTTGACCGGAACATTGAGATCGACGCGCACCAGGACCCGCCTGCCGGAAAGGTCGTTCAGGTCGTCGAGTGTCTTGAAAGCGGTCATGGCGGGTTCCGTTCATCGGGTTGCTGTCCTGCGGGATTTCGGCGCGGAGATTACACCGGTTCCGATCCGACGCAAGGCGAGGAGAAGAAAAACCTGGCTCTGGCGGCGAGCTTCAGGTTTGGCGTTTGCGGGCGTAGTCCCTGACCATCTGAATGATCTCCCGCAAGTTCAGGAACAGCGGCAGACGGCTGACCGCTGCGACGGGTTCAAGCGAAATCCCGATCGTCTTCGCAGCGCCCTGTTCGTCGGTCTGGCGAACAATGAGGATAATACGACCGATCCTGACCCGGTCGGCATAGTCGGGCTTTCCGCCCAGGCGTTGCTCCATCAATTCGGCAATCGTCATGGATTTATCCGCATCGCTGAGCAGTCCCGGCCCGTAGGCGCGGTCGAGTTCTTCGCCGCTCCGGGAAGGGTCGATGGTGAATGTGCCGAAGAATTCGGTGTCGTTTGCGCTGACTGCGACCTTGGAGGCGAAAAGGCGGTCGAGGAGGCGGGAATACCCCGGAGCAATGAACAGATAGACCTGATCATTTTCGCGCAGCCGTCCGGCATATTGATAGCGCATGGACTTGCCGTCGCGAATCACCAGCGAAGGCCGCGCCCAGCGGGGGATTCGTTCGCCGCGCAGGACCGGACTGTCGGCGACAACACGGTAGGCGAGAAGTTCGTGGTTGGCGGTTCCAGGCAGGTCGAGTTCAAGCTTGTCGATGGCGCCGATCTGTGGTGGCACGATCAAGCCAAGGCGGCGGGCGATCGGCTTGATTGTCCAGCCCTGGATAGCGAGCGAGACCATCACCACGATGAAGGTGGTGTTGAAGTAGAGTTGCCCGTTCTCCAGATTGCCGAGGATCGGCAGAATCGCCAGCAGGATGGAGACGGCGCCACGCAAGCCGACCCAGGCAACGAAGCCGGTCTCGCGCTGGTTCAGGTCAAATGGCAAGAGACACAGCCAGACAGCCAGGGGCCGGGCAATGAAAACCAGAAAGATCGCCAGTCCGATTGCCGGGAGCGCGATCTGCGGAAACTGCGAGGGTGTTGCAAGCAGACCAAGCACGAGAAACATGACGATCTGCGCCAGCCAGGTCATGCCTTCCTGGAAGCGCCTGATCGAGGCTTTGGACTGCATCTTCTTGTTGCCGGCATAGATGCCTGCAACATATACGGCGAGAAAGCCGCTGCCGCCAATCGCCGAGGTGTAGGCAAAGACCAGCAGGGCAAGGCTCAGCACGAAGATCGGGGCGAGGCCGCGTTCCACCGGTACACGGCGAATGATCTGCACAATCAGGACACCGCCGCCCAGACCAAGCACCAGGCCAAGGCCGATTTGCTCGACAAACAGGATCAGCAGATCCGGGCCGGCGCTCTCCAGTCCCTCGCCGCTGGCGATGATGCCGACAAGGGCAGCAGTCAGAAAGATTGCCATCGGGTCGTTGGTTCCGGATTCGACTTCCAAAGTCGAGCGGACCTTGTCCTGGATGTTGATGCCGCCGGCACGCAGCAGAAAGAAAACCGCGGCAGCGTCTGTGGAGCCGACGATAGAGCCCAAAAGCAGGCCTTCCAGCCAGGAGAAGCCGAGCAGAAAGCGTGCCGCGAGACCGAACAGAATGGCCGTGAACAGGACACCGACTGTGGCCAGCGTCAGTGCGGGCATGGCCGCCTGCCTGAACGACTGCAACGAGGTTCCGTAACCGGAATCAAACAGAATGATCGCAAGTGCGATCGATCCGAGCATGTAGGCTGCGGAATTGTTGGAAAAGTCGATGCCGAGTCCGTCGACGCCGGCAACCAGCCCGATGAGCAGAAACAGCAGCAGCAGCGGCGCCCCGAAACGTTCCGCCAGGAGGCTTGAAAAGGCGGCAATGAGGATGAGTGACATCGATGCCAATGTCACAATGTAGAATGTGTCCAACCGGGGTCCCTTGTCCTGATTGTCTGCAAGTCGCGCGTGTTTCGCCGAGTATGGAAGCTGGCGGCAACCTGAGCAATGTTGCGTTGTCGTAAAACGACACTGTTTTAGAAACAAGGTGGGATTTGGGCCTGTTTCCGCTTCCCCGGACAATCATTTTCTGGCGCGGTTGCCGATCTCTGGAATCAACACCGCCACCATTTTTTCAAATGGTGGCGGTGCAACGACGAGATATTGGTCTGAGCCGTTTACCGGCAGAATGGCAGCGGACCTAAATCAGCTTGGCCATGGCGACAGCGGTGTCGCCCATGCGGTTGGAGAAGCCCCATTCATTGTCATACCAGGTCAGGATCGAGCACAAGGTGCCCTCCATCACCTTGGTCTGGTCCATGTGGAATACGGACGAATGCGGGTTGTGGTTGAAGTCGATGGAAACATTGGGCTCGTCGGTATAGCCGAGAATGCCCTTCAACGGGCCATCAGCGGCTTCGCGGATCGCCTTGTTGATTTCCTCGACGGAGGTGGCGCGGTTGGCGATGAACTTCAGGTCAACAACCGAGACATTGGGGGTGGGGACGCGAATGGACATGCCATCGAGCTTGCCATTGAGGTCGGGCAGGACCAGACCCACGGCCTTGGCGGCCCCGGTCGATGTCGGGATCATCGACACTGCCGCAGCGCGGCCGCGGTAGAGATCCTGGTGCATGGTGTCGAGAGTCGGCTGGTCACCAGTGTAGGAATGGATCGTGGTCATCATGCCCTTTTCAATGCCGATGGCATTGTGCAGCACATGGGCGACGGGGGCCAGGCAGTTGGTCGTGCACGACGCGTTGGAGACAATAATGTCATCCTTGGTCAGCAAAGTGTGGTTGACGCCATAGACGATGGTCTTGTCCGCACCCGCCGAAGGAGCCGACACCAGAACCCGCTTGGCGCCGGCTTCGAGGTGAAAGGCTGCCTTGTCCTTGGCGGTGAAGATGCCTGTGCATTCCATCACGATGTCGATGCCGAGATCGGCCCAGGGCAGGTTCTTCGGGTCGCGTTCGGCAAACACCTTGAACGAGTCGCCGCCTTCGATGCGGATGATGTCGCCGTCCACTTCAACGGACTTGGGGAATTTGCCGTGGACTGAGTCCCAGCGCAACAGGTGGGCATTGGTTTCAACCGGACCGAGATCGTTGATCGCTACGATGTCGATATCGGTGCGACCTGATTCATAAATGGCGCGCACAACATTGCGGCCGATACGGCCAAATCCGTTGATGGCAATCTTGGTCTTCATGCTAGTCCTCCGTCCTGGGTCTGAGGGTGCCTGTACCGATCCACGATCAGGCTTCATCATGTAAACGGGCTTCGACCGCGGCAACCGCTGCCTCGGCGGTGATGCCGAAATGCTCGTAGAGTTCCTTGTAGGGCGCAGATGCTCCGAACCCGGTCATGCCGACAAACAGGCCGCCCGAACCGATAAAACGATCCCATCCCTGGCGGATGCCGGCTTCGATGGCGATCTTGACCCGGGACTCTCCGATAACGGCTCTCTTGTACTCCGTCGACTGCTCTTCGAACAACTCAAAACAAGGCACAGAGACCACGCGGGTGGTGTGGCCATTCGCCTCAAGCATCTTCCGGGCTTCAAGGGCAATTTCGATTTCCGAACCGGAGGCGAAGATGGTGACTTCGGCTTCACTGACCGAAACCAGATCATAGGCGCCGAAGGCAGAAAGATTTTCCTCGGTGAAACCGGTGCGCACAGTGGGCAGATTCTGACGTGTCAGCGCGATGCCGCTGGGACGGTTTTCCTGCTCCAGCGCAATCTGCCAGCATTCCGCGGTTTCGGCCGCGTCGGCGGGGCGGAACATCAACAGATTTGGTATGGCGCGCAGAGCCGCCATGTGTTCGACTGGCTGGTGGGTCGGTCCGTCCTCTCCCAGGCCGATGGAGTCGTGCGTCAGCACATGAATGACCCGGATGCCCATCAACGCTGCCAGACGGATCGAAGGCCGGCAGTAATCGGAGAAAATCAGAAATCCGCCGGAATAGGGAATCAGTCCGCCATGCAGCGCGATGCCGTTCATCATGGCAGCCATGCCATGTTCGCGTATGCCGTAATGGATGTAGCGTCCCGAAAAGTCATCCGGTGTTATCGCTTTGGTCTGACTGGTGCGGGTGTTGTTGGAGCCGGTCAGATCTGCTGATCCGCCAAGGGTTTCAGGCACCACGCCATTGATGACTTCCAGGGCCATTTCCGAGGCCTTGCGGGTGGCAACATTGGGCAGATCCTCAGCGAGTTGCTTTTTATAGGCAATGATGGCGGGATCAAATCCACCGGGCAATTCGCCGCTCATCCGGCGCTCGAAGGCCATGCGGGTGCTGTTTTCTGCAGCCGCCAGCCGTGTTTCCCAGGCTTTCCGGTCCTTCACCGAGCGGAGGCCGGCCAGACGCCAGGTATCAAGAATGTCGGACGGGATGTCGAAAGGCTCTTCATTCCAGCCGAGCGCTGCGCGCGTGCCGGCGATTTCCTTGTCACCCAATGGCGAGCCGTGGGCGCCGGCGGTGCCGGACTTGTTGGGCGCGCCAAAGCCGATCACTGTCTTGGCGGCAATCAGTGTGGGCCGGTCGGATTTCTGAGCGGCTTCGATGGCCTGTGCAATGGCATCGGGATCATGGCCGTCAATGTCGAGAGTGTTCCAGCCCGATGCACCGAAGCGGGCCAGCTGATCGGTTGAATCGGTCAGCGAGACCGGGCCATCGATCGAGATCGAGTTGTTGTCCCAGAACAGAATGAGCTTGTTGAGCTTGAGGTGCCCTGCCAGAGTGATGGCTTCCTGGCTGATGCCCTCCATCAGGCAGCCGTCGCCGGCGAGCACATAGGTGTAGTGTTCGACCAGGTCGGAGCCGAACTCGGCGGCGAGCTTGCGTTCGGCAATCGCCATGCCGACCGCGTTGCCGATGCCCTGACCGAGCGGGCCGGTGGTGGTCTCGATGCCGGCTGCGTGGCCATATTCCGGATGGCCGGCAGTGGGAGAGCCCAGTTGACGGAAATTCTTGATATCCTCCAGCGAGATGTCGTCATATCCGAGCAGATAGAGCAGCGAATAGATCAGCATCGAGCCATGCCCGGCGGAGAGTACAAACCGATCACGATCCGGCCAGTCGGGCATTTTCGGGTCAAAGCTGAGATAGCGAGAAAAAAGCACCGTGGCGATGTCGGCAGCACCCATCGGCAAGCCGGGGTGTCCGGATTTGGCTTTCTCTACAGCATCCATTGACAGAAACCGGATTGCATTTGCCATCCGGTCGTGTTTTTCGCGTGAAATCATGGTGGGTCCGCCTGGTAGCGTTCAAGTCAGGTCCGGACCATGTGTGGACCGGATCGAAGGCCGCGCACACATAGCATTTGCCCCACGGGAGTCAATAATGGCCGAGGCTGCATACGGCTGGGGATGCGCGGTGTCGTTTTGTTGACGACGTGTTCGGCTGATGCGTAAAGTAGCGCTCACAAGTATCGGGAATTCAAGCGATTCGGCTTGTAATCCAGATTCGGGGAAGCTGATGATGCCGGCTGAAACAACAGCGAAATCTGCACTTGAAGCTCTAAACAAAGCCTTGGATCAGCTGGACAATGAAGTTGACCGGCGAGTCGAGGCGAGCCGTAATTCGACCGAAGCGGCGGCGGAACTGGACCGGATGATCGAGGATCGCTCTCGCATCGCGCTCGAACTTGACCAATCGCAGGACCGGGCCAACCGTCTGGAAGAAGCCAACCGCGAGGTGTCGCGCAGGCTGGTAACAGCCATGGAAACCATCAGGGCGGTTCTCGACCGCTGAGAGATATGGTCCTTGGACGGCATTATGCCCCGGCTGCGAAATTTCCGGGTTGCGAATGGTGCGGGAAACGGGTCTGGTTTGGCCGAAATGCGTCAGGGCAATTAGAACAGGATGTGTTGAATGGCTCAGGTCACGGTTATCATTGACAGCAAGACCTATCGGATGGCCTGCGAGGAGGGGCAGGAAGAGCACCTGAGTGAGCTTGCTGGCCGTTTTGACCGCTATGTCGGACATCTCAAGGGACAATTTGGAGAAATCGGCGATTTGCGCATTACCGTCATGGCCGGGATCATGGTGATGGATGAGCTGCATGAGTTGCAGCGGCGGATGCGTGGAATCGAAGCCGAAGTCGAGACCCTGAAGAAAACCCGCGATACGGCGCTGACCAAGGTCGACAAGGCCGACCAGGATCTGGCCCAGGCGTTGAGCGAGGTCACGGGCAGGATCGAGATGATCGCCGGCAAACTCGCCGGGCGCTGATCGCCGCGAGGGCGCGGTTCATTCCGATCCGCGAAATCATTATTGCATCAGATCGGCTCAAGGGACGGCTGCCTCACCTGGCGGAGATAAATCGGCGCCTAGCGATTTGCTCATTGGAGTTGGGCACGCGATGACCTATATAGCAGAAGCGATCTGCGCCTCTCGACAGGATACACTTTCCCTGGGGCCTTAATTGATCCAAAGGGTGCTGTCCCTGACCGGACTCGTGGGTCCGGACATATGGTGCCCACCTACGTTGTAGGTTCCCAGGATCAATACATCCATCGGCTGTTGTGGATCGCGCTTTTTCCGTTCACGGATATATGCAAGACCAGAGCCTTAGTCGATCAAGCCCTGTTTCATGGCCCGCGCAATTGCCTCGACCATTGTCGTGGCCATCAGCTTCGTCCGGGCGGACTGCAATTGCTGCTCGACGGATTTAGGGCAGATGCTGAAATTTTTTGCAATCATGGCAAGGGGCTTGCCTCTTGCCGCCGATTGCAGGCACACTCTTTCCGTATGGGTCAAGCGATCAGGTGGTTGAGTCATGAATATCCGCAATTGATTTCATAGAAATTTTTTTGATTATGCCTGTTTTTTTAGGCCCAGCCGCCGGCTTGCGGCAAATGAAAATACCCAGTGTCGTATACAAACCATTTTGGACGTCCCGAATTGGGACAGGCATGGTCCTTGTTGACGTTGCACGGGGGTCGCCTTTACTTCGGTTGCTGAAGAAACCGGGTGGAGCTGGACATGACAAGCAAATCGAGCATCCGTGCGGAGATGCTGGCGCGGCGCAATGCACTGGCGCCGGATATTCGCATCGAGATGAGCCTGGCAATGGCGGACGCGGCCGACGAGATGGCTTTCGATCCCGGAACGATCATCGCCGGGTATCTGCCCATCAGATCCGAACCCGACCTCAGACCACTGCTGGCGCGGCTGCGTCACCGCGGTGCCCGGATCTGCCTGCCCGTGGTGCTTGATCGCGAGACCATTGTTTTTCGCGAGCTCGTTCCTGGGGCGGAGCTGATCAGTACCGGATTTGGAACGTTGGGTCCGGGATCCGAGGCACAAGAGCTTGATCCGGACGTGCTGATGATGCCGCTGTCGGCATTCGACGCAAAGGGCAATCGGCTCGGCTACGGGGCGGGGCACTATGATCGCGCCATCGCGCGGCTTCGCGGCAAAGGCCTGTCACCCCGGCTTGTTGGTACCGCCTTCGGCTTTCAGCAAGCCGATGCAGTGCCGGCGGAACCTCATGATGTGCCGCTCCAGATGATCCTGACCGAGCAGGGCTTGCGCTCGCTTTCTCAAGGCGTATAGAGAGCCGATGCGCTTGTTGTTTCTTGGAGATCTGGTCGGACGATCCGGCCGCACCGCGGTCTGGAACCGCCTTCCCGGCCTGATCCGCGATTTCAAGCTGGATTTTGTCATCGTCAATGGCGAGAACGCCGCTGGCGGCTTTGGCATCACCGAAGACATCTTTCTCGAGACGCTGAATGCCGGCGCCGATGTGGTGACCACCGGCAATCACGTCTGGGACCAGCGCGAGGCGCTGATCTATGCTGACCGGCAGGAGCGGTTCCTGCGCCCGGCCAATTATCCCGCAGGCACGCCCGGACGGGGCTCCAATCTCTACATTGCCCGCAACGGCGCCCGGGTGCTGGTGGCCAATGTCATGGGGCGGGTGTTCATGCATCCCGATCTCGATGACCCCTTCAGCGCCGGTGAAGCAATCCTGACTGCGTGCCCGCTTGGAGAGCAGGCTGATGCGGTGGTGTTCGATTTCCATGCCGAAGCAACCAGCGAAAAACTCTGTTTTGCGCATTTTGTCGATGGCCGCGCGAGCTTCGTTGTCGGGACCCACACCCACGTGCCGACGGCGGACGCACAGATTCTCAACGGCGGCACTGCCTATATTTCCGATGCGGGCATGTGCGGCGACTATGATTCGTCAATCGGCATGGACAAGGAAGAACCGATCAACCGGTTCGTGGCCAAGATACCGAAGGGCCGCTTCGAGGCCGCTTCCGGGCCCGCCACCATCTGCGGCGTGGCTGTCGAGATTTCAGACCGCACAGGGCTCGCGGAGAAAATCGCGCCGCTCAGGATCGGGCCAAGGCTGGCCGAGACCATGCCCGATTTCTGGAGTTGAGAGCTTACAGGTTTTGCTGCTTGCCCTTGATCGGCGGCCGCCTGGCATCGGGATCGGGCGGCAACATGCCGCGTTCCTTTAACCACGGATGAATCGTCACCGCGCGTGACAGTGCCGCAACAGCCACTTCCGGGCGGCCCATCCGTATCAGCACATGATACATTCCCGACCAGGCGCCGAAGTGATCGGGATCGAGTTCGACCGCCCTTTCCAGGTCCGAGAGCGCGCCTTCGATGTTGTCGCGCAGAAACCGGGCAAAGGCGCGCTGGTTCCAGCCTTCGGCGTAGGACGGTGCATCGCGCACGGCGATGTCGAAGGCTTTCTCCGCGGCTTCGAAATCATAGCTTTCGCGGCGCTTCATGCCGTGGTCGATGGCATCGCGGACTTCAGGCGTGGGCGCCTGATCGAGCCACCAGCGCCAGATGGCGTTTTCGGCGGCCCGGCCTTCGGCTTCTGTTTTTGCCGTTCTGAGCGCCTCAAACAGTGTCTCGCGGTGGTCTGCCGTGTCGGCGCGCGCCGGTGAGGCGAGAGCAGCAAGGGCGGCAACAGCGAACACGTCGACCAGGAAATCCCTGCGCTGCATTGTCAGACCCCCTTCAAGATCAGGATTGTCGGTCGGCGCGGCAGAGTCCGGGCAGAGATGGTGAAGCGGTCCGCATTGACAAAATCGGTGACGAACTTGTCGCCCATCATCTCGATGAAGCGGGAGAGGGGCGCGCCGCGGCGATGCATCGGCAGAAGAATTGACGATTGCAGGCGCTGGGCAAGTCCGGTCATGGCTGTGTGGCTTAAGGTCAGGCCACCATCAACCGGCAGCATGACGATGTCGAGCCGACCGATCTGGGCAAAATGCCGGTCTTCCAGCGGATGATGCAGGTGGCCGAGGTGGCCAATGCACAGATCGGCAACCTCGAAGATGAAGATCGAATTGCCATCAGGTTCCATGCCGTCAAAATTGCGAATGTCGGTGGTGACGTTGCGGATATAGACATCGTCAACCACCAGATCATGATCAGCCGGCGTCTGGTCAAAACTCCAGCCCCGCAACACATGCCCAATCCGCTGATCAGGTGCCAGGGTGAAGTGGGAGGAATGCGCCTTGTTCATGGTGACGACGTCGGGAACGGCCACAGTTCCGGCCCATCCGTTGAAGTCTGTGGCAATGGTCACGCCGCCGGGTGTGGTGATGACATAGCTGGAATGGCCGGCGAACATGATCTCGACCCCGGCCGCAGCGGTCGCCACCGGCTCGGCCCGCAGCGCAAGATCCGCCGGCGTCATGTTGGCGTAAGTGGCGCCGGGGAGCGCCCGGGCCACGGCCAGGCACTGGCTGAACGGGCGCTGGCCTTGCTGCGCCTGGCCAGGTGCTGCGGCGACCAGCAGGGCAGCGGCAAGAAAAAGGCAGTGTTTGATACGGGGCATGAGGCAGGCTCCGTGAAACTGTTTTCCACCTTTCAAGTTTAGGGCAGTATCGCCTCAGGTAAAGGTCCGTCTTCAATCCGGCTCAGCTTTGGTCTGCCCCATGTCTTGTGTCATCTCCAGCCATCGCTGCTTCAGCGCGGCATAGTCGTCGGTCGGCTGGGTCTGATACTGTAACTCATCGTCCGCAATCTGGATAAATGGCTGTTTCGAGCGGGCCCAGATGTGCCCGGCAGGGATGAGCCATGAGGTGTCATCCAGCGTGCCTGCCTTGATGTTGATCTCCGGCGATCCGGCGGTTCCGTGCCAGATCCTCACGCCGCATTGGGGACAGAACCATCCCTGTCGTTGCTTGCCTGTCTCGCTCGTCCGGCTGATACGGTGCAGACCGGGCTCGACCTCGAGATCCGCGCTTCTGAAGCGGAGGCTTTCACCAAATGCCGAGGAAGTATGGCGCTGGCATTCGCTGCAATGGCACAGGTAAAACACCAGCGGCCGGCCCCGCAACCGGTAGCGGATCAGGCCGCATTGGCAGCCTCCGGTCAGCGGCAGCGGCGGGACGATGGTTTTCTGCATGGCCTGAACCTTCTGGACGAAACGCGGGAAGAACCTTATAACCCGGCAATCCAGATTCCAGAGCAAAGATCAGGGGTGTTATGGCCGGCCATTCACAATTTAAAAACATCATGCATCGCAAGGGACGGCAAGATGCTGTCCGGTCGAAAATGTTTTCCAAGCTCGGACGCGAAATCACCGTCGCGGCGAAAATGGGCGCGCCTGACCCGGCCATGAATCCGAGACTGCGACTGGCGATCCAGAATGCCAAGGCACAGTCCATGCCCAAGGACAACATCCAGCGCGCCGTCAACAAGGCGTCTGGCGGCGACAGCGAGAACTACGAGGAAGTCCGTTACGAGGGCTATGGGCCCGGTGGCGTGGCCGTCATCGTCGAGGCGTTGACCGACAATCGCAACCGCACCGCATCGAGCGTGCGTGCGGCGTTCACCAAATCCGGCGGCGCATTGGGTGAAACCGGATCGGTCGGCTTCATGTTCACACGGGTTGGCGAGATCATCTACCCGGCCGATGCCGGCGACGCCGACGCGATCATGGAAGCAGCAATCATGGCCGGGGCCGAGGATGTGACCAGCGGCGAAGAGGAGCACACCATTCTTTGCGCTTTCGAGGACATCGGCGATGTCTCCACCGCGCTTGAAGAGGCGCTTGGCGAGGCCCAATCGATCAAGGCGGTGTGGAAGCCGCAGATCACGGCGCCGGTCGACGAGGACAAGGCCCTGTCCGTGCTCAAGCTGATCGCAACTCTCGACGACGATGATGACGTGCAGAACGTCTACGCCAATTTCGAGGTGTCTGACGAAATCATGGCGAAACTGTCGGCCTTGTCGACCTGATCACGACACCGCCGGTGGTTCAACCGGCGGCTTCCGCTGTCAGACTGCGGCGCGCATGGCGCCAAACAAGGCGACGGATTTCAGGCGCGCTTCAATGGAATGGATCGGCATGGAGATCATGATCTCATCGGCCTCGGTCGCTGCGATGAATTCCTGCATTCTCCGCGTCGCGGTTTCCGGTCCGCCGACCACCGCATAGCGCAGGGTGTGGTCGACCGCGGTCTTTTCCATCTCGTTCCAGAAGCCATCCATGCTGTCGATCGGCCGTGGCATCTTGCCACGGGCATTGCGGCGCATGTTGACGAAGGTCTGCTGCAAGGTGGTGAAAAGATAGTCGGCCTCTGTGTCCGTATCCGCCATCACGCCCATCGTGGCGGCGATGACGTAGGGTGCGTCCAGTTGGGCCGACGGTGTGAAATGGGTCCGGTAGATGTCGAGCGCCTGAAACAGCATGTCGGGGGCGAAATGCGAGGCGAAGGCGTAAGGAAGCCCGAGTGCTGCGGCCAGATGGGCACTGTAGACGCTTGAGCCGAGTATCCAGATGGGAACATGCGATCCGGCGCCGGGGATGGCGATCAGCTTGGCGGGGTCGGGCTCCCCCAGCCAGTGCTGCAGTTCGCGGATGTCGTCGGGAAAGCTCTGTGCACCGGCCTCAAGATTGCGCCGCAAGGCACGGGCCGTGTTCATGTCGGTGCCCGGCGCGCGGCCGAGGCCGAGATCGACGCGCCCGGGAAACAGCGCTTCGAGCGTTCCGAACTGCTCGGCAATGACCAGCGGCGAATGGTTTGGCAGCATGATGCCGCCCGAGCCGATGCGGATGGTGCTTGTCGCATGGCCTGCCTCGGCAATCACCAGCGCGGTGGCGGCGCTGGCAATGCCTTGCATGCCGTGATGCTCGGCCAGCCAGAAGCGGGTGAAACCGGCATCTTCGGCCTGCCTGGCCATCCGGCGCGTCGCGGCGAGTGCATCGCTTGTGGTGCCGCCCTCGACGATGGGGCAGAGATCGAGAATGGAAAAGGCGGTCATGCGGATATCTCTCAGAGCTGATCTTGATTGGCTCACATGTAGGAAGCCATCGGCTGAACGCCAAAGACTGTTTGCTGGTGCCTGTGTTTGTTTTTGTTTTGTTCACATTTTGATGGAATGGTCCACGGCATCGGGATAGGGTCTTTTCATGGCGGAAGCGATTCGGATAATCGGGATAGATCCCGGGCTCAGACACACCGGGTGGGGCGTGGTGGAGAGCCTTGGCAATTCCTTGCGGTTTGTTGCCTCCGGCACGATCAAATCCGACAGCAAGCTTGATCTCGCCTCACGGCTGAAGCAGCTTTACGACGGGCTGGAAATGGTCTTGCACGATTATCAGCCATTCGAGGCGGCGGTCGAGAATACCTTCGTCAACAAGGACGCTAGCGCAACCTTGAAGCTCGGACAGGCGCGCGGTATCGCCATGCTGGCGCCGGCACGGGCCGGGTTGCGTGTTGGAGAATATGCCCCGAATGCAGTCAAGAAAACGGTTATTGGCGTGGGGCACGGCGACAAGAAGCAGATCCTGATGATGGTCAAGGTGCTGATGCCGAAAGCGACCTTTGACAGTGACCATGCCGCCGATGCGCTGGCAATCGCAATCTGTCACGCGCATCACCGGACATCGCCCCAATGGCGGCTGGCCGCAGAATAAGGAGGGGTCGATGATCGGAAAACTCAAAGGCAGTATTGAAGACATTGCCGACGACCATGTGCTCATTGATGTGCACGGGGTCTGTTATGTGGTTTCCTGCTCGACGCGCACATTGTCGCGGCTGGGCTCCGCCGGAGAGGCGGTCGTGCTGTTCATCGAAACCTATGTGCGCGAAGACCAGCTGAGGCTTTTCGGATTCGAGAGTGCGCTGGAGCGGGAGTGGTTCCGCCTGTTGCAGAGTGTTCAGGGGGTAGGCGCCAAGGTGGCGCTGGCGGTGCTGTCGACGTTGTCGCCCTCGGATCTGGCCAATGCAATCGCGTTGCAGGACAAGGCAATGGTGGCGCGGTCTCCGGGCGTTGGACCGAAGGTTGCGCAGCGCATCGTCACCGAGTTGAAAAACAAGGCGCCGGCGCTGTCGGGCGACGCCGGCGGCGCCATGGGGCTCAAGCAGGAACTGGGCGAGGGGGTGGCCTCGGCACCCATTGCGGATGCGGTCTCGGCGCTGTCCAATCTTGGCTATTCGCGCGACCAGGCCGCCACTGCGGTGGCGGCGGCGATGAAGCAGGCGGGCGAGGAGGCCGATTCGGCCAAATTGATCCGGTTGGGGCTGAAAGAACTGGCGCGGTAAGGAAATCCTTGTTGCGGAAGAGGTAAGGAATGGGCGTCGAATCGAAGATCACCATCAAGGGCCAGACGACAACCCCGATTGAGGTGTGTAACGATCTCAAGTTCGGCGCCGAAATACCGGTCTGCGCTCGATTTCGCCGGCGTGCTTTTCCAGCCAAGCCGCGTGCCGGTTTTGGTGGAGGCGATGAATGAGGCAATCGGGAAGGTCACTTCCAATCGGTACAAGCACGCGCATGATCGGGATTGACAGCAACATCATCGTCCGGCTTCTGATGCGCGATGACAAGAAGCAATTCGATGCGGCGGGTGAGCTGGTGAAATCCAGCGACGCCGAGAGGCCGCTGTTCGTCAATCCGATGGTGATGGGCGAGACCATCTGGACGGGTTTGCTCGACACAGTGGAAATCAGGGTGCCGGAGATGTTGCAGATGAAAAACTGGGCCGAATGGCTGCATTCGCCTTATCCGGACTTGTCCGGTGCCGTCATCGCCGGGCTCAATCGGGAGAATGGCTGCGAAAAGCCCCGGACCTCTGACAGAAAGACCGCGGCATCCGTGCCCGGCATGGAGCTGCTGGCATGAGTGACGCCGAACGTCTGGTTTCCGCCGACAAACGCGGTGAAGACGTGGATATGACGCTGCGGCCGCAATCGCTCGACGAGTTCACCGGCCAGGCCGAGGCGCGGTCCAATCTGAAAGTCTTCATCGAAGCGGCCAAGAACCGGGGTGAGGCGCTTGATCACGTGCTGTTCGTCGGCCCTCCGGGGCTCGGCAAGACCACGCTGGCGCAGATCATGGCCAAGGAACTGGGCGTCAATTTCCGCTCCACCTCCGGTCCGGTGATCGCCAAGGCCGGCGATCTGGCCGCACTTCTGACCAATCTCGAAGACCGCGATGTGCTGTTCATCGACGAGATCCACCGACTCAGCCCGGCGGTGGAGGAGATCCTCTATCCGGCGATGGAGGATTTTCAGCTTGACCTGATCATCGGGGAGGGGCCTGCGGCGCGGTCGGTGAAGATCGATCTGTCGCGGTTCACGCTGGTGGCGGCGACGACGCGGCTCGGGCTTCTGACCAATCCGCTGCGCGACCGGTTCGGAATTCCGGTGCGGCTGCAGTTCTACACGGTCGAGGAACTCGAGCTGATCGTGCGCCGCGGCGCCCGGATCATGGGGCTTGGCATGACCGACGAGGGCGCGCTGGAAATTGCCCGCAGGTCACGGGGCACGCCGCGCATTGCCGGGCGGCTGCTCCGCCGGGTGCGGGATTTTGCCGAAGTGGCGAAGGCCGAGGCGGTGACCCGGATCATTGCCGATGAAGCGCTGACCCGGCTGTCGGTGGACAGCATCGGGCTGGATCAGCTCGACCGGCGCTATCTCGACATGATCGTGCGTAATTTCGGCGGCGGGCCGGTGGGGATCGAAACCATCGCAGCGGGTCTGTCAGAACCGCGTGATGCGATCGAGGACATCATCGAGCCCTTTCTCATCCAGCAGGGCTTCCTGCAGCGGACACCGCGTGGCCGGGTGCTGACGGCGCGGGCCTGGGCGCATATGGGCCTCAATCCGCCCAAGGATCTCGCCGCAACACAAGCCAGCCTGTTTGAAGAAGAGTAGGTGCGGGGCACCGGATTGCCCTCAGGTCTGAGCTTTGACCGCGAGATGCTCGAGGGTTTCTCGTAATAATGCCATGCCGCCGGGTTTCCAGCCGAGAGATCTGATCCTGTCGGTTGCCATTGCGGCCACGGCAGATTTGTCCGCAGGCAGCGGCAGCGGATGGCGGCAGCTTGTGGCGGCCTTGTAAAGCGACAGGATGTCGTGGGTGTCGGCAATCACGTCCGAGACATTGAAGGCCTTGCCTCCGACACGGGCCGGATCGGTGGCAAGCATCAGTTGCACAGCCTGGCCGACATCACGGCCATGCACTTCCGAGCCGGCACGAACCGGTATCTCGTGCCCTGCGAGATAATCGGCAAACAGGCCGTCCCATTTGTTGGGCCTGAGATCCCCGTAAACGCCGGTCAGGCGGAGGCTTGATGTGGTGAAGCCGGGCGCATTCAACGCAGCAAGCGCCTGTTCGCCCAGAAGCTTGATCTCGCCGTAGAGCGACGTGGGCCGGACTTCGAGGGGTTCAGTCAAACGGGTGCCGGATGCCACGCCGTCATAGACTGCGCGGCTTGACAGAAAAATCGCACGCTGGACGCCCATCCGCTTTGCAGCATCAAAAAAATTGATTGTTCCAAGAAGGTTGGAACGCCGGAAGCCATCCGGATCATCGCCTTCGCCGCCACGGTATTGTCCGGGCAGGTGTTCGAATGCGGCGTGAATGAAGACGTCGACCGCGTCAAACAAGGCGTCCGGTTTCCAGTGTGGATCGAGCCGCGCGGCGCGAAAGTCGACAGGCTTGGAGAACAGGCCGCTTGCCGGTGGAGTCCGGCCGGCCACCAGCACCTCACAGCCTGCTTTTGACAAAGTCTCGACGATATAGCGCCCGACCAGGCCGGTGCCGCCGGAGACGAGCACTTTCATGGGCTGGCAATCCCGGCTGGATTGGCAAGAGATGGGATATCGGGAATGCCGGTGCCCTCGTGGAACGCGTGCCAAAGGTCGATCAGCGGCTTGAGTTCGGCCGACCTCGGATGCCCGGTTTCCCAGGGTTTTTCATACTGGTAGTGCAGCACGCCGATCTGCTTCCAGTCCCACAGATCGGGCAGATTGAACCAGACATATTGCAGCATGTTCATGGTCACCGGCAGGCCGTGCCAGTCGGGGAAGAATGTCTGCAGGAATGTCTGGTCGGTGCGCCGCCAGAACGTGTCGGGCTGATCCAGCATCGTCATCATGGCGGCAAAGGTTTCCCCAGAGGGACGGGCGACGAACACACCGGAATTGAGCCGGTGGAAATCTTGCAAGGTCTCGTAGACATTGGGAGCGGCCGAAAACTCGGGATAGTCAAACAGCTTGTCGATGTTGCGCAACACCAGCGCATCGGCGTCGATGAAGACGCACACCTGATACTCGGTCAGTTGCCACAGCCGGAGCTTGCAGAAATTGTCGAGCGGTGAGTGAAACGCAGGTTTGCGCCCCTTGGTGAACGGGGCGGCGGCGTGAAGTCTGCCGCGCGCATGGCGCAGGTTGAAGGCGTCGGACGTGTCGAGCAGCTCGGTCCGGATCAGCCGGCAACCGAGATCGGACAGCGGCGTCAGCGCGGAAGCGTCGACACCGCCGGTGTGAAGCACGACGATATCGGCCTCTGCACCGGCGAGTCTTATCGACCGGGCAAGTGCCAAGGCACCCATGGCATAGTCGGCATTGGTGACCAGCGTGACATAGGCGCGATGACTTGCCGCGGGCCTGTTTGCCGTCAGGCCCGCCGGAACGGCGCGGGAGCTGCTCATGAAACCGATTTGAGCTTCTTGCCCTCCGGATCACGGTTGATTTTCGTGGCGATGTCCTTGGTCCAGGCCGAAACCGCCGGAACACGGGTCCGGTCAACGCGGTAGGCGTATTTCCGGGCGACGTCGACGACTTCTTCGAGCAACCCTTCCTTCAGCGTGGTCGGCTCAAGCCCCAGTCCGAGGAACTTTTCATTGCGAACGACGAGATCGTTTTCTGCAGCTTCCTTGCGCGGGTTCGGCAACCAGGCGATTTCGGCGCCAGTCATGCCGGCAATCATTTCCGCCAGATCGCGGACCCGATGGGTCTCGGTCATCTGGTTGAAGATTTCCACCTTTGAGCCGGCTGCAGGCGGGTTGTTGAGCGCAATCTCGATGCAGCGCACCGAATCCTGAATGTGGATGAAGGCGCGGGTCTGACCGCCGGTGCCATGCACGGTCAACGGATAGCCGATGGCTGCCTGAATCAGGAAACGGTTGAGCACGGTTCCGTAGTCGCCATCATAATCGAACCGGTTGACCAGTTGTTCGTGACGCCGGGTCTGATCGGTGTGGGTGCCCCAGACAATGCCCTGATGCAGATCGGTGATGCGCAGATTGTCGTTCTTGGCGTAGAACTGGAATACGAGCTGATCGAGACATTTGGTCATATGATAGATCGAGCCGGGATTGGTCGGATACAAAATGTCCTGCTTGACCGTTTCGCCGGACATGGTTTCGATGCCGACCGGCAGATAGCCCTCGGGAATCGCCGCGCCAATGGTGGAATAGCCGTAGACGCCCATGGTTCCCAGGTGCACCAGGTGCGCATCGAGATCGATTGCGACCATGGCATTGAGCAGATTGTGGGTGGCGTTGACATTGTTGTTGACCGTGTAGTTCTTGTGCCGGTCGCTTTTCATCGAATAGGGCGCGGCGCGCTGTTCGGCGAAATGGATGATCGCATCGGGTCGCTCTTCGGCCAGCCAGGTCTTCAGCACGTCATAATCGCGCGCCAGATCGATGAGATGAAAATGGATCTTCCGGCCGGTTTCAGCGTGCCAGATCCGGGTGCGTTCCTGAATCGAATCCATCGGGGTCAGGGACTGAACCCCCAGTTCGGTGTCGATCCAGCGCCGCGAAAGGTTGTCGACAATATGAATCTCATGCCCGGCGTTGGAGAGATGCAGAGCTGTTGGCCACCCGACGAAGCCGTCGCCACCCATAATTGCAATCTTCATTGATCAATCTCCTGTGCCTGCATGGTTTTAATCCTGATAGATCGGTTTTATGACAGAAACACGATTGTCTCAATTCCAACGTGGGGCTGTGGACAAATGACTTACCAGACCGGACGGGCGGGAACCATGGACATATCGCTATCGGGACGGATAGACGACGGCAGTCATCATCTGACGCAACGGGTGTATTACGAGGACACGGACTTTTCCGGTTTCGTCTATCACGCGCGCTACCTGCATTTCTTCGAGCGTGGACGAACCGATTACATCCGGCTGATGGGCGTTTCCCAAGGCGCGTTGCATGCCCGGTCAGACCCTGCCGAGGTCGTGGCCTTTGTCGTCAGGCGCATGGAGATCGACTTCAGATCTCCGGCGCGGATGGATGATGTGCTGACCATCATCACCACACCGGTGGAGGCCCGGGGCGCGCGCCTGCAGTTGCAGCAGTCCATCAAGCGTGGGGACGAGGTGCTGGCATCGGCATCGGTGACGGTCGTGGTGATCAATGGTTTCGGCCGGGCGCGGCGGCTGCCCGATACATTGCTGGCGCTTGTTGCCGGTGACAGGAACAACTGAGATTTCAAGAAGAGGGTGTTTGCGTTGATGGTTTCATCGGAAAGCGATCTGGAGAAGCTCAGGCAGATCGGACGGATTTGCGCCAACGCGATCCGGGTCATGGCGGGCGCGATGGAAGCCGGCATGACAACCCGCGAGCTTGACCGGATCGGACGGCAATACCTGGAAGCCAACGGGGCCCAGTCAGCGCCTGAAACCTGCTATCAGTTTCCCGGTGCGACCTGCATCTCGATCAACGAGGAGGTCGCCCATGGCGTTCCCGGCGACCGGGTGATCGCACCGGGCGATCTGGTCAATATTGACGTGTCAGCCCTCAAGGATGGTTTTTTTGGCGATACCGGCGCCTCCTTCGGCGTCGCGCCGGTGGCACAGAAGACGGCGCGATTGCTGCGTGACGGCAAGCGGGCGCTGTCGGCTGGGCTTACTCAGGTCAGGAGCGGCGCCCGCTATGCATCCATCGGCGATGCGGTCGGCAGGTTTGCCGGCAAGAACGGCTATACGCTCATTCGCAATCTGGCCAGCCACGGGGTCGGACTGTCGCTGCACGAGGAGCCTGCAGAAATTGCCACCTGGCCCAATCGCAGCGACAGGCGCGTCATGGCCGAGGGGCAGGTCTTTACGATCGAGCGGTTTCTGTCATTGGGAGCGGTCTTGGCTGAAGACGCGGACGAGGATGACGGTGGTGGAAACTGGACGCTCTACTCCTGTCCACGCGCACTGACAGTCCAGTTCGAACACACGGTTGTCGCCAGCCGCAATGGCCCGATCATCCTGACTTTGCCGGACAATATCGCCTGAATGCCGGCAAACCGGCTTTGTGGCTGAATCCTAACCAAGCCTTAACCATAATAATCCATTACTTAAACCGTTAGGATTGCGCGCAACAGATGCGCCATCCTTTCACCAAAATTGGCCGCGAGAAGACTAGACAAGTGAATAGGCGGCGAACGCTCACTTCTGGACTCCCGGCAAAAGTGAAGTCTTGGCCGCCCGGTAATAGAGCCGGGCGTTTGGATTCGAGGGTTATTGAATGGAACAGGTTGGACTTGCAGCAGCCAGCGAAGTGACGCTCTGGTCGCTTTTCATGCAGGCCGGGTTTGTGGTCAAGATTGTGATGCTTGGGCTGATTGGCGCCTCGATCTGGACCTGGGCGATCGTGGCGGACAAGTGGATCTCGTTTGGCAAGTTCGGCCGGCAGCTCGACCAGTTCGAGCAGATTTTCTGGTCCGGGCAGTCGCTTGAGGAATTGTACCGCACGCTGTCGGACCGCAAGTCGACAGGAATGAGCGCGATCTTTGTTTCGGCCATGCGGGAATGGAAAAAGTCTTTCGAGCGTGGCGCAAAATCCCCGATCGGACTGCAAATGCGGATCGACAAGGCGATGGATGTGACGCTGGCGCGTGAAGCTGACGCGCTTGAATCAAAGCTTGGTTCGCTGGCAAGCATAGGATCTGCAGCTCCGTTTATCGGTCTGTTCGGCACCGTGGTCGGCATCATGACCTCGTTTCAGGCGATTGCAGGGTCGAAGTCGACCAATCTCGCCGTCGTGGCGCCCGGCATTGCCGAAGCGCTGCTTGCCACCGCGATCGGGCTCCTTGCCGCCATTCCGGCTGTGATCGCCTACAACAAGTTCTCCGCCGACGCCGGCAAACTGTCGGCCCGGATGGAAGGTTTTACCGACGAGTTCTCCGGGATCTTGTCGCGCCAGATCGACGAGCGTCTCAACCCGCGCGCTGCTGCGGAATAGGGGGCAACCATGGGCATATCCAGACAAGGTGGTCGAGGCGGTTCGCGCCGTGGACGGCGTGGAAGCCACAAGCAGCTTCTGAGCGAAATCAACGTCACGCCGTTTGTCGACGTGATGCTGGTGCTGCTGATCATTTTCATGGTGGCCGCACCGCTTCTGACCGTTGGCGTGCCGATTGACCTGCCCGAAACCCAGGCCAACGCGCTCAATTCGGACACCCAGCCGATCACTGTTTCGGTGAACTCGGATGGGCAGATCTATCTGCAGGAAACCGAGATCGCCTTCGATGAAGTGGTTCCCAAGCTCGAGGCGATTGCCACGACAGGCTATGAGGAGCGGATCTATGTGCGCGGCGATACCAATGCCGATTACGGAACCGTGATGAAGGTGATGGCGCGGATTTCCGCTGCCGGATTCAGGAACCTTGGGCTGGTCACGCTCCAGGAACAGGACAGTTGACGGCGCGCTGATGAAGGGAAGTCTGGCGACATCAACGGTTTTTCACGCGCTGGTGCTAGGGTTCGCGCTGTCGTCGTTTTCTGCGCCCAGAACACTGGAAGTGGCCGACGTGGAATCGTTTCCGGTCAGCATCGTGCCGATCGAGGAAATCACCCAAATCCAGCAGGGCGAGAAAACCGCGCCGATTGCCGAAAAGGCCGCGCCAATGCCGACCTCGCGGCCCGATCCGGTGGCGGATGCGGAAAATGCCGGTGACAATTCCGTCGACCTGAAGCCGGTCAAGGAAGCCAAGCCCAGCCCTAGGGAAGTCGTGTCCGAGGCGCCGCCAAAACCGGCGGAAAAGCCTGCGCCCCAGCCTGATCCTGCTCCCACGCCGCCGGCGCCCGAACCGGCCAAGGTGGCTGAACCAAAACCGGCGCCCGACCCTGCGCCAAAGCCGGCTCCGGAAAAGCCGGCAGAGCCAGCGCCGGCTCCGGTGGAAGTGGCTGCCTTGCCGGCGGAAACCACGCCCGATCCCGTGGCGGAGGCGATCACCGAGGCCGCGCCGAGCGAGCCGGCGTTTGCGGCCTTGCCCAGCGCCGGGCCGGTGCCCGAAAGCAGACCGGAGCCGCAGAAGAGCGTTGCCAAGGCCAAAGCGTCTGAACAGGCTTCCTCGAAAGAGAGCGACTTCAATGCCGATCAGGTTGCTGCGCTGCTGAACAAGCAGGACGCTGCGGGTGGCGGAGCCAAGCGCACGACCGAAACCGCGTCGCTGGGTGGGTCGCAGACCACACGCGGAAACACGCTCAGCCAGAGCGAAATGGATGCCCTGCGCGGCCAGATCCAGAAGTACTGGAACATCATTCCGGGCATGGCCGATGGCGGAGATGTGCGGGTGACTGTGAAGATGAGGCTTGATCTGGCCGGCAATGTCGTTGGCCAGCCAGAAGTGACGGCGACCGGCGGATCTGCAGGAACTCGCGGCACATTGGCAGGCAGCGCCCGACGCGCTGTCCTTCAGGCACAACCTTACCAGTTGCCCAAAGAAAAATTTGATTCCTGGTCGGAAGTGATCGTGAATTTCGACCCCAGCCAGATGTTTTGAGGGCGGGGCACATGACTGTGATAGAAATGGTGCTGAAAGGCTGCATTATGAATATGATCAACCGGATTTTTGGTTTGTCGCTGGCGATGGCGGGAGCGCTCGTGTTGCTGGCTTCGACACCGGCACGCGCCGTTGTCGAGATCGATATCAACAAGGCCAATGTCGAGCCCCTGCCGATTGCCATCACCGACTTCATCTCAAGCGACGCCGTGGGCGGGCAGATTGCTGCCGTGGTTGCGGCCGACCTCAAGCGCTCGGGCTTGTTTGCCCCGATCGACCAGGCTGCGTTTATCGAAAAAATCTCCAATCCTGATGTCGCCCCCCGGTTCGAGGATTGGCGGGTGATCAACGCCCAGGCCCTGGTCACGGGCCGTGTGGTGCGCGAAGCGGATGGCCGATTGCGGGCAGAGTTCCGTTTGTGGGACACATTTGCCAACCAGCAGCTCTCGGGGGAACAGTTCTTCACCCGTCCGGAAAACTGGCGCCGGGTGGCCCACATCATCGCCGATGCGATCTATGAGCGGCTGACCGGTGAAAAGGGCTATTTCGACAGCCGCGTGGTGTTCGTGTCCGAAAGCGGTCCGAAGATTGACCGCAAGAAACAACTGGCGATCATGGACCAGGATGGCGCCAACATCCGCATGCTGACCAATGCCAATGACATCGTGCTGACGCCGCGGTTTTCACCAAGCCGGCAGGAAATTACCTACATGTCGTTCGAGGGAGGCCAGCCACGGGTCTATCTCCTGCAGCTTGAAACCGGTCAGCGCGAGTTGGTCGGCAATTTTCCCGGCATGACCTTTGCGCCGCGGTTTTCGCCAGACGGGCAGAAGGTGATCATGAGCCTTCAGCAGGAAGGCAACGCCAATATCTATACCTTGGATCTGCGCTCGCGCTCGACAACCCGGCTGACAAGCACGGCTGCGATCGATACCTCTCCATCCTACTCGCCCGATGGCAATCAGATCGTTTTTGAAAGCGACCGGGGCGGGCGTCAGCAGCTTTATATCATGGGCACCGATGGCTCAAACCAACGACGTGTGTCATTTGGCGACGGTTCCTATTCAACGCCGGTCTGGTCGCCGCGTGGTGATCTGATTGCATTCACCAAGCAATCGGGTGGCAAATTCTCGATTGGGGTGATGCGCACCGACGGGTCGGGCGAACGCATCCTGACGACCGGGTTTCACAATGAAGGGCCAACCTGGGCACCCAATGGCCGGGTGCTGATGTTCTTCCGTCAACCCGCCGGCTCTGGCGGCCCGCAGATCTATTCGATCGATCTCACCGGCTACAATGAGCAACTGGTGACAACACCAAGCTATGCCTCTGACCCGGCCTGGTCTCCGCTGCTTGAATAGCTCGATCGCAAATTGGGCTGGTTTTTGCCGTCTTCGTGCCGCATTCTGCGTCCAGACGCGGCTTGCACGCGAAAAACACAGACAAAATTAACCCTGTTTCTTCAACGCCGATTAACCGCGACCGGTTACAAAAGATCAACCAAACACTTCCAAGGAGTCCGGCCATGCGCCGCATGCAAGAATTTGCCCGCACCCCGGCGATGATCGCGCTTTTCACAGCGCTCGTCCTGACCGGCTGCGCCTCAAAAAAGAACAACCTTCCCAACAACGCCGCCGATCTGGGGCTTGCTGGCAATGCGACGCCGGGGTCTCAGCAGGACTTCACCGTCAATGTCGGTGACCGGATTTTCTTCGATACCGATTCGTCGGTGGTCCGGGCCGATGCGGCGGCGACGCTTGACCGTCAGGCGCAGTGGCTCAATCAGTATCCGAACTATCAGGTCACGGTTGAGGGACATGCCGACGAACGCGGCACCCGTGAGTACAACCTTGCGCTCGGCGCTCGGCGTGCATCCTCTGCCCGTCAGTATCTCATCAATCGTGGCATCCCGGCCAACCGTATCCGCAGCATTTCCTTCGGCAAGGAGCGTCCGGTCGCAGTCTGCGATGATATCTCCTGCTGGTCGCAAAACCGTCGCGCGGTTACCGTGCTTGGCGGGGCGGGCAGCTGATCAAGGTCACGCTTGTCTGATTTGAGAGGGCGGTCTGCGGGCCGCCTTCTTTTTCATTGGGTGGGCGTGTGATCATAGTTTGGCCGGTTTGTGCGTTGATTTGATACGCTGCGATGCGTTATTCCGGAGGTCGGGGCGTATGCCCGCGTAATGAGGTCAGGCTGATGAAACCCATTTGCAATTTACTCGCAGCGGCGATGATGGCCGCTTTTGCCTATCCGGTGCATGCGGCACCCCTGCTTTCAGGATTTTCGCATGGCATCCTCGAGCCGCCTGCAGCAACCGGCAGCAGTCAAACCGACCGGGCGCCGGTGGTTCTGGCGCAGAGCGGAGATCCGACCTACCGGATCGGCCAACTCGAAGAGCAGGTTCGTGGACTGACTGGCCGGATCGAGGAACTCGGGTTCCAGTTGCTGCAAATGCAGGAACAGATGCGGCAGATGCAGCAGGACAACGAGTTCCGCTTCCAGGAACTTGAAAAAACCGGCAATCAGCGTGGCGATGCCGGCTCTTCGGTGCCGTCGTCAGGCGTTGAGCCGTCGTCCACGGCGTCCACATCTACCCAACAGGGGGCAGGCGCGCCCGCAACCGATCTCGGATCAATCAAGTTCGACAAGAATGGTGATCTGATCGGCGGCATTATCGAGCCGATGGATCAGGGGAGCCAGACTGCCGCCTTGTCCTCGCCCGAGGATTTGTATCAGACTGGTTACAACCACATGCTTGCTGGAGACTACTCGCTTGCCGAGCAGGTGTTCCAGGATTACGTGACCAGTTTTCCCGAGAGCGCCCGCGCGTCCGACGCGATGTTCTGGCTCGGTGAAGCCCAGTATTCGCAAGCCAGATATCAGGAGTCTGCGAAAACCTTTCTTGATGCCCACAAACAATACCCTCAGGCCGACAAGGGCGCCGATTCGCTGTTGAAACTCGGAATGTCGCTGGCCAGACTCGACAACCGCGAAACCGCCTGCGCGACCTTGCGCGAAGTTCTGATCCGCTACCCTGGCGCTTCCGCGGCGGTTCGCGCCAAGGTCAGTGAAGAGCAGAAGCTGGCGAGCTGCTGATTACCCGCCGCATCCCGGGTGCTTCGGACCTGGCAGATCGGGCCGGCCAGATGCCCCGAACCTTTCATGACATTCTTTCTGATTTCTATGCCGGGCTGAAGGATCGCCGTCCAATTGGCCTCGGCGTGTCCGGTGGTTCCGATTCCCTGGGATTGCTGTATGGGCTTGCCCGAATCGTCCCGCCGACACAGCTGGTTGTGCTCACGGTTGATCATGGCTTGCGCGACGGGTCCGCTGATGAAGCGCGCTGGGTCAAAGCCCGGTGCCGCCAGCTTGGCGTTCGTCACGAGACATTGCGCTGGACCGGCGATCGGCCTGTGTCGGGACTGCAGGCAGCCGCCCGGGTGGCGCGCTATCGCTTGATGGGTGCAGCTGCAGCCCGGCACGGTCTTGCAGCGGTTCTGACTGCGCACACCCGCAATGATCAGGATGAAACACGCGCGATGCGGCGGGCGCGCAGCCCAGCAAATGATGCGCCGGGACTGGCTGGTATTCCACCGGCCACGTTGTTTGACGGGAAGATGTGGGTGTTGCGGCCCCTTCTGACCCTGCAACGGGAAGATATCCGAGACTTTTTGCGCCGGGCCGGGATCGAGTGGATTGAGGACCCGTCGAATGCCGATCCCCGATTCGAGCGGGTGCGGGTTCGCGCCATGCTCGCACAGCAGCTTCCTGCGGACGGGGATGCTGACGGTGCGCAGTTTGCTATTGCCCGCAGACGGCTCGCGGGCAGGGCCGCGGATTTCATCAGGGCCAATTGCAGCGAAACCGATGGCCTGGTCCGGATCGTATGCCGGCCAGGGGAGGATGCGGATGTGGTCGCGGCGGCGGTTGAAGCTGTGATTGATTATTGCGGCGGGGCCGGACGCCCGCTGGACCGGCGTGGCAAGGCGACGCTGGCGCGGTTCCTGGGTGGCGGATCGGGTGGCAAGGGCAGACAGGCGATCAGTGTTGGCCGCTGCTTGATCGAGCGCAATGGAAACATTCTGGCCGTCAGGCGTGAAAGCCGCGGACTTGAAGCCTTGACGCTTTCGCCCGGCCATTCAGCTGTCTGGGACGGGCGCTACCGTGTGAGAAACCTGTCCAATGTCTCGCCGCTGACGGTTTTTAACGATCGCGCAGGCGCGCATTTGCCATTGTTCCGCCGCGATGCCGAGAGAGAACACACATGCTGGACTGTGGAGAATGGAGTCGCCGGTGGTTTTGTCCAGCAAAGATTGGCCGGGCGAAGTTCACATATCTTGCCGGTTTACGAAATGCCTGTGGCCCAGTCCCTGGCGCAATTGGCCCGGTCGACCGGCTTTCCCCAGTGTCCCTGGACCGATCTGCCGGAAATTGCCGCGTTAACCGCGATGCAAGTGCGGTGACAAACGACTTACGTAGCCTTGGCAAGGCCCCCTCAGGCTCCTATGTTGTAAATCAGTATTCGAAATTCGGTATGCGCCGGTGGCAGCAGGCCTTGATCCCCCGAGGAAGAGCATGAACCCCAACTTCCGCAATTTTGCCCTATGGGCAATCATCGCACTCTTGTTGATCGCACTGTTCAACATGTTTCAAAGTCCGAATGAACGGACCGCCGGGCGTGACATCGCCTATTCCCAGTTCCTCAAGGATATTGATGCGGGCCGCGTGCGCGATGTCACTATCGTGGGCGAACGGATCTCCGGCAATTACACCGACACCGCCACCGGCTTTCAAACCTATTCGCCCGGTGATGCAGGTCTGATCCAGCGGTTGAACGAGCGCAATGTGGCGATTACGGCCAAGCCGGAAGTTGACGGCTCCAACACGCTGGTCGGTTACCTGATCTCCTGGCTGCCGATCCTGCTCATTCTGGGTGTGTGGATTTTCTTCATGCGCCAGATGCAGGGCGGTTCGCGCGGTGCCATGGGGTTTGGCAAGTCAAAAGCCAAGTTGCTGACCGAAGCGCATGGCCGTGTGACCTTTGCCGATGTGGCCGGTGTCGACGAAGCCAAGCAGGACCTCGAAGAAATTGTCGAATTCCTGCGCGATCCGCAGAAATTCCAGCGGCTGGGCGGCAAGATCCCCCGTGGCGTTTTGCTCGTGGGCCCTCCTGGTACAGGTAAGACTTTGACAGCGCGCGCTGTTGCGGGCGAAGCCAACGTGCCGTTCTTCACGATTTCCGGTTCCGACTTTGTCGAGATGTTTGTCGGCGTCGGCGCGAGCCGGGTTCGCGACATGTTCGAGCAGGCCAAGAAAAATGCGCCCTGCATCATCTTCATTGACGAAATCGACGCTGTCGGTCGCCATCGCGGCGCCGGCCTTGGCGGAGGCAATGACGAGCGCGAACAGACGCTCAACCAGCTGCTCGTCGAAATGGATGGGTTCGAAGCCAATGAGGGTGTCATTCTGATCGCCGCGACCAACCGTCCCGACGTGCTGGACCCGGCGCTGATGCGTCCAGGCCGGTTTGACCGTCAGGTCGTTGTGCCGCTGCCGGACGTCAATGGCCGGGAGAAAATCCTCAAGGTGCATGTCCGCAACGTGCCGATGGCGCCGAATGTGGACCTGAAGGTTCTGGCGCGGGGTACTCCGGGCTTCTCCGGCGCGGACCTGATGAACCTGGTCAATGAGGGCGCCTTGCTGGCAGCACGGCGCAACAAGCGGATTGTCACCATGGCCGAATTCGAAGACGCCAAGGACAAGGTGATGATGGGGGCCGAGCGACGCTCGACCGCCATGACCCAGGAAGAAAAGAAGCTGACTGCCTATCACGAAGCCGGTCATGCGATCGTCGCAATGCATGTCGCTGCGGCCGATCCGGTGCACAAGGCAACGATTATCCCGCGCGGACGGGCGCTTGGCATGGTCATGCAACTGCCCGAAGGCGACCGCTACTCGATGAGTTACAAGTGGATGGTGTCGCGGCTGGCGATCATGATGGGCGGCCGGGTTGCCGAAGAGCTGACTTTCGGCAAGGAAAACATCACCTCCGGCGCGTCCTCGGATATTGTCCAGGCCACGAAGCTGGCCCGTGCAATGGTGACGGAATGGGGGTTCTCCGATGAGCTGGGCCTGGTTGCCTATGGCGAGAACCAGCAGGAAGTCTTCCTTGGTCATTCGGTGGCGCAACAGAAGAATGTGTCGGAAGCAACCGCCCAGACAATCGATAGCGAAATCCGGCGGCTGATTGATCAGGCTTACATCGAGGCACGCGAGATCCTGACCAAGCACAAGAAGGGTTTCACCGCCATCGCGGAAGGGCTTCTCGAGTATGAGACGCTGACCGGCGACGAAATCAAGGCGCTGATTCGCGGTGAAAAGCCGGCGCGCGACATCGGGGATGATACGCCGCCGACCCGTGGCACCGCTGTACCGACCGCCGGCGCCAAGAAGGGCGGAGCCGGCAAGAAGGGCGACGAGCCTGACGCAGGTCTGGAGCCGCAGCCGCAATAGGCCGTGTGCGGTAAACCTTAATAGAAATGAGTTGTTGACAGCCGCCACCGGGCGGCTGTTTTGTGTATAGTGCAACGGTTTGTAACAAAACCTGATTGTAATGATGCGGCAATTTGCCAGATCAGGCTGTATAAGTACAATATTCGTTGACTTTACCGGGGGCTTTCATGACCAGGCGATATTTTGGCACCGATGGAATTCGTGGCCAGGCAAACAAGGTGCCTATGACGCCGGATCTGGCAATGCGGGTTGGCATTTCAGTTGGAAATCTGTTCCGGCGGGGGGATCACCGGCACAGAGTCGTGATCGGCAAGGATACCAGGCTTTCGGGCTACATGATCGAGAATGCCCTTGTGGCGGGCTTCACGGCCGCGGGGCTGGACGTGTTTCTGCTCGGGCCAATCCCGACACCGGCGGTGTCAATGCTGACGCGCTCGCTCCGCGCGGATATCGGCGTGATGATTTCCGCCTCCCACAATCCCTATCAGGACAATGGCATCAAGCTTTTCGGACCGGACGGCTTCAAGCTCTCGGATGAACTTGAGCATCGTATCGAAGAGCTGATGGATGAGGACATCCTTCTGCAATTGGCGCGTCCTGATGCGATAGGCCGGGCCAAGCGGATCGATGGCGTGGATGACCGCTATATCGAGTCTGCCAAACGCACCCTGCCCAAGGATATTACCCTGGCGGGAATGCGGGTGGTCATCGATTGCGCAAATGGCGCAGGCTACAAGGTGGCGCCCGCGGCGCTTTGGGAGTTGGGTGCCGACGTGATTGCCATCGGCGAAGAGCCAAATGGCACCAACATCAACCTCAATTGCGGGTCGACCCATCCGGTCGCGCTCTCTCGCAAGGTGCATGAAGTGCGTGCCGATATTGGCATTGCGCTGGACGGCGATGCCGATCGGGTGCTGATTGTTGATGAAACCGGCGCGGTGATCGATGGTGACCAATTGATGGCGTTGATCGCTGAATCATGGGCTGCGGATGGCTTGTTGCGCGGTAACGGTATCGTGGCGACAGTGATGTCCAACCTCGGTCTGGAACGCTTCCTTGAAGGCAAGGGCCTGACCCTGGCGCGCACCAAGGTGGGCGACCGCTATGTGGTCGAACATATGCGCAAGCATGATTTCAATGTCGGTGGCGAGCAATCGGGCCACATTGTCCTGTCGGATTTCGCCACTACGGGAGACGGGCTGATTGCTGCATTGCAGGTTATGGCCTGTGTGCAACGCATGGGACGCCCGGTGTCGGAGGTGTGCCGGAGGTTCGAGCCGGTGCCGCAGGTTCTCAAGAATGTGCGCCATTCCGGCGGAAATCCGCTCAATGCCAGTGTGGTCAAGGCCGCGATTGCGGATGCGGAAGCGGCCTTGGGCGATTCCGCCCGGCTGGTTATCCGGCCTTCGGGAACCGAGCCGCTGATCCGGGTGATGGCGGAAGGTGATGACCGCAACCAGATCGAAACCATTGTCGATGAGCTGATTACGGTGATTTCAGGCGTACGCAACGCAGCCTGATCCATTCCGGGTGCCAACAAACATTCGCAGGCTCGGGCAATGTTTGCAAGCATTGCCGCGGCAAACATTTGCCATGCCGATCCTGGTTACGGAAAATCCGATCCGTCTTCGTTGTGACGCCGATTTTTTTATTGTGACCTTATCTCCGTTACGCTTGAGACTTGTTGGTTTCAGGCCAGGCCGGTCAAGCGTGTTTTTTGTGCTTGGTAGTAGAGTTCGCGACCAGGTGCGTCGAGCATGTCTACGAGCAGCAAGCAGTGTTTGTTTTTACTACATGAACTGCAATAGTGGTAAATAGACGTGGTTAAGTACGCATTAACCTTTGTACTTCATTCTCCATTGCGAACCAATAACCGTGTTGTCACCCGAGCAGGCGGCAGCGCACGTCTCGACGATGGAGTCTATCATGAGAAAGATTGTCTTGGCCGGTGCGGCCATGTTGCTTGCCGGTGCTGGGTGGGCTGGAGCCGCAGATGTTCTTCCGCCTCCAGTCTATGAGGCTCCGATTTATGATCCGCCGGTTGCGCAACCGGTTGCTGCGGCCGGCGGCTGGTATCTGCGCGGCGATGCAGGCTATTCCTGGAACAAGATGAAGCGCGTCGATTTCTTTCAGGGTGACCTGAATACCTACGTGCCGTTCACAACGGCCAAGCTGCGCTCTTCCTACAGCGTTGGCGGTGGTGTCGGATACCAGATCAACCACAAACTGCGGTCTGACGTGACGCTGGACTATTTCAGCCAGGCAGATTTCAGGGGCTCGACCACAGGCAGCTGTGGCGTGGCCCCCGCCTGCACCTCGACTGACCTGACTTCGGTCTCGGGACTGAGCCTGTTGGCAAATGCCTATGTCGATCTCTACAAGGCCGGACGTTTCACCTTCTACGCTGGTGGTGGTCTCGGCGGCACGCGTGTCAAATGGGATGATCTGAGCAACACCTCCTGCGAAACCGGCAACTCTGCAAATTGTGACGGCACAGAGTTTCATGGCGGCGCCGCGGGATGGCGGTTCACCTACGCCCTGATGGCCGGTGCGTCGGTCGACGTGACCTGCTCGCTGAAAGCCGATGTCGGCTACCGTTACCGCAACATCGGAGGCGGAGCGATGTTCAAGGCCCTAAACAGCAATGGTTACCAGGGCTCACACGGCAGCATTTCCTCCCACGAGGTCCGCGGTGGCCTTCGCTACAGCCTCGGTGGTTGCGCGCAGGAAGAAGTCTACATCGAGCCGGCCCCGATCATGCCTGCCGTCTACAAATAGGCGACGCCTGAACCAGGGACTGCCTGTTGTTCCAAACAAAAAGCCGCCCGGTCAGTTGCCGGGCGGTTTTTTCGTTTGGCGCCGGGTGCTTGTATTGCCGTCGTACTCAATGTGTACTTCACAGAAACAGCGTTAACAGACGTGCTTAACAAACGTGCTTAACCGAGACTTAACCAGTCGGGACCATAGTGGCCTTCACACGCATTCGGACGCTTTGTGCGAGACCGGATCTACTGAAGGGAAATTTGGCCATGTTCATCCGAATTGCTGTGACGTCCTGCATTGCAGCCCTGACCGGCTTTGCAGCGTCCGCACACGCTGCTGATCTTGACGAGATTATTTATGCTCAGGAATTGCCGGTGACCCAACCGGTGGAAATCGGCACCGGGTGGTATTTGCGGGGCGATCTGGGATACTCGCTAAAGACCCGGGGTGCTGCCACCAGCTATTCAGTCTTTAACACCGGGCCGCCAGCGACTTATACGGATACCGCATTTGACAGCTTCGCGCTGGATGGTGGCGCGTCTGGATCTGTGGGCTTCGGCTACAATTTTACCGACTATCTGCGCGGCGATCTTACCTTCGATTACAGCAGAGGTAACTTTACCGGGACCACAAGTTCGGGGCTTGCCTGTACCGCTCTGGGGGGCGGTCAGTGCGCCAGCGTTGAGTCGCAGAATGTCGAGCAATATGGCTTCATGGCCAATGCCTATGTCGATCTCGGGACCATTGTTGGGTTCACCCCCTATGCCGGTGCCGGCGCCGGGGTTACCCGCGTGACCTGGAAGGACACGCTGGCAAGCTGCGTTTCAAGTGGGGGCAATGTCTGCGGCGGCATCGGCAGAGCCCGATTGGGCGCCGAAAGCTGGCGCTTCACCTATGCCTTGATGGCCGGCGTTTCCTACGATTTGTCCAGGGATCTCAAGCTGGACCTGGGTTACAAATACTCCAAGGTCGAGTCCGGCAACCAGTCCGGCTTTGACACCACCACCATGCTGTCTGGTGCGACAGGTTACCAGATCCGCGACAATGGCTTCGAGAAGCATGAAATTCGCGTCGGTCTGCGTTACGATCTCTGGTAGGCGACCGGCCCACACAGGCGGCAGGGAAGGGCGGATCATCTCCGCCCTTTGTCGTGTGAGGACACGCGGGATGTCGCTTGACTTCGAAATCGCACGGGTCTAATTCGGCAAGTGGGCCACCCCTCCCCAACGAGGGGCCACTATCTGGAAGGATAGCCACATGACGAATCTTGCGAAGCCGGACCTGCGTCCGGAAAACCCCCGTTTTTCTTCTGGTCCCTGCACCAAGCGTCCCGGCTGGACGCCTGAGGTGCTCTCCGACGCGGCTCTGGGCCGCTCGCACCGGGCCAGAATCGGCAAATCCAAACTCAAGCAGGCGATTGACCTGACGCGCAGCGTTCTCGGCGTGCCGGATGACTACCGCATCGGTATTGTGCCGGCATCGGACACCGGCGCCGTCGAAATGGCACTGTGGTCGATGCTCGGCGCCCGCGGCGTCGACATGGTGGCCTGGGAAAGCTTTGGCGAAGGCTGGGTCACCGATGTGGTCAAGCAGCTCAAGCTTGATGATGTGCGCACGATCACCGCGCCCTATGGCGAATTGCCGGACCTGGCTGAGATCGATTTTGATCGCGATGTGGTCTTCACCTGGAACGGCACCACGTCGGGTGTCCGGGTTCCCGATGCCGGCTTCATTCCGGCGAACCGGGCCGGGCTGACCATTTGCGACGCCACCTCGGCGGCATTTGCGCAGGCTCTCGATTTCACCAAGCTCGATGTCACCACCTTCTCCTGGCAGAAGGTTCTGGGTGGCGAGGGCGGTCACGGCATGCTGATCCTCAGCCCGCGTGCGGTGGAACGGCTCGAAACCTATCAGCCGGCCTGGCCGCTGCCGAAAATCTTCCGCATGACCAAGGGCGGCAAGCTGATCGAGGGCATTTTTGTCGGCGAGACCATCAATACGCCCTCGATGCTCTGCGTTGAAGACTACATCGACGCGCTGATATGGGCGCAAAGCATTGGCGGTCTTGTCGGGTTGATGGCGCGCGCTGACGCCAATGCCCAGGTTCTGCATCGCTTCGTTGCCGAGAATGACTGGATCGCCAATCTGGCCAAGGTCGACGAGACACGGTCCAATACATCGGTCTGTCTGGTCATAGCCGACCCCGGGATTGCGACGCTCGCGCCCGAGGCCCAGGCGGCGTTTGCCAAGGCGATGGCAGGCCGTCTCGAACAGGAAGGCGTGGCGTTTGATATCGGCGCCTATCGCGATGCACCTCCCGGTCTGAGGATCTGGTGCGGCGCTACAGTCGAGACCGCTGACCTGGAAGCCTTGATGCCCTGGCTGTCCTGGGCGTTTGCCCAGGAAAAAGCTGTGCTCCGGCAAGCTGCCTGATCTTGCCTGAATGGCCGCGCCGGCGTCGGTCTGCGCGGTCCAGCATCCCGTTTCTCCCCTATTCGACCTTAGCAATGGAGGCCATCATGGCGCCCCGCGTACTCGTATCCGACAAGCTCTCCCCCACCGCCGTTCAGATCTTCAAGGATCGCGGCGTCGGCGTCGATTATCTGCCGGATGTCGGCAAGGACAAGGAAAAGCTGCTCGACATCATCGGCCAGTATGATGGCCTTGCCATCCGCTCCGCCACCAAGGCGACCGAGAAGATGATCGCGGCTGCGACCAATCTCAAGGTCATCGGCCGCGCCGGCATCGGCGTTGACAATGTCGATATCCAGGCCGCCTCGCGCCGCGGCATCATCGTCATGAACACGCCGTTCGGCAATTCGATCACCACCGCCGAGCACGCCATTGCCTTGATGTTTGCGGTGGCACGCCAGCTTCCCGCCGCCGACGCCTCGACCCAGGTGGGCAAGTGGGAAAAATCGAAATTCATGGGTGTTGAAATCACCGGCAAGACGCTCGGGGTCATTGGTGCGGGCAATATCGGCTCGGTGGTCTGCTCGCGCGCCATTGGCCTCAAGATGCACGTTGTCGCCTATGATCCGTTCCTTTCAAAAGAACGGGCTGAAGAGATGGGTGTGGTCAAGCTCGAACTGGACGAGTTGCTGGCGCGCGCCGATTTCATCACCCTGCACGTGCCGATGACTGACAAGACGCGCGGCATTCTGGACGCCGAAGCGCTGGCCAAGACGAAGAAGGGGGTTCGCATCATCAATTGCGCGCGTGGCGGTCTGATCGATGAGGCAGCGCTCGCCGAAGCGATCAAGTCCGGCCATGTGGCTGGCGCCGGTCTTGACGTGTTCGAGGTCGAGCCCGCTACGGACAGCCCGCTGTTTGGTTTGCCAAACGTGGTCTGCACGCCGCATCTGGGCGCTTCGACCACGGAAGCGCAGGAAAACGTGGCGCTGCAGGTCGCCGAGCAGATGTCGGATTATCTGATCCGAGGTGCTGTCTCCAATGCCATCAACATGCCCTCGATCACCGCCGAGGAAGCACCGATCCTCAAACCGTTCATCCGGCTTGCCGATGTGCTCGGCTCGTTTGCCGGTCAGGTCACCGAAAGCCCGATCAAGCAGATCGAGATTCTCTATGATGGCGTGACGGCGGGGATGAACACCAAGGCGCTGACCAGCGCGCTGCTGGCCGGACTGATCCGCAATCAGGTCTCCGATGTCAACATGGTTTCCGCGCCGATCATGGTCAAGGAACGCGGCGTCATCCTGTCCGAGGTCAAGCGCGACAAGACCGGCGTTTATGATGGTTATATCAAGCTCACGGTCACCACCGAGCGCCAGACCAGATCGGTGGCTGGAACCGTGTTCTCGGACGGCAAGCCGCGCTTCATCCAGATCAAGGGCATCAACATGGATGCGGAAGTCGGGGCCCACATGATCTACATCGCCAATACCGATGTGCCCGGCATGATCGGCTTCATGGGCTCGACGCTGGGCGATGCGGAGGTCAACATTGCCAACTTCCAGCTGGGCCGGAACAAGGAAAGCGGCGACGCCATTGCGCTTCTTTATGTCGACGACGTTGTCAGCCAGGATGTGCTCGACAAGCTGACCGCCCACAGCGCGATCAAACAGGCCAAGCCGCTGGTCTTCAATATCGACTGAGCAATTGCCGTGCAGGCAACAGGAAACTGCCCCGCAACTGGTATCCCGTTTCGGGGGCAGCGATGGGCCCGGGCATGTGAAGCTGTCTATAAGCGCCATTTCCGGCAGGAGCGGGGGGGAACCCACCGCACCTGCGAAGGGTGCGCCAGAGTGCGAAAAGCGGACATCGATTCGATGGAGGCTTTTCCTGCAACGCCGCGGTGCTGCATGAGCGCTGCGCGCCCTTGTGAAATATCCGTCCTTGACGGGGTCACGCAAATCTTTCACATCTGCCACAGATGGTTTTCAGCCGCCGACAATGCGTCTGGAATGAAAAGGGAATACGGTGAGGTTTAGCCAAAGAGCGCCGAATCCGTAACTGCCCCCGCAACTGTGAGCGGTGAGTTATCCCGATGAACACCACTGAGCTTTGGGCTTGGGAAGGTTCGGGAGAATGCTGATCCGCAAGTCAGGAGACCTGCCATCAACGGCATTATCTGGTGCCGTCAATGCAACTCAACCAGACGGGGTGTCTGGATCGGAGATCATGATGGCGACGCGGAAATTCCCGTGCTTTAAGACATGTCTGTCCCGCACCCCGCATATTCGCGGAGGGCGATATGACCACGCAGCAAAACCACAAGATTACCGTCTGCACAACGTGTCGATACAAGGGAACGGACTGTCGCCCGGGTTCCGAACTGATCGAGAAGCTAAGGGCCGCGATCAAAGCCGCCGGCGATGCTGTGCCCGAGGATTTCGAGGTGTCAGGCGTGGCCTGCATGGCCGGGTGTGATCGCCCCTGCACGGTCGCCTATCACGGCAGCCGCAAAGCGACCTATCTGTTTGGCGACATCGACCCGGCCGTGGACATCGACGATCTTGTCACCTTTGCCCAGCAATATGCTTATCTGCATGACGGCTGGTGTTCCTCTGTCGATCGTCCAGGCAAACTCCGCAAATCCACGCTTGCGCGCGTGCCTTGCGCAATCATCGCTCTGGAAGCCAGCGAGATTTGTGCATCATGAGGGCTGCTGATCTTGAGGTTCACGGCGTAAGCTGGGCACCGGCCAAATCGGCCCAACCTGCTCTTCATCCGACCAGCTTCAGTGTTGCTTCGGGGCGGGTCCTGGGCGTCGTCGGTCCAAATGGTGCGGGCAAATCCACCTTGCTGCGCCTTCTCTACCGGTATCACAAGCCCCGGACCGGACACGTGCGCGTTGGCGGGCAGGACATCTGGTCGATGCCAGCCCGTGATGCTGCGCGGCGGATCGCAGCGGTGTTGCAGGAATCCGTCCCGGCATTCGGGTTGACGGTTCGGGAGATCGTCCGCTTGGGCAGAACCCCGCATCGGTCGCGGTTTGCCACATCGGGCGCAGGCGACGACCACGTGGTGGAGCGTGTCCTCGACACCTTGAGCCTGCATTGCCTGGCCAACCGGGATGTCGGCACCCTGTCAGGCGGGGAGAGGCAGCGGGTCATGGTGGCGCGGGCTCTGGCGCAAGACCCGCAGGTCCTGATCCTTGATGAGCCGACAAACCACCTGGATGTGCGTCACCAGCTCGAGGTCGTATCGCTGATCCAGAGCCTCGGCCTTACGATTGTCGTGTCCCTGCATGATCTCAACCTGGCCTCAGGGATTTGTGACGATGTGCTGATCCTGAAAGACGGTCATCCGCAGGGGGTTGGCCCGCCGGACGCGCTTCTGACTGATGCCCTGGTATCGAACACGTTTCGCATCCATGCGCGGCGCGAACATCTCGTTCCGAGCGGGGCACCGCATTTTTCCTTTACCCTTCCCCATTGAAAAGAACGGCCGCCATGAAACTTACACTCTGCACACTGGCTGCCATAGCATTGGCAAGCACCGCGATGGCGCAGACCACGGTGAAAAGCTGCGACCGGTCAATCACGTTCGAGGCCCCGCCACAGGCTGCAATCTCCAACGATGTGAACCTGACCGAAATGATGCTGGTGCTGGGCCTGGCGGATCACATGATCGGCTACACCGGGATTTCGGGCTGGCGGACCCTTGACGAAAAAATGACACTGGGCATCGAAGAACTGCCGGAACTGTCGTCCCAATATCCATCACGAGAAGTGCTGATCGGCGCAGATGCCGACTTTTTCTTTGCCGGCTGGAATTACGGTATGAAAGTCGGTGGCGAGGTGACGCCTGAAACGCTGGAGCCGCTGGGCATTCAAGTCTACGAATTGACCGAAAGCTGTATCCACATCGGTGACAAAGGCCCGGCGTCCATGGATGATATGTACAATGACCTGCGCAATCTCGGCGCGATTTTCGACGTCTCGCACAGGGCGGAAGAGCTGATTGAGGGTTACCAGGCCGATCTGACCACATTCCTCGATTCCCAACCGGTGGTGGACACCAAACCACGCGTATTCGTCTACGATAGCGGCGAAGACATGCCGGTCACCGCAGGCCGCTACGCCATGCCCAACGCCCTGATAGAGGCCGCAGGCGGCATCAATATTATGGATGACTTCGAGAAAAGCTGGGCCACCGTCGGCTGGGAAGCGGTGGTTGAGCGCAACCCCGAAGTGATCGTGATCGTGAACTACGGCGCGGTCACCGCAGAACAAAAGCGGGAATTCATGATCAGCAACCCGGCGTTCGCGGATATTGATGCGGTTCGCAATGATCGGTTCGTCGTGCTTGAATATGTCGAAGCCACCCCTGGCCCCCGCAATATCGACGCCGTGAAGACGCTGGCTGCCGCATTTCGGGGTGAGTAGCCCGGCATGAACAGGATACGGCTTTCGGCAGGCCCGCCTGCCCGCACTTCCCCCGTCCTCTGGACCGTCGGTATCATTGGCGTTGCTGTCCTTGTTGGATCGCTGTCGTTTGCCGTGAGCGTCGGGGCGGTGGCTGTTCCGCTGGAAACCGTCTGGGGCATTCTTGTCAACAAGATTGCCCCTAACACATTTGCTGTGGATTGGTCCGCCGGGCGGGAAGCGATCGTCTGGGACATTCGCTTTCCAAGGGCCATTCTTGCCTGCCTGGTCGGAGCCGGACTGGCCATGGTGGGCGCCAGCCTTCAGGCCGTGACACGCAATCCTTTGGCCGACCCGCACCTTCTCGGCATTTCTGCCGGCGGGGCATTCGGGGCTATTCTGGCCCTGTTGCATACGGGATTGTTCATCGGGCTTCTGACCGTGCCGCTGTTGGCGTTTTTGGGCTCGCTCGGAGCCACACTTCTCGTTCTTGCCGTATCACAGGTTGCCTCGGCCACGAGTGCGGACAGGCTGGTATTGGCTGGTGTGGCCGTCTCATTCATCGTGATGTCGGCGGCAAACGTGCTGATCTTCGTTGGTGATCCGCGGGCAACCCACACTGTCGTGTTCTGGATGCTTGGCGGACTGGGATTGGCGCGGTGGGATCAACTGATTTACCCCGCACTGGTTCTGCTGTGCTGCGGCACCTATCTCTGGCTGAAATCGGGAACTTTAAACGCAATGACGGTCGGGGATGAGACTGCAACCACGCTGGGCATTCCAGCCGCCTTTTTTCGGCTCACTGTCTTTGTCATCGGCGCTCTTGTCACAGGTGTGATGGTCGCATTCTCGGGGATCATCGGTTTTGTTGGCCTGATGATCCCGCACATCGTGCGCCTTCTGGTCGGGGGCGATTATCGCCGCCTGCTGCCGATCTCTGCCTTGTGCGGAGCCGTTTTCCTCGTTTGGGCAGATATCATCGCGCGGACCATCATGGCTCCAAATGACATGCCCATCGGCATTGTGACCGGCTTGATTGGCGGGGTGTTCTTTGTCTGGCTGTTGCGGCGACGGATGGGCTGAAAGCGCAGACACCGACAGCGGCGCTGTTACGAAATGCGGGTCAGTCTGAAGCTAGAATTTGGACAGGAATAGCCAGTCGAATGGTCAAGCCGTGAGGCTGCCAATCCCGCGAGATTGCAGCCTGAAGGGATTGTGCGATGGTTTGTTCCAGCTTGCTCCCAAAGCCCGGTTCCTGATTTCCGTCGTCTCCTCGCACCCCTGGGCCTTTGGTTTCTGACCACCGCAGCTCAAGCAGATCGCCTTGAACCGCTACCGCGATATCCAGACTTCCTTCAGCGCTCGACAAGGAACCGTATTTTGCGGCATTGGTTGCAAACTCGTGGAACAGAAGCGCCAGTTTGGTGAGTTTTTCGCCATTGATTGTCAGATCGTCGCCCTTCAGCTCCCATTGTCGGACACCGTCGATCTCGTAAGGAGCAAGCGTATCGGCCAGCAGCTCAAACAATGTGATCGACTTCTCTTTGAAAGGGTCGTTGCCAACGAGATTGGGAAGCGACATCTCATGCACTCGGGACAAAGCCAACAGCCTGCTTCTGACCGTGGCGGCAAGATCTGCCGGCGTTTGTGCCGCGCGCGCTGACAAGGCTATAATCCCACCAATGATTGCAAACAGATTTTTGACCCGGTGGTGCATTTCGCGCAGCAACAGCTCCTGATGTTGCGCAGCCTTTTTCCGTTCAGAAATATCACGGGCAATCTTGGATGCGCCGATGATCGTCCCGGTGCCGTCCCTGATCGGCGAAACTGTCAGCGAGATGTCGATCAGTGTGCCGTCCTTCCTGCGGCGCACCGTCTCGAAATGATCAACCTGATCGCCCGCATGAATTCGCGCCAGAATCGCAGGTTCCTCATCGAGTCGGTCTTCGGGAATAATGAGTGTCACCGGTCGTCCGATTGCTTCGCAGGCTGTGTAGCCAAAAAGCCGCTCGGCAGCCTTGTTCCAGGACGTGATGATCCCCGCCAGGCTTTTGCTGACAATCGCATCGTCCGACGATTCCACTATCGCAGCCAGAAATGCTGCCGCATCGTGTCGCGCCTGGGCCTCGCGCACCGCCGATTCCAACTGTTGAAGGCGATGATCGCCATCGAGTAAGCGCTGCCGGTCGTCGAGGGAAGATGGCATTATCAACAGTCCTCTTATGCTGAGTGCTGAGAGCGGAACGAAGCAATCGAATACGACAAGAGTGTGTTTATATTAGATTGTATTGAGCAGAAATAAAGTGGCGCGTTGAACTCCTTCAAAGCCGCGGCAAATCCGTGGCTTGTGGGTTGTCCCGACTGCCGCAAGCCGGTGCAGCGCAGCCGGGCCAACGAAGTCCCGGCTTGCATGCTGCTGTGGCTTGTTGCCATCGTATGTCCGGGCATTGGCCTCGGCGGGCGGGCGTTGGGCTGGCTGCCTTTGCGGCAGCCTTTTACCGCCTGCCCCGCTCCGAAAGCCAGATCCCGCCAAGCACCAGCACAAGCGCGATCACGTGATAGAGGTGCAGGGTTTCGCGCAGGATCAGCACCGACAACACGGTGCCGAAGATCGGCACCAGATTGATGAAGATGCCGGCCCGGTTCGAGCCGATGATCTCGTTGCCCTTGATGAACATCACCTGAGCCAGCAGCGAGGGGAACACGGCGGTGAAGGCGGCAACGAGCCAGCCGGTGGTGTCGGGCAGAACCGCCGTCCCGCGACCGATCTCGAAAGCTGCAAACGGCAGCGAGGTGAGGAAGGCAGCCCCCGCCATAACCGTGATCATCGACTGCCAGTGCAGCACCGGCTTGTAGCGCAGCGCCACGGTGTAACCGCCGTAAAACACCACCGCCACCAGCATCAACGCATCGCCGCGATTGAGTTCCAGCCCGATCAGACGCGCCAGGCTGCCGCTCGAGGCAGTGATGGCGACACCGAGCATGGTCAGCCCAAATCCGATGATCTGGGCCGGGCTGACCCTGATGCGAAACAGGATGAAATTGGCCAGAAAGATCAGCATCGGCATGCCGGCCTGCTCGATGGCGACGTTGATCGCCGTTGTGTGTTCGAGCGCCGAGTAGAGCAGGATGTTGAAGAAGGTGAAGCCGAACATGCCATAGCCGACCAGCAGGGCCAAATTGGCCCGGATCACTGTGATGTCGCGGCGGACTTGCGGCAAGGCAAACAGCAGCAGAATGGAAAAGGCCATTCCCCATCGGACCGAGGTGAGAATCATCGGAGAAATATGACCGACCGCAAGTTTGCCAGCGATCGCATTGCCGCCCCAGGATAGGGCGGTGATGATCAAGAACACATAAGCGTGCAGAGCCAAATCGGAACTTTCGAGATGAGGGCTGGATTTTGGCTGGTCAAGAGCCGGCGAGTGACGTCTGTTTAGCACAAGGATCTCCGACAGCCAGGCGCAATTTCCACTTGCTATCGCAGGGGTGGCGTGCCGGAGAGGTTGCCCGGTGTCTGATTGGGGACCAAAAACCGGGTTTGCGGGCTTGAGCCGGACCGGATTGTCGAGCGCGTGTGAAATAGTCGCGTAAAAACCGCTGTTGGTTGCGCCCAAGGGTCGATTTTGCGTGACCAAGTCTGTATGGATGCGCGGGTTTTTGTTTTCCGAGCCTCTCGCGAGAGGCCGATTTCCAAGAGGTTGTCATGGCCAACGTAGTTGTTGTCGGGTCGCAATGGGGTGATGAGGGAAAAGGCAAGATCGTCGACTGGCTGTCCGAGCGCGCCGATGTGGTGGTGCGGTTTCAGGGCGGCCACAATGCCGGCCACACGCTGGTCATAGATGGGGCCGTCTACAAGCTGTCGCTGCTGCCGTCGGGTGTCGTGCGGCCGGGCAAGCTCGGGGTCATCGGCAATGGCGTGGTCATCGACCCGCATGCGCTGGTCAGCGAGATCGACCGGCTGGCCGGGCAGGGCGTCGTCATCAATGGTGACAATCTGCGCATTGCCGACAATGCGACGCTGATTCTCTCGCTGCACCGGGAGCTTGACGGCTTGCGCGAGGACGCGGCTTCCAGCTCCGGCACCAAGATCGGCACCACCCGCCGCGGCATCGGCCCGGCCTACGAAGACAAGGTCGGGCGCCGCGCCATCCGGGTCATGGACCTGGCCAATCTGGAGACGCTGCCTGCCAAGGTCGAGCGGTTGCTGACCCACCACAATGCGCTCAGACGCGGGCTTGGCCAGGCGGAAATCTCGGTCGAGACAATCCTTGAGGAACTCACCTCGGTTGCCGGGCGCATCCTGCCCTTCCGCGAAACCGTCTGGCTGCTGCTCGACAAGAAACGCCGCCAGGGCGCGCGCATCCTGTTCGAGGGGGCGCAGGGCACGTTGCTCGATGTCGATCACGGCACCTATCCGTTCGTCACCTCGTCCAACACCATCGCCGGTCAGGCTGCTGCCGGCTCCGGGCTTGGGCCGGGGGCGCTGAGCTACGTGCTGGGGATCACCAAAGCCTATACGACCCGTGTCGGAGAAGGCCCGTTCCCGACCGAACTCAACGATGAAACCGGACAGTTCCTCGGCGAGCGCGGGCATGAGTTCGGCACCATCACCGGCCGCAAGCGCCGCTGTGGCTGGTTTGATGCGGCGCTGGTGCGCCAGGCGGTGGCGGTCAACGGCATCACCGGCATTGCCCTGACCAAGCTCGACGTGCTCGATGGTCTCGAGCAGCTCAAGATCTGCATCGGCTACGAGCTTGACGGCGAACGGGTCGATCACCTTCCCGCCAGTCAGGGCGCGCAGGCCCGCGTCTCCCCGATCTATGAGACCATCGAAGGCTGGAAGGGCACCACCGTCGGCGCCCGCAGCTGGGCCGATCTGCCGGCTCAGGCGATCAAATATGTCAGGCGGATCGAAGAACTCATCGGTGCGCCGGTTGCGCTTCTTTCCACAAGTCCGGAGCGGGATGATACGATACTTGTGACTGACCCGTTTGAAGACTAGGTTAGCGCAACTGCGTGAAGTGACGCGCTTTGTGGGATCAAACCAGGGTAAAACATGGCGGATTTTGTAGCAGTCATCCGGAAGGCGGTCGATAACCTGCCTGACAATACTCCGGAGAACCGGACAAAGGTCTATGACAAGGCGCGGGCAGCCATCCGCCGCCAGCTCGAGGCGATCAATCCACCACCGTCCGACGAGGTGATTGCGCGGCAACTGGCCAAGCTTGATCTGGCCATCGATGAAGTCGAGATCGAGCATGCCGAAGCGCTGCCCGCCGATGCCGATGAGACAGACGCCTTGATGGCGGAACTCGAATCGATGGTGGAAAAGAGCCCGGTGATTGCCGAGCCAACCCCGGCAGAACCAGAACCGGCGCCCAAACCCGCGCCCAAACCCGCTGCTGTTGTGGTCAAGCCGGAGCCTCAAGCTCCTGCGGACCCGGTGCTTTACGATGAGGAACCTGCCGCGGCGCACGGGCAGGAGGCTGACCCTGTTCCGGCCGCACCGGTTGCACCGGCGGAAAGCCGCTCGACGGAGCTGCTCGGGGATGCCCATGACCAGGCCTTCGGCCTCGGAGAGGCGGCAGGCCGGTCCGAGGCGGCCTCGGGCTCGGCCGCCGGCAAAGCCAGCAAAAGCGGCCTGATCGCGGGTTTGGTGGTTCTGGGGATCGTTGCTGCCATCGCCTATGCAGGCTGGAGCTACAAGGACACGGTTGTCGCGATGTTCAGCGCCTCGCCGATCGACACGCCGATGGAAACCGAGCAGCCCGCACCGGTTGCCGAGACGGCGGAGGTCACCCCGGAACCGGAGCCAGAACCGGAAGCGGACCCTGCGCCGGTCGAAACGGCGATGACCGGGGACGCGCCGGTCGACCCGGTGTCGGGTGGCACGGAAAAGTTCACCCAGCGGCTCGGCCCCGACGGGACCGAAACCGATCCGGGGCCAGCGCCCGCGCCCGAGGGCAGTGATGCCGAAGAGGGCCGTTCGGTGGCCGAACTCACCGATGCCGGCCCGGCAGATGAAACAGACGCCGAGGCCGCCAGCGCCGCCACCGACGCCGCCGGAACGCCTGGCGAAACCGCCGCCCCCGGTGCGGCGCCCCCGGCCGACTCCCAGTCCGGGTCCCAGTCCGGGTCCTTGGGCGTGACGCAAAAGATGATCCTTTATGAAGAACGCCTGGGCCAGCAGTCGCTCGAGGTCAAGCCGGGCACGGTTGTCTGGGATCTGGTCAGCGAGGCCTCCGACAGCGGACCCGACGAGCAGGTCATTCGCGGCGAGATCAACAATCCCGACAAGGGGTTTTCGGCGCTGATCACCATCAAGCGCAACACCGACCCGTCGCTGCCGGCGAGCCATCTCGTCGAGATCGTCTTTGCCGTGCCGCCGGATTTCGACGGCGGCTCGATCGACCAGTTGCAGCGCATTGCGATGAAACAGACCGAGGCCGACCAGGGCAATCCGCTGATCGCAGTGCCGGCCAAGATCACCCAGGACTTCTACATGGTGGCGCTCAATGATCTCGAAGAGGCGCGCAAGACCAACACCGACCTGCTGCGCCAGCGCAACTGGATCGACATTCCGGTGGTCTATGCCAATGGCCGCCAGGCGCTGATCACGCTGGAAAAAGGCGCCAGCGGCACCGAAGTCTTCAACCAGGCGCTCGACGCCTGGGCGAGGGCCACACCGCAGCCTTGACAACGTGGGGCCGGGTCAAGCCCCTCCCACCTGTGGGGAGGGGTTGGGGAGGGGCCTTTCATGAAGCCCGAAGTGGATCGATCGGCTGATCCGATCCATTGGCTGCCGCCAAATTCACTCGCAGCTCTGTGCGGCCTCAAGTGCAGCGGCCCTGTCCGCCCTGGCCAGTGCCCCCAATTGCTCAACCGCATTGTAGAACCGGGGATAATCACTCCCGCACAGCTCGAACAGCCGGAGAAACGCCGGAACAAGGTCATTGTAGACCGAGGTGGCGGCGATCTTGGCGTTGTTGATCGGTGCCTCGACCCAGCCGTCGTAGCCTGAAAACCCACCCCAGCGGCTCTCGCGCATCTGTCGGGCGCGCGCTCTCAGCCGGTCGATCGCGGCTGCCTTTGCCGCCCGCTTCTCCACCGCAGTGCCTGTGCCGGCATAGACATGCGCGAGCTCGTCCCGGGTTTCTGCCACCAGCGCAAGAAACTCGGCATTGCGTTTTAGCCCGGCCTGGTAGCGGCGCAAGCCGTCCGTATCTCCGGCCGCGCGCAGCCATGTCTTCACTCCGGTCTGTTCCACCGCACCGGCAAAGGCCTCGTTGAAGGCCGAATCGTCGTCGATATAGACGCGCTGATGGGCCAGTTCATGAAACACCAGGCTGGCGAGATAGGTTTCGTCCTGGCGCAGCATGGTCGAAAGCAGCGGATCGCTCGACCAGCCCAGCGTGGAATAGGCGGTGACGCCCGAGACATGGACGTCGAATCCCTGCCGCGCAAACCCGGCCGCGGTCCAGATCGCCCTGTCTTTGGAAAAATAACCCCGGTAGGGCACGCAGCCGAACACCGGAAAGCACCAGACCTTTGGCGCGAGCGAGAATTCCGGTGCGGCAAACACCGCCCAGGTGACATAGTCACGGCCGATATCGACGTAAGCGCGGTAGCTCTCATTGTCGGGCAGGTCGAGCGCGTCGGTGGCAAACTGCCGGATGGCGCTGGCCGTGGCCATCGCGGCCCGCACCGGCTCGGGCGTCGAAGCATCGCTGATCAGCCTGGCAACAGATTGCCGCGCCGCCATGATCTCGGCATGGCCTTTCAGCGACTGGGCGTAATAGCCCACGCCGGTGCAGCCGGAGAGGCCAGCCACCAGGCCGATCATCGTGATCAGGGATAAGAAGAGGCGTATCACGCTCTGCCTACAGGTTTGCCCGGTTGTCCGCCAGCGCCGGAGGGGCGACGGCTCGTTAAAGAGACTGAGTGGTAAAGCGGCGGGCGGGTTTGGGCAAGACTGGGGGAGGCCAGTGTTGGGAGGCGAAGTGCGGGCAGGGCTCGCCCGAATCGGAACTTTGGGGACGGAGCCGAATAGAGCGAAGCTGGACGGGCACCAGAACTAGGCATGGAAAGCAGAATTACTGCGAAATGACCGATGACAAAAACCCAAACATTTTCAACCTAAGAGACAGTGCCATCGTATAGGCTGTTGCCTTGCTTTTTATCGGATCGGAGTTCACGCATTTTTAGATTTATTCTTTCTTCAGTAAAAGTTAGAATACAATATGTATTTCGTTCCTCACCCGGTCGCCGCTTCGAAGAAACTCCCGAGCTACCATTTGATATTACTGTAATTGCGGGCGTCTCTTCACCGCCCATAAGCGGCAGGCTTTGATAGCGCGAAAGATGTGGCATGTGTTGATGACCATGGATAGCGATATGAACGCCAGCCTTTTGAGCGGTTTCCAAGATTTTCGAAGCGTCTAAAGAAAGTGTCACTCCCTTACTGTTAGGTGTCTCAACGTGGTTGACGGGGAGCAAGTGATGATGGACGGCCAACATGCGATAGGTTTTCAAGTCGCCATCGTTCTTCGAAAGCTGTTCAATAACCGAACATCCATTTGGCCCTACGTACCCATACTCGGTCCATTTGGTAGCCAAAATTCGGCATGAATTCAGAATTGCGATGCGCAAATCAGCCCGCTTCAATCGGATGACCTCGATTCTATCCAGCGGGGCTTTTACATCTCGATCTAGTAGTTCATTTAGGAATATTCGAAAATCTCTCTCGTGCTTGAAGGTCACTTGTTTTTCGACGGCGATCTTGGCGGGGTCGATAGTCTCTGCCTCTCCGTACCTCACGACGTCGTGATTGCCTGGAAGAGCAAGCAATGAATTCTTCTCAACTCCCAATACCTCTCCCAGGGCTGTCATTTCGGCAACAATGTTCTTCATAACTGCATCACTCCAATCCCCGTTTGAGGTGAAGTCGCCCGTTATCAATATTGCTCCTATGTCGCTGTCCAGGCCCAATCTCTTAAGGTCCTCAAATACACACTCAGTCAGGGTGTACTTCTCTTCCCCTAGCCGTTGATCTTCACCTTGGGTCAAAAATTCGTAATCTTCGCCAAAATGAAGATCGGACAGAACAAGTACACTAGAATTATTTGATCTTTTAGTTGATTCAAGTTTGTCAATATGATCTGATTTAACAGCATGCGAATTAAGTATAGCTATTGTGCCGTCGCCAAACAAATTCCCTATGTCATTATTATATTCGCATTCTTCAATTGAAGATAGGCGGAACCATCCAAATACGCTTGCAGCTGAATGCTTGTAGTAATCAGGTATCAAGTGTAAACTAGGTATATTATTTGATGGTATTATTCTTTCTGAGGAAGCTGCTAGAAACATTCGTGAGGTGGAGCGATCAACAATAAATATATCAATTTGGTTCGGGAGTTCATCTAGGTACATAAGGAAAGGATCTTCAAAATCTTTCTTCCACCATCCCCACCAAGCTGTCCCTTGGCTATCAATAATTTTTTGATGCGCTGAGATCGTGTCGATACCAGCAGTCGTGTCTCGAAAACGTATTGCTATTGCCGGTGTTCCCATTCGAAAACCCTCCTAAATGGCGGACGTGGAATTTTCCATTCGGCTATTGCTGGGACTGCGGACAACGCCGCTTCAAATGTGTTATGGTCTTTCGCCAAAGCTGCCTGTCTCAAAGCTTCTGCGATGCTTTTTGTGCCTCCCGCAACAGCGACTTCATTTCGTGAGCTCCAAACATCAATAGAATCGCGTCCTGGAGCACGACGGCTTACATATGGCCATTGCCAGCTTTCGATACCGGAAACTGGTTTGATCATCGGATCAGAAAAATCGTTGGGGCGAACTCGTAAAGCTAGCTGGTAGTCATTAAACACAAATCGAAGCCATTTTTTCTTTTTGCCATTTAGCGGCGGTACCTCCGGGAGAAATCGAACACGTATCTTCAGTAGGCGTCCTAATCTTGGACTGGTCGAAAGGCCTTGCTCGAAGCTGGAATTGTAAGCTTCCGCCTCAAATAGCGGCAGCTCATAGCGTGGTTTGAAATTAGCGATTGAGACCGTCGACCAGCTTTCTAACCATTCGAAAATGTTCGCAAATTCTCGTTCGCCCGTAGGGCGTGTATCAGGCGGCCACACCGATGCAAAAATCAGCCCGTTTAAACCGACACAATTTGCTGCCCATGACATCCACGTCAATGCATGCTCAGGATACCAAGGAGGATCGACAATGGCCGTTTTGTACCCAGATATTCTCGGGGCGTCCGAGTCTATCTGGATTTGCGAGTGATTATCCACAAAATGAATAGGTTGACGGTCTACCAGAGCCACATCTCGACCCAGCTGATGGAAGCGCCTAGCAACGGAGGGAGTCCCCACTGCCAAAATACCTTCTTCTTTATCAACCATCTCAACAAATTTCTCGATAGTGTGGGGAGTGAAGCGCCAGTCAAAATCCAGTGGATGGGGTTCCGGAAGTGAGTTCACTAGTTATCCTTCTGTCGATTTGGACGTCGGTTAGTTTCAAACGAAACCGCTCGTTTACTTAGACACCTGCGGCTCTAATTAACAGTCTCGTGCTTCAAATGGTGCGCAGGCATTTTGAATGCCACACACTCACGCGTCCAGTTGCCACTCAGCATTTTGGTAGGCTAAGCGGTGTGATTTTCACCCAAAAACGCCGTCGTAGAAATCGCACTAGACTCCATTTTTATGCTTAGTGAGAACACGTCAGCACAGAAATACGAACGACTGCTTCCCGCCTGAAGTCGGCCCTGACACAAAAACCCCGAAAGCAGGGTGCTTGCGGGGTCTGTGTTGATCGTCAGTGCGCCGTGTCTCAGTCGTCGTCGACCGTCACCAGCGCCTTGTCGCGCGCGGCGGCGGCCTTCTGGACCGCCTCCTGGACCTTTTCGAAAGCCCGGACCTCGATCTGACGCACCCGCTCGCGGCTGATGTCAAACTCGGTCGACAGATCTTCCAGCGTGATCGGCGCATCGCGCAGGCGGCGGGCTTCAAAGATGCGCTTTTCACGCTCGTTGAGCACGCCAATCGCGCTTTGCAGCATGGCGCGCCGCGTTTCAAGCTGGTCCTGCTCGACCAGCATGTCTTCCTGGCTTTCCGACTCGTCGACCAGCCAATCCTGCCACTGGCCGGATTCACCTTCGCTGGCCCTGATCGGCGCGTTCAGCGACGCATCGCCGGCAAGCCGGCGGTTCATCGAAATCACTTCGTCTTCGGAGACGTTGAGCTTGGTGGCGATTTCGGCCACCTGGTCGGGTCTCAGATCGCCATCCTCGACCGCCTGAATGCGGCTTTTCATCTTGCGCAGGTTGAAAAACAGCCGCTTCTGGTTGGCCGTCGTCCCCATCTTGACGAGACTCCAGGAGCGCAAGACATATTCCTGGATCGAAGCCCTGATCCACCACATGGCATAGGTGGCGAGACGGAATCCGCGCTCGGGATCGAATTTCTTGACGGCCTGCATGAGGCCGACATTGCCTTCCGAGATCACCTCGCCGATCGGCAGGCCGTAGCCGCGATAGCCCATGGCGATCTTGGCGACCAGACGCAGATGGCTGGTGACCAGCTTGTGCGCGGCCTTGGTGTCCTCGTGCTCGAGAAACCGCTTGGCCAGCATGTATTCTTCTTGCGGTTCCAGCATCGGGAACTTGCGAATTTCCGCCATGTAACGATTCAAACCGTTTTCACCAGCGGAGACGGTCGGAAAACTTCCTTGGGCCATGATAGCACCCCCCTTATTTCGTTTACGGCTTCCTATCGGCAAGCCAGCAAGCCCGGACCGAATTTCGCATCCGAGCGTGACTGTACTATAAAGCATCTAATTGTGGCGAAAGCCGGGATCAAGGTGCGACGTTTTCACACTCGCGTGAAGCGGTGCCGGACAGGTTTCAGAGGCTGGCCAGCGCCCGGCGCAAATGCTCCATGTCGTCGGGCAGCGGTGCCGTAAACCGCAGTGTCTCGCCGCTTGCGGGGTGCTCGAACACCAGCAAAAAGGCATGCAGCGCCTGGCGCGGAAACGCCGTGACGATGTCCCGGACTTGCTCGGGCAGGCGGTTGGCCTTGGTTCTGAAGCCGCCGCCATACTCTGCATCGCCGATCAGCGGATGGCCGATATGGGCCATGTGCACCCTGATCTGGTGGGTACGGCCGGTTTCAAGCCGGCATTCCACCAGGCTGGCAGCGGCGGTGCTGTCGGGTTTCTCGTCATAGCGTTCACAGACGAGATAGTGGGTCACGGCATGGCGGACATCATCACCATTGTCCTCGCGCACGGCCCGGCGGATGCGGTCGCGGGCGCGGCCAAGGCTGGCGTTGATGGTGCCCCTGAGCCCCTGCGGCTTGCCCCAGACAATGGCCTGATAGGCCCGCTCCAGCGGGCCGGTAAGGCCGTGGTCGGCGAACTGTTCGGCCAAATGTCGGTGGGCGAGATCGTTCTTGGCCACCACCATCACCCCGGTGGTGTCGCGATCAAGACGGTGGACGATGCCGGGTCTGCGCACGCCGCCAATGCCTGACAGGCTGTCACCGCAATGATGGATCAGCGCATTGACCAGCGTGCCGGTCCAGTTGCCGGCGCCGGGATGGACAACCAGGCCTGCCTGCTTGTTGATGACGATGAGATCGGAATCCTCGTAGAGGATGTCGAGCGGGATATCCTCGCCGGCCGGCTCGGCGTCCTCGGGCTCGGGCAGGGTAAGCTCAACCGTGTCGCCGGGACTGATCTTGTGCCTGGCCTGCCTGGCAGCCATGCCATTGACGGTGACGGCGCCCGCTTCGATCAGCGCCTTGATGCGGCTGCGCGACAGATCCGGCTCCAGTTCCGCCGCCAGCCAGGCGTCGAGCCGGCCCGATGCACCTTCGCCAACGACAAGGCTTTGCCGGCCGGAGCCATCATCAACAGCGCCCTGGGCTTCCCTATTGGGCTTGGCTTCGGTAAACGGTGTCGCGTTCTTCACTATCAGGGTCCGCCCGGCAAGGAATTGAAATGTCGAAAATCAACGAGAGCGATCTCGACGAAAAGCCGCTTGATCCGGAGATGGAAAAAGTCCGGCGCAAGATGGTCCGGTTGCTGGCCGTGTCGATCGGCATCATGTTCATCGGTCTTATGACCGTGCTGGGCGCGCTTGTCTATAAATTCACGCGCAGTGACGCCAGCGCGACAGCGATTGCGTCGGCTTCCGGTCCGTCGGCGACGGTGCCGTCGGATGCGCCGGTCGAGGGCGTGGCGTCGCTTCCCGAAGGATTTGCGATCGAAAGCGTCTCGCTTGACGGGCCGCGTATCGGATTCTTCGGCCGTGCTGCGGATGGATCAAGACGGCTGATCATCCACGACATTTCGGTCGGCCGGATTGTCAGCGACATCGTTGTGATCAATCGGTGACCACCGGCTGGAGCGGGCGCCAGCGTCTCATCAGGGTTCAGGATCCGGCGGATCCGCGGATTGCCGAATTTACAGCGATGCGCGACAAGGATCTCGCAGGCCGTGGTGACCGGTTCATTGCCGAGGGACGGGTTGTGCTGCAGGCTCTGCTGGATGCCGAAGCCGGGTCGAGGCAATTTGTCATCGAAAAGGCGCTGATTCTTGAAAACCGGATTGACGGCCTGGGTGCGCTTCTGGACCGCATTGATCCTGCCTGTCCGGTCTACGTTGCCGGGCGCGATGTGCTCGACGCTGCCGTCGGCTTTGCCATGCATCGCGGCATACTTGCTGTCGGGCGACATGTGCCTGCGGTGTCGTTTGCCAGCTTCCTGTCAAACCTGCCCGATCAGGCCTTGCTGGTTGCCGCTTGCGGAATTTCCAACCATGACAATATTGGCGGAATTTTCCGCAATGCCGGCGTCTTTGGCGCAGATGGCATCGTGCTGGACGCCTCCTGCTGTGATCCCCTCTACCGCAAGGCTATCCGGGTTTCGGTCGGCGCAGCGCTGCGGGTTCCGTTCTGCCGGGCCGGTTCGATCGGCGAGCTTGTGGGCGATTTGTCGGAGCAGGGTTTCGAGGTTGCCGGATTGTCGCCGCATGGGGCCGAGCCTCTGAGCACTTATCAGCCGGGCCGGAGGCTGGCCCTGCTGACCGGGACCGAAGGCGAGGGGCTTCCCGCTGCACTGCTCGATCAGATCAGGACCTTGCGGATCGAACAGGCGCCGGGGATGGACAGTCTGAATGTCGCCACCGCCAGCGGCATCGCGCTCTGGCACGCGGCGACCAGAATGGGGCGAACCGGGGGATAGAGCACGCTCGGCGCCGGGTTTCGAAATCCCGGCGCGGCACCCGTCGCACGATGGGAAAACTGTGGTGTCTCAAGTGCTGTTGGCAAGCAATTCACGCGCCCGCATCGCCAGACTTGGCTCGGCCGATCCCGGTTGCGGGCCGTCTTCGCTGCCTTGCAGGATCTTGTAGACCGGAGAGTTGGCACCGTCCCTGCTGGCGGTTAGCTCCACCATCAAGGCGGCAACGCTTGCCAATTCGCGGCGCAATGCCGGATCGTTGGAACTCTTGTCGGCCTTGAGCAGCCGCTCGATAAGCGCAGCCTGCCGGGCGCGCAGGCGGTCGATTTTCTCGTCCTCGCTCAGATCTTCGTTTCCTGTTCTTTCAGACCGCGCCACAGCAGTGTCTCTGGACGCTTGTGGTGTTGCTCTTGGCGCGGGCGCCTGCCGTGGTGCCGGGCTGGAAGCCTGCGGAACTGCCGGGCTGGAATCCTGCGGCTCAGTCTCGGGGGCGGCCTTGGCTTCGATCTCTGTCGGGGCTGCGGGGTCGACGGTCAGCGGCAACTCGGGTTTGGGGGGAACCGGGGCCGCCGTGCCATTGCTGGCGCCGGCCGGTGTTTTCGCCCGGGAACCGGTTTCGCTGAGGGCCTTCCTAGCGGATCTGAGTTCATCGGAGAGCTCGCGGTTCTTGGTCTTGAACCGATCGACCTCGGCAATTCGCCGGTCAAGCGCATTTTCGCGATCGGTGAGCGCGGTAATTGTCTTGGCAAGCATTTCTTCGCTATGCGTGAGCCGGTCATGGGCGGTGTCCAGGCGGATTTCCAGATCCTTATTGACAGTTTCAAGGTCCTTGAGAGCGTCACGCAACATGTTGCGCTCGGTGCGCAGTTCGCGGATTTGGGATTTGAAATTCTCTGCTTCGGTGTCCAGTGTGACGACATCAATGCGAAGCTCTTCGATCTCGGCGCCGATCCGGTTAATTCGATCATCGCGCATGGCGATTTCGTGTTCGCGGGCTTGGGCAAGGTGGGTCGCGTCGGCAAATTTTCCGGTCAGTGTGGTGATTTCGGCGTCGCGTGCGGTGACCGTTGCACGCAGATCCCGAATGTCAGCATCACGCTCTTCGACCAGCCTTTCGGCCTCGATCTTTTCAGCCCGGATGGCCACCAGTTCGTTACTGAGCCGCGTTCCGTGAGCCATGCTGGCGGCAAGTTGATCCCGGTTTTGTCTCAGATCGACAGACAGGCGGGCGTTTTTCGCTGCAAAGGCGGCTCGGTCCATGTCTTTTTCAGCCCGGATCTCGGCTGTAGACAAGGGCACGCTGGCTCGGATCCTGCGTTCAGTCAAACTCACCACGCGCTGATGAATAATCGGCGCCAAGATCAACGCCACCAGGGCGGCGGCGAGAAAACCCAGCGCAAATAACAGGACGAACTCGATCACTATGTATCCACATTTTTACTTGCCGGGCTCAAGACTTGCCCAGCCAAAACTTGCGAGAGCATTAAGCATGGTCAAGCGATGGCGGCAAGAGCGGAGTGTGACCGGCTGGGAGCAAAACCAGGGCGTTCGGACCACACCGAGAATGCGGCCGAGCCCGATAGCCTTATTTTGCGGCTTGGCAGAATGACATCAGAACGGGTTCCATGTCGGTGTCTGCGTCATCTTCAGGTAGCCGATATTGACCCCCAGGCGGGCGCCAACGCCGGTGCGGATGGGGATCACCAATACATCCTGACGCTTGAGCACGGTCATGCCCAGACCGGCCACCACATAGGCCGAACCGGAAACGCCGCCAAAGCGGCCATAAACGCCATCCACGCTGGGCAGATTGTACACCAGCATCATGGTTCTGTTGCCATTGCCGCCATAATCCCAGCCCAGTGACGGGCCCTGCCAGAACACATCATGCTGGCCGGCATTTTTCGTGTACAGCTCGCCTTCACCATAGGTCAGGCCTCCGATAAAGGCGCCCGAGGCTTCCTGACCGAGAATATAGCCATTGGGCAGCCCGTAAGACTGGAAGGCCTTCTCCACCAGTTTTGCCAGACCACCCGAGGTTGAGCCGAAAAAGCCGTGACCGGCGTCGACAATCTCCTGGGTGCTGTATTCCGACGAACCTGCCGCCTGGGCGCCAGCGCCAGAAGATGTTCCGGCCACAAACAGCAGGGTCAGAAAGAATGAGAACAGTGCACGGATGCAAAAGCGGGACGCGATCATGGGGTCCACTCCATTGATGAGTCTTTCAAGATTCCAGAAAACAGTTATCACATTGTGGCGCGCCGATCTTAATAAGCAGTTTACCAAATGTGGTGTCTTTAGGGCGGAAGTGATTTTGTAACGTTGGGGTAAAGCCACGGCGCTGGCGTGGTACTACAAAACTTGCGATGGAAATCGCCGAATGCAATTTTGCCCCCGAGCCGATTCGAAGCGCAGGGCGCAAAGAGGAGATATTGATGCCGAAGAACCACAATTTGACCCTGGCGGGCCCGGATCTGGCCGCGCTTTTGTGCAGCCGGGTGTGCCATGACATCATTTCGCCGGTGGGGGCGATCAACAACGGGCTGGAACTGCTTGATGAGGGCGGTGCTGATGCCGATGCGATGGACCTCATCCGGACCAGTGCTCTGAATGCCTCTGTCCGGCTCAAATTTGCGCGCCTAGCTTTCGGCGCGTCGGGTTCGGTCGGCGCTTCAATCGATACCGGCGAAGCTGAAAAAGCGGTTCTCGATTTTGTCTCAGCAGACAAGAAAACCGTCGTGACATGGAACGGGCCGCGCGCCATCATTCCGAAGAACCAGGTCAAGCTTCTCCTCAACCTGTTTCTTGTCGCCTATGGCGCTATCCCCCGCGGCGGAGAGATCGATGTGACGATCGAAACACCCGAAACCAATCCGCGGTTCCGTCTGGTCTGCAAGGGCCGGATGGTGAGGGTGCCTCCGAAGTTCCTCGAGATTCATTCCGGCAATGCCGATGAGGCGATCGATGCGCATTCGATTCAGCCCTATTATACAGTGCTTCTGGCCGAAGAGGCGGGGCTCGCCTTGTCCTGCACAGCCAATGCCGAAGAAGTGGTGTTCGCCGCGCAACCTGTTGCGGCGTGATAGCCAGGCATCACGCGGCAACGCTCCGTTAAGCCTGTCTGCTTACGAAATCTTCGCTCCCTTGGACTAGTCTTCATCTCAATGGCAGCGGGTCCACACCTTGGAGCCGCTGCGACGAAGCCGAAGGAGAGCCGCCATGCGTCGCTTGATGATTGCCGATGATTCCGCCGTGATTTGCAAGGTTGCCAAACGCATCCTGACCGGGCTGGATTATCTTGTTATCGAGGCTTCAAATGCCGGAGAAGCGTTGATCATGTGCGATGCGCAGCTTCCCGATGTTTTGTGTGTCGATGCGGGAATGACCGGGGCGCTGGACCTGATCTCTTCCGTTCGACAGATGGACGGCGGCAAAGATGTCCGCATTCATTATCTGATGATCGAAAAGGAATTCAAGCAGATGATGGCGGGCAAGCGCGCCGGGGCTGACGAATTCCTGCTCAAGCCGTTTGACCGGCGCAGCCTGACCGAGGCCTTCGCACCCTATGCCGTTGCCGCGTGATCAGGAAAACGGCAATTGGTTGTCGGCCCCTGGTCGATGGGCGTCGGCTTCTGGTCAAAGGGGCGCTGATGACAGGAAAAACCCGCCGGTGCGGCGGGTTCCTCAAGCTCACTCTTGCGAGGGAATGGAATCAGGCGCTTTCGCGGACTTCGGTTTCTTCCGGTTCGCGCAACACATAGCCACGACCCCAGACGGTCTCGATGTAATTCTTTCCGCCTGCCGAGGTGGCAAGCTTCTTGCGCAACTTGCAGATAAAGACGTCGATGATCTTCAGTTCCGGCTCGTCCATCCCGCCGTAGAGATGATTGAGGAACATTTCCTTGGTAAGGGTGGTGCCTTTGCGAAGCGAAAGCAGCTCCAGCATCTGGTATTCCTTACCGGTGAGATGAACCCGCTGAGATCCGACTTCGACGGTTTTCGCATCGAGATTGACGACCAGGTCACCGGTGGTGATGACCGATTGGGCATGGCCCTTGGAGCGCCGCACAATTGCGTGAATCCGTGCAACCAGTTCGTCCTTGTGGAACGGCTTGGTCATATAATCATCGGCGCCGAAGCCGAGTCCGCGCACCTTGTCTTCGATGCCGGCCATGCCGGACAAGATCAGGATGGGCGTCTTGACTTTGGACAGTCTCAGTGTCCGCAGCACCTCGTATCCGGACATGTCCGGCAAATTGAGGTCCAGCAGAATGATGTCATAGTCGTAAAGCTTGCCGAGATCGACACCCTCTTCGCCCAGATCAGTGGTGTACACATTGAAGCTCTCCGACTTCAGCATCAGTTCGATGCTCTGAGCCGTAGCGCTATCATCCTCGATCAGTAGAACCCGCATTTTAATCCCCTTTTCCGCCGCCGCAAGGTTTTAAGATCCACTTACGCGATACGGATCCAGTCGTTGCCTGATTTGGAGGCTGCCATGGAATGATTAACAAATCCTGATCAGGTTAGGCAACCCAATCCGAATGTTAATTATCACTGGCATACTCCTGATTTTATTTCCTAAAAAACTCTTGGCTTTCTTGAAGTGAAACTTCAGGAAACGCGTCCAAGTGATTCAAAGGACTCCGGAATGGCAGGCAGAAAAATCATTTTTTCCGTTTACCCTGCCTTAAACCATGAGCGGTATTATTAATGAGGCCCGTAAACGAATGGTTACCATGGCGCGTGAAAAGTTAACGCCACGGTCATTATTTGCAAATCGGGCAGGGCGAGTTTGCCAAAGTAACGAGTTTCAGTAGCCGGGATCTCGCATCACGGGAGTATTGCGTATGAAGTCGCGTGAGAGCCATGTTCGCCTGAAGCAATTTCAGGTTAACGAAAAAACCCGTCAGCTTGGCCAGATCCAGCTGATGATGGCGGAAATGGAAAAAATGGCCGCGGAGCTGGAGTACCAGATCGCTGCCGAGGAAAAGAAGGCAGGTAACACCGATCCTTCCCATTTCGCCTACCCAACCTTCGCCAAGGCGGCACGCCAGCGGGCCGACAATCTGCAAACCTCGATTCGCGAATTGAAGGTGCAGCTGGACGCGGCTGAACTGGCGCTCGAAGAAGCGCAGGCCGAGTTCGACAAGGCAACAGCGCTGGAAGTGCGCGATGCCGGGCATCGGTCAAACCGCGCAGGCTGAGCAAAATCAGACTGCAAGGCATGAATACTGGTCCTCAGGCCAGAGGCGTGGATGGTTGTCCGCGCCTTTGGTGTCTGGGGCAGCATCACAGGCTGCGCTCTGTGACAGTCATGAAGACAATGGTTGTTCGCATCGAAACCAAAGCGGCCTTGCCGGTTCAGGTGACCACATCACGCCAATCAGGATTGCGTTGCGCTTGCGCCTTGAAAAAAGGACAAAGCGGAATGATCTTCCAGCCGCCGATGCGGGCGGCTTCGACGGCGTGGCTTGCCAGCGCCTGACCGACACCCTTGCCACGCAGGCTGTCGGGAACACCGGTATGATCAATGATGACGAGGTGCGGAGACGCGCGTGAAAAGGTCATTTCGGCCTCAGCGCTCTCAAGCCGGGCAAGGTAGCGACCGCCGGTCGGGCCGTTTTCGTCGATAATCTGCATGATGCCTCCGGTTTGCCAAGCCTGGCCGCTCTCGGATATGGAAAGGAGTGGCGCTGGGTGATGTCAGCCTATATCGGTTTGCAGCGGACACATATCGGAAGATTGCTCAATTGTTGATGAATTTGGCGATGCCCATCCAGGATTGGTTCTCTCACGCATGGCGCGGGGAGCTTAAGGGATGCGTCTGATTCTGGCACTGGCATTGGTGGTGGCGCCGCTGTTTTTCGGGCTGGGCATCGTCTTGCCGCTGATTCGGTTTGAGACGCTGTATTTTTTCGACCAGTCACCATCACTCCTGGGCGTGATTGCGGCGCTTTGGACCGGCGATGATCCCGTCCTGGCGGTGGTAGTTGGGCTCGTGTCCGTTGTTTTTCCGGCAATCAAGATGGCTGCTATCGCGGCGGAAGCGGTTGGGGTCGAGCGGAGATCCGGACTGGCGGCGCGTCTGCTGCCGCAGCTGAGCCGATGGTCGCTGATGGATGTGGTTTTGGTGGCGCTGGTTATTGTCGCCGCGAAGACCGGGGGAATAGCCCAGGCGTTCTCACAACCGGGCCTCTGGTTCTATGCCGGCTCGGCGCTCACCGCTGCGGTCGCCCACGGGCTTGCCGGCCGATCACCGCACCAGCCGGACTCGTAGTCTTGCGGCCACTTCAGTGACGCCGGCGGCCCGGAGACCTCACGCGATCCGGCGTTGTCCCGGCCCGGCACACGCCTGCACCAGGCGCGGCCGGGCCGGGCCTGCAAGACCGCGCTGAGCGCACTTCCGATTGTATGATTTGATCTGCCCGCAGAGCTGCGGGACTTAGGGCGGCAGGGTCAATGCCGGTACTGCTGAATGCGCGTGGTGCGCAAGCCGGCAAGGCCGTGATCGCTGATCGATGACTGCCAGGAGAGAAACTCCTCGACAGTCAGCGTGTAGCGGTCACAGGCTTCCTCAAGGCTGAGCAGGCCGCCACGAACCGCAGCCACCACTTCAGCTTTTCGCCTGATCACCCATCGCCTTGTATTGGCGGGGGGCAGATCGGCAATCGTCAACGGGCTCCCGTCAGGGCCGATCACATATTTGACACGGGGTCGTACCATATCGGTCATTGGACTCTCTTACATACTCAAGACCTATGAGCCGACATTACAGGTGCGGGTTTAAAAATTGGCTAAGGCAGCGGCAAGGATTTGGTAAGATTTTGGCACACCGGGCGAAAAGCTTGCCGCCAACGCACCGCAACTCTCGCTGCATCTTGTTGCGCAGCGTTGCGCACCCTATAATGGGATGGTCCGCAATGGATTATTTGCAACCGCTTGATCAGTGCCTTGAACGCTGTTGAATGCCGGGGAAGACCGTGAACAGTCTCGATTTTGATAAGGCCCCGCGCGACACGCGGGTGGTTGTCGCCATGTCAGGCGGCGTTGACAGCTCGGTGGTGGCGGGAATTCTCGCGCGGCAGGGCTATGATGTGCTCGGCGTAACGCTACAACTCTACGACCATGGGGCGGCGGTGCACCGGACCGGCTCCTGTTGCGCCGGTCAGGACATAGACGATGCGCGCCGGGTTTGTGAAACCCTGGGAATTCCGCATTACGTGCTTGATTATGAAAAGCGGTTTCGGGAAGCGGTAATCAATCCGTTTGCCGAGGCCTATGTCGCCGGCGAAACCCCGATTCCATGCGTGGCCTGCAACCAGACCGTCAAATTCGCCGATCTTCTGGCCACCGCCCGCGATCTGGGCGCTGATGCTCTGGCGACCGGGCATTACATTCGCTCACGCGCCAATCCTTCGCCGGACAATCCGCGGCGGCGGGCGCTGTTCCGTCCGGTGGATGCGGACCGGGACCAGAGCTATTTTCTGTTTGCCACAACCCAGGAGCAACTGGATTATTTGCGTTTTCCCTTGGGCGAGTTGTCAAAGGCGCGCACGCGGGAGCTTGCGGCAGAGATGGATCTGGTGGTCGCCGAGAAGGCCGACAGCCAGGACATCTGTTTCGTGCCGCAGGGCAAATACGCCAATGTGATTGCCAAGTTGAAACCCAATTCGGCGCTGGCAGGCGACATCGTCCATGTCGACGGCCGGGTGCTGGGCCAGCATGCGGGTATTGTCCACTACACCATCGGCCAGCGTCGCGGCATCGGCGTGGCGACCGGCGAGCCGCTGTATGTGGTGCATCTGGACGCCCGGTCGCGGCGGGTGGTCGTGGGGCCGCGTGAAGTGCTGGAAACACGGCGGCTGGTCCTGCGTGACATGAACTGGCTTGGCGACACGGCGCTTGACGGCCTCGGCGCCGACGGGCTTGCGTGCTTTGCCAAGGTGCGCTCAACCCGGCCGCCGCGGCCTGCCATCTTGCGCCAGGACAAGGGCGTGATTTCGGTGGAACTGGTTGAAGGTGAAGCCGGTGTGGCGCCGGGACAGGCGTGCGTGCTGTATTCGGCACCGGGCGATGAGGCGCGGGTGCTCGGCGGCGGCTTCATTGACCGCTCGGAGCGATCCGCAGCGGCGGAAGCAATGCTGTCGAGGCTGTTGCAGCCGGCAGCCTGAGATCAACCGCCGTTGGCCTTGCGCCGTGGCGGTGGTGTCCGGCGGAGGCGTGCCCGATAGCGTGGCTTAATGAGGACGCACCCGATCCTTGCCTTGATGGGTGGGGTGGACAACGCCGGTCGAGATCGACGCGGCCTGGATCAATCGTGGCGGACACTGCCTTCGGACAGGATCTCGATCACGGCGAGCCCGTCGGACACCGGTGTTCGCGGGGTTGCGCCGGTGCGGATGCAGTCGAGAAAATGGGCGCATTCGCGCGTCAAGGGCAGACCGTCGGCAATGGCTCTGTATTCGGGGTCAACCATCTCCGACTGCCAGCCGTAATCATCCTCCCATAGTTTGTGGTGATAGACCGCAAGCTTCTCGTTCCAGGGCGCCACATCATCGAACACCGCCATCGCCTTTGAGCCGATCACGGTCAGCCTGCGCTCGCGATAGGGGTTGAGCCGGGAGGCGAAGACATGGCTGCGAACGCCGCTGGGGAATTGCAGATGCAGGTGGGCGAAATCCGACAGGCGGTTCAGCATGGCGGAGCCAACGCCGCGGACATTGATCGGCTTTTCGCCGGTGAGCGCCAGAATCAACGACAGGTCATGGGGCGCGATGTCCCACAGCGCGTCATTTTCGGCGTGGAATTTTCCCAGACCGACCCGGTGGGAGTGGATATAGCGCACCGCGCCGAGATCACCGGCGGCGATCATCGCCTCTAGCGCCTCGAAGGCGGGATGAAACCGCAGCACGTGGCCGGTCATGGCAACCAGCCCGGTTGGCTGCACCGTATCGACCACGCGCCGGGCATCGGCAACAGACAAGGCAATGGGTTTTTCGACCAGCAGGTGTTTTCCGGCTTCGACGACATCGATTGCCTGGTTTGCGTGGTATTGCGGCGGCAGCGCCAGAATCACACCGTCGATTTCCGGATCGGCCAGCAGCGCTTCAAACGACATGGCCTTGACGCCATGCATGGCGGCCACCGCGTTGGCCCGCTCCGGATGACGGTCCGAAACCGCGTACAGAGCGCCGAGCTCGGCGAAGGTCCGGGCGTGATTTGATCCCCAGTAGCCGCAGCCGACGACGGCAATCCTGGGGGGGAGGGCACTTTCCATGGCGGCGTTGATCCTGTGCTTTCTTGTCCTGGTCGTTGGCCGACCGGATTAGACCCGATGACCTGGCAAGGCAAGACATTGCCGGCCTTAAGTGGCGCGCGCAGGTGCGGCATGGCGTCTTGCTGTTACGTGTTCGTGGACCCCGCCGCCGCCGGGCCGGGGTCTGGCCAGGCGCCCCGGCCGCCGCGCTGTGCCTGTCAGGCCGGCTTTTCGGGGCCCGGATGCGGCGGTGTGGGCGGTTTTGACCGGATTTGCAGGGCGGCGGCGAGAGAGAAGCATCAGCGGGATGCGCCTCCCGGGGCGGCCCGGCCCCTTGCCTGGGCAGGGATGGCCTTTTTCCGGCGGTCGCAGGGCGCAAGAAAAGCGCGATATGCGCTTGACACCACAGCAAGCCCCACCTTATATCCCGCCCGTCCGGTCGATCACAGTCGACGGCTGGCGGCGGGGTAGCTCAGCTGGTTAGAGCAGCGGAATCATAATCCGCGTGTCGGGGGTTCAAGTCCCTCTCCCGCTACCAAATTTTTCCAAATATTGCAGGTAGTTGGGTCTTGCGCATCGCGGACCAACTGGCGCGTGGAGCGTCCGGGGTGGGGGCAGCGGATTTGAGATTTTGAGGCCTGTTGTTTGAGATGGAATTCCTTTTTCCTTTCGTGTTCCTCGGCCGACATCGCCCCACCAATGATGCCGGGTTCGATCCGCACCGCATTCAGCGATGCCCTGTCAGACGAGATCAGCAGGCAGATGTTGTCCGGATTGGCTCCGGATTTTCTGTCGCAATCTTGCCGCTTTGGAAGTATGGGCTAGCAAAATATCCGGATTTGACGACCCAGGGTCCGGTAATGGCGCCCGCCTCGATCGGCATGGTGTACTCTGAGAGTACACTTGGAAACTGGCCGTACCCCGTCACAGCGCCGACCCACCTGCCATCCTTTTTTGAAACGAAACTCATATCAGCCTTGTTTCGAATGAAATCTGCAAAGGGTGAGTTCGTGTAAGACGCGGTGAGTGGCCTATCAAAATAGACAGTACCTGCGGTGACTTCCGCAACGATATATGGCGAGACCGTCCCGTCATAGACTACGACCACGCGCCCAGTGGCCAACGAGCCCGTAAACTGTGCAAATGAATTGCCCGCCTGCCCTGAGATTGTGCCATGCATGTTGCTATTGGAAAGCAACTCGCCGCCGCGGACAAACATTCCGTCAGGAGCTTGGGCCGATGCAATCACGCTACTGGCGGTGGCAAAATCCGTGCTGTAGCTGTGCAGAAGCAGGTGGGTTGTGTCGCCATCGGTGCAGACGTAAGACACGGACACTCCGCCTGCATCAGCGCTGGTCGCGGAATAGACAGTCCCTGCTCGCGTGAAAGACAGCCCGTCGCTGCTTATTGCTAGGCCGACACTCGTCCCAGGACCCGAAACCCCACGTTCAAGATAATAGATCCGGAACACAGATCCATCATACGTCACGGTAGCAGGTCCGACTCCGTTTGGCTCGGCGGTGCCGCTGATCAAAACCGCTCCGTCATCGACATAGGCTGCGCCGCCGGTTGAGGTCCATCGTCTTATCTCCGACCACTTTCCGGCAGTGAGGACGCTTGCGAAAACATGAACGTGGTTTCCTACACGTATCGCGGAGGGCCAGGCAACATGATTTCGGGTGGCGCCGGAGACAGATCTAGCAGGGTTGCCAACCTTGGTGAATTCGAAAACCCGGTATCGGCCTTCAACCCCGTGTGTGTTTGCCACATACCCGTCAGCAAGGGCCGCCCAACTCCAGAACAGGAGCGCAAGTGTGATGATGATCTTTTTCATTCTCAAGGTTTCCCAATTGCCTCCCTAAGGGCATGAATATCCAGCGAGTTATTTCTGCTATTCACAGAGCAAAGGTTGTGGTGAAATAATGCGGATATTCTGTCGTCAGAGTTAATCTTGTGCATCTGGTCGCGACTGTCGTTTGGGTAAAGGATACCCTGTAATTTCAAATCGATACGATTTTTGAACTGTCAAAAAATTGTGGAATCTGACTCGTTGGGTAAACGATTTTATTTGGTGTTGAAATGAAAAAATGCTACCTAAGGTTAGTGCTAATAAGGTTAAAAAACAATAGTGCAACACTTTTGCCTGATAAATGATTCGCTGCTATCTACGACGTTCTGAGCAGTGGTTATTTTTGCGGTAAGGAATAAGTACTGACGTAGGGTCGCCGTGAAGGCCGAGGTGTATTTTCGTCAGCCCGGCTGTGATGCCGTCGTTATCGATGACCTCCCCACCGATGCGGTCCGTCCGTGCATGAGCCAGCCCCGCGCAGTCGTGCTGCCAACAGCTTCGCGCCCACGGCGTTCTGATCGCTTGAGCCGGCGTCGATATCCACGATCGCCGCAAGGTCCATCGGCCTGCGAGCGGTTGGCGTTGCCTTCCGCTCCAGCCAAACCAGCGCGCCAAGGCTGTCATCTCAGCGCCGGTCTGTCCTGCCGGCAAAGCTGACAAGCATCCACGGTGTTGGTTCGCTCAATGTCCAGCCGGAGCCGGGCCATGTGGCCAGTGCGTTTTCGCGGGCTGCCTGTGCGCCGATCCGGCGGTGATGGGATCAGCCAAGCCTCACGCCACGATGTGAAGAGCTGCATCGGCTTGGGCGATCTTTGAATTTGACGGCGCGTCTGGTGGCTGCGTTGATCATCGTACTTCAAGGTCCGGGAAGAAGCGGCACCGGGTCAAGCGATGTTCAGACCTTCTGGTCCGGCAGAAAGCCCGGGTTCGCGGTGGCTGGCAACAAGACTAATGGGGGTGTCAGGCGCGTATCAGGGGCAGGCCGATGCGGGTCAGCATGGCCTGCTCCTCCGGCCCCGGTGTCTGATCGCAGATCACGGCCCGGGCCGTCTGCGGCGATTTCCAGCGCAAGGGTGCGGGGCGGCCGAATTTGCCGTGATCGGCCAGAAAGTAGCACTGGGTTGCTGCGCTGCGCATGATGTTTCGCAGCGCGAACCCGTCGCGATCGAAATCGGTCAGGCCTTGCGCGGCGCTCAGGCCGCCAAGGCTGATGAAGGCGAAATCGACATTGTAGCCTGCCATCATTTCCGCCGCATCCGGCCCGGTGGTTATGTTCTGGGCGAGCGAAAGGGGTCCGCCCAGCAGCACCACCTCGGCCGCGCCGCCCAGTTCCTGGGCGATGGCAATGTCATTGGTCCAGAGCTTCAGCCCGACACGCGCCCGCAGCTGCCGTGCCAGGGCCAGGGTGGTTGAACCGCAATCGAGAGCCACGCGCGCCCCATCCGGCACAAGGGCTGCAGCGCGCCGGGCGATCCGGGTCTTGCCGGCAATATTGGTCGCAAGCCGGGCCTGCAAATCGGGCTCCTGTAACCCCAGCCGCGCCGCACCGCCATAAACCAGCCGCAACAGCCCCCGGTCTGCCAAGTGCGAAAGATCATGTCGCACTGTCTCGCGTGTCACGCCCAGTCGGGCGGCAAGCTGCACCGTGCGCGCAGACTCGACCTTGTCGAGATGGTCAAGAATGGCGCGGTGGCGCTGGATCGGCAGATCGGTCATGGGCGGTTTCCTGTGGCGGCTTATGGATGCCACAGAATTTTCGATATGCCAATAAGGTAAAGAAACTTCCAAATTATGCCAAGTCGCGCTAGTCCTGAGACCAGAGCCAGATTGAGGGAATGCGATGACCAGAACCGACCTGCCAAGCCATGCCCGCGTAGTTATTGTCGGGGGCGGCATCGTTGGCGCATCCACCGCCTATCACCTGACCAAATCGGGAATTTCCGACGTGGTGCTGCTCGAACAGGGGCAGCTCTCGTCGGGAACGACGTGGCATGCTGCCGGTCTGGTGGGGCAGTTGCGCGGGCATTCGGTGCTGACCGAGCTGATCAAGCATTCCACCAAGCTGTATTCCGAACTGCATCAGCTGACAGGGCTTGAGACCGGCTGGAAGCAATGCGGCTCGATCTCGGTTGCGCGCACGGATGGGCGGATGGGGCTGTTGCGCCGCACCATCGCCAGCGCCCGTGCACAGGGGGTGGAGGTGGAGGAAATGACGCCCGAGCAGGCCGGCGAGATGTGGCCGCCGATGCGGGTGGAAGATCTCAAGGGGGCGATCTGGCTGCCTGGCGACGGCAAGGCCAATCCGACCGATCTGACGCAATCGCTGGCCAAGGCTGCGCGCATGGGCGGGGCACGGATCGTCGAGGGCGTGCGGGTGACCGGGATCAGCCAGAGCGGCGGCCGGGTGAGCGGAGTTGAGACCGCGCAGGGCAACATCACCGCAGAGATCGTGGTCAATTGCGCCGGCCAGTGGGCGCGGAAGCTGGGGCAGATGTGCGGTGTCAGCGTGCCGATGCATTCGGCGGAGCACATGTATATCGTCACCGGTGCGGTGCCGGGGGTTCATCCCGACTTGCCGGTGATGCGCGATCCCGACGGCTATATCTATTTCAAGGAGGAGGTCGGCGGCCTTTGCATGGGCGGGTTCGAACCGGTCGCCAAACCCTGGGGAATGGATGGCATCCCCGACGACTTCGCGTTTCAGCTGCTCGAGGATGATTGGGACCAGTTCGAGATTCTGATGCAAAACGCCCTCATCCGTGTGCCTGGGCTGGAGACGGCGGAGGTGAAGAAATTCTACAATGGCCCGGAAAGCTTCACCCCCGATAACAACTTCCTGCTGGGTGAAGCGCCGGAACTGAAAGGCTTCTTCGTTGGGGCCGGGTTCAATTCGATGGGGATTGCCAGTGCCGGCGGGGCCGGGCTGGCGCTGGCCGAATGGATTGTCGAGGGCGCGCCGACGATGGACCTGTGGCCGGTCGACATCCGCCGGTTCGCCGGTTTCAACAACAACCCGACATGGCTGCATGACCGGGTGAAGGAAACCCTGGGGATGCATTACACCATGCCCTGGCCAAATCTCGAGCAAGACAGCGCGCGGCCCTTCCGCCGGTCGGCTCTTTATGACCGGCTGAACGCCAAAGGCGCGGTCTGGGGCAGCAAGATGGGCTGGGAGCGGGTGAACTACTTTGCCCGCAACAAGGCGGAATCGTCAATCGAGTATTCGTTTGGCCGTCAGAACTGGCACGATGCGGTGGCGGCGGAACATGTCGCGACCCGCACCGGGGCGGCGCTGTTCGATCTGTCGTCGTTTTCCAAGCTGATGGTGGAGGGCCGCGATGCCCTGGCGGTGCTGAACCGGATCTGCGCGGCAAATCTGGACAGGCCGGTTGGCACTTCGGTCTATACCGGCATGTTGAACGCGCGGGGAGGGTACGAAAGCGACCTGACGGTGTTCCGGTTGGGCGAGGCGCGGTTCATGATCGTGACCGGATCGGCGCAGGCGGTGCATGACGCCGACTGGATCAGGAAGAACACGCCCGGGGACGCGCATGTGTGGGTGTCGGATGTGACCAGTGCGTGGTCGGTGCTGGCGGTGATGGGACCCGACGCGCCGGCACTGCTGCAAGGCCTGACGCGCAGCGATCTGTCCGACGCTGCCCATCCCTTTGCCACTGTCGCCGAGATTGATCTGGGCTACGCAACGGTTCTGGCAAACCGGATGAGTTATGCCGGCGAGGCCGGGTTCGAGCTGTTCGTGCCGGTGGACTTCACGCTAGGGGTGCATGAGGCGCTGGTGGGGGCGGGCGCGCTGGTGCATGCGGGCTATTATGCGCTCGACAGTCTGCGGATCGAGAAAGGCTTTCGGGCCTGGGGGCGGGAACTGACGCCCGACATCACGCCGTTTGAGGCGGGTCTCGGCTTTGCCGTCGATTTCGACAAGCCGGACGGGTTTATCGGGCGCGAGGCCTTGCTGGCGTTGCGCGGGAAGCCGTTGCATCAGCGAATAGTAATGCTCAGTGTGGATGATCCTACGCCCCAGCTTTGGGGTGGGGAATTGGTGGCTCGTGACGGAGTGCCGGTGGGCAAGGTGATGTCGGCGGCGCATGGCCACAGCATCGGGCGGCCTGTCACGCTGTGCCGGATCGAGGAGCCGGCACGTGGCATCGACCGCGCCTATCTCTCGAACGGCCGGTTCGAGATTGACCTTGCCGGCGCGCGGTTTGCCGCGACCTGGCACCCCAAGCCGCCGGTCTAGGACTTAGGTCAGAGGCGTTTACTCGTCTGTCGCCGTGTTTCTTGCTTCTTCGTGCGCGATTTTCAGAAAGGCGCTGACCAGTTTGCCGCCACGACGCTCACGCAGGCAGATCAGGGTTTCGTCCATCATCATCTGCTCTTCTTCCTCCAGGGGGATGCGCACCAGGCGTGGATCTTCGCCAAATTCGGCAGCGGAGACAAAGCCCACGCCAACACCCGAGGCGACAATCTCGCGCACCGCTTCGCGCCCCTCGGCGATGATCGAGGGGGTAAAGACGAAACCGTTGGCCTCTGCTGCTTCCTCGAACTTCTTGCGGGTCTTGGAGCCGGATTCGCGCATCACCAAAGGCAACCCCTGAAGATCCTGGAAGCCGAGGCTTTTACGTTGGGCGATTGGATGGTCGAGGGCAACAAAGGCGGAAATCGGGGTGGAGTTGAGCGCGACGGTTTCAAAATCGCGCGATGGCGGGAGTTCGCCCAGAATGCCGATGTCCGCTTCATAACTGAACAGGCTCGCAATCACGGTTTCGGTGTTGCCACCACTGATCGTGACCCCGACACCGGGGTATTTCTGCCGAAACCGGGCCAGGATCTTGAGCACATGCAGCGCGCTATCCGCCACGATGCGCAGGGTGCCGGCGCGGGTCGCGCGGCTCTCGGTGAGCAGTTCCCGCGCCTGCTCTTCATTGTCGAACAGACGCCGCGTGATCTCCAGCAGCTTTTCGCCCGAGGGGGTCATTGTGACCTGTTTTCTGTGCCTGTTGAACAGGAGGATATCGTATTCCTCTTCGAGCTTGCGCACCTGGTCGGAGATCGCCGGCTGGGTCAGCAGCAACTCTTCCGCCGCTCGGGAAAACCCGCCGCAAATGGCCACATAGTGAAAGGCGCGAAGCTGGACGTAGCGCATGACAGGCTATCCTTCATAGGGGAAGCTTATATATCCAACGAAACTAACGATTTGCTCTATGAGGAGCAAGCGCGCTTTATGGTCGTCTGCAGCTTTCGTCTCTTTCCCCAACACCAAGGACTGCCAATGCTTCCTGTCGCCTTTCTGATTCATCTGGCAGGAGCGGTGATGTTGCTGCTGTGGGCCGTGCGGATGGTTCGCACGGGTGTGGAGCGGGCGCATGGCACGCGGCTTAGGGCAGCTTTGCGCGGCGCGCGCGGCGGTACTCCGCAAATGGCGCTGGTCGGGATGGTGCTGGCGGTGGTGCTGCAAAGTTCGACCGCTGTGGGGATTCTGGCTGCCGGGTTCGCAACCTCGGGTATCCTGACGGTGGCGACCGGGATTGCGGCGCTGTTGGGAGCGGATCTGGGATCGGCGCTGGTGGTCAAGATCCTGTCTTTTGACCTGTCGGGCCTGATCCCGTTGCTCCTGCTGGTTGGGGCGACGATGTTTCTGAAATTCGAGGCGCGAACCGTGCGGCAGACCGGACGGATTGTGCTCGGCATCGCTTTCATCCTGGTGTCGCTGCAAATGGTGGGGCAGGCGACCGGACCCTTGCGCGGCAGCGACCTCTTGCCGGGGCTGATGGGCTATTTGCGTGGCGACCCGGTGACCGCTTTTCTTGTGGCGGTGATGATTGCCTGGGTCGTGCATTCCTCGGTCGCGACCGTGCTTTTGCTGGTGACCTTCGCCGCTGGCGGGATGCTGCCTCTGGAGGTAGCCGTGCCGATGGTTCTGGGCGCCAACCTTGGCGGCGGCATCGTCGCCGTCTGGCTCACACGGGGAATGGAACAGGAGGCCCGGCGCATTCCGCTCGGCAATCTGATCTTTCGCGGCATTGCGTCGGTTTTGCTGCTGGCGCTCACGCAGGCCGTTGAACTGCCGATCACGCTCCTGGGCGCGACAGAGCCGGTTCAACTGGTCAATTTTCACCTGGCTTTCAACTTTGTGCTGGTTGTGCTGGCCTTGCCGCTTGTCCATCCGATGGACCGGCTGACGCGGCGCCTGCTTCCGCAGCCGGCGGTCAAATCCGGAGAAAATGAAACATTGCCCGAAGTCAGCATGCTGGACCGTGCCACGCTCGGCAATCCGGCTTTTGCGCTCGCCAGCACCAAGCGCGAATTGCTGCGAATGGGCGAGACCGTGGCGGCGATGTACCGCCCGGTGATGGAATTGATGGACGGTGGCAATCTGGAAAAGATCGCCCGCGTTCGTGCGCTCGACGATCAGGTCAACCGCAAACACACCGGCATCAAGCTGTTCATAGCCGAGCTCAACCGGGGTAAGCTGACAAAGCACGAGGCAAAGCTTGGCGCCGAGCTGACCGATTTCTCCATCACCCTTGAACATATCGGCGACATCATCGCCAAAGGCCTGCTGACCCTTGCCGAAACCCGGGCGCGGCAGAATCTGCGTTTTTCGCCGGAAGGCTGGCTGGAAATGTGCAATCTGCACAGCCGGGTCGAGGCGAACATGCATCTGGCACTCAACGTACTGATTTCCGGAGACGTCGAAAGCGCGCGGCAATTGGTGAAGGAAAAGGAGGTGATGCGAAAGCTGGCGCGCGACAGCCACGACCGCCATCTCGAACGGCTGTGCAACAGCCATTCGGCCAGTATCGACACATCCGATATCCATCTGGAAATCGTGCGCGCACTGAAAGAAATCAATTCGCTTCTGGTGACGGTCGCCTATCCGATCCTGACCGAAAGCGGACTGCTGCTGGAAAGCCGCCTGGCGCACGCATCATAATCCATCAGTAGAAACGTTGCATGGATACAAAATAACGATTTTACATATACAAGTCGGCGTGGAAAAACGAACCCATACCGCCACTTCCAAATTGAGGCTGCACCCATGACTACGCTTGCAAATGATGCCTTTCCGAACCCCGCCAAGGGGGAGCCGTTCTTGCTCACGCCGGGTCCGTTGACGACTGCGTTTTCGGTGAAAGAGGCGATGTTGCGCGATTGGGGGTCATGGGACGGGGATTTTCGCGCCATGACCAAAAGCATGTGTGATCAACTGGTCGCCTTGGCGGGCGATACCTCGGGTGAATTCGTGTGCGTGCCGATGCAGGGGTCGGGCAGCTATTGCGTCGAGGCGTTGCTGGGAACCTTCGTGCCGCGCGATGGCAAGGTGCTGGTGCTGGCCAATGGCGCCTACGGGCTGCGGGCGGCGGAAACCATGCGCTATCTTGACCGCGCCTATACGTTGATCGACAACGGCGACTACATGCCGCCGCGCGGCGATGAAGTGGCTGCCGCCCTGGCCGCCGATCCTGCGATCACGCATGTGATTGCAATTCACTGTGAAACGTCGTCCGGTATCCTGAACCCGGTGGCCGAAATTTCCGAGGCCACCTATGCCGCCGGACGCAAGCTGCTGGTCGACAGCATGTCCGCCTTCGGAGCGATGGATCTGGACGTGCGCCGCATCCGGTATGAAGCGATGGTGTCTTCGGCCAACAAATGCATCGAGGGCGTTCCCGGATTTGGTTTCGTGATTGCGCGCAAGAGCGAGCTGGAGGCCTGCAAGGGCAACTCGCATTCACTCAGCCTCGATATTCATGCGCAATGGACAACCATGGTGAAGACCGGCCAGTGGCGCTATACACCGCCGACCCATGTCGTGGCGGCGTTTCTGGAGGCGCTGCGCTTGCATGCGGCGGAAGGTGGCATCGCCGGGCGGGGTGCGCGCTATGCGAAAAACCGCGATGTGATGGTGGCGGGGATGCGGGAGCTTGGCTTCGAAACCCTGCTCAAGGACCGCTGGCTCTCGCCGATCATCGTGACGTTCTTTTGCCCTGCCGATCCGAAGTTTGTTTTCACCGAGTTTTACGAGCGGATGAAAAGCAAGGGCTTTATCATCTATCCCGGAAAGCTGACCGTGGTGGAGAGCTTCCGGGTCGGGTGCATCGGCCGCATGGACGAGGCGGTGATGACCCGTGTGGTTCAGGCTGCCAAAGAGTCACTCACTGAAATGGGGGTCAGCTCTGCTGCACCGTCCGCCGCCGCAATTGCCGAGCGCGCAAAGCTCGCCGCCTGACAAGGGCCTCAAGCACGTTTTATAAAGGACTGACAATGAATGCTTCCTCCCACGCCCCCGTTGTGGCGAACGACCGCAGTTATCCCTGGCCCAAGGTTCCAGCCATCGCCATCTGCCTTGATGGATGTGAGCCGGACTACCTGACCCAGGCGATTGCCAAGGGCCTGATGCCGACGCTCAAGCGGATGCGTGAAACCGGAACCGACCGACTGGCGCATTCGGTGATCCCGTCGTTCACCAACCCCAACAACCTGTCGATCGCCACCGGGCGACCTCCGTCGGTGCACGGGATCTGCGGCAATTATCTCTACGAACCAGAGACCGGCAAGGAAGTGATGATGAATGACGTGCGGTTCCTGCGGGCGCCGACCGTGTTCTCAAAATTCCACCAAGCCGGCGCGCGGGTGGCGATTGTCACCGCCAAGGACAAGCTGCGGGCGCTGCTGGGCGCAGGGCTGACATTTGATGATGACCGGGCCAGGTGCTTTTCGGCGGAACGCTCGGACAGTTCAACCCAGGCCGAGCATGGACAGGAGGCGGCCAGCACATGGCTGGGGATGGCGCAACCGGAGGTCTATTCGGCAGAGTTGTCGGAATTCGTCTTCGCTGCCGGCGTCAAGCTGCTGGCGGAGTGGAAGCCGGATGTGATGTATCTGACGACCACCGATTACGTGCAGCACAAATATGCCCCACATCAGCCCGAAGCGCAGGCGTTTTATGAGATGTTCGATCGCTACCTCACACAGCTTGATGCAATGGGAGCGGCGATCGTGGTCACCGCCGATCACGGCATGAAGCCCAAGCATGATGCCAATGGCGAACCGTCGGTGATCTATGTCCAGGATCTGCTGGACGAATGGCTGGGCGAGGCGGCGGCGCGGGTGATCCTGCCGATCACCGACCCCTATGTCGTCCATCATGGCGCCCTGGGCGGTTTTGGCACGGCCTACCTGCCCAAAGGCGCTGATACGGCGGATATTATCTCCCGATTGGCCGCGCGGCCCGAGATTCTTGAAGTGATGGACAAGGCCGAAGCGGTGAAGCGGTTTGAGCTTCCGGCGGACCGGATCGGTGACATCGTCATGATCTCGACCGAGAACATGACCATCGGCACCTCCGCCCACCGCCATGATCTTGCCGCGCTGAACGAGCCGCTCAGAAGCCATGGCGGTCTGACCGAACAGGAGGTTCCGTTCATCGTCAACCGGGTGATGGATTTGCCGAATGAACCGGTCCTGCGCAATTTCGACGCGTTCTTTTATGCCACCACGGCAGCGGCCCAATGAGCAGTGCAATGAAAGGGACGGATGATGTTTGATCCACGCACGCGCAAGCTCGAGCCCAGGCACGAGGCCATGCGCATCGGGGGCGAAAAGGTGTTCACCGACGAGGTGATCGAGGTTCGCTATCCCTATACCGATGAAGTGATCGGCACGGTTCCCGCCGGCAAGGCCGAACATGCGGCCCGGGCGTTCGAGATTGCGGTGGCCTACAAGCCGAACCTCAGCCGCTATGATCGCCAACAGATCCTGTTCCGCGCGGGCCAGCTGATCAAGGAGCGGCGCGAGGAACTGGCCTATTGGCTGGTGCTGGAACTCGGCATCTGCTGGCAGCATGCGCTCTACGAGACCGGTCGCGCCTATGACGTGTTCACGCTGGCGGGGCAAATGGCCATTCTCGATGACGGCCAGATTTTTTCCTGCGACCTGACCCCGCAGGGCAAAGAGCGCAAGATTTTCACCTTGCGCGAACCGGTCGGCGCGATTTCCGCAATCACGCCGTTCAACCACCCTCTCAACATGGTCAGCCACAAGATCGCGCCGGCGATCGCGACCAACAATTGCGTTGTCTGCAAGCCGACCGAATTGACGCCGCTGACGGCGATTGCGCTTGCCGACATCCTGTATGAGGCGGGCCTGCCGCACGAGATGTTCCAGATCGTCACCGGCTGGCCCAAGGATATCGGCGATGAGATGATCACCAACCCCAATATCGACATCATCACCTTCACCGGTGGCGTGCCGGTGGGCAAGCTGATTGCCTCCAAGGCGGGGTACAAAAGAATGGCGCTGGAGCTGGGCGGCAACGACCCGCTGATCATCTGCAACGATCTGTCGGATTCGGACCTGGACAAGGCTGCCACGATTGCGGTTGCCGGCGCCACCGGCAATTCGGGCCAGCGCTGCACCGCCGTGAAGCGGATTCTGGTGCAGGAGTCTGTTGCCGACCGTTTCGTGCCGCTGGTGCTGGAAAAGGCAAAAAAGCTGCGCTTCGGCGACCCGATGGATCCCGAAACCCAGCTCGGCTGCGTGGTTCATGCGCAGGCGGCAGAAACCTTCGAGCGCCGGGTGATGGACGCGGAGGCGCAGGGTGCGAAGATTCTCTACCACCCCGGCCGGCAAGGCGCACTGTTGCCCCCCATTGTGGTCGATCATGTCCCGCATGGCAGCGAACTGGTGATGGAGGAAACCTTCGGCCCGATCGTGCCCATCGTCCGGGTGCCCGATGATGATGATGCGGTGATGGCCATTTCCAACTCCACCCAGTTCGGCCTGTCATCGGGGGTCTGCACCAATGATTTGAACCGCGCGATCGCTTATGTGAACGGGCTTGATGTCGGCACGGTCAATATCTGGGAGCAACCGGGATACCGGATTGAAATGTCTCCCTTCGGCGGCATCAAGGACAGTGGCAATGCGGTCAAGGAAGGCGTGTTGGAGGCGATGAAGTTTTTCACCAATGTCAAAACCTATTCCTTGCCTTGGCCTCGCTAAGGCGATCAGATCTCCCTGCACCTGACGCGGCTCCGCCCTGGAGCCGCTTTTTTGCAGGTATGGAACAAGGGCGCGGCGCATGAAGATCAGCCATACCGAGGGCGAATCAAACCAGTCGGCGGCGCGCAGGGCCTGGGCCGCCAGGCATCCCGACGCCGTCACCCGCGATCTGCTGGCCCGTGATGGCGACGCCTTTATGCACCAATCCCTGTCCAGCCCTTGCGTCTCCACCATCGCCAGGGCGGACGGTATCTGGATCGAGGATACCGCAGGCCGGCGCTTTATGGATTTTCACGGCAATTCCGTGCATCACATCGGTTATGGCCACCCCCGCCTGATTGCCGCGATCAAGGACCAGCTCGACACATTGTCGTTTGCGCCCCGCCGGTTTACCAATGAACCCGCGGTGCAACTGGCCGAAAAACTGGGCCAGATCGCCCCGGCTGATTTGTCAAAGGTGTTGTTTACCACCGGCGGGTCCGATGCCAACGAGGTGGCGTTGAAAATCGCCCGCGCCGCCACCGGGCGGTTCAAGACCATCAGCTTCTGGGATGCGTTCCACGGCGCGGGCTTTGGCGCAGCTAGCGTGGGCGGCGAAGCGACGTTCCGCAGCCATATCGCGGGGCCGCTGTTGCCCGGCGCCGAACATGTTGCCCCCTTCAACTGCTACCGGTGTCCTTATAATCACGCAGGACCAGATACCTGCGGGCTGGCTTGCGCCGGCATGATCGACTTCGTGCTTGGCCGCGAAACCGATGTGGCGGCGGTGATCGCCGAACCGATGCGCGCCGTGCCCGTGGTGCCGCCGCCGGGATTCTGGAAGCAGGTGCGGGCGGCTTGCGACCGTCATGGCGCGCTGCTGATCATGGATGAGATTCCAACCGGACTGGGCAAGACCGGCCGCATGTTTGCCTTTGATCATGATGAAGTGATCCCGGACATCGTGACCCTTGGCAAGGCCCTTGGCGGAGGCGTGCTGCCCATCGCCGCCGTGATCGCCCGCAAGGACCTTGATGTCTGCGGCGATTTTGCCATTGGCCATTACACTCACGAGAAGAACCCCGTGACCGCCCGTGCCGCCCTGACCACCTTGCAGATCATCGAGGATGAAGGGCTGGTGGAGCGCAGCGCGACCCTCGGCGCCCACGCGCTGCACCGGCTGCAGGCGTTCGCATCCCGCAGTCCCTATGTCGGCGATGTGCGGGGCAGGGGACTGATGTTCGGGGTGGAGATTGTCGAGGACCGTGCCTCCAGAGTCGAGGCGCGCGACCGGGCCGAACGCATCTATTACCGCTGTCTTGAGGCGGGGCTGTCTTTCAAGATCAGCGCGGGCTGTGTGCTGACGCTGTCACCGCCCCTGACCATTGCGCTTGAAGAGCTTGACCACGCAATCAGCATCGTGGAAACCGCCATTCTGGCGGAGCCATGACCACCTTCGCCCTGGCCATCGTGCTGTTTTCGGCGCTGCTGCATGCAGGCTGGAACGCGATGCTGAAGGCGGTCGATGACCGGGCAGGAGTTCTGGGGGCTGTGTCGCTGGCCCATGCCCTGGTCGGAGTGGTGTTGATAGCCCTGTCACCGCTGCCGGCCTTGGCAAGCTGGCCGTCGATCATCATCTCGACGCTGGTGCATTATGCCTATTACCTGCTCCTGTTCCGCGCGTATCGTCACGGCGACCTGAGCCAGGTCTACCCCATCTCGCGCGGGCTCGCCCCGGCCATTGTCGCGTTTTCTGCCTGGATGCTGATCGACGAAACCCTGGCGCCGCTGGCGGTGGCGGGGCTGGTTGCGATTACGGCCGGAATCTGCCTGCTGGCATTGCAACGCGGCGCTGCAGCGGCACCGCGCAGCACCCTTGGGTTTGCGGTGCTTCTGGGTCTGTGTATCGGCGCTTATTCCACGGCCGACGGCATCGGCATCAGGCTGGCCGGAACGGCCACCGGATACATGGGCTGGCTGTTCCTGTGCGAGGCGCCGGTGCCGCTGATGATTGCGCTTCACCGCCGCCGAAACCGGGGCCAGTTTGCACCACGCACCTTGGTCTATGGTCTGTTGGGCGGGATGGCAGCCGTTACCGCATACGGGCTGGTGCTGTATGTCAAAACCATTGCCCCGCTCGGCGCGGTTTCGGCGGTGCGCGAATCCAGTGTCATCATCGCCGCGCTGATCGGGGTCTTTGTCTTTGGCGAACGGCCATGGCCGGGCCGTATCCTGGCCTCCATTGTCGTCGCCTTGGGCGTTGTGGCGCTAACGTGGGCAGGATAGGGCGAATATATCGCGCCAACTTATGCAATTATAAAATAAATAGATTTTACTTATTCTTGAAGGATTTCCAATCTCACGTTTGTGAAGGGTTCTTTCTTGTGTCACGCTACTGTCGCACGTTCACTACAGAAGGAGCCTGATCGGCCACGGGGGAACTGCCGGGATCACCGGCGCAATAACCGCCGACAAATAACATCCAACCCAACAGGGGAATGACCATGACAAGAACATCTTTTCTATGCATGAGTGTTGCGGCCTCGGCGCTGTTCGTGAACGCTGCATTCGCTGACACCGAACTGACTGTCTACACTGCCGTCGAGGCTGAAGACCTTGCTCGCTACGCAGCAACCTTCAATGAGGATCACCCGGACATCAAGATCAACTGGGTGCGCGATTCGACCGGGGTCATCACCGCCAAACTGCTGGCTGAGAAGAACAACCCACAGGCCGATGTGGTCTGGGGACTTGCGGCTACCTCACTCCTGGTGCTCAAGACCGAAGACATGCTCGCACCCTATGGCGCGGAAGGGCTGGACAAGCTTTCCGCCAGTTTCCGCGACTCCGACACCCCGCCATCCTGGGTGGGTATGGACGCCTGGGTTGCCGCGGTCTGCTACAATACCGTTGAGGGCGAAAAGCTTGGCCTGACTGCGCCGGCGAGCTGGATGGACCTGACAAAGCCGGAATATGCAGGCCATGTGGTCATGCCGAACCCGGCCTCTTCCGGTACCGGCTTCCTTGACGTTTCTTCCTGGCTGCAGATCTTTGGCGAGGAAAAGGGGTGGGAGTACATGGACGGGCTGCACCAGAACGTCGCCGCCTATACCCATTCCGGATCCAAACCTTGCAAGATGGCTGCGTCCGGAGAAACCGTGATCGGCATCTCGTTCGCCTTCCGCGGCGCCAAATCCAAGGCCGAGGGCGCGCCGATCGACATTATCATCCCGTCCGAGGGCGTGGGCTGGGACATGGAAGCAACTGCAATCATTGCAGGCACAGCCAACGAAGAGGCTGCGAAGACACTGCTGGACTGGTCGATCACTCCCAAGGCGATGGAGATGTACAATGTCGGTTACGCCGTGGTGGGCATTCCCGGCATCGCCAAGCCTGTGGACTATTTCCCCGAAGGCATCACCGATGCAATGATCGACAACGATTTCGAATGGGCCGCCAACAACCGCAGCCAGATCCTCGAAGAATGGGCCAAGCGGTACGACACCAAGTCCGAACCCAAGGGCTGATCCGTTTCGTTTGATCTTCGGAGCCAGGGGACGCCGCATCGCGGCGTCCCGCCCTTTGCCCTATCCGGAAAGCCAGTCATGCCAAACAATGCCGATGCCTACCTTGAAATCAAAGATCTGTGGAAAGCGTTTGGCGTCTTTCTGGCACTCAAAGACATCAATCTTGTTATCGGCAAAGGCGAATTTGTCTGTTTCCTTGGGCCATCGGGGTGCGGCAAGACAACGCTTCTGCGCGCCGTGGCGGGCTTGGACCCGCAGACGCGCGGGCAGATCCATCAGGGCGGACAGGATATTTCGAACCTGCCGACCTCGAAACGCGATTACGGAATCGTGTTTCAATCCTATGCGTTGTTTCCCAACCTGACCGTGGCGCGCAATATAGCCTTCGGGCTGGAAAACACGGGCCGCCCGAAGCAGGAAATCAAGACCCGCGTCGCCGACCTTCTGGCGCTGGTCGGTTTGCCCGAGCAGGCGGAGAAATACCCCGCGCAGCTTTCCGGCGGTCAGCAACAGCGCATTGCCCTCGCGCGCGCCATTGCCATCGATCCCGGCCTGTTGCTGCTCGACGAACCGCTGTCGGCGCTGGATGCCAAGGTGCGGGTCCATCTGCGCCATGAAATCAAGGAATTGCAGCGCAAGCTCGGGGTGACCACGATCATGGTCACGCATGATCAGGAAGAAGCGCTTTCGATGGCCGACCGCATTGTGGTGATGAACCACGGCACGGTCGAACAGGTTGGAACCCCGACCGAGATTTACCGCCAACCCGCCACCCTGTTCGTTGCCGATTTCATTGGCGAGACCAACAAGGTCGCCACCACCTACAGCGGCGGGCGGGTCACCCTGGGGTCGGTCTCATTGAGCACCGAGATGAAGGGCGTGGCCGAAGGCGCTTCCGTCACTGTGGCGGTGCGGCCCGAAGATGTGGTGCCGCATCTGTCCACCGAAGCAGGGGAAGGGGCGGCCAACCTGTTGCCCGCGCAGCTGGTGGACATGGAGTTCCTCGGTTCTTTCTGGCGCTGCCGTCTGCAATCGGACATTCTGGGCGGGCAGGAGCTGATCGCCAACTTCTCCATCAATGCAGTGCGGCGGCTCGATCTGAAGCCGGGGCTCGACATGGCGGTGGAACTTCCGGCGGAACGCGTTCTCGTGTTTGCGGAAGGGGCGTAAGATGTCGGATGCAACCCTTCCTGCCGGCCGCGCGGTCAAGCTGAAACTGGATCGCGACGGCGCGATCAAGCGCGCCTTCATGGCGGTGATCGCATTGTATCTGATCGTGGCTCTGGCGCTTCCGCTTTACGCCATGCTGTCCAAGAGCTTTGTCACCTACAGCTTTGACCTTGCGCGCTATGAATTCCAGGTCAGCGACGAAGCGGGGAATTTCGGACCGCCGCAAACCGCCGCCGCCATCAACGCCGAGCTGGGCGTGTTTGACGCCGATGATCTGCGATCGTCGTCGGACGGCCGGCTCGCTGCGACCGCGTTCTTTCCGGATTTCAGTTTTCGCAGTCCGGTGAAATACCGTATTCGCGGCACCGGGCCGGATGCGCCCTATCTGGTCGGGCTGGACCTGCAAAACACCACCGAATGGAAGGAGTTTGACGGCAACACTTTCCGCCGCATCAATCTGCGCCCGGTCAAATCGGTGGGCGTGCAGAACTATTCCGAGTATTTTTCCAACCCGGCCTTGTTTTCCTCGATCCAGAACTCGGTCTTTATCGCGGTGATCAGCACCGTGCTGACCGTGGTGGCGGCTTTCGGCTTCGCCTATTCGCTCAACCGAAGTCTGATGCGCTTCAAGGGGTTTTTCAAACTGGTCGCAATGATGCCGATCCTCGTGCCATCGCTGCTGCCCGGTATCGCGCTGATCTATCTTTTCGGCAATCAGGGCATGCTCAAATCGCTGATGATGGGGCACAGCATCTACGGGCCGATAGGCATCGTCATCGGATCGGTGTTCTTCACCTTTCCCCATGCGCTGATCATCATCTCGACTGCGTTGTCGATTGCGGACCAACGCCAGTATGAAGCAGCGGAATCCTTGCGCGCCAGCAGATGGCGAACCTTCTGGACCGTGACCATTCCCGGCGCGCGCTACGGCCTGATCTCGGCGGCGTTCGTGACCTTCACGCTGGTCATCACCGATTTCGGCCTGCCCAAGGTGATCGGCGGGCAGTACAATGTGCTGGCGATCGACATCTACAAGCAGGTGATCGGCCAGCAGAATTTCGAAATGGGGGCGGTGGTCTCTGTGGTCTTGCTGATTCCTGCGGTGCTGGCGTTCATCGTCGACCGGCAGGTGCAGAAAAAACAGGTGTCGCTGCTTTCGGCCCGGTCGGTTCCCTTCCAGCCAAAACCGAACAAGACATTCGAGGCACTGTGCCTGATGTGGTGCGGGGTGATGGCGGTCTTCATCCTCGGGCTGATTCTCGTATGCCAATTTGCGGCGTTGGTTCAGTTCTGGCCCTATGATTTGAGCCTCAGCCTGAAGAACTACGATTTCAACCGCACCGATGGCGGCGGCTGGGATGCCTACACCAACTCGATCCAGTTGGCGCTGATGACCGCGGTTTTCGGCACGCTGATCGTCTTCACCGGCGCGTATATGGTGGAAAAGATCGACGGCTTCAAAACCGGGCGCGGGATGTTTCAGTTCCTGGCAATGTTGCCGATGGCGGTGCCGGGGATGGTGCTCGGACTGGCCTATATCTTCTTCTTCAACGATCCGGCCAATCCGTTGAATGCAATTTACGGCACCATGACGATCCTGGTTGTCTCGACCGTGACGCATTTTTATACGGTCGGTCATTTGACCGCGCTGACAGCGTTGAAGCAGATCGATGCCGAGTTCGAGCCGGTGGCAAGCTCCCTGCGTCAACCGTTTTACCGCTTGTTTGCCCGGGTGACTGTGCCGGTCTGCCTGCCTGCGATCCTGGACATCTCGATCTATCTGTTTGTCAACGCGATGACGACCGTGTCGGCGGTGGTGTTTCTGTATTCCACACATACGACGCTGGCCTCGGTGGCGGTGCTGAACATGGATGATGCGGGCGATATTGCGCCCGCGGCGGCAATGGGAATGATGATATTCTACACCAACGCCGGCGCCCGCCTGTTGCACATGCTGGCTTCGCGCAGGATTCTGCGCAGAACGCAAAGCTGGCGCGGGCGGTAAGGGGCGCGGGGCTGCGGCCTCCCCCTGCATCGGTCGTCTGGCATTTGCATCAGACTCGCAGATGCGCCACCTTGATGGGGCGCGGCCAGTCTTGCGCCCAACCAGTCTTGCACCCAGCCAGTCTGGTGCAAGCGATCGACTGTGCGACGCTGTGAGACCCGGATCTGTTGATCCCGACCTTCCGCCGTCACGTGTCACAGGACTTTTCCAGGAGAATTCCTAATGTCGCCGTTTGTTTTCAACACCACCAGAAGCATCCGGTTCGGGGCCGGTTCGCTCGGCAGCATCGGAAGCCTGGCACGGGCTGTCATTGGCGCGCGCGTCTGTGTGGTCACGGATGCGGGAATGATGGCGACGGGCATCGTCGAGCAGGCGGTGGCCACGCTCAAGGCTCACGGAGTCGTGGTGACGCTGTACTCCGGGGTTCAGGCCGATCCGCCGGAAGCGGTGATCCGGGAGGCGGCTGACATCGTCCGCTCGGCGGCTGTTGACGGGGTGATCGGCCTTGGCGGTGGCTCGTCGCTCGATGTGGCCAAGCTGGTGGCACTTCTCGGCGTTGGCAAAGAAGAGTTGAAATCGATGTATGGGGTTGAAAAAGCCAAGGGGCCGCGGCTGCCGCTGATCCTGGTGCCGACCACAGCGGGCACCGGATCAGAGGTGACGCCGATTTCGATTGTCACCACAGGGGCCGCGGAGAAAATGGGGGTGGTCTCGCAGGTGCTGCTGCCGGATGTCGCGCTGCTTGATCCCGAACTCACCTATGGCCTTCCGCCGCAGGTGACGGCCGCAACCGGTATCGATGCCATGGTGCATGCGATCGAAGCCTATGCATCAGCCAGCGCCAACAACAACCCGCTGTCGCGGCTGCTGGCAAAACAGGCGCTCGAACTGATGGGGCCTACCCTGCTCAAGGCGGTGCAAAACGGCGCCGATGTGGATGCCAGGGCGGATATGCTGCTGGGCTCGATGCTGGCAGGCCAGGCCTTTGCCAATTCACCGGTGGCGGCGGTTCATGCGCTGGCCTATCCCCTGGGCGGGCATTTTCACATTCCGCACGGGCTGTCGAATGCGCTGGTGCTGCCGCATGTGCTGCGCTTCAATGCGGCGACTGCGCATCAGGCCTATGTGGATCTGGCGCCGCATGTGTTTCCCGAGCTCACGTCCTTTCAGGGGCAGGAGCGGGTGGCACTGTTTTGCGACAGGCTGGCCGATCTGTCCGCCGCATGCGGTCTGCCGCAAACCCTGCGCGAGATGGGAATCGGCGAGGACTGGTTGCCGAAACTTGCCCGGGACGCGATGAACCAGACGCGGTTGCTGGTCAACAATCCGCGTCCGGTCACCGAATCCGACGCCCTGGCGATTTACCGCGCAGCCTTCTGATCGCTGCCGGGGCGGCTGCCCGGATGGTTTGACGAGAGGATGAACACCGTGCGGCGGCGGACAGGCTGAGATGGGGCGTCCCCGGTCGCTGCGGACTGAGAGCCGCCATGCCTGCAATATGGGTTAGGAAGGGGAGGGATGCGAAACGCAAATCCGCCCCCCTCTCGGCTTATCCTGCGGTGACGCCGGCATCGGGTGTCCCCGGGAAAACCGCGATCTCGCCTGAGCACCCTGTATCCCGTTGAAAATCTGCAGAAAACCGCGATGTTCATGCGGGTTCGCGGCGGGGAAACCGCGGTTTTCCCGCTATTGTGAAAATAATGTGATTTTTTCGAATTTTGTCTGTTGACTCTTTGTGTGGGTGGGACCTATAAACCGCTCACACAACGAG
>NZ_JARGET010000013.1 GCF_029210485.1 Hoeflea sp. YIM 152468
CTCGTTGTGTGAGCGGTTTATAGGTCCCACCCACACAAAGAGTCAACAGACAAAATTCGAAAAGATGACATTATTCCAAATTATTTCGCACTGCACACTCATTCGGTGACCGTTTTATGACATCGTATATATAAAGTGGAGTTTTCGGCGCTTTTCCGCCATACCTCCGCCCGATTTCTCGTTAGAAGCTTGGGCAACAGGGTCAGTTGCAGCCCTGCCCCTTGCTGCGGCCTTGAGCGGGCGGCGATCCGGCCGCTGATTTGACACCTGGCTCACCGCAAGGCACATCTGCTTGCTGACGCTCGGCAATGCATCGGCGATAGCCACACACCCGGAGGGAAAATGCCAAACGATGAGTTTCTTGCGCGGCAGATGGGCGATCAACCGCCGCTGCTGGCCGGGGGCCGCAAGCCGCCCGACAAACGCGAGATTTCGTTGCGTTGGCTGTCGGGAACCTTCATGACCGGCATCACCTCGAGCCTTTTGATGGGGGTGGCACTGTTCGGCGCCATGGAAGGCCGCGAGCAGCTGGCGATTCCCGCCGAAGCCCTGGCAGCCACCGATCTTGATGGCGGTGGCGCGGGAGCCGTCGAGAAGGGCGCTCGGCTGGTTCAGTCGATCGTCACCGCCAAGCCGGCCGACCGCAGCATCATGGAGGTCTCCACCATGGTCCGCGACGGCGACCGGGATGTGGTCCGGCGCCAGCCGTTCGCCCATGTCAAGATCGCGCTGGCAGCCATTCATCCCAACGCCACCGCCAAGCCGTATCCACGCTTTGATCCTCTGACCATTTTTTCGGCCGGTGAAGCCGAAGTCGGCTCCAGCGTTCGCACCGGCGTGATCTACGGTGCCGATGTCGATTCCGAGATCAGTCTGCGCTCGGTTGATTTCCCGCTCGAGGCGCCAGGCCACCCCTTTGCCGCATCGATGACGCTCGACGAGGCCGAGGAAACGGTCAGAGCCAATGGCTCGGTGCTCACCGACGGAACAGTGCAGTTCGCCTCGCTCAACTATGTCGACCCGCGCCGGTTCGGTTCAAATCGCATCGAGCTCGATTTCAGCGCCAGTCTCAATGCGCGGGTCATAGCCGAAAATGTGTCGGTCGCGTCCTATTCACCGCTGACGCCCGCGCTCGTTGAATATGTTGATGACATCGTCCCGGTGCGCAAGGCTGCGCCGCTGGCTGATATTCTCGATGGCGCGGGCTATTCGCCAGACCAGTACCAGGCGCCTCTGGCGGCGCTGACAGGTCAGATCAAGACCGACCGGATACCCGCACAGTCGGTGATTCGCGTCGGCGTCGAGCAAACCGGCGAGCGAGCCCGAATCATTCGCATGAGCGTTTACCAGCACCCCCGGCACCTGATCACCGTGGCGCTGTCGGATCACAATGGCTTCGTCATCGGCAATGAGCCGCCGCCCACCCCCGCGGTGCGTTCAGCCTTCGACGACACCTCAATCCCGGTTGCCACGGCTCGCGACCTGCCCAATATCTATGACGGCATCTATCGCGCCGCCCTCGCCTACGACATGTCGGCCGAGATGGTCGGACAGATCATCAAGATGCTCGCCAGCAATGTCGACTTCCAGTCCCAGTTGCGCCCCTCCGACAGCCTCGAGGCCTTTTTCTCTGTTGCCGACGAAAGCGGCGCTGCGACCGATGCCTCCGAATTGCTGTTCGTCAATGCCAAATTCGGCGGCAACACCATCCGGCTCTACCGGTTTCAGCACCCCGAAGACAATTCCATCGACTATTATGACGAGGAAGGCCGCAGTGCCCGGCAATTCCTGCTGCGCAATCCAGTGCCCAACGGCAAGTTCCGCTCCGGCTTTGGTATGCGCCGCCACCCGATCTTGAAATATTCGAGAATGCACACCGGAGTCGATTGGTCGGCGCCGCGCGGCACGCCGATCATCGCCTCGGGCAATGGCGTTGTCGAGAAGGCGGGCTGGAGCGGCGGCTATGGCCGTCAGACCATCATCCGCCATGCCAATGGCTACAAATCAAGCTATTCACACCAGAACTCCATCGCCAAGGGCGTTGTCGCCGGAGCCCGTGTGCGCCAGGGACAGGTCATCGGCGCGGTTGGCTCGACCGGGCTTTCGACCGGGCCGCATCTTCATTACGAACTGATTGTCAACGGCAACAAGGTTGATCCGATGCGCATCCGCTTGCCCGACGGCAAGTCGCTCAAGGACGAGACCTATGATATGTTCGCCCGCGAGCGCGACCGCATCAATGCGCTGCTGGGCATTGAAATGGTCAACAAGGAAATAGCCAGTCGTTGAAGCTGACGGCAAAAGGCTGATCCGAAGCCCCGCCTTCCCCATCCACTCTGCTGCATGACGCGCTCAAATGCGGGCCTATTGACGAGAACGGACAGGCATCTTTTCACAGAGACACAGCGCCGCGCATCCGATCGGAGGCGCGGCGCTGTCAAGACGTTCAGGCTGCTTCGCCCTGGGCTGCACCGGCCTTTTCGCCCGCAGGCTCCGAGACCGTGAACACCAGCCTGTCGGAGCCTGCCGCGGCTCGCACATGGCTGCCCTCGCCAACCTCGCCAAGCAGGATCTTCTCGGCCAACGGATCCTGCACATATTTCTGCACAACCCGCTTGAGCGGCCGTGCACCATAGGCCGGATCATAGCCCTTTTCGGCAAGCCAGGCCCGTGCCCCCTCATCAAGCGTGATATCGATCTTGCGATCGACCAGCAGCCTGCCCAGGCGAGAGAGCTGGATATCGACGATGGCGCCCATTTCCGACCGCCGCAAGCGGTGGAACAGGATGATTTCGTCGATCCGGTTGAGGAATTCCGGCCGGAACGATGATCTGACAACATTCATGACATCATCACGCGCCGCATCGGCGTCCTGCTCGTCAGTCAGCGCTGCCAGATATTCAGACCCCAGATTGGAGGTCATGACGATCAGGGTGTTGCGGAAATCCACCGTGCGACCCTGCCCGTCCGTCAGCCGGCCATCATCAAGCACCTGCAGCAGAACGTTGAAGACATCCGGATGCGCCTTTTCGATTTCGTCGAACAGGATCACCTGGTAGGGCCTGCGCCGCACCGCTTCCGTCAGTGCGCCGCCTTCATCATAGCCGACATAGCCCGGAGGCGCCCCGATCAGCCGCGAAACCGAATGTTTTTCCATGTATTCGGACATGTCCATCCGAATCAGCGCAGTCTCGTCGTCAAACAGGAACTCGGCCAAAGCCTTGGTCAGTTCCGTCTTGCCGACCCCGGTGGGGCCGAGGAAGATGAAAGAGCCCATCGGTCGGTTGGGGTCCTGCAGGCCGGCACGGGCACGGCGCACCGCTTTGGAGACCGCCTGGACCGCTTCGCCCTGGCCAACCACACGCTTGCCGATCTCGTCTTCCATCCTGAGAAGCTTGTCACGTTCGCCCTCCAGCATCCGGTCCACCGGAATCCCGGTCCAGCGCGACACGATGTGAGCAATGTGATCAGGGGTCACGGTTTCCTCGACCATGGCGGCATCATCTGCCTCGCCATGAGCTTCAGCTTCTTCAAGCTGCCGCTCCAGCGCCGGAATTTCGGCATAGGCAAGCTCACCCGCCCGCTGATACTCGCCGTTGCGCTGGGCAATGGCCAGATCATTCCGCGCCGCTTCGAGCTTGAGTTTTATATCGGCCGCCAACCCCAGCTTCTGCTTTTCGGACTGCCAGCGCGCCGTCAGCACCCCGGATTTCTCCTCGATGTCGGACAGTTCCTTGTCGAGGCGTTCAAGCCGGTCTTTCGAGGCTTGATCGGACTCCTTCTTGAGGGCCTCGCGTTCGATCTTGAGCTGCATGATACGGCGGTCAAGTTCATCGAGCTCTTCGGGCTTGGAATCGACCTGCATTCTCAACCGCGCAGCCGATTCATCCACCAGATCGATGGCCTTGTCCGGCAAGAACCGGTCCGTGATGTAGCGGTTGGAGAGCACCGCCGCTGACACAAGCGCAGAATCACTGATTCGCACCTTGTGATGCTGCTCATATTTCTCCTTGAGCCCGCGCAGAATCGAGACCGAGTCCTCGACGGTGGGTTCTTCCACCATCACCGGCTGGAACCGCCGAGCCAGGGCTGCGTCCTTTTCCACGTGCTTGCGGTACTCATCCAGCGTGGTCGCCCCAACACAATGCAACTCCCCCCGCGCCAGGGCAGGTTTGAGCAGATTGGAGGCATCCATCGCTCCATCAGCCTTGCCGGCGCCAACCAGCGTGTGCATCTCGTCGATGAACAGGATGATCTCGCCATTGTTTGCCTGGATTTCCGACAGCAAGGCCTTGAGCCGCTCTTCGAATTCACCGCGATATTTCGCGCCTGCGATCAGCGCCCCCATGTCCAGCGACATGAGTTGCTTGTCCTTGAGCGATTCGGGCACATCGCCATCGACAATCCTGAGGGCCAGGCCTTCGGCGATCGCTGTTTTGCCGACTCCGGGCTCGCCGATCAGAACCGGATTGTTCTTGGTCCGGCGCGACAGCACCTGAATGGTGCGGCGAATCTCGTCATCCCGGCCAATCACCGGATCAAGCTTGCCCTCACGCGCAGCCTCGGTCAGGTCTCGCGTGTACTTTTTCAAGGCGTCAAAACCCTGCTCGGCCCCGGCGCTGTCTGCGGTGCGGCCCTTGCGGATATCGTTGATGGTCTGGTTCAGAGCCTGGGCGGTCAAACCGGCATTCTTGAGGATTTTCGAGGTCTCAGCCGACGATTCGACCACCAGCGCCAACAGCAGCCTTTCGACCGTGACAAAGCTGTCACCAGCCTTCTTGGCAGCGTCCTCGGCGGTCTGGAAAACTTTCGCAACCGGCTGGGAGAGATACAGCTGGCCGCTGCCGCCCGAGACTTTGGGCAGCTTGGCAAGGGCCGCCTCATTGGCCAGCCGCACATCACCAGGCCGCCCGCCAGCGCGTTCGATCAGCGACGACGCCATGCCCTGATCGTCATCCATCAACACCTTGAGCAGATGTTCAGGCATGAATTGCTGGTGGCCTTCGGCCAGAGCCTGCGATTGGGCCGACTGGATGAATCCGCGAACGCGTTCCGAGTATTTTTCAATATTCATTGTCTTCTCCTTTTCCTGCCCCGCCCTTTTTTTGGCGCGGAGCAGCGGGTCCGGATGGGCTCCTGATTGCAGCAAGCCCGATTGATAGATCAGATATGGGTATTCACAGTTGCGTGAAAAAGACCTCTCCGGGCAATAAAAAACCCCGGCTGTGAACAACCGGGGTTTTGCAAACAATCTGAAGCTTCAGTTTATTCGGCGGCTGCCGGTTCAACTGCAACCGGGCCGTCCTCCGCCGGGCCTGCAGCATCCGAGCCATCTTCAGCACGAACCCGCTTCGGGCGTCCGCGGCGGCGCGGGGCTGGGCGCGCAGCGGCCTCTGATTCGGGTGTTTCCTGCTGAATTGCCACCTCGGCCGGAAGCCCCTCGATCACCGGCTGCGGCGCATCGGCGTCGTAGGCTGGTTTCGGCTGTGGTTCCGGTCGCGGTTTGCGTTCCGGCCGGACACCACGTTCCGGGCGTTCGTTGCGCTCACCGCGGTCCTGGCGCGGCTGCCGTTCGGCGCGGGCTTGCTGCTCGTTCCGCTGACTGCGCTGATCCTGCGTGTTGCGATCAGTGTCACCATCGGAATCGCGGTCTTCATCGTCCTGGTCCTGCGATTCGCGACCTTGCGGCTGGGTATCATCCCGTTGCAGGCGCTCTTGCATCTGTGCCTGCGCCGTCAGGATGATCCGATTGTAATGCTCTGCATGCTGCAAATAGTTTTCAGCCATGACACGGTCGCCCGAACTTTGCGCATCGCGCGCAAGGTTCATGTATTTCTCCGCCACATGCTGGGCCGTTCCACGAATTTTCACGTCCGGACCGGAGCTGTCATAAGAACGCGATAGCGGGTTCTGGCCCTTGCGGTTGCCCCCGCCACCATTCGTGTTGCTTCCGCTGCGACCGCGGCCGCGCTTGTTTTGCTGTCCTGGCCTCATTCGATAGTCACCTGATTGTGTTCCTGAAAAATATGTTGGGCGCTTTGGCCGGAGATTTGGCTCGCAAGTTGCGCCGCGACCAAGGATCGTCCACCGATCCCGTCACAGTTATGGGTTCAAATGCAGATACCCGCGCCAGAGGCTGTCCTGTGAACCAACCGCCAAATTGGCGGGTTCCTGGAGCCGAGCCACATCGGATCGAATCTGTTTCAAGACTTGCTATCCGGCGCTGCCTTGGAAACTAGCCATGTTTGTCTGCAATTCCAAGCCTTTTCTTGAAATTGGCACTAAAAGTCCTGCACGGTCGGCCTCTGACCGGTCGCCATTTCGAACAAGAGAACGCGTTCACGCCCGCCCAAATCGGCAAATATCCCTGTGGTCTCGAAGCCGGCACCTGCAAAGATGCCGGATACCAGAGCGTTCTGTCCGATCCCGATCTCCAGCGCCACATGCCCACCCTGCTCCAGCCGGTCTGCGGCTTGAGCGGCAATCGCCCGGTAGGCGTCTCCTCCGTCAGACCCGCCATCGAGCGCGATTGCTGGATCATGCTCGGTCACCTCCCGCGCCAACAAAGCCAGATCGGCGGTTGGAATGTAGGGCGGGTTCGAGACGATCAGGTCGAACCGGGCTTCAACATCTGAAAGCCAGTTCCCGACCACCGCGTGGTAGCGTTCGCAGAGATCGTTGCGTCTGGCATTCTCGAGCGCCGTCTCCACCGCCTCAGCGGAAATATCTATCCCAAGACATCGGGCTTGCGGACATTCTGCAATCAGAGCAAGACCGATGGCGCCAGTCCCAATGCCGAGATCCACGATGGAACATGATCCCTTTGCCGCAGCCACCTGACGCACCAGCGGCAGAACTGCATCGACCAGCGTTTCGGTGTCGGGACGCGGCTCAAGCGTGGCTTGCGACAGGCCGAGCCTGAGGCCGTAAAATTCCCGCTCTCCGAGGATGCGGTGTACCGGCATCCCGTCAAGCCGCCGCCCGGCCGCGTCCACCAGACGGGCCCGCACATCATCGTCCAGCACAATGTCACCACCGGTGATCAATTGATGCGGTTCAAGCCCAGCCACACCAGCAGCGAGCAAGCGGGCATCAAGATCTGCGGTTTCAATACGCGCGGCCCGAAACGCGAGGCGAAGACCGAGCCAGGCTTCGCCTATGGTACGCGCTCCCGACAGGTCAGGCTTGTTCATGACCGCCAAGCATTGCCAATTGCCCTGCCTGATGATCGGAAATCAGCGCATCAACGATCTCGTCGATTTCGCCCATCATCATCCGGTCCAGCTTGTACAGCGTCAGGTTGATGCGGTGATCGGTGACCCGGCCCTGCGGGTAATTGTAGGTGCGGATGCGCTCCGAACGGTCACCGGATCCAACCTGGCTGCGCCGCGATTGCGACCGCTCGTCATCGGCGCGTTGCCGTTCCAGGTCGTAGAGCCGCGCCCGCAGCACCTGCATGGCGCGCGCGCGGTTCTGGTGCTGCGATTTTTCAGAAGAGGTAACCACCAGCCCGGTCGGCAGGTGGGTGATGCGCACCGCCGAATCGGTGGTGTTGACGTGCTGGCCACCGGCACCCGATGCCCGCATCGTGTCGATCCGGATATCCTCGGGGCGGACTTCTATGTCGATGTCCTGGGCTTCGGGCAACACTGCCACGGTCGCAGCCGATGTGTGAATACGTCCGCCCGATTCAGTTTCGGGAACCCGCTGAACCCGGTGCACCCCGGATTCGAATTTCAGCCTGGCAAACACCCCCTTGCCCGAGACGGTGGCGATAATTTCCTTGTAGCCTCCGGCTTCACCCTCGTTTGCCGAGAGCACTTCCACCCGCCAGCCCCGCGACGAGGCATAGCGCTCGTACATCCTGAACAGGTCTCCGGCAAACAACGCCGCCTCGGAACCTCCCGTCCCGGCGCGGATTTCAACAATGGAGCTGCGCTCGTCGGCGGCATCCTTGGGCAACAGCATGATCTCGATCTGCTGTTCGATCTCTTCGATACGATCCTTGAGTGTCCGCAGTTCTTCCTCGGCCATGTCGCGCATTTCGCGGTCGGTCGAACGATCGGCCAACATTGCCACCAGATCGTCGCGCTCGGCTTCGATCTTGGTGAGTTGGCGAACCTCGCCAACCAACGGCTGCAATTCCGAGTATTCGGACGCTAGCTTGACATAGGTCTCCGCATCGGGGCCGGCGGACATGCGCGCCTCAACCTCGCCGAAACGGCGCTCGAGTTCACGGATTTTCTGGGTCGGCAGTCGCGCCATTGTCGTTCCTAAAGGCTCACGCCATTGGCGTCGGCAAAGTCCATCAGGAATTCGCGGACGGTTTTTTCGCTTCGCGTCTCGGCAATAACCGGCAGAAGCGCTTGTTCAAGCTTGCCCAGATCCAGCGACAACAGCATTGACTTCACCGGTCCAATCGCTGCAGGCGACATCGATATGTTCTTGAAGCCAAGCCCGAGCAACGCCATCGCCGAGAGCGGTTTGCCGGCGATTTCACCGCACAAGGTCAACGGTGTGCCGGTCTTGTTGGCCGCCACCACAATCTGGCGCAGCACCCGCAAGAACGGCCGTCCGAGCGTATCAAACCGTTCCGCCACGCGCGAATTGCCCCTGTCGACCGCCATGACGAACTGGAACAGGTCATTGGACCCGACCGAGACGAAATCCACTTCTTGCATCAGCTCGTCCAGCTGCCAAAGCAGGCTCGGCACCTCCAGCATGGCACCAAACTGCACGCTGCGTGGCAACTCATAGCCAAAGCGGGAGAGGTGCTGCACTTCCTTGGCGAGCAGCTCCCGCGCCAGCCTGAGTTCGTTGACTTCGGTGACCATGGGCAGCATCAGCTTGAGCTCGGCTCCGGCCGCCGCTTTCAACAAGGCTCTGAGCTGCGTGCGCAGCAACCCTGGCCGGTCCAGTGATAACCGGATAGCGCGCCATCCCAGCGCAGGATTTTCTTCTTCCGCAGAGCGGAAATAGGGCACCACCTTGTCACCGCCGATATCCAGCGTCCGAAAGGTCACCGGCTTGCCATCGGCTTGCCGCAGCACGTTGCGGTACAGCGTCTCCTGCTCGTCGACTTTTGGCATGGTTGACGCGATCATGAATTGCAATTCCGTCCGGAACAGGCCAATGCCGCCTGCCCCCGATTCACTGAGTTGCGGCAGGTCGACCAGCAAGCCGGCGTTCATCTGCAGCGTGATGAACTGCCCGTCCCGGGTGCGCGATTCGACCGTCCGCAATGCACGGAATTGTTCCTGCCGTTTGGCGCGGAACCGGACCTTGTTGGCATAGGCGTCCTCAACGTCGGACATTGGCCGAAGATGCACGACGCCGTCCTCGCCATCGACAATGATCGGATCACGGTTTTCGGCAAGCGAGGCAATGCCGATCACCTGACCAACGACTGGGATTCCCATCGCCCTCGCCACGATCACCACATGGCTGGTCACAGCCCCGTCTTCCAGCACCAGGCCGCGAATCGCATCGCGCGGATAGTCCAGCAATTCCGCAGCGCCCATGGCGCGGGCCACGATGATCGCATCCTGCGGCAGATCGGAGCCGCCAGGCACAAATCCGGTCAACTGCCGCAGCAGCCGATTGGCAAGATCGTCAAAATCATGCAGCCGCTCACGCAGATAGGGATCGGTCATATGGATCATGCGCGCGCGCGTATCGCTCTGCACCTTTTCCACCGCCGCCTCACAGGTCAGACCGTTGCGGATTGCTTCTTCAAGTTTCCGCACCCAGCCACGATCATGCGCAAACATGCGGTAGGCCTCGAGCACGGCCCGGTGCTCGCCTTCCATGGATACGTCGCGCCGCGAAAGCATGGTGTCGATAGACACCCTGAGCGAACTCAACGCCTCTTCGAGCCGCTTGAGTTCGGCATCCATATCGTCATTGAGAAGATCGGTAACAACGATCCGGGGTTCGTGGAGGATGACATGGCCGAGACCGATGCCATCGCCGTACGCGTCACCGTCAATCGTCACCGACCGGCTCAGATCAAGTTCAAGACCCGCCCGGGTAATCTTTTTGAGTTCGCCTGTGGCGATCATCTCGGCCAGAACCATTGACGTGGTCTCGAGCGCCTCGACTTCGTCCTCGCGGTATTTTCGGTGCGCCTTGTTCTGCACGACCAGAACCCCGAGCGAACGCCCCGCACGCAACACCGGAACACCGAGAAAGGAACTGTAAACCTCTTCGCCTGTTTCCGGCAGATAGGTAAAGGCGGGATGCGCCTGGGCGTCGGACAGGTTGAGTGAACGGGCGCTTGCGGCAATGGTGCCGACCAGCCCCTGACCCATTTTCAGTTGAGCCTGGTGCACAGCGTCCTTGTTCAGTCCTTCCGTGGCGAAAAGCTCCAGAGCGCCGTCGGCGCGCAGCACGTAAAACGAACACACTTCGGCAACCATATTGGCCGCGATCTGGCGGACGACCTGGTCAAGGCGCTCCTGCGGCTCAAGGGGCTCCGCCATCAATTCGCGCAGCCGCCTGAGAAGAACGCGCGGACCTGCGGATAGGTCTCTCATCGCGCTTCATTCTCCCAATTCGTGTGCCCCGGTCGGGAAAGCTCCCGGCTGATTAACAGCGTTCGGCTATTGCCCGCAAGCCAAGTTCCGATGGCTAACTCTTATCCAGACCGTAGACGGAATGCAAAGTCCGCACCGCCAATTCGGCATAAGCGCCGTCAATCAGGATCGAAATCTTGATTTCCGAGGTTGTTATAGCTTTGATGTTAATCGACTTTTCCGCAAGCGCCTTGAAAGCGGTCGCAGCCACGCCAGCATGGCTGCGCATGCCGATGCCGATGACCGACACCTTTGCAAGACCTGATTCGCTCTGCACCACGTCATAGCCGACCACCTGCTTCTGGCCTTCGAGCACGGCAAGCGCCTTCTCGGCATCGCTGGTGGGCACGGTGAAGGTCATATCTGTACGCGAACCGTCTTCGGAAATGTTCTGCACGATCATGTCGACATTGATGTAGGCGTCAGCCAGGGGTCCGAAGATCGCGGCCGAAACGCCCGGCCGGTCGGCAAGTCGTCTCAGGGAAATCTGTGCCTCATCCTTGGCGTAGGCAATGCCGGTAACGACTTCCTGTTCCACGATTTCTTCCTCGTCGCAAATAAGAGTTCCAGGCGGATCGATCAGATCCCCCATTCCAGGCGCATCCGGATCGACGAAGCTGGAGCGGACAAAGGTTCGCACCTTGTGCACCATCGCCAGTTCGACCGAGCGCACTTGTAGCACTTTGGCGCCGAGGGAGGCCATTTCAAGCATTTCCTCGAACGCGATTTTTTTCATCCGCCGCGCCTTCGGCTCGATCCGCGGGTCGGTGGTATAGACCCCATCGACATCGGTGTAGATGTCGCAGCGGTCGGCCTTGACCGCAGCAGCGATCGCCACTGCGCTGGTGTCCGACCCGCCACGCCCCAGCGTCGCCAGCCGGTTGTCCGGGCTGATGCCCTGGAACCCGGCGACAACCGCCACCTGACCCATCTCGAACCGGCGGATCAGCTCGGACCCGTCAATTTCGAGGATTCGTGCGGCCGCGTGGGCATTGTCGGTCTTCACCGGAATCTGCCAGCCTTGCCACGACCGCGCATCCACGCCCATGGATTGCAGCGCGATTGCCAGCAATCCGCTGGTCACCTGTTCGCCGGAAGCCACAATCGCATCGTATTCGCGAGCATCATAAAGCGGCGCGCTGGCCCCGGCGACCATCGGCATCGCCTGCACCCAGCCGACCAGTTCGTTGGTCTTGCCGGCCATGGCCGACACCACCACGGCGACCTGGTGTCCTGCATCGACTTCACGCTTGACGTGCCGGGCCACGTTGCGAATCCGGTCGAGGTCGGCGACCGAGCTGCCACCAAATTTCATAACTATGCGGGCCATGCTGCTATATCCGCTAACAAACCCGTTCCCGGGCAAGAAAAACCGCCCCGGATTGCGGAACGGAACGTGGCGATCTCATAACCACAAATCTGGCCGTGCGCAACCGGAACGCTGATACGACATCGGTTACCCTTGACAAGAACCGCCTGACGCCCGAGGTGATTGGGCAGCAGACAACGCGGGGAGAGACCGATGAAGCAAGCCGCTCCGACAACCATCGATCAGGCCGAAGTCGATCGCTTCTCGGCAATGGCTGCCGAGTGGTGGGATCCGCAGGGTAAATTCCGCCCGCTGCACAAGTTCAATCCTGTGCGCCTGACCTACATCCGCAATCATGTAGCTGCCCATTTCGACCGCGATCCGAAGAGCGACAAGCCACTGTCTGGCCTGAGAATACTCGACATCGGTTGCGGCGGTGGGCTTCTGTGCGAACCGATGGCCCGCATGGGTGCCGACGTACTGGGTGCCGATGCATCGCGCACCAATGTCGAGGTTGCCGCAATCCATGCCGAACAAAGCGGTGTCTCTGTCACCTATGAAGCCGTGACATCGGAAGAGCTGGCAGCTCGCGGCGAGCGCTTTGATGTGGTGCTCAATATGGAAGTGGTCGAGCATGTCGCCGACGTCGATCTGTTCCTTGGCTCTTGTGCCGAGATGGTCAAACCGGGCGGGCTGATGTTCGTGGCCACGATCAACCGGACCCTGAAAGCCAGGGCACTGGCGATCATCGGCGCAGAATATATCCTGCGCTGGCTGCCGCGGGGCACTCATCAATACGAGAAACTGGTTCGTCCCGAAGAAATCGAAGCGCCACTGGCGGCTTCCGGCATGAATGTCATCGACCGGACCGGCGTTTTCTACAACCCGCTTCAGGATCAGTGGAGCATGTCTCGAGATATGGATGTCAATTACATGATGTTGATGGAGCGGCCACAAAAAGCCTGATCAGCCCCGCTGCCTGACATTCAGACGGGAATGCTCTTGAGCTGCGCCAGCAAATCGCGTTGACCCGCAACATGGCCAGACTGAAGCCGCGCCCGCCCATGTCAGCTCAGATCATCCGGCAACTCCGGCAAGGGGGCGATGTCGATGCCGTCCTCGACCAGCGACCTTGCGTCTTCCTTCGTAGCCTGGCCGAAAATTCCCCGAGCCTCGGCTTCGCCATGATGGATCTTGCGGGCTTCATCGGCGAACCGCGGGCCGACATCTTCCGAGTTCTGCTTGATGGCCTGAACCATGTGTCTGAGCTTGCGCATCATTTCGCGCTGTTCCGGGGCCATGGCCAAAGGCTGCACCTGCTTGTCGCCTGCCGCCGACACGGCCGGCGCCATCAGCGACTTGCCGACTTGCCGTGACCCGCAGACCGGGCATTCGACCAATCCGCGCTGGCTTTGGCTGTCAAAATCCTTGCCCGAGGAAAACCAGGCCTCGAACTGATGATCTTTGTCGCAATGCAACGAGAAGCGGATCACGCCACCTGGTCTCCCTTGTTTGTCTGTGCTCCCGTTTCCACCCGGTAGGCCCGAGCGTTTTTCAGATTGGGGATTTTCGCCCTGGCTGCTTTTACCTCATCAAGCGTCAGATCGGCGACAATGACACCGGGCTCATCGCCCTCGGCTTCAGCCATCACCCGTCCCCAAGGGTCGACGATCAGCGAATGGCCGTATGTCTCGCGTCCATCTTCATGCACACCGCCCTGCGCCGCCGAAATCATGAAGGCGCCATTTTCGATTGCCCGGGCGCGCTGCAGCACATGCCAGTGCGCTTCGCCGGTTTGCCGGGTAAAGGCTGCAGGGGCGGTCAGGATCTCCGCGCCGGCCAGCGCCAGCTCGCGAAACAGATGGGGGAACCGGATGTCGTAGCAAATGCCCATTCCAAGCCGAGCGACGTCAAGATCAACCGTTTGAGCGACGTCGCCAGGTCGGTAGGCCGAACTCTCCCGCCAGCTCTCGCCGTTGTCGAGATCAACGTCAAACATATGAATCTTGTCATAGCGCGCGAGAGCCGCACCGCTCGGATCAAACACAACGCCACGGTTGGCGGCCATCTCATTCCCGGCATCGACAGCCGTCGAGCCGATATGCAAATAGAGGCCGAGCTCCGCCGCCAGTCTCGCCGCCGCTTGCAGGACCGGATCGTCCAATTCGGCTTTGAGAATGCTGCGCAAGCTCGCCCGATCTTTTTGCAGCGAACCTGTCATTTCCGGCGTCTGCACATAGCGCGCCCCGCACGACGCAGCCTCGCGAACGAGTCTCTCCATCACGGCAATGTTCGCCTCGGGGGAAATGCCCGAGCGCATCTGAACAGCGGCGACGACGAGTTTGCGCATAATTCAGGCCTCCGCCAGCATCGGGTCCAGCTTGCCGGCGCGATCCAGAGCATGCAATTCATCGCATCCGCCAACATGCATATTCCCAATAAAAATCTGCGGGAATGTTGCCCGGCCATTGGCCTTGCCAATCATCTCCTGCCGCAAGTCCGGAGAAAATGTGGCATCAAATTCGGTGTAGGCAACGCCCTTGCCGTCCAGAAGACGTTTCGCTGCGGTGCAAAATCCGCAAAACTGCCGGGTGTATAGAGTTACGTCTGCCATTCAGGTCTCCAGATCTGTTGCCGCCTGTGCGCCTGTCAAGCATATAGGGTTGCCTCGCCCCGGCTTGCAACCCTGGCAAAGGTCAACACGTTGACCTGCGCAGCACCGGCCCGAAGCAAGGACCGCGTCGCCGCCTCGACGGTTGCCCCCGTGGTCAGCACGTCATCGATCAGCAGAACTTTCAGCCCGAGAAACCGCTGCGCCTGCCCGGGAACGGTCAGGAAAGCGCCGCGGACATTCTCCTGTCTGGCCCGCAATCCAAGGCCGACCTGCTGCTGTGTGGCCCGGATCCGCCGCAACACGCCGGGCAGAAACCGTTTTCCGGAAATGCCTGCGAGCTTCCGGGCCAGTTCCGCCGACTGGTTGTAGCGCCGCGACAACAGCCGGCCCCGATGCAGCGGAACTGCGATGATGACGTCACTGTCGCCAATCACCTCATAACCCGCACGCGCCATCCAGCCGGCCATCATCCGCGCCAGATCGGCGCGGTCGGAATATTTCAGCCCATGAACCATTTTGCGCGCCACGCCATCATGAAAGACAGCCGCCCGCGCACGCGAATAGGCCGGTGGTGTCGCTATCGCCTGGGGTGAAACCAGCCCCTCTCCCCGGTCATGGTCAAAAGGCAGCCCTGTGACCTCGCAATACGGCCGCTCGATGAAGCGCACGGTCCGCCAGCACTCGGCACAAAGGGCAGACGGAGTACCGGTCATGGATCCACACCCCGAACAGACCGGCGGATACACCAGCCGCGCAAGGCTCGCTCCGGCATGCCGACAGGCTGACACCAGCCTGTCGCCGGCTATGAAGGAAACCGGCAGGTCCATCGGTTGACTTTAGCGCCGTTCCAGCCAACAAGCGAGCCGAAGCCGCATTGGCGTCGTGCGTCGTGGCCGAAACCGCAAATCAATGGGCATCGGAACATGGACCGTCTCTTTGATCATACCCTCCTGCGCCAGCGCCGCGCGCGAGCGCTGGCCAGCATCGCGCCAGGATCAGATTTTCTTGTTCGCCGGGTAGCCGAGGAAATGGCCGAGCGATTGTCCGTCGTCGAACGACGTTTCGACCATCCGGTCCAGGTTCATGGCGGCCTGCCGCTCACCGCACAAATGCTGCATGCCACCGGAAAGACGGCCCGTTTCACCTATGTCGACGCGTGCGCTGTGCCGGGCATCGATGTCGGCGATCTGACGCTGTCCGACCCCGATCACGTGCCGGTCGATGCCGGCAGCGCCGACCTGATCATCTCGCCCCTGGCGTTGCACCTGACCAACGACACGCCAGGCGTGCTGGTGCAGCTGCGCCGGGCGTTGATGCCCGACGGTTTGATGCTTGCCGCCACCCCCGGCGCCGGCACTTTGGGAGAATTGCGCGAATCGCTGCTCGCGGCGGAAAGCGAACTGACCGGCGGCGCCAACGCCAGGATTCATCCATTTGCCGATATCCGCGATTATGGCGCGCTGTTGCAGCGTGCGGGCTTCGCGCTGCCGGTCACCGATATCGATGATATCGTGGTCCGGTATCCTGACATGTTCGCCTTGCTGAAAGATCTGCGCGCCATGGGTGCAACGTCAGTGCTGACCGGCAGAAGCCGGAAACCGGTAAGCAGAGCGCTGTTCTTGCGGGCAGCACAGATCTATGCGGAACGGTTTTCAGATCCCGACGGGCGTATTCGCGCCAGCTTTCCGGTCGTTCACCTGTCCGGCTGGGCACCGCATGAAAGCCAGCAAAAGCCGCTCAGACCGGGTTCCGCAAAACTGCGCCTTGCTGATGCGTTGAAAACACCGGAACAGAAACTGCCACGCTGAAGATCCCGGTCCTGTCGCTACTGAGAATTCCTCAGATGACCGGCTGCGCCATCCAGCGTGGAATTGATGGTTTCGCCCAGCGTGGTCGCCGCCGCGATCAGCGCAATTGCGATCATCGCGGAAATCAGTCCGTATTCGACCGCAGTTACTCCGGAGGTATCTTGCACAAATCTGCGGAACAAGAGTTTCATGTCGCACATTCCGATTCAGGTTACGGGGCTCTCACTCAGGGCTAGTCAGCAATCTCCGGTATTGCGGCCATCGTTTCGTATGATGCACAGTGCGCCCGGATCGTCCTGCAGAATGGATTTGCGAACCGTGTAGGATTTGGTCTTCAGATCCTGCGGAATTGATCCGGTGGTTATGGAATCGAACTGGTCCGGAGCCCAGGCCACGCGAGCCGTCGGTGCCCGGTCGGCAAGCATCGGCGTCAAAATGCTGGCAAGCGCAACGGTCGCAGTTCCGAACAGCAGTGCTGCGCGAATTGCGCCAAATCGTTTCGGCTGACCTTCCACCCTGCTTCTGTCCATCACAGTCATCCAAAAGTCACCGTTGGTCATTACGCCTCCACCGAGAACCCGTGCTGGTCCTCCATTTCAGCCAATGTTGCGCCAAGTGAATTGAAGTTTCATTAACGCTAATGCCAAATTGGCCCAGCCAGCCACACAGGGCGCGGAAACCTCACAGGAGATCGATGAGATAGGGGATCAGCGGTTCGTCGGCGGGAGGCATCGGATAGGTGCGCAGATCCCGCGGACGAACCCATTTCAACGCCTGTCCCTCCAGCCCGCGGGCGCTTCCTTCAAACCGGCGGCACACGAAGAGCGGCATCAGCAGATGAAACTCGTCATAGCTATGGCTGGCAAATGTCAGCGGAGCCAGGCAGGCTTGCTTCGTGGTGATACCGATTTCTTCGGCAAGTTCGCGGATCAACGCAGCCTCGGGTGTCTCGCCTGGCTCCACCTTGCCACCTGGAAACTCCCAAAGACCAGCAAGTTTCTTGCCCTTGGGCCGCTGCGTCAAAAGCACCCGTCCGTCGGCATCAACCAGGGCACAGGCCACGACCAGCAGAACTTTCTGTGCGCTCATGGGATCAAAACCCCGGTTTCTGGCGGTAGGCGTAGCGGTAGACTTCGCCAAATCCCAGCCCCTGGTAGAGGGCAACGGCGGCCGTGTTTTCACTTTCGACCTGCAGCCAGGCCGTCTCGGCGCCGCGATGGCGCGCCCATCGGAGCGCAGCAGTGACCACCTCGCGCCCATGGCCAGAGCGGCGCATGTCCGATCGCGTCGCCAGTTCGAACAGCCCGGCCAAATCATTGTCGTGGACGCACAGTGCTGTGGACACCGGACCGGCGTCTTCCCGTTCGATGACGAACAGGCCGCTGGGCGGCTGTATCGCGCTCAACACTTCGGTCAGGCCAGGTTTTAGCGATTGAGCGCGGCCATGAACGGACAGAGAAGCATCGACATAGCGGCCGACATCACGCAACGGCAGATGATCCAGCCCGCGATTGATGTTGAGGCTGTCGATTGCACCCGTCATCACGATCGTTTCACCGAAGCGACGCCAGCCAAGTGCGTCAAGGTAGGATTCAAGCGGGGGCGGGGCCAGCGGCGATTGCCGGAATACCAATGGCCGATCATAGGATCCGAACCGGCGCTGGGCCCGCTCGACACGGGCTTCAATGTCGTTGTGATCGGACGGATCAAGCGGATTGACCGAATTGAGCCGCTTGGACGGATGCCCGGCGGTCAGGCGGATCTGCCAGCTGCCATCATACTGAATCGACGCGGCCGGCCAGGCCCGAAATCCGACGGCTTCAAGTCTTCTGACAATAGCTAGATTTGGCAAGATGCGGCCTGTATCCAGTTAATCCGGCCCACCGCTCAACTGCGGTAGTCACCATTTATCTCTACATAGGCCTTTGTCAGGTCGCAGGTGAAAACCCTTGCCTTGCCACGGCCAATTCCAAGATCAACCTTGATGGCAATCTCGTCGTGTTGCATCACGTCAGAGGCCGCAGCCTCACTGTAGGCGGGATCGCGCTCGCCGTTGACAGCCACGCGCACGTCGCCAAACCAGATCGCCAGCTTGTCGCGTTCGGCCTTTTCGCCCGCCTTGCCGACCGCCATCACGATCCGGCCCCAGTTTGCATCCTCGCCGGCAATGGCTGTCTTGACCAGCGGCGAGTTGGCTATCGACCGGGCAATCCGCCCGGCTGCCTTTGCCGAGGCCGCACCGGTCACCGTGATTTCGACCTGTTTGCGTGCGCCTTCGCCATCGCGAACGATCTGGATTGCCAGGTCTTCCATAAGATCGGCCAGGGCTTTCGAAAACCCGCGCGCGCGCGGGTCGCCGGCGGATGAAACCAGGCCGGCGCCACGACCGGCGGCAGCGCCGGTGGCAAACACCATCAGGGTGTCTGAGGTCGACATATCGCTGTCGACGGTGACCGCATTGAAAGTCGATCCGACATGGCGGGCAAGCATCGCCTGCAGAGCAGGCGCTTCGATCGCTGCGTCGGTGACGATGAACGACAGCATCGTTGCCATGTCCGGTGCGATCATGCCGGCGCCCTTGGCCATGCCGTTGAGCGTGACCGTAATGCCGTCAATCTGCGCCGATCGTGTCGCAACCTTGGGATAGGTGTCCGTGGTCATGATCGCGCGAGCCGCATCGATCCAGTGGTCACCGGTTGCCGAAACAGCCATTGTGTCGAGAACGCCGGAGAACTTGCGCGCGTCCAGCGGTTCGCCGATAACTCCGGTTGAAGCGAGGAACACTTCGCTCTCAGCGCACCCGACCGCCGCCGCGGCCGCCGCGGCCGTCATCGCTGTGGCGGCGTTGCCCTTCTGGCCGGTAAACGCATTGGCGTTTCCGGAGTTGACCACCAGTGCCCGCGCCCGGCCGCGACCAAGATTGGCCCGGCAGAAATCAACCGGAGCGGACGGGCATTTCGAGGTGGTGAACACGCCTGCAACTGCCGCCGGCTTGTCAAACACCATCATCATCACATCCGTCCGGTCCTTGTACTTGATCCCGGCAGCCGCCGTCTGAAGGCGTACCCCTTCAATGGGCGGCAATTCGGCATAGGACTTCGGAGCCAGGGGAGACGTGTCGGCAGACATTGTGCGATCCTTGGTTGAGCGGCTTAGGCGGGCAGACTGTTACTGTTGCTGTTGCTGGCTCAGAGTCTCGTAAGATGTCTTGAGATCGGGATCGAGAACTTCGATCTCGGTCTCGGCCCGTGCTGCGCGAATGAGGTCGCCATAGCGTTCACGCATGACCAGTTGCCGGACCTGATCGGCGACGGCTTCAAATTCCGGAGGCGCGGTCTGGCGGCGCTCTTCAACCTTGATGACGTGCCAGCCGAACTGGGTTTTCACCGGCTCTCTGGCATAGTCTCCCGTTTCAAGGGTGAACGCCACGGCTTCGAATTCCGGCACCATGCGGCCTTTGGTGAAAAAGCCGAGTTCGCCGCCTTGCGCCGCGCTCGGCCCCGTGGATTTTTCCTTGGCAAGCTCGGCAAAATCCTTGCCGCCATCAAGCTCGGCAATGACCGCTCTGGCTTCTTCCTCGGTTTTCAGAAGAATGTGGCGGGCATTGATTTCCTCTTCAGGCGGCGTTGCGGCGATTTCCTTGTCATAGCGCGCCTTGATATCGGCGTCACTGACCGGGTCGACAACGGTTGCCCTGAACAGGGCGTTGTGCAGGGCGCGGTCACGCTGGAATGTCATCAGTTTCTTGAATTCGTCGGTCTGGTCAAGTTTTTCAGCTTCAGCCTTGCGGGCAAGTGTCTTGATATCGATGACTGCGGCCAGCGCCGCAACCCGGCGCTGTTCGGCCGGCATTTGGGCAAACTGCGGGTCAAGATCACTTTCCGCCAATGTCAACTCGGATGCATGGATCTCGACACCAGCGACCGTTGCCACCACCGGATCGGCCTCATCAGCGGCATGGCCATGAAGCGGCAGAAAGGTAGCGGAAGTCAGGAGAGCTGCGGCTGCAAGCTGTGATAGGCGCATGGATAGACCTTTCATTGTGACACTTTTTCAGCACGACCAGCCATGTGGTCGTCGAATCCGGCCATCTTAAGACGGTTATTCGCCGCCGTTGACATCGTTCGAACCCCCTCTTATCTGTCAGCCAACCGTCCGTCCAGACGGCTTTCCTGGGTTGAAGGCCATCGCCACGGCGTTTTTTTAACTGCCCTTCCGGTCGCAGGCCAGCGCCGGTTTCAAATCCTGCAGCCCGTGCAGCTTCAAGAAAGGACCATTGAAATGGTCAAGTTCGGCGCTATCGCCCGCAAAATTTTCGGCTCATCCAATGAACGCCGTGTCCGGGCATACAATCCGCAGGTTGAAGCCATCAATGCTCTCGAGCCCGAACTCATCGCACTCAGCGATGCCGAACTGGCGGCACGCACGGTGCAATTCCGGGAGCAGGTCGCAGCCGGAACCAAGATTGATGATTTGCTTGTGCCGGCTTTTGCAACCGTTCGCGAGGCGGCACGGCGCGCCATCGGGCTGCGCCCCTTCGATGTTCAGCTGATCGGCGGCATGATTCTCAATGAGAATTCCATCGCTGAAATGAAGACCGGTGAGGGCAAGACGCTTGTCGCCACCCTGCCGGTCTACCTCAACGCCCTTTCCGGCCAGGGTGTCCACGTCGTCACCGTCAATGATTACCTTGCACGCCGTGACGCCGAATGGATGGCCAAGATCTACGACTTCCTCGGCATGACGACAGGCATCATCGGGCATGGCATGGACGACAACGAACGCCGTGACGCCTATGCCTGCGACATCACCTACGCCACCAACAACGAACTCGGCTTCGACTATCTCCGCGACAACATGAAGTATGACCGGGCGCAGATGGTGCAGCGCGGACACAATTACGCGATTGTTGACGAGGTTGACTCCATTCTGGTCGACGAGGCCCGCACCCCGCTGATCATCTCCGGCCCGCTGGATGACCGCTCGGACCTCTACAACAGCATCGATGCGCTGATCCAGAAGCTCGAACCCGACGATTACGAAATCGACGAGAAGCAGCGCTCCGCCACCTTCACCGAAGGCGGCACCGAGAAGCTCGAAGCCATGCTCGCCGAAGCCGACATGCTGAAAGGTGAATCGCTTTACGACGTCGAAAACGTCGCTGTCGTGCACCACATCAACAATGCGCTGAAGGCGCACCGGCTGTTCACCCGCGACAAGGATTACATCGTCAAGGATGACGAGATTGTCATCATCGACGAATTCACCGGTCGCATGATGCCTGGTCGCCGGTACTCCGAGGGCCAGCATCAGGCACTTGAGGCAAAGGAAGGCGTCAAGATCCAGCCGGAAAACCAGACACTGGCCTCGATCACCTTCCAGAATTATTTCCGCATGTATTCCAAGCTTGGCGGCATGACCGGCACGGCCTCGACCGAGGCCGAGGAGTTCGGAAGCATCTACGGACTCGATGTGGTTGAAGTGCCGACCAACGTCCCCATTGCCCGTCTTGATGAGGACGATGAGGTTTACCGCACGGTTGAAGAAAAATACCAGGCGATCATCGACGATATCAAGCTCTCGCGTGCCAAGAAACAGCCGGTACTGGTGGGCACCACGTCCATCGACAAGTCCGAAATCCTGGCCGATTTGCTGCGCAAGGCAGGCGTGGAGGATTTCAAGGTTCTCAACGCCCGCTATCACGAGCAGGAAGCTTACATCGTCTCCCAGGCCGGCGTTCCCGGTGCTGTGACCATCGCCACCAACATGGCCGGTCGCGGCACCGACATCCAGCTTGGTGGCAATGCCGATATGCGCGTTGCCCAGGAGTTGGGTGACATGCCCAAGGGACCGGAGCGGGACGAGAAAGAAAAAATCATCCGCGCCGAAATTCAGACACTCAAGGACGAAGCGCTGGCCGCCGGTGGTCTTTATGTGCTGGCCACCGAGCGGCACGAAAGCCGCCGGATCGACAACCAGCTGCGCGGCCGCTCGGGCCGTCAGGGCGATCCGGGCCGCTCTAAGTTCTTCCTGTCGCTGCAGGATGATCTGATGCGCATTTTCGGCTCCGAACGTATGGACAGCATGCTCAAGACCCTGGGTCTCAAGGATGGCGAGCCGATCATCCATCCATGGATCAACAAGGCCCTTGAACGGGCGCAGAAGAAGGTCGAGGCCCGCAACTTCGACATTCGCAAGAACCTGCTCAAGTTCGATGATGTGATGAACGATCAGCGCAAGGTGGTGTTTGAGCAGCGCAAGGAACTGATGGATTCCGAATCCATCTCGGATATTATCGTGGACATGCGCCACGAAGTCATTGACGGCTTGGTCAAGCTCCACATTCCCGAGCGCGCTTATGCCGAACAATGGAATGTCGACGAGCTCAAGAAAGGCGTCCAGGCCTATCTCAACCTCGATCTTCCGATCGATGAGTGGGCCGCGGAAGAAGGTATCGCCGAAGACGACATCCACACGCGCATTGTTGAGGCTGCCGACAATCTTGCCAGGGAACGGGCGGAACGCTTCGGGCCTGAAGTTATGACATATGTCGAAAAATCTGTTGTTCTCCAGACACTTGACCATCTGTGGCGGGAGCATCTGGTTAATCTTGACCATCTCCGCTCGGTGGTCGGCTTCCGCGGTTACGCGCAGCGTGACCCGTTGCAGGAGTACAAATCCGAAGCCTTTGAACTGTTTCAGGCGCTGCTCGCCAATCTGCGGCAGGCAGTGATGGCGCAATTGATGCGGGTCGAAGTTGTCCGCGAAGCCGCCACGGCACCGGAGCCCGAACTGCCTCAAGACATGGAAGGCCACCACATCAATGCCAGCACGGGCGACGATGAGTTCGACCGGCCCGACGTTCAGCTCGCAGCCGGAGTGGTGGCGCCGCAAGACCGCAATCCCGAAGATGAATCAACCTGGGGCAAGGTTGGCCGGAACGAGGCCTGCCCCTGCGGATCGGGCAAAAAATACAAGCACTGCCACGGCGCCTACTGATCGCCGCAGGCCAGAGAGCCAGGCCGGGATCCTCGATCGAAGATCCCGGCTTTTTTGTGCGCTGATGCCGGCCTTGACTGACCAACCCTGACCACTCCGAAACCTCCTGTTTCAGCTCCCCTGCCGGTCAAAGCCACACCGAGGCGGCGCAGCCACATCCGCCCGTCTCGAATGCAGACTACGCCACTCAAATGATGAGACATTCGGTCAAACCGTTTCTTAACGTCGCCATGACATTGTGGCGTTGAAACAACCGGATTGAAGCTTGACCATGACGTTGATCGACACCGCTGGCAGACTGTTGCCGCCGCGCTATGCTGCGCGGCTTGCGCCGGTGCTCGAACGCCTGGCCACTCTCGCCGCGGCAACCGATGAAACCAGCGTGGCCCAGCGCATGGCCATGATCGCGTTTTCCATCCGTATCGTCAGTGCCGCGATTGCCTTTGTCTCACAGATCATCCTGGCGCGGCTGATGGGCGAATTCGAGTATGGTGTATTCGTTTTTGTCTGGGTGATCGCCATCATTCTGGGTAATCTCTCCTGCCTGGGTTTTCACACCGCTGTCATTCGCTTTCTGCCGCAATACCGCTCTGCCGGCGCGGAGGAAGCGATCATGGGGCTCGCCGCCACGGCCCGGATATTCGCCATGGTGTCGGCGACGCTGATTGCGGCAACCGCGATCGCCGCGCTCTATATGCTGGGCGACAAGGTCGAATCCCATTATGTTCAGCCGCTTTTCGTCGGCGCCTTCATCCTTCCAATGATTGCTCTGGGCGACGTGCTGGACGGAACCGCAAGGGCCAATAGCTGGCCGGTTCATGCTCTCAGCCCCACCTACATCGCCCGTCCGCTGCTCATCCTGGTCTTCGTCGCCGGCGCCATCTGGCTGGGACGCATGGCCGACGCCAACACGGCAATCGTCGCAGCTCTGGCTGCGGCCTATGTGACGACGATCACCCAGTTTATTGTCGTCACCAGCCGGCTTCGCAAACGCTTTCCGGCGCGCGGCGTCGAGGTTCACTTCAGAACCTGGTTGATGGTTGCCCTTCCGATCTTTCTGATTGAAGGCTTCTATTTCATGCTCACCAACGCCGATGTCATCATCGTCGGGCTTTACCTTCCGCCGGAAAAGGTTGCCGTCTATTTCGCCGCAGCCAAGACCATGGCGCTGGTTCATTTTGTCTATTTCGCCGTCAAGGCTGCCGCCGCGCAGCGCTTCTCGGCCCTGATCTCCGGCGCCGATCGCAACGCTCTGGCGGTTTTTGCGCGGCAAACCGTACGATGGACCTTCTGGCCGTCGCTGCTGGTCGGCGCGCTGGTGATCACGGCGGGACCGTTCTTGCTGTCGCTTTTCGGGCCCGCCTTCCAGGAAGGTCACCTCATCATGGTCGTCCTGTTCGCGGGCATTATCGCCAAGGCGATGATTGGTCCGGGCGAAGTGCTGCTGACCATGGCAGGCGAGCTCAGGATCTGTGCCATGATCTACGCCATGGCGCTCGCCGCGAATCTCGGTCTCAATGTCGTGCTGATTCCGGTCTGGGGCTTGCTCGGCGCAGCCACGGCAACAGCAACCGCAATGGCCATCGAGGCAGGCTTGCTGCATCTGGTCATCCGCCGACGGCTCGGCATTGTCATGTTCATCGCGGCCCGGCCCGTGCCGGAGCGTGTCCTACCTGCTGCGGAGGCCCGATAGCCGATGGCTTCCAGCCCTATCGTTCCTGAAGAGGTTGCCAGTCAGGCCAACACCCTGATTGGCGAGTTTGCCGATGTGCAGACCGGCCGGCCGCTCCCCGAGCGCGATATTGCTGTCGGCCGGCCGGGCCGGCATCTGGCAATTTATCCGGCCCGCGCCGGTTACGAATTGCGCGATGAGCTCGATTTTCTGACCCACAGGGCACTCGAGCCGAACGTTTTCTTTTCGGCCCGTTTCCTGGCGCCGGCCATGCCGCGGCTGGAAGATCGGGTAATCCGGCTCATGCTGATGCGGGATGAAACCGAGACTCATTCGCGCATGCGGATGCTGCTGCCCTACTCGGTAGAAAAGCCGGGCTTCTCCGTCGGCGCCTCGATCATTCGTGTCTGGGCCAACCCCTTCGGCCCGTTGGGCACGCCGCTGCTCGACCGTGAGGACGCAGCTGAAACGCTCGACAACATGCTCGAAGCGCTGGGACGGCCCGAATCCGGACTTCCGGGCATACTGGTGCTTCCCGACATGCGGCTGAATGGTCCGGTGGCGGCCCTGCTTCGTGCGGTTGCGGCAAGCCGCAACCTTTCCGTCGCCGTCACCGACGAGGCGCAACGCCCGTTTCTCGAAAGCACCCTGGACGCTGACCAATATCTGGCCAAATCTGTCTCCAGCAAACATCGCCACGAGATGGGCCGGCAATGGCGACGATTGTCCGAACATGGCGAGTTGAGCTATCTGGTCGCTCGTCAGCCCGAGGAAATCCGCTACCATCTTGAGGAATTCCTGACGCTCGAGGATTCCGGCTGGAAGGGGCGCCGCAAGTCAGCCATGGTCGCCGATCGCTATCGCGCTGCTTTCGCCCGTGAAGCCGTCAACAGTCTGGCTGAAACCGACAGTGTTCGAATTCATAGCCTGGCGCTTGACGGTGAGGCGATTGCGTCGATGATCGTCTTTGTCTCGGCTGGCGAGGCGTGGACGTGGAAAACCGCTTACAACGAGAACTGGGCCCGATATTCCCCCGGCAAACTTCTGGTCGACAGGCTGACCGAGTGGCACCTTGATGACTTCAACATTAGCCGCACCGATTCCTGTGCGGTGCCTGATCATCCGGTCATGAGCCGCATGTGGACCGAACGTGAAAGCATGGGCACCCTGGTCATCGGGCTTGATCCCAAACTCGACCGTGACGTGCGTCAGGTGGCAACCCAGTTGCACATCTACCGCAACACGCGCAACGTCGCCCGGCTGCTGCGCGAGAAGATCCGCGGCATGGCCAAACGGACCTGAACCTGTTCCTCCTGCTCACACCGCGCATTGTGACCGGCATCGGGCGCCGCAGATCTCAAGTATCTGGTCCGCCGGCTCTCGATTCCGCGATCGCCTGATCTCGCAAAATTCGCCGGATCACCTTGCCCGTGGTGGTCAGCGGCAGGCTATCGACAAATTCGATCTCTCGGGGATATTCATGCGCCGACAATCGCGTTTTGACCCATTCGCGGACGGATTCTGTCAACTCCGCGCCCGGCTCGATTGCGGGGGCCAGCACGATGTAGGCTTTGACAATCTGGGTGCGCAACGGATCAGGTTTCCCCACCACCGCTGCAAGCGCCACCGCCGGATGCCCGGTCAGGCAATCCTCGATTTCCCCAGGCCCGATCCTGTATCCCGACGACGTGATGACATCGTCATCCCGTCCGAAAAACGAAAAATACCCTTGCGCGTCGCGCACGCCTTGATCACCGGTGGCCAACCAGTCGCCGATGAACTTGGCCTTTGTCGCAGCCTCGTTTTGCCAGTAGCCCAGGAACATCACCGGATCCGGCCGCTTCACCGCAATCTGGCCTGCCACCCCGTCCGCCACGACTGTTCCCTGCTCGTCGATCACCGCCACCTGATGTCCGGGCACGGGCTTGCCGATAGCGCCGCCAAGGCTGACGCCGAGTTCAGCGCAGGATGAAAGCACCAGATTGCATTCGGTCTGGCCGTAGAACTCGTTGATGGTAAGACCGAGAACCTCTTTCGCCCAATCATAGGTCTCGCGCCCCAGCGCCTCGCCGCCCGATCCCATCGTGCGCAGGTTGAGACGATGACGTGACAGGGGATCACAAACCGTGCGCATGATCCTCAGCGCCGTGGGTGGAATGAAGGCATTGCGGACCTTCATCTCCGCCATGATCCGGTAGGCCAGCTCCGGATCGAATTTTTGCGCCCGAGACGACACCACCGGCACACCCAGCAGCAGTCCAGGCAGCAGAACATTGAGCAGACCGCCCGCCCAGGCCCAGTCCGCCGGCGTCCAGAGCTTGTCGCCGGGCTGCGGCAGGAATTCATGATGAGCCTGAACTCCGGGAATGTGCCCGATCAGCACCCTGTGCCCATGCAGCGCACCCTTGGGCGGCCCGGTGGTGCCGGAGGTGAAAATCATCAATGCCGGGTCATCGGCGCGGGTTTCAATCGCGACCGCGTCATCGGCGTGCCCCTGCTCCAATCCGTCGAAGCTGACAGTCCCGGCCATGCCGTCGTCTTCGCCGGCAACAACAATAGTCTGAAGCTCAGGCAAACGCTGCCGGACGCCGGCAACCGTGTGGTATCCACCCGGCGTTGTCACCAATACCTTGGTGCCGGAAGCGGCTAATCTGTGCACGACCGCTTCGGCCCCGAACAGCAGCGCCAGAGGCACCGCGATGGCGCCAAGCTTGTAGATTGCAACATGCGCGATTGCGGTCTCGAATCCCTGCGGCAGCATCAGCGCCACCCGATCCCCCGGCGCCACGCCGAGCGACCTGAGCCCACGGGCAAACCGGTTGGACCGGCGCGCCAGGCTGCCATAGGTCAACCTGTCGGGCTCCCCCTCGGGATTGAAATGCTCGAGACAGACCCTGTCGGGTTCACGCGCCGCCCAGGCATCCGACACCGCGCTGCCAATGTTGAAGAAGGCCGGAACATTCCATTCGAAGCGTGCGGCAATGTCTTCGAGAGTTTCACCCCTGGGCAGCAACATGGCAGGAAGTCCTTGCAAAAGCACATCGATTACCGGCACTGCTCTGCTTTCCATGCGAACAGGCAAGTCAGAACAGGTCAAAGTTCTATCAGGCACAAACGCCGGAATGAAGAGGGTGGAAAACGACGAGAACAGTTTTGCCGAATTCTGAGCTTCAAGCACAAATCTGTTGAATTCAGCGCCAGCCCGAACTTTGCAACGATGCATCGAAAATCTTGGCGATCGACTTCGACGAGGCGGTCGGCATGCGCGTAAAAAGTGGTGCCCCCTTCCGGACTCGAACCGGAACTCCTTGCAGAACCGCATTTTGAGTGCGGCGCGTCTACCAATTCCGCCAAAGGGGCAAACCACTGTGTCCAGTCCAATATTATCAGCAGGCGCCCTGGTCAAGCCGATAGATCAAATAGACCGCAATCTGTTCGCCAGCGCTGAAATGCGGTTTTGTTAAGCTCCCGGTCTGATGATGATGGAATGGGCGTAACTGCTCTGCTAAGGATCGGCGACTCAATGAGCAACAGGGGCACCCTGGCCATGACCGCATTTGAAGGATCGGCGACGCCACATGGCGCGCTTGCTAAGATCGAGGCCATCCTGAAGCCGCATCTGCAGCCCAACAGCCCGGCTGCGGATGACAGTGCAATGCCTGACCGCAATACGACCATCAGCCTCGGAGCGCTGAGCGATCTGATGCAGGAACGCGCTTTCGGGCTTTTGCTGCTGGTGCTGGCATTGCCCTGCTGCCTGCCCTTCATATATGTCCTGCCGCAGCTGGTGGCGCTTCCGATGGTGGTTCTTGCGGCACAGATGGCTACAGGCCGCCGCGCGCCATGGCTGCCGGAAACCTTACGCAAGCGCCAATTGCCGGTGGTCGGCTTGCTCGATGTGGTGGCGCGCGCCCGGCGCTATGGCGGCTGGCTGGAGCGGTTTGCCCATCCACGGTTTCCAGGCTTCACCGGTGACCGCGCAGCCCAAATCATCGGCGCCCTGCTGATCGTACCATGTCTCTCCATCCTCGTACCGCTGCCGCTCACCAACACCGTCCCCGGCATTGGTGTTGCCCTGGCGGCCATCGGCCTTATCGAACGCGATGCGCTGTTTGTCATTCTCGGCCTCGCCGTTGCCCTCATCTGGGTTGCCATCCTCGTCGTCGGCGGACCGGCACTGATCTATTTTCTGATCAGTTTTCTGCTCAACAAGGGGGCATAGGCCTGATGCCAGGCCATGCAAACAGCGCTGGCGCGCGCGCACACCATTGATTTGACACCAAGCGGGCGTAATCCGTCATGCGATCAAAAACTGGAACATGACAATGCAAACCGCCAATGCACACCCCAACCGCAGTCTCACAGCGCTGTTCCTGGCCGTAGCGATGGCCGTGGTCGTCGGATCGGCACTCGCCTTCGAACATATCGGCGGCTACATCCCCTGCGCGCTCTGCCTCGAGCAGCGCACCCCCTATTACATTGGCGCGCCCCTGATGCTCGTCGCTGCGCTGCTCTCCCGCGCTTCGGCGCCGTCCTCGGCCGTGCGGGTGCTTCTGGCCATTGGCGGATTGCTCATGCTCTATGGGCTTGCGCTCGGGGTCTATCACTCCGGTGTCGAGTGGCACTGGTGGGACGGCCCGGCTTCCTGTGCCACTGCGGCTGATGCGGTGACAAAGGATGCCGGCTCACTGCTTGGCGATCTCAGCTCGAAAAAACCGCCATCCTGTGATGCGGCCGCCCTGCGGGTGCTGGGATTGTCCTTTGCTGGCTGGAACGTCCTGGTCAGTGCCGTTCTGGCTGCCATCGCCTTCCGCAGTGCAAAAGCCAAGGATTAGGCCCCAGCGCTCACGGCTGCAGCTCAACGTCCCAATAGAGAAAGTCCATCCAGCTTTCATGCAGGAAGTTCGGTGGAAACATGCGGCCGTTCTTATGCAAGTCCTGCACGCTTGGCCGGTAGGGCTTTTGCTGCGGAATCATCCCTGCCTGCTTGGGCATTATCCCGCCCTTTCTCAGATTGCAGGGTGAACAGGCTGCGACGACGTTTTCCCAAGTGGTTTGCCCACCACAGCAGCGCGGGATCACATGGTCGAATGTCAACTCGTTCGGCGAACCGCAATACTGACATTCGAAGCGGTCTCTCAGGAAGACGTTGAACCGTGTGAACGCCGGAAAACGGGACGGCTTGATATAGGTCTTGAGACAGACAACGCTCGGCAACCGCATCGAAAAGCTCGGCGACGAAACCGCGTTGTCATACTCAGCGACAATCTGGACACGGTCGAGAAACACGGCCTTGACAGCATCCTGCCAGGACCATAGCGACAAAGGGTAATAACTCAGCGGCCTGTAGTCAGCGTTCAGAACGAGCGCCGGCAGCGACTGCGGGGACACAAAGATCGTCAAGCGACCCTCCCGGGCGATACTTCATCTGCACGGAGTATAATAAGCTGGATATATCGGGCTTGTGAAGCATTTACGTGACAAACCATTTTTTTCCTCGCATCACCCGTCCAGCGGTGTTGCATCGCGCTTCATCACCGTCGCGTAATAGGCCCACAACAGCCGCGCCGCCACGCCACGCCAGGGACTCCAAGGTTCGGCAAGAGACGACAGCAATCGCGGATTCGGCCGGGCTTCCAGGCCAAGGATATCGGCTGCGGCATTTTGCAACGCCACATCGCCTGCTGGAAAAACATCCGGATGCCCGGCACAAAACAGCAAATAGACCTCCGCCGTCCAGGGCCCGACCCCTTTGATCGCCACCATCTTGCTCAGTGCCTCCCGCCCGTCGAGACGGCAGAGGCCATCGAGGTCAAGCTCACCGTCAAGCACGCCGCAAGCGACCCGGCACAGCGTCTCCGCCTTGGCCCGGGACAGGCCGGCTTGGCGCAGCGCCTCCGGGCTGAGCGCCAGGATCGCCGCCGGGGAAATTTCGCCGGCCGCCCATTCCAGTTTGCGCTGTAACGCAGCCGCACTGGCTTTCGACACCATCTGCGACAGAATGATCTCGGCAAACGCGGCATAGCCGGGCGGTCTGCGCCGCAATGGAACCGGACCGCTAAGCTCGATTGCGCGGGCCAGCCGCGCATCGCACTGCGCCAGCCCGGCAAGCCCGGCGGCAATATCCTCGGTGCTGTCAATCCGGCGCATGGTCTGCCTTCTGCCGATTGGTTCGGCCCACGCAACCGACACCGGTGACGCGGCCTGCAAAAAATGACATGAAATACCATGCTGAACGACAACGCCACAGCCAAACCATCTCTTGCCCCGCCGGTCGTGCGCTTTGCCCCCAGCCCGAACGGCTTGCTTCATCTCGGTCATGCCCGATCCGCCGTGCTCAACACCCGTTTCGCCCGCAGCCGCGGCGGTAGCTTTCTGCTGCGCGTCGAAGATATCGACACCACCCGTGCGCGGCCCGAATTCGAAGCGGCCATCTTTGAGGATCTGGCCTGGCTTGGGCTGGAATGGCCGACACCGGTGCGCCGCCAATCCGAGCATCTTGCCGACTACGAGGCGGCACTGACCGAGCTGCGCAAGCTTGGTCTGCTCTATCCTGCGTTTCTCAGCCGCGCCGAGGCCGCTGATCGGGTGCGCGCCATCGATGCCTCCGGAGGTTCATGGCCGCGCGATCCCGACGGCGTGCCGCATTACCCCGGTGACGACCGCGCATTGTCGGATCGTCAACGCACAGAGAGGATAGATGCTGGTGAACCTCACGCCTGGCGGCTGGATATGCAAGCGGCCGTGCAAAACCTGGATGGCGCCCTGCACTGGGATGAACATGGTGCCGGACCGAACGGTGAAACGGGCACACTTGCCGCCAATCCTGCAATGTGGGGCGATGTCAAACTGGCGCGGCGCGATATCCCCGCCAGCTACCACCTCGCCGTCAGCGTGGATGATGCCCTTCAGCAGGTCACCGATGTGATTCGCGGCGAAGATCTGTTCGCCTCCACGTCCGTTCACCGCCTGTTGCAGCACTTGCTTGGGCTGCCATCGCCGCGCTACCACCATCATAGCCTGGTGTGCGGTTCCGACGGGTGCAAGCTCTCCAAACGTGATGGCGCCACCTCCTTGGCTTCGCTGCGGCAACAAGGCGCCACCTCTGACGACATCCTCGCCTTGGCCGGGCTGGCGCAATCAGCCTGATCGCCGCCGGTTCATGACATCACGTATCATGCGTTGCCTGGCTCTTCAGCTCGGATGCCCGGCTCCGCATTTCGGCCCGCACCCGCGCCTTGATAATGGCGGCATTGATCTCGGCGCCGAGAATGAAGATCGCTGCAATGATGTAGAGAAACACCAGGGCCACCATGATCGAGGCCAGTCCCGCATAGGTCGAAACATATGTGGCGAATTCCTTCAGGTAGCGGGCGAATGCCAGCGCTCCGGCAATCCACGCAATCAACGTCACGCAAATACCGGGCATGACATCGATGAGCCTGCGTTTGCCTGCCGGCAGCCACAGATGCGAGAGCACAAGGCCCACCACCAGCACCGACACGGCGACAAGAATACGCCAGTTATCGACGGCCGAGATCAGGGTCTCCATCCAGGGGGCAAATTGTCGTGCCAGCTTCAGCACCAGTGGCGCCAGCACAAGCAGAAAGCTGATGGCCATGATCACCATCACCGCGATGACCACGAAGCCGAGACTCTGCGCCCTTGTCACGTACCAGGGGCGGGTTTCGGTCACCCGGTAAGCACGGTTGAGTGAAACCCTGAGCGCCTCGACGCCGTTGGCGGAAAAGAATGCCGCCGCCAGCACCGAGATCGTCAGCAGGCCGCCGCGCTCGATGGTCAGCACGTTGATTACCTCCCGCGCGATCGGCTTGGCGATCGATTCGGGCCAGGTATCGAAAATCAGGTGCGATGCTGTGTCCGCATAGGCGTGGGCGCCGAGAAAGCTCGCCAACGATGTGCCGAATATCATGAACGGGAACAGCGCCATAAGGATCGACAGGGCCACGTGACTGGCCATCGCCCAACCATCATCATTGTTGAAATGGGTAACTGCATCGAGGATGACCGCGTATGTTCGTCGCAATGCGTGCTCCCTGCCTGACTGACTTTAAAACGAATACCGGCATTGTCAGCCAAGGGTGATTATGGGATTTGAAACGCCGCAGGAACAGGGGTTGGTCATAAATGAACGGTGATAACCAAAGAAAATCGATTCTGGTGACGGGCTGCTCCAGCGGCATTGGCGCCTATTGCGCCCGCGCGCTCAAGGCCGAAGGCTGGCAGGTCATAGCCTCGGCCCGCACAGCCGAAGATATTGCCCGTCTTCACGCCGACGGTCTTGAGGCCTTTCACCTCGATTATGCAGATCCTGCCAGCATCGCCGAGTTTTTTGCGCTCGCCATGGACGCCACCGGCGGGCGTTGCGACGCGCTGTTCAACAATGGCGGCTACGGCCAGGTCGGTGCGGTCGAGGATCTCGACACCGATGTCCTGAGGGCGCAGTTCGAAGCCAATTTTTTCGGCTGGCACGACCTCACCCGACGGGTCATCCCGGTAATGCGGACCCGTGGCCATGGCCGCATTGTGCAATGTTCTTCCATTCTCGGCCTGGTTCCCATGCGCTTTCGCGGCGCCTACAACGCCTCCAAACATGCGATCGAGGGGCTTTCGGTGACGCTGGCGATGGAACTCGAAGACACCGACATTCACGTCAGCCTCATCGAACCCGGCGCGATCGTCAGCCGGTTCAGAGCCAATGCCCTGAAGCATTTTCATCGTGAAATAGACATTGAGGGTTCCGTGCACCGCCAGGTTTATCAGGCCCAGCTCCGCCGGCTTGAAAAACAGGAGCAGTCAGACAGCGGCAAATTGGGACCGGACGCTGTCCACAAGGTCCTGCGTCACGCGCTGACGGCTGATCGTCCGCGCTTTCACTATGCCGTAACACGTGAGGCGAAACTGGGCGTCATGGCCCGCCGGATGCTGCCGGCAAGTCTGTTGTACCCATGGCTCGCCAAGAAAAATTGAGTTGCTGACAAGCGTTGGAATTGCCGGCAAGACGCCCTATGTTCCCACCGGAACCCCGCCACGAGGAAACCGCCTGATGTCGTCCGTAACCTATGTGCTGTCCATTGTCGTCATGCTGGCTGTTGCGGTCGTTCTGGTGCGCGGCCTCGTCAACATGGCGCGCGGCGGCAACAGTAATCTTTCCAACAAACTGATGCAGGCCCGCGTGTTGCTGCAATTTGTCGCCGTGATACTGATCGTTGCGACCCTGTGGCTTACCGGGGGCGGGCGCTGACCTGACAGCGCTTTGCCGCCGAAGCTCCCTCAACCCGTCCCGGAAGGTCTGCCTCATGGTTAAACTCAACAAGATCTACACCAAAACCGGTGATGACGGCACGACTGGCCTGGTGGCGGGCGAGCGGCGGCCGAAATATGATTTGCGGATCGAGGCCTATGGCACGGTCGACGAAGCCAATGCCGTGATCGGCCTGGTGCGGCTTCACACGGCCTCCATGCCCGACCTCGATGCCATGCTGATGCGGATCCAGAATGATTGCTTCGACCTTGGCGCCGATCTTGCCACGCCCGACACCGGCAAGACGCCCAAATACGAGCCCTTGCGAATTGTCGACTCGCAAGTCGAGCGGATCGAAAGCGATATCGATCATCTCAATGCCGATCTCGAACCATTGCGATCCTTCATCCTGCCCGGCGGCACTCCGGCTGCGGCGCATCTGCACCTCGCCCGCACCCTGGTGCGCCGGGCTGAACGGCTGATGGTTGAACTCGCTGCGCAGGACACTGAAACAGTCAATCCCGCAGCGATCCGGTTCGCCAACCGACTATCCGACTTCTTTTTTGTCGCCGCGCGCTGGGTCAATGATCACGGCCGCGCGGATGTGCTTTGGGTTCCGGGCAAAAACCGGTAGTCTGCGACGGAGTGACTTGATAGCCCCACAGGCCAAACGGAATCCCGCGCCATGTTCATTCCCCTCTATGATTCCAACAATCTCAAGCACATCAAGCTGCAATGGGTGACGTGGTCATTGATTGTGATCAATGTGCTTGTTTGGGGAGTAACCGGGTTTGCGGGCGATGACAGCGAGTTCACCAATGCCGCTTTCCTGAGCCTGGGCTACATCCCTTCGGTGGTCAATGACATCGCCGACCTGCCGGCCTCGCTCGTTCTCGTGCCCGAGGATGCGACCTACATCACCTACAGTTTCCTGCATGGAAACCTGCTCCATCTCGGCTCAAACATGCTGTTTTTGTGGGTGTTCGGCGACAATGTCGAAGATGCGATGGGGCATATCAAGTTTCTCATCTTCTATTTGCTGTGCGCCGCCGCCGGGGCTTACATGCACGGGCTGCTTCTTCCCGACTCCGATGGCCCGCTGATTGGCGCCTCAGGTGCGGTTGCCGGTGTCATTGCTGCCTATCTGATGCTGCATCCCAGGGTCAGGGTCTGGGTACTGGTGCTCGGCCGTATCCCGCTGCCCTTGCCGGCTTACATTCCGCTATTGTTCTGGGTCGGCACCCAATTCGTTATGGTCGTCACCGATTTTGGCGGGGACGTCTCCTGGGGGGCCCATATTGGCGGCATGATCGTCGGGGCGGTTCTGGTCCTTGTGTTGCGCCGATCCGGAGTACCCCTGTTCGACCGGACCATCGAGAGCCCCAAGGCAGTCATCCGCAAGACAACGCCACCGGCGCAATCCGCGCCGGCCTCGTCACGAGCGCAGACAACGAAGTGGGGACGCTAGCGCAACGGCGGCAAATTGATGCGAACCTGAGCATTTTTTTCTGCGCAATCGGGATTCTCCGGTGTTGTTACGATTGAATTTGGACAGAATTCGCGTATCCATGTCGCCAATCGGCTATCCGGGCGGCGTCGTCGCAGGCAAAATCCGGATCAATGGTCTGCTGCCGGGGCTGTCCGGCCTGAACAAAACACCGCCGAACAAAATGAGGCCTAGCAAAGTGAGGAAGACAAACCGATGAAAATTCTGGTGCCGGTGAAGCGGGTTGTTGACTACAACGTCAAGATCCGAGTGAAATCCGATGGCAGTGGCGTAGACCTCGCCAATGTAAAGATGTCGATGAATCCGTTTGACGAGATCGCCATCGAGGAAGCGCTGCGGCTCAGGGAAGCCGGTAAGGCGACCGAAGTCATTGCGGTTTCAATCGGGCCGGCCAAGGCCGAAGAAACCCTGCGCACCGCACTTGCCATGGGCGCCGACCGGGCAATTCTGGTCGTGGCCGACACCTTGGTCGAGCCATTGGCGGTGGCCAAGATCCTCAAGGGCATCGTCGGCGAAGAAAGCCCGGACCTGGTGATCCTGGGCAAGCAGGCAATCGATGACGACGCCAACCAGACCGGCCAGATGCTCTCGGCGCTCCTGGGCTGGAGCCAGGCCACATTCGCCTCCAAGGTCGAGATCGGCGACGGTTCCGCTGACGTCACCCGCGAGGTCGATGGCGGGTTGCAGACCATTTCGGTCAAGCTGCCGGCGATTGTGACCACCGATTTGCGCCTCAACGAGCCGCGTTATGCCTCGCTCCCCAACATCATGAAGGCGAAGAAGAAGCCGCTCGACAAGAAAACCGCTGACGATTACGGCGTCGACCTTTCGCCGCGGCTTGAAGTCATAAAGACCGAGGAACCAGGTGGCCGCAAGGCCGGCGTCAAGGTGGCTTCCGTGGCCGAACTGGTTGACAAGCTCAAGAACGAAGCAGGCGTGCTGTAAGCGCGGGAAAGGAAGATCATACCATGGCCATTCTCATCATAGCCGAACACGACCACGCTTCACTGTCCGAGCAGACCGCCAAGGCGGTCACCGCAGCATCCCAGATAGGTGGCGACATCCACATCCTGGTTGCCGGCCAGGACGCCAAACCTGCAGCCAATGCAGCCGCCAAGCTTGACGGTGTCTCCAAGGTGCTGCTGGCCGAGGGCGGGGAATACGCCAACCGGTTGGCAGAGCCACTGGCGGCTCTGGCTGTCTCCCTTGCCGGCGATTACGACACGCTGATGGCGCCTGCCACCACGTCGGGCAAGAACGTCATGCCGCGCGTTGCAGCACTTCTTGATGTCATGCAGATTTCCGACATCATCGAGGTGATGTCGGCGGACACGTTCAAGCGCCCGATCTATGCCGGCAACGCGCTGCAGACGGTCAAGTCGACGGACGCCAAGCGGGTCATCACCGTGCGCACCGCCAGCTTCTCCGCTGCCGGCGAAGGAGGTTCAGCATCGGTTGAGAGCGTTGACGCAGCCGGTGATCCCGGGCTGTCATCCTTTGTCAAGGATGCGATCGCCGAAAGCGACCGCCCGGAACTGACGTCGGCCAAGATCATCATCTCCGGTGGCCGCGCGCTTGGATCTTCGGAGAAGTTCCAGAGCGTGATTCTGCCTGTGGCCGACAAGCTGGGCGCCGCCGTCGGCGCATCCCGCGCAGCCGTCGACGCTGGCTTCGCCCCCAATGACTGGCAAGTCGGTCAGACCGGCAAGGTCGTGGCTCCCGATCTTTATATTGCCTGCGGCATATCGGGCGCGATCCAGCATCTGGCCGGGATGAAGGATTCCAAGGTCATCGTCGCCATAAACAAGGACGAGGAAGCTCCGATTTTCCAGGTCGCTGATTACGGTCTGGTCGCTGATTTGTTCGAAGCTCTGCCGGAGCTCGAAAAGGCGCTCTGATCGAAGAAAATCATCGACAAGATCAATGGCCGGGCTGGACGTCTCCATCCCGGCCATTTAGGTTCCTAGCCCGGACGCAAATGGTTCTGCGCTTCCGGCAGCATCCTAACATCAGTCAGGCGGAACAAATGGGCAATCAGATCAAGAGTGTCGGCATTATCGGCGCGGGCCAGATGGGCAGCGGGATCGCCCATGTTTGCGCCATGGCAGGTTATGATGTGCACGTGCACGACACTTCCGCAGATACGCTTCAGGACATGCTCGCCACCATCAGCGGCAATCTTGCCCGGCAGGTCTCGTCCGGAAAGACGACAGAGGCCGACCGCGAAGCCACCCTCGCCAGAATCCGCCTCGCACCCGACATTGCAGATCTCGCGGCGATGGATCTCGTCATAGAGGCCGCCACCGAGGATGAAACGGTCAAGCGCAAGATCTACCAGCAGCTCTGCCCAGTGCTCAATCCCGAGGCGATCCTCGCCACCAACACGTCGTCCCTGTCGATCACCCGCCTTGCCTCGGCAACCGACCGGCCGGAACGCTTCATCGGCATCCATTTCATGAACCCGGTGCCGGTGATGAAACTGGTCGAACTGGTGCGCGGCATCGCCACCGAAGAAACCACCTTCAAATCCGCACGCGGCTTCATAGATACGCTCGACAAGACCATTACCGTCGCGGAGGATTTTCCTGCCTTCATCGTCAACCGCATCCTGCTGCCGATGATCAACGAGGCGATCTATACGCTCTATGAGGGCGTCGGATCCGTGGAAGCCATAGACACCGCCATGAAGCTCGGCGCCAATCATCCGATGGGCCCACTGCAGCTGGCCGATTTTATCGGGCTCGACACCTGTCTGTCGATCATGCAGGTCCTCCACGACGGGCTGTCAGATTCGAAGTACCGGCCCTGCCCACTGCTGGTGAAGTACGTGGAAGCCGGCTGGCTCGGACGCAAGTCTGGTCGCGGATTTTATGATTACCGCGGCGACACGCCGGTCCCCACCCGGTAAGAACTCAGATGAAAGCCAAAGCCCTCCGCCGCGGGATGAACCTGTGGCCACCTTTGCTGTGCGCCGGCATCCGGGTCCGCCATATCAGCGATGATTTCCGCGCCGTCGATGTCGATCTGCGTGAACGATTCTACAACAAGAACTATGTCGGCTGCCATTTCGGGGGCTCGTTGTTTGCCATGACTGACCCGTTCTGGATGTTGATGGTGATGCGCAATCTCGACCGCAGCTACACGGTCTGGGACAAATCTGCCGCAATTGAGTTCCTCCGCCCCGGACGCGGCACGGTGTCTGCGAGTTTCCGGCTTACTGACGCCATGCTCGACGAAATTCGCGCCAACACCGTCGAAGACGGCGCCAGGTATCTCCGGACGTTCCCGGTTGATATCGTCAACACCGATGGTGATCCCGTCGCCCGCATCACCAAGACCCTGCATATCAGGCGAAAGCCCGATATGCGAAACCGGATCGGCGGCTGAAAAGCGAAACCCGCCGGGGGCCGCTACTGACCGGCCGAGATCCGGTCAGGCCATTTACATAAAACATATTGAATATACAATCTATAAATGCTATATGTCAGTCCAAGTGAAACCTCCGGAGGTCCGGCGGCGCGGGCTGGGCCCGAGATACAGCAAAGGATTTGGATATGGCACTCGATCGCACAATTCTGGCGTTCGCAGGAGTTATGGTTCTGCTCTCTGTGGCGCTTGGTTATTTCGTATCGCCCTACTGGCATCTGCTGACGGTTTTCGTCAGCCTGAACATGATTCAGTCTTCCTTCACGGGGTTTTGCCCCGCGGCCATGCTCTTCAAGAAGTTCGGTGTGAAACCGGGCTGTGCCTTCGACTGAATCCTGGAAAATCAATGCGGATTTGGGCGCGGCCGCGGGACATTCCGAGCCGCGCCCCATCTGATCTCAGCCTGCCTTGAGGGCGGCTACGAGCGCCTTGGCATCGTCGCTGGCCCATTCCGCCGGTCCATTCATGGCCCCGAGCAGGCAGCCGTCCTTGCCTATTATCAGCGTGACCGGCAGCCCAAAAGCCAGACTTTCCTTCTTCAGCGTGTTGAAAACGCCCATGCTGGCATCCCGGTAAAGACCCAGATTGGCAACCCCGATCTCGTCTAGAAATGCTTTCGGCTTGGCGGCATCGCCCGTGTCGATGTTGATCGCCAGCACCTTGAAGGCATCATCGCCCAGTTCCGTCTGCAGCTCCGACAAGGCCGGCATTTCAGCTCGGCACGGCGCGCACCATGTGGCCCAGAGATTGACCAGAAGGGCCTGTCCGGCAAAATCGGCAATGCGGCTTTCGTCCCCCTCCTCGGAGACAAAATTCATGTCGGGCAGCACAACCGGCGCCTCACGTATCGCCATGGCAGCCACCTCGCCTTTTGCCAGCGGTTTGAGCCTGGCGAGAATTTCCGGATCGGCCGTGCATTCGGCTTGTGCGGTGGAAGCGACACTTTCAGTCAGCGGCGCATTGCCAGAGGGCAATGCTTTCAAGTATATCCCGGCTGCCCCCACCACGACGCCCAGGGCAATTGCGATTGCGACGAGGGCAACGATGGACAGGCGATTAGGCGATTGGCTCATGACAAACTCCAAGGCAGGCTCATGTCGATAGATAAGGACAAACAGGCGTCAAACCAGATGTGGGGTGGCCGATTTGCGTCCGGGCCGGATGCCATCATGGAGGAAATCAACGCCAGTATCGATTTCGACCGCAAGCTCTATGCCCAGGACATTCGCGGATCCCTCGCACATGCGGCGATGCTTGCCAAGACTGGCATAATTTCGAGCGACGATTGCGACAAGATCACTCACGGACTGCACACGATTCTGTCAGAAATCGAAGACGGCAGGTTTGTTTTCTCGCGCCAGCTTGAAGACATTCACATGAATATCGAATCGCGGCTGGCTGAACTGATCGGACCAACTGCCGGACGGCTGCACACCGCCCGCTCCCGCAATGACCAGGTGGCGCTGGATTTCCGCCTCTGGGTCAAGGAAGAGCTCGGCCGCACCGAAGCAGCCCTCACGCGGCTGATTTCAGCGTTTCTCGACAAGGCAGAGCTGCACGCCGACACGGTCATGCCGGGCTTCACCCATCTGCAATCGGCGCAGCCCGTCACCTTCGGCCACCACTGCATGGCCTATGTCGAGATGTTCGGCCGCGACCGCCAACGGGTACGCCATGCCATCGAGCACATGGATGAAAGCCCGATCGGCGCCGCAGCTCTTGCCGGCACCGGCTTTCCGATCGATCGGGACATGACCGCGAAGGCGCTCGGCTTCCGCGAACCCACCCGCAACTCGATCGACACGGTGTCCGATCGCGATTTCGCGCTTGAATTCCTGTCGCTCGCCGCAATCTGCGCGGTTCACCTCTCACGCCTGGCCGAGGAAATCGTCATCTGGTCGACGCCGCAATTCGGTTTTGTCAGGCTCTCGGACGCCTTCTCCACCGGCTCCTCGATCATGCCGCAGAAGAAAAACCCCGATGCGGCGGAACTGGTTCGCGCCAAGACCGGCCGCATCAACGGGTCGCTGGTAGCACTTCTGACCATCATGAAGGGACTGCCGCTGGCCTATTCCAAGGACATGCAGGAAGACAAGGAACAGGTCTTTGACGCAGCCGAGAGCCTGGAATTGTCGATTGCGGCAATGACCGGCATGATCAGCGACATGGAAATCCGCGCCGATCAGATGCGCCAGGCCGCCGGATCGGGCTATTCCACCGCTACCGATCTTGCCGATTGGCTGGTGCGCGAGGCCGGACTGCCGTTCCGCGACGCCCACCACGCCACCGGACATGCCGTCGCCATGGCGGAGGAAAAGGGCTGCGAACTGGCAGAGTTGTCGTTGCAACAGCTGCAGGCCATCAACCCGGCAATCACCGAGGGAATCTTCGATGTATTGACCGTCGAGGCCTCCGTCGCCAGCCGCCAGAGCTTTGGCGGAACCGCCCCGTCACAGGTCCGCAAGCAGGTTGCCTGGTGGCGGGCGCGGATCTAGCAGCCGGCTTCAAGGCTTGAGGCAACCGACAAAGCGGGTGCACATCGTGCCGAAAAATTGTATGTAGGTCCCGCGTTTGCAAACGCAGGTTATTTTGAGGAAGAGCGAATGACGACCGGCCCGTGGATCAAAACGATATGCGCAATGGCTCTGCTGGGCGTGGTCCTGACAGGATGCGGCCGCAAGGGTCCGCTGGAACGCCCGGGCGTGACACCGATGCCGGCAGCGCCAGGCGCCGAAGAGCCGAATGAGCCGGTGGCCCCGGAACGGCGGTTCATCCTCGATGGTCTTCTCGAATAGGCGCACCCAATGAACCATTTTGACTATCGTGATGGCGTTCTTCACGCCGAGGGCGTCAGCCTGCCTCAAATTGCCGCCGAAGTCGGCACCCCGTTCTATTGTTATTCGACCGCCACGCTGAGCCGGCACTACAAGGTCTTTGCCGACGCGTTCGCCGACATCGATTCGATGGTCTGTTACGCCATGAAGGCCAATTCCAATCAGGCGGTGCTCAAGACGTTGGCGCAACTGGGATCAGGCGTCGATGTCGTCTCCGAAGGCGAGTTGCTGCGCGCGCTTGCGGCCGGCATTCCAGCCTCGCGGATCGTGTTCTCCGGCGTGGGCAAGACCGCACGCGAGATGGACGCCGCCCTGGCAGCCGAGATCTACTGTTTCAACGTCGAATCCGAACCCGAGCTCGAGCTGCTCAACGCCCGGGCGCTTGCCATGGGCAAGGTTGCGCCCGTGTCCTTTCGCATCAACCCCGATGTCGACGCCAAGACCCACGCCAAGATTTCAACCGGCAAGAAGGAAGACAAGTTCGGCATTTCCTGGCAACGCGCACCGGCAGTGTACCGCCATGCGGCAAGCCTTCCGGGCGTCCGCGTCACCGGTATCGACATGCACATCGGCAGCCAGATCACCGATCTCAAGCCCTTTGATGATGCACTCAAGCTGATGGTCGAACTGATCGGCCAACTGCGCGCCGAAGGTCACATCATCGAGCATTTCGATATCGGCGGCGGCCTCGGCGTGCCCTATCGCGACGACAATGCAACACCTCCCGGTCCCGACGCCTATGCCGCAATGGTCAAGGGGCACCTTCGCGATCTCGGCTGCAAGGTCATTCTCGAACCCGGCCGCCTGATCGTTGCCAATGCCGGGGTTCTGGTTTCCGAAGTCATCTACATCAAGGATGGCGGCGACAAGACCTTCGTCATCGTTGACGCCGCCATGAACGATCTGATCCGGCCGACACTGTATGAAGCCTGGCACGAAATCCGGCCGGTGAAACTGTCCGCTGCCAGCGCACCGCGAATCCGCGCCGATATTGTCGGTCCGGTCTGCGAGAGCGGCGATTATCTCGCCAAGGACCGCGAGATGTCGGCGCTCAAGGCGGCAGACCTGATCGCTGTGGCCACCACCGGAGCCTATGGCGCCGTGCAGGCAGGCACCTACAATTCCAGGCTGCTGATACCCGAAGTGCTGGTGCATGGCGATCAGTTCCACGTCGTCCGGCCGCGTCCGTCCTATGATGACCTGATTGGCATGGACTCGCTGCCTGCCTGGCTCGACTGAACATCCGCACCACGCTTGCCGGCCCCTGATTGTGTGTCAGGCCGGCGCAAAACGGTTTCACTTTTCCGTCACAGGCCTCGCCTTGGCCGCAAAGACTGCTATCTTGGTTTCTGGCGCTGAAGGAAAACAAGATGGCAGGTAATCCCGACGGCAAGACACCGATGGCTTCCGACCCGGCTCCCGATGGTCGGGGCGATGCCGCACGTCGCGCCGTCACGTCTGGCCGCTTGCGGATGCGGGTCAATCTGTCGCTCGGACGCCTCCTGACACTGGCGGCTCCATTGCTGGGTGTGCTGGCACTCTATTTCAGCCTTTCCTGGTTCGGCGTCTTTCGGAGTGTTCCGGATTGGCTGCGCCTGGTGCTGCTTGGTCTGTTCGGCCTTGGCTTGCTGGCGTCGCTCTGGCCGCTCACCCGTTTCCGTTCGCCCACACGCGCCGAGATCGTGACCAGGCTCGAAACAGACAATCATATTGCCAACCAGGCCATTGCCACGCAGGACGACACGCTGGAGGCAAGCGACCCCTTCGCCCGCGCTCTGTGGAACGAACACCGCCGCCGTATGGCCGGGAAGATCGGAACGCTGCAAACCGGACTTCCGCGCTCAACCCTGCCCCGGCGTGATCCTTGGGGCATCCGCGTCGCCATCGCCCTGCTGCTGTTTGTAGCCTTTGGCTATTCTTTCTCCGGCAATGCCGGCAGGCCCGGCGATGCCTTCGTCAGCCATGCCGGCAGTCAATTGCCCGATATCCGCATCGACGCCTGGATCACCCCGCCACCCTATGTCCGCCAGGCCCCGGTTTTCCTCACCGGTGCCGACCGGACCCCAGGCGAAGCTGTTGACGCCATCGAAGGCAGCGAGATCACCGTTCGCGTCGGCGGCAGCGCAACGCAAGCCGACGTGAAATGGGGGCCCGACACGCCATCACTTGTAGCGATCGACCCAACCGATGTCGCAGCCATTGGCGATGCAGCACCTTCCGGGGCCACAACCTGGACATTCAAGCCCGGAACGGACGGCGAACTGAACATCACAGCCGGAAGCTCGGAAGCGGTGTTCGCCATTCGCCTGATCGCCGACGAGCCGCCTTTGGCGGCCTTTGTCGAATCGCCACGGCGCGCTGTCAATGGTGCTTTGGAGCTGGATTACACGCTCTCCGATGATCACGGCATTGCCAAAGCCGAGGCTGAAATTGTCCCCGCTGCCGACCCGGCGCCCAATGCCCGGCCGCTCTACGATCCTCCGAAATACCGGCTCAGCCTGCCGCGGCGTTCCGCCCAGGACAATCGGGCCGTCGCCAGTCATGACCTGACCGAGCATCCGTTGGCAGGTCAGAAAGTCCGCATCACGCTGGTGGCCACCGATGGGGCCGGCCAACAAGGCCGCAGCGAAACGCTGGAGACGGTGCTTCCCGGGCGGAGATTTTCTGAACCCCTGGCCGCAGCGGTGGTCGAGCAGCGCGGTGTGCTGGCGCTGGACGCCAATAATCTCAATCGGGTTTTCGATCTTCACGCCGCGCTGACGGTCGCGCCCGAAGAGACCATTCCCAATCTCACCCACTATCTGTTGTTGCAGTCGGTCAGGGCCAGGCTTGAATACACCCATTCCGACGAGGATCTGCGCGCCGCCATCGACTACATGTGGGGCGTCGCGCTGCAACTTGAGGACGGCAACCTGTCGCTGGCCGAGCGGCGCTTGCGCGATGCGCAGAACGCGCTTGCCGAAGCCCTTGAAAATGGCGCCTCCGACGAACAGATCAGCCAGTTGATGGATGATCTGCGCGAAGCCATGCAGGACTATATGCGGGAACTGGCGCGGCAGAATCCGAACAGCGGCAACCAGCAGTCCATGCCGGACAACATGCTGCGCCAGCGTGATCTCGACAACATGCTGGACCAGATCGAGACCCTGGCCCGGTCGGGCGCGCGGGATCAGGCCCAGCAGATGTTGCAGGAACTGCAGCGCATGATGAACAATCTTCAGGCCGGCAGGCAGCAGCGCCAGCAGCAGCAGGGCGGCCCGATGCGCCAGCAGATGGACAAGCTTGGCGAATTGATGCGGCAGCAGCAGCAACTCATGGATGAGACCATGCGTGCCGACCGCGAACGCCAGAGCCAGTCGGGCGAAGGCCGCGACCGTCAGCAACAGGGAGAGCAGCAACCCGGTCAAGGTCAGGATCAGGGACAACAGGGGCAGGGAGATCAATCACTTGAGGACATGCTTGGCGCCCTCGGCCGCAGTCAGCAACAGCTTCGCGATGCGCTCGGCCAGTTGCAGAGCGACCTTGAGGACCTCGGCATCCAGCCCTCACCCGGGTTTGGCGAGGCCGGAGAAGCCATGGGTGATGCGGCGGGAAGCCTCCAGCAGGGTGAGACAGGTCAGGCGCTCAGTGAGCAGGGCCGTGCGCTGCAGGCCTTGCGCCAGGGCGCCGAAGACATGATGAACCAGATGATGCAGGCCATGGGTGACCAACAGGGCGAAGCTGAAGGCCAGGGGCCCGACCGCACTGGCAATCGCTCCGCTGATGATCGTGACCCGCTGGGCCGGCCACGCTCCACCCGCGGGCCGGATTTCGGCAGCCGGGTCAAGGTTCCCGACGAGATCGACATACAGCGTGCGCGCGAAATACTCGACGCCATCCGCAAGCGCCTTGGCGATCAATTGTCCCCGGATGTGGAAAAACGCTATCTGGAACGCTTGCTCGACCTGAAATAAGGCTTCGAACCCTGGATCAGGCGGTGCGATCAGGCCGCGCGCGCCACCAGAGCGTCGGCAACAGCCTGGCGGATCTGCGGCAGGGTGAACGGCTTTGGCACCACATCGACAACAATCTGCATCAGCGGTTCGGCCCGTTCGCGTTGCTCGGCATAGCCTGTCATCAGCAGGATGGGCATGGCAGGCGTCAGGTCGGCCGACGCTGTCGCGAGTGCGATGCCATCCATAACCGGCATTCGGATATCGGAAAGCAGCAGATCAAAGGATTCGGCCTGCAAACGCTCCAGCGCCTCGGCGCCGTCGCCAGTCTCGACGGTTTCATGTCCATCCATATTCAGCGCACGAGCAACAAAACGGCGCAGTGAATCTTCGTCTTCGGCAATCAGGATTTTCGCCATTGTTCACTCCCTCACACTCGGCCGCTTTTGCGTTCTCGGTGGAAAGCGAGCCTCTGTGCAGACTTCGAATATTGCAGCAGCTGCTTCCTACATGGGACGCACAGCTGCGCAGTCAATGCAGTTCGGTGTAAGGTGTAAACCTTGCCGTGGAATGAACATCGTCCAACTTCACCGCAGCATCAAGCCGATATCCCGGTCAGGCGTCGCCCTTGACCACACCGACAAACGGCAATTCCCGGAACGCATAGGCCACGTCCATGCCATAGCCGACGACGAAATAGTCAGGACATTCAAATCCGACATAATTCGCGTCGAGTGTGCCCTCACGACGGGAGTGTTTGTCCAGAAGCACCGCAATCTCGACATCCTTGGCGCCGCGCTCATACATCAGATCACGGGCAAATCTCAGTGTCCGGCCAGATTCGAGAATATCGTCGATCAGCAACACGTCGCGGCCGCGCACATCGCTGTCGATATCCTTGATGATCTTGACGCCCTGGCTCGTGGTGCCCCGGCCATAGCTCGACAGGGTGATGAATTCGACCTCCGGTGCGAGCCCCGCATCATGCAGGGCACGGATCAGATCGGCGGCAAAAATGAACGACCCCTTGAGGATGGAAATCACCAGAAGATCGGTCTTCGGATTGTTGGCGATTTCCGTTGCCATGGCGCGATTGCGGGCTGCAATCACGTCCGGCGTGAAAAGGGGCTCGATGATTTTTCCGCGCACAACCGGCATTCACGCTCTCCAGGAGGTTCGGTCAAGAGTTTCCGACCACTCCTAGTGCCCTTCGCCGTCAAATGAAAGCCATTTGATCCTGGCCTGTCGGCTCGAAGTGTCTAATTCCCGGCCGGGCGGATCATCAGGATCGATCCGGCCCGCTCGATTCGCGCCGGGCGGGGCGCGGCAGTTGTAAAGCCTTCCTGTACAGCCTCGGTCGGTCTTGCCGCAATCGAGGCTGTCACCATCGGGTCCGGCACCAGCGCCGCTCGGTCGGTGACCGCAACCGTCGCTGCGGCAGACAGGCTTGCGGGTGATACCTGCGGGCTGGCCCGGGGCGGCGACACCGATGCAGCGCCGCCCGCCATCCAGACTGCGGCTGCCGTCACCGCGAACACTGCAAGGGTCAAGGCTGGCAGCGACACAGACGATCGGGACCTTCCGGCTACACCGGCGGCTGCATCACCACCGAAAACGCCGAGCCGTTCAGTGCGCGAGGCCTGGCGCAAACCATAATCCAATCCGGCAAAATCCCGAGGAACAGGTCCGGAGCCATCGATTTGGATGATTCGCGATTTGTAAACGCCGCTCGTCCCGGCAACGCGCGGCTTCCTCGAAAACACATCCCGGGGCCCGCTAACGGATTCGAAGCAGGCATCCTCCACATCCCGGACACGGGTTGCGCGCGGCTTGCGTCCGCGACCGGGCAGCAAAAGATCGTCATGACCCGGCACGATCGTGTGTGTCGCACGATTTGAAACGCCCATCAGCCACCCCTTTTCCACCTCTGCCACGCATGAGGCATTGAAACATCCGTTACCGATCCGTAAATGCAAATGGTTAACGCTTGGCGAACAGGGCGCTTCGGCCAGCCGGTTTGGCAAATATCTTAACTCCGCATTAACCATACCCGGCGACTGTGCAGCCCGATCGCTGCGCAGAATGACCTCCGGGACAGGAATTGACCGTTGATCCATTTCGAAAATGTCGGTTTACGCTACGGAATGGGGCCTGAGGTCCTGCGTGACCTGACATTCGACATTCCCAAGAGATCCTTCCAGTTCCTCACGGGTCCGTCAGGCGCGGGCAAGACCACGCTCATGCGGCTGCTGTTCATGTCGCTCAAACCGACCCGCGGCCTGATTCGCATGTTCGATCGCGACATCTCCGTCATTCCCGGCGAGGATTTGCCGCTCTTGCGGCGGCGGATCGGCATTGTATTCCAGGATTTCCGGCTTCTCGACCACATGACGACGTATGAAAACGTGGCCCTGCCACTGCGGGTACGCGGCAAGGACGAATCGACTTACCGCTCGGATGTCATCGAATTGCTCAAATGGGTCGGACTGGGAGAGCGCATCAACGTGCTGCCGCCGGTCTTGTCCGGCGGTGAGAAACAGCGTGTCGCCATCGCTCGAGCCCTGATCGACCAGCCCGAAATACTGCTCGCCGACGAACCGACCGGCAATGTCGACCCGCCGATGGCGCAGCGGCTGCTCAACCTGTTTACCGAACTCAACCGGCTTGGAACTGCAGTGGTCATTGCCACCCATGATCTGAGCTTGATGGACCGGGTCAACGCACGCAGGATGATCCTTACCGACGGACGGCTCGACATCTATGACTGATCCGGCCGCCAGCACCAGCGACAGCCAGAAAAGAGAGCGCTTGATCACTCTGCGCCCGATGGCGCCGATCGTGCCGCCGGTCAATGTTTCGGGCCACGCACTGATGGTGGTGATCTCTATCATGTCGTTTTTGTGCGCCATGACACTCGGTGCGGTAACCATGGTGCAGGAGAAGGCCGAGGCGTGGCAGGGCGATATCTCCCGCGAGATCACCATCCAGATCAAACCTGACGACGGTCTCGACATGGAGGCGGCGCTGAGCGAAGTCAGAACCATCGCGCTGTCCTTTCCCGGCACCCTCTCAGCACAGATCGTTGATCGCGCCGCCACCGCCAGACTGCTCGAACCATGGCTCGGAGAAGGTTTTGACATCGATGAGCTTCCCGTACCGCGTCTGGTCATCGTCACGATTGATGAATCTGCGCCGCCGGATTTTGCTGCCATTCGTCAGACTCTCGCCGATGCAGTCCCGTCAGCCTCGCTCGACGATCATCGCGCCTGGGCCAGCCGCTTGATTTCCATGGCCCGGATCACGGTGCTCATCGGAGTGGGAATTCTGGCCTTGATGTTCGCGACCACCATGCTGACCGTGGTGTTTGCAACCCGCGGAGCCATGGACGGCAATCGCCATATTGTCGAAGTTCTGCATTTTGTCGGCGCAGAGACGCGTTTTATCGCGTCCGAGTTTCAGAAACGGTTCTTGTTGATTGGGCTCAAGGGCGCAGCTTTTGGAGGTGGTGTCGCTGCTCTTGGTTTCTTGCTGCTTGGTGCATGGCAATCCAGCACCATGGCGACGGCTCTCAATGACCAGGCGACGGCTCTGTTCGGGCGCTTCACCTTGAGCAGCGCCGGCTATGTCGGCATTGTTGGCATCATCATCCTGATATCGGCGATGACGGCGGTCACCACGCGCCTGACTGTCACGCGCACCATCCGTGAGATCGATCGCCAGCGCGCCGACCCGTCTTTGGCAGAAATCAGTTGACTTGCCCGGATTTAGCCGCAAATCCGACTGGTCCTTGCCGGAATCTCGGGGTAGTCATAAAGCATGAGTGTGGAAACAGCACTGCCTGAACCGGCGACACAAGCGGCCGCCAAGACCGATGCGATGGATCGCCTTCGGCGGGTGGGTCATCATGGGCTGCGCATTGTCACGATCACGGCCATCGCCGGCATTACCTTGGTGATAATGGGTTTCTTCCGTTTCACCGACACGATTGCCGAGTTGAAACCCGCAGGCGCTCCGGCGCAGGTCGATGCAATTGTTGCCCTGACCGGTGGCTATCAAAGGATCGATCAGGCCTTGGCCTTGCTCGAACAGGGCGTCGGTCAAAGATTGCTGATTTCCGGCGTCAACCCGTCAACCACGGGCGCTGCCCTGCGCCGCGCCACCGGCACCAAGCCGGCGACGTTCGACTGCTGCGTCGACATTGGTTACGAGGCGCTTGATACCATTGGCAACGCCAACGAGACCGCTGGCTGGATCCGCCAGCGTGGCTACAGCCGGATTCTCGTGGTCACCAACAATTATCACATGCCGCGCAGCCTGTTGGAGCTCTCCCAGGCAAGCCCTGACGTCACCTTCCTGGCCTATCCCGTCACCCACGCCGACCTGAAGACAGACACCTGGATCACGGACCCAGTGGCCTTGCGCACGCTGTTCGTGGAGTATGCGAAATATTCCATCGCGCGGCTGCGCAATTGGAGCGGAGCCAGGACCTCAAGCGGATTGCGGGCCGATTCGGGTGACAAGCTGCCCGTGGCAGCCAGCTTGCAGTGATTTTCCCGGCTGGCAGGTTTTCGACTGACCGCTGATGGTGTAACCCGGACCGAAGCTTCGGCCAGACATGCTGCCCGAGCCACACGCTAATTCGGGTTCGTCCATGATCGTCTTCAGGTCCATCCTCTTCAACATCGCATTCTACATAAATCTCGTGGGGCGCATGATCGTGTTCTCGCCCTATTATTTCCTGGCCGATCGCAAGGCAGCCTGGAGCGTGCCGAAGAACTGGGTGCGAGCCAATCACTGGCTCCAGGCCAAGATTGTCGGAACCACGTTTGAAATCGAAGGCCTCGAGAACATCCCCGAGGGCGGCTACATCTTCGCCCCAAAGCACCAGTCGTTCTGGGATGCCTATGCTCTTCTGCCCTGGCTCGACGATCCGTTCTACATTCTCAAGCGGGAATTAAGCTGGATCCCGCTTTTCGGGCAATATATTCTCAAGATGAGGATGATCCCGGTCAATCGCGGCGCCCGCGGCAAGGTAATGGCCGAAGTCCTGGAACGGACAAAGCACGAAATCGAAGCGGGACGCCAACTCATCATCTATCCCGAAGGCACCCGCCGCCCTGCTGGCGCGCCCCCCGATTACAAATACGGCATCGCCCGGCTGTACCGCGATCTCCAGGTCCCGGTCGTTCCGGTGGTGATGCATCCCGGTCTGTTCTGGCCCAGGCGCAAATTTCTGCGCTACCCAGGTCACTTCAAGGTTCAGATCCTTCCGCCGATACAGCCCGGCATGCACCCCGACGCCTTCATGGACAAACTGGTCGATGTCATGGAAACGGCAAGCGACGCGTTGCTGATTGAAACCGTCAGGGCCAATCCGCAGATCCCGTTGCGCGAGGATGCCCGCCGCAGGCTTGCCGAACTCGGCGCGCTGCCGTCAGGGACTTGAAACAGGCCGGTCAATCCGCTCGCCCAATCTGAGCCGTGCGGCAATGGATTCGAGGTGTTCGTCGCGAAGACCCAGCGTTCTGAGATGAGCGGCGGTGTTGATCACATACTCCTCGTTCGGTCCCGACTGTCCGACGGCGCCGGACACCCGTGCCAAGGCATCATCGACCGAAAGTGCGCCCGCATACTGCTGATGCGAACGGTCAACCACATAGGTCACTGCCCGCACGTCCTCGCCACTGTCGAGCCGCACCTTGCGCGTGGTTTCCAGATAGACATGGGTCGCCAGTTCCCGTTGGCGCAGATAGCCGATCACCGCATCCCGCAGGTCCTGACGCACCCGAAACGCAACCCCATGACAGGAGCCGCCGCGGTCGAGCCCCAGCACCAGCCCCGGCCGATCAGGTGTACCGCGATGGACAAAAGACCGCACACATAACGCCCGGTGATAACCGAACAGCCGCGCCTGCCGTGTCTCCTCGTGGTCAAAGCCCGGACGCCACATCAGCGATCCGTAGCCAAACACCCAAAATTCGTCCATATCCCAGTCCATTGTGTTCGGCGCAAACCGCTGTGACACATTTTGTTACGCATAACCGTCGTCCCGCCTCTTATGGCAGGGCGCGCAGGGAGAACGCAATGCAATCACCCGTTCGAGCCAGCAGCTCGTCGTCGCGAAAATTCGTTTGGCTCGGCACGGCTATTGTCGCGGGCTGTTTGCTGTGGACGCTCGGATGGTTTCTGTTTGCAGCCCAGATCGAGGACCGGCTGCCCGAAAGCCTCGCCCGCATCACCGGACCAAACGCCAGCGCTGACTGCACCGCCGCCGATGTGCGCGGCTATCCATTTCGGTTCGGCCTGTTTTGCGATACCCTGTCCTACACCAACGTCTCTGATGGCGTGAGCGCCAGCGCCGGTGCGCTTCGGTCCGCCGCGCAATTCTACCGTCCGGGCCATGCCGTCGCCGAAATCGACGGCCCGCTGGCGATTGTCTCGCCAAACCTCACCTTGCGGGCGGACTGGCAATCGCTGCAATCCAGTATTCGCTCGCTCGCCGACGGACTGGATCGCGGGTCGATCGATAGCCGCAATGTCAGTTTCAACATCGATGGAGAGGGTCTCGGCCAGCGGCTGGCCCTGCAACTCGACCGGGTCACCGCACATGCCCGCCGCAATGGTACCGATCTCGATATAGCCACCTATGGCGAAAATCTGCGCAACAATGCCGTGCCCGGATTGACCGCCAAATCCGTCACGCTGGAAGCGACACTTTCCGGCCAGGCCGGCTTGCTGCAGGTGCCCTACACCGCACCGCAGGGCGCGTTTGAGGCGGTGTTGCACAGCCTGGCCGTCGCCCTTGACGACAGCGCGTCCCTGTCCGTGTCCGGCCCGGTGCAGATTGACGACGCCGGGCAGATCTCAGGCGATCTTGAAGTGACGGTCCGCAATCAACAGCGTTTCATGGATCTGATGGCAAATTTCGATCCCGATGCAGCAAGGCTGCTTGGCCAGATCGCCCCGCTGATTTCCACGCTGGATATTCAGCCCGACAATGAGGGGGTAACGCTGCCCTTGACGATCAGAAGCAACAAGATTTCCCTTGGCATTTTCCCGCTCGGAAGAATTCCGGCTTTCTGAGCCTTATTCGGCGGCGCCGGGTGTGTCCGGCTTGGCAGTGTTGCGACCGAAATTGGGGGCCTCGGTGTCCTGTCCTGCCTCGACAATGGAGCGGCGCACGCCCCGGGTGCGGGTGAACAGCTCGAACAGCTTGTCGCCATCACCCCAGCGGATCGCCCGCTGCAGCGACGACAGGTCCTCGGAAAACCGCGCCAGCATTTCCAGGATCGCATCCTTGTTGTGCAGGCAGACATCACGCCACATCACCGGATCGGATGCCGCAAGGCGGGTAAAGTCGCGAAAACCCGACGCAGAATATTTGATCACCTCGGACTGGGTCACGGCTTCGAGATCATCGGCGGTGCCGACAATATTGTAGGCGATGATGTGCGGCAGGTGCGAGACGATTGCCAGAACCAGATCATGATGGTCGGGGTCCATCTGCTCGACTGTCGAACCGCAGGCTTCCCAGAAGCCGGTGAGCCTGGTGACAGCCTCTGCATCCGTGCCAGCGGGCGGTGTCAGGATGCACCAGCGACCTTCGAACAATTCGGCAAATCCCGCTGTCGGGCCGCTCTGCTCGGTGCCGGCAATCGGATGTCCGGGGATAAAGTGGGCATGCGAAGGGATGTGCGGTTGCATCTGCCGCACAACCGACGCCTTGGTCGAGCCGACATCGGTAACAATGGCGCCCGGCTTCAGATACGGTCCGATATCGCGGGCCACAGCCTCCGATGCGCCGACCGGCACCGAGACAATCACCAGATCCGCATTTGCGACGGCTTCAATATTGGAGCTCGAATAGCTGTCGCCCAGATCAAGTTCCCGCGCTGTGTTCAGCGTCGGTTCACTTCGCGTGGCAATACAGATTTGCCCAGCCAGCCCCTTGGCGCGGATCACCCGCGCCAGCGACGAGCCAATGAGGCCTATGCCGATCAGGGCGACAGTTTCGAACATCGGTTTGGTCATCAGGATCAGGCCATAAAGCTTTCCAGCGCGTCGAGGACGCCGAGATTGGCCTCCTCGTCGCCGATTGTCAGTCTGAGCGCATCCGGCAGGCCGTACCCTGCCACGCGGCGCAGCACGAAGCCTCGCGAGCCCAGATAGGCGTCGGCGTCGGCAGCCGTCTTGCCCGGCGTTGTGGGAAAGTGAATCAGCACAAAGTTTCCGACCGACGGCGTTACCGACAGTCCCATCGCCTCGACCGCTTCGCTGATCCGGCCCAGCCAGACGTCATTGTGCTCGATGGCACGATCAACATGGGCCCTGTCGGCAATCGCTGCAACGCCGGCCGCAATCGCCAGAGCGTTGACATTAAACGGACCGCGCACCCGGTTGCAGGCGTCGATGATGGCTTCATGCGCGTACATCCAGCCGATCCTGAGCCCGGCTAGACCGTGTATTTTCGAGAATGTCCGGGTCATCACCACATTGGGATTGCCCGAAACCAGCTCGATACCCGCTTCATAGTCGTTGCGGCGGACATATTCCGCATAGGCCGCGTCCAGCACCAGGATAACGTGCCCCGGCAGGCCTGCATGCAAACGCCGGACCTCATTCACCGGAAGGTAGGTGCCGGTCGGATTGTTGGGGTTGGCCAGGAACACCAGCTTTGTTTTCTCGGTCACGGCCGCAAGGATCGCGTCCACATCGGCGGTCAGCTCCACGTCGGGAACAGCAACAGGGGTTGCCCCGGCGGCCATGATCTGGATTTTGTAGACAAGAAACCCGTGCTCGGTGAACAGGCCTTCGTCGCCCGGACCGAGATAGGTGTGGCACAGAAGACCCAGCAATTCGTCCGAGCCATTGCCACACAGGATGTTGCCGGGATTGAGGCCATAGGTCTTGGCAATAGCCTCGCGCAACTCGTGCGAAGCCCCATCCGGATACAGAGCCAGATCAATCTTTTTGGCGGCAAGCGCCTCGGCGACCTTCGGGCTTGGGCCGAAGGGCGATTCATTCGAGGACAGCTTGTAGACCTTGGCCACACCTTCAACGGTTTCACGCCCCGGCACATAGGCCGCGATGTCCATGACGCCCGGCTTCGGGCGGGGCATTTCTTTGCTGCTCATCGGAAGGTTCCTTGCAATCCAAAAACCAAGGTAGATGCGCGGAAATACCCTCTCAAACCGGTCTTGTCGAGAGCCACTGACCGGCGATAGCGCTAAATGAACCCCGCCAGGCTTCAGTCCCGAACCTTGGTGCGGCGATGCGATGTCCGGCTGGTCTGTGGCGACAGCACCGGCACGAACACGCGCCGCGACGCGCGCGCCGCCACTGGCAGGCCCTGATAGAGCCGCTTTTGCGCCTCGACAATGATCACGCCGGAAAACACCGGCCACATCTTCCGGCCCAGCTCTTCGAGCAACCGACCCATGCGCAGCATCAAGGCCCGTTCGGACGGCGGAAAAAGCAGCGCCTCTGCAAAGGCGCCGGGGGTGAAGTTGCTCTCGCGCAGGATCGACACCAGCTGGCCGCGCGAATAGGGACGGCCAGCGCCAAACGGCGTGTGTTCGAACCGGGCCCAGACACCGCGCCGGTTGGGTGCAACGATCACCAGCCGCCCCCCGGGCGCCAGCACCCGCCACAGCTCCTTCAACGTCTCGCGGGGATTTTCCGCAAACTCGAGCGAGTGCACCATCAGCACCCGGTCGATCGAGGCGTCCGGCAACGGCAATTCCTCGTCAAACACCAGGGCCGTGGCCGACGGTCCGCCAGCGGGCCAGTTCACCGCGCCCTGACCTGCCGGCATGAAGGCGAAGGCCCGCTCTGCATCGGGACGAAACCGGTCCAGATACGGTGCCGCATACCCCAGCCCCATCAACCGTTCGCCAGGCAAGTTCGCCCAGATGGACGATAGCGCCATGGTCACCGATTGCTCGGCAACCGCCCCCAGGCGGGAGTGATAAAACTGTCTCAAATCGACGATATCGGTATGCATGACGACGGACCCGGGCAATCAACGCTTGTGAAAAAGACCTTACACCTGCGGTGCAAGCCGAACACCAGCTAAAACGCACATTATGGCAAAGATGTCCCGATTGCAGATCCCCGCAGCGTCTTGCCTCCATCCAAGGTGACGCGGCCCATCCCGCAAGTTATGCTGGCCGAATTGATTCATCTGTTTGCCGGAGAAAGCCCATGACCAGCCTCATGATCGAACAATTCACCTGCAGACAGGACAATTTCGGCGTCATCCTGCACGATCCGCTGACCGGCGAAACCGCCAGCATCGATGCGCCGGACGGAACACTCATCGCTGCCGAACTCAGACAACGCAACTGGCGGCTCACATCCCTTCTGATCACGCATCATCATGCCGACCATGTCGAAGGCATCGCCGCCCTGACCCAGGCCTATGCGCCAGAGGTGTTTGGACCCGCTGCAGAGGCAGGCAAGATTCAGGGACTGACCAGCACCGTCGGTCAGGACGACTCCTTCGAATTTGCCGGCAGAACGGTAAAGGTGATCTCGACGCCAGGTCATACCGCAGGACATATCTGTTACTATATCCCCGATGAGGAATTGCTGTTTGCCGGCGACACGCTGTTCGCGCTTGGCTGCGGCCGGCTGTTCGAAGGCTCGCCGCAGGACATGCTCGGTTCCCTGCAACGCCTTGCCCAACTGCCGGATGAGACACGGATCTATTGCGGGCATGAATACACCCAGTCGAACGGCCGCTTCGCTCTAACCGTCGATCCGGACAATGACGAACTCGTCAAGCGCATGGAGGAGATCAATGACCTGCGCTCAGAACGGCTGCCGACCTTGCCGACGACAATCGGGTTTGAAAAACGGACAAACCCCTTCATGCGCGCCGCTGATCCTTCGATCCGCAAGCATCTCGGCATGGAAAATGCCAGTGACCTCGAGGTTTTTGCCGAATTGCGCCGGCGCAAGGACAGTTTCTGACCATGAACGCCAGCCTGTCCGCCCGCGAAATCATTGCCACCCTTGGCATGGAGCAACATCCCGAAGGTGGATGGTATCGTGAAACCTTCCGCGACCCGGTTGGCGGACCACGCGGCCACTCCACGGCGATCTATTATCTGCTCGAAGGTGGTGATTGTTCGCACTGGCACCGCGTCACCGACGCCGCAGAGGTCTGGCACTGGTATGGTGGCGGTCCTTTGGCGCTGACCCTCTCGGCGGACGGCTGCAACGCCGAGGCTCACCGCCTGGGCATGAACCTTGCCGCCGGCGAGCGGCCGCAGATCGTTGTCCCGGCCAATTGCTGGCAATCAGCCGCCTCGCTCGGCGCCTGGACACTCGTCGGCTGCACCGTGGCACCTGGGTTCGAATTCTCCAGCTTTGAAATGGCGCCGCCCGACTGGCGTCCTTCGCCCTTCAAGGGCGCGCCGCTCAAGCCAGAAGGCCAAGCGTAATCAGCAACTGCCCGGCATAATAGAGCAGCCAAACCGCTGGCCCCGAAATCCGCCGCAGCGGGCTGGTGCCTGCCATGAGGAACTTTTCAGAGCCTAAGATCGCGTCAGACGCCATGAACAGGGCGACGCCGGACAGCACCATCCCGCCCAGCGTGACACCGCCCAGCCCCATGCCGGCGATTGCCAGCACATAGGCAGCCACCGGCAGCGCAAGCGGGCCGGCCCTGCGCACCATCAGGCTGCCCATTGCGATGGCAAACACCACCACCGCCATGAGGCCCGGCAGCGCTGCGGCGGTCATGCCTGGCCCGGATGAAAAGAACAACACCGCGTAGGCGATGTGGGCCGCGAGAAAACTGCCCAGCCCGCCCAGAAATGCGCCATCCCCCTCATGGGCCAGGAAAGCATCACCAAGCGCCGACAAAGCCAGGGCCAGCACCAGCAGCATCGGACCGCCTGCCTGCAGCGCCAGACCTGCCAGCGCGCCCACAGCCACCGTCTTGGCAATTGTCCGGATCAAGGACGTCGACCGGTTGAGCAGCAACAGATAAATTCCGAAGCCCAGCACCGAAATTGCCGAAAGCGCGGCTGCTGCCGGATCAAGAGTATCGAGGAACCCGGTCATACTGATTTTCTCCGCTTGAGCAGATCCTTGGCCGCCAGAAAGGCCCCGCCGGTGATCAGCAAACAGGCCATGGCAATGCCGATGCTGGCCTTGCCATGACCGAACAGGATCAGGATCAGCGTCGACAGCAGCGGCGCGGCATAACTCGCCACCCCCAACACCTGAATATTGCCTTTCTTGACGCCCAAATCCCAGGCGTAAAACGCCAGACCGACTGGTCCAAGACCAAGGCCAATGACCGCCAGCCATTGAACCGTCGTTTCGGGCCACACCGTGGTTTCCAGAAAGGCATGGCAAAGCGCCGACAATAGCGCCGAGATCACACAAAACCCGGCAATCACATCGGTCGATGTCGCACCGAAGCGCCGCGAAATCAGCGAATAGCCCGACCAGGTCAAGGCGCACAGGCCGGCAGCGCCGTAGCCGAGCAGATTGCCGCCGCCAAATCCGCCTTCTGCCCCGCGCATCAGAATCAGGGCTGTCCCTGCCAGTCCCATCAAGGCCCCGGTCACGTGATGCCAGCCCAGCCGCTCTCCCGGCAGCAGCGCCGATCCGACGACGATGAGCAGCGGCCAAAGATAGGCGATCAGTCCGGCTTCCACGGCAGGCGCATTCCTCAGCGCCGTGAAGTAGAGAAAATGATAGCCGAACAGGCCAAACAGCCCCAGAGCCCAGACTTTGGCCGGTTGCCGGAAGGCGTGAAAACGGGTCGGGTCGCGCAGCATCGCCGTCAGACCGATCAGGGCGCCGATCATGAAACAGATTGCCGAGAGCTGAAACGGCGGCATGGTGCCGGACGCCGCTGTCAGCAACGCCAGCGCCGACCACATGACAACGGCGGAAAAGCCGATCAGCGTTGGCATGTTTCCCAAGTCTCGCCCCCAATTTTCCGCCCGTCACGATCGGCAGGACCATCCAATCCGATCCGATCCCTCAACGGAGTCAGGGTTTAGCCGTCAAACCGGGTTGCAGCAATGATAACCTGACCGATCTTCGTCGGCACCTTGGCATAGACCGGTGCATAGAATCCGCCGCGCTCATGGTGGGCGAACCAGATTTCCATGGTCCTGAGTTCTCGCAGATACTCGATTCCGGAAGAGCCCTTGCGGTAGCCCGCTTTCGGATCGAAACGGACCGCACAGACAATCGCATCCCCGACAAAGCCCCTGTTCCGATAAGGCCTTACGCCTTTTTGTGTCAGATGCAGGGTGACACGGGATTGCCCGTCGAAAATCGGCAGGCTGCGCGGGCACACCTTGGAGCCTGCAGGCAACACCAGGGCGGACAACGGATCCAGCACCGCCCGCATGTCGTCCGCCGACAACGGCACCCAGTCCTCCGACGTCTCGCGGCGTTTCGGCAGATTGATCACGGATTTCACATTGCCGCCGTGAAAGATGATCTCGGTCCGGTAGGTTTTTGTGCCGCTCGCATAATTGACCAGGAATTTCGACGCCAGCATTCGCTCTTCCGTCATTGTCCCCGAGACGCTGGTTGTTCCGCGGATCTTCGACACGATATCGGAAAGTACTGTGGTACGAACGTCCCCCGATATCGTGTAGGACTTGCCGTCGATCACGGTGCGAAACCTTGCAGAAGCAACAGGCAGACCCAGCAGCGACACGGAATAGGTGGACTTGATCTGCACCGGCTCGGCCCGCGCCGATGCAACTGCTCCAGGCGCCAGCATCGCCGCCATCATCAAGACCACACGAACGGAAACATGACGGCGCATTCTATCCCTCTGACAATCCCGTCCGCTGGGCATCTGCCCACGGCCCTGTCGCACACGAAGCTCAGGAGACAATGCGACAATTCGATGCCCACAGCGATAAAAATCGGCTATGATCGGCCTCGAAGACCACATAAGCGCGTTTCAATGCCTGACTCGGCTTGACGCGGCTGGCTGGTCTGATTATAGACACGCGACTTCCGATAAAGGCCTCCGGTCCTTTGGGTGAGCCTTCTATATGGCTCGGCCCGTCCGCTGGCGAAGAGATAATAGGTGCAAAATGTCACGCAGCTGTGAATTGACCGGTAGGGCTGTACAGTCCGGAAACAATGTCAGCCATGCCAACAACCGGACCCGTCGCCGGTTTCTGCCGAACCTGTGCAATGTAACGCTGATTTCCGATGCTCTCGGCCAGCGGTACCGTCTGCGCATTACAGCCTACGCTCTGCGCACGGTTGAACATCGCGGCGGCCTCGACGCATTCCTGGTCAAGGCCAAGGACGCTGACCTGTCGATGCGCGCGCGTCTGCTCAAGCGGCAGATTGCAAAGAAGATCGAAGAACAAGCTGTAGCCTGAATTAGGCCGACGCTCCTTAGTTATGATGGCGGGCCTTGGCGCCCGCCTTCGTCTTTTGCTGCTGGTGGCATCAACCCAGGATAAAAAAATGCGAGTGCTCCCCTCCGTATTGCCGTTCATGGCTGTTATGGCCGCTGTCGTTGTGGCGTCAAACTACCTGGTCCAGTTCCCGGTGGTGTATGTCCTCGGCTCGCTCAATCTGGCTGATCTGCTGACCTGGGGTGCGTTCACCTATCCGGTGGCGTTTCTGGTCACCGATCTCGCCAACCGACGTTTCGGTGCCGGCACTGCCCGTCAGGTGGTGTTTTGCGGCTTCGTGGTGGCCGTGATCCTGTCGATCTGGCTTGCCACACCACGTATCGCGGTGGCCTCCGGCTCGGCGTTTCTGGTAGCGCAGCTTCTCGATGTCTCGGTATTCGACCGTCTGCGCGACCGGGTCTGGTGGTTGCCGCCGCTGGTCTCCACGCTGATTGGCTCCAGCCTGGACACCATGATTTTTTTCGGCCTTGCATTTTCCGATGCCGCCGGTGTCATCGGCCCCGGAGATGCCTTTGCCAGCGAGTGGGCGCCCTTGTTCGGTCTGTTTGCCACCGAAGCACCGCGTTGGCTCTCCTGGGCGCTGGGCGACCTCGCGGTCAAGATGATCGTCGGGTTGTCGATGTTGCTGCCCTACGGCGTGCTGTTGCCGGTTCTCGCCCCCCGCCACCGCGCCTGAGCTTTCAAGACGTGGTGCGGCTTACTCACCATCGCCGATATATCGGAATTCCAGAATAAGGTTGCGCTGCAGGATCGAGTGATTGTCGTCCGACACCAGGGTCACAAACACCTGGCCGGCGGCATCCGTGCTCACATCCAGACCTTCCATATTGTCGATCTGATTCCCGAAACCGGCTTCCAGCAAAATCGGCCCATCCACCAGATTTCCCGGCCCCAGCCGGCTGCCATCGATCTTGCGGATCCGCATGCCGATACCTTCGGCGATCGAAAACCGGCGTTCGAGCAGCAACAGGTCGCCATTGGGCAGAAAGTCACCGTCTGTGATGTCGTAGGGCGCATGCCGCTTGACAAAGAAGACACCCTTGGATGGCCCGGTGAGCACAGCGGCATAGATATCGCCGTTGGCATTGAGGCTCCTCTCGGAGACGACAACCACATCTCCCGCCAGCGGCGAGGTCCCGGGCGCAACCATGATCGCCTCCAGGCCACGGTTGTTGCGCAGTTCCTCAAGCGGAATCAACACAGGCAGCGAGCCGGTGGGCGTGGAGCTGCCCGGCGCCGCGGCGGGATAGATGTCGACCCGGCTGCGCCGCTCGAAGCTGACCAGCACCTCATCGCCGCGCAGAGCCAGACCTTCGGCGTCAAACTTCCATTTCAACTCCGAGCCGCTGCCCTCGGCATCAAGAATCGGCGAGACGGTAAAGTCGCTGACGCCGGTCAGGATTCCACCGTCATCGCGTTGCAGACGGCCGGCATACCAGTAACCGGTATCCATGACGCCAAGAAAGCCTGACCGGTCGTTGGCAAGCCTGATGGCTGACATGGCGCCAAGCCTGGAGCTCGAGGAACTCAGCTCGAGCCCGCCGGTAAACTCGAACGCGCCAAAGCGTGTCTGGTCAGATCCAACCTTGAAATTGGAAATCAGCCGAGATCTGATGTCGATGGGATCCGTGTCGGCATAGACCGAAGGAACGCTCGATGCGGCAAGCACGGCAAAAGCACACGCAGTCAGCGAAAGCCGCGCCATGCGCCCCGATCTGCTCACGCCCGCTTGCGTCCGCGGCGGGATTGCGGCTCGCTGCTTTCATCGGCAAACAGGCCGGCCAATTGCTCGGTCATGGCACCGGCCAGCTCTTCCGCATCGACGATCGTCACCGCGCGGCGATAATAACGGGTGACATCATGGCCAATACCGATTGCCAGCAGTTCCACGGGCGACCGGGTTTCGATTTCCTCAATCACCGCGCGCAGATGCCGCTCAAGATAATTGCCCGGATTGACCGACAGGGTGGAATCGTCCACCGGCGCGCCATCGGAAATCATCATCAGGATGCGGCGCTGCTCAGGCCGCCTCAAAAGCCGCGAATGGGCCCAGATCAGCGCTTCTCCGTCGATGTTTTCCTTGAGCAGGCCTTCGCGCATCATCAGGCCGAGATTGCGCCTGGCACGGCGCCACGGCGCGTCGGCTGACTTGTAGATGATATGGCGCAGGTCATTGAGCCGGCCCGGCGTTGCCGGCTTGCCGCCGGTCAGCCATTTTTCACGGCTCTGGCCGCCCTTCCATGCCTTGGTGGTGAAGCCCAGCAGTTCGACCTTGACCCCGCAACGCTCCAGCGTGCGCGCCAGAATGTCGGCGCAGGTTGCCGCCACCGTGATCGGCCGGCCACGCATTGAGCCGGAATTGTCGATCAGCAGCGTCACCACGGTATCGCGGAAACTGGTGTCGCGCTCCATCTTGAACGACAGCGGCTGCATCGGATCAATGATCATCCGCGTCAGCCGTGCGCTATCGAGATAGCCCTCCTCGAGATCGAAGTCCCAGGCCCGGCTCTGCTGTGCCATCAGCCGCCGTTGCAGCCGGTTGGCCAGTCGCCCGACCACGCCCTGCAAATGCGCCAGTTGCTTGTCGAGAAACGCACGCAGCCGATCGAGTTCGGCTTCATCGCACAGTTCTTCCGCGGCGATTTCCTCATCGAACTCGGTGGTGAAAACCTTGTAATCGATCTTCTCGTTGAGATCGCCGAACGGATCGCTGGACTTGCGTGTCTCCCCTGGCGTGTCGGCGTCGTCATCGCTGTCGTCGATGGTGTCGTCATCACCGGCTTCCGCGCCGTCCATCTCACCGGCGTCCATCTGCTCGTCGGAGGTTTCGCTTTCCTCGGCCGGTGCGGCATCGGAGCCAGCCTCTTCCTGGGAGGTCTGCTCGTTGTCTTCCTGGCTTTGCGGCTGGTCGTCGTCGGAAACCTCGTCCTGATCGTCCTGATCGTCGTCGTCACCGTAATCTTCAGCCATCTCCATGGCCGAGAGCATTTCGCGCACGACGCGGGCAAAGGCCTGCTGGTCCTCAACCGACCCCGCCAACGTATCAAGAACGCCGCCGGCCTTGCTGTCGATGAAATCGCGCCACAGCTCGACCACCTGCCCCGCCGATTGCGGCGGCTTGCGGCCGGTGAGCTTCTCCCGCACCATCAGCGCCACGGCTTCTTCCAGCGGCGCATCCTCGCGGCTGACGATTCCCTGATAATTGGCCTTGTGATACTTGTCTTCGAGCATCGAGCTGAGGTTGTCGCCGACGCCTGTCATCCGCAATGCGCCGATAGCCTCGACCCGCGCCTGCTCGACCGCATCATAGACCGCACGTGCATCAACGCCCTCAGGCGCCATGCGGAAATGAACCGCATCGTCGTGGCAGGCTTTGCGCAGCGCCATCGAATCTCCAAGCCCGCGCGTGATGGCAAAATCGTTGCGCGTCGGGCGTTTCGGCAGGTCCGGCAAACGCGCCCGGTCACCGGAAATTCCCGGCCGGTCATTTCCGAAAACCACGTCCAGTTCGTGGTCACCGGCAATGGCCCGAATGCAACCGGTCAGCGCCCGCCGGAATGGCTCGGCGTCGACGATTCCGCTAGCTTTGGGTCGGGTGTTGTCGCCGCGTCCTGCCATGGCTTTATCCGTCAGGCAGTTGCGCTGAGAACGATATTGGCGGCGCTTTCCTTCAACTCGACGCCGAACGCCCGTTGATAATGTTCAGCCACCAGCGCCCGCTCCAGCTCGTCGCATTTGTTGAGGAAGGTCAGGCGGAAGGCAAAGGCCACATCACCGAAGATTTCGGCGTTTTCGGCCCAGGTGATCACCGTCCGCGGACTCATCACGGTCGACAGGTCGCCATTGATGAACGAAGAGCGGGTCATGTCGGCCACCCGAACCATCTTCGAAATGGCGTCGCGGCCGTCACCCTTGGCAAATTCCTTGACCTTGGAAGCGACAATATCGACTTCCTGATCATGCGGCAGATAGTTCAGCGTGGTGACGATCGACCAGCGGTCCATCTGCGCCTGGTTGATCTGCTGCGTGCCGTGATAAAGCCCGGTGGTGTCGCCCAGGCCAACTGTATTGGCGGTGGCAAACAGCCGGAACGCCGGGTGCGGCCGGATGACACGGCTCTGGTCGAGAAGAGTAAGACGCCCCGAAGATTCCAGCACCCGCTGGATCACGAACATCACATCCGGACGGCCGGCATCATACTCATCAAACACCAGCGCGACATTGTGCTGATAGGCCCAGGGCAGGATGCCATCCTTGAATTCGGTAATCTGCATGCCGTCGCGGACAACAATTGCGTCCTTGCCCACCAAATCGATGCGGCTCACGTGGCTGTCGAGGTTGATGCGCACACAAGGCCAGTTGAGACGCGCCGCGACCTGCTCGATATGGGTCGATTTGCCTGTGCCATGATAGCCCGAAACCATCACGCGACGGTTGTGGGCGAACCCCGCAAGGATGGCGAGTGTGGTGTCGCGGTCAAACAGATAGTCCGGATCCAGATCGGGAACGTAGGAATCCCGATCCTTGTAGGCCGGCACAGAGATGTCCGAATCGATACCGAAGACGTCGCGCACTTTGACGGTGGTGTCCGGCAGATTGGTAATATCAAGGTCGATCTTGCTCATTATGTCTCCAAGGCCTGGCTGAAAAAAGCCCGCGGGCCGTCTCTCCTGTCCGATCCTGCTTAGACTGTTCGCTTAACAGAAACCAGACTGCTTTAACAATTGGTAGGCCTGGATGACAGCGCGAAAGCGATCTTCGGAACCGCGGTCGCCGCCATTGGCGTCAGGGTGGTGTTGCTTGACCAAATCCTTGTAACGGGTCTTGATTTCCGCCGATGTCGCATTTGCGGCGAGGCCCAGCGTATCGAACGCCTTTGACTCCAGTGTTTTGACCTTGCGCGCGCGAACCGGGCGGTTCGCCCGGGGCTCATTGAAGAAGCCGTGCGGGTCGCGCATCCGTGCCTGGGTCGCAGCCGAGCCGGATCTTGCGGTTGACTGCGTCGGCCCGCTTGCCGCGGACCTGTCGACACCCATCTTCCAGGTCGGGCGGTTGCCGGTCAGAGCCTCTTTTTGATAGCGCGCAATCTCCCCGTCGGAGAGTCCCGAAAAGTAGTTGTAGCCTTTGTTGTACTGCCGGGCATGGTCGACGCAGAACATGAAATACTGCCCTTCGGCATCACGGCCGACAGGCGCCCGGTGATTGCCCGGCTTTGCGCACCCGTCCCATTGACATACCGGTGTCGCAGGCTCTTCCGGGCGCGCGCCTTTGCGGCGGACCCGAATGCGGTCAAAATATTTGGAATCCAGTTTCATATCAACGACTATGACGCTCTACAGGTTTGCGAACAAGGATTGACAAGGGTGATTCAAGCTGCGTACCCCGTCTCGACTTCGAATGCCACCACCCAAATCGCAACAGGCGGTTTTTGTGGTGGTGACAAACACTCAGGAACTATACATGTCCCGCCAGAATCGCATTGAAGCAGCCCTGACAGAACGCTTTCAGCCCGAACGGCTGATGGTGATCAACGAAAGCCACCTCCATGCTGGCCATCACAATTCCGATAGCGGCGATGATGGGTCTTTTGATGGCACCGGCGAAACTCATTTTCGCATCCGCATCATCGCTGCAGCCTTCGCCGGCATGAACCGCCTCGAACGCCACCGGGCAGTCAACGCGCTTCTCAAGGACGAACTCGAGAGCGGGCTTCATGCCATGGCAGTGGAAGCCTCGGCCCCGGGCGAAGCCACCCGTTGGTAGGCCGTCAGGCCTGCTACCGCAAGCTTCAGGAGTAGCGTGAGGCTTCCGCCATCAGGCTTTGTCCATCGGCCGTATTCTCAGCCGGGTGATTCTGTTGCGGTCGCGCTTCATTACGATGAAGCGTTTGCCGTGAAAAGTGAACGCCTGCTTTTCCTCGGGGATCGTCTGGGATTCGTGAATCACCAGACCTGCAACAGTCGTTGCCTCATCATCAGGCAGCGACCAGTCGAGCGCCCGGTTGAGGTCGCGAATTGGCACTGACCCGTCAACGACGATCGAACCGTCCGCTTCCTGCCTGACACCCTGGACCTCGGTGTCGTGCTCGTCGGTAATGTCGCCGACGATCTCTTCGAGAATGTCCTCCAGCGTCACCAGCCCTTCCACCTCACCATACTCGTCCACCACGATGGCAATATGGGCCTTGCGCCGCAGGAACGCATTGAGCTGGTCGGGAACACTGGTGGTATCGGGCACAAACCACGGCTTCTGGGCAATCTTGACAACATCCATACGTTGCGGGTCGTTCGAAACCTCGGCAAGTCCCCGCAACACGTCCTTGGCATGAACGATGCCGATGATGTTGTCGGTCGAGCCGCGCCAGATCGGCATCCGGGTAAACGAGCTCTCAAGCACCGCCCGGACGTTGACCTCGGGTGTCTCGTCGGCATTGAGCATCCGCATCGAGGTGCGGTGGATCATCACATCCGAGACTTCCAGCTCGCCCAGATCAAGAACACCTCCGAGCCGGTCACGGTCGGCCTTGATCACCGATCCTTCCCGGTGCAGCAGATCGACTGCGCCGCGGATTTCCTCGTGCGCTGACAGCATCGAGGTTTCCGAGGCGAATGTGACGCCGAAGATCGACATGATGTTGCGCACGATCCAGTTTATCAGACTCGACAGTGGTCCGACAATGACGACAAAGAACCTGACCGTGGGCGCGACCACCATGGCGAAACGGTCGGGCGCCGAAATCGCCCAGCTTTTGGGCAGCACTTCGGCGAAGATCACCAGCAGCAGCGTCATGGTCAGTGTCGCCAGCGCCACCCCGGAATCGCCGAAGATCGACAGCAATACGCTTGTGGCCAGCGCGGACGCCAGGATATTGACCAGATTGTTGCCGATCAACAGTGCCCCGATCAGCCGGTCCTTGCGCTCGATCAGCGTGTTCACCGTAGCCGCCCGGGCATCTCCGCTCGTTTCCATCGAGTGCATGCGGGCGCGTGAGGCCGCCGTCAGAGCCGTCTCGGAGCCGGAGAAAAATCCCGACAGGCCGATCAGGACCAGAATCGCCAGGACGGTCAGGCCATGGTCAGCCAGGATTGAGCCTATGGTTTCCAGCATCATGATGTCCGCTTGTCATCCAGGAATCGAAACACTTCATCTTGCGGCACGTCACCAGCCACAAAGGACTGGCCGATGCCGCGCGTCAGAATAAAGGTCAGCGCGCCGCGCCGGACTTTCTTGTCCTGCGCAATGTGTGTCATCAGTATATCGGTCTTCGGCAGCTCACCTTCAATATCCGACATACGGGTTGGCAGGCCAACCTGGCTGAGATGGTGCCTGACGCGCGCCGCGTCGTCGGGACTCGCCAGGTTCATCCGCGCCGAAAATTCATACGCCAGAACCATGCCGATAGCCACGCCCTCGCCATGCACCAGGCGCTGTCCATCATAGCCGGTCGCCGCCTCCAGCGCATGGCCGAAGGTATGACCGAGGTTAAGCAGCGCCCGCGCGCCCGATTCCCGTTCGTCCGCTGCCACCACATCGGCCTTTGCCTGGCATCCCGTAGCGATGGCATGAATCCGCGCCGCCCCGCCGGCAAACACGTCACGCCAGTTCGCCTCAAGCCAGGCAAAAAACTCCGGCCGGTCGATCAGGCCGTATTTCGCCAGTTCGGCATAACCGGCGCGAAATTCGCGGATCGGTAGCGTGTCCAGCACATCGGTGTCCGCCAGAACCAGGTCCGGTTGATGGAACACGCCGATCAGGTTCTTGCCATGGGCGGAATTGATTCCGGTCTTGCCGCCGACGGAAGAATCGACCTGGGCCAGAAGGCTGGTCGGCAGCTGGACAAATCCCATGCCACGCCGCACGATCCCGGCCGCAAACCCCGACAGATCGCCAATCACGCCGCCGCCCAGCGCCAGCACCAAGTCACCCCGCTCCAGCCGGGCCCCCAGGACATGGTCGCAGACCCCGATCAGCTGGTCGAAACGCTTGGTTTTCTCACCGGGCTCCAGCACCAGAGGCGCAGCCTCGATCCCGCCTGCAGCCAGGCTTTCAAGAAGCGTGTCCAGATGCGCCGCGGCAACATTGCTGTCGGTGACAACCGCGCATCGTACACCCGGTTTGCGCGCGGCAATCTCCGCTCCGGCCTGGGCGATCAATCCCGGGCCGATGACAATATCGTAACTGCGCGCACCAAGATCAACGCGGACAATTTCACGCGGGAGGGTTAGGGTCATGAGGTCGGCACCGTTTCCTGGCCTTGATCCAGTTGCGCCAGCGCGGCAACCGTTTCCAAAGCGATAATTTCCTTGGCCTCGTCCCGCGACTGCACCGTCACATCGGCCATTTGATAGATCGGATACCGCTGATCAAGCAGATCCGACAGGGTCCGCTTGGGATCGGCGGTTCTCAACAGCGGTCTGGTGTCCCGCTTGGAGACCCGCGACCACAAGACTTCGAGATCGGCCTCCAGCCACACGGACAAACCGTTGGCCAGCACCATTTTGCGGATGGCGTCATTCACGAACGCGCCGCCGCCGGTTGACAACACCCGCGGCCCGGTTCTGAGCAGCCGCCTGATCACCCGTGTTTCCAGCGCGCGGAATTCAGGCTCTCCATACGCCGCGAACAATTCGGGGATGGTCATGCGCGACACCCGCTCGATCTCGTGATCGGAATCAACGAAAGGGATCCCGAGCATCTGCGCGACAAGCCTGCCGATAACCGATTTGCCCGCCCCCATAAGGCCGACGAACACCAGATTGCGTTGGCCCAGCACACGCCGCGCCCTGTTGATTTCGTCTTCCGGCGCGCTTGCCTGCGGTTCCGTCAACTCATTTCCCCGCGCTCAGGCCATTGATCCCGGCCTTCTATTGGCCATGTCCGGCGGCGCGTCAAGCAGGTGCTGTTTTCCCTATTCACCTTGAATCAACCTGCGCCCTGCCGCATAACAGCTACAATATTCGTTCGCCGGAGTAGCCATGCCATCCTTGTTTCGGTTCCTTTTCCTGTGCGCAGTGCTTTTCGGCATCGTCTATGGCGCCATGTTTGCTCTGGTGTTCTATGTCGAACCGGTCGACCGTGAAGTAACAGTGCGCGTCCCGACCGAAAAACTCAACAACTGACAGGATGGCGTCGACACATGCGCGATCTGAGCGCCGCCAATGCAGAGGCCTTCCTTGAGATGATGAGCGCCGAACGCGGCGCGGCCGGCAACACGCTTGAGGCTTATCGCCGTGATCTTGATGACGCTTCGGCGGTGCTGGCTTCACTTGGAACCACGTTGCTCAAGGCGCAGGCCAGCGATATCCGTGCAGTCATCGGCGATCTCGCCGCGCGCGGATTTTCTCCGGCATCGCAGGCCAGGCACCTTTCCGCACTGCGTCAATTCTACAAGTTTCTGCATGCGGAGGGCCTGAGAAACGATGATCCGACCGGCGTCGTCGATTCGCCGCGCAAATCCCGGTCCCTGCCCAAAGTGCTCAGCATCAACGACGTCACGCGATTGCTGGCCCAGGCGGAAACCGACATCGCCCTGGCCCAAGACAGGGAAGAAGCCCTGCGGCGTATCCGCTTTCGTGCGCTTTTGGAGCTGCTGTACGCCACCGGCATGCGGGTCAGCGAATTGGTCAGCCTGCCCTATCGGGTGCTTGCCGAGGGTGGCCGTTTCCTGATTATACGTGGCAAGGGGGCCAAGGAGCGTATGGTTCCAATGTCGCGTCCCTCGCGCGCCGCACTTGAGGCCTGGCTGGATCTGATCGGGGATGCCGCGGAGCAGGCGGGGTATCTGTTTCCGGCCAATTCGGCGGAAGGCCATCTCTCCCGCCAGGTCTTCGCACGTGAACTCAAGGATGTCGCCGCGCGCACAGGCATTCCCCCGGCTGAAGTCTCGCCGCATGTGCTGCGCCACGCCTTCGCCAGCCACTTGTTGGCCGGCGGCGCCGATTTGCGCGCGGTTCAGGAATTGCTCGGCCACGCCGACATTTCCACCACCCAAATCTACACCCATGTGCTCGACGAACGGTTACGCCAGCTGGTCAATGAGCACCACCCCCTTGCAAAAGCCACAAAAAGTCGCGATTAAGCCGTCTCGCACCACGCCAAACTAAAGCGTGACACAACAGTCAGTTTGCGTTTGACTGGTCCCAGCGACCGGAAAAGCGATTGTCCGCGCGGAAAAAGCTCGATGCACACTTATCTTGATTTCGAAAAACCGATCGCCGACCTGGAGGGCAAGATCCTTGAGTTGAGGAAACTTGCCAGCGAGGACGAGAGTATCGATACCGGCGATGAAATTGCCCGGCTCGAAACCAGGGCCCGCGATGCCACGATCGACATCTACAACAAGCTCAACCCATGGCAGAAAACACAAGTCGCCAGACATCCTGACCGGCCGCATTTCAATGACTATGCCAAGACCTTGTTCGATGAATTCACACCGTTGGCCGGAGACCGCAAGTTCGCCGAGGACGCCGCCATTCAGGCCGGCTTCGCCCGCTTTCGCGGTCAGCCGGTCGTTGTCATCGGTCAGGAGAAAGGCCACGACACCAAATCCCGTATCCATCACAATTTCGGTTCCGCTCGTCCGGAGGGCTACCGCAAGGCCATTCGCGTGATGGAACTGGCCGACAGGTTCGGGATCCCGGTGATCACGCTGGTCGACACGGCCGGCGCCTATCCAGGTGTCGGAGCGGAAGAGCGCGGCCAGGCCGAAGCCATCGCCCGGTCAACCGAGATCTGTCTCAACCTGCGCGCCCCTTTGATCTCGATGATCATTGGCGAAGGCGGCTCCGGCGGCGCCATCGCCATCGCGGTCGGAAATCGGGTCTACATGCTCGAACATTCAATCTACTCGGTGATTTCACCGGAAGGCGCCGCCTCGATTCTGTGGCGCGATCCGACCCGGGCGCGGGATGCCGCGACGGCGATGAAGATCACCGCAGAAGATTTGCGCGGTCTGGGCATCATCGACGGCATCATTCGTGAACCGGCGGGCGGTGCACATCGCGATCACGAAAGCGTGATCTCCACTGCCGGCGACACCATCGCAAAGGCCCTTGAAGAGCTGTCGGGCCGCTCCGGCGATGAGTTGCGCGCTGAGCGCCGCAAGAAATTCCTCGATATCGGCCGCCGTATCGGCTGACGACTGCCCAATTCGGGCCACATTTACGCCGCCAATAGTGTGGACCTGCCCCACCGCCTTGCGCGGCGGGGCGTGGAGACGAGTGCGACAATCAGGGCCAATCGGCACGAGCCTGCATTTTGGTAAGGCTTCATTGACCATATTGGCAGTAATGTCGCATCGATATTCCGGGCCTCAAATCGGCTTGCAAGCATTGAACCAGTCGTGAAACTGGCAACTGTGAAGTCCAAGAGACACCATGACCCCGATCCGAACGCTGCGATTTCTCCCTGTCCTGCTGCTTGGCCTGAGCGGCTGTCAGGATGCGCTGGATTCCGTTTCCAACAAGGTCGAACACCCGCTGCCCGCCAAGCTCGTCAACAAGATGAAGGCGCACGACATGAGCACGCGGTCGCCGATCATGATGCGGATTTTCAAGGAAGAAGGCGTTCTTGAAGTCTGGAAGCAGAAAGGCAATGGCCGCTACGATATCATCGCGTCCTACGAAATTTGCAAATGGTCCGGCAAGCTCGGCCCCAAATTTGCCGAAGGCGACCGGCAGGCGCCCGAGGGTTATTACCGCATCTACCCGGCACAGATGAACCCGAAATCGAGCTATTATCTGTCGTTCAACATGGGATATCCGAACAGCTATGACCGGTCTTACGGCCGTACCGGATCAAACCTGATGGTTCATGGCGCGTGCTCTTCGGCGGGGTGCTATTCGATGACAGACGAGCAAGTGCTGGAGATTTATGGCTTCGCCCGCGACGCTTTCAAGGGTGGTCAGGAATTCTTCATGGTGGAAGCGCTGCCTTTCCGCATGACACCTGAAAACATGGCGCGGCACCGCGACAGCGAGCATTTCGAGTTCTGGAAAATGCTCAAGGTCGGCTACGATCATTTCGAACTGACCAAACGCCCGCCGCAGGTTGAAGTCTGTGAACGGCAATACGTTTTCAATCAGGTTCCCGAGGTCGAGAACGCCTCCTTCCGGGCCACTGCCGCCTGCCCGCCGGCAAGTGTTCCGGCCACGCTGGCGTCTGCACATTTCGCTTATGAAAAAAACTGGAACCAGTCCTTCAGCGAGGCAGTCGCCAAACTCGAACGCAATGAGGCTGTTCAGATCGCAGCCAGCAAAGCCAAGGCGGAAGCCGAAGCCCAGCGTGCCAATCGCGAGGCAGCAAAGGCTGCCCAGATTGCGGCCAATGACGGAAAGGCGCCGGCTTCACCTGTCCTCAGCCTGTTTTCCACCGGGAATCCGCTCAAGGCGCTCACACCCAATATTGGCGCCGTCGCACCGCTCGGAGTGCCCGAAGCTTCGGCGACGGTGCAATCGCAGTCGCCAGCAGTGCAGGAAACGCCGGCGGCGGCTTCGACATCGGGTGATGTGCCGGTGCCCACGCCAAACCCCGCCGCGTCGCCACAGCTTGCCACTTCAGGCCAGCCGGTACCGGCAGACCAATCCCGTAAACCATTCTGGAAAATCTGGAGCAGCAATTGAGCCGCAAGGATGGTGACGCCCTGGATCTGCGCGGGCTGAAATGCCCGCTTCCGGTGCTCAAGACCCGCAAGCACATGCGCGACCTGGCTTCGGGCTCGCGCATCGTCATCGCCACCACCGATCCGCTGGCGGTGATCGACATCCCGCATTTCTGCCGGGAAAACGGGCATCGACTGCTCAGCAGCGCCACCGTCGATGGCGGCCACAGCTTCGTCATTGAAAAGGGCTGATGCGTGTCGCGGTCAATATCTTCGTTTGAACGATAGATGACACGCATTGAATCGACCAGATCCGGCGCCCACGTCCGGGTCTGTCGACCTCCCTCATCCAGCCATGATCTGATCAGCGCCGTGACGGCATGCCCGGAATCGCCAGCGGATTGTCTGTCAGGGCGTCCCGGTCCGGACGTCCGATCCCGGGTTCGTTGGCAAAGGCCGAAAACAGCTCTGTGATGAACCCTTCAGGCATGTCCCGGCTGATCACCACCAGCCGTGTCTCCTGCCGGGCCCCCTCGGGCCAGGCGGAAAGCCGCACCGGCTCGGACATCAGGCTTTGCACGGCGTGCAACACCAGCGGGCGTGACGGATCGTCCGTCAGTCGGATGATGCCCTTCATCCGCAAGAGATTTGGCCCGTGCGCCGAGCGCAACAGGTCAATGAACATCGCCAGCGCTTCCGGCGAGATCGGCGTGTCCAAGACAATCGAATCTGCCCTGATATGCGCGTCGTGACGGTTCACGTCATGGCGATGCGCTCGCCCCTTGCCTTGATGATGATGGGCGTGGTCATGAGCGTGAGTGTCGTGAGCTGAGTTCAGCCAGCGCGCCACATCGAGACTGCGGGCGACCGGATCATAGGCACCGGTGTCAAACAGGCCTTGGGCCGTGATATCCGGGGCGTCCGCTTTGACCACCCGCGCCAACGGATTGAGCGCTTCGAGCCGCAATCGAAGGTCATCACAATCGTCGACGAGCGCCGTCTTCGAAAGCACCAGCGTATCGGCCACCGCCACCTGCCGGCGTGCTTCCTCATGGTCACCGAGTGCGGCAAGGCCATGCACCGCATCGACCACGGTTACCAGCCCCTCGAGCCGGTAGGATTGCCCAAGTGCGGGATGGCCGATGACCGATTGCATCACCGGCACCGGGTCGGCCAGACCCGTGGTTTCGATCACCACCCGCGAGAACGGCCTGATGCGCCCCGACTGCATGCGGTCCATCAGATCGGCCAGCGTGTCGACCAGTTCGCCGCGCACCGTGCAGCACAGGCACCCGTCGGACAATTCGATCACGCCATCGCTGGAACTCTCGACCAGCAGATGATCGATACCGATATCGCCAAACTCGTTGATGATCAGCGCTGCATCGCTCAGCCACGGATCGCCAATCAGCCGGTTGAGCAATGTGGTTTTCCCTGCCCCCAGAAAGCCTGTCAGAATCGAAACCGGAACGCCACGCGGGGCGCTCCAGACACGTGCTGGGGAACTGTTGTCAGTCATCACTTGGTCAATCTCTACAAGTCAGGTTTCAGGCCGCGGAACCGGCACCGGCACACTCGGCCGCAGCGGGATCATTTCAGCCGCTGGATCCGGCGCCGTGAAGGCCGATGCGGCGACTGGTTCGATGTAACCAGAAACCGTGCTGCCTGGCCGGGGAACCGGGATCGGGATACGCGACAGGGCAATGTCGACACTTGCGCGCGGCAATCCTGCGGGAGCCTGCACCAGCCGTGGTTCGCGTGTCATCTCGACGAGATAGGGCGAATTGAGGACCATCTTGCCTTCGACATCCCTCCCTTCGTAACGCGCAGCGCGAGCTTTGGCCGAGCAGATGTTGCCCGAGATGTCCGCCACCTGGTTGCGGCCGTCCCCATAGGGCGCGATGCCCTGGAGGGTGTCGCCGCCCGCGGCCGGACTGGTCAGGGCCTTTTGCAAAAGCCGTGCGGAGTCCTCGGCCCGCGATTCCTGAGACGGTGCGCCAAGCACAACACTGACCACCGTCTTGCCATTGCGGGTCGCCGACGAGATCTGATTGAATCCGGAGGCGCAGATAAACCCGGTTTTCATGCCGTCGGCACCGGCAAACCGGCCAATCAGCAGATTGTAGTTGATATAGGCCTTCGTGCCGGTGGCGAAGCCCTCATAGCTGAAATAATGCGCAAATTGCGGAAACTCGCGTCGCACCGCAACTGCCAGCAGCGCCATGTCCCTGGCGGTGGTATACTGGCCTTTACCCGGCAACCCATTCGGGTTGACAAAGCGGGTGGAGGTCATGCCCAGCCGCACCGCTGTGGCATTCATCTCTTCGATAAAAGCCTCCTCGGTGCCGGATACCGCTTCGGCAATTGCCACAGCGACATCGTTGGCGGATTTGACCATCAGATATTTGAGCGCCGAATCCAGCGGAAACCGCTCGCCGGGCTTGAAGTACATCTTGCTCGGCGGCTCCTTGGCGGCATGGACCGACATGGTTACCGGCGTTTCCAGGGTCATCTGACCCGATTGAATTGCCTTGAACACCACATAGCCTGTCATCACCTTGGTCAGCGACGCCGGATACCAGCGCTGGAAAGCCTGCTCATGTTCGACGATACGGCCCGACCTGACATCGACGGCAATTTTCGGATTGGCGTGCGCCATGGCCGGTGGCAGCAGTGCCAGCACCACCGCGGCCACCCCTGCGCCGAACCGGCGCGACTGCAAAAATAAGCTCATTCGATGCGCCCGACTTTCCAGTGTTTCAAACCGTTCCTGCTGCAGCTTCGGCGTTCAGCGGCCTGCGCGAAGCCGTAAGGATGCAGCTTTTCGCTCGTCATGCTTCACTACTTAGCCTATATGGCAGACAGATGGCAAAAGGCGAGAGCATATTCTTGCGGTGCCCGGCATTGCTATCATGAAGCCATAGAGGTGAAAAATGCAGCTTGTTGATGATGTTGTTTCCATGAAGGACGAAGTCGCCACCTGGCGCCGCACACTTCATGCCGCCCCCGAATTGCTGTATGACGTGCACAACACGGCCGCTTTCGTCGCCGAGAAGCTCAAATCATTCGGCTGCGACGAGGTCGTCACAGGCATTGGCCGGACTGGCGTTGTCGGACTCATTCACGGCCGCCCGGGTGGCAACGGTCCCGCCATCGGTTTGCGCGCCGACATGGATGCGCTGCCGATCGATGAAATCAGCGGCGTGCCCTGGGCCTCGCGCACGCCCGGCAAGATGCATGCCTGCGGTCACGATGGCCACACCGCCATGCTGCTCGGCGCTGCGCGCCATCTTGCAGCAACCCGCAACTTCACCGGCTCCGTCGCCGTCATTTTCCAGCCCGCCGAAGAAGGCGGCGCCGGCGGCCGCGAAATGGTCAAGGACGGCATGATGGAGCGGTTCGGTATCGCCAAGGTGTTCGGCATGCACAATCTGCCGGGCCTTCCGGTCGGACAATTCGCCATCCGCAAGGGAGCGATCATGGCGGCAACGGATATATTCGACATCACCATCAAGGGCCGTGGCGGCCATGCCGCCATGCCCTACCAGACTGTCGATCCGATTGTCGCTGCTGCGGCCGTCGTCTCGTCGCTGCAATCGATTGCCTCGCGCAATGCCAATCCGCTGGAGCCCCTGGTTGTGTCCGTGACCAAATTCATCGGCGGCTCGGCCTACAACATCATTCCCGAAACCGTTGAACTGGCGGGCACCGTCCGTACACTCTCGGCCGGCATGCGCGACATGGCCGAAACCCGGATCGGCGAGATAGTGCGCGATGTTGCCGCCGCTCACGGCGCCGAAGGGTCGCTGAATTATCTCAGAAACTATCCGCTCACCTTCAACCATTCCGACGAAACCGACTTTGCCGCCGACATCGCCGAAGCTGTTGCAGGCGAGGGAATGGTCGAACGCAACCAGCCGCCGACCATGGGCGGCGAGGATTTCTCTTTCATGCTCGAAGCCCGCCCCGGCGCGTTCATCTTCATGGGCAATGGCGACACCGCCGGCCTGCACCACCCGGCCTACGACTTCAACGATGACGCAATTCCGGTGGGCATATCCTATTGGGTCAAGCTCGCCGAAAAGGCGCTCGCTGCCTGATTCAGAGCGCGTCCATCACCGCCAGATCTGACGCCGCCGCGCATTCAATTGGATGCGCGGCGGCGTCGCTTTTGCCCGAGTGTCATTCGATCTCGACCCGAGGGTTGTTCTTGTTGAACAACAGGCCGCTTTTCTGTATGCACTCTTTCTCGTGGTCCCGTAGCTCAGGGGATAGAGCACAGGATTCCTAATCCTGGGGTCGAAGGTTCGAATCCTTCCGGGATCACCATCATTCTTCGGGTCCATACCGGACACATGGGTTGCGGCTTATACCGAAGACCTATGCGTCCGATCCAGCAAGCTCCGGCAGACGCGGGTCCTCGCTCGAACCGCCCTGTGGAACCAGCGCACGCACCAGCGTTCGCATATCCAGCACGCCCACCTGAACGCCATCCCTAGTTACCCGGTAGCGCTTCGTCGTGTCGCCCTCCGATAGCGCGATCACCGTTTCAAGCGTGTCCTCATGGTCGACATCACCGGCCACATTGCCGGGCGCGCCCACGGTTTTTTCCATCACCGAACGGACGCGCAGCACCCGGGCGCGATTGATGTCAGCGACGAAATCCTCGATGTAGGGATCATTGGGACGCAGCAGAATCTCCTGCGGCTCCCCTTGCTGGACAACACATCCGTCCTTCAGCATCACCAGATGGTCCGCCAGCTTCAGCGCCTCGTCCAGATCGTGGGTGATGAAGATCACGGTTTTCTGCAATTCGTTCTGCAGGTCGATCAGCAGATTCTGCATATCCGTGCGGATCAGCGGGTCAAGCGCGGAGAAGGCTTCGTCCATGAGCATGATGTCGCTGTTCGACGTGAGCGCCCGCGCGATGCCGACGCGCTGCTGCATGCCGCCCGAAAGCTGCACGGGATACTGGTTGCCCTGACCTTCCAGCCCGACCCGATCGAGCCATTTGGTGGCTTCGTCCTTGTATTGCTTGCGGCTTTCACCGCTGATCGAGGGCGCAAGGCCTGCATTCTCCAGAACGGTGCGATGCGGCAGAAGGGCAAATTTCTGGAACACCATCGACATCCGGTGCTGGCGCAGACTGCGCAATTGTTTCTCGTTGTACTCGAGAATGTTTTCGTCATCGATCCACACCTCACCGGCGGTTGGCTCAATCAGACGGTTGAGGTGGCGGATCAGGGTGGATTTGCCCGATCCCGAGAGACCCATGATCACGGTGGTCTTGCCGGTGGGCATGTCCACATTGATGTCATTGAGGCCCAGAACATGGTTGGTTTCGGTTAAAAGGTCGGCCTTGCTGATGCCTTCCTTGACGCGCTCCAACGCTGCCTGCGGATTGTCTCCGAAGATCTTGTACAGATTGCGAACCGAGATTTTGGGATTGTTGTCAATACTCATGTGTTGTCCTCCTCAACCCGGCTGTTGCGAGTTGATGCGTTCCAGCGCTGCTTTGGTCACGCGGTCGAGAATGACCGCAAGAAGCACGATGCCGAGACCGGAAAGCAGCCCGACGCCCAATTCAAGATTGCGAATGCCGCGCAGCACCAGCACGCCCAGTCCGGGAGCTGATACCAGGGAGGCGATGACGACCATTGCGAGGCTCATCATGATGGTCTGGTTCACGCCGGCCATGATGTTGGGCAGGGCCAGCGGGATCTGGACGCCGAAGAGCTTCTGCCGTTTGGTCATGCCATAGGCATCGGCGGCCTCGATCACATCCTTGTCGACCAGGCGGATGCCCAGATCGGTCAGACGCACAACGGGAACAATTGCATAAAGGATGATGGCAATCCCGTAGAGCTTGGGTTCGGTCACGCTGAAGAGAAAGATCAGCGGGATCAGATAGACGAAGGGCGGCAACGTCTGCAGCATGTCCAGAATGGGGATCATCGTGCGCTGCACTCTGTCGCTGCGCGACATGGCGATGCCGATTGGCACCCCGAACAGCACACAAATGAAGGCGCAAACGAATATGATCGCCAGTGTCTGCATCGTGTAATCATAATAATCGACAAAGGCGAGCAGGCAGAAGACAGCCGCGACCAGGCCGACCAGCTTGATCGAGCGGCCAACCACCCAGGCGATCAGCATCAGCACCGGAATCATGATCCACCACGGCACCGCCTGCATCACCCACAAGGCATCGTTCAACGCCCAGCTGAGCGGCTGCGTCAGCGGATCGACAACGACCTTGAGGCTGTCCTTGATGTCGAGGAATCCACGCTCCAGCCCCAAAGTGAGCGCACGCGATTGCGGGATTGCGGAGCAAGCGTCATGCAGCGCATCGAGCGATGGGAAAGGTGTGTCCCATGCGGAGATGTCTGCATCTTGCCCCGATGTCTCGCCCAACAGGTCAGCCATCGAAGACAGCCCGCCCTGGTCGTCGCCACACCAGCCGCGCAGACCGAGACTGTCGAACAGAAAATCGTAGGTTGCCATTATATCCTCTCCGGTTTTTTCCGGGAATTGTCCATATCGGGAGCGTTACGCTATCGCCGCTACCGACAAGCTGTGCCGACAACCACGCAAAGGTTTCATCCGGGAACGTTCCTCGAAACGTTTGCGTGACTATCGGTAAAAAATCAGAAAGGGCAGCGCCGGAATGGCGCCGCCCCGTTGTGCAGAGATGCTACTTGAGCAATTTCGCCAGCTTTTCCTTGGCGTCATCGTTCAGCCAACCGGCCCAAACGTCCTTGTTGTTCTGCAGGAAATACACCGCCGCCTCTTCCGAGGTGGCGTTGTTTTCATCCTGCCAGGCCAGAAGGCTGCTCATCGTTTCGGTCTTGAAAGACACGTTGGACAACAACTCGGCCTCCTTGGGATGAGACTCGTTGAAATCCTTGGTCACGATGGTCAGGATCGGTGCAGTCGGAAACGCCGACGGCTTCGGATCGGGCGTATCGGGGTTCTGGTTGGCCTCGTGGGCCGCCTGGTCATATTCACCCAGGTCTACGCTGACCATGTCGTATTTGCCGAGCGGCGTCGTCGGGGCCCAGTAGTAGCCGAACCATGGTTCCTTGCTTTCAAAAGCCGAAGCCATCGAGGTGGCAAGCGTCTCGCCCGAACCATGGTTGAAGACCTTGATGCCATTTCCTTCGAGATCGAAGGCGCGAGCCAGGTTATCGCTGACGGTGCGACAGCCCCAGCCATCGGGACAGTTGTTGAACATGCTGCCAACCAGGTCGGGGTTCGCAAGAATGCCGTCGATGGTCTTCAGTTCGGGGTGTGCTTCAGCCAGATAGGACGGAATCCACCAGCCTTCGACGCCACCGGGATCAAGAACGCTGGTCAACTCAACGATCTTGCCGCCCTCTTTCAGCTTGTCATAGACATCGCCGGCGGAATTGGGCCAGAGTTCCGGCACGATGTCGGGCTCGTTGTTTTCGGCCAATGAGGTGACGGCGGGCGTCGTGTCCGACGGCACGACCGCGACATCGCAGCCATAGCCCTGCTCCAGCAGGAATTTCGAGGTCGCGACCACGATCTTGGCCGAGGACCAGTTCATCTCGGCCATCGTGATTTCACCGCATTGGTCTGCAGCCATGGCAGCACTGGGGATAGCGGCGCCGGGAATGGCGAGTGCAAGGACAGTGCCCAATAGATACTTCTTCATGTCGGCGTCTCCTATTCGTCGTATTTCCGCCCCGGCAAACGAGCGAGGCTCATGTGCACGTGGGAGAAATCCGAGCTTGGTGTAATTTGCAGGCGCGTTGAACGCTTTGGTCCAACATCGGCACCACGCGGCGCAAACAACCAAATTCCGCTCCGGAGTTCAACCCCTCGACGAAAAATTGAGAGGATATTATTTTTTTTGCCAATATCGAATTATGTTTGGAGAGATCAGGCCGCCTGCAGGCCACCAGTATTTGAAATATAGATTTTTGCCCGTCACTTGCAGATTACAATTTGCCGCAATATAATATTTACACCGACATTTATTACATGAGCTTATTATAGCGATACGTCAATTTAACTTGCATCCATCCGCGTTAAATCAAAAACCCCGGAACGACAACCCTTGAATTTCTTGGAGACCGAATTCGGGGCTCGTTCATGCGCGCCAGGAGGATAGCACCATGAGTCGTTCGAACGTGCTTCCGGACAGGCAAATCAAGCGGATAAAACCGGGTTTTCCGCTGCCCCATGAAGGCTGCGCGCGCCGACGCCCCACGGGTGTTCGGCGGGTCAGGTTTGTGGTCCGCATCGGCCAGGACTGGCGTGGCGCGGCGCGCCACCAGACTGCGGTCCGGGATCACCACCCTGCGCACCACCGCCCGCTGGCATCATCATGCAGGCACTGCCTCGCCGCGTCTTGCCCGGGACTTGAACAGCAGCAGCGCCATGATGCCGATATTGAGGAAGTTCCAGGCGATCCCGTTGAGGAAGGCGACCTGGTAGGAGCCGGTGAGATCATAGATCCAGCCGGACATCCAGCCACCCAAGGCCATGCCGATGATGGTCGCCATGATCACAAAACCGACCCTCGCGCCGGCTTCCCGTGCCGGCAGATATTCCCGCACGATCAGCGCGTAGCTCGGCACGATTCCGCCCTGTGACAGGCCGAAGATCAGGCTGACGACATAGAGCGGCACCATCGCATCGAACGGCAGGTATAAAAACAGCGCAATACATTGCAATGTCGAGCCGATCAGCAACGTCTTGACCCCGCCCAGCCGGTCGGCGATCAACCCCGAAACCAGCCGCGAGACGACACCGCCCATCAGCATCAACGACAACATTTCAGCGCCAACGGTAGGTCCATAGCCGAGATCGGTGCAATAGGAGACGATATGGACCTGTGGCATCGACATCGCCACGCAGCAGCCGATCCCGGCCAGTCCCAGCAACCATTGCAGCGTGGTTGGCGAAAAATTCACCGACCGAGCATTCGACAGCGACAACCTGTTGGCATGCGCTGTCGCGTCCTCAGGCACCCGGCGCCTGAGCAGCAGCGACAGCGGGATGATCAACGCAACCGGCACGACGGCGAGCACGACATAGACGCTCCGCCAGCCAAACTCGCTCAGCACGCCGCTCAGCAGCAACGGCCATATCGCACCTGACAGGTAGTTTCCGCTTGCCGCGATTGCCACAGCAATGCCGCGCCGGCGAAAAAACCAGTGCGAGATATCGGCAATCAGCGGCCCGAAGCCGGCAGCCGTGCCAAACCCGATGATGAACTGCATGGTCGCCAGCATCACGACCGAGTTGCTCACGGCTGCGAGGCCAAAGCCCGCCGCCATGATCACCGCCGACCCTGTCAGGGCAACGGTCACCCCGAACCGGTCGACAGCCCGGCCGATCACCAGGCTACCCAGTGCAAAGCCGATCATCGTCAAGGTATAGGGAATTGAAGCGTCAGCCCGGGCGACCGCGAACTCGCCCTGCACCGCCGGCATGATGACGATGATCGCCCACATCCCGACATTGCCGAGAACGGCAATCGCCAGGGTCACACCCAGCCGCAACCACGAATACCGACTGTCAAGGATTTGCGACTCACTCATGCGGCCACGTTAGGAGCGGCGATCTCGCTTGTACAGATGACCGGGGCGCGCAAAAGCCATCCAAGTTGCAGCAGCTGTTAACAACAACAAAAGATTGGTGTTAAATTGCATTGCAGCCCGCACCAAAACGGAGAAACCGGCGTGGCTGGGCCAAATGGGGGGACGACCATTGCCTGACAGGACACTTGAAAAACCAGACACATTTCCACTTTTTTACACCGCACCCGAAGCTGTCAGCCCGGAGCAGCATGGCAACAAGGGGCTGGCGCAAAGTACGAATTTCAGCTTTGCCGCCTCGGCCATTGTCATACCGCTGATGGCCGCCGAGATGCCGGCGGCAATGCGCTCCTATCCCATCATCTTTTCCGGCCCGGATTTCATGCCGATGATGATCACCGGGATCAAGGAGGGCGAAAACCTGTTCATAGATGCTAACGGCAAGTGGGCCGAGCCGCATTATGTGCCCGCCTATATAAGGCGCTATCCCTTTATTCTGGCCGGGAACGAGACCGATGACCGTCTCACCCTGTGCATCGAGAATGATCCCGCACGGCTCAAGACCATCGGCGCCAAGCCGAAAAAGGACATCAATCCCCTGTTCGAAAATGGAAAGCAGGCTGAAGCCATCACCAGCGCCTTGGCGTTTTGCGAGCAGTACCAGGCAATGGTCGTCAAGACCCGCCAGATCATGAAGCTGATCGCCGGCAGCGGGCTGCTGGCAAAACGCACCAGCAAGATCACCCTGGCGGATGGCAAAAGCTTCAACATCACCGGATTTCATCTGGTCGACGAGGCCAGGCTCCGGGCGCTGGGTGACGAGGAGTTTCTCACTTTGCGCAAGTCCGATGCCCTTGCGACAATCTATTGCCACCTGGCGTCAATGAACAGCTGGACTTCACTTTTACATCAGGCCAGCCTGCGCAGTCACTGATCAACCATCGCCGCCGTAACCGATCAGGAAATGATGACATCCCCGGAATTAATTGCCGTTTGCCTCAGGCTTCTGTAGATCATTCCGGACATTGATACGCATTGCGGGAAACCAGATATGAAAACGAAAATTGCATTGCTCGGCACCGGTTTGATGGGGGCACCGATGGCGCGTCGATTGCTCGGCGCCGGCTTTGAACTGACCGTCTGGAACCGCGATCAGGCCAAAGCCGTGCCTTTGATCGCTGACGGCGCCCGAGTGGCTGCCAGCGCCGCGGACGCGGTGAAGGAGGCGAGCCATGTCATCACCATGCTGACCGATGGTGCCGTTGTCGAGAGCGTCCTGTTCGAGTCCGGCGCCGCAGAGGCAATGTCGAGGGGCGCCACGCTTGTCGACATGAGTTCAATCCGCCCGTCGCAGGCTCGTGATCACGCCGTCCGGCTGGCAAAATATGGCATTGCCCATTTGGATGCACCGGTCAGCGGCGGCACCAAAGGCGCCGAACAGGCAACACTGGCAATCATGGCGGGAGGCGACCAGCCGGTCTTCGATGCGGCGAAAGATCTGTTCAAGGCCATGGGGCGGGCCACAAGGGTCGGTCCTTCGGGAGCCGGGCAGCTTGCGAAGCTCGCCAACCAGGCGATTGTCGCCATCACCATCGGCGCTGTGGCCGAGGCGACATTGCTGGTCTCCGAAGGCGGCGGCGATCTGGCTGCGTTTCGCAGCGCCCTCGCCGGCGGTTTCGCCGATTCGACAATTCTGCAGCTGCATGGCGCGCGGATGCAAACCCATGAGTACGAACCGGGCGGGCGGGTTTCGGTGCAGATCAAGGATCTCGACAATGTGCTGGCCGAGGCGGCTGAACTGGATATCAGCTTGCCGCTGGTTGAGGCTCTTCGGGACCGCTTCCTGCGCCTGGCGACCGATCTCGGCGGCGGCAATTTGGATCATTCGGCTCTGTTCATCGAACTGCTTGAACTCAATGGCCGTCCCGCAACTCCGCGGGTTTAGCCAAAGACGCAACGGTCAGCCTGCACCCGAAGCCGGCTTGACCGCATACCCCAAGTCCACAATGGTGTTTTCATGAGCAATGCTCCGACAACAAACCGGCGCCGTATCTCCATACTCGGCGCCACAGGCTCGATCGGATGCAACACTCTTGATGTCATGGCCCATCTCGGTGGCCGGGAGGTCTTCGAGGTGCCCGCCATTACCGGGAAGGGCAACATCAAGCGTCTGGTCGAGCAGGCAAAGCAGACCGGCGCGGCTTTCGCTGTCACGGCGGATCCGGATCGTTACGCCGAGCTCAAATCGGCGCTTGCGGGAACGGGCATCGAGGCCGGCGCCGGACCCACGGCGCTGATCGAGGCCGGCGCCCGCGACACCGATCTGCTGATTGCCGGCATTGTCGGTATCGCCGGACTGGAGCCGACGCTGGCAGCCGTGGCCGGCGGTGCGGACATCGGGCTTGCCAACAAGGAATGCCTGGTCTCCGCCGGCGACCTGTTTACTGCGGCCATCACCCGAGGCGGCGGCAAACTGCTGCCGGTAGACAGCGAGCACAACGCCATTTTCCAGGTGCTGGAGGAAAACCAGCACCACGCTGTTGATCGAATCATCCTGACCGCGTCCGGCGGTCCGTTCCGCGATTTCACCCGCGCCCGGATGGCTGCGGTTACACCGGAAACGGCGGCGGCGCACCCGAATTACTCCATGGGCCTCAAGATCTCCATCGACAGCGCATCGATGTTCAACAAGGCTCTCGAGATGATCGAGGCCCGCCACCTGTTCGGCATCAGGCCGGACCAGATCGAGGTTGTCATCCATCCGCAATCGGTCATCCATTCCATGGTCGGCTATTGCGACGGCTCGGTTCTTGCCCAGCTCGGCGTTCCGGACATGCGCCATGCGATCGGCTATGCGATCTCCCATCCCCGCCGCGCGAGCCTGCCGGTCGAGCGGCTTGATTTCGCCAAGCTGGCACGGCTCGATTTCTTCGCCCCCGACGAGGAGCGGTTCCCCGCCCTGACGCTCGCCCGCATCGCCATGCAGCGCGGTGGCCTGCAAGGCGCCATTCTCAATGGCGCCAAGGAAATCGCACTCGAAGCCTTTATCGCCGGCCGGATCGGCTTCCTCGTCATGGCCGATATTGTTGCCGCGGTGATGGACAGGCTCGACGATGGCCGCGTTGCCCGGTCAATCGACGATGTCTACGCGACGGATCGGGACGCGCGGGCCGTCGCGGCGTCGCTGCTGCGCAAATCTGCTTGATCGTTTCCCTTGGGCCTGAACCAGACCGGCCCGCAGAATGGTTTTAGTCAACCATGCAGCACCCTCGGGCGGATCGAAAGATCCGCCCGAGGGTGCATTGGTGATGCCTTGAGCCGGATCAGCCCGCGGCGGTGACCGCCCGCTTGGCCATGACCTTGACCAGATTGGCGCGATAGGCCGACGAAGCATGAATGTCCGCCATCAGATCGGAATCGTCGACGGCGACGCCGCTCAGCGCCTCGGCCGAGAAGTTCTGAGCCAAGGCCTGCTCCATGGCTTGATGCCGGAACACACCATCCGAGCCCGCTCCGGTGACCGCGACGCGGACCGAACCGTCCCCGTGTTTGGCGACAAACACCCCTGTCATGGCATAGCGCGAGGCCGGGTTTGGAAACTTGGCATAGCCGCATTTCGCCGGCGCCGTGATTTCCACGGCCACCACCAGCTCTCCGTCGTCAAGCGCGGTTTCGAACATGCCGGTGAAAAAATCGTCGGCGCTGATCGAGCGCGTGTTGGTAACGATCGTGGCATTGAGCGCCATCAGGCCAGCGGGATAATCCGCCGCCGGGTCATTGTTGGCGATCGAGCCGCCAATGGTGCCCATGTGCCGCACATGCGGGTCGCCGATATGGGCGGCAAGATGCGCCAGCCCCGGACAGGCCTTTGCAATCTCCGAAGAGCCCGCCACTTCCGCATGCGTCGTCGCAGCACCGATGCGGATCGAGCCGTCGCTCACCGAAATGCCTTTCATCGCGGCGACATGGCGAAGGTCGACGAGATCAGAAGGAGCAGCCAGCCGCTGCTTCATGGTCGGCAGCAGTGTCTGCCCGCCGGAGAGGAACCTGGCTTCATCCGAAGTCGAGACCAGATTGACGGCGTCCTCGACCGAGGAGGCGCGGTGATAATTGGTTGCATACATGATGTCTGCCTCCCTTTTCTATTGTGCTGACCGGAGCGCTGCCCAGACCCTTTGCGGGGTCGCAGGCATTGCCAGGTCGTTGTTGCCGATTGCGTCTGTAATGGCGTTGATGACCGCCGGAGGAGCGCCAATGGCGCCAGCCTCGCCGCAGCCCTTGATCCCGAGCGGATTTGTCGTCGCCGGTGTCACCGTATTGGACACAGTGTAGCCCGGCAGATCGTCGGCTCGCGGCATGGTGTAATCCATGTAGCTTGCCGTCAGCAGTTGCCCGGTCTCCGGATCATAATGCGTGCCCTCCAGCAACGCCTGGCCAATGCCTTGCGCGACGCCGCCATGCACCTGCCCCTCGACAACCATCGGGTTGATGATGTTGCCGAAATCGTCGGCAGCCACGAACTGGACGATTTCGGTCTTGCCGGTTTCCGGATCAACCTCGACCTCGCAGATGTGACAACCGGCCGGGAAGGAGAAGTTGGTCGGATCAAAGAAAGCCCCCTCTTTCAGCCCCGGCTCCATACCGTCCGGCAGGTTGTGAGCGGTGTAGGCGTTGAGCGACACTTCGTGCCATCCGAGCGCCTTGTCGGTGCCCGCAACCTTGACCTGCCCACCCTCGATGACGATGTCGGCTTCATCGGCCTCCATCAGATGGGCAGCGATCTTCTTGGCCTTGGCCTCGACTTTGTCGAGCGCCTTGACCACTGCCGACATGCCGACTGCCCCCGAGCGCGAGCCGTAGGTGCCCATGCCCATCTGCACCTTGTCGGTGTCGCCATGAACAATGGAAACACTGTCGATCCCGACGCCGAACCGCTGCGCCACAAGCTGGGCGAAGGTGGTTTCGTGCCCCTGTCCATGACTGTGCGATCCGGTCAGCACTTCGATCGTACCAACCGCATTGACCCGGACCTCCGCCGATTCCCACAGCCCCACGCCAGCGCCAAGCGATCCCACTGCCGCCGATGGAGCGATACCGCAGGCCTCGATGTAACTGCTCATGCCGATGCCGCGTTTCATCCCGCGGGCTTCGGCTTCCGCCTTGCGGCCGGGAAAGCCATTGTAATCGGCAGCAGTCATTGCCGCGTCCAGCGAGGCTTCGTAGTTGCCGGAATCGTAACAAAGGATAACCGGCGTCTGGTAGGGAAACTCGCGGATATAGTTCTTGCGGCGCAATTCGGCCGGTGAGATGCCGAGCTCGCGCGCTGCCGTCTCGACCACCCGTTCCAGAGCAAAGGTCGTTTCCGGCCGCCCGGCGCCACGATAGGCGTCGACGGGCGCGGTGTTGGTGTAAACCGTGCGCATGTTGCAGTGGATCGCCGGAATGACATATTGCCCCGAATACAGGATCGCGTGCAGAAAGGTCGGCACCACGGAGGAAAACAGCGACATATAGGCGCCCAGATTGGCGATCGTGTCGGCTTTCACCGCCAGCATCTTGTTGTCAGCATCGAATGCCATCTGGATCGTCGTCACATGGTCACGGCCATGCGCGTCGGTCAGGAAACTTTCCGTGCGGTCGGCAACCCATTTGACCGGAACGCCGGTCTTCTTTGACGCCCACAGACAGACGATTTCTTCCGGATAGATGTAGATCTTCGAGCCGAAGCCGCCGCCGACATCGGGTGCGATCACCCGCAGCTTGTTTTCGGGGGCAACATTGTAAAAAGCGCTCATCACCAGCCGCGCCACATGCGGGTTCTGCGAGGTGGTCCAGCAGGTGTAGTGATCTTCGCCTTCGTCATAATGGCCGAGCGCAGCCCGCGGCTCCATGGCGTTGGGCACAAGCCGGTTGTTGACCAGGTCGAGCCGGGTGACGTGAGCGGCGCCGGCAATCGCAGCATCGACCGCGGCACTGTCGCCGATCTCCCAGTCGTAGATCAGATTTCCGGGCGCATTGTCATGGATCAGCGGCGCGCCATCCTTCAACGCGTCGACGGCTTCGGTAACCGCTGGCAATACATCGTAATCGACGATGACTGCCTCGGCAGCATCGCGTGCCTGGGCCTTGGTGTCTGCGACAACAACCGCGACCGCGTCTCCGACATAGCGGACTTTGGTCTGCGCCAAAGGACGCCAGTCGCCCATGTTCATCGGCGAACCGTCCTTGGAGTGGATCATCCAGCCGCAGATCAGCGAGCCGATTCCGTCACTGGCCAGTTCGTCTCCGGCCAGAACCCCGATCACACCCGGCATTTTCATCGCCGTCGATGTGTCAATATTCCTGATGCTCGCATGCGCATGCGGCGAACGAACGAAATGGGCATGCTTCATGCCCGGAACCACCATGTCGTCGGTGTATCGTCCCTTGCCGGTGATGAAACGTTTGTCTTCCTTGCGCTCCACGCGGGCGCCGATGCCTTCCATTCCCATGTCTCAAACTCCTCCGGTTGAGTGCTGGAGAAAAGCCGTTGCGGGGTGTTTCGGCAGGATCGCCGGAGTCGGAAACAGTGTTCAAGCCGGTTTGCCTATCCCGCTTGCTCATTTCAGATCACTGGCACCAATCCCGTCTGCTCAAAGTCCGCCGCCTTTCGCCATTGCCTGTTCAGGCCTGTCTATTCAGCGGCAACTCTCGCCCCGTCGCCCATTTTGGACGCGGCGTCGAGAATGGCCTTGACGATATTGTGGTAGCCGGTGCAGCGGCAGATATTGCCTTCCAGCTCCGCGCGAACGGTCTTTTCGTCGAGCTGCCCGCCATAACGGTTGATCATGTCGACAGCCGACATGATCATGCCGGGTGTGCAAAAACCGCACTGCAGACCGTGATGTTCACGAAACGCCGCCTGAACCGGGTGCAGGTCTCCGCCGGAAGCCAGGCCTTCTATGGTCATGACCTCCGAGCCGTTGGCTTGTGCAGCCAACATCGTGCAGGATTTGACCGCCTTGCCGTCCACATGCACGACACAAGCGCCGCACTGGGACGTGTCGCAACCGACATGAGTTCCGGTCAGGCCGAGATTTTCCCGGATGAACTGAACCAGAAGTGTCCGGTCCTCGCATTGGCCGGAAACGGTTCGCCCGTTCACCGTCATTGATACAGTCGTCATCTCATTCCTCCCTTGCGTGTCAGGCCTCCACCTACCTTCATCCATCATTTCCGATTTTGCAAAAGGATCAACTGCCAAATCTGGAATAATGCGCCGCTTCGGCACAAACAGCGGTCAAAGCCGGTCACCCGGCTTGTCTGCATTGGGCCGAAGCCAGGCCGCCGCACGGGTGACACGGAAGCTTTCTGTCACGCGGCGCAGCAAACTGGGGGTCCCGGCGGGGTCGGCTTCACCGCTCGATCGACGCGCAAGGCTACAACAAACTGGTTGTCAGCTCGCGGGTTTGCTTTTATAGATTGACCAATCGGTCGGTTAATTCGATAGGAAGTCCGCTGACAGGGGTGTGAGGGCGGCCCGTCCGCGAACCTTGTTCAACCCATCGTGTATCGGCTTTCAACATGATCGATCCTGCCAAGTCCGGGTTTCGTGGCGATCAAGTGCGAGATATGCAAGTGGCACTAGGCAGTTACAAATTAATCCCCTAGTTTTCGGGGAAGTCGCGGCTTAGAATCCGCAAAATTAATCTGGGAGGGTCCAATGTTAAAACGTAATTTCTTGAAATCCGCAGCGATTGCTGCACTCGCAGTTTCCGCCTTTGGCGCATCGTCGGTCAGCGCTCTTGCTCAGGAAGTCACACTGCGCATGCACCAGTTTCTGCCTGCGCAGGCCAGTGTGCCGGCTGGCATTCTCATTCCGTGGGCTGAAAAGATTGGCACCGACTCGGGCGGACGCATCAAGGTCGAGGTGTTCTCCTCAATGTCGCTCGGCGGCACGCCGCCGCAGCTGATGGACCAGGCACGCGATGGCGTGGTCGACATTGTCTGGACTCTTCCCGGTTATACGCCTGGCCGTTTCCCCAGTGTCGAAGTGTTTGAACTTCCTTTCATGATGACCAACGCGGAAGCCACGTCGCGCGCCTATTGGGAATTGTTCAAGTCCGACATGGAAACCACCGAATTCAAAGGCGTCAAGATTCTCGGCACCTGGGTTCATGGTCCCGGCGTCATTCATGCCAAGGGCGACGGTGTGCGCAAGCTGGAGGACATGGAAGGCAAGAAGATGCGCGGCCCAACCCGCGTGATCAACAGCTTGCTTGCTGAACTCGGCGCCGAGCCGGTTGGCATGCCGGTGCCGGCAATTCCGGAAGCCCTCTCCAAGGGCGTCATTGACGGCACCGTGATCCCGTGGGAAGTTACCCCGGCACTCAGAATTGCGGAACTTGTCGATACGCACACCGAATTCTCGGGTGACCACGCGCTTTACACCGCAGCCTTCGTTCTGGCCATGAACCAGGCCAAGTATGACAGCCTGCCCGACGACCTCAAGAAGGTCATCGACGACAACTCCGGTCTGGAATTCTCCGGCTATGCAGGCCTGACCCAGGCCGGCTTCGACGCACCAAGCCGCAAGATTGCCGAGGCCACGGACAACGTCTTCTTGGAGCTTGATGCAACAGAAGTGGCACGCTGGAAAGATGTCGCCGAGAAGGTCCGCGATGACTGGTTCGAGGAAATGGAATCAAAGGGTATCGACGGTGAGGCACTCTTCGCCAAGGCGCAGGAACTGATCACCAAGCATACCAAATAAGTCGACAGCTTTTAGAATGCCGGCGGGGATAGCCGGTTCCAGCTAACCCTGCCGGAACCATATTGCGGGTTTCGACCATGACCTTACTTGTTGCAGGCGCCGGCATTGCCGGGCTGACCTTTGCACTCACCTGCCATCAGATTGGCCTTCGGGTTAAGCTGTTCGAGCAGGTCGATGAAATCCGCCCGCTCGGAGTCGGCATCAACCTTCAGCCACATGCGATCCGCGAGTTGACCGAGCTTGGCCTGGAAGGCGAACTCGAAGCCATCGGCATCCGCACCCGCGAAGTTGCCTATTTTTCCAAGCATGGCCGGCCGATCTGGTCCGAGGCGCGCGGGCTCGAGGCGGGCTATGACTGGCCGCAATGGTCGGTCCACCGCGGCAAGCTGCAACTCATGCTGATGCAGGCCGTGCGCGCCAGGCTTGGTCCTGGCGCTATCGAAACCGGCTGGAAGGCCACCGGCTATTCGCAGGACGCCGAAGGGCCAACCCTGCATCTTGAAAATCGCAAGGGTCAGACCAGAACGGAACGCGGCCATGTGCTGGTCGCAGCCGACGGAATTCATTCGGCAATCCGCGCACAGATGAACCCCGAAGAAGGCTCGCCCATCTGGGGCGGGGCCGTGCTGTGGCGCGCAACCAGCCGTGCCAAGCCGTTCCTGACCGGCGCCACCATGGCCATGGTCGGCCATGAATGGCAAAAGTTCGTGACCTATCCGATCTCGGAAGCAGATCCCGGATCAGGCCTCGCCGACATCAACTGGGTGGCCGAAATCAAGAAGGCGCCCGATGCAGCCTGGAACCGCGAGGACTGGAACCGCCCTGGCGATGTGGCCGATTTTCTTCCCGCGTTCAAAAACTGGAAGTTTGACTGGCTCGACATTCCCGCGCTGATCGGAACTGCCGAACAGATTTATGAGTATCCCATGGTCGACCGAAATCCGCTCGACAGCTGGACGGACGGAGCCGTCACGCTGATGGGCGACGCGGCCCATCCAATGTACCCGATCGGCTCAAACGGAGCGTCCCAGGCAATCCTTGATGCGCGCATTCTGGGCCGGAATCTGGTCAGATCAGGGCTGTCCCCGGCTGCTCTAATCGCCTATGAAGACGAACGTCGGCCGGCGACCAGCAAGATCGTCGTCGCCAACCGAGGAAACGGACCGGACCAGATCATGCAAGTTGTCGAAGACAAATGCCAGGGGATGTTTGACGCCATCACCGATATTATGAGCGCTGAGGACCTCGCCGATCATGCCGCCCGTTACAAGGCTCTGGCCGGGTTCGATCTCCAAACACTCAACGCGCGTCCGCCGTTGATCTCGCAAAATGATCGTGTTGGCGGTGGCATCGGGAATGCAGCTCATGTTTGAGCGCACAGACCGTCTGATGCGGTCGTTTGCCGCCCTGCTGGCCATTCTGGGCGGGCTGGCGCTGATCGCGGTCATACTGGCCACCGTGACCTCGATCACCGGACGTGCACTGCTCTGGATCGGGCTGGGTCCGATCCGCGGGGATTTCGAGCTTGTCGAACTGGGCACCGGCTTTGCCGTCTTCTCGTTTCTGCCCTGGGTACAGATAAACCGCCAACACGCCTCCGTGGAAATCATCACCATGCATATGAGTGACGGCATCAACCGGCTTATCGATCTGGTTGCCGATCTGCTGATGGTTGCCATTGCGCTTCTGCTGACCTGGAAGCATTGGCAAGGGACCCTCGACAAATTCGCCTATGGCGAAACCACATTCATCATCCAGTATCCGCTCTGGTGGGCCTATGCATCCGGCCTGGTCGGCGCGATCGGTTTTGTCGTCATCAGTTTTTGGTGTCTGGTTCTGAGCGTAAAAGCGCTTGTCACAGGCCGTGATCAGGCCCAAGGAGAGATAGTCCGTTGAGCAATATAGACATTGCACTTCTCTCCTTTCCGGTTCTGCTGCTGTTGATTTTCCTGCGCATTCCGATCGGACTTGCCATGCTGATCACCGGCATTGGCGGCAGCTATTTCATCAACGGCTCGTTCCTGATGATTTTCGCCCAGCTCAAGAACCTGACCTGGGGCACGTTTTCCAGCTACTCTCTGTCCATCATTCCGTTGTTTTTGCTGATGGGCCAGTTCGCCACCCTGGGTGGCATGTCCCAGGCCCTGTTCAAGGCGGCCGAGACCTGGATGGGGCACAAGAAGGGTGGCGTCGCCATGGCGGCGGTTGGTGCCTGCGCCGGCTTTGGCGCTATCTGCGGCTCATCACTGGCCACCGCCGCGACCATGGGCCAGGTCGCCCTGCCCGAACTCAAGCGTTACGGCTATTCCGGTGAGCTCGCCACCGGCGCACTGGCCGCCGGCGGCACGCTCGGCATTCTGATTCCGCCGTCGGTGATCCTCGTCATCTATGCCATTCTGACCGAACAGAACATCGCCAAACTGTTTGTTGCCGCCTTCATCCCGGGCATTCTGGCGGCGATCGGCTATATGATCGCCATTGCCATCTATGTCCGGCTGAAGCCGGGCTCTGCCGGAAGCCGGCAACGCGCGTCCTATTCCGAGCGGTTCCGCAGCCTGATCGCGGTCGGGCCGGTTCTCATCGTCTTCATCGCCGTCGTCGGTGGCATCTACGGCGGCATTTTCACCCCGACCGAAGCCGCCGCCATCGGCGCGTTCGGCACCGGCGTCATTGCACTGTTCAATCGCGGGCTGAACCGGTCGACCTTGGTGACCTCCATTCTCGCCACTGCCAGCGCCACCGGCATGATCTTTCTCATCGTCTTTGGCGCCGGGGTCTACAATGCATTTCTGGCGCTGAGCCAATTGCCCCAGACCGCTGCCGCCTATGTCGGCAACCAGGACTTCAATCCTTGGCTGATCATGGTTGTGGTGCTGCTGCTCTATCTCGTCTTCGGCTGCATCATGGACTCGCTCTCGATGATCCTGCTCACCGTGCCGATTTTCTTCCCGATCATGGCGGCGCTGGATTTCGGCCTGACGCCCGAGGAATTCGCGCTCTGGTTCGGCATCATCGTTCTGATCGTGGTCGAGGTCGGGTTGATAACACCACCGGTGGGCATGAATCTGTTTGTCATCAATTCCATGGCAAAGGACACGCCTCTCTCAGCCACCTATCGAGGCGTGTTTCCGTTCGTGCTCACTGACATCGTCCGCGTCGCCATCCTGACCATGTTCCCGGCCATCACGCTTGTTGCTGTCAGGTTGCTTTACTGAACCCGCCGCAACGAAATTCGGGCCCTCATGCGCATGCATGTCACGCAAAACTGTGCAGCGGTTTTGCGGCAACGACATGCGTAAACAAGGAGCCTAAGGCGCGTCACCCGGAACCGGTTTGATGCGGCGCGTTTTAGCGGTCTCAGAGACCGATGCCGCGAATGGACTCTGCCAGGTCTGCCTCCACCGGGATCCCGTTCTCGACATAACCGGCGCGGATCTGCTGCCGACGGCGGCCTGGCAGCCGCGCGCCTTCGGTGCCTGCCACCATCCCGGCCATCAACGCCATTCGCTCAGCCCCCCCTGGCCCGAAGGCATCGGGATCGATGGCGATGATCGCCTGACCGGTCCCCGGAGGGTCGCCCTTGTCATCGAAATAGGATGTGGCCTGCCAGGCGTAATTGGCGCCCGTCAGCCCCGCACACAGCAGCTCCACCATCAGCGCCAGAGCTGTGCCTTTGGCATCTCCCAGCGGGATCATCGTACCGGCAAGCGCTGCCTTGGCATCGGTCGTCGGGTTGCCGTCAAGATCCAGCGCCCAACCTTCCGGAATTGCCTCGTTCTTCTGTGCCGCAGCCATGATCTTGCCGCGCGCCACCTTCGACAGCGAAATGTCGATCACCACCGGGGCGCCATCAGACAGCGGCGCCGCAAAGGCAATCGGATCGGTCCCGAACAGCGCCCGGTTGCCGCCCCATGGCGCCATCGCCGCCGGTGCATTGGCGACCATCAGCGCGGCAATACCACGCTCGGCCAGCGCCTCGACAATCACTCCCGCCACACCACAATGATGCGACCGGCGGATACCGGCGATGGCAATCCCTTGCGCTTTTGCGGCATCGGGCAGCCAGTCGAGTGCCAGATCGAGTGCCGGATAGGCAAAGCCATTGCCGGCATCGATTGCCAGCGCGCCCGGCCGCAGGGTCTCACCCGTGGGTATGGCCATACCGTCGACCTTTCCCGCCTTTGCCTGCGCCGAATAGGCCGCAACCCGCCTGAGCCCGTGGCCACTCTGCCCGGCCAGTTCGGCCGCCAGCAGCGCCCGCGCCACCGAAGCCGCATTGGCCTCAGACGTGCCGCTACGCCTGAGCGCTGCAACTATCAACGCGGTGACGGCATCGGGCGTCATTGTCACCATGTCGCTCATGTCTTGCTCCCCAGCGCTTCCAGCACTTTCTCGGCGATCAGATGACTGACCCGCAGATTGGATTCGTCGGTAACGCCGGCGATATGCGGTGTCAGCACCAGATTGCCGAGACCCTTGAACTTTGCGCCGGCTTCCTTGGTCAGCGGCTCGGCTTCGAACACGTCGAGCGCGGCTCCACCCAGCGCGCCCGCCTTCAACGCGTCTGCGAGCGCCGGTTCATCGACGAGACCGCCCCGCGCTGCATTGATGAGGATTGCATCCGACTTCATGCTCGACAACGCCCTGGCGTCAATCATGTACCGGGTCGCTTCCGTCAGCGGCGTATGCAGCGAGACCACATCACCAAGTTCCAGCACTGCATCGAGCGAGACATTGCGGGCGATCTGCCAGCCAGGATGATCGGCCAACAGATAGGGATCGCAGGCGACAACGTGCATGCCCAACATATGCGCCCGCCAGGCGACTTCGCGTGCAATCGAGCCATAGCCGACAAGACCGATGGTCTTGCCGGCGAGTTCGCGCCCCATCAGCGACTGGCGCGGCCAGCCACCCGCCGCGACCTCGGCCGAACGCAGAAACGCACCGCGCAACAGCATCGACGCGGTGGTGATGACATATTCGGCGACCGACAAATCATTGGCTCCGGTGGCCGGAATCACCGGGATCGATCTCGCCCTGCAGGCCGCGACATCGATATTGTCGAGCCCGACGCCCAGCCGTCCCACGACACGCAGTTTCGGCCCCATGCTCAAAACAGATTCGCCCACCTGGGTGCGATTGCGCACGATCAGGGCCCGCGCTGATGTCAGCAGAGAATGCAGTGCCGCCGGATCGTCGACCAGTTCCGGATCATAATGTGTCTCGTAAAGCTGAGCGAGGCGGGCAACCGCCGCCTCGTCCATGAATTCAGTGATGACGATATCAGCCATGATGAACTCGGTCTGTTGGTCAGGCGCTGCGATAGAGTTTCGTCATGGAGAATTCGCGGTGCCCGAGCGCTTCGGCTGCGGTGGCGCGACCGTTGGACGTGCGGATGATCATCTCGATCAGCGCGTCCCCGGCCTCGTCGATGGTCATGTCCCGGCGCAGAATGCCCGAGACGTCGACATCGACATGCTCGCTCATGGTCCTGACCGTGCGCGGGTTGGCGCTGATCTTGATCACCGGCACGATCGGATTGCCGACCACATTTCCCTGACCTGTGGGGAAGGTGTGCACCACATAGCCGCCCGCCGCCATCAGGGTCACGCATTCCGCCGCCGCTGAGGAAGAGTCCATGAAATACAGCCCCTTGCCCGATTGAGGCGCTTCCGCCGGCTCAAGGATGTCGATATATTTCGACGTCCGGCCAATCTTTTCGAGATTGCCCAGCGCCTTTTCCTCGATCGTGGTCAGGCCGCCCTCGATATTGCCCTTGGTCGGCTGGCTGTCGGAGAGATCGTCGGTCTGGTGAGCGAAGATGACGTCGTCCTGATAGGCCTTCCACATCGCATACCAGCGGTCGCCGACCTCATCACTGATGGCGCGGGCCTTGCAGATGTGCTCCGCCCCGGTGATTTCCGAGGTTTCGCCAAAGCAGCCATAGATACCTTCAGGCAGCAGCTTGTCATACATATTGCCCACAGTCGGACAGGAGCCGAGCCCGGTCGTGGTGTCACTCTCGCCGCATTTGGTTGAAATCCACAAGTCCGAGATCGGACATTCCTCGCGCTGCAACTCGGAGGCAAAATGCACGTACTCCTTGGCCACGCGCGAAGCGTCCATGATGGTCTTGAGATCACCATTCTGCTCGATCGAGAAACCGCTCACCGGCTTGCCGGTGGCAGCAATGCCATCGACAATCTTCTTGGTCCAGCCCGGCTCGATGCCGATCACCACCACCGCGGCGACATTCGGGTTGGCGCCGGTGCCGATCATGGTGCGGAAATGCAGATCCAGATCCTCGCCGAACTGCAGCCGGCCATAGGCATGCGGCAAGGCCAGCGTGCCCTTGATGTTGTTGGCGACAGCTTCGCAGGCCGCATTGGAGATATCATCCACCGGCAGGATGATGACGTGATTGCGAACCCCCACCCGGCCGTTTTCGCGACGGTAGCCCTGAAACGTCATGTTGGAATAACTCGTTGCCATGATCGGCCTCCTACCAGCGCTTGGTTTTGAGATTGTGGGTGTGGACATGGGCGCCCTTCTCCACGTCGGCGACGAACTTGCCGATGTCCTCACCGTATTTGATCGCCGTGTCGCCCGAGCCAATGTCCTTGAGCGCGATCTTGTGGCCGATCGGCACATCTGACTTCGACACCAGCTCGAAGCTCGAATTGTCATGCGTGATCACGCACAGCATCTTGGTGCCCGCGGCCAGGCCTTCAACAACAACAACGCCGACATTGTCCGCGTGATCATGAACCAACAAATGAGGGGTGCTCACGAGTGTCCTCCTGGGTAGATAATGTGGACGCTGTCACCTTTTGATGGACAGGTCTTATATAAGATATAAGATATAGCGGACGCAGAATGTCAACCGGGGTTGGACATGGAAAAGAAATTATCAGGGCCGCAAGACGCCGAAAGCCACACCGGAGAGCCGATCGGCTTCAAGCCGCTCTATGCTCAGGTGCGAGAAAGGCTGGTGCGCCGCCTGGTCGACGGCGAATGGTCGCCAGGCATGCTTCTCCCCAGCGAAACGGAACTGGCGCGACAGCTCAAAGTCAGTCAGGGAACGGTGCGCAAGGCGCTCGATTCGATGACCGCGGACAATTTGCTGCTGCGCCGCCAAGGCCGCGGCACCTATGTCGCCGAGCCTGAGGAAAGCCGTATCTTGTTTCAGTTCTTCCGGCTGTCGCCGGACCAGGGCAACCCCAGCTTCCCCGATTCCCGTGTTCTGAGCACCGGACACGCCAAGCCGACCAAGGCCGAGACCGATGCGCTTGATCTGGAGAAAGGCGATAAAGTCTTTCGCATCGAACGTATCCGTTCGCTCTCCGGTCAGCCTATCCTGGTTGAGACCATCACGCTGCCTATCAGCCGCTTTCCCGATTTCGATCACCTGACGATCATCCCCAACAATCTCTACCGGCTCTATTCGGAGCGCTGGGGAATTACCATCGCCAGTGCCGAGGAGCGCCTCAAGGCCATTGCGGCCAGCACCCGCGATGCTGCCAAACTCGGCTGCGATCAGGGCGAGCCGCTGCTGCTCATCAGCCGGCTGGCGCGCGATCTGGAAAAACGCCCAGTCGAACTCAGATGGTCACGCTGCATTTCCCGCGACATTCATTATGCGGTCAATCTGCGCTGATAGCGGCAAGAAAGACCGCCTCGCCGGTTGTGCTGATCGCTCCGCCGATGACGCCAATTCCGCATCCCTGCATCCACCCGCAAAACCATCGGACAAAGCCACTTTGAAGGCCTGGCATGCGGGCGGCGGCGCCGCGATCATCAGAGTTTCACCAGACTTCAACATGCCCCCTTACATCACCCGGTAAAAGCATTAGATTACAGGGATGAGATTGATGTTGAGACGTTGGCCTGCGGCCTTGATTCTTGCGATGGCCATCGTCGCCACTGCCCAGCCCACCAAAGGCTTTGCAACCGAAGCCGCCTGGGCGCGATTGGCGCAAGGCGGTTACACAATACTGCTTGGATACTCGCGCACCCCGGGCGGCGGCGAGCCGCTGAGGCCGGATCTCGGTGATTGCGAAAGCCGAAAAAGCCTGACCGATCGGGGCATCCAGGAATCCCGCCGCATCGGCATGCGCTTTGCCGCCCGCGCGGTGTCGATCAACGCGATCTATGCCGGCGAATTCTGCCGCGCCGTGGAGACGGCTGAACTCGCGTTTGGCCGCAGCAATGTGGAAACCAAGGCCTATCTCAATTCAATTGTCGGCGGCGCCGACCCTGATGAGATCCCGGCCGAGCTGATCACGGCCGTTGAAGAATTCTATGGCGCCGGCAACCTGTTGATGGTCACCCATCCGTTGTTGATCAAGGCCATCGCCGGAACAACGCCGCGCCAGGGTGAAGCCATCATCATCGCGCCGGGAGAAAATCCGGGCGACAAGCCACGTGTTGTCAATCGCCTGCTGCTCGACTGAGCCAGCGCCCGCATCCAGCCAGGATAACAACAGCTCGGGCGCGATCGGGGCCCACGGCGAGAATCGGCCATCGTCATCCTGAGCAATCCGGCCCCATCCGGCAGACAATGTGGGCTCTGGAAGCAGCTCGGCTCAGGCGAACCTGGGAGCCTCTTTCATGAAAGCTTCGGTTTCCGCTGCCGTGGGGTAGCCGTCACGGCCATTGGCCCGCGTGCATTTGATCGCCGCCACCGCATTGGCGAACCGGATTGCGGCGGGCGGCTGCGCTCCCTTGCCCAGCTGGAGCGCAAAGGCGCCATGCCAGACATCACCCGCACCCAGCGTGTCGATCGGGCTGATTGCATACGCAGGCTCGAACCCGGATTGAGTTCCGTGCCGCCAGGTCACCCCCTTTGCGCCATCGGTGACACAGACGAAGGCGCCGGTCTGCGCTGCGACATCGTTGAGCGCCGCGCCAAGATCGTCATGCCCGCCCCAGTCGCGCAGCCCCTGCGCGGAGAAGGCGATATGGCTGGCCAGATGGAGCGCCGCTTCCGCCTCCCGGATTGGCGCCTCTCCATCGAGCACCGCTGGCAGTCCGCGCTCACGTGCCCTTCGCATCAGCACTTCGGCGCCATCCGGCCAGCGCGTATCGGCAAGCGCAGCGTCAAAATCATCCGGCAGGGCTGACGTCAGCCAGCCCGCATCCATCGGCAGCTCGGGATCACGAAAATTGACGATCTGGCGCTCGCCGCACTGATCGATGAAGACCGAAGAAAAGGAAGACCGCCGCCCCTCAAACCGGCGAAGCAAGGCGCAGTCGACACCAGCGGCTTCAAGCCCCGCGGCAATGATGTCGGCCACCTGATCCGAGCCGAGCCGAGTGGCCAGCATCGCATGCCCACCCAGCCGGGCAATGGCCGCAGCGGCATTCGCTGCCCCTCCGCCGCCCGTGATCTCGGCAGCCCGCGCCCGGTATTTCTCCGCCTGTCGCGGCATCTCATCCAGAAAGAAGACAAAATCCACAACAGCGACCCCGGTGGTCACGATCTTGGTCATTGCAAAAACTGATCCCTGACACCGTCCGACCGCGGAATGCCCCCGCCTGCGGTCGACTTTACCAAGCCTGATCCGAGACACAAGACCGATGCGTTACCCCGTAACGGACCTGCGGACCCTATTCGCCGGCCACATCCTCAATTGCGAATGAACACATGCTCGGTGTGCTGGACCCGCTTTTCCCCAGGCAGCAACACGGCGCCCGCAAACCCGGGATGATTGGGACTGTCTGGCCAGCTCTGGGTTTCAAGACAGAACCCGGCACAAGCCGAATAGGGCTTGCCGGCCAGCCCAGGCACCGACGGCATGATCTTGAAGCCGGTGTAGAACTGCAACCCCGCCTCGCTCGAGCGCAGCTCCATGGCGATGCCGGAGTCAATCGAATGCGCAAGGGCAATGGTGCGCACGCCGACACGTTCCGATGACAGGCAGAAATTGTGATCGTAAGCCACCTGACCCTCCGCGCCCGATCGACGGATCGGCCGCATCTCGCGAAAATCGAAATCGCTGCCCTCCACCGCCCTGATCTCGCCGGTCGGTATTTGATGGTCGTTGACCGGAAGATAATGATCGGCGGCAATCATCAGCTCATGATCGAGCACAGTGTCCGAGCCATCAAGGTTGAAATAGCTGTGATGGGCGATGTTGGCCAGGGTCGGCCGGTCCGTGACGCTGGTATAGGTGATCGCCATGCAGCCGCCAGGTCGCAGCTCGTACCGGGCCTCGACTTTCAGGGTTCCCGGATAGCCCGACTGCCCGTCCGGATCGATAATCGAAAACACCGCATGATCGACGCCGTGGCTGTCCAGCGTCCACAATCGCTTGGCTATCCCGGCACTGCCGCCATGCAGGTGGTTGATGCCGTTCTCGTTGAGCTCGAGCTGGTAATCCACGCCATCCAGGCTGAACCGGCCACCGGCAATCCGGTTGGCATGCCGGCCCGGGGTTCCCCCGAAATAGGGGGAATGCGCCGGATAGCTGGCAAAATCGGGAAACCCCAGTGTCAGCGGCGCGTCATGCCCCTCCAGCCTCAGATCCTGCAAGGTCGCCCCCCAGGTCATGATCCTGGCCGTCAGGCCGCCGCCTTCCAGCCGGATCCGGTGCACGGTCTGCCCGTCTGCTGTCTGGCCAAAAGCTTCAATCGCCATGCCGCGTCTCCCGTTGATTCGGTTTCGGATAGTATCGGATCGAGCCTGACAAGATTACAATGCGGCGCAAAATCGCGACAGCGCCGCGCATCCGATCGGATGCGCCAAGGATGCTGTATTTCATTGAATCACGGCATGTGCGGTACCGTCCAACTCAACAGGTTTGAACGCAACCTGCATTAGCGCGTCAGCTGCCGCGTCGCCGCTTCCAGCCCGGACAGCGTCATCGGAAACATCCGGTCGGAAAACAGCTGCCTGATCATCCCGGTGGAGTGGGTATGGGTCCAATACGCCTCCGGTGTCGGATTGAGCCAGGCAACCTTGTGGAAATGATCGAGCACCCGCGTGAGCCAGACCTGCCCCGGCTCCTCGTTCCAGTGCTCCACCGAGCCGCCGCGACTGACGATCTCGTAAGGACTCATCGCCGCATCGCCAACAAAAATCACCCGGTAGTCCGATCCATAGGTGCGCAGCAGCTCTTCCGTCGGCAGCACCTGCTGCCGCCTGTCGTTGTCCCGCCAGACACCTTCATAGAGGCAATTGTGGAAGTAGAAATAATCCATGTGCCGGAATTCCGAACGGGCTGCCGAAAACAGCTCTTCGACCACCTTGACATGATCATCCATCGATCCACCGACATCAAAAAACATCAGCAGCTTGACGGCATTGCGCCGTTCAGGGCGGGTCTTCACATCCAGCCAGCCATGCTCGGCGGTCGCCTGAATGGTGCCCGCCAGGTCGAACTCCTCGGCTGCCCCCTGACGCACCCAGCGCCTGAGCCGTCTCAGCGCAACCTTGATGTTGCGGGTGCCAAGTTCCACTGTGTCATCAAGGTTCTTGAATTCGCGCCTGTCCCAGACCTTGACCGCCCGGCGATGACGGCTGCGATCCTGGCCGATACGAACGCCTTCCGGGTTGTAGCCATAGGCGCCGAACGGCGACGTGCCCGCCGTGCCGATCCATTTTGATCCGCCTTGATGCCGTTCTTGCTGCTCTTCCAGCCGTTGTTTGAGCGTCTCCATCAGCCTGTCAAATCCACCCAGGGATTCAATCAGCTTCTTTTCTTCTCCGGTCAGATGTTTTTCCGCCATCCGCCGCAGCCAATCCTCGGGAAGGTTGCGCGCATCCACCCCGCTTTCCCCGGCCACCGCCGCGACGCCGCGGAAATAGTGCGAGAACACCTTGTCGAAGCGATCGATATGGCGCTCATCCTTCACCAGTGCGGCACGGGCCAGATAATAGAACCCCTCGACATCATAACGGGCCAGACCGGCCTCAAGACCTTGCATCAGGGTGAGGTATTCGCGCAGCGAGACGGGAACCTTGGCTGCTTTGAGCTCTAGAAAAAATGGCAGGAACATGCGCGCGACCTTAGCCGCAACACCGGTCTGTTGCCAACCGGTTTAGCCGCCGGTCAGCTCCGGATTGGGGAAATAGCCAGGACCGATGGTCAGCGGCCTGTCGGGGACGACCGTATCGTCAATCAGGCTGGCAAAGACCTTCTGTCCGGACCAGATCAGGTCGGTGCGGGTATAATCGTAAAGCCGGACCGAGACCCGGTATGGCTTTCCGGCTTTCACCCCTCGCAGGCTTGGTGAGCGCACACCGTAACGGCTGCTGCGCGCATGAAGCCGGGTTTCGACCACCAGCGCCGGCCCGCCGCCGGGGTCCTCGAACTCGGCAATCAGCCAGCACCCGATCGGCAGCGGCTTGAGCACCTGCGCGGTAAAACCGTAAAAAACATCTGCTTCACGGTAATTGTAGATGAAGCCACCACCGGCGATCGCGATGGGCGGCTTCTCCGCCGGGTCGTCACGAAATGCCAGCCCGATCGCGAGCAGAACCAGCACAAGCGCGATGGCTCCCGCAACGATTTTTTCAAATGTCCTGTCTTCGCGTACAGTCATCTCACACGCCGGCGCCGAGGCAATTTCGCATGCAGAACGGCAGTGTGCCACACATTACAGGCTCGCGGAAGCCAGCCGCTCAGCGCGCGTGTTCAGATCATCTCAGGCAGACGCAGCCTGCGCGCGGAGGAGGCCTGCCGCATTCCTTCAAAGCGCTCCACCGCCGCTGTCTGACCTTGTTTGGCCTCAACGGCTGTATTTGACGAAGGGCGTCAGCGTGGCGATCCGGTCATAAAGCTTGCGCGCTTGTGCGTTGAACTCCTGCGTCATCCAGTAGACAGCCGGACAGCCATCCGCATCGGCGCGCGCATAGACCGCTTCAATCAGCGCCCGGCCAAGCCCGGTGCCGCGCACCTCTTCGGCTGCATAGAGATCCTGCAGATAGCAGACATGCTCCACTTTCCAGCCGTGCCGGTGATAGAAATAATGCACCAGACCGACCGGCTTGCCGTCCAGCAGCGCCAGCAATCCGCGTGGCTCGTAAAACGACGCTGCGCCAACGACATGCTCGCCGGTCAGTCGCGCAAACGTTGTCCGGTACACCTCTTCCGGCACGCGCGTTTCATAAAACTCCAGATAATGCGTCCACACCCTGCGCCATTCCGGCTCATCCGCCACGCTGATCGGCCGTATGTCGAATTTTCCGGTCATCCATCTACTCCCCTTGCCGGCCTGGATGCTCGATCCTCACCAACCTCCTCGATGTTGAATGGCGTGGTCTGATAGACCTGATTGATCCAGTTGCCGAACAGGAGAAAGGCATGGCTGCGCCACCGATTTGACGGCTTGTTGTCGGGATTGTCATCGGGGAAATAATTGTGGGGCGGCTTGATCGACATGCCTGCCTTCACGTCGCGGAAGTACTCCTCCGCCAGCGTCCCGGAGTCGTACTCGATGTGATTGAAGATATAGAGCCGGTTGGCGAAAGCCTCATGCAACAGGCACAAGCCGGTCTGGTCGCTTTCCATAAGCACCTCAAAATCCGGCGTCAGGTCTTCGCGACGAACCTCCGTCCAACGCGACACCGACACCTGGAAATCGTCCGAGAACCCCATCAAATATGGCGAGGCCGGATTAAGATTGCGGTGGCGATAGACACCGAAGGCTTTCTCCGGCAGAGCGCGCTTCTGCACGCGGTGGAAATGCCATGCTGCAGCCATCGCGCCCCAACAGACAAAAAAGCTGGAATGGACATGCGTGGTGGTCCAGTCGAGGATATCCTCAAGCTCGCGCCAATAGGTCACGTCCTCAAACGGCAAGGTTTCAATCGGTGCACCGGTGATGATGAACCCGTCAAACTTGCGGTGCTTCACCTCGTCCCAGGTATGGTAGAAATTGATCAGATGCTCTTCGGATGTGTTCTTGGCAGTGTGCGACCCGATCCGCACCAGCGTCAATTCCACCTGGAGCGGGGACGCCCCGATAAGCCGCGCAATCTGTGTTTCCGTGGCGATCTTGTTGGGCATGAGATTGAGAAGGCCGATGTGCAAAGGCCGGATATCCTGCCGCACGGCAACGGATTCATCCAGGATCTGCACACCCTCACGCACCAGCACATTGCGGGCGGGAAGTCCGTCTGGGATTCGGATTGGCATGAGGCTCTGAGCTCCAACAAGAAAACCGGCCGCGAAGACAACACTGCCGGTCCGTTGGGAACACGCCCCGTCGGCCATTTAGCAAGTTGTTTAACGTGGCTGCAAGCCGGCCGGCCAAATCACCACGGCCCCAATTTAGGATCGCAAGGCCATTTGGTCAATCAGTCTAAAGCACGCCGATTTTGCACCACACTGACAACCTCTTCCCCTGCTTGAACGACGGATCATCAGGGTCGGCCGCCAGCCTAGACGATGTGCACCAGGCCGGAATTGCCGGCAGACGGCGCCGCCTCCCGCACCTGATTGCGACCATCGCTCTTTGCCTTGTAAACGGCTGCGTCGACACTTGCCATCGCCGCCTGCAGGTCATCACCCGGATCCAGCCTGCAATAGCCAAAACTCGCCGTTAGCCCGAGACGTCCAGTACTGGTGGGAATTTGCAGCCATTCGACCGCGCTGCGAAGATGTGTCGCCTGAAGCCGGATCGTCTCGTCATTGACACCAGCGACAAGAACGCAGAATTCCTCTCCGCCGAGCCGCGCGCATATCGCGGTATCCGGCGTCTCACGCTCCAGCTGCCTGGCGAATGCGATGAGGGCCCGGTCTCCCATCTCATGCCCGTGGCTGTCATTGACACGTTTGAAGTGATCGATATCGCAAAAGATCAGGCCGGTGGGCAGCGGTGCTGCTGCTGAGCGCAACGCCTGGGCCCTGGCTTCGAATGCACGGCGGTTGAGAAGTCCTGTCAGCGGATCGGTTTCCGCAAGGTGCTTGAGCTTCATCACCAGGGTCACCGAATTGCGGGCAAACAATGCAAGGCCGATCACAATCGCAAATATTGCATTCTCGGTCTGCATTGACGGCGCAAAGTGGGAGTTCTTGAAAACGCTGTGCGCTGTCAGGTCAATCTCAGACAACTGGACCTGAACGATCCTGTTTACCGTCAGCACCGCCTGGATCAGAAAGACCGAAGCGACAATCATGTCGACCCGGTGGCTTCTTGCCTTCCAGACCAGCGCACAGCAGATGAGGTTGACCACAACAGTGAACCCGCTGACAGCCGCAAACCGGAGCCAGAACAGCGGCCCACTGACACTGGCGTAGAGGATGAGGATCCCGGCCAACAGGACCGCAAACCCGAAGCGCCATCGGGGAAAATCCCTTCCGAAAAGCGAGCTTACACCCCAGACCAACAGAAAGTGCCCGCAAAAAAGCGAGGCCAGAATAACCGCCAGCGTTGCGGGCTGAGGCTCGCCGTCGACCTGCATGACCGCGAGATAGCCGGCGAGCGACAGAAAATAGGCTCCAGACAATCTCAGGGCAGGCAGTTGCTTGCGATCATGCAGAAACAGCAACAGAAACGCACTGCCAGCCGCCACGAGGATCACGGGCCCAAGCAATTCATAGGACAGGGTGGCATTCAGCAATAAAATTGCCTCTCGCGATGTTCAGGACAAGCTCACGCTATCAGCCAAACATCGCCAATTGATTACCAGCCCGGACTAACCGCCGCGCTGCCGCGCCAAGAATGCCAGCCTTTCAAACAAATGCACGTCCTGCTCGTTTTTCAGAAGAGCCCCGTGCAGTTTCGGCAATGCATTCCTGGCATCTCCACGCAAAGTTTCCGGCTCCACATCATCGGACACCAGAAGCCGGATCCAGTCGAGCGCCTCGGAAGTCGATGGCTTCTTCTTCAGCCCCGGGGTCTCACGGATCTCGTAGAACTGGTTGAGCGCCTCGCGCACCAGAGCCTGCTTGATGCCAGGATAATGCACATCGACGATTCGCTGCAGGGTTTCCATGTCGGGGAACCGAATGTAGTGAAAGAAACACCGGCGCAAAAACGCATCCGGCAGTTCCTTCTCATTGTTCGAAGTGATGATGACGATCGGCCGCTGCCGGGCCCGGATGGTTTGACCGGTCTCGTAGACAAAGAACTCCATGCGGTCGAGTTCCTGCAGCAAATCATTGGGGAATTCGATGTCTGCCTTGTCGATTTCATCAATCAGCAGCACTGTTTTCCTGTCCGCGTCAAACGCGTCCCAGAGCTTGCCGCGCCGGATGTAGTTGGCGACATCATTGACCCGCTCGTCGCCAAGCTGGCTGTCGCGCAACCGGCTGACTGCGTCATATTCGTAAAGCCCCTGCTGTGCCTTGGTGGTGGATTTGACCGACCACTCGATCAGCTCAAGGCCAAGCGCCTGGGCAATCTGGATGGCAAGCTCGGTTTTTCCTGTGCCGGGCTCGCCTTTGACCAGAAGCGGCCGCTCGAGTCGAATGGCTGCATTCACTGCTACCGTGAGATCCTTTTCCGCCACATAGGCGGATGTGCCTTCAAACTGCATACTTCCTCCATGCGCCACACTCCCGGCGGCTTGGTTTGTTCCTGGTCTCAACATCATACTCGCCCCTCCAACGCAACCCGCGACACTGGTTTGCGCCAGATCAAGGCGGCGCGCCGGCCTGGACCACAGGATGGAATTCCAGCCATCGCATGAATTGGAGAATGACATGACGCTTCACCACATCCACCTGGTCATGGCCCGCAACAAGGAATTTCCCGAAGGCAATCTTCACCGCGGTTATGACATCCATGCGCCGCTGGATGCAGATGGTCATCTCGACAAGCAGGCTTGGGAGAGATCGCCCTCCGCTTCAACTGTCGTGCGCTTCTGGGATGGCGAACGCTCAGAACTGGGTCATCTCGTCCATCAGCCGAAAGGAGGCTGGATTTTCGATTACAATCCCGACGACGACGATGACGACGAAACCGGTTTCCGTCTGTCCAACCACACTTTCAAGACCGGCGAATACATCTCGATTCGCGATCATGGCGAGGATGAACTGCACACCTTCGTCATCGCTTCCGTCACGAAGATCGACTGAGTCAGGCTCCTTCGATTTCCTCGCGCAGCATCTCAAGCTCCAGCCATTCGCCCTCCATCCTCTCGATATCCGATCGAAGCGCATCGTGGGCTTTGGCTCGGGCGGTAAATCCGTCCGGGTCGTTTGAGAACAGCGCCGGGTCCGCCATTTCGGATTCGATTCGGGCCAGCTTGGCCTGTGCTTCCCTGATCTTGCCGGGAAGCGATTCGAGCGCGAATTTCTGCTTGTAGGAGATCTTGCGCGCGGGATCGCGGACAGGTGACCTGGCGCTTGGTGCAGATGCAGCGCGGGCGGTGGCCTCCTGGGCGGAACGCGCCTTTTTCTCCCGCGCCTCGGTGCCACGCTGCGCCATCATGTCGGTGTAGCCGCCGGCATAGGCGATCCAGCGGCCATCGGGAGCCGACGGGTTGGCCGGTGCCAGAGTCGAGGTGACCGTACGATCCAGGAAATCGCGATCATGGCTGACCAGGATCACCGTGCCGGGATAGGAGGCCACGACTTCCTGCAACAGATCCAGGGTTTCCATGTCGAGATCATTTGTCGGCTCGTCCAGGATCAGCAGGTTGGTCGGTCGTGCCAGAATGCGCGCCAGCACCAGCCGCGCCTTCTCACCGCCGGAGAGATTGCGAATCGGCGTCCGGGCCTGCTCGGGCTGGAACAGAAAGTCCTTCATATAGCCGGTGACGTGCTTGGCTTCGCCATTGACAATCAGGCTGTCGCCGCGCCCGTCGGTCAAGTAGTGCGCCAGCGTTTCCTCGGGATTGAGCACTTCCCGGCGCTGGTCCAGCACCGCGATGTCGAGCTTCGAGCCGTGCCGGACAAAACCTGTGTCAGGCTCGAGTTCGCCGATCAGCATCTTGAGAAGCGTCGTCTTGCCGGCGCCATTTGGGCCGATGATGCCGATGCAGTCGCCACGATTGATGCGCATGGAGAAATCCCGCACCACCGGCTCGCTGCCATAACTTTTGCCAATACCTTCGGCTTCGATCACCAGCTTGCCTGATTCACGCCCCTCGGCAACTTGCGCGTTGATCCGTCCCTGGGGTCCCTTGTGACCGCGGTGGTCGGCACGCAGGGTCTTGAGATCGGACAACCGCCGCATGTTGCGCTTGCGCCGGGCGGTCACGCCATAGCGCAGCCAATGCTCTTCGCGTTCGATCTGCCGGCCCAGCTTGTGCTGCTCCAGCTCTTCAGCTTCGAGCACGCTGTCGCGCCAGGCCTCGAAATGGCCAAAGCCGCGATCGAGCCGCAACGACCGGCCACGGTCGAGCCAGATTGTCACCCGGCTGATCCGCTCAAGAAAGCGGCGGTCATGCGAGATCACCAGAATCGCGCTGCGGCTGCGCAGCAACTCCTCTTCCAGCCATTCAATCGTCGGAAGATCGAGATGGTTGGTCGGCTCGTCCAGAAGCAGGATATCCGGTTCCGGCGCCAGCACCCGCGCCAGCCCCGCCCGTCGCGCTTCTCCGCCCGAAAGCGTCTGCGGATCGGCTTCGCCATCCAGTCCCAGATGTTCGAGAAGGTAGGTGACGCGGTGCACATCGTCATTGGGGCCCAGACCGGCTTCGGCATAGGCCTGAACCGTTTCGAAGCCTTCAAAGTCGGGCGCCTGCGGCAAATAGCGGATGGTCGACGACGGATGCCGGAACACCTCGCCCGATTGCGGCTCAACCTGGCCGGAGGCAATCTTCAGCAGCGTCGACTTGCCCGATCCGTTGCGGCCGACAAGACAAATCCGGTCGCCCGGCTCCACCTGCAGTTCAGCGCCGTCGAGCAGCGGCGCGCCGCCAAACGAAAGCAGGATGTCGTCAAGTTTCAAAATGGGGGGTGCCATGTTCAGGCTCCGGAATAATCATGAGGGCGGGCGACAATCAGGGCGCGTCCGCAAATCAGGCTGGCCGACAGCCGACCGCCGGCGACATTCGATATGGTGCGAGATGCCCCAAATGCAATGTCAGCCTTGTCGAGCGGATACTTGACCCCTGACAGGCTGAGCCCGGTCAGGGGTGTAAATGCGATCACGGAAAACAGTGATCCGGCGGGAAGGTCGATCTCCCGCGATCCCGGCAGCAACGGAAATGCTTCCTCGACCCCCGATGTCAGCACAACATCCAGACCGCGCTCGGCCAGGGTGAGAGCCTGCAGCAGATGCGACACGGCATGGTCGGTGCGCTCGCCGCCAAACGCGCCCACAAGCACCAGGCGCTTGGCGCCGCGCTCGATCGCCTGCTCAATGGCAAGTTCACCATCCGTGAGATTCTTCTCGGCAGGAAACGACAGGCGCTCCGTTTGGGCATGCTTTTCCATGAGCGTCGACGACGTGGAATCGAAATCGCCAACCCAGAGTTCAGGGGTCATCCCCAGAGCTTCGGCATAGACCATACCGCCATCCGCGGCGATGGCGCGTGCACCCTGTGTGAGCGCGCGGACACGATCATCGATCTCGAGCGCGCCGCCGAGCAGGATTGCAAATGTTGAATGAGTTGTCATGGGCAAGCCCATAGCAGCTTTGGCCGGACTTGCCAGCGTCTGGCAGACATTCTATGTGTGACCTTGCTCTAACGGGGTGTCCGGCGTTCTGCCGCACTGAGAGACCAGATGGTCAACCCGAAGAACCTGATCCGGTTTGTACCGGCGGAGGGATTAGACGTGCTCCATGCGCCTATTCCTATCCAGTCATGCTCAAGGAGGCGCCAACAATGCGTATATCTCATGTTCTACCTGTTGCTCTGACAACCATGCTGGCGTTCAGCAGCTCTCCGGCCGCAAGCGCCGAAAAGACGCTGACCGTCTACACCTATGAAAGCTTCGTCTCCGACTGGGGACCCGGTCCCAAGATCGAAGCAGCCTTTGAAGCCGAATGCAATTGCGACCTGAAATGGGTTGGTGTCGCTGACGGCGTGGCCCTTCTCAACCGCCTCAAGCTCGAGGGCGAGAAAGCCAGGGCGGGAGTGGTTTTGGGACTTGACACCAATCTTGTCACCGAAGCCAAAAACACCGGATTGTTCGAGCCGCATGGGCTTGAAACCAAATCGGTTTCCGTTCCCGGCGGCTTCAGCGACACTGTCTTCATCCCATACGATTACAGCCATTTTGCCGTGGTGTATGACAGCGAGGCAATCTCTGCACCGCCTGCCAGCCTCAAGGATCTGGTCGAGGGCGATCCCCGCGACAAGATCGTGATCCAGGATCCGCGCACGTCAACACCGGGCCTTGGGTTGCTGCTCTGGATGAAGTCGGTCTATGGCGACGATGCAAAAGCTGCCTGGGAGAAGCTCTCCAAGCGCGTGCTGACAGTCACCCCGGGCTGGTCGGAAGCCTATGGCCTGTTCACCTCTGGCGAAGCCCCGATGGTTCTGTCCTACACCACCTCGCCCGCCTACCACATGGTGGCCGAGGAGACAGACCGCTATCAGGCCGCCGAATTTGCCGAGGGGCATTATCTGCAGATCGAAGTGGCGGGCTTGCTGGCCCATGCGCCCGAGAAGGAACTGGCCCGTCAGTTCCTGTCCTTCATGATGACGCCGGGTTTCCAGAACGAGATCCCCACCAACAACTGGATGATGCCCGTCGCGGCCACCAGTATCGATCTGCCCGAGGCCTTCTCAACCCTCGTGTCTCCGCAAAAGAGCTTCCTCTATTCGCCTGAGGACGCGGCTGAAAACCGCGCCGCCTGGATTGATGAATGGCTCGACGCCATGAGCCGTTGATCCCGCGGCCATGCTGACCCGGACCGAGCATCGCGCAGCACGGGCGGCCGGACTTGCCGCCCTGCTGTGCATCGGCCTGGCCCTGGCGGTGCCGGTGCTGGTGCTGGTCGCTCAAGGCGCGGGCACCGGCCTGTCAGCCAGCCAGGGCGAGTACCTGTTGCGGATCACCCGGTTCACGCTGATGCAGGCCGGGTTATCGACGATTCTCAGCCTCGCCACGGCCGTTCCTCTGGCCCGCGCTCTGGCCCGCCGTCCCGCTTTCCCGGGGCGGCGCTGGCTGATCAACCTGTTTGCCGTGCCCCTCGGCCTGCCGCCACTGGTCGCAGCTCTCGGTCTGATCGAGGTCTGGGGCCGCAATGGGATCGCCAACAAGGGGCTCGGCCTTCTCGGCGTCGAGACTCCATTCTCGATCTATGGCCTGAGCGGCATTCTCATCGCTCATGTCTTTTTCAACCTGCCGCTGGCTGTGCGTTTCATTCTTCCCGGCCTCGAGCGGTTGCCACCAGAATACTGGAAGACCGCGGCCAACCTCGGCATGGGTGGGTTAAGCCTGTTCCGGCTGATCGAGTGGCCGGCCATGCGCCAATCCGCCGCCGGCGCGGCTGGTCTTGTGTTCATGCTGTGCGCCACATCCTTCACGCTTGTCCTCGTCCTGGGCGGTGGCCCGGCAGCCACCACACTGGAAGTCGCAATCTACCAGGCGCTGCGGTTTGATTTCGATCCCGGCCGGGCGTTGATGCTGGCTGCCATTCAGGTGGGGCTGACTTTGGCGGTGATGTTGGGCCTCAAGCTCATCTCGGCGCCGTCCAAACCCGGCGACACCAAGGGCGGAAGCACAAGCCGTCCCGATGCGCCGCACGGTCTGCACGCGCTGCCGGACGCCGTTCTCATCGGTGTGGCCGGGGTCTTCGTCGGTGCCCCGATGGTGGCTGTGATCATCTCCGGGTTGCAGGCGGATCTGAGCCGGCTGCTCGCTGATCCGCAGTTCTGGCGGGCTGCCACGACCAGTCTGTCGATAGGCGTTGCCGCAGCATTGCTGTCGGTGCTGCTCGCCGGTCTGCTGGTCCGGGCCCGCTATTCCGCCGCCGACCGATCAGCTTCGCCAGCGCTCGGCCTGTTGTCAGCTCTGTCCGGCGCAGCATCATCGCTGACGCTTCTTGTGCCGCCCGTTGTGCTTGGCGCCGGCTGGTTCCTGATGCTCGGCGGTGGCGTCGGGCAAATGCTGGCGCCCTTGGCGGTCATTGTCACGGTCAACGCGCTGATGGCGCTGCCTTTCGTCATGCGGGTGATCGAACCGGCCCATCTCAGCGCGATGCAGCGCAACGGCCGCCTGTCGCTGTCGCTGGGCATCACCGGGTTCTCCCGCCTCTGGCAGATCGACATCCCCGCCTTGCGGCTGCCGCTGGTCACCGGCTTCGTCTTTGCCGTTGCCCTGTCTCTCGGTGACCTCGGCGCCATTGCATTGTTTGGCAGCGATCGCATCGTCACCCTGCCGTGGCTTCTCTACCAGAAACTGGGAAGCTACCGCACCAGCGACGCCGCCGGTCTGGCGCTGCTTCTGGGGGGGCTTACAATGGGCTTGATGCTCGCGGCCGACCGGCTCGGCAATCGCAACGGAACCACCGGACAATGACCCAACCCCCTGCCATCATGTTTGACCGGGTTGTCTACGGGATCGGAGACCTCAGGGCGGAATTCTCCTTCCAGCGGCATCCAGGCAGCGTGACCGCCATTCTGGGGCCCTCGGGCGCCGGCAAATCGACGCTGCTCAATCTGGCTGCCGGGTTTCTGGTCCCTGATTCAGGCGTAATCTGCATGGATGGCCGGTCGATCAACGGCCTGCCGCCATCCGGGCGTGGCGTCTCCATCGTGTTCCAGGATAACAATCTGTTTGCCCATCTCGATATCCGGACCAACATCGGCCTTGGACTCGATCCGGCTTTGCGGCTCGATCAGCCGGCCTGGTCGACTGTCGACAAAGCACTCGAGCGCGTTGGCCTCGCCGGTTTCGGTCGCCGCATGCCGGGCACGTTGTCTGGAGGCGAACGTCAACGGGTTGCCCTTGCCCGCGCCTTCGCCCGCCGGCGTCCGCTGCTGCTGCTCGACGAACCTTTTGACGGTCTCGGCCCCGGCCTCGCCGCAGACATGCTCGGGCTGATGCTGGAAATCCGGGCCGAGGTCGGAGCAACCGTGCTGATGGTCACCCATGACCCGGATGAAGCGCGTGCCGCAGCGGATCAAATCCTTTTCATAGCCAAAGGCCGGATCGCGGCTGATGCGCCCTCAGACGGATTCTTCGAGCGTCGTGACCTGCCCGAACTTGACGCTTATCTAGGCAGCACGGGCGAAACCTGAAATTCCGCCATATTTTGGACGTAAGCGTTTGCCAGTGGAGAACAGGCGCTTTTTGGGGTAGACACGGAGACGCTAGTTCCTGGTTTGGGTAAAGCCTCGAGCCTCCGTCCCGGCATCAATAAGATAAACCAACACTCCGGACCATGGCAGACATTACAGCGCCCCACCCAAAGATGAAACCATCGTCCGGAAACAAACTCCGCATCGCACTGGCGATGCTAGGTGGCGTTTTGCTGTTGTCCGGCTGCGAAACACTCGGGGTTGATGTTTATCAACCGACGATCAAGCCATCCACTACCCCGCAAACTGCTGAAAATTCCGCCGCCTCCGATCCCCGTACCCGGATTGGGGCGAGCGAACATCCGCGCATCATCGCAAGCTATGGCGGCGAATACCGCGACGCCAAGACGGAACGCCTGGTTGCGCGGATCGTCGGCGCTTTGACGTTGGTATCGGAGAATCCGAGCCAAGCCTACCGCATCTCGGTGCTGAACTCCCCCGCTGTCAACGCCTTCGCCCTGCCGGGCGGTTACCTCTACGTGACCCGCGGGCTCTTGTCGCTGGCCAATGACGCCTCTGAGGTCGCCGCAGTGCTCTCGCATGAGATGGCGCATGTGACCGCCAACCACGGGCTGGAACGCCAGCGCCGTGAGAAGGAAGTTGAGATCGCCGGCCAGGTGGCGCAGGAACTGTTCTCCAATTCGATTGCAGGACGCCAGGTGGTCGCGCGCGGCAAGTTGTCCCTTGCCGCCTTTTCCCGCAATCAGGAACTTCAGGCCGACGTGATCGGGGTCAGGATGCTGGGGCAAGCGGGCTATGATCCTTACGCCGCCCCAAGATTTCTCGAATCGATGAATGCCAATCAGCGTTTCAGTGCGGTCGATCCTGACGCTGACGCCAGCCTCGATTTCCTCGCCAGCCATCCCAATGCACCACAGCGCGTCGAACTGGCGAAAAACCACGCTCGCGCCTTCGGCCCCGAAGGCGTGGGTGATCGCGGCCGCGACTATTATCTCGACGGCATTGACGGCTTGCTGTTCGGCGACAGCCCCAATGAAGGCTATGTGCGCGGCACCGAGTTCCTGCATCCTGTTCTGGGCATAAAGTTCAGGGTTCCTGATGGCTTTCGTATCGACAACAATGCCGACGCCGTTCTTGCCACCGGCCCGCGCGATCTGGCGATTCGTTTTGATGGCGTGACCGATGATGGACGGCAGTCGTTGACAGATTATATCGCCAGCGGGTGGGTCACCGGCCTCGATGCCAGCACCATACGCCAAACCCGCCTCAACGGGCTCCCGGCCGTCATCGCCCGTGCCAGTGCTGATCAGTGGGATTTTGACATTACGATCATCAGGCTAAAGGACCGCATTTACCGGTTCCTCACTGCCGCCCAGCGCGGAAGCAGCGATCTCGACGCCACGGCGTCGGTGGTCCGCGCCGGATTCAAGAAGATGTCCTCCCGCGAGATCAAGGCCCTGCAACCCTTGCGCATTCGCATTGTCACCGTTGGCTCCGGAGACACTGTGGCATCGCTTGCGGCCAGGATGGTCGGTGTCGAGCGCAAAGTCGAATTGTTCCGGTTGCTCAATGCGATTGCGCCCGGCGCCACGCCGGTACCGGGGCAAAGGGTCAAGATCGTCAGCGACCGTTAAAACCAGCCCGTGATCGGCGCGATCGGCTGTCCGTCAGAGACTGGCGATTTCCGGCGCGTCAGCCGTCATCACCGCGCGGAGTTTCTCAATCGCGCGGCTTTCAATCTGTCGCACACGTTCCTTGGAGATGCCAAGCGCCGACCCGAGCGATTCCAGCGTTGCACCATCTTCCGCCAGACGCCGTTCCCGAATGATGCGCAGTTCGCGCGCATTGAGGGTGTTGAGCGCGTCGCCCAGCCAGCTATGGCGGCGCTCCTCGTCGATGATCATCGACACTTGCTCGTCGGGCAAAGGTTCATCGCTCTTGAGAAACTCGATCCGGTCAGACGAAGCCCCAGATTCTCCATCCGACATCGGCGCATTCAACGACGGATCCGAACCGGACAATCGTGCATCCATAACGGCAACATCCTTGGCATGAACGCCCAGGGTGCTGGCGATTTGCAGGTGGATTGCGCTTTTGCTCAGAGAGGGATCATCCTGGGCCAGCCGGGCCCGCAATCGCCGCAAGTTGAAGAACAACGATTTCTGCGCCGAGCTGGTGCCGCCGCGAACGATGGACCAGTTTCGCAGAATGTAATCCTGTATCGAGGCCCTGATCCACCAGGTGGCGTAGGTCGAGAAGCGCACGTCCCGGTCCGGATCAAATCTCGCCGCCGCCTCCAGCAAGCCAACATGGCCTTCCTGGACCAGATCGCTCATCAGCAGCCCGTAGTTGCGAAACTTCGATGCCATCGAAATAACCAGCCGCATATGCGCCATGGTTATCCGGTGCAAAGCCTCCTGGTCCTTGTTGTCTTTCCAGCGAACAGCCAGATCGTGCTCTTCGTCGCGTTCGAGATAGGGGGCCGCCATAGCGGCTCTCACCATTTGCCTGTTTGCGCTCAACGCTTTCATGACACTCTCCCGTCTTGTCGACTGATCATCCTACCTTACGCCCGCAAGTCCGAAACGGATCATCACGCCGGTTGAATTCGCCGTGATCTGCCCTCCAAAGTGCTCCAGCAAACCAAACACTGTTTGTTAAAGCCGTTCACACGCCAAAGGTTCCGATGAAAATCCGACCAATCCAGCTGGATTCGTTGTTTCAGAGTAGCGGACAACGGCACTGCAACCCTGCCCCACCGATTGCGCGCCGCGCCGCTTCGGATCAGGCAGTTTCTCTCGCCGCAGGGCGCCAGAAACAGAAAAAGCCCGGGACACGCTGCGCGACCCGGGCCTGGTACTGAAAATACGGCTGGAAGATTATGCGGCTGCTTCTTCCTGCGCGCCCTCTTCATCATTGGCCTTGCCGCGCTTCGGACCCTTGTTGAGATTGACCTCGATCAGACGCACAGCTTCGGTGTCCGACATCTTGTTGACGGCGCCGAGTTCGCGCGCCATCCGGTCCAGCGCAGCTTCATAAAGCTGGCGTTCCGAATAGGACTGCTCAGGCTGGTTTTCTGCGCGGTACAAATCGCGGACCACTTCCGCGATCAAAATCAAATCGCCGGAGTTGATCTTCGCATCATATTCCTGCGCACGGCGCGACCACATGGTCCGCTTGACCCGGGCCCGGCCCTGAACAACCTTCAATGCGCGCTCGACGAAATCGGTTTCCGACAGTTTGCGCATGCCGATTGTCGACGCCTTGGCGACGGGCACCTTGAGCCGCATCTTGTCTTTGTCAAAGTCGATCACAAACAACTCAAGCTTGTGGCCGGCGACTTCCTGCTCTTCAATTGCAACAATCTGTCCAACGCCATGGGCGGGATAGACAATCGATTCACCGATCTTGAAACCCTGTCTCTGTGAAGGCTTTTTTTGCTGGATTGTCATACGTTTCAAAACTCCCTGTTACGGAAACGGACACTGGGAGCCGAGCATGGGTTGCCCGGGCCGGTCCTGCGACGGCCGGCAGGCCCATCGCACTGACAACGCCAATCAAAAGCTGGACAAGGCAAGAACTGCAGACGACACCGCGCGGAATATGGCATCCCGCCAGCATCGCGCTGCAAGGAAAAGGCCACCACTGTAAGGGACGTTTGCTTCCGTTTTTGCTTCTTGTTTCGCCCGGGCGGCGCCTTGAAGATGTCAGTAATACACTATGTATCACAAAAATTGGTGTAATTCAATGATTTGCGCAGGCAAACGAGCAGGCTGCGACGAAACATCCCGTGATTTGAGTCCCCATCCCGCAGCGCACTGGAAGAAACGATGCGCCGCAACAAGGGATCACCCGTATAAAGAGCGATCAGTCGCCCTCACCCGGCTCCGCTGAGAAGTACTTTTCAAACTTGCCTTCCTCGCCGTCAAACGCCTTGGCGTCACCAGGCGCATCACGCTTGATGGTGATGTTCGGCCATTTATCGGCATACTCGGTGTTGACCTCAAGCCATTTTTCCAGCCCCGGTTCGGTATCAGGCTTGATTGCTTCGGCCGGGCATTCAGGTTCGCACACCCCGCAATCGATGCATTCGTCAGGATGGATGACCAGCATGTTTTCCCCCTCGTAGAAGCAATCCACCGGGCATACCTCGACGCAGTCCATGTATTTGCAGCGAATGCAATTGTCGGTCACCACATAGGTCATACGTCTCTCCTGAGGCTCCATGCATGTCGCGATCGGGTAGTCTGAGTCGGCAATACATGCATTATTTCAGAGCGTTACAGCAACCCACGCGATCGAGTGGCGATCAAGGCGCTGTAGCGAACAACGGCGGTGAGGTACCGGCTTTAAAGGCGTATTGCAAGACTTCAGATTCTGCAAAATCGCCGCAGGGATTTGGCGAAGGGCAAACCTCGCTCCCGCAGCGCGGCTTTTTAAAATGAACGTCTCCAATCGCGCCCCAGTCAAGACAGATTCATGCGCCGGCATCGGAATTGCGGAACTGATCCATTTTTCGTCTGTCCCGCTTGGTCGGCCGGCCAGCGCCCGGCTCACGCTGTGCGGCGCCGGCCTCCGCTGCAGCGGCTTCAACAGGCTTGGGCGTGATGTCATCGTAGAGCAATTGCGCTTCAGGCGCCGGGCCACGGCGATGGCCGGTTCCAAGCACCCTGAGCACGACAACACGCCGCTCCTGTTTGATCGTCAACGTGTCTCCCGGCTTGATCGGAAACCGCGCCTGATCGATTTTCTCGCCATTGACCCTGACATTGCCTGCGGCGGCAAATTTGCCAGCCAGTGTCCGGGACTTGATGATGCGCGCGAAAAACAGCCACTTGTCGATACGCTGTCGTTCCGGTTGGCTCACCTGATCCAGTCCTATTTCTTCAGCTTGTCGCGCAAGGCCGCCAAGGCCGCGAAAGGAGAATCGGGATCAATCGGCCGCTCCTTGCGTTGAGCCCGCTCATTGCGATTTGTATCGCCGCCGCCCTTGGCCGGAGCATTTCTGGCCGGTCCACCCTTGCCGAAACCACCCCTGCCGGCCCCAGCCTTGCCGTGGTGGGCGGACTTTCCGCGATGCCCCTTGTGCGGACGGCCTGCACCATCGGTTCCGGCGGCTCCGGCTTCCCCTGCGGACTGGTCGCCCGCCGGTGCATTGCGATTGCGGCCGTCCCGCCGACCCCGGCCCTCGCCAGGCGCCTGTCTCGCACCGCGTTGCCCATCCTGACGACCGCCAGGTCTCCACAACAGCATCGGCCGTGGCGTCTCCACCACTTCTGGCTCGGCAGATGCTTCCGCAACGACATCCGCTTCAGGCGCGGCAGAAACCGGCGCTTCCCCGGCGGCCGCAAGCGCAGGCTGCTCCGCCTTTTCTGACGGATCCGCCACAGGCGCAGACGCGTCAACATGGCTCTCAGCCGTCGCCTCACCGGAGGTTTCGCCGAGAATTTGACGGGGTGTCGCATCGGCTACACTGTCGGCTGCAGCCGTGTCCGACACAGCGGTTTCGGCCTCTGCCGGGCCCTGCGCGATCACTGCGTCCGGCTTGTGAGGGCGATCGGCTGCTGTTCGCGAAACCACCACTTCGACCACGGGCCCCGCACTGTCGGGTGCGGAACTTCCGGCCAGCGCCGCGTCAAGACTTGCCAGATGGCTTTGCGCCTCGTCAGCAGCGACTGCGTCCGCGCGATAGCCAAGTCCCTTGAGAATCTCCTCGATGTCGTCCTGCGTCGCGCCGAGAATAGACAGCATCCCGGTCGTGGTGATGAACCGGCGACCATCATAGGCTGCCTCCGGGCGCGCGCCAGGAGCGCCGGGCTTCCACTGCAGTGCCGGGCGGATCAGATCGGCCAGCCGCTCGAGAATGTCTATACGCACCGCGCGCTTGCCGAGAAACCGGAAGCCCGCCAGACGATAGAATTCCCGATCGATCCCAGGATCGGTCGCCACCGAAGTGCGGCCCGCCGCCAGCAGCGGTGTCACGTCGCCATAACCGGGCCTGGTGAACCCGTCATTGGCGAGCGCCCACAGCAGCGTCACCAGCTCGGCTGGGGCCGGCTTGAGCAGCGCCGGCATGAAGACGTGATAGGCGCCGAAGCGGATGCCGTATTTGCGCAGGCTTGCCCGCGCCGACTGATCGAGATCCTTGATCATTTCCGACACATCGCGGCGGAACAGCACACCAAGGCTCTCCGCCAGACGGAACGCCAGACCACGCGCCAGGCCATCGATATCCTCGGCCCGTGTCAGATCGTCCAGCGGCTTGAGCACGGTGGCGATGTGATGATTGACGTAGCGGTCGATCCGCGCCGCGACCAAATCGCGGGCGCCGCCACTCAGTTGATCGTCGGCCAGCAGGATGGTGCGCGGCTTGAGGATGTGGTCCCCCGTCGCCAACTTGGCAACCGGATCGCCCAGCCAGCGCACTGTGCCGTCCGCGCCGATGGCAAAATCGGAATTGCCCGAGGCGTGCAGACGCGCCGCCCGCGCTTCGAATTCGAGCCCCAGCGCTTTCTGCGCTGCCGCCAGAACCGCCTTGGCGTCCGGTCCGTCTGCCGACGTATCCGGCATAAAGCGGAATCCGGCTAATTGTCCAATATGATGACCTTCAACAAAGACATCACCGTTTACACTGATTTCAGCTTCGAGCATCACGTTCTCTCTCAGGCGCCTCATGAGCACAGATGTCCTGCGGTCAACAAAGCGTTTCGTCAACCTTTCATGCAACGCATCGGACAATCGGTCCTCGATTTCGCGCGTCTTTTCCTGCCAGTGTGTCGGATCGGCAAGCCATTCAGGTCTGTTGGAAATGTAAGTCCATGTCCGGATCTGTGATATCCGGGCCGACAATGTGTCGATTTCTCCATCGGTAGAATCGGTTCTGCGGACCTGTTCGGCCAAAAAGTCTTCATTAACCGTACCAGCATGAATCAGATCCCGATAGATCGTGGCGATCAGATCGGAATGCTGCGCCGGCGCGATACGACGATAATCCGGCAGCGAGCACACGTCCCACAGCGTGGCAATATTCTGCGGTGTGCTCGCCAGGTCCCGCACTTCGAAATCATTGACCAGGTGCTCAAGGGCGCGCTGGTCCACCGCCGGCACGGCGCGGGTCAGGCCGGGAACTCCGGGCGTTTGTTCCAGACTGTCCTGCAGCGCACCGAGACTGGAAAAATCGAGCTGCTTGGAGCGCCATTGCAGGATCTTGACTGGCTCGAAAACATGACTTTCAAGCCGCTGCACCAGATCATCCGGCAGCGGCTGCACCTGACCGGTGACTCCGAACGTGCCGTCCCGCAAATGGCGTCCGGCACGCCCGGCGATCTGGCCAAACTCGGAGGCCGTCAGCTGCCGGTAGGAAAAGCCGTCGAATTTCCGGTCCTGGGCAAAGGCCACGTGATCAACATCGAGATTGAGCCCCATACCGATGGCGTCGGTCGCCACCAGATAATCGACATCACCGTTCTGATAGAGCTCGACCTGCGCATTGCGCGTCCGCGGGCTCAAGGCCCCCAGCACCACCGCGGCGCCTCCGCGCTGACGCCGCACCAGCTCGGCAATGGCATAAACCTCCTCCGCCGAGAAGGCCACAATCGCCGAGCGCCGCGGCAGCCGGGTGATTTTCTTCGAACCCGCATGATGCAGTTCCGACAAGCGCGGCCGTTCCACAACGCTGATCCCGGGCAGCAGTTGCTCGAGAATACCGCGCACCGTTGCTGAGCCCAGCAGCAGGGTTTCATCCCGGCCGCGCAACGACAGGATCCGGTCGGTGAACACATGCCCGCGCTCAAGATCGCCGGCGATCTGCACTTCATCTATGGCGACGAAGGCGGCGTTGGTTTCCTGCGGCATCGCCTCGACGGTGCAGACGGAATAGCGGGCACCCGGTGGCGAGATCTTTTCCTCCCCTGTGACGAGAGAGACCTGGCTGGCGCCGACCTTTTCGACCATGCGGCCATAGACTTCGCGCGCCAGCAACCGGAGCGGCAACCCGATCACGCCTGACCCGTGCGCTGCCATTCGCTCGATGGCAAAATGGGTCTTGCCGGTATTGGTCGGGCCGAGGACGGCGGTCACACCGCGTCCGGACAAGATCAGGGGTTTGGAAGGATGGCTGCGCAAAGCGGGCATTAACGTCCGTATCTAGCTCAAGACGGCTGTTGTCTACCACATCAAGACAGGCGAAACAGGGGCAAATATCAAACAGGCCGGTTACCCGGTGTTTAACCATTGGAACAGTGACGGAACGAATCGGCGACGAATCAATGACTCACCGTGATTCAGGTTTTGTTCACCCCAAGATATGGGGTTTTGCCGGACCGGCGCCACCAGATACTGAATCCCGATCCCGATACTCGTCGCCAAATCGCCGATTGCCGTTAACCTTTGCCGGGGCATGGCTGCAAACCGGGTCGACGTCGCCTCGTCACGTCGATAGGTTTATGATTTGTTAATCATTCCAAAGGGTTCCTTAATCTTTTGCAGGAGAGTCCAGAGGCCGCATTAACTTCCGGAACAGCCACGGAACGAATCAGCGACGAATCACTGACCTTGCTCTGTTTTCTGTTTGTTCACGGCTATATCTTCCGTCCGGCGCCTTTCGTGTCACCACATACGGTATCGACAGTCTGCCACACATCGACAATGCGGCCTCGACCGTTAACCATTCCCGGCCATTTCATGACTTGACATCCAGGCGGAAACGGAAGCGCCTTTCCTCCAGGATGCATTCGCATATCCATTCCTGCTCGACGGTTGCATCGCATTTGAACGATTCCGTTAACCTTTGGAACAGCCAAGGAACGAACCGGCGACGAATCACAGATCTGCCCATGTTGGCCGTATGTTCACCGCAACATCTCGCGATTCTGGCGGTAGACCACACCATATTTGCCGCTAGCCTGCTGGTCCGGCAACCAGGCCTGGAGCAGAAATTAACCTTTGCCGCCGTCTGATGCAGTCCTGCAGCCCCCAGCAAAAAGGCAGCCCCGAGCGAGCCGCCTTGATGGGTCGCTGGTCATTGGTTGCGCTCAGCTGAAGTACTGGCCGCCATTGGCTGAAATCGTTGATCCGGTGATGAAGCCGGCGTCATCGGCCGCCAGAAACACCACAGCCCGCGCGATCTCCTCCGGCTCTCCCAGACGACCGACCGGGATCTGCGGGATGATGCGCTCGTTGAGCACCTTTTCATCGATGGCGCGAACCATATCGGTACCAATATACCCCGGACAGATGGCGTTGACGGTGATGCCGGCGCGGGCGCCTTCCTGGGCGAGCGCCCGGGTAAAGCCGATATCGCCAGCCTTGGCCGCGGAGTAGTTGACCTGACCCGCCTGGCCTTTCTGACCATTGATCGAGGAAATGTTGATCACCCGGCCGAACTTGCGTGTCCGCATGCCGCTCCAGACCGGATTGGTCATGTTGAACAAGCCGGTAAGGTTGGTGTTGATCACTTCGCTCCACATTTGCGGCGTCATCTTGTGAAACATCCCGTCACGGGTAATGCCGGCATTGTTGACCAGCACCGCCACCGGACCCAGGTCAGCCTCGACCTGAGCAAGACCGGCAACGCAAGAATCGTAGTCAGCGACCGACCATTTGTAAGCTTTGATTCCGGTCTCGGCGGTGAATTTCGCCGCCGCCTCGTCATTGCCTGCATAGTTGGCCGCTACCGTATATCCGGCGTCCTTCAATGCGATCGAAATCGCCGCGCCGATACCACGCGTTCCCCCCGTCACAATTGCCACTTTGCTCATATTGTCCTCCTCCAAGGTACTTTTCTTATTTCGTTGCAGACCCATGAACGCCGCTTCAGCAAAACCGTTCGGGATGTGCGCGCCGGCTCCTCTGGATGCCGGCCCGCAACGACAGGATTGCCATCAGACATGGTGTGACAGGCAGCGAAGGTTTCAGACTGATTTTCCAGCACCCTCGCCACGCGCTTCATGGCAGGTCAGCCGCGCTCGACGCAGAGCGCCACTCCCATGCCGCCGCCGATGCACAGTGTCGCAAGTCCCTTTTTCGCATCACGGCGAACCATCTCGAACAGCAGCGTGTTGAGAATGCGCGCGCCCGATGCGCCGACCGGATGGCCGATTGCGATGGCGCCGCCGTTGACGTTGACGATCGCGGGATCCCAGCCCATGTCCTTGTTGACGGCGCAGGCCTGTGCCGCGAACGCCTCGTTGGCTTCCACCAGGTCGAGATCGCCGACGCTCCAGCCGGCTTTCTCCAGCGCCTTGCGCGACGCCGGGATCGGGCCGGTGCCCATGATCTGCGGATCGACGCCGGCAGTGGCCCAGGAGACAATCCGCGCCATCGGTGTGATGCCGCGCTTGGCGGCTTCGGCTTCGCTCATCAGCACGGCGACGGCAGCGCCATCATTGATGCCGGACGCATTGGCGGCGGTCACGGTGCCCTCCTTGTCAAAGGCCGGACGCAGCTTGGAAATGCCCTCGATGGTCACGCCGTGCTTGATGTACTCGTCGTCCTCGACGACCGTATCGCCCTTGCGGCCCTTGATTGTCACCGCCGCGATCTCGTCCTTGAACTTGCCGGCCTTCTGCGCAGCTTCCGCCTTGTTCTGCGAATTTACCGCAAAATTATCCTGCTCTTCGCGCGTCAATTGCCATTGCTTGGCAACATTCTCTGCGGTGGTGCCCATCAGGTAGTTGTAGAACGCATCGGTCAGCGCGTCATGCATCATAGTGTCGACCATGCCGGCGCCGCCCATCTTGACGCCATTGCGCAAATGCATCGCATGCGGCGCCAGCGACATTGATTCCTGGCCGCCGGCAACAATGATGCTGGCGTCACCGCTAGCGATCTGCTGCATGCCAAGGGCGACGGCGCGCAGACCCGAACCGCAGAGCTGATTGAGGCCCCAGGCCGTGGCTTCCGGCGGAATGCCGGCCGCCATTGCCGCCTGACGTGCCGGGTTCTGGCCCTGGCCCGCCGACAGGATCTGGCCCAGAATGACCTCGTCGACATCTGCCGGCGCAACACCGGCGCGCTCAAGCGCAGCCTTGATGGCGATGGCGCCCAGATCGTGGGCCGGAACGGAGGACAGGGCGCCGTTGAAGGATCCGACGGGCGTGCGGGCAGCGCTGGCGATAATGATGGAGCTCATGATGGATTTCCCTGTCATGTTATGGTGAGAACTTGCTCAGAACGTGCCGGAGCTTGGTGCCACTGTCAAATGCCTGACAGCCGAAATCACCATGCAATCGGGCGAATCAGGACCATAGTCTGAGGATTTGCCGCCTCTTTCACCGCAATGCACAAAGGAATTGTGTTTGCCGGTCATTTTCGCCTACAGTCTTGTCAACATGACGAAGTTCAGGTCCGGGGAAACTCTGAGGAGAGCGAATATGGCGAAAGACAGCGGCACTGTAACAATCAAGAAATATGCCAATCGCCGTCTCTACAACACGGGAACCAGCACCTATGTGACGCTTGATGATCTGGCGGTCATGGTCAAGAAGGGCGAGGACTTCGTGGTACTGGACGCCAAGAGCGGCAGCGACATCACCCATTCGGTTCTGACCCAGATCATTTTCGAACAGGAATCCAAGACAGGCAACACCTTGCTGCCCGTGTCCTTCCTCAGGCAGTTGATTGCGATATATGGTGACCAGCTGCAAATGGTGGTTCCAAGCTACCTTGAGCACTCGATGGCGGCGCTGACCGGACAACAGGATCAACTCCGCGCCCAGATCACCAAGTCCTATGGCGACAATCCGGTCGCCCGCAACATGCAGTTGCCGATCCAGATGGTCGAGGAGCAGGTTCGCCGCAATACCGAGATGTTCCAGAAGGCGATGCAGATGTTCTCCCCCTTCGCGCTGGCCCATGCCGGCACGCCGGAGGAAGAGCAGAAGAAATCCGACACCTCCAAGGATATCGACGATCTCAAGTCACAGCTGAAGCAATTGCAAGACAAGATCAACGCAATCGACAGCTAAGCCATGCTGAAGCGCTGCGCATCGAATTGAATGCGCCACACGTGCGCTAACGCCTCGACTTGTGCCCGCCTGAGAGCTGGACCGTATCCGTTGTTTCCATTCAGGCACAACAGCTTTCCCGTGTCGAAACCGGTCAAAGCAGTGGCGCGAGGGCCGGTTCACGCCCTATAAGCGGATGAGATGTTTCGTAAATCGATTTGAAAGGCATTCCACATGACCGACATAACCCTTGCCAAGGCACTCAAAATCATCACTGCGGCGCTTTCCAAAGCCAAGGACCTGGACCTCAAACCGTTGGCGGTGGTGGTTCTGGACGCCGGAGGCCACGTCAAGGCGGTCCAACGTCAGGATGGCGCGTCGATGCTGCGGTTCGAGATTGCCAGCGGCAAGGCCTATGGCGCACTGGCCGTCGGCGTCGGCTCCCGCTGGCTCAACGCCCAGGCCGAAACCCGGCCGCATTTTCTCGAAGGGCTGTCGGCGGTTTCCGGCGGCAAGATTGTCGCTGTTCCCGGCGGTGTGCTGATCAGGAACCGAAAGGGCGACATCATCGGCGCGGTCGGGATCACCGGCGATACATCAGACAATGACGAGATTGCTGCGATTGCCGGCATCGAAGCTGCCGGTTTCACCCCCGACGCCGGATAAGGCCAGCCCGATGTCGCGCCGAATAGCTGCAATGCGGCGCGACATCCGGGACTAAGCCAAAGCCGATGCCGGTCACAATCCGATCGAGACGTCACGGCCGGCCGAACGGATCGAGACGGAAAACCCGGCGATCACATCGACAAATGCGATGACCATCAGAATGAAGAACACATGCGTGGCCGCATCGCGCACGAGCAGGAACTCGACCAGAAACGCTACGAACACGAACATCGACAGCATGTGATCTATCACCGACCATGGACCGGTGCGCGTCGCCTTCAGCACCTCGATGAACAACAAAACCAAGGCGATGACAATCAGAAGATCACCCAGACTCATTGTCCAGACTGCGCCGGACATCATCGACAGCGAGGTGATGGTTGTGTCCAGTCCGGCGACACCGCCGCCAAACAGTCCGATCAGGACCAGATTATACCCGATCAGCGGCACGATCATCAGTGGTATGGCGGCGAACATGGCATAACCTCGCTATTGGAACAGGTGGTGTGGCGACAGCAACCAAATGGTGCGGACCACGACGTCTGACCGCAAGACAAGGGCGACACTGCGCCAACAACCGGTCGGGAGCAAGCCTGTTGGCCGGCTCTCGAAGAAATCGATCAGGCGTAGACCACCAGCAGATCCTTGGCGTCGATCTGGTCACCGATCCTGACCAGAACTTCGGCCAGCACGCCATCGCGTTCGGCATGGATCGCGGTTTCCATTTTCATCGCTTCAATCGACACCAGCACATCGCCGGCCTTGACATCCTGCCCTGGCGCGGCTGCGACGGCGGAAACCACGCCCGGCATGGGGGCCGCGACATGGGCGTCATTGCCAAGCTCGGCCTTCCGGCGCGCTGCCGCCCCCGATGCGCCACGCGCCCGGTCCGGCACCTTGATCCGCCGGGGCTGTCCGTTGAGCTCGAAAAACACCGTGACCATGCCCTGGTCATCAGGATCGCTCTGGGCCAGGTTCTGGATCACCAGCGTCTTGCCCTTCTCGATTTCGACGAACAGCTCGTCGCCAACCGGTAGGCCGTAGAAATAGGCGGGCGTCGGCAGCATGCTGACCGGGCCGTAGGTCTCGGCAGCCAGCGCAAAGTCTGTGAACACCTTCGGATACATCAGGTAGGAGGCAAATTCGGATTCGCTGATCTCGCGCTCCAGCTTGCTCTCGATGTCCTTGCGTTCGGCCTCGAGATCTGCGTCGGGCAGCAATGAGCCGGGCCGAACGGCATAGGCTTCATCGCCCTTGAGCACCTTTTTCTGCAGGGCTTTCGGCCACCCGGCCGGCGGCTGTCCCAGATCGCCACGCATCATCGACACCACCGATTCGGGAAACGCCACGTCCCTGGCTGGATTTTCGACATCCGAGACGCTCAAATCCTGACTGACCATCATCAGCGCCATGTCACCGACCACTTTCGATGACGGCGTCACCTTGACGATATCGCCGAACATCCGGTTGGCGTCGGCATAGGCCTGGGCCACTTCATGCCAGCGGGTTTCGAGCCCGAGCGAGCGCGCCTGTTCCTTCAGATTGGTGAACTGTCCGCCCGGCATCTCGTGCAAATAGACCTCTGACGCCGGGCCCTTGAGATCGCTCTCGAAGGCCGCATACTGGTTGCGCACGGCTTCCCAGTAAAACGAAATCCTGCGAATCCACTGGGTATCGAGACCGGGGTCACGCTCATGGCCCTTGAGTGCTTCGACGATCGAGCCAAGACACGGTTGCGAGGTGTTCCCCGACAGCGCGTCCATGGCCGCGTCGACCGCATCGACGCCGCTGTCGACCGCAGCCAGAACCGTAGCCGCGGAAATCCCTGACGTATCATGGGTGTGGAAGTGAATCGGCAGGTCGGTGGCCTCACGCAGCGCCGTGAACAATTGCCGCGCCGACGCAGGCTTCAGCAGCCCGGCCATGTCCTTGACGGCAATGATGTGAGCCCCGGCCTGCTCAAGTTCAGCCGCAAGCCCGGTGTAATATTTCAGATCATATTTCGGGCGGGCGGAATTGAGGATGTCGCCGGTGTAGCAGATCGCGGCTTCACAAAGCTTGTTCTCTTCACACACCGCATCCATCGACACCCGCATGTTCTCAACCCAGTTGAGGCAATCGAACACCCGGAACAGATCGATCCCGCCCTGCGCCGCCTGGCGCACGAAATGCTTGACGACATTGTCCGGATAATTCTTGTAGCCAACACCATTGGCGCCGCGCAAAAGCATCTGCAGCAACAGATTGGGCGCGCCCTGACGCACCAGATCGAGCCGCTCCCATGGGTCTTCGGTCAGAAACCGCATCGACACGTCAAAAGTGGCGCCGCCCCAGCATTCCAGCGACAACAGATCGGGCAGCACCTTGGCATAGGTGTCGGCGATGCGGGCGATATCATTGGTGCGCATACGGGTGGCCAACAGTGACTGATGCCCGTCGCGCATCGTCGTATCGGTAATCAGCACCCGTTTCTCGTTGCGCATCCAGGCGCCAAAGGCTTTCGGGCCAAGCTGGTCAAGCTTCTGCTTGCTGCCATCGACAATCGGCACATCCTGATAGGGAATGCGCGGTTTGGCGGCATCGGCCAGCGGCAGCGGCCGGCTCTTGGTTTCAGGATGACCGTTCACGGTCACATCGGCGAGATAGGTCAGAAGCTTGGTGGCGCGGTCCTGCCGTTTGACCTGCTCGAACAGCTCCGGCGTGGTGTCAATGAACCGCGTCGTATAGGTGTTGTCCAGGAACTTCGGATGGCTGATGATCGCTTCAAGGAAGGTCAGGTTGGTGGCCACGCCGCGAATCCGGAACTCCCGCAGCGCGCGGTCCATTCGCTTGATGGTTTCTTCCGGCGTCGGCGCCCAGGCCGTGACTTTTTCCAGAAGCGGATCGTAAAATCGGGTGATCACTGCACCGGAATAGGCGGTGCCTCCATCAAGCCGGATGCCAAAGCCGGTGGCGCCGCGGTAGGCGGTGATCCGGCCATAGTCAGGAATGAAATTCTGTTCTGGATCTTCCGTGGTAATCCGGCACTGAAGCGCATGACCATTGAGCCGGATGTCGGCCTGAGCCGGGACGCCGGACGCCGGCGTGCCAATCACTTTACCCTCCAGCAGGTGAATTTGCGCCTTGACGATATCGATTCCGGTGACTTCCTCGGTCACCGTATGCTCGACCTGGATCCGCGGATTGACCTCGATGAAGTAGAAGGCGCCGGTGTCGATATCCATCAGGTACTCGACAGTGCCTGCGCCGATGTAGTTCGTCGCGTTGGCAATCTTCAGGGAATAGGTCGCCAGTTCCTGGCGCTGGGCTTCACTCAGATAGGGTGCAGGCGCCCGCTCCACGACTTTCTGGTTGCGGCGCTGCACCGAACAGTCACGCTCGAACAGATGCACGGCGTTGCCATGCGTATCGCCAAGAATCTGGCTTTCGACATGACGGGCCCGCTCCACCAGCTTTTCCAGATAGACTTCATCCTTGCCGAAGGAAGACATGGCTTCGCGTTTGGCCTCAACAACTTCGCGGGCCAGATCTTTCGGATCGCGGATGGCCCGCATGCCGCGGCCGCCCCCGCCCCAGGAGGCCTTGAGCATGATCGGATATCCGATCTCGTCCGCCAGCCGGGCCACTTCGTCCATATCATCAGGCAGCGGCGGCGTCGCAGGCACCACCGGCACACCGATTTCGATAGCCAGGTTGCGCGCTGCCACCTTGTTGCCGAGCCGCCGCATCGTTTCGGGTTTCGGGCCAATGAAAATGATCCCGGCTTCGGCACAGGCGTCAGCAAATTCGGGGCTTTCCGCCAACAGGCCATAGCCGGGGTGGATGGCATCGGCGCCTGACTGTTTTGCCACACGGATCACTTCTTCGATCGACAGGTAGCTTTCGATCGGTCCGAGATCCCGCGCCAGATGCGCTCCACGCCCGACCTGATAGGATTCATCCGCCTTGAACCGGTGCAGCGAAAGCTTGTCTTCCTCCGCCCAGATCGCGACGGTTTTCATGCCAAGTTCATTGGCAGCGCGAAACACGCGAATGGCTATTTCCGAACGGTTGGCAACAAGAATTTTGGAGATCGGCACAGAGAGGCTCCCGGGGTTGGGCGAAGAAGGCGGTGTAAGATCATACCCCGCCTTCAATCATTAGCGTCTGTATTGCTGCAGTGCAAATTAAGAGATCAGACCAAGCCTGAAGGCAATCGCCACCACATGGTGGCGGTTCTTTGCGTGCAATTTATCCTGAATGCCGTTCATGTACCAGTCGACAGTATGCGCCGAAAGGCCGAGCGTCGCGCCCATCTCGTTTGAGGTCATGCCATAGCCGAGATACTCGAGTGTTTCCATTTCACGGCGGGTCAGTTGCACGGCAACCGGGCGATTGATCTGCGCGAACGCGCCGGGATCAACCGCTTCAAGCAGAGCCCAGAACGCCTTCTTTGCCATCGCGTCCATCATCGCCATCTGCGACAGGGACAGGTCGACCGACCGGCCGGCGACCGAAAGAACGCCGACCAAACCACGCCGCCCGTGAACCGGAAACACATAGCCGTCGTCCATACCATAGCGCTGGGCATCGACCATCATCCGCTCCATGCGCTTGCGCTGCGGATCCTCATCAAAGGCTTCGATAGACTCCGCCCACCGGTAGCCTCGCTGGCTGTGTCCCAGATATCTGACGGTCGGGTCTATCTTGGCATATTTGCGCTTCACATAGAGTTCCGGCCAGCCTTTCGGCCACTGGCCTGCAAGCATGACGTTGGTTGCATCGCTCTCCGGTCCTGGTTGACGGACAAGGGTAAAAAAATCAAAGCCAAGCTCGGTGAGGACATCGCATATCCGGGAACGGATTGCATTTGCGTCCCCAAATCCGCTTGTCTCGGCTTCCAGAAACTGCAGAACGCCATTCATGTTCATGGTTTCCTCCAGATGGTGGAAAAGAGAGTGTCGGCTGTAAAAGCCACAATATCTATTAGTAAAATCATGATCCCTTCGGTATTGTAATACTAAATCTTGTAGTTGTGTCAACTTTTGCATGCAATCCGGCGAGGCGACATTGCGGTCAATGCCACACCTCCAAAAATGAAACGGCCCGCATTGTGGAGTGCGAGCCGTTCGTGCTGATTGGAGAGGATCGGGTCTTTGCTCGATCAGATACAGGCGTCAAACAATGCCCTGGTGTTCTCCGTCGTCAATGTGACCGGATTGCCGCCGGCGCTGGGGTCTTCCAGCGCCATGGCCGTCATTTCATCGATCCGGTCGCGCGCCACACCCAGCGCTGCAAGCTTGTCGGGTACCCCCAGGTCGGCGCGCAGCTTAAGCACGAAATCATAAAATCCGTCGAAACCGCCATCAATTCCCATATAGGCGGCCGCGCGGGCAATCCGCTCCTCGATCACCGGTCTGTTCATCCGAAGCACCGGCGGCATCACCACGGCGTTGGTCATGCCGTGATGGGTGTTGTAGACCGCGCCAACCGGGTGCGACAGAGCATGAATCGCGCCGAGACCCTTCTGAAACGCCACCGCGCCCATGGCAGCTGCGCTCATCATTTCCGCGCGGGCGGCGATGTTGGAGCCATCGGCAACAACCAAACGCAAATTGTCCTTGACCAGCCGCATGCCCTCGAGCGCGATGCCCTGGCTCATCGGGTGATAGAAGGGCGAGGAGTAGGCCTCCAGGCAATGCGCGAAGGCATCCATGCCTGTGCCAACAGTGATCATCATCGGCATGCCGGTTGTCAGTTCCGGATCACAGATGGTCACCGCCGGAAGCAGCTTCGGGTGGAAGATGATTTTCTTGACGTGTGTCACAGAGTTGGTCAGCACGCCGGCGCGTCCGACTTCCGATCCGGTGCCCGCCGTCGTCGGCACCGCAATGATCGGGGCAATGGCATCAGCATTGGCGCGGGTCCACCAGTCACCGACATCCTCGAAATCCCAGACCGGACGGTCCTGGCCAGCCTGAAACGCGATCAGCTTGCCCAGATCCAGTCCGGAACCACCACCAAAGGCGATGACACCATCGTGACCGCCAGCCTTGAACACGGCAACGCCGGCTTCAAGGTTTTTCTCGTTCGGGTTCGGATCAACCTCGGCAAACACCGCCCGACCGAGGCCCGCAGCCTCCATCAAGTCAAGTGCATTTGCGGTGATCGGCAACGAGGCAAGGCCCCGGTCGGTGACCAGAAGCGGCCTTTTCATGCCTGCTGCAGCACAGGCCTCGGAAAGCTCCGAAATGCGGCCAGCGCCAAAACGGATTGCGGTGGGGTAGGACCAGTTGGCACGCGGGCTCATGCGGATTTCTTTCTCAGGTGATAGGATTTGGGACGGGTAAGATTATGGAAGCCGATTTCCGACAGCGAACCGCCGCGACCGGTGGCCTTGCAACCGGTCCAGCACAGCGCCGGGTCCAGATAATCGGCCCGGTTCATGAACACGGTTCCGGTCTCGATCTCGTCGCCGAGACGCGCGGCGCGCTCGGTGTCATTGGTCCACAACGAGGCAGTGAGGCCGAACTGGCAATCATTCATCAGGCGAAGCGCTTCTTCGTCGCTGTCCACCGGCATGATCCCGACAACCGGGCCGAAGCTCTCGTCGCGCATGATCCGCATATCGTGGGTGACATCGACCAGAACCTGCGGCATCAGATAGGCGCCGCCATCATCGGCCGGAAACAGCTTCGGGTCGATCAGGCTGCGTGCGCCGCTGACGATGGCTTCTGCGGTCTGGACGCGAACCTCCTTGGCAAAGCGCACATTGGCCATCGGGCCGATGCTGGTGTCCTGTTCCAGCGGATTGCCGAGCTTGAGCCCGGACGAAACCCAGGCCGCAGCCTTTTCGACAAAGGCATCATAGAGCGGGCGGGCGATGTAGAGCCGTTCAATGCCGCAGCAGCACTGTCCGGCATTGAACATGGCGCCATCCATCAGCGTATCGACAGCCCAGTCGAGATCGGCGTCTTCCATCACATAGCCGGGGTCCTTGCCGCCAAGCTCCAGCCCCAGACCGGTAAAGGTGCCGGCAGCAGCGCGCTCGATCGCCTTGCCGCCACCGACCGAGCCGGTGAAGTTGATGAAGTTGAAGCTGCCTGCAGAGATCAGTTTCTCGGTGCCCGGATGATCGAGGAACAGGTTGATGAACACATCCTGCGGCAATCCCGCTTCGGTGAAGGCGCGGACCATGCGTTCGCCGACCAGCAAGGTCTGCGTCGCATGCTTGAGCACCACCGTGTTGCCGGCGATCAGCGCCGGAGCAACCGTGTTGATCGCCGTCATATAGGGATAGTTCCACGGCGCCACCACAAACACCACACCGTGCGGAACGTGCTCGATGCGGCGCTCGAACTGTTCCGAATTCTCGATCTCGATCGGCGCCAGTGCCCGTGCAGCAATATCGGCCATGTAGGTGGCGCGCTCGTTGAGGCCGCCGAACTCGCCGCCATAGCGGATCGGCCGGCCCATCATCCAGGCCAGTTCCGGCACCACCTCGTCGCTCATCTGGTTGAGACGCGCAACGCCGGCGCCAACCAGCGCGATGCGCTCTTCCAGCGGTCGCCGGGCCCAGTCCTTCTGCGCCTTTCGCGACCGGGCGACCGCCGCCGCCGCATCGTCAACGCCCATGACCGGGCGTTCGGCATAGACCGACCCGTCAACCGGCGATATCAGTTTCAAACTGCTCATTGCTTGGTCTCCTTCGGCGGACCGCCGCACATCCGACGCGACGCCTGCCATCCATCATCTTTGTTCCGTGCTCAGGCGCGTTCGAAACCGCGGGCAATTTCCCAATCGGTGACGGCCTTGTCGAATTCTTCCTGCTCCCACTCGGCGCAGCGCACATAATGATCGACCACCGCATCGCCCATCGCCGCGCGCAACATCGCGGAGGCGCGCAAGGTTTCAATCGCCGCCCTCAGCGTCGACGGGATATGCTTGGCCTCCGCGTTCTCATAGACATCGCCGCCGGTCGGCGGTGCCAGGTCGAGCTTGTCTTCGATTCCCTTGATCCCGGCAGCAAGCAGAGCAGCCTGGGCAAGGTAGGGGTTCATGTCGGATCCGCCGATGCGGCACTCAACCCGGACCGCCTTGCTGTTCTCGCCGCAAAGCCGAAAACCGGCTGTGCGGTTGTCAACCGACCAGACCGTGCGGGTCGGCGCGAAGGTCCCCTTCATGAAGCGCTTGTAGCTGTTGACATAGGGCGCGAGAAAACAGGTGTAATCGGCTGCATACTCGATCAGCCCGGCCATGAAATGACGCATCAGCTCCGACATTCCATGCGCCGCGTTTTCATCGCGAAACACCGGGGTCTTGCCCGCCCACAGCGACATGTGAACATGCGAGGACGAGCCGACCTTCTGCGGGTGCCATTTCGGCAGGAACGTCACCGAGCGGCCCTGCGCCCAGGCAATTTCCTTGACCGCGTGCTTGGCGATGGTGTGGTGATCGGCGCAATCGAGCGCTTCGGCATAGCGAATGTTGAGCTCTTCCTGACCGGTCTCGGCTTCGCCCTTGGTGTTTTCCACCGGAATGCCGGCGGCGAAGAGATGGTTGCGCACCGGACGCATCACGCCCTCTTCCTTGGTGGTCTGGAGGATGTGGTAATCCTCATTGTAGGCGCTGATCGGTGTCAGCTCGCGGTAGCCCGACTGGGCCAGTTCGCGGAAACTCTGTTCGAACAGAAAAAACTCCAGCTCGGTGGCCATCATCGCCTCGTAGCCGAGGTCCTTGAGCCGGGCGATCTGGACTTTCAATATCTGGCGCGGCGATTGCGGCACCGGCTCGTGGTTGTGATGATCCAGTAGATCGCACAGCACCATCGCCGTGCCTTCCAGCCATGGAATGCGACGCAGGGTGGAAAGATCCGGCTTCATCACATAATCGCCATAACCGGCCTGCCAGCTTGTGGTCGCATAGCCATCCGGCGTCGCCATTTCGAGGTCCGTTGCCAGAATGTAGTTGCAGCAATGGGTTTCCTCATGGCTCGACTCGATAAAATTCTGCACATGGAACCGCTTGCCCATCAGGCGGCCCTGCATGTCGACGCAACAAACCAGCACAGTGTCGATATCGCCGGAGCCTGCGGCGGTTTTCAGCTCGTCAAAAGAAAGATTTCCGGCCATGTAATCTGATCCTGGTAAACTGCCCCGGTGGGTATGGATTTTGCAAGCCGCTGTAGCGGCAAACCGCCCCCCGAAGCAAGCCGGGAGGCGGAACTCTCAAGCGCGGTTTTTACAGTTCGCCGTAAGGGAAGCCCGCTGAGTTGATGACCTTGTTGTAGTCCTTGAAGATTGCGATGACCTTCGCCTTGGTTTCGCTTTCCGCGGCAACTTCATCCCAGAACTTGACTGCCGCATCTTCGACCTGTTTCCACTCGGCGGCGGGAACGGAGCGCAGCTTGAGCTTGTCACCGGTGGCGCGCAGCTTGGCTTCGCCGCCCCAGTACCACTGGTTGCGGAACGTGTGGGTCGCTTCCATGCAGGACATGTAGAGCTGCTTGAGATGATCGGGCAGCTCATTCCATTTTTCCTCATTGGCAAACCAGGAGCCGATCCAGGCCCCCGAGATGTTGTTGGTCAGGAAGTAGTCGGTCACATCGGCCCAGCCGACGGTGTAGTCTTCGGTGATGCCCGACCAGGACATGCCGTCAAGCTCACCGGTCTGCACCGCGACTTCCGCATCCTCGTAAGGAATTGACAACGGCACCACGCCAAACTGGGTCAGGAAGCGACCGGCCGTCGGGAAGGTGTAGAGCTTCAAGCCGTCGAGATCGGCAACGCTGGTGATTTCCTTCTTGGTGTTGAAGTTGCACGGGTCCTGACCCGCTGCGGAAAGCCAGACAACGCCTGTCCCGGAATAGGCGTCGCGCCAGATGTCGCCCAGGCCGTACTGCTGGAACAAGACCGGGACGTCGAGAATCGAACGGGTCGCGAACGGAAAGTACCCGCCGAACAAACCCACTTCCACCGGTGACGCCATCGAATCATCATCCGAATGCACGGCATCGATGGTGCCGGCCTGCATGGCGCGGAACAATTCGCCGGTCGGCACGATCTGGTCTGCGAAGAACAGCTCGATGACCATTTCGCCATTGGCTGCCTTGTTGAAGGCATCGACGAAAGGCTGGGTTACGAACTGGCCCAGTGTCGCGCCGGCATAGGTCTGCATGCGCCAGCGGATTGGCTCCTGAGCTATTGCGGGCGGGGCCGCAAGGGCCGTGCCCGCTGCTGCACCGGCGGCGACGCCGGCTTTGGTGAGAAATTGACGCCTCTTAAGATTGCTCATGCTGTTTTCCTCTTCGGTTTCGTCTTCTCTGGACTTGCTCATTTCAGCCCCGGAGTTTGCCGCGGAATTGCTCCGGCAGCCACAATGCGATTTCCGGGAACATCATCACGATCACCAAGGTGAGCAGCATGACCGCAACGAAGGGAATGATGGAAAGATAGATGTGACGCAGCTTGATTTCCGGCGGCGCCATGGCCCGCATCAGGAACAGATTGTAGCCGAATGGCGGAGTCATGTAGGCGATCTGGCAGGTGATCGTGTAAAGAATGCCGTACCAGACCAGATCGAAGCCGAGGATCTTGACCAGCGGCACATAAAGCGGCGCCACGATCACAAGCATGGCCGTGTCATCAAGAAAGGTTCCCATCAGCAGAAAGCTCAACTGCATCAGGATCAGCACATGCCACGGATCGAGGCCGAGCTGCCCGAGGAAGAAACCCTCAATGGCGCGCACTGCGCCGAGTCCGTCGAACACTGCGCCGAAGCACAGCGCCGCCAGAATGATCCACATGAACATACAGGAAATGCCAAGTGTCTTGCGCACCACATTTTCCATCACCTGGTGCGTGAGCCGGCCCTTGATCAGTGCGGCAGCCATCGAAGCCAGCGCGCCCACCGCCGAGCTCTCCACCAGGCTGGTATAGCCAAGCAGGAACAGGCCGTTCATCAGGAAGAAGATCATGAACGGCAAAAATCCCGCCCTGAGCAATCCGATCCTCTCCTTCCAGCTGATGGCGTCGCGCTCTTGCTTTGACAGCGGAGGGCCCAGATGCGGCTGCAATTTGCAGCGGACGGCAATGTAGAGAATGAACAGCCCCGCCATCAAAAGCCCCGGGAACACCCCGGCAAGCCACAGTTGACTGACTGGTTGCCGCGCAATCATGCCATACAGCACCAGCACGACCGATGGCGGGATCAGGATCCCCAGGCTCGATCCCCCCTGAACCACCCCGGTGATCATCAGCTTGTCGTAACCGCGGCGCAACAGCTCCGGCAGCGCGATTGTCGCCCCGATTGCCATGCCGGCAACCGACAGGCCGTTCATGGCCGATATCACCACCATCATGAAGATGGTGCCTATCGCAAGCCCGCCGGGAACCGGGCCGAACCAGACATGAAACATCCGGTAGAGATCGTCGGCGATCCGGCTTTCCGACAGCATGTAGCCCATGAAGATGAACATCGGCAGCGTCAGCAACGGATACCATTTCATCAGCTTGATTGATTGGGCGAAGGCAATTTCGACACCGCCGGTGCCCCACAGCGGCAGCGCCGCAATCACTGCCACGGCGCCGATGACGCCAAACACCCGCTGCCCGGTCAAGAGCAGCGCCATCATGGCGGCGAACATGAACAGGGCGATAAGTTCGTAGCTCAAAGGCCCGCCTCGCTTTGGTGATTGACGCTGATCCCGCGCAGAAAAAGGATATCCCGGAACAACTCGGCAATGGTCTGCAGCAGCATCAGCAAGATGCCGACAACGCCGATCAGCTTGACCGGCCACATGTAGGGCCGCCAGACCGAATGGGCCCGCTCGCCATATTCAATGGCATAGGAGGTGCTGGAGATGCCGCCATAAAGCAGCACGAACAGATAGAAAATCAGGAACAGCACGGTAACGGAATCGATGGCCGCCTTGCGGCGCGGTGACCAGCCGCCATAGAGCAGATCCATCCGCACATGATCGCCCAGCTGCATGGAGTAGGCACCGCCGAGCAGGTAGTAGGCCACCATGATGAACTGGGCGAATTCGAGTGTCCACAGGGATGGCGCCCCGGCATATTTGCTCAGCGAAGACCAGAACAGCACACCCATCAGCGCGAAGATCAGATACATTGCAAACCGCCCTATGCGACGGTTGAAGGCATCGACGGCGCGAATATATCTCTCGAGCAACGTCATCCGCACATCGCTCCGAAGCCAGGCATCGAACCTCTTCCAAAATCCGGAACGGCGTTCTCATGCATGAAGACGTCCCCCTTTTGATTTGAGCTGTGCGAGCGACGCACGCAGAAGGTCCGCAATGCGTTCGGCCCAGATGCGCTGGCCGGTTTCGTCAGAAATGAGGTCATTGCGGATTTCCAGCATGACGTTGGCGATCTGCCGGGTCAATCCATGCCGCTGGAGCGTGTGGGTCACACCATCGTCGGGTCCGTAGGGATAGTTCCGCCGGACCAGGTCCAGTTGAGCCGCGGCAGCGGCCGCGAGCATGGCGTCGGCCAGAGCGCCGTCATCATCGTGCAGAATGCCAAGATGGCCATCGCGCGGCCGGCCGAAATAGACCGGTGTAAACGAATGAACCGTCACCAGCACCACAGTGCGCCCTTGCCCCAGCCGTGCATCGATCAACGTATCGAGGGCATGGTGAAACGGATGATAGAGGGCATCGGCGCGCCGGTCCTTCTCCGCTGCACTGAGACCCGCATTGCCGGGAACGCCATAGATTTCGCTGCGTTCGGGATACGCCCCGGGTGACATTGGCGGCCGATTGCAATCATAGGCAAGCCGGGAGAACCGTTGCGAAACCAACGACGCGTCGAGATCGTCCGACAAATTTTCGGCAACACGCTGTGCGCCGATATCCCAGGCGATATGGCTTTCGAGCGCCGCCTCATCGAGCCCCAGGCTTCCAAGCGAGCGCGGCATCCTGTTGGACGCATGTTCGCAAACCAAAACGATCTCGCTGGCTCCCTCGGGGCGACGCACAACGAACGCCGGCCCTTCAGATAGTTCGATCAGCATATCGTCTTGCATCTGAAAACGGGCCCCGGCAAGTGTCAGCAGGATGTGTTCAATTTGTAACATTGATTAGGATTGCCCGCACGTTGTCAATCCTGTAATTTTTATTACGTATTCAATTTCACATTCAGCAGAATCGGATCCAGTCATGGCAATACGCGAACAGGTTCAGGCCGCATTGGGAACCTTGCCTGCCGCCGAAAAAAAAATCGCCCATGCATTCCTCGCCAACTATCCCAGCATCGGGCTGTCAACGATCGCCGAACTCGCGGCACTTGCCGGCACCAGCGCGCCGACCGTGCTGCGCTTTGTCGCTCGGCTCGGCTTTGACTCCTATCCCGATTTCCAGCGCGTCTTGCGCTCCGATGTGCAGGCGCAACTGATGTCGCCGCTCGAACGCGCCCGCAAAACCGGCCCGGTCACCGACAATCCGGCGCTCAAGGCGAGCTTCGCAAGCATTGCCGACAATCTCGACGCCACCCTGAAGGCGGTGCCCGAGAGCGAGTTTGAAGCCGCCTGCGAACTTCTGTCCGATCAGAAGGCCGCCTGCCACCTGCTGGGTGGCAGGTTCACCGATACCATTGCCGCCTATATGGCAGCGCATTTGCGGATCATCCGGCCCAATGTCAGGCATTTCGGCGGCCAGACCTCGACCTGGCGCGACCAGTTGCTCGACGTGCGCCCCGGCGACGTCGCCGTGCTGTTCGATATCCGTCGCTATCAATCCGACCTGGTCCGGCTCAGTGAACTTCTGGTCGAGCGCAAGGCCCGCATTCTGCTGATCACCGACCCGTGGCTCTCGCCCATCGCCCGCTCTGCGCGTGTGGTGCTTCCCTGTGTCGTCGACGCCAACAGGACCTGGGATTCAAGCATCACGCTGATGGCACTGGCCGAAGCGCTGATCGACCGTGTTTCCCGCGCCCAATCGGTCGGCGCCCGCGCCCGCATGCAGACCCTTGAGGATATTCACTGGAACAAGCTGCAGGGCAGATAGCATCGCCACAGACTCTGCCATGGCGCTATCAGCAGGCCGTTTGGCTTCGTGCGTGCGGATTGTTGTGGCGGCAGACGCGAAATCTGCCGGCCGTCGATCCATCAGCTTGCCTGCACCTGAGCCACCCTCACGCCGGCGACGTTGCCCTGCGGTACAGATGCCAGGTCGCGTGGCCCAGAACCGGCAGCACCAGCAGCAGCCCGGCAAAGGCCGGCAGCAGCGCCAGAAGCGTGGCGCTTCCCGCCACAAGGCCGAAGCCGAGCATCGGCAATGGATTCTTGGCCACCGTTGTGATGCTCGTGATCATCGCCGTGACGAAATCGACCTCGCGCTCGGCCAACATCGGCAGCGCAATCACCGTCGTGGAAAACAGCACGGTCGCCAGGAACGCTCCAACAAGGGTGCCAACGCCGAGGAACCCCCAGCCTTCGGGCGTTGACAGGACAATTTCGCTAAAGCGGCCCCAGCCCGAAAACGACTTGAACCCCAAGAACAGCGCGAACAGCAGCCGCACCTGGTAGATCCATATCCAGAAAATGAACATGACCACAAATGCCATCCAGCCAAGCTGCCGCTCGCGCTGGTGAAAGACCTGCGTCAGCACCCCTTTGCGGGTGACTGGTTCACCCATCCGCCTTCGACGGCTCACCTCATAGAGCCCCACAGCGACAAACGGCCCAAGCAGGGGGAAGCCGATGGCCAGAGGAATGATCATCCACGGCGATCCGATACGGGTCAGAAACCCCAGGATCAGCAGCCCGCCAATCATGTAGATTCCGCCGAAGAACAGACCATAACCGGGATGGACCCTGAAATCCCCCCACCCTTCGACCAGGCTCGCCTTCACATCGTGCAACGACAAATCGCGAATTGGCGGCGCGCCCCCGTCCAGCCTTGACGTGGTGTTGGTCATGTCATCCTCCCTCTCCCGTCCAAGCAGCTATCATGTTGCTTGTGCGGAGAAAACCCTGCATCGGCAATGATCCTGATCAAGCGGCATTGATCCGTCGCACCCCCTTGTGCGCTGACGGCGCCAATCATCCTGGCCATCACAAGCTTCCGGAGGCGCGACATCAGCGGCTCTGGCAAGTCCGTGGCGGAACACTACCTTTGAAAGGGCAATCGACAACCCTGCGTCACGGCCGCAGCTTTGCACCGCGCCGCCACGGCTCAACCGGTTCTTGGAGTTTGAAATGTCTGCCATCATCATTGCCGTGCTCGTGCTTGCCACCGCATCGAGCGGGGCCTTCTTCAAGCCCGGCGCCTGGTATCAGCAATTACGCCGCCCCTCCTGGACGCCACCGAACTGGGCGTTTCCTGTGGTCTGGTCCATCCTTTACATCGCCATCGGCATCTCCGGCTGGTTGGTCTGGCAAACCGCCGGTGCTGGCATCATCATGGCGCTTTGGCTGCTGCAACTGATCCTCAACGGCGCCTGGTCCTGGCTGTTTTTCGGCCGCCACCGGATGGATCTGGCCTTCATCGATGTTTGCCTGCTGCTTCTGACCATTCTGGCCTATATCGCTTTCGCCAGCATGGTTTTGCCACTGGCCGCCCTGCTGTTCGTGCCTTACGCTGTCTGGGTCGCCACGGCAGCCGCACTCAATCACGCAGTCTGGCGGCTCAACCCGGATTGACCGGACATTGGCCATCAAACCACTTCCAATTCGCCAGTTGCCGTTCTAGGAAGTGACCATCCAAGGCTCCCTGCCGCATGGCAGACTGCAATCCGAGGCTCCCATGACCACTTCCCACTTCGTTGTCCCGCAAGCCCGCCGCGCCAGCGTTGCGGTCGATGTCGGTGGCGTCATCGTTGGTGGCGGCGCGCCGGTGGTGGTGCAGTCGATGACCAACACCGACACTGCCGACGTTGACGCGACCGTGGCACAGGTCGCAGCCTTGCATCGCGCCGGTTCGGAGATCGTCCGCCTCACGGTCGACCGCGACGAAAGTGCAGCCGCCGTGCCGAAGATCCGCGACCGGCTCGAGCGCCTTGGCCTCGACGTGCCGCTGGTCGGCGATTTCCATTACATCGGCCACACGCTTCTGGCCGATCATCCCGGCTGCGCCGAAGCGCTGGCCAAGTACCGCATCAACCCGGGCAATGTCGGCTTCAAGGACAAGAAGGACCGCCAGTTCGTCGAGATCGTCGAAATGGCCATCCGCCACAACAAGCCGGTGCGCATCGGGGTCAACTGGGGCTCACTCGACCAGGTTCTGCTGACCAGGCTGATGGACGAGAACGCCGCCAACGGATCACCACTGAGCGCCAAGGATGTCACCCGCGAAGCCATCATCCAGTCAGCCCTGCATTCAGCCGCGCTGGCCGAGGAGACCGGGCTTGAACGCAACCGCATCATCCTCTCGGCCAAGGTCAGCCAGGTGCAGGACCTGATCGCGGTCTATTCCGAACTCGCCACCCGCTCGGATCACGCCCTGCATCTGGGCCTGACCGAAGCCGGCATGGGCTCAAAGGGCATTGTCGCCTCGTCCGCCGCCATGGGTATCGTGTTGCAGGCCGGCATCGGCGACACGATCAGGGTGTCACTGACCCCCGAACCTGGCGGCGACCGCACCCGCGAGGTCATCGTCGCCCAGGAATTGTTGCAGGTCATGGGCTTCCGCCAGTTTGTTCCGGTGGTGGCCGCCTGCCCGGGCTGCGGCCGCACCACCTCCACCGTGTTCCAACAGCTTGCCCGCACCATTGAGGATGATCTGAGGCGCAACATGCCGCTCTGGCGCGACAGATATCCCGGCGTCGAGGGACTGCAGGTCGCGGTCATGGGTTGCATAGTCAACGGCCCGGGCGAATCCAAGCACGCCGACATCGGCATTTCCCTGCCCGGCACCGGCGAGAACCCGGCGGCACCTGTCTTCATCGACGGCAAGAAGGCTGCCACTCTGCGCGGCCCCGGGATCGCCGAGGACTTTCAGGCGATGGTCGCCAATTATATCGAAAAGCGGTTCGGAACAGGCGCCTGATCCGGACCGCATTCTGCGGGATGCGCTTGGAATCAGATCCTCAGGCGTGGCCTGAAGCGGCGTCTGATACAGCAATAATGGTATCCGCTACGCCGATCGCGCCCTGTCCTGGGCCGCAGGCAGCCAGCGGTCGATCATGGCGCCAAGCTTTTCCGGCGAGATCGGCTTGGACAGATAGTCATCCATCCCCGCGGCCAGACAGCGCTCCTCATCGCCCTTGAGCGAATGCGCGGTAACAGCAATGATCGGCGTCGAGGTCAGCCCCTCACGGGCCTCGATAGCCCGGATTTCGGCGGTCGCCTCAAGGCCGTTCATTTCCGGCATCGAAACATCCATCAACACCAGCATCGGTCGCAGTTCGGACCACATGCGCACAGCCTCGCGCCCATTCACCGCGAGCCTGTGCGCAAATCCCAATCCGTCCAGGGATTGCTGAAAGACAATCTGGTTGATTTGGTTGTCTTCCGCCACCAGAATCAGCGGTTCGGTCGGCATGGCCGTTTCCGGCGTGCCGGCATCAGCGAGGGCGACACCGGCGGCAGGGCCGACAGGGGCCTGGCCCACGCCTGCAACAGTGCTCCGCACCGGCGCTGCTGCGCTTGCATGAGGCCGCGAGCCGGCATTGGCGTGAAGCAACGCCGCCTGCACGGTCATGCGCAACTGCGCACTGCGCACAGGTTTGGTCAATTGCGCAAAAATGCCGAGATCACTCAGCGCCGCGAGCTGATCTGCCTGGTCAACCGATGACAGGATGAGAATCGGTGTCTCCGCGATCAACGGCTCTGACCTGATGGCCCGGGCGACATCGGCGCCCGTCATGCCCGGCATCTGGAAGTCCAGAACCACAAGGTCAATGCCTATGCCAAGACTCGAACGCGCATGCCGCAGCAGGTCGAGTCCGATCTCGCCACCTTCCACCGCCACGCAGTCAAATCCCCAGTCGCGGATTTGCTCCGTCAGGATCATCCGGTTGATCGCATTGTCATCAATCACCAGAACACGACGGCCGGGCAGATCATCCGTGCGGGCGGGAGCCACCGATGCGGCTTCACGGCAGACATCCATTTCGATTGTAAAGCTGAAGCTGGAGCCAATCCCGACCTCGCTTTCAAGTTCAATTTTCCCGCCCATCATCTCCACCAGCCGTGTGGCGATGGCCAGACCAAGCCCGGTACCTTCATGCTTGCGCGTCGAGGATCCGTCCACCTGACTGAATTTTTCAAAGATGGCATCCAGCTTTTCGGCCGGAATACCGATCCCCGTGTCCCGTACGGCGATCGACAGCGCCAGCCGCTCCGTCTCGCCCACCTTGCCGACCTTGCGCCAGTCGATCTCGACCATGACATGGCCATGCTCTGTGAATTTGACCGCGTTGCCGACAAGGTTGGTCAGAATTTGCCGGATTCGCCCGGGATCTCCGATCAGCTTATCGGGCAATCCGGGCGCGATGCGAACAACAAGCTCGATGTCCTTTTCAACCACCCGGGATGACATCAGCGTGGCAACGTCTTCAGTTGTGTCAATCAGATTGAATGATTTGGGATTGAGCTTGAGCTGCCCGGCATCGATCTTTGAGAAGTCGAGAATGTCGTTGATGATTTCCAGCAGCGCATTGCCGGACTTGAGGATGACATCGGTAAATGTGCGTTGCCGCGTATCGAGATCGGTCCTTGTCAAAAGCTCTGCCATCCCCAATACGCCGTTCATCGGCGTACGAATTTCGTGACTCATGGTGGCGAGAAACTCGGATTTGGCCCTGTCGCCCATTTTCGCCTTGGTCAAGGCCGCATCGATCTCACGGGTCTTGTCCTGCAGGCGCCTGATCATCTGGCGAATGATGAAGTCGATCGGTATGAACACGCCGAGACCCAGCACCAGCAAGATACCGATTATCGCCAGCAGATATCGTTTGAGCAAATCTCCCTGTGCAAGGGACAATTCCGCCAGATAGCTCCTGAATTGCTCATGCACAAAAAGATCGGACGGGTGGATCACCTCTTCAAACATCGCGTTGACTTCGCGGCTTGCCCAGTAGAGATCCTTTTTGGTACGGGCCGCGTCGACACGCTCGGCACCCACCATCTGCATATGAGCCAGAAACGGGTCCGCATCGCTCATGTAGCGCGATTGCGTCCTTACACGCTGCCTTAGCTCTACGGGAAGCTCTTCCCACTTGTCTCTGAGATGCTTGATACTCCAGCGTGCTCTTTCGAAGCGGAAACGCATGCTGGAAATCGCCGACAGAATGTCGGGATCCACCTGCATATTGTCACGAATTGCGCGCTTTTCCACAAGCGTGGCGCCAACGAGCCGCGGGTCCACATAGGCCTGGTACTCGGCATAGGTCTGCGCCAGCCGTTCGCTCCGGTGCGAGATTGCACTCAGCGCGCCGTCGATACCGGCCAGCTCGGTCGAAATCTCGCCGATTTTCTGAATCGTGCGGTTGCGTTCGGTCTGTTTGTTGAAGAAGACCGCGCACATGACCGCAATCACCGTGAGCGAAACGATATACCCGATGCGCAGCGAGATGACAGATCTGCGCGCAACCGCGGTTTCATCCTGATCCTTGGATTTTTCAATCATGACTCTGGCAGCACCCGTTTGGGAGAATACTGCCGCGCGCTGGTTAACAAATGCGTATAGAAAAACGTTATTTTATAATCATGTGGCTGCGAAAACACCGCCAGCAGGATCAGCTTTCCCGACTGGCAATGAAACCGGCAGCCTGCCGGAGCGTATCTGCCTCACCGGCGAACGGCTCGAGCAGCGCCGTCGCCTCTGCAACCAGCCCGCCGAGCCGCAGTCTTACGGTCTTCGCATCATGCAGCGACAGCAACGTTCCCTTGTTCCGGGCCGCATCCTTTCCGGCCGCCTTCCCCAATGTCGCCGCATCCGATGTCACATCCAGCAGATCATCCGCGAGCTGAAAGGCAAGACCGATGATCTCGCCGAATCTGGTCATGCGCGCCACAACGCCGTCATCAGCCCCAGCGGCTATCGCGCCGGCCGCACAGGCATAGCGCAGCAGCGCGCCGGTCTTCATCGCTTGCAGCTGCACGATATCCGTCTCGTCCGGCCTCACCCGCTCGGCATGAAGATCGAGAGCCTGCCCGCCGACCATGCCGCCAACCCCGGCAGCCCGCGCGAGTTGACTGATCAGCACCAGCTTGGCCTCCGCCGGCATCGCCGTCTCCGGGGCTGAGAGAATATCGAATGCCATCGTCAGCAAAGCGTCGCCGGCCAGGATCGCGGTTGCCTCGTCAAAGGCGACGTGAACCGTCGGCTGGCCACGCCGAAGGTCGTCATCATCCATCGACGGCAGGTCATCATGAATGAGCGAGTAGCAATGGACACATTCGAGCGCCACCGCGACTCGCAGAGCTGCCGTCTCGGGCGCACCCAGCATCCGGGCGGTTTCGATGACCAGAAACGGCCGCAAACGTTTTCCGCCATTGAGAACGCCATGACGCATCGCTGCCATCAGATGGCCCGGACGGGCGATTTCACCGGCTGCCGGGGTTTCGGACAGCAGATTTTCAAGCATCGACGCAACCGCCTGTGCCGTGGCTTCCAGTCGTGCGCTAAAGTTCTCTGTGTGATCCCTGTTCATACCGGTCTCTTGTCATGCCGCGTTCGCGGCGGCAACGGTTTGTTTGAGCCAATAAATTCTGGATACCATGATCCGGTGAAATGGGATGAACCTTTCCAGTCTGGCCTTGGCAGACCAAGATCGTTATGCACAGGTTCTATTGCCGTCACTGACGGCACAGTTCGTTCGGGGTACACAAGGTGGCCAGACAGAATCCCATCCAGACGTCCCGATCCGGGACCAAGACCGTTGCACCTCGCCGGCGTTCTGTCCTGCGGCGGCTGATCAGATGGGCGCTGACCCTGATCATCCTCGGTTTGATCCTGCCCTATGGCTTGATACCGCTTTATGCCCTGCCCCAGATCCATCCGGTGTCCACACTGATGCTGACTGAAACAGTCTCCGGCCGCGCCTATGACCGGCAATGGGTTGCGTTTGAAGATATCGCGCCGGTTTTGGTGCAATCGGTGATGATGTCGGAAGACGGACAATTCTGCACCCATTCAGGCATTGACTGGAAGGCGCTCAATCTGGTGATCGATGACGCGCTGGACGGCGAAGCGACGCGCGGCGCAAGCACCATTGCCATGCAGACTGCAAAGAACCTGTTTCTGCCCAAAACCCGCTCAGTGCTGCGCAAGGCGCTGGAGATTCCCCTGGCGATGTGGATGGATGTGGTCTGGTCCAAGCGGCGGCTGATGGAGATTTATCTCAACGTCGCGGAATGGGCCCCCGGCGTCTATGGCATCGAGGCAGCGTCGCAGGCCTATTTCGGAGTGCCGGCAGCAAAGCTCACGGGCCGTCAGGCGGCCCTGCTGGCGGTCACACTGCCCAACCCGATCAAGCGCAATGCCGCCAACGCCTCGCGCGGCATGAACCGGCTTGCGGGCATCATAGAAAAAAGAGCCCGCCAATCCGGCGCCTACATCAAATGCCTTTATGATTGAGTTCAAGTAAATTGTCTTTTCCGGCCACCGCACGCGTGAGACATTGGCTTCCAACCCACGCGAGGTATGTTTCATGGCTGACCCGGTCCTTTACATTGGCAACAAGAACTACTCCTCCTGGTCGTTCAGACCCTGGTTCGGCATGCGCGTCACCAACATCAGCTTCGATGAAAAACTCGTGCCGTTCGACATGTCGGCGGGAAACCCAGCATTCAAGGTCTTTTCTCCCACCGGCAAAGTGCCGGTTCTCGTCGATGGCGACCTGACCGTCTGGGAATCGCTTGCCATCCTTGATCACGTCGCCCGCAAACACCCGCAAGCCGGTCTGTGGCCGGACAACCCGGCACATCGCAGCAGGGCGATGGCCATGAGCGCCGAGATGATGTCGTCGTTTCCGGCATTGCGCGCGGCCTGCCCGATGAACATGCGGCGCGATCGCCACCCCGTTTCTGTGTCGCCCGCTGTCGCAGCGGACGTGGCCCGCATCGAAAGCCTCTGGAACGACTGTCTTTCGCAAAGCGGCGGCCCCTTCCTGTTTGGCGCCTTCTCGATTGCCGATGCGATGTATGCCCCGGTGGTCAACCGCCTCGACGTTTACGCCTTCAAGACCGGACCCGAGACGACAGACTACATGGGCAGGGTGAAAGATCTTCCCGCCTGGCGCGAATGGGAGGCGGCAGCTCGGGCAGAGCCGTGGACTGTCGAACAAGACGAAGCTTGACGGCTGCGTCTGTAGCCGCGATGATTATCGCAAGCCGATGCTAAAAAAATGGCGGCCACCGCTGGTCAAGCCTGCAATAGCCATGTATAAGCCCGGCAAATTTCCGAAATCGGCATCTGTCAGTTTCGCCCTCAGGGTCGACCGCTGGACATGCCTGTATGTTGAATTGGAGTTCGTCATGGCTGTTCCGAAGCGAAAAACCACCCCGTCCAAGCGCGGCATGCGCCGTTCCGCTGACGCTCTCAAGGCCCCGACCTATGTCGAGGACAAGGATTCCGGCGAACTGCGCCGCCCGCACCACATTGACCTGAAGACAGGCATGTATCGCGGTCGCCAGGTTCTGACGCCAAAAGAAAGCGCATAATCTTTCAAGCCGGCTCGGCTTGAACAGATCAGCCTGCGCCATAGCCAGGAATGTCTGCATCCGCCCAGTGTCATTCGTGACATGGGCGGATGCTTGTTGGTGTCTGGTGTACAGTTCACCAATTGGCTTACAGCTGCGGCGGCAGGCCACAGCAAAGCAGCTCGGCAGCGCTGACCGGCGGCGGGCTTTGCCCCCCGCGTGGCACCAGGCTATCCTCACACAAGCCTCAACGAACGCTGTATCTCGTGGAATCAATGTATCTGCGGCGTAGATGCGTCAAGGCTGCCTCAGCCTGTGACTCACCTTTGGCCTGACCCAGGACAGGCGGCCTCAGCCCCGCTGCCGGCATGATGACTTGCCAGCCCCGGAGGGTCTCTGGCCCCCTGCTGATGCATTAAAATGTGTCTTGTGTCCGGCCGCAACGAGCCATGAGCACACCATATCTGCGCCAGATCGGACACCAAAACGCAAAACGCCCGGGAACCGAAGCTCCCAGGCGAAATCAATTCAGAGCGCCCAGCCTAGCCAGCCGACATCTGATTTGGCTTTTCAGTCAGCCTGAATGGTCGAAACGGCGGTCTTGCCGGTGCGACGGTCTTCAGCCGTGTCGAAGCTTACCTTCTGGCCTTCGGCCAGACCGCGCATGCCAGCACGCTCAAGTGCAGTTGCATGGACGAAAACGTCCTTGCTGCCGTCGTCAGGTGCGATGAAGCCGAAGCCCTTTTGGTCGTTGTAGAATTTAACAGTACCGGTTTTCATGGGGGGGAGTCCTTTTTGTCCATGAATGCATTTCCCGGCGCAAGCGCTCTTTTAGGCGCTCGGCGCAGGCGTTCGTCATCGAATTTAAGTGAAGTGTTGAGCGTGTCTCCGCTTCAAGCGGTGAGCGACCAAGTCGTCCGGTCAAAAATCGATAAGCGCTTAATACACTGTTTTTTGAATAGACACAAGTAAAAGCGCAACAGGACGGGCGGATCGCTGAAAACACTCGACCCGCCACAGCCATGTCATCTGTTCAAACCGGCCCGATCACGTCGCCGCAGCGGCTCCGGCCATACGTCCGCGCACGGAACGGAACGGCACCAGCCGACGGTGATCTTCGTCCCACAATGTCAGCGGCACGCAGCGAAAGCTCTGCCACAAGGTCAGCCGCCCGATCTCGGCAAGTTCGGGAAAATCCTTGAGAACCTGCGGCAACCGGTAAAACGGAATGCGGCTCGACAGGTGATGCACATGGTGGATGCCGATATTGCCGGTCACCCACATCAGCGGCTGGGGCAGATCATAGAACGAACTGCCATGCAGGGCGGCGTATTCGCGCTCCCATTTCGGGGCACGCTCCCAGTGGGTCGGATCGAACTGATGCTGCACATAGAACATCCAGACGCCCACCGAAGCCCCGATGAGCATGATCGGCAGGTGGATGATCAGGAAGGCCTTGAAACCGACCAGCATGCCGAGTGCGAGCCACATCGCCACAATGGCCAGGTTGGTCACCATCACGCTTTTCCAGGACATGATGCCGTCCTTCAGCGCCGCCACCGGCAACCGGTGCTGCAGCATGAAGATGAAAGCCGGCCCGAGACCGAACATCACCAGCGGATGACGGTAGAGCCGGTATTTCCAGCGGCCGAAGCCGGTCAGGGCGAGATATTCTTCAACGGTCAGCGTGTCGATGTCGCCGATGCCGCGCCGTTCGAGATTTCCCGATGCGGCATGGTGCATCGCATGCGACCGGCGCCAGTAATCGTAGGGCGTAAGGGTGAGGACGCCAAGAACCCGGCCGACGCGGTCATTCCACTTGGCCGTGGTGAACATCGAGCCGTGGCCACAATCGTGCTGGATGATGAAAGTGCGCACCATCAGAAGCGCTGCAGGAACCGACAACACCAGCGTTAGAATGATGCTGTAGGACAGCGCGAACCACATCAACACCCAGAAAGCCACCAGAAGGCTGACTGTCAGCACTGTCTCGAACGCGCTCCGTCCATCACTCGGCAACCTGTAGGGCTGCAGACGTCGCACCCACTCCCGCGCTGAACCTGTCGCCATTCGTCTTCTCCTGTTTCATTTCCTCGCCGACCGGGCATTTTTGCTGCTCTCGGCACCCAGATCCGCGGCCTTACCACAGCGGGGAGTGAAAGCGGGCATCTTTTTCTGGTGCAATCAACAATTCACGATGTGTCACATCGTCACTCCGAGCGTTACCAGCTTTCAGATTTACCCGGGTTGAAATTCGGTGTACCGCCATTCAATCGATTTAGTCTGGAGCCACAAATGTCCGTCTCGACCATTTCAGCGCCGCCGCTGCTGTCCCCGCAACGATTGGCCGTCTCTCTCATGTTCCTCGCCAATGGCTTCGTGGTGGGCAGCTGGGCGCCGAAGATCCCTGAATTCGCCGCGCGCCTGCGCCTCGATGAAAGCGATCTTGGCCTGATGATCATGTGCTTCGGCATCGGTTCGCTGTGCGCAATGCCGGCGGTTGGCGCGCTGGTCTCGCAAAACGGCTCGCGCACGGTCATGCGCTATGTCGCCGCGGCGACAAGCCCCTGCCTGCTGTTTGTTACCCTGGCGCCGTCAATCTGGACAGCCGCCATCGCGCTGTTTCTCATTGGGGCGCTGATCGGCGGCATGGATGTCGCCATGAACGCCAATGCGGTCGAAGTGGAAAAGCGCCAGGGCCGGGCGATCATGTCATCCTGCCATGGCTTCTGGAGCCTCGGCGGCGTGGCTGGAGCCGGCCTCGGTGGCGTGATGATTGCAGTGTATGGTGTGCATGTTCATGCCATCGCCGCCTCCTTGCTGACAGCCTGCGCGGTCGCCGTGGCGTGGCCAAGAGCGCTCTCCGATCCACCACTCACGACAAATCGTACACGCGGCGAGAATGACACCCGCGGCTCGAGACCCGGCCTGCTCACCGCAGGGGCCGCGGTGTGGCTGACCGGCATCATCTGCCTGATCGTGATGACCCCGGAAGGGGCCGTTCTCGACTGGGGCGCCCTTTATCTGCGTCAGGAACTCGGAGCCGATGCAGCACTGTCTGGCCTCGCTTTCGGCGCCTTTTCTGCTTCGATGGCGTTGATGCGGTTTCTGGGCGATCTGGTGCGCGACCGGTTCGGCGCGGTCAGGACCTTCCGGGTTTCCGTGATTCTGGCCATGGCAGGGCTGGGTGCGGCCGGCATGGCGCAAGCGCCAGAGCTGGCGATCGCCGGCTTTGCAGTGGCCGGTCTGGGCTTGGCCAACACCGTTCCGATCGCCTTTTCGGCGGCCGGCAACCTGCCTGGCTTGCCGCAGGGCCTGGCCATCTCTGTGGTCACCTTCATGGGCTATTCCGGCATTCTGTTTGTCCCTTCGGTGATCGGATTCATCGCAGAACACACCGGCTTCGCCGCCGTCTACATGGCGCTGCCGGTGTTCGTCGTGATACCGCTGCTCTTTTCCGGCCTTATGCGGCACGCCGACAGACCGGTCGGATAAGCACCGGCAGCGCACCGCTCACCGGGTCTGCTGCATCCAGCCGAGGCCATCCCTGGTGCCAGCCCGGGGCCTGTACTCGCAGCCGACAAAGCCCTGATAGCCAAGATCGTCAAGCGCCTTGAAGATACGCAAATCATCAAGTTCGCCGGAGCCTGGCTCGTTGCGACCGGGCACCGAGGCGGTCTGCACATGTCCGATCAGCGGCATCAGCCGCTCCAGCCCGACAAGAACGTCACCGTGCAGGATCTGCCGATGGTAAATGTCAAACTGCAGCATCAGATTTGGCCGGCCGATGTCGCCGATCACCCCGGCGGCATGATCGAAATCGGTGAGAAAGTAACCCGGCATGTCCCGGCCGTTGATCGGTTCGATCAGCAGCAAGATTCCCTTCTCGCCCGCCGCATCCGCAGCATAGGCCAGCGAGTCCCTGTAGGTTGCTTGAAAGTCAGGATCCTGTGGATCGGCGCGCCCCGCCATCACGTGCAGCCGGCGCGTGCCGAGCGTCTCAGCATAGTCCAGCGCAGTCACAACCGACCGGCGGAATTCGTCCTTTCGCTCCGGCAATGCGGCCAGACCACGATCACCGCCAGCCCAGTCGCCTGGCGGCAGGTTGAACATCACCTGCTCCATATTTGCTGCGACAAGCCGTTTCGCAAGTTCTCGTGCCGGAAAGTCATAGGGAAACAGGCACTCCACCGCCTCAAACCCCGCGTCGGCAGCGGCCTGAAACCGGTCGAGAAACGCGTGCTCTGTAAACATCAGCGACAGGTTTGCAGCAAAACGCGGCATGAGCGCCCCTCCCTTATGGCAGCAACACAGGTCCAGCCTCCCGGCAGAATCGATCAGCCAGCTTTGGCCAATCTATCCGCAAGAGACAAGGGATGCACCCGACCCGGCGACCCGCCCTGTTGATCGGCACAGACCGCCTTTGCGGCGCATCTGCGGCCAGACCCCGGAGTCCAGGCTCAGACCGACCAGTTGGCGTACCAGTCCTTGAACAGCCTGTACTGGTTTTCAACATAATGCTTCTGCGAGTCCGTCAGCGCGTCTGTCTCATTGAAGTGCAGCGTGTATTCCGCATCGCCATTGAGCACCATCAAGTGCTTGTAATAAAGCACCAGATCGGCGCCTTCGTCGAAGGAAGAGAGCACACCCAGAGCCTCTTCGAGCTCCTTGGCCTGCACCCGCGCCACAGCATCGCCCTGCGCCGCCTTCTTGCTCAGCGACACCAGTTGCAACACTTCACGCGGCAGCGCATTGCCGATGCCGGTGATTGCACCGGTGGCGCCGCAATTGACGAAGCCGTGGTAGACCGTGGTGTCGACGCCCACCATCAGGGTGACGCTGTCGTCCGCCGAGGTGATATATTCGGCGGCATAGCGAAGATCCGCTGCTCCGCCGAATTCCTTGAAGCCGATCAGGTTGGGGTGCTCCTGGCGCAGCGCGAAAAACAGCCCGGCGCGGGTGGCGAACCCATAATAGGGGCTGTTGTAGATCACCGCCGGAAGATCGGGGGCCGCAGACAGGATCGCCTTGAAATGGGCAGCCTGCGCGCCTGCCGAGCTGCCGCGGGACAGAACCCGGGGGATCACCATCAGACCCTGCGCACCGACGTCTGCCGCATGCACCGCATGCGCCACTGCCGAGGCACTGTTGATGGCACCGGTGCCGACAACGGTGGGGATACCGGCGCCAACCAGCCGCGCAACACCTTCCATCCGCTGCGCATCTGTCAGCAGCGGCCAGTCACCCATCGAACCGCAATAGACGACCGCCGACATGCCGGCCGCAATCAGCTCCTCGCCCTTGCGCACCAGCGCATCGAAGTCCGGTGTCCGGTCGGGGTTGCACGGCGTCATCAGGGCCGGCATGCAGCCGGTAAAAATCGAGGTGTCCATCGGGTGTCTCCTCCTCAAGGATCAGGTTTCAGCAACCGCCGATCCGGGACAGACACCAGTTCAACAAGGCAGAACATCTGGTCCCACCCTATGGCGTGGCGTGCAACGGCCTGAACGGCAGCGTCGATACGAACGAAACCGACCATATATATTTGTATATTCGGTGTCGACAATAAATATTCAGCGAATATGGGCGGATTGAATTTGCCAGCCATGCCAGCAGCATCCAGCGCACAAAGGCGTATGTTAAAGGCCGACCTTAAAGGTTGATGTCGGCGTTCAATCGGCGGTCTTCGGTTATGCTGGCACGGATCTGGCGAACGATCTGATCGGCATGGGCCTGCGCGATACGGTCGGCTGCCTCGATATCCTGCCGCGCAATCGCCGCCAGCATGTCCTCGTGTTCCTGCACATAAATTTGCGGCAAAGTGTCGTTGTAGGATGAATAATAAAGCCGCAGCAGCCGCCGGCCCTCATCAAGCAGGCGGGTGAACAACTCGGCATAATACCGGTTCTTGCCGGCGCAGGCGATTTCCACATGGAAATTGCGGTTGACCTCGATCATCGCCGGCACGTCTCTGGCCTCGACGACTTTGGAATAGGCCTGCTGCAGGTCGCGGATCGCCGCCAGCTCGTCATCGGTCCGGTTGGCGGCCGCCAGCCGCGTGGTCACCCGATACATCAGCGACAGCGCATCGAAAAACTGTGGCAGGTTTGGAAAATCGATCGGCGCCACGATGGTAAACCGGTTCGGCAGCGTCACCACCAGGCCTTCCCCGGCCAGTTTGAACAGCGCCTCCCGGATCGGGGTGCGAGAGACACCGAACCGCTCCGCCAGCTTCACCTCATCGACCGCGCTGCCGGGCGCCAGAGTGAGATCCAGGATCTCGTGCTTGAGGGTCTCGTAGACGGCACCCACCCCTTGCCCGCGCTTGCGCTTGGTCTCGGGACCTGCTGCCGCAACCGGCGGGTCAAAGCTCATGTTTCTCTCCGGCAATCCGCATTTCCACCGGTGAGCACTACAACTCCGCTCCGGCAAACACAATTGCCAGGCGTGACCGAGCCAGGCTCGTGGCGGTTGTGCCGGTAGTCCTCACGAGCGCGAGCGGATCAGCGATTGCGCCGTGTAGACAAGCACCGCAAGGCCAATGGCGCCAACCGCCGCAATTGCCAGAAGCACAATCATGTCGATCGGTCCGCCAATGTCACTGAATCCTGACCGGGTCATCTTCTGGACAATCAACACGGCAGCGATTGCGCCGAACGGCATCGAGAGCTGGGCCAGAAAAAATTTGCGCATCGACATCGAGCGGTCCCGGATCAGCACATAGAAATAGGCCAGCGTGACCACCGCTGCTCCGGCCACCATGATCCAGAACAGGCCACGTCCGAAGATTTCCTCAAACACCGCAATCAGGGTTTCGAGAGTCAGTTCCTGCATCACCGTCTCCTCAGGCCTTGCCCCGCAGCATGGCATTGTAGGTGGCTTTCAGCGCCACTTCCTTCATCAGCCAGCTGATCCACAGCTCCTCCAGCGGCGCGATGATGCCCGGGAAGGAGGGGGTCAGATCGTTGTTGTAATCGAATTCGACCAGCATGGCGCGGCCCACCCGGGTGATCAGCGGGCAGGACGTGTAGCCATTGTAGACTGCTGTTCCCTCACGTCCTTCGATCGCCGCAACCAGATGATCCTCAACCACGGGAACCTGCCATTTGACCGAGGCAGCAGTCTTGCCCTTGGGCACGCCGGCGACATCACCCAGCGCGAAGATCTCGGGATGGCGCGGGTGGCGGAGAGTATGCTTGTCAACCTCCACCCATCCCTGATCGGTCCACTTGTCGGCCCATGACAGGCCCGACTGCCGGATTACCTCCGGCGCGCGCTGCGGCGGAATCACGTGCAGGTAATCATACCCCATCTCCGTATCTCCCCCGGGGGTGGCAAATTTGGCAATCCGCCTGCCCGGCTCGATCGATTTCAGCACATGACTGTAGGCAGGACGGATGCCACGATCACCAAACAGCATGCGCACCTTTTCAGACACGATCGGCACACCGAAAAGACTGTCATTGTTGGACGCATAGATGATCTCGGTCTTGCCGGCCTTGTTCGCCCTGCGCGCGATGTCGTCGATCAGGAACGTGTGCTTGAGCGGCGCTCCTGCACATTTCATCTCGGTTGCCGGGCGGGTAAAGAGCCCGATCCCGCCCTCTTCGGTGTATTTTGACGCCGCCACCCATGTCCGCGCGGCGTAGTCCGGGCCGGCATAGAGCGCACCGATCCCGTTGCTGCCGACGAGATCGAGTGAAAAGCCTTCGATCGCCTCATGATCGAGCACGAGACCGGGTGCGACCACCAGAAAATCATATCCGACCCTCTGTCCGCCCGACGTGGTCACGGTGCGGGCAACCGGATCGATCTCCGCGGCGGCTTCGCCGATGTGGGTGATCCCGCCAGGCAACCAGTCGCTGGTCCGGCTTTGGGTGTAGGATGCCGGCTTCAGTCCCGCCGCGACCAGCGACAGGCCGGGCTGGTAAAGATGCGTCGTGCTGGCATCGAGAATGGTGATGGCGGCACCGTCAAGCCGGCCAACCAGCCTGTTGACCAGAGACGTTCCAGCGGCGCCCGCGCCGATGACCACCACGCGTGCCGAGGTCTTGACCGGCGCGGCGCGAACCGGAGGGCCTGCAACCCCAGCTGCAATACCGCCGGCCGCGAGGGTCAGGAACATGCGCCTTGAGGTGTTGAAATCCGCGCTGCTCATTGCCGAACTCCTTGAGTGCTATTCGGCAATTCTGGCATGTATTCTGGTCGTGCAGCTTGATTTGGGTCAAAACACATTCAACAAAACGAATTGACCAGTCAAAGCAGCTCTGTGAAGCACCGTCTCGACAAACCCGGCGTCCGAGAGCAGGGTTCCGACCCGTCATCAAGGCTTTTTCGGCCCGCCCTGATCATCCATCCGGCGTCTGTCTTCCTGCATTTCCAGCCACATCGCATTGACCACGGCGAACATCGCGGCTAGCGGCAGACCAAGCATCCAGGCAAAATACCACATGTCCAGATTCTCCTGCTCAATAGGCCGAATGGGATGATTCGGAGACGTCGTCTTCGGTGACCTTGCCCCACAACACTTTGTAGACCCAGGCTGTATAGGCCAGGATGATCGGCAGGAAAATCACCGTCATAACCAGCATCACGAACAGCGTCAGGTGCGAGGACGAAGAGTTCCAGACCGTCAGCGAAGACCGTGGATCGGTGGAAGACGGCAGGATGAAGGGAAACATGGTCAACCCCACCGACGAGATGACCCCGAGGATCGCAAGTTTCGAGCACAACAGCGTCGACACTTCGCGACCTGCCCGCAAACCAAGGAAAGTCAGAAGCCCGCCACCGATGCCCAGAATCGGTGCAATCATGATCCACGGCCGGTCCGAATAGGCGGTCAGCCAGCTTGCAGTTGTTTCCACCTCGAAATGAAGCGGATTGGAAGGTCCGTCGGTCAGATAGTCTCCGACGATCCGGTAGCCATTGATGCCGTACGCCAACCATAGGCCGGCCAGGCCATACCCGCCCACCGCAATCAGCGCCGCAATCGAGCCATACCGGCGCGCCCGGTCGCGCACATTGCCATCCGCCTTCAACACCAGCCAGGCACCGCCATGCATCGCCAGCATGGCCAGCGACACCACACCGGCCAGCAGCGAGAACGGGTCGAACAGCGCGAGGAACTTGGTGTGGAAAGCACCGGCATAAATCGAGTGCAAATCCTCGGTAAGGCGAAACGGCACGCCTTGAAGCACATTGCCGACGGCAATACCGAACACGAGCGCCGGGACCGCGCCGCCGGCGAACAGCGCCCAGTCCCACCGCTCGCGCCAGCGCGCATCTTCGCGCTTGGAGCGAAACTTGAAAGCCACCGGGCGGACGATCAAGGCCGCCAGAACCACGAACATGGCCAGGTAAAATCCGGAGAACGACACCGCATAGAGCGGCGGCCAGGCGGCAAAGATGGCGCCGCCGCCGAGAATGAACCAGACTTGGTTTCCCTCCCAGACCGGGCCCACAGTGTTGATCGCGATCCGCCGCTCGACGTCGGTTCTGGCGACGAAGGGCAGCAGTGCACCGACGCCCATGTCAAAGCCGTCGGTCATCGCGAAACCGATGAGCAGCACGCCCACAAGCCCCCACCAGATCACGCGCAGCACATCATAATCAATCAGCTCATGCAGGATCATCTGTGTCACTCCGCTGGCATGGCGACGGCATCGGCGTTGTGCCGGCCGCTGAGCCGTTCAGTGTGTCTCGCCATCCAGGCGTCGGTCTCTTCGACATCCTGGAACGGACCTTTGCGAATGAATTTAAGCATCAGTTTCATCTCGATGATGAAGAGGAGCGTATAAAGCGCGATATAGATCGCCAGCGTGATCGACACTTCGGTCATCGACAGCGCCGATACCGACAGCGCAGTCGGCAGCACACCATCCACTGTCCAGGGCTGGCGGCCGAATTCGGCGACAAACCAGCCCAGTTCCGCGGCAATCCAGGGCGCCGGGATCATCCAGACCGCCAGGTGCAGCGCCGGTCGCGGAAAATTCATGCCCTTGAACGAGGCGCGCCAGAAGAAATAGGCCATCGTCGCGATGAAGCCGAACCCCAGCCCCACCATGATGCGGAAGGACCAGAACAGAGGCCAGACGGTCGGAATCGTGTCGCCGGCGGCGGCCAGGATCTGAGCCTCGGTCGCCTCCCGCGGATCATCGACATACCGCTTGAGCAGAAAGGCAAAGCCAAGATCAGCGGAATGGTTTTCGAATTGATCGATCACGGCCGCTGCAGTTGCTTCCCGCTCGGCACGGATGGTGATCAAGGCATCATAGGCGATCAGACCGGAGCGGATGCGCCTGTCCGCCTGTTCGGCCAGCTCGTTCATTCCGGGAATTTCCGTGGTCAGCGAGCGGGTCCCGATCAGTCCCATCGCCCAGGGAATTTCGATGGCGTAATGGGTTTTTCGCGCCGCCTGGTCAGGAAACCCCACCAGATTGAAGGGCGCCGGCGCTGCGTGCGTGTCCCACATGCCTTCGATTGCCGCGAGTTTCATCTTCTGGCTGTGAGTGGCGTTGTAGCCGGATTCATCGCCCAGCAGAACCACCGAGAATGCCGAGGCAAGGCCGAATGCCGCCGCCACGGTGATCGAGCGCCGTGCCAGCTCGATGTGCCGCCCCTTCAGCAGATACCAGGCCGAAACCCCGATCACGAAGACCGCACCGGTAACATAGCCTGCCGACACGGTGTGGACGAATTTGGCCTGCGCCACATCGTTAAACAGCACCGCGTAGAAATCGGTCATTTCCATCCGCATGGTCATCGGATTGAACACCGCGCCCACTGGATTCTGCATCCAGCCATTGGCGATCAGGATCCACAGGGCGGAGAAATTGGCCCCGATCGCCACCAGCCAGGCCACGGCGAGATGCGCCACCTTGCTCAGCTTGTCCCATCCGAAGAAGAACAGGCCGACAAAGGTTGCCTCCAGGAAAAAGGCCATCAACCCTTCGATCGCCAGCGGCGCGCCGAAAATATCGCCGACATAATGGCTGTAGTAGCTCCAGTTCATGCCGAACTGGAACTCCATGGTGATGCCGGTGGCGACCCCGAGAGCGAAATTGATGCCGAACAGAAGGCCCCAGAACTTTGTCATTTGCCGCCAGATCGGACGACCGGTCATCACATAGACCGTTTCCATGATGGCGACGAGGATGGAAAGCCCAAGCGTTAGCGGCACGAACAGAAAATGATACATCACCGTCAGGGCGAACTGCAGACGGGACAACTCGACGATTCCGAATTCCATATCCTGGCTTCCCTTCGAGACGGGACAAAGGCCCCCGCCATGCACTGATCTGGTCCGGGCGCCGGTCACCCGAGGCTTTGGCCTTTGGTATAAACACCCATTGGCATCGGTGTGGCAACTTTATCCCGATACCGCTGTCGTCTCAATCATCCCGTTCCGGGACAGGTCGACCACCCGGTCTGCCCATCCGATTTCAACCGGCCGATGCGATGCGGTCAAGATCGCGGCTTGCGGCAAATAGGCCCTGACGCCCGACAGCACAGCGATGGCTGTCGCATCATCGAGCCCTTCGGTTGGCTCATCAAGCAGCAACAGCTTTGGGTTTCGCAACAGAGCGCGGGCAAGCACCAAACGCTGCGCCTCGCCGCCCGAAAGCCCCGCCCCCATTGGCCCGAGACGGAATCCGAGCCCGCCCTTGGCGTGAATGACAGGGGCCAGCATCACCGCTTCAAGCACCTGCCACAGCGCGGGATCGGAGGCATCCCCACAACCAAGCCGCAAGGCATCGGCAATTGATCCGGCCATCAGGGCACTGCGTTGCGGCACCAGCGTCAGATTGTCGCGCAGCGCCGTTTCATCCCAGGTTTCAAGCGACGTCGACCCGATCAGAATCCGGCCACAGGTCGGGTACAGCAGTCGCGCCACCAGCAGCAGCAGCGTGCTTTTGCCCGCCCCGCTCGGACCGGTCAGGGCGACGCTTTCCCCTGGCGCCACGGTCAAGGAAATCCGATCGAGCACCGGACGGGCTGCCTTCGGCCTGCGATACGACAGGTCATCAATCCGCAAACCTGAGCCATCGCCCATGCACCCTCCAGCAGATTGTGAAGGCTCACCGGACAGGCTTCCCCCCACCCTGCGGGCAGCAACCGTCATCCGGCCCAGATCAGCCACGGCCCGCCGCAATGGTCCGATGGTTTCCATCAGCGCCAGCGATGCGAAAAAGCCGATTGCCGCCAGCGCCGGCGAAAGCGCTTCTGCCTCTGCCAGCCACATGCCAAGGCCCAGCGCGCCGGCTGCGACCACCGTTCCGGTGAGCGAAAGCGCAAAGCCCGCCCGGCGCTCGATCCGGTCCAGCGTCACACGATCGCGCTGGCGCTTGGCGTCGGTGGCAAGCACCCGGGCTCCATGATGGACGAGTTGCCCGTAGACCGCCAGGTCGCTGCGGGCCCGGATCAGGTCGATAAGCCGGCTGCGAAACGCCTGGGCGGCGGCTTCCCCGCGCCGCGAGGGGCCTGCGGCCCTGCGCGACGCCCGGTAAATCACAACACCGGGAACCAGCATGAAGCCCGCCGCGATCCAGAGTGCGACGCTGAGATCCACCAGCCACCACATTGCGGCGAAGGTGATCATCTGCGCCAGCACCCCCGCTGCGATCGGCAGCATCACCCGTAGCGATATGCCGTCCAGCGCATCGACATCGGCCACCAGCCGGTTCAATGCCTGCGGCCCGCGCAACCGCACCAGAACGTCAAGCGAGGCCGATGCTGTGGCCGACAGCAGCCGAACCCGGATCGAGGTCAGCGCCTTCAGCGTTGCATCATGGGTCAGCACCCTTTCGCCATAACGCGCCGCTGTCCGCCCCAGCGCCAGCAGACGCACCATCGCCGAGGGCCGGAACACATCAAACACCACACCCGCTCCCGCGAGCCCCGCAGCGGCGGCGGCGGTAATGAACCAGCCCGACAGGCCAAGCAGGGCCACGCCCGCCAGAAGCACCACCAGGCTCAGCGCCGCGCCGCGCATCAGTGCGGTTTTCTGGTCCTGCACAATCAGCCGGAAGATCCGCCACAGCGCACTCATGCGTCACCGCCGATCAGGATCGTTCTGTCCATCCGTGCTGCCAAAGCCGGATCATGGGTGGCGATGATCAGTGTGCAGCCACGGGCGGAAAGTGTAGCCAGTCCCGCCATCACCTTGCCGGCGGTCAGCGCATCGAGATCGGCGGTCGGCTCGTCGGCAAGCAGAACGTCGGGCCGGGCGTAGATCGCCCGCGCCAGCGTGATCCGCCGCGCCTCTCCGCCCGACAGCCCGCCACCGGTTTCTCCCAGCCGCGCGAAGCGTTGTCCCGGCAGCGCGTCGACCACACCCTCCACGGCAGCGGCCCGCAGGGCATCGTCCAGATTGCCTGTCTGGCCCAGGCTGACATTCTGCACCAGGCTGGCATTGAGGAAATGCGGCGCCTGCGGCATCCAGCCCAGCCGCGCGCGCCAGGCATCGGCAACCTTCGCATCCAGAGGCTGCCCGCACACGCGGATTCTCCCGTGATCGGGCAGCGCCAGTCCTGCAAGCAGCCGCAGCAACGTCGTCTTGCCCGCACCCGACGGCCCCATCAGCGCAACACTCTCGCCTGCGCCGATCACCATGTCAGGAAAGCCGATCACCCGGTCACCGGCCTTCACCGCAACATCAAAAACACGGATCTCCGCCGCACCGCTCAAAGCGTCGGCCTTGCCGCCCCTGCCCACCAGTTGCACCGGTGCTTGCGCCTGCCATTCGGCCAGTTCTCCGGCCACCGCCAGCGCCGACGCCTTGTCATGCCAGGCTGCCGACAGATCGCGCAGCGGCTGGTAGAAATCCGGCGCCAGCAGCAGCAGAAAAATTCCGGCCGCAGGGCTGAGCGGCGCCGCATAGCTTCCGAAGTCGATGGTGCCGAGCAAGGAGAAGCCGACATAGACCGCCATCATCGCCACGCCAACGGCCGCGAAGAATTCGAGCACCGTCGACGACAGGAAGGCGATCCTGAGCACAGCCATGGTGCGCTCCCGCAGTCGCTCCGCGCCGTCGGCAAACTCCGCGATCACCACCGGGCCGGCAGCAAGCAGCCGGATATCGACCAGCGCCGACAGCCGCTCGATCAGCAGATCATTGAGCGATCCCATGTCGGCCAGTTGCCGCTGGCTTGCCTGTTTTGCCGCCATGCCGACCAGCACCATGAACACCGGGATCAGCGGACCGGTGATCAACAGCACCAATCCGGCCGCCCAGGACTGCCAGAATGCCACCGCCAGAATAACCAGCGGCACACACATCATCCGGGCTTGCGCCGGAGAATAGCGGCTGACGAAAGGCACAAGCAGATCAAGTTTTTCGGCGGCCAGCACCGCAAGCGAACCGGCAGCGCCACTGCCCTGTGCGCGCATTTCGCGCGAGACGATGCTGGTCCGGACATCGGTGACGACCTGCGTGCCGGCATCAAACAGCAGCCCCTCCGCCCAATAGCTGAGCACCGCGCGCATCAGTCCAAGTCCGGCAAATCCGAGCATCGAGACCACCGGCCCGGGCCCGCTCTGCCCCTCCAGCAGGCCGGCGATTGCCAATGCCACCAGCGCCGCCTGCGGCAGCCAGATCAGAGCCGAGGCAACAGTCAGCAGGGAGGCAAGACGCACCTTGCCAGCGACCGTTTCCATGAGGTGCTTGAGCGTGCGTTCGTCTGCTTTCGGATCCGCGTCGATGTGCTCTGCCATGTCTATCAGGTGTGCCAACTTTGTCCGCAAAGGCGTATCGTGGATCAGTTCCGCCCCATGTTCCCACTGCAAAATGATCTCGATCACTTTCAGCCTGCACAGCGCCCTATAGAGCACACAGCCCTCAAAAACCATCGACCCGGGTCGGTGAAGCCGACCGCCGGATTTCGCTGGCTACCCGCGGGAGGCGGAAACAGCGCCGGTCGCACATTCGTGCTGGCAGCGATTAGCGGCTACACTGACCCTGGCCGCCAGATCAAACCCCGGTGGCGGCCGCGATGCCGATGGCGAGCTTGTCCACCAACTCGTCTATCTGCGCCGGCGTGATGATATAGGGCGGCGCGAGCAGCACATGATCGCCACGGCGGCCATCGATCGTCCCCGACATCGGATAACAGACCAGCCCGGCCTCAAACGTCGCGGCCTTGATCCGGGCCGCGATCCTGTCACCCGGCGCAAACGGCGCCTTGGTGTCGCGATCCTCGACCAGCTCGACGCCGACAAACAGACCGCGGCCGCGGATATCGCCGACATTCGGATGCTGGCCGAAACGCTCGTGCAATCGTTGCTTGAGCAGCCCGCCCATATCCTCGACATTGGACAGCAATTGCCGCTGGTAGATGGCGTCGACCACGGCCAGGCTTGCCGCACAGGCCGTCGCATGTCCCATATAGGTGTGACCGTGCTGGAAGAAGCCGCTGCCGCTTTCGATCGCCGCATAGATCGCAGCCGAACACAGCATTGCGCCGATCGGCTGATAGCCGCCGCCCAGACCCTTGGCCACGGCGATAATATCAGGCCTGACATCGTCCTGCTCGGAGGCAAACAGGGTTCCGGTCCGGCCCATGCCGCACATCACTTCGTCGAGGATGAGCAGAACCCCGTAACGGTCGCAGATTTCGCGGATGCGCCGGAAATATCCCGGCGCCGGCGGCACGGCCCCCGACGTCGCACCGACCACCGGTTCAGCGATGAAAGCCATCACCGTTTCCGGACCGGCCCTGAGAATTTCGGTTTCCAGCGCATCGGCGGCGCGCAGGCCGTAAGCTTGAGGCGTTTCATCCGCTGCCCGCAGGCGGTAGTCGTAGCAGGGGTCGATATGGCTGACATCCAGCAGCAGCGGACCGAATTGCGCCCGCCGCCATTCATTGCCGCCGGCTGAAAGCGCGCCGATGGTGTTGCCGTGATAGCTTTGCTTGCGGGCAATCAGCCTGGCCCGCTGCGGCTCGCCCGTCTCGACGAAATACTGCCGCGCCAGCTTGATGGCGGCTTCTGTGGCTTCAGATCCGCCCGAGACGAAATAGACCCGGTCGATCCCTTCAGGCGCCTTGGCAATCAGCAGATCCGCCAAGGTCTCAGCCGGTTCCGAGGTGAAAAATCCGGTGTGGGCAAAGGCGACCTTGTCGAGTTGCGCCTTGATGGCGGCAATCACGCCAGCATCTCCGTGCCCCAGGCATGACACCGCCGCTCCGCCTGATCCGTCGAGATATTGCTTGCCGCCCTGGTCGAACAGGTAGCAACCCTCGCCGCCAGCCACCACCGGCGGCTGGATTTTGGTGTGCCGGGCAAAAACATGGGTCATGCCGAACTGGCCTCCTGGCCGGGAATGTGGATCAACCGCTGATCCTCGATGGTATGTCGAATATCGAAGCTCCACACACCACGCGGCCAGCGCAGTTCCATTTCGCCGAGCCGTGGCCGGTAGATGGCGGTGTAGAGCGTGCCGAATCCTTGCGTGAAGGCAGACGAATAGAGCGGCGGCTTGAGAAAGGCCGAGATGAATTTTTCTTCAGTGTCGCGATGGATGGTCATCCGTTGCAGCAGATACCGCTCGCGTTCGACCGTCGCGGTGAACCGGGCATGCGCCGCCCATTCGACTTTTTCCTGATGATTTGTCGCAACCGCCGATTTTGTGATCAGAGTCGGCCGGTCCGGCGCCATGTAGGCAGTCACGTAGTTCCGCTTCGCGTCGAGCACGGTGACGTTGTAGCTCATGTGGCTGGGAATTCGTGACAGCACTGCAGCAGCCTGCTCGGTGGTCTCGCAGGTCTGCAGCACATAGCGCAGGATCAGCGGCACGCCAAATCCGTCCCCCACCACCACACGGCCACCGAAGGTCAGCGAGATTGCCAGTCCGGCGTCGTTCATGCCGTCGACCAGGCCCCACAAACCGTCCGACGTGCCGATCACCGTGCGTCCCTGCCACCGGGTGCGCAGGATCAGCCGGTCGAAGGCCAGCGGGCTGTAGTCGTAATTGCGCACCAGCACCGGCTCGACGCCGGGCCAGATGGCTTGCGAACATCCCGAAAGATAGGGCGGCGGGCCAAAAAAGCTCAGGAACCGGGCGGCCTGGTCGCCGCCGCCAGCCAGCGCACAAAGCTGCTCGTAAAGCGCCAGCATCTCGGGCATATGCTGCCTGATCGCCTGGTAGCACTCCCAATAGGTCGGCCGGGCATCGGCGCCGTCACGGACCCACCAGCGCTGGTAGTCGGGCCAGTATTCCGCAAACAGCCCGGCCCATCTCGCGCCGGGTCCAGGTTCATCGATGGCACGCCAAAGATAGTCCATTTGACGTCAGCGCTCCGCGTCTACAGGATCTTGAAGGCAGGCTCGGAGAACACCGGCCCGACATCGGCTGCCGGCAGCGGAGTCGCCACGAAGGCGCTCTTGATCCCGTGAATCCATTTCTTGGCCCGATCGTTGAGGACGAAATTGTTGGTCATTGAGCGGCCGCGTGTGACCAGAATTCCGAGATCGGCGCCTTCATAGCGATAATCGCCCGGTTTCTGGATACGCAGGAAGAAGGCCTCGTTTTCGCTTTCCACAGCCCGGCGGTGATAATCGAAACGGTCAAACACCACGCGACCGTCGTCATGCATCTTGTAGATGCCTGTTTGTGGCGCTTCTGTGATGATGTCGACAGTGTCGTCGGTGTGCTTGACCACCATCTGGCTCCAGCTGTCGATCATGTCCGGGTCGGCCCAGCGCGAATTCAGCTCGGCGATGTCGAGGTGGAATTTGACCTTGGAGAAATCCAGCAGATGGAACAGGAACAGCGGCGCATCGGCATGGGCGAAGGCCGCATGGTTGGTCATTGAACTGGCGCCGGTGATGCGCGGATTGAGTTCGCCCAGCCAGATGTCGCCGCTCTTCGTGTCGATGAGAAAATCGAGCTCGAAATAGCCGCTGTAGCCTTCCTTGCGCAACTGCTCGCCGAACTTGAAGGTGAGCTGTCTGGCCTTTTCACGGATCTTCTTGGGGAACGCCGTGGAGAAGATCTCGTTGCCGCACCAGCCGCCGCGGTAAGGGGTCAGTTGCTTGAAGCCGACAAGCTCGGTCATCAGGGGGCCGACAATGGTTCCCGATGACGTGGTGCAGGCCTCGATTGCCGACCCGCGGCAATCGATCCGCTTCATGATCTTGATCTCGCCCTCGCCGATGATCTCGTCGGCATGGCTGCGGAAATCGGCTTCCGACTTGATGAAGAAGGTTGTGTGGCCGCTGTCGCCAAAGGCTGACTGCAGCACCAGGTCATGGCCGATACCGGCCCTCTCGCAGGTCTCGCGCAGGTTCTCGTAGGAGGTGACTTCGGCCAGCACATTCGGCACCGAGGGAACGCCGGCCTTGTTGCCGATCCGCACGGTCTCGATCTTGTTGTCCATCGAGGTGCGCAGCTTGGCGCTCGGAAACCAGACCGCCGCACCCAGCTCATTGGCCAGCCGCTCGGTCTCCTCGTCGAACATCAGGAACACGAATTTCGGGTTGCCGCCGCGGCGCTTGATGAAGTCGATGACTTCCTTGTGCTGCAGCAGGTAGTTGTTGATGTCCTCGATCGACTGGAACTCGGCATGCGGCTGTTCGGACGGGCAGAACACGTTCGGATGGCGGCCGTCATAGCAGTCGAGATAACAGATATATTTGAAGTTCTTGCACCATTCATCGATGCCGAGCAGGTTGAAGTTGGTGGCTGAGATGAAATAGATCGGATCCTCGTTGCGATGAAAGAACCGGCGGATTTCCGACATGTTTTTCAGCATCTTTTTTGGCATGCTAGTCCCCTTTTTTGTTGGTTGAGTTTGCCAAATAGGTACCGGCATGGCGGTCGAGGGCTTCCTGCGTGAACACACGCAATCCCAGATCCGGCCTGTAGCCGTGAATTTCGCTCACATCGAGCGCGCGCATGAAGGCAAGGATCTCCCTCGACACCACCTGCCCTGGCACCAGAATCGGGAACCCGGGCGGATAGGGGATGATGAAGGACGCCGAGACCACTTCGCGTCCGGTCTCCATCACATCATTGATGGAGCCATCAAGTTCCAGATAATCGCAATTCTTGTCATCGTAGCTGAGAAAGAAAGCCGACCTGATATCGCCTTCGATGGTGTCGGTGTCGCTCCGGAAGGCGTCGTGGAACCGGCTGAAATCCGGCAGCGGCGGCAGGTCCTGCATCAGGTTCTTGACCCGCTTCTCGAAGCTCAGCCGCTCCATCCGCGATGCGTCATCGAGCAAGTCGTCCAGATCATTGGCGATCTCGACCAGCACCTCGATCAGATAGGCGACCGAAGACCGCGTGGTGCCGATATTGGTCATGAACAGGACCGTGTTGCGCGAGGTCTTGTTGATCTGGATACCGTATTTGTCCATCAGGATCTGGGTCTTGAAGGTATCGCCGTCCCAACCGGTGCCGCCGACCACAAGGGTCACACGGGTGGCGTCGAGAACGAATTCATCCTTCTCCCAGCAATTCCAGATGTCGGTCCAGCCCTGATCCGGATCATAATAGCTCGACACTCCGCTTTCGCGGTGGATCTCCGGAATCATGTCGCCGGACGTCAGCACCTTGAAATACTTCTTCAGCAGCGGATGCGTAGAGATCGCCCGGCGCATCGACATCGCCGCCTCGACCTGTCGCTGCACGAATTCGAAGCCCTCCAGCTCCACCTGCCGGCGTCCGACGTCCAGCGACGCGATGATCTGGTAGTTCGGCGAAGTTGACGTGTGTGTCATGTAGGCTTCGTTGAAGGCCTGCTCGACCTCCCCCTTGAAGTCCTGATCATTGACATGGATCATCGATCCCTGGCGCAGCGATGTCAGCGTCTTGTGGGTGGACTGGGTGGAATAGACCCTGATCCGCGCATTTGGCGGTGGCAGCAAACGCGTCTTCAGCAGCGTCTCCTCATCCGCATCCTTGAGCCTGGCCTGTTGCTTTTCATAAAGTTTGACGTGGTGCGGGGTCTTCAACTTGTCGCGCAGGATCTTGGCGGCGTGCATTCCGGTCCGCTGCCTGTAGGTCGGGCCGAACCGGGCAAATGCGAACCATGCCTCGTCCCACAGGAACACCAGGTCCGGCTTGATGGCGAGACACTCTTCCATCACCCGTTCGACATTGTAGACGATGCCGTCAAAGGTGCAGTTGGTCAGAAGCAGCATCCGCACCCGGTCGAGCTTGCCGGCCGCCTTGAGCTTGAGCAGCTGGTGCTTGATTTCCTTGAGCGGCACCGCGCCATACATCGAGTATTCATTCAGCGGATAGCTGTCGAGATAGACCACCTGGGCACCGGCCAGCACCATGCCGTAGTGATGCGACTTGTGGCAATCACGGTCGACCAGCACGATGTCGCCCGGCCGCACCAGCGCCTGAACGACGATCTTGTTGCACGTCGAGGTCCCGTTGGTGGAAAAGAAGGTCTGCTTGGCGCCAAAGGCGCGGGCCGCCAGTTCCTGCGCTTCCTTGATCGGGCCATGCGGTTCAAGCAGGCTGTCGAGACCGCCGCTGGTGGCCGAGGTCTCGGCCATGAAGATATTGGGGCCGTAAAACGCGCCCATGTCCTGAATCCAGTGCGACCGGGAAATCGACTTGCCACGGCTGATCGGCATCGCGTGAAACACGCCGGTAGGCTGTTTGGAATACTCCTTCAGCGCCGTGAAGAACGGGGTCTTGTTGCGCGCCTGAACTCCGCGAAGGATGTTCAGATGCAACTCCATGAAGTCTTCCTGGTTGTAGAAGACACGCCGGCAAATGCCCAGATCGAGCCCGGCGATGGCCTCGACCGATCGGTCGGTCACCAGATAGGCATCCAGCTCGGGGCGCACTCTTCCGATCAGTCGGCACAGCTCCGGACCGTAGTCTTCCGGAGTGATCTCGTCTATCTCGTCGATCCCGCCGGCGCGGTTGAGATAGCGTGTGAGGATCGGCAATTCGACCTTGGATTCGAGCTTCAGACCCGGCCGCACAATGATGGCCTGGATGTTGTGATTGAACAGGATACCGATAAGCGCGTCCTGAAGGCTCGGCACCACCACCGATTCATAGATAAATGGATCATCGGCGCGCCGCATCGCGTGCAGGCTGTTCCTGTGCCAGCGTTCCTGATGCTCGTTGAGATCGTCGACGATCATCACCTCGAAATAGGGCTTGGTCAGCGCTCTGGCCTCGGGCGACAGCACGGCTTCGTCTTCACTGTCCTCGACATCCGCGACATCGCGATCCAGCGGCACATGGCGGCGGCGGTAGGCGCCTGTGGTCAGCGCTCTGGTTACCCGGTGAACGCTGAACGCCGCGTCATCGATATTGCCGTTATCATATTGCCGGTGCATGTGGGAAAAGGCCGCCACGCCCGGAAATGCCCAGTAGGCTTCAATCAGCGACAGCGATTCGTAGAGTTCGCTGATCCTGGCCCGCGTCGCCTTGGCCTTGCGGCCATCGGGCTCCCGCTTGAGCAGATCCAGCGCTTCCCGCAAGGCGCTCCATCGATCAGTCCGGAGCTGAACCGCAGAGTAGTAATCGCTCATTGATTGCATCGATGTGTCCTTTTCGGTTGCTCGGTCTTCTGCCAGATCTCCGGTTCTCTCGTGGGCTCTTGACGTCGTCTGGTCTTATTCCGTTCCCGACTTGTCTGCGCCAAGCGGTAGTCCCGTCCCTGGAACGGCTTCCGATTCGGGCGATGGAGAAAGCGGATCGCTTGCCGGCACAACCGGTTGCGGCAGCCCGGCCTTCGATCCCTGACCGGGCGTTTCGAGTTTGCCCAGGCTGTGCAGATAGGCGTCGACGCCGCTGGCCCGGTCGTAGACGGGAAAGTCGACGGCGCGGTCGCGGAAGCTTTTGAGCACCTGGCCCAGTCCCATGAACCCGGTTTCCCGCTGGCGCCGCACCTGGTCGAAATCAATTTCGACGGGGAACATATCCTCCCCTGCCATCGACCGGTGCAGGATTGTTGCCGAGGGCGAAACCACGCAGGACTGGCCAATGCCGCCGGCGCCCAGGCCGTTGATGTCAAAGATGTAACATTGGAATTGCGCCGCGGTGGCTTGCGCAATCGCAATCTCGGTCGACCGGTCAATGGTACCGGTCAGCACCGGATGAATGAGGACTTCGACCCCCATGCTGGTCAAGTGGCGCGTCGTCTCCGGAAACCAGATATCGTAGCAGATCGAGAGGCCAAACCGGCCGACACCGGGCACATCGAAGATACAGAATTCGGACCCTCCCGCAATTCCCACCTCATAGGGAAGAAAAGGGAACATCTTCCGGTAGTGCGAAACGATGGCGCCGTCCGGGCTGATCACCGTGGCGGTGTTGTAGATCAATCCATCGTCCGCCTGTTCGAACATCGACCCCGGAATCACCCAGACATTGTAGCGCCGCGCCGCCGCCTGAAACCGCTCGATGGTGTCATTGAGCAGCGGTTGCGCAAATCGCGACAACGGCCCGAACGCCGCCAGTTCGCTGAACACCACCATCTGGGTCCAGGGAAACCTCGCCATCACCACATCGAGCTTGTGCAACATGGCGTCGACATTTGGCTCAACGGCATTGACATACATCTGGATGCCGGCGATTGCGAAAGGTGTCATGTCGGCGAACTCCGTGGATCAGGATAAAGGGCCGGTTTCGCCCAGAGCGAATGGCGCGGCTGCGCACCTAGCCGCGAACGACCAGAACCGAGACCGGCGAACGCCGCACGACACGGTCGGCCTGCGAGCCCACCAGAAATTCCCGGACCCGGTCCGGTGAATGACTGGCCATCACAACAAGATCCGCGCCGAACCTGCCGATGGCTTTGAGGATTTCATCATGCACAACCCCGAGGACGACGTGGACCCGGTAGTCGGCGGAGGAGCCGATTTCCGTTTCGGCGATCTTTGCAACCAGGGTCTTGGCGTCTTTGACCGCGTCCGTTTCAAAGCCTTTTGGCAGAAAGCCCGCGACCAGCGCCGACGGAACTTCCGGAACCACCGCGAGCACGTGCACCACGCCCCCGCTGGCTTTGGCCAGTTCCACGGCCTTCGGCAACGCCAGTTCCCACGACGGCTTGTGAGCCGGGTCGATGGTGACAAGAATTTTCTTGAACATGGTGATTTCTCCTGGTTCGGATCACGCAGCAATCAGGGAAGCGGAAACCGGGGATCGCCGCCGCTGCACCATCACGACCATGGCCAGAGCCAATAGCGCCGGAATGAACATCCAGTACTTGCTTGGAACCTCCACAGGTTTGAGCACACGCAACACCTGCTGATCCCAGTCCAGGCCTGCGTCAGATGCAGCCGATCCAAATGCCACGTCGTCAATCATCATCTTGTCGCCGTCCTGGCGGAAGGTGAGGCCGGCATTGGCGAGCTTTTCTTCTCCTGTTGCCCCGTCTGCTATCGGCAGCAGAGCCACAAACGCGATCGGATCGCCAAGATCATTGACGCCGGCGACCTTTATTCGCAACGACTCGCCGCTTGCCGTGTCTGCCGCAGCTTCGATGATTTCAGCAGGATCCTTTTCCAGATACGGCGGGAAGATCATGTCCATGAAGAACCCGGGCCGGAACAGGGTGAAGGCAATCAGCAGCAGAATCGCCGATTCATACATGCGGTTGCGGACAAGGAACCATCCTTGCGTGGCCGCCGCGAACAACAGCATCGCCACCGTCGCCACACAGAAGACAAACAGGCCTTGCAGCCAGGTGACATTGATCAGCAGCAATTCTGTGTTGAAGATGAACAGAAACGGCAAGGCAGCGGTACGCAGGCTGTAGAAAAATGCGACCACCCCGGTTCTGATCGGATCCCCACCCGACACCGCCGCGGCTGCAAAACTTGCCAGGCCAACCGGAGGTGTGACGTCAGCCATGATGCCGAAGTAGAACACGAACAGGTGCACCGCGATCAGTGGCACCAGCAGACCGTTCTGCTGTCCCAGCGTGACAATCACCGGCGCCAGCAATGCCGAGACCACGATGTAGTTCGCCGTTGTCGGCAGGCCCATCCCCAGAATCAGCGAGAGAATGGCGGTGAGGAACAGGATCGCCATGATATTGCCGCCCGAGAGAACCTCGACCACATCGGCAAGCGAGGATCCGACACCGGTCTGGCTCACAGTTCCGACAATGATGCCGGCGGTGGCGGTGGCAATGCCGATGCCGATCATGTTGCGCGCCCCGACCACCAGTCCGTCGATCAGGTCATTCCAGCCCTGGCGCACGGCCGTTGCGATTTGGCTGTTTCCGCGGAAGAACGCCATCAAAGGCCGTTGGGTCAGCAGAATGAAGACCATATAGGAGGTCGCCCAGAAGGCCGACAGGCCCGGAGACAGGCGGTCGACCATCAGCGCCCAGACCAGCACCACGACCGGCAGAATGTAATGCAGGCCCGAGCGGACCGTGGGCCCGGGCAAGGGCAGCCGCGTGACCGCTTCATTCGGATCATCCAGCTCGAGCGGCGGCTCTTTCGATGCCACCCGCACCAAGGCGACATAGGCGGCCGAGATCAGCACGAAAACGATGTAGGGTGCGGCGACCGGGAATGCCGGGCGCAGCCAGCCCATGCCGTAATAGACGGCGAACGAAACGGCACAGATCGCGGCGATGGTGAAGGCAATGCCGATCAGGCGCTGAACAATGGGCTTGGGGGTGTAGGCGCGGGGCAACCCCTCCATCCCGGCCTTCATCGCCTCGAGATGCACAATGTAGACCAGCGCGATGTAGGAAATCACCGCGGGAAGGAACGCATGCTTGACCACATCGAAATAGGGAATGCCGACATACTCAACCATCAGGAAGGCCGCAGCGCCCATCACCGGCGGCATGATCTGACCATTGACGGAAGATGCGACCTCGACCGCTCCCGCCTTCTCGGCCGAAAAGCCGACCTTTTTCATCAGCGGAATGGTGAATGTGCCGGTGGTCACCACATTGGCAATGGAAGAGCCCGAGATCAGGCCGGTCATCGCCGATGAAACCACGGCGGCCTTTGCAGGCCCGCCCCTCATGTGCCCCATCAGGCTGAACGCCACTTGAATGAAGTAATTGCCGGCGCCGGCGCGATCAAGCAACGAGCCGAACAGCACGAACAGAAACACGAAGGACGTGGAAACGCCCAGCGCGATGCCGAACACACCTTCGGTGGTGATCCACTGGTGGTTGACGATTTCCGACAGATTGTTGCCCTTGTGGGCAATGATATCGGGCATATACGGTCCGAGCACCGTGTAAGCCAGGAACACCGATGCGACGATCATCAGGGCGGCACCCAGCGAGCGGCGGGTTGCCTCCAGCAGCAGCAGGATGCCGATCACCGCGACCACGAAATCCTGGATGATCGGTGCGCCGACGCGGCTCGAGATGTCACGATAGAAGAAATAGAGATAAAGCGCCGCCATGGCGCCGGCGACAGCCATGGCCCATTCCCAGGAAGGAATCCGGTCACGGTAAGACCCGAGATACACCGCGCCCGAAACGGCAATCGCCACCAGCGGAATCCACCACACCGGGGTGCCATCCTTCGACGAGATCATGAACAGCGCTGCAAGCACCAGCGGAACCGCCATTCCGAGTCCGAGTTGAAACCTTGTCCGGTCCGCCGGAAACGCCGCGAAAGCGAGGAAGATGGCAAACGCCAGATGAATGGAGCGCGCTTCGGTGTCATTGAAGACGCCAAAGCCGATCACGAACGGAAGCGGGGACGCAAACCAGAGCTGAAACAGCGACCAGAACAGCGCGACAAGCATGATGAATTTGCCGACAGCACCGGTTGTGCCGCGCGCACCGGTGTCAGACGAGGCGACCAGCGCGTCCAGTTCCGCTTGCGACAGCCCGTGCTCTGCGGTGGCATCGGTTGAGTGAGTACTTTTTGTGCCTGCCATGAATTCCCCTCCGCCGCCCGATTCCGGGTCGACTACCTCTGCGCTGCGGAACATCTAGTTTCTGGCAAGGGCGCGGGGTCACAGGCGCCCTTGCCAATTCAGACGGCCAACCCTTTCAGGTCAGCAGGGCCGGTTACATCCAGCCGCGTTCCGTGTAGTATTTCACAGCACCGGAATGCAGCGGTGCAGACAGTCCACCCGTAATCATGTCCTCTTCCTTGAGGTTGGCAAAGGCCGGATGCAGGCCCTTGAAGCGGTCGAAATTGTCGAACACTGCCTTGACCACCTGGTAGACCACGTCATCACCAACATCAGCGGAGGTGACAAAGGTGGCTTTCACCCCAAAGGTCTCGACGTCGTCCGGAGTGCCGGGATACATCCCGCCCGGAATTGTCGCCTTGGCATAAAACGCGTTGTCGGCGACCAGCTTGTCGATGGCTTCACCGGTAACCGGCACCAGCTTGGCTTCGACGGTCGAGGTGGCTTCCTGGATCGAGCCATTCGGATGGCCGACGGTGTAGATGATCGCATCGACCTTGTTATCGCCAAGTGCGGCGGCCTGCTCTGCCGGCTTCAGCTCCGAAGCCAGCGAGAAGTCGCCCATGGTCCAGCCCTTGGCACCGAGCACCACTTCCATGGTCGCAAGCTGTCCCGATCCCGGATTGCCGACATTGACCCGCTTGCCCTTGAGATCGTCGAAACTGGAAATTCCGGCATCGGCGCGCGCGATCACGGTGAACGGTTCGCCATGAACGGAAAACACCGCGCGAAGCTTCTCGACCTGATTGCCCTCGAATTTCGAGCTGCCATTATAGGCATGGAACTGCCAGTCGGACTGGGCGACGCCCATATCCATGTCGCCGGCCGCAATCGCATTGATGTTTGCGATCGAGCCACCGGTCGATGGCGCCGTGCATTTGAGATTGTGCTCGGCGGTGCCGCGATTGACCAGACGGCAGATCGACTGACCAACCACATAATAGACACCGGTCTGGCCACCGGTGCCGATGGTGATGAACTTGTCTTCGGCAACCGAAGGCGAAATCGCCATCGCCATGGCGCCCGCAACAATGAGATTTCTGACATGCTTCATGTTTCTTCTCCCTATCAAAGTCGTCGCATTTGCCGCCCGCAGCCTCTCGCAACACAGGCAGTATTCATCCTTTACGGCCTCAGAGCTACCTCAAATATATCCAGACACCCATGAAGAGGGGTCTGTACTTCCGCTCAAGACCTCAATGAACTTATCTTGCTGATTGATTTAATCGTAGAGGCGTTTAATATATTGCGCAACCCCGTTGAATATACCTTCATATTTTGAGGCGATGCGGCACAAGGCCAAGCTGGATAGACAGGAGAATACATGACAGCTTCACCTGAGCCGACCCTCAACATTGGTCAGCGACTGAAAGCCGTGCGCGTTTCGCAGCAAATGTCACAGCGAGAGCTTGCGCGCAAATCGGGCGTGACCAATGGCATGATCTCCCAAATCGAAGGCAACTCGACCAGTCCCAGCGTCTCGTCCCTGAAGCGCATTCTCGATGCGATCCCGATGAGCATGTCCGAGTTTTTCTCCGGTGAAAGCGCCGGCGCCAAACAGGTGTTCTTTCGGGCCAGCGAGCTGCGCGAGCTCAATCCAAATGCATTCATTGCCAGAAACAGCGGTGACGTCTCCAACCTGTCCTTGCGACAGGTCGGCAACGGCCGGGATTCGGCGATCCAGATGCTGTATGAACGCTACCCGCCCGGCAGCAGCACCGGCGCAGCCCTCTACAGCCACAATGGCGAGGAGGCGGGAATCGTGGTTGCAGGCAGCATTGAAGTGACTGTCGGCGACCAGACCGCCCTGCTCGGCCCTGGAGACGCCTATCTGTTTGCAAGCCGCACGCCGCATCGCTTCCACAACACCGGTGACGCAGAATGCGTGGTCATCAGCGCCTGCACGCCGCCATCGTTTTGATAGCTTCACCCCTTCATCTGCATTGGTCCGCCACCATGACGCCTGAAGCCACACCCGCTCTCGCACCGCTGCCCGCCATCATGGTCGCGCCGAATGGAGCCCGTCTGAGGAAAACCGATCATCCGGCGCTGCCGGAAACCATTGCTCAGATTGTCTCCACTGCGCGTGCCTGCGCCCACGCTGGCGCAGACGGAATTCATGCCCATGTCCGCGACAAGGACGGCAACCATACGCTGGATGAGGGGCTATACCGGGAACTGCTTGCGGAGCTGGCCCAGGTCGTTCCGGACATGGTTCATCAGATCACCACCGAAGCTGTTGGCCGGTATACGCCGATAGAGCAGCGGCGCCTGGTCCTTGCGCTCCGCCCCCGATCGGTTTCGGTATCACTGGCGGAAATGACATCGCAGGGATGGGACACCGAGGTCGAGCATTTCTACCGCTGGTGCGGCGAAAGCGGTGTCGCGGTTCAGCACATCCTCTATTCGCCCGACGACCTTGCCCATCTGCTGTCGCTGCGTGACCAGGGGCGGCTGCCGGCCGGACGGCTGCAAATGCTGTTCGTGCTTGGCCGGTACGGCCACGCGGTTCCGAGCCGGCCCGAAACCCTCCCGTCGTTTCTCAACCTGCTGCCGCAGCTGGCCGAACAGCCCGACTGGGCAATCTGCGCCTTCGGTCGCTCCGAATCGGCATGTCTGCGCGCTGCCGAACGGCTGGGCGGCAAAATCCGCATCGGCTTTGAGAACAACACCCTGCACGAGGACGGCACCCTTGCCCGCGACAATGCCGAACGGATTGAGCACTTCATCGCCAGCCGCGACACCACCTGACGGCGGCGAGGTTACAGCGAGGCGGTTATGCCGCCATCGACAAAAATGACCGTGCCATTGACGAAAGACGAAGCCTCCGAGGAGAGAAAAACGCAGGCCCCGACCAGTTCCTCGACCTTGCCCCAACGGCCCGCCGGCGTCCGCTTGGCAAGCCAGTCGCTGAACGCCGCATCCTTGACCAGCGCCGCATTGAGCGGCGTGTCGAAATAGCCCGGAGCCAGACCATTGCACTGCAGTCCGTGCCTGGCCCAATCGGTGGCCATTCCCTTGGTGAGGTTGGCAACCGCCCCCTTGGTGGCGGTGTAAGGGGCAATTCCGGGACGGGCGAGTGCGGTCTGGACCGAGCAGATATTGACGATCTTGCCGGCGCCGCGGCGGATCATGTGCCGCGCCACCGCCTGGCCGACATGAAACACGCTGGCGACATTGGTCTGCAGCAGGTTTTCAAACGCCTCTGCGGGAAACTCGTCGAGCGGCCCGCGGTGTTGCATGCCGGCATTGTTGACCAGAATGTCGATCGGTCCGATCTCTGTCTCAAAGCCATCCACCGCCGACCGCACCGCCGCATGATCAGTGACATCGAAGATCAGGCTGCGGACCGAGCCTCCCTCGTCACGCAACGCTGCCGCCGCCGCGTCCAGCTTGCCGGTCTCGCGGCCATTGAGCACGATCTCCGCCCCCGCCTGCATCAGTCCACGTGCCAGCGCCAGGCCGATGCCCTGGGATGATCCGGTCACGAGCGCCCTCTTGCCCTCGAGATTGAACAAATTCGTGGTCATCGATTGCCTCCCGTCACCCTCTGATTTCCAGCCTGCCACCGCAGTCAGAGCAAACCCGGCCCCTCCAGGCAACCCCGGCAGGAGGTAAAACCGCCGGGTCACGCCGGTGACGCCTATGTCAGGAAAAGGCTGGAGCGCCAATCCTGCCGGCCAAGCATCAGCAGCAACAGCGCAATGGCGACCAGAACCTGGATGCTGAAGATGGTGGTGAGATAGGTTGCGAAAGGCTGCTTTTTCGTCTTGTGCCGCAGCAGCCATCGGCCCAGCAGCATGGCCGGTGCCCCGCCGAGCGCCGCCACGCTCAACAGCCGCGCTTCCGGCACCCGTCGACGGCCACGAAAGGCGCAGCTCTTGTCCCAGCCCAACAGGCCGAAGCCGGCCAGATTGACCGCCACTCCATAGCCCAGCGCCACGAGAGAAATGGGGCTGCCGATGTCCAGCTTACGTCGCCACACAATCCGCGAAATAGGCCGCCACCCCATCGCTGCCAACCTCCTGCACCAGGCCATGGATATCGGTCTCAAAGCCGGGGCATTCGCGGGCGAACTCTCGGTTGAACTTCAGATATTCGACGATCTCGGAGTTGAAGACCTCGCCAGGGATCAGCAGCGGAATTCCCGGCGGGTAGGGTGTCACCAGGCTGGTGGTGATACGGCCCTCAAGCGCGTCGATCGGCACCCGCTGTGTGGTGCGGTGGGCAATATGGGCAAACGCATCGCTGGGCTTCATCGCCGGCGTATGATCGCTCAGATACATGTTGGTGGTCAGAATCGCGACATCATATTTGGCGTAGAGCGAGTGCACATGCTGACACAAATCGCGCAGGCCCATCATCTCGTAGCGCGGCTGTTTGGTGCAGAACTCCGGCATGACACGCCACATCGGCTGGTTCTGGTCGTAGTCGTCCTTGAACTGCTGCAACTCGGTCAGCAGCGAATTCCAGCGGCCCTTTGTGATGCCAATGGTGAACATGATGAAGAAGCTGTAGAGGCCGGTCTTCTCCACCACCACGCCGTGCTCGGCCAGATATTTGGTCACGATCGAAGCGGGAATGCCCGTCTCCTCGAACCGCCCATCGAGATTCAGACCGGGTGTGATCAACGTCGCCTTGATCGGGTCGAGCATGTTGAAGCCCGGCGCCATGTCGCCAAACCCGTGCCAGGAATCCTCGCCATCGGATGACTGCACGCCATCGGCATCCGTCCGCTTGAGCACCCAATCCGTCGTGTCGCCAATGCCTTCCTCCTCAAGCTCGACGGGCGGGCCCCAGACCTCGAACCACCAGTCATCCTCGCCGAACTCGTCGTCGACCTTGCGCATCGCCCGGCGGAAATCGAGCGCCTCGGCGAGGCTTTCCTCGACCAGCGCCGTGCCGCCAGGCGGTTCCATCATCGCGGCAGCCACATCGCAACTGGCGATGATGGAATATTGCGGGCTGGTCGAGGTGTGCATCAGATAGGCTTCGTTGAACAGATGGCGATCGAGCTTGGTGTCCTGGCTGTCCTGCACCAGCACATGGCTGGCCTGACTGATGCCGGCCAGCAGCTTGTGGATCGATTGCGTCGCATAGGTGACCGAATGCATCGGCCGCGCCCGCTTGCGGCCCATCGAATGGAAACTTCCGTAAAACGGATGAAAGGACGCGTGCGGCAGCCAGGCCTCGTCAAAGTGGAGGTTGGCGACATAGCCGTCGAGCAGATCCTTGATGGTCTCGGTGTTGTAGAGAACACCGTCATAGGTCGACTGCGTCAGCGTCATGATTCGCGGCCTGATTGTGTCGGCGTCAACGCCTTCAAGCAGCGGGTTGGCGCGGATCTTCTCCTGGATGGACCCGACCTCGAAGGCGCTCTGCGGGATGGGGCCAATGATGCCGTGGTGGTTGCGCGTCGGCTTCAGGAACACCGGAACAGATCCGGTCATGATGATCGAGTGCAGGATCGACTTGTGGCAATTGCGGTCCACCACCACCACGTCTCCGGGCGCCACGGTGTGGTGCCAGACCATCTTGTTCGATGTCGAGGTGCCGTTGGTGACGAAGAAGCAATGGTCGGCGTTGAAAATCCGCGCCGCGTTGCGCTCCGATGCACCGATGGCGCCGTTGTGGTCGAGCAGCTGGCCCAGCTCTTCGACCGAATTGCAGACATCGGCGCGCAGCATGTTTTCACCGTAGAACTGGTGGTACATCTGCCCGATCGGGCTTTTGAGAAACGCGACGCCGCCCGAGTGTCCGGGGCAGTGCCAGGAATAGGAGCCATCCTCGGCATAATTGAGCAACGCCTTGAAGAACGGTGGCTTGATGCCTTCGAGATAGCTCTTGGCTTCACGGATGATGTGCCGCGCAACGAATTCCGGCGTGTCCTCGAACATGTGAATGAAGCCGTGCAACTCGCGCAGAATGTCGTTGGGCAAATGGCGGCTGGTCTTGGTTTCCCCGTAGATGTAGATCGGCACGTCGGCATTTTTCCAGCGCACTTCCTCGATGAAATTGCGCAGGTTGAGCACCGCAGGGTCCAGGTCCGGCCCGGAGCTGAATTCCTCGTCATCAATCGACAGCACGAACGCACTGGCGCGCGATTGCTGCTGCGCGAATTGCGACAGGTCGCCGTAGCCTGTCACCCCCAACACCTCGAAGCCTTCGTTTTCGATGGCCTGGGCCATAGCCCGAATACCCAGGCCCGACGAGTTCTCGGAACGAAAATCTTCATCAATGATGACGATGGGAAAGCGAAACTTCATGGCAACTTCCTAGCGGGGAAACAAGAAACAGCAGGGCATGGCGCGACCGGCCAACGGACAGCGTGGCGCCGGGCGGACAGCGGAACGCAGGCAAGGGTGTAAAAACGTGTCTTCATGGCGGATATGAGGCTGCGTCTGATCATGGTCATCCGGTGGTTATCCCGCATCCATCCCCCTTGCAAACGCATCACCCCCGAATGTCGCTGATTTCCTAGCACTGATCTCGCACATCCGGGACGAGATCAGCCATCTATATGCTGCTTCCGGCTGCCCGAAGCACAAGCGGGCTGAAAAAGCTGCCGCAACCGGTCGGTTGCGCATAAGCCGCCGGCAGATGCGATCGAGCCAGACGGTTGGTGCAGCCGATGACTGAAGACGACCTTCAGACACCCTTGCAGGAAGTCTGGCCGTAGCGGCGAAAGCGGGAGCGCCGCTCCTGCTGATTGTACTCAAGCGATCGCGGGCACCGCAATTTTGAGATCCCGGTCGAACATCTACTCCTCCGCATCGCGAAGGATCAACCGCTTGCGCACTGACAACAGATGCGCGCGCATCGCATCCGCCGCTTCATCAGGCTTTTTCCTCAGGATCGCCTGACAAATCTCATTATGCTCGTCAACGGTGACGAAATTCGCTGAAGGTTTGGAATCCGAACGTTGCGTTTGCCATACGTATGAGCGCCTCACGGCGTTCAGAGTTTCAAACACCGTCATCAGCAATTTATTTCTGGTCGCAGTCGCGATCGCACTGTGGAACCGGTTGTCCCACGCTTCAAAAGCACGCCAATCCGTTGCCTCGGAGCAGCGCTTGTAACACCGTCGCAGTTCCTTGTGGTCGCTCGAAACAGCATTCTCGGCTGCTAGCCGAGCCAGTTCAGGCTCAATGATCAACCGGGCATCCGCTATCTCATCCGGTGTCGTAATTCCACTAAGGTAGCGGACCTCAGACAGGTTCAGGACCGACCGGGCTCCAATAAACGTCCCGCGCCCGACCTGTCTCCAGACCCGGCCCTCACTTTCCAGCACGCTCATCGCCGAGCGAAGACCAGCCCGGGTCAGTCCAAGCTCTATGCATAGCAAGCGCTCAGGCGGAATCCGTTCGTTCAGGGCCAGGTCCTGTGCGTCGATATAGGTTCGCAATCTTTCGACAGCTTCGGAGATACGGTATTTGCTCATAGGCTGACCAATGCCCTAATTGGTCACGGTTTGCACCTATTTTTTCAGCGTCATAGCATACAGAATTGTCTTTACTTAAAGGATCAGGCGTTCGGCGTCGGCACTGGTTGTTCGTGCACGCAGAAATTTATCAGGGAACCTCAAATGACCAAGCTTGCGCTCTCGCTGGCATGCACGCAAACCGACCGGGCCGCTCCGATCCTGGACGCGCGGGTTCGTATCAGCGGATGTGACGTGATCCCGCTTCCCGGGGTGACCCAGACCATTTTTCGCCAGGTGCTTGAGGACCAGGCCTTTGACATCGCCGAAATGTCAATGTCCAGCCACCTTATTCAGGTCGACCGGGGCGTTCGCGAGTACGTCGCGCTGCCGGTATTCCTGTCTCGAAGCTTTCGCCATTCAGCCATCTATATCAACACCAAAAGCGGAATCAAAAAGCCGGAAGATCTGCGCGGATGCCGGTTCGGAGTCCAACAATTCCAACAAACAGTCGGCCTGTGGGTGCGCGGTATACTTACTGATGAGTACGGAGTGCGCAGTCAGGATGTGACCTGGATGAATGGCGGATTGGAGGCCCCTGGCGGCGGAGAGCGGTTGAAGCTCGACCTGCCCGAAGAAATCAGCCTCAGCCCGATACCGGCGACGGAGACGCTCAACGGCATGCTGACCGATGGTCGTCTTGATGCGCTGATAGCGACAAAGCCGCCCTCGTCCTTCACAAATGGAGACAGCCGGGTTGCGCGACTTTTCCCCGATTATCCAAGCGCGGAAAAGGATTATTTTCGCAAGACCGGCGCATTCCCGATAATGCATTGTGTTGTTGTTCGGCAAAGCCTGGTCGACCAGCACCCATGGCTACCTGCAGAGATATTCAACGCCTTTGTCAGAGCGAAGGCCTTGGCTCTCGACGATATGAAACAGGTAAATATTCTTCGCCTGACGCTTCCCTGGATAGCCGAAACTGCAGCCGAAGTGCAGAGCCTGATGGGCGGAAATATTTGGAATTACGGCTTTAAAGAGAGCCGACATGAAATCGAGCACATGCTGAGATACGCCCATGGCGACGGTTTGACTGGCCGCCATCTGACGCCGGAAGAGGTCTTTGATCCCAGCACGTTCTCCCTGCTCGACAAGGTGCAATAAAGGAGATCTCAATGCCTGATACAATTAACCATTCGCAGGTCGATCCGCTGTTTTCCGGATTGTTTGATCCAACGATTACAAGCATCCCGCAAGGCGTTTCCCAGCCCAAGCTCGATCCCATTCCAAATGCCCGCAACATGGGGGTCTGGAAAGAAGAAGCCCGAATGCCGATAGCAACCGCCGAAATGGGGGTTATTGCATGCGACGGGAAGGTTCATGTCATCGGCGGCTACGCCCGCGGTAAGGTTAACAGCGATTACCATCAGGTGTTCGATCCGGCGACCGGCGAATGGACACTGAAAGCACCCATACCCTATGCCTGCAACCATCTGAGCATGGCTGTTATCGGCAAGCGGATATACAGCTTCGGCGGCTTTATCGAGCAGAACCGTTGCCCGCATTCCAACTGCTTTGTCTATGATGCCGACGCGGACGAATGGGAACGCATTCCGAACCTGCTGCGACCGCGCGGTGCCATCTCGGCGGTGGAACTGAATGGACAGATACACTTGCTCGGCGGCCGCAACGTCAGGTCAGTCGATTGGCATGAGATCTACGATCCGGAAACCAAGACCTATCAGCTGCTCAATGATATGCGTGGATCGACTCCGACGCAGCCGTTCGCCGGACAACGCTGCCACATGGGAGCGGTGGTGGTGAACGGGAAGATTCACTGCATCGGCGGACGCAAGGATTCCTACGATTTCAACACCGGTCTGCATTCAGTCTTTGATCCCGAAAGCCTGACGTGGTCGTTCCGAACCGAAATGCCAACCATTCGCAGTGGGCACTGTGTGGCCTATGTGAACGGCAAGATACTGGCGTTCGGTGGAGAGGCGCGTGGCCTGGTGTTTGAAGCCAATGAGGCCTACGATCCTGAAACCGACAGGTGGGAGACAGTCGCTCCCATGCCGGTTCCACGGCATGGCCTGCATGGCGCGACGGCAGCGGTTCTAGGCAAGACCGTCTATGTGCCCGGCGGTGCGCCGATCACCGGCGGAAGCGTCCAGGGCGCCTACCACGACTCCTTTACATTCGGATAGCAAATCTAACGCCAAACAGAATCTGCCGTGGCCGAGGAACGTGCCGGCAGGAACGTGTGGCGCCTCCATCCGGACCGGAAACCTCATTCCGGTCCGGTAGGGCGAAATGGGAAAGGTACGGCCAATGGAAGACTCCAAACTCAACATTTGTCTGCGCTTGCAGGGTAATGTCGCTCCACTTCTCAATGGCACAGTGAAAGTGAATGGATTTGACCTCACTATCCATGATGAGGCGGCAATGAAGGGCGCTTTCCGGAGCATGGTCCGGGAAAACAAATTCGAGATCAGTGAGTTGGCGCTGACGACCTATGTCGTTGCGCGGGAATACGGTGCGCAATTCACGGCGCTGCCAATTTTTCTCGTTCGCGAGTTTCACCACGGCGCGATCCTGTTCAACAGGAACGCCGGCATCACCGACCCCCAACAACTTGAAGGCCGGGACGTAGGGGTGGATCGTGGATATACCGTCACAACAGGTGTGTGGGCACGCGAAATTCTCGCCAAAGAACATGGACTGAACCCCAGCCGGGTCAACTGGGTGTTATCCAGCGATGAGCATGTTGCAGATTATCGTCTGCCCGAAAATGTTCGGCACATCAAGGAAGGGCGCAGCCTGAGAGAGGATCTTCAGACAGGTGTGCTGCCCGCCACGGTCGGATTCTTTCCGCAGGACATTCCCGAGCAGTATACCGATATAGTTCCATTGCACTCCAATGGTATGGAGGCTGGTCTCCGGGCATACGATCAGCGCGGACACTATCCGATCAACCATCTGATCGTTGTGCGCAACGATGTGTTGGCGCGTCATCCGGAATTGCCTGTTGCGCTGTTTGAAGCGTTCACAGAATCCAAGAAAATCTATGTTGATCAGTTGCGCGCGGGAGAAATCGAGGCCCCCACTGATATTGATCGAATGCATGATCGGATACTCGACCGTGGTGACGATCCCCTGCCCTATGGCATAGAACCGAACCGCGCGCTGCTGGAGGGATATCTGGAGCAGTGTCAGTCGCAGGGTGTCCTGAGCCGCCCGGTGACGTTGGAGTCTCTCTTCGAACCGACGACGCGGAGATTGCTCGGCTAATTCACATGGTTATGGTCATCAAAGAGAACCTCCGATCCTGGCGGTTGTCTCTCGTTACCCACAGACATGGCGAGATATACGAAGAATTTGCCTGGCAAGCAGTACCCGAAGTCTGGCAACCCGAAGGAGGCATCTCATTACCTTGGCCGATGGCAACTGACCTGAGCCCCTTAACTTCCTCCAAAATTTGGTAGAGTCCGTCACGACAAGGAGACGGAC
>NZ_JARGET010000014.1 GCF_029210485.1 Hoeflea sp. YIM 152468
CGCACCGGCGCCCGAACCTGTGGACCAGGAGACCGGCAACTGGTGGAGCCGTCTGCGCCAGGGCCTGTCGCGCACGTCGGGGCAGCTGTCGGGCCAGATCAGCGGCATTTTCACCAAGCGCAAGCTCGATGAGGATACACTCCAGGACCTCGAGGACGTTCTGTTGCAGGCCGACCTCGGCGTCGAGACAGCCTTGCGGATCACCGATGCGCTGTCGGCAGCGCGCTATGGCAAGGACATTTCGCCGGTCGAGGTGCAAAAGGTGATGGCCGAGGAAATCGCACGCGTGCTTGATCCGGTGGCCAGACCGCTGGAGCTCGATCTGAGCCACAAGCCGCATGTCATTCTGGTGGTCGGCGTCAACGGCACCGGCAAGACCACGACGATCGGCAAGCTCGCCGCCAAGCTGAGCGCCGGTGGCCTGAAAGTGACCCTTGCCGCCGGCGACACCTTCCGCGCCGCCGCCATCGAGCAGCTCAAGATCTGGGGCGACCGCACCGGCTCGAAGGTGGTCTCGACCAAAATCGGCGCCGATGCGGCCGGCCTTGCCTATGAGGCCTTCGAAACCGCCCGCGCAGACGGTGCAGACGTGTTGATCATCGACACTGCCGGGCGATTGCAGAACCGCACCGAGCTGATGGACGAACTCGCCAAGGTCGTGCGGGTGATCAACAAACTCGATCCCGACGCACCGCACACCGTGTTGCAGACGCTCGACGCCACCACCGGCCAGAACGCACTGAACCAGGTCGAAATCTTCAAAAATGTCGCCGGCGTCAACGGGCTGGTGATGACCAAGCTCGACGGCACGGCGCGCGGCGGCATACTGGTCGCCATCGCCGCCCGGCACAAGCTGCCGGTCTACTTCATTGGCGTCGGCGAAGGCGTGGATGACCTCGAACCCTTTGAGGCGGCCGATTTCGCATCGGCAATCGCCGGAGAACCCAGATGAGCAACCGCACCCCGGCCGGCGAACCCCGGTCCACTGACGACGAGATCCATATCTTCGAGCGCGATCCCGGCGACCCCAGGCGCAAGAAGATCAATCCATTGCTCAAGCTGGTGCTCGAGCTCGGCCCGTTGCTGGTGTTTTTCTTCGCCAATGCGCGTGGGGAATGGATTGCCGAACGGGTGCCGTTCCTGGCCGATATCGGCGGCCCGATCTTTGTCGGCACCGCCTGCTTCATGATCGCCACCGCGATCGCGCTGTCCGTGTCCTGGATTCTGGTCCGGTCCTTGCCGATCATGCCGTTGCTCTCCGGCGTGATCGTGCTGACATTCGGGGCGCTGACCCTGTGGCTGCACGACGAGACCTTCATCAAGGTCAAGCCGACCATCATCAACACCATGTTCGGCCTGATCCTGCTCGGCGGGCTGCTGTTCAAGAAATCCTTCCTGGGCTACGTGTTCGATTCGGCTTTCAAGCTCGATGCCGAGGGCTGGCGCATCCTGACCATGCGCTGGGGCCTGTATTTCCTGATCATGGCGGTGGTCAACGAGTTCATCTGGCGCAATTTCTCCACCGATTTCTGGATCGCCTTCAAGGTTTGGGGCAACCTGCCGCTGTCGATCGTCTTCACGCTGTTGCAGCTGCCGCTGATGCAGCGGCATGCGCTGCCCGACGAGACCGCGGACGCAGCGAAGGACTAAACCCGCCCGGCTTTGACGGGAATGGCCTGATGGAGCCACCCCGACGGCTGCTGGCAAAGGCAGCCAGTCGCAACCATGTCACGCCGCGCCGACACTGCGCGCGAGCTTGCCCAGCGTTTGCAGGCCCAGTTCCACGGCGCCGAAACCCTTGGCCTCCTCAAATTCGGCAGCCGTGCTGAACACCATGCCCAGGGTGACTTCGGTTGCGCCGTCCTGGTCCTTGAAGGACACCCAGGCATCGGCATGTTTGGGTCCGTTCTCGCCCCAGAGCAGCGTGTAGCTGATCCGGTCTTCGGTTTTGACATCGCCATACAGGTGATGGTTGGGGAACACCGTGCCATCCGGCCCGATCATGTCGAACACCCATTCGCCACCGGCGCGCAGATCGATCCGCCTGGTGCGGCAGGAGAACCCGTCCGGTCCCCACCATTTGGGCAGGGAGTCGGGGTTGAGCCAGGCTCCCCAGACGATATCGCGCGGCGCCGCGATCACGCGGCTGAGCACCATGCAGCGCCCGGCCACACCCGCCAGATTGTCCAGCCCGGCGCCGAAGCCCTCACGGTAGCCGGCCTCCATGTTTTCGGCCAGCGAAGACAGTTGCACGGTCACCACCATGCGGCTGCCGTCGGCCTCGCTGGAAAACGCCGCTGTCACCAAAGCCGCCGATTGGGTCATCTCTTCGCACGACACCAATTCGTAATTGACACTGCGTACGCCAGGCTGCAACGCGAGCCATCCGGCCTCGCAGCGGGTGTCGGGCTGCCCCTCCACCTTGCACAGCGAGACTTCGCGTCCGCCGACGCGGGTATCGGCCTCAAGGAATTCGACCGTGACCGAGGCTGCCGGTGCGGCCCATACCGCACGCGCAGCCGGCGCCGTCCAGGCTTCCCAGACGGTGGCCACAGGCGCGGCCAGCCGGCGGTCAAATGTCAGCGTCGCAAAATCTCCGCTCATGCCACAATTCCTTTGGCATAGGCTTCCAACTGCGTCACCACCGTTCCCCAGCCGTCGAAAAAGCCCATCTCCTCATGTGTCTTTCGCGACTCGGGATTGCGATGCCGGGCGATCGCGGTGTAGCTGGTGCCGCCATCGGGCGTATCCGCCAGCAGCAGGATCGCGGTCATGAAGGGCTCGGCCGCAGGCTTCCAGCCCTCGCTGTAGGCGTCGGTGAACACCAGCTTCTCCTCAGGCACCACCTCGAGATAGACGCCGGGATTCTCCATGGTGTTGCCTTCGACATCGAAGGTGGTGTTGAACCGCCCGCCAACCCGGAGATCAATCTCCACCGAAGTCACCTTGTGGGGGGCGGGAATGAAGAAATGCGGAATGTGCTTTGGCACAGTCCAGCACTCCCATACCAGACGCCGCGGCACCGCCAGCGTGCGGGTAAAGCTCAAGTCCGTAGCCGGATCCAGTTCCAGTGTCATCTCTCTCGCTCCTTCATGATTGTCTTCACGTAGTCATCCAGCCTGTCGAGCCGGGATTCCCAGATAAGCCTCTGTTCATCAAGCCAGCTCTGCATCGGCGCAAGCGCCTCGGGCACGATGGCGCAGGTGCGCACGCGCCCGTCCTTCGACGTCGCGATCAGCCCCGCCACCTCCAGCACCGAGAGATGCCGCATCACCGTTGGCAGGGCCAATCCGGTCGGACTGGCCAATTCGGTCACGGGCGCCGGTCCCGCCGCCAGCCGCGTCAGCATCGAGCGCCGGGTCGGGTCCGCCAGCGCGTGAAACAGGGGGGAAAGATCGGGGTCATGCTTAGCCATATGACTAAGTAACGCAGGCGCAGACTGCCGTCAAGAAATAGTTAGCAATATGGCTAGGTGTCTTGTGCCGCGATCCGCGCCGGACCGGGGATGGAAAACCAGATCCTGTTGCTCTAATGTTCTTGTGCAGAAAGTCGGATTTTCCATGAGCGATGATAAGAACGAACCGGTCCACTTGACTGAAGACGTCGAAACCGGCGACCGGTTTTTGGTCTATGCTTCGGAGAAGGGGCTGAAGCTCGATATCCGCTATCAGGGTGAGACCCTCTGGATGACACAGGCGCAAATCCGGCAGCTCTTCGGCGTTGATCGATCCGTTATCACAAAACACATTGCCAATGTCTACGCTGAGGGGGAATTGGAAGCTGACGCAACAAGTGCAAAAATTGCACAAGTTCGCCAGGAAGGTTCTCGCCGAATCGTGCGGCAAATCGAGCATTACAATCTCGATATGGTCATCTCTGTGGGCTACCGGGTTTCATCCGCGCAAGCCACGCTCTTCCGCCGCTGGGCCACGAGTATTCTTGTCCAGTTCGCCAAAAAGGGGTTTGTCGTTGATTCTCCCCGACTCAAGCAGCCCGATAATGCGGATCGAATCGCTGAACTCCGCGAAATCATTCGTGATATCCGCTCGGATGAGGCCAATGTCTATCGGGAGCTTCGCCAGATTTGCGCCATGTGCCAGGACTATGATGGCACCACCGAAGCGGCACGAGGGTTTTATCAGAAAACCCAAGCCAAGCTTGTCTATGCAGTCACCTCCCACACACCGGCAGAGATCATCGCATCCAGAGCCGACCATACCGCGGAAAATATGGGACTACAGACTTGGCCGAATGACAATATCCGCAAGGCGGATACCGGCGTTTCAAAAAAATATCTGGCGCAAGCGGAAATCAGGGAACTCAACCGGCTCACCAGTATCTTGCTTGACATTTTTGAAGACCAGCTCGACATGGGCAGACTTGTGGTGATGCAGGATGCTCAAAATTTGCTGGATCAACAATTGCAGAATTTGGGGCGAACTGTTCTCCGCACCGGCGGACGGGTCAGCGCTTCAGATGCAAAAGCGCTCGCAGAACAGCAGTATGAAAAGTTTGATGCACAACGGCGGCTCGAACGTCAGCGAGAGGGGGACGAGCAGATTGCTGCCTTGGCCAAGGAAGCGAAAAAACTGCCGAAGCGACCACGTTGATTACCAAGGCTTGCGGCATTGATCCGCGCTGCAAGCATCGTTGAACGACGACCAGCTAACACGTGAATTCACCCCGCATTGCCGAACGGCCCGCAATAGCCATTCGCCATCACCTCGCGCTCGTGGCCGAGCATCCAGTGCACCGTCGGGAAAGCAATCTCGCCGGTTGGCAGCTGGTCCCAGTCGAACAGCTCAACCTCGAGGCTTTCCTCGCCAACGCCGAACAGCGCCGAACCCGCGCCGGGATCAATCAGTTCGGCCCGCCAGATCAGTTGCACCTGGCTCAGATGTGGGACTGAATAGATTGCCAGCAGCTCCCCGAGCTTCAGATTGGCCAGCGCCTCTTCGCGCGCCTCGCGCCGGGCGCCGTCTTCCGGCGTTTCACCCAGTTCGAGATAGCCCGCAGGCACGGTCCAGAAGCCGCGCCGCGGTTCGATCGCCCGGCGGCACATCAGCACCTTGCCCTGGTGCCGGACCACGGAGCCGACAACGATGCGCGGGTTCTGGTAATCGACGAAGCCGCAGGACCGGCAGACGTCACGCTCACGGGTGTCGCCTTCGGGAACCAGGCGGTCGAACTGTTTTTCCGTGCTCATGCCAGACACCATAGTTCCGCCATGACGTTGCGGCGAGACCTGTCCGCGCCACCAGGCACAGAATTGCTTCAGCCTGCCGGAGACATTGCCTTTTCGATCGCCGGCAGCAGCCTGGTCTTCAGGCTGTCCTCGGTAAACGGGCCGATCTGCTTGAACAGGATGGTGCCGTCGGGTGCGACCAGATAGGTTTCCGGAATGCCGTAGACTCCCCAGTCGATCGCCGCCTTGCCGACCGGGTCGACGCCGACGGCAGCATACGGATTGCCGAGCTCGCCCAGGAAGCTGAGCGCGTTGGCGTTCTTGTCCTTGTAATTGATGCCGACGACTTCGATCCGGGGATCGCGCGCCAGTTCGAGCATGAACGGGTGTTCCTGGCGGCAGGGCACGCACCACGACGCCCAGACATTGACCAGCGACAGCTTGCCGGCGATCGCCGCATCGGTGAGTGCGGGAACCGGCGCGCCAGCGGCAACCAGGCCCTCGAGCGGCGGCAAGGCCAGCGACGGCGCTTTCGAGCCGATCAGCACCGAGGGAATTTCGCTGGCATCCTTGCCCGACCCCAATTGGTAGAGAAACACCCCGGCCAGTCCGATGAACAGCACAAGCGGTAAAAATCCGATCAGCACCCGCCGCCGGCTGCCAGACGCTGCTGCTGTCGTGGCGTTTGTTTGCTCACTCATGAACCGGATCCGTCAACGGGCATGGAACGGCGGCGCACGCCTTGCGCCTCGAGTTCGCTCAGTTCGCGGCGGCGTGCCCGGCCGTCGAGCAGGATCGCCGCCAGCAGCCCGGCAAGTGTCACCGCCGATGCCGCATAGGAGAGGAAGACAAATGCCTGATGGCTCATCATGGGGCTAGGCTCCGCTGCCGATGGATTGCGCCGCCTGACGCCGCATCGCCTGGACCCGGCGCCTGAGGATCTCGTTGCGCATCGCCATCAGGTGAAAGCTGAAAAAGATCAGCGTGTAGGCGACCGCCATCACCAGAAGCGGATACAGCATCGAGGGATGAATGGTCGGGCCGTCAAGCCGGATCACGCTGGCCGGCTGATGCAGCGTGTTCCACCATTCGACCGAAAACTTGATGATCGGGATATTGACGAAACCGACCAGCGTCAGCACCGCGGCAGGGCGGGCGGCGCGGGCCGGATCCTCCATCGCCTTGTGCAGCGCCATCAGTCCCAGATACATCAGAAACAGCACGAACACCGACGTCAGCCGCGCATCCCAGACCCACCAGGTGCCCCACATCGGCCGGCCCCAGAGCGAGCCGGTCAAGAGCGACAGGAAGGTGAACGCAGCACCGATCGGCAGCGCCGTCTTGGCGGCGACATCGGCCAGCGGATGCCGCCAGACCAGCGTGCCGATCGAGGCGATCGCCATCACCGAATAGCACATCATGGCGAGCCACGCCGCCGGCACATGGATGAACATGATCCTGACCGTGATGCCCTGCTGGTAATCCGCAGGCGCGGCAAACGCCATATACAGTCCGATCACCGACGTCAGGACCGCCGCCGCCGCAAGATAGGGCAGCACGCGCCCGGAAAGGGCGAGGAAGCGGGTCGGATTGGCGAGGCTGGTAAACCAGCCCTGTGAGACGTTGGTGTCACTCATGCCCATTTCTCTAGTCGCAGACGCGCATTGTTTCAATGCTATGTGTCAAATAGGCGGCCGATCCGGTTCGCACAGCGTCAATCAGCCGCTCCCTTCAGCGCCGCAGCCGCCGCAACCGGCCCAAGCGCGGCAAAAAACAGCGCAATCGCCGCCAGGATCATGAACGGCGGCAGAAACGGATCAGGCTCCGTCACCGCCGCGTAAGAAGCGCTGACGCCAAAGATCAGGATCGGGATCGCCAGCGGCAGGATCAGGATCGACACCAGCAATCCGCCGCGCGGCAGCACCACGGCCACCGCTGCACCGACGGCGCCGATGAAGGAAATCGCCGGGGTGCCCACCAGCAATGTCAGCATGACCGCTCCGGTCGACAGCGCGCTCATGTTCATCAGCAGCCCCAGCAGCGGCGCCGCCAGCACCAGCGGCAAGCCGGTGGCGAGCCAGTGCGCCAGGCTTTTCACGAACACGGTGAGAACCAGGCCGTACCAGTCCTGCAGCATCAAGATGTCGAGCGAGCCGTCTTCCCGGTCGGCCTGAAACAGCCGGTCGAGCCCCAGCAGCGATGCCAGCAGCGCGCCGATCCACAGAATCGCCGGGCCGATTCGCGCCAGCAGATTGAGATCCGGCCCGATTGCGAATGGAACCACCGCCACCACCGCCAGAAAGAACAAGACCCCGAGCATCGCCGCCCCGCCTGACCGGGTGGCGATGGCCAGATCGCGCCTCAGCAAAGCCATCATGTCCAGGCCTCGCCGGACACCGAGGCGGCGCGATGCAGGCCTGAAAGCTGCAACGACCGGACCGTGTCGAGACCGAGCGGCTGATGGGTGGCGGCAATCGCCAGCCCGCCACCTGCCAGATGGGTCCGCACCAGATCGGCGAACAATTTGTCCGAGGAGGTGTCGAGCGCCGCGGTGGGTTCATCCAGCAGCCAGAGCGGACGAGCCGACACCAGCAGCCGCGCAAGCGCAATCCGGCGCTGCTGGCCAGCGGAAAGATAGCCGAAGGGCAGATGCGCCACCCCGGTCAGGCCGACCGCCTCGATTGCCGCATCGACCGAAACTCCCGCGCCGCTGTCACCGCACTGGAAGCTCTTCCAGAAACCGAGATTCTCGGACACCCTTAACTCCCGCTTCATGGCGTTGCCATGTCCCAGATAATGCGCGTTTTCCGCCACCGGCACTGCCGCGCCATCGGTGTTGTAGAGGGAAAACCGGCCCGAATCCGCCCGCAGCAAGCCGGCGATGATCCGCAGCAATGTTGATTTGCCCGATCCATTCGGCCCGGTGATGACCAGCGCTTCGCCACGGCCAAGCGTGAAGCCCACATCGTCAAACAAGACGCTGTCGCCGCGCCGTCCCCTGAGTTTCGTGGCTACCGCCTGCATGGGCCCCCGCACTCGACCCGTTGTCGGTGTCGATTTTCCAGTTCCTTACCATCACCCGGGCGACATTCGGCAAATAATGTCGAAATGAGCCCCTGCTTGATCTGGAACCTTCATACGAAAGAATCTATAAGACCTGCAACCACGCCAGCGGTCGGCGTGAATTCCACCATGTGCCGAACATGACAGCCGATCCGGCGTCACGGGCGGACTGCGGAAATGACCGTACCCGCATCCTTCTCAACGCAATCAGCGTGAGCAAGGTGTTTGCCTTCAAATTTCGGCTGAACTGACGAAAGCGAGTTGCTCGTGGCCAAATCACTCGACAGCTTCAACTGCCGTTCCCTCCTCAATGTCGAGGGCACGGACTATGTCTATTACAGCCTCGTCGAGGCCGAGAAGAACGGCCTGACCGGGATCTCCACACTTCCCTTTTCGATGAAGGTGATTCTCGAAAACCTGCTGCGCAACGAAGATGGCCGCACGGTCAAGAAGGATGATATCCTAGCCGTCGCCGCCTGGCTCAGCGACAAGGGCACCGCCGGAAGCGAAATCGCCTATCGCCCGGCCCGTGTGCTGATGCAGGATTTCACCGGCGTTCCCGCCGTCGTCGATCTGGCGGCGATGCGTGACGCCATGGTTGCCCTTGGCGGCGACCCGCAAAAGATCAACCCGCTGGTGCCGGTCGACCTGGTCATCGACCACTCGGTCATTGTCGATGAATTCGGCACACCGACCGCGCTGAGCCACAATGTCGAACGCGAATACGAGCGCAACGGCGAGCGCTACCGCTTCCTCAAATGGGGCCAGCAGGCATTCGAAAATTTCCGCGTCGTGCCCCCCGGCACCGGCATCTGCCACCAGGTCAACCTTGAATATCTCGGCCAGACCGTGTGGACCAGGGAAGAAGACGGCGAAATCACTGCCTACCCGGACACCTGCGTCGGCACCGACAGCCACACCACCATGATCAATGGTCTTGGCGTGCTGGGATGGGGCGTTGGCGGCATCGAGGCCGAAGCAGCCATGCTCGGCCAGCCGATTTCCATGCTGTTGCCGGAAGTCATCGGCTTCCGTCTCACCGGCGCACTCAAGGAAGGCGTCACCGCCACCGACCTGGTGCTGACCGTGGTGCAAATGCTGCGGCAGAAGGGCGTTGTCTCCAAGTTCGTCGAATTCTTCGGCCCCGGCCTTGATTCGATGACGCTGGCCGACCGCGCCACCATTGGCAACATGGGCCCTGAATACGGCGCCACCTGCGGCTTCTTCCCGGTTGATGGCGAAACCATCAGCTACCTGACCATGTCCGGCCGTGACGATGACCGCATCAAGCTGGTTGAAGCCTACTCCAAGGCGCAGGGCATGTGGCGCGAAACCAGTGCCCCCGAGCCGGTCTTCACCGACACGCTGGAACTTGATCTCGGCACCGTGGTGCCGTCCATGGCCGGCCCGAAGCGTCCGGAAGGCCGCATTCCGCTGGAAAACATCGCCACCGGCTTCGCCAAGTCACTGGTCGACGAGTACAACAAGCCTGACCAGCTTTCCAACCGCTATGAAGTCGAGGGCGAGGATTACGATCTGGGTCATGGCGATGTGGCCATTGCCGCGATTACCTCCTGCACCAACACTTCCAACCCGAGCGTGCTGATTGGCGCCGGCCTCCTGGCCCGCAACGCCGTCGCCAAGGGCCTGACGGTCAAGCCATGGGTGAAGACCTCGCTGGCGCCTGGCAGCCAGGTGGTGGCCGAGTATCTCGCCAAGTCCGGCCTGCAGACCGATCTTGACGCGCTCGGCTTCAACCTTGTCGGTTTTGGCTGCACCACCTGCATCGGCAACTCCGGCCCCTTGCCGGCACCGGTCTCCAAGACCATCAACGACAAGGGTCTGATCGCCGCAGGTGTGCTCTCGGGCAACCGCAACTTCGAAGGCCGCATTTCGCCTGACGTGCAGGCCAACTACCTGGCCTCACCGCCACTGGTGGTGGCCTACGCGCTGGCAGGTTCGGTGCAGATGGACCTGACGTCCGAGCCGCTCGGCCACGACCAGGACGGCAATCCGGTGTTTCTCAAGGATATCTGGCCCTCCAGCCAGGAGATCCAGGAATTCATCATGAAGTACGTCACCCGCAAGCTTTACGCGGCCAAGTACGCCGACGTGTTCAAGGGCGACGAGAACTGGCAGGCGGTGGAAGTCCCGTCGAGCCAGACCTATGCCTGGGACGACACGTCGACCTATGTGCAGAACCCGCCCTATTTCGAGGGAATGGGCAAGACCGGCGCGGGCATATCCGACATCAAGGGCGCACGTGTGCTGGGACTGTTCGGGGACAAGATCACCACCGACCACATCTCCCCGGCCGGATCGATCAAGGCCCAGTCTCCGGCAGGTGCCTACCTGATGGATCATGGCGTCGACGTGATCGATTTCAACCAGTACGGCACCCGGCGTGGCAACCATGAAGTGATGATGCGCGGCACCTTCGCCAACATCCGGTTGCGCAACCACATGCTTGGACCGAACGGCCGTGAAGGCGGGTACACCTTCCACTACCCGTCCCGCGAGGAGGTTTCGATCTACGATGCAGCCATGCAGTACAAGGCCGAAGGTGTGCCGCTGGTCGTCTTCGCCGGTGTCGAATATGGCAACGGCTCGTCGCGTGACTGGGCTGCCAAGGGCACCAATCTGCTTGGGATCCGCGCTGTCATCGCCGAATCCTACGAGCGGATTCACCGCTCCAACCTGGTCGGTATGGGGGTGATCCCGTTTGTCTTCGAGGACGGCAGTTCCTGGGAAAGCCTCGGTCTGAAGGGCGACGAGTTGATCTCGATCGACGGACTGGCCAACATTCAGCCGCGCGAGAAGAAGATCGCTCAGGTGACCTATGGCGACGGCACGGTCAGGGAGATTCCGTTGATCTGCCGTGTCGAGACGCTCGATGAGCTCGAATACCTCAAGAACGGTGGTATTCTGCAGACTGTGCTGCGCGATCTCGCCTCTTAAGCGAGCGCAACGACAATCTGACATCAGACAACGCCGGGGCATTGCTCCGGCGTTTTTCGTTCGGTGGTCCTGTTCGGGCCGGATCGCCCGCAGATGTCTCACCGCAACGTGATTTGGCCGTGTTGGCCACTCCACGCTACAACCATCCGCACCATGCAAACCCCCTTTGATCGAAACGGACCCGGCAACATGACTGCCCGCATCAGTTTTCTCGCGCTTGCGCTTCCAGTCCTGCTGGCCGCAGCCCATCCGGACCCAGCCCGGGCGAACGATCTTGCTGGCGTCGTCGAGCTGTTCACCAGCCAGGGCTGCTCGTCGTGCCCGCCGGCGGATGCGGAACTCTCACGCCTGGCCGAGACCGGCGAGGTGCTGGCGCTGAGCTATCACGTCGATTACTGGAACTACCTCGGATGGGCCGACACCTTGTCGAGCAAGGCCAATACCGACAGGCAATATGGCTATGCCAAATCGTTCCGGCGCAACAATGTCTACACACCGCAGGCGGTCATCAACGGCCAGGACCACGCCAATGGCGCCGACGGCGCCGCTGTCATGGCGATCCTCACCAAGCTCTCGTCCATCGGCGCCGGACTGTCGGTCGAGGTCAACGCCAGCATGGGCGCGGACCAGCTCAACATTTCGGTCGGCGCCGGCGAAGGCAAAGCCGATATTGTGGTGGTCTATTTTGACGAAGCCACAACGGTGCAGATCAAGCGGGGCGAGAACGCCGGCCAGTCCATCACCTATCGCAACAGCGTGCGCGACATGGAAACCGTCGGCATGTGGGAGGGCAAGGCGATGAGCCTGAAACTGCCGCCATCGGTGCTTTCGGCCCATCCCGGCCGCGGCTGCGCCATCTTGCTTCAGATCGTCGGCAACAACGGCACGCCAGGCCGGATTCTCGGCGCGGCACTCATCGAATCACCCAACCCCACATAAAAATGGACCGGCCAGAAGCCGGTCCAGTTCGGGGTATTGGGGACGTTGCCTCGCGCTTGGGCCGGGGGGAGTAAGCCGTTTCGCGCTTGTGCCAGGCAAACCGACGCAACCGGGGAACAGGTTGAAGCGGGTGTGCCAAGGCGAAGATCCGTCCCGGGGACTCCGAGGGGCTGGGGGGCTGATATACCGAAGTCCCCGGTTCGAACCGTCTGAGGCAACACCGCAACAATCCGGGTCAAATCCGGCAAACGTTGGGCTGAAAAGCGGCCCAAATGCGCCCGCAGCCAATTTTGCGCGGCCGCGCGGTAAACAACGGCTACGACTTGCAGCGTTCTGTGATGGTGCGGTGCGGCATCGAGCCCCTCGTCTATTTCCGATCTCTAATTTGTCATCCGCGCTTGAATTTGTGGATATGTCAGGCACACTGACGAGATGAGCAATGACGTGCGGTTCAGATAATGGCGGACGGTTCAGATTATCCGGCACGCCAAGGCACAAATCGATCGGCGGCGAACGCAGCCACAATTGATCTCAGCGAAGCCCGCCGCCGCAACACCCCCGAGCTGATCACCTTTCAGCGGCGCGAACTGGATCTCATCCTCCGGATCTATGGCCGGATGGTGGCTGAAGGCCACTGGCGCGATTACGCCATCGATCACCTGCGCGACCGGGCGATCTTTTCTGCCTTCCGCCGCACCAGCGAAGTGCCGCTCTACCGCATTGAGAAGGACCCCTCCAGGGCCCGCAAACAGGGCGCCTTCGCCATCATATCGGCGGCCGGGCTGGTGCTCAAACGCGGCCACGAACTCGAGATCGTGCTGAAATATTTCGACAAGGCGCCACGGCTGGTGCGCTGACAGCGCTATCGGGAAAACAAGGTGCCCTGATAGCTCAGCGGGTCCGGATCGGTGGCCTTGCCCGCGCCAAGCGGCCTTTGCATGAACACCGTATCAAGCCAGCGCCCGTGCTTGTGACCGGCGCCGGAAATCATCCCGCAATGGACGAAGCCCGCCTTGTGGTGCACCGCGATCGAGGCCGGATCAGCGCCGCCAATCACCGCCACCATCTGCCGGAACCCGAGCGTTTCGCAGCGGCCGATCAGCGCGTCGAGCAGCGCCCGGCCGACACCCTGCCCGCGCGCTTCCGGCGCCAGATAGATCGAATCCTCCACCAGCCAGCGATAGGCGGGTCTGGTGCGGAACGCCGAAGCATAGGCATAGCCAAGGACCGTGCCGTCTCCGGCTGCAGCGATCAGATAGGGGTAACCGCTGCCGGTGATGGCGGCCATCCGCCGCTCCATCTCGGCCACGTCAGGGGCCACAAGCTCATAGCTGGCCACGCCATCGACGACGCTGCCGGTGTAGATGCTTGTGATCCCGGTCAGATCCGAAAGTGTCGCGTCGCGGATGATCATGGCTGCTGGTCCGGTGGGTCAGGCGTCCGGTGTATCGCTCCGCAGGACCGCCGCCAACAAAAAAGGCGGCCCGAAGACCGCCTTTTTCCGGATCATTGCCGCAACGGCTACTCGCGATTGCCGAGGAAGTGCAGCAGGAACATGAACAGGTTGATGAAGTCGAGATACAGACGCAGCGCGCCCATGATCGCCTTGCGGCCGGCGGAGGCGTCGGAATCACCTTCGTAATACATCGACTTGATCTGCTGTGTGTCATAGGCGGTCAGGCCGGCGAAAATCAGCACACCGATGGCCGAGACGGCGAACTGCAACGCGCTCGACTGCAGGAAGATGTTGACCACCATCGCGATGATCAGGCCGAACAGGCCCATCATCAGGAACGACCCCATCGCCGACAGGTCCTTCTTGGTGGTGTAGCCGTAAAGCGACAGCGCACCGAACGAAGCGGCGGTGACGAAGAAGGTCTGCGTGATCGATGCGCCGGTATAGACCAGGAAGATCGACGACAGCGAGACGCCCATCAGCGCCGCAAACACCCAGAACGTGGTCTGTGCGGCGGAGACGCTCATTTTCTCGATACGGGCGCTCAGGAAGAACACCATGCCCAGCGGCGCCAGCATCACCACCCATTTGAGCGGGGATCCGTAGAGCGCGGCGCCCAGGCCGGTCAGCATTTTGCCGTTGCCCAGTTGCGCCACGGCGGAAGCCGGATCGTTGGTTGTAGCAAACAGTGCGATGGCATACGCGGCGACACCGGTGATGCCAAGACCCATTGCCATGAGATTGTAAACGCGGAGCATGTAGGCGCGAAGGCCTTCATCAATGGCAGCACCTGCGTGGGCGCCATTCGCTACGCGAACATTCGAATTGCGAAAGTCAGCCATGTTTTCCTCTTATATAAGCCCCGGTAATGATTACGGTGTCGGGCGGTAATCGCCCAGGCGCCGCTGCGAAGCTTCAGCATGCGTTTGTACAATATGAGGACGATCAGGGCCCACGGCAAGACCCTTGATGATTCAAGTTGGAAGAAAAGCTGCCCAAATGCTTAATGTTTAAACCGGTTTGGCCTTAAAGCTCGCGCAAGACAGGCGCGGCTTTTTGTCCAAGCACCCGCCAGGTGCCGATCAAACCGATGCCGACGGTCAGCACCAGGGCGCCGGCCAGCGTTGCAAGCGCGATATCGGGCATGAATTGCGACGGCAATGTCATGATCCGGCTGACCACGAACCAGGCCGCGACACCGCCAAAGGCCAGCGCGAAAAGCGCCGTGGCGAGACCGAGCAGTCCATATTCGTAGACATAGGCGCGAATCAGCGTTGCCCGCGTGGCCCCAAGCGTCTTGAGCACCACGGCATCATGAATCCGCGACCGGTTGCCCGCAGCCAGAGCACCGGCCAGCACCAGCACCGAAGCCACCAGCGCCACCAGCGCCGCGGCACGGATGGCAATGCCGATCTGGCCGACCAGACGATTGGCCAGTTCCAGCGCGTCCTTGACCCTGACACTGGTGATTGTCGGATAGGCCTGGGTCACAGCCCGCAGGATTTCGCCTTCCAGAGCCGCATTGGCACCGGGATCGAACAGCGTCGCCATCCAGGAATGCGGCGCGCCGGCAAAGGTGTTGGGTGAAAACACCATGACGAAATTGATCGACAGCGATTCCCATTCCACGTCGCGCAGATTGGCGATCCGCGCGGTGATCGAACGGCCAAGCACCGAGACGGTGATGGTGTCGCCGACAGAAAGGCCGATCTCGCCCGCCTCTTCGGCCGAAAACGACACCAGCGGTTCACCCTGATAATCCGGCGCCCACCATTGGCCTTGGGCCAGTCTGGAATTTTCCGGCTGGTTTTTCGCATAGGTGATGCCGCGGTCACCCCTGAGCACCCAGCGCGCTTCGGCCGGCACATTCTGCTCATTGACCTCTTCGCCCTTGAGCTGGGTGATGCGCCCGCGCAGCATCGGCACCTTGATGATCTTGCCGCCCGGCGCCAGCTCGGACACCACCTGATCGAACCCGTCGATCTCGCTCGACTGGATGTCGACAAAGAAGAAGTTCGGCGCCCGCTCGGGCAGATTGCCCGACAATTCCCGCCTCAGATTGGTATCAATCAGCGCCAGAGTCACCAGAAGCGCAAGGCCCAGACCCAGCGACAGCACCACCGACGGGGTCAGCGCGCCGGGACGGTGAATGTTGCCGATGGCCAGTCTGAGCGGCGTCGAGCGCACCGCAGGCCAGCGTCTGGCGATCATCTGCACCGCATGGCCGACAAGCCTGAGCACACCGAACGCCACGATCACCGCCAAAACGAAGACGCCGGCAATGCGGCGGTCATCGGCAAACCAGATGGCGGCGACGCCGAGGCCGGACAGTGTCAGCCCGGCGACCAGCAGATAGGGCCAGCCCGGCAGACCGCCGGTCTCGAACCCCTGCTGGCGGAACAGTGCCGTTGCCGGCACCGCGCCGGCCCGGCCAAGCGGCAGGATCGCAAAGGCAAACGCCGTCGCCTGCCCGAACCCCGCCGCCACGGCCAGCGACGCGGGATAGAAGGAGGCGCTGACGGCGATCGGAATGATGCCCGAGAGCGCCCCCGCTGCCAGAAACGGCGTGACCGCGCCGAGCGCAAGCCCGATCACAACACCGAAGGCAGCAATCAGCATCACCTGAATCAGATAGATCGCCACCACCAGCCTGGCCGGCGCACCGACACATTTGAGCGTCGCGATCACACCGCGCTTGCTTTCGAGCCAGGCCCGCACGGAATTGGCAATGCCGACGCCGCCGACAATCAGCGCCGTCAGCCCGACAAGAGTGAGAAACTGCGAGAACCGTTCGATGTTCCGGGTCAGCGACGGCGCCGCATTTGCACTGGTGCGGATCTGCCAGTCGGCGTCGGGAAAGCGGCTGACCGCTTCATCGCGCAGGGCCGCGAGATCCCGGGCGCTGACGCCACCGTCAAGCCGCACACGGTAGCTGTATTCGACCAGGCTGCCCGGCCGGATCAGCCCGGCGGCATCCAGCGCGGCACGCGACAGCATCAGCCGCGGCGCAAAGCCGAAGCCTTCCGACAGCGCATCCGGTTCGGCGGCAATAACGCCGCGGATTTCCAGATTTGCCTGACCGACGAGTACCCTGTCACCCACTTCCAGTCCGAGCCGGTCGAGCAGGATCTCAGCCACCGCCGCGCCATGGATACCATCCCGGGGCGCCAACAGCTCGCCAATCGGCATCGCCGGTACCGACTCGATGTCACCATAGAGCGGATAGGCGCCGTCGACAGCCCTGAGTTCGACAAGCGATTGGTCCGACCCGTCGGGCTTGCGCGCCATGGTACGCATGTTGGCGCCCGCCGAAACGGTGCCCAGCTCATCGATATAGCTGCGCTCGGCCTCGCCGAGATCGCGGTTATCGCTCTCGAAGCGAATATCGCCGCCCAGAATCGTCTGGCCTTCGGCCGCGATCGACCCGGTCATCATCTGCGACACCGAGTTCACCCCGGCAATCGCCGCGGTGCCGAGCGCCACGCAGGCGACAAAGATGTAAAATCCGGACAGGCCGCCACGCAACTCGCGCAGCGCCAGCCGCGCCGCCAGTCCCAGACGCAACCTGTTTGCCGCTGGGGCCGCAGAGACCGGACCCATCAGGCGATGGCCTTGGCGCTGGCTGATTGATGGCCGTGATCGACAATCCGGCCGGAGCGCACCGCGATTTGGCGGTTGCACCGCCCGGCCAGCGTCACATCATGCGTCACCAGCATCAAGGTGGTGCCGCGTTCGGCCTGTTTGGCAAACAGCAGGTCCGCGATCTGGCGTCCGGTTTCGCCGTCAAGATTTCCCGTCGGTTCATCCGCCACGATCAGCACCGGATCCGGCGCCAGCGCCCGGGCAATCGCCACCCGCTGCTGCTCGCCGCCCGAAAGTTGACCCGGATAATGGCTCAAACGGTCTTCGAGGCCGACGGCGATCAGTTCCTCGCGCGCCCGCTCGAAGGCGTTGGCCTTGCCGGCGAGTTCCAGCGGCACGGCGACATTTTCAAGCGCGGTCATGTTGGGAATGAGATGAAATGACTGGAACACGATGCCGATCGAGCGGCCGCGCACGGCAGCCACGGCATCTTCGCCGAGATCATGCAGAGCGTGGTCCGCCACGTGAACCTCGCCAGAATCAAGCCGCTCGAGCCCGGCAACCACCATCAGGAGCGTGGATTTGCCCGATCCCGACGGCCCGACGATGCCGACCGACTCGCCGCTGGTGATATCAATGTCGATGCCTTTGAGCACATGAACCGACGAAGCTCCGTTGCCGAGTGTCAGATTGGCCTGCCTCAAAGTGACAATGGATTTGGCAATGGATTGAGACACGGGCTGAACATCCTATATGGAAAGAAGCCGCCGGGCGTGAACCGGCTGACGTCAGGCACTTAGGGGCCATACCATGCACTTTAAAGGTTTGTCTCATGCGTTTTAGGTCTTTGATCGTCGGCCTGGCAGTCAACTTCGGTATTCTCGCTTCATCCGCGACCGCCTTCGCCGAGGCTCAAATCACCCTTGTCGGCTTCGGCGACAGCCTGATGGCAGCCTACAATCTGCAGGCTGACGAGGGGGTTCCGGCCCGGCTTCAGGCTGAACTCAACGCCCGCGGCCACGCTGTGGAGATCATCGATGCCGGTGTGTCAGGCGACACCACATCGGGCGGATTGGCGCGGCTCGACTGGTCGATTCCCGACGGCGTGGATGGCGTCATACTCGAGCTTGGCGCCAACGACGCCCTGCGCGGCCTGCCACCGGCAAAAACCCGCGAAAATCTTGAAGCCATGATCGCAAGGCTGCAGCAGCGCGGCATTGCAATCCTGCTTGCCGGCATGCTGGCCCCGCCCAATATGGGCGCGGAGTACGAAACCGCCTTCAACGCCATCTATCCCGACCTCGCCGCCAAATACGACCTGGCGCTGTATCCTTTTTTCCTCGACGGCGTCACCGGCAATGCGGATCTGCTTCTCGGCGACGGAATGCATCCCAATGCCAACGGAATCAACGAGATGGTTGAACGCATCCTGCCCGTCGCCGAACAGTTTCTAGCCAGCATCAAGGTGGAATGACGTTTCCGGATGTCAGACCCCGCGCTCCGGGTGCTTGCCCCACAGCCTGTAGCGTGATTCGTTTGGGGCCTACGGTGATTCGGGGGACCAGCAATGCCCAGACTTTTTACCGCACTCGAAATTCCACGGGAGGCGGTCCTGTCGCTCTCCCTTCTGCGCGGCGGATTGCCCGGCGCGCGTTGGCTCGATGTCGAGAATTACCACATCACCTTGCGCTTCATCGGCGATGTCGAGTGCCATACGGCGGATGAACTGATCGGCGCATTCGACCGGATTGACCGGCCGGTGTTTCCGCTGACGCTTTCGGGCGTGGGCGCATTCGGTTCAAAAAAGCCGCATTCGATCTGGGCCGGGGTCGCCCCCTGCGCCGAACTCAAGGCTTTGCAGGCCGAGATCGAGCGGATCTGCCAGCGGCATGGCCTGCCGCCCGATCCGCGCCGCTTCTCGCCGCATGTCACGCTGGCGCGGCTGCGCAATGCGCGGGTGGCCGACGTGGTCAAATATCTCGGCGAACGGGGCGATTTCCGCACCTTGCCGTTCGATGTCGGCCGTTTCGTCGTGATGTCGTCGCGCGAGTCGGTCGGCGGCGGGCCCTATCTCGTCGAGGAAGCCTATCCCCTGGGCTGGCGCAATTCACCGCCGAGCCTCGAGACCAGTTCGGTGCAGCCCTGGCGCAGCAGCTGATAAACATCTTCGAAGCCTTCGGCCCCGCCATGATAGGGATCAGGCACGTCGGCGCGGCTGCCGAGTGTGTGCTCGAGAAACAGAAAAATCCTGTCATGCCGGGATGAGGGCGCGCGGGCCCGCATGGTCGCCTCATTCGAACGGTCCATCGCAAAAATCATGTCGTAGCGGTCATAATCATCGATCCTGACCTGCCGCGCCCGTTGTCCGGAGATGTCGACGCCGTGCCGAGCGGCGGTCTCCACCGACCGCGGATCAGGTGCACCGCCTTGATGCCAGTCACCGGTCCCGGCTGAATCAACGGCAACCAGATCGGCCAGCTGCGCCTCGGCGAGCCCCTGCCGGAAGATGCCCTCGGCCAGCGGCGAACGGCAAATGTTGCCCAGGCACACGAACAGAACCTGCAATTGCGCCTTCTCTTTGCCATCCAATACGCTAGATTTCATCATAAGCTTGCCCATAGTGCCACGAATAAGACCCGGAGGACGCCATGCCGCGCCAGAAACTCGATAGCACAGCTGTTTCCGAAAAGCTTGCCAGCGTCGCCGACTGGGAGATTGATGCCGGTGAAACCGCGCTGAGCCGGACCTTCAGGTTCGCCAATTTCTCCGAAGCCTTCGGATTCATGAGCCGCGCAGCGCTGGTTGCCGAAAAGCTCGACCATCACCCGGAATGGAAGAATGTCTACCGCACCGTGGAGGTGCGCCTGACCACTCATGACGCCGGAGGCCTGACCGGACTCGATTTTGATCTGGCGGTTGCCATGGACCGTATTGCCAGCGGAACCGGCACAAAACATTGAAGCCGAGGTCTCAAATGACCATATCCTTGCCAGCACTGCTTTGAAAAAGCACAGGAGAAACGGGCATGATCAGCCTTGATGGCGAAATTATCGAACCGGGTCAGACCACCGACAGCCGGTCGCAAGAGGCGAAGGAATCCTCCGTGCGCGCCGGTTTCTGGCGGACATTTGCCAAGGCAGCCAAGCAGATCCCGTTCGCCGAAGATCTGGTCGCCGCCTATTACTGCGCGCTTGATCCGGAAACACCCGGCAAGGCCAGGGCGGTGCTGCTTGGCGCACTGGCCTATTTTGTCATGCCGGTCGACGCCATTCCCGACATTCTGGCGGTGGTCGGATTTTCCGACGACATCGCGGTCTTGTCGCTGGCCATTGCCACGGTGCGCGCCCACATGACCGAGGCCCACCGGCTCGCCGCGCGCACATCGCTTGCCAGGCTTGGCGAAGACGCCAAACCGGCCTGAGGCAGATATCCGCTCCATCATTTCACGTCTCCTCAACGAGGGTCGGTTTAATGCAGCGTCATGTCGCCGTCATCGATTTCCAGGCTGCGCCGCAGCCGTGCAAAGGCCAGGCGGATGCGGGACTTGACCGTCCCGAGCGGCAATCCGGTGTCCGCGGCTATCTGGCTGTGCGACAGCCCCAGAAAGAACGCCTGCCGCACCAGCACGGCCTGCTCTTCAGGCAGATCCAGCATTGCCTTGCGCACCCGTTCATCGCGTTGCTCGGCCTCAATCCTATCGTCGGCGGCCTCGGGCTGTGATGGCTGCAGCGCCGGATCGTCGGGATCAAGCCGGCCCGACCGGTCGCGCCTGAGCGCATCGATCCGCCGGTTGCGCGCCACCCGGAACAGCCAGGTCGCCAGCGAGGATTTGGCCGGATCGAACATGCCTGCCTTGTGCCAGAGCACGATCATGATTTCCTGGGTCAGTTCCTCGGCCTGCGAGGGCTCCATCCGCAGCCGCTGCAGATAGGATTTCAGCCGCGGTGCAAAGTAATCGAACAATTCAGCGAAGGCCTTCTGGTCCCGCCTGACCGCGACTGCCTCTGCGAGACCCGCAAGCCGCTCTTTCAAGTCATTCGACATGTATTTTGCGGAACCCCGTCTGTTCGCTGCGATCAGCCGCCGCCTCGTCGATTTTACATCAACACGTACACCGGATTTTTCAAAGGTCAAACTGTTGCCGGATTCCAATTGTTACAAAGGCGTGATGAGGGACGCTTCAAGCCGGGTCTGGGACATGCCGCTACAATTGCGCAGGTTTCATTGACGGTTTGGTAACCAGGATTAAGTCAAAATGAATCAATCAGCTCGCAACACGCGGGAATTGTCACGCTCCAGGGAGTGTGACACAGGACCACGAACCGGTAGGAAAGCCATGTTTGGGAAGACAATCGCAACCGCAGTGACGGCGCTTTTTGCATTGACCGCCGCCGCGGCGGCGCAATCGCCCACCAGGATCCAGCAGTTTGATGCCTGGGGCGCATATTCATACAATTCGGCAGGCGGCAAAGTCTGCTATGTGCTCTCGGTGCCGACCAGTTCTGCACCAACCAATGTCGATCATGGGGACATCTTCTTTCTCATCTCGCAGCGGCCCGGCCAGAATGTCAGTTATGAGCCGCAGGCAATGATGGGGTATCCACTGCAGGAATCCTCCAAGGTCACCGTCAATGTCGATGGCCGCGATTTCAGCCTGTTTACCCGGGGCAACTCGGCATGGGTCGAAAATGCCGCCCAGGAACCGCAGCTTGTTGCCGCCATGAAGGCGGGCTCATCGATGTCGATCAAGGCCACGTCGCGCCGTGGCACGGCAACATCCTACAGCTACTCGCTCAAGGGCGTAACCGCAGCGCTCAACAAGATCACAAGCTGCAAATAACGCGTGTCGTGCAGCATCCTCCGGAAAAGGCTGAAAATCCGGCCTTTTCCGGGCGCAGCGGCCGCAGCGCGCTCCTGCAACGCCGCGGATCCACCAGGATCCGCAAAGGACGCCGTATCTTATTCAATCACTGCATGTGCCATCCGGCGTTCAAATGGATCCATTTGAACGCCGGATGCTTTGGCGAACGCGTCCGCTCCGCCTCTGCCCAAGCGTGACGGCAAGATCTGTCTCTCTGCCAACCTGCATGGATTGCACCCCTCAATACGTCAGGTATGGTGCCGCATGGACAGCAAACAGACACTGACACCCGACGACTGGATCAAGACGGCATTCAGGCTGCTGACCAGCACCGGCCCGACAGCCATCCGGGTCGATTACCTCTGCCGCGAACTCGGCGTCACCAAGGGGTCCTTCTACTGGCATTTTCGCGATCTGGCTGCGCTCAGGGCAGCGATGGTCGACCATTGGCGCCGCATCGCCACCCAGGACGTCATCGCCTCGATGACCTCTTCGGAGCTCTCGCCGCGCGAATTGTTCATCCGCTTCATCGAGAAGATACTGAACGGCCCGGCGCAGGAATATGGCGGCCCGATGACCGAGGCGGCGATTCGCCATTGGGCGGCGGGCGAAGAAGCCGTGCAAACGGTTGTCCGCAACGCCGACACCGAACGGCTGGCCTTCCTGACACTGCAGATGCGCGGTGCCGGGTTGAGCGGACCCGAAGCCCGGTCGCGCGCATCGCTGATTTACGCCACGCTGGTCGGTCTCAAACAACTGGCCGGCGAACCGGCGCTGCCCCGCATCGATGTGGCCGGCTTTGTCGACGCCATGCTCAGGCCCGCAACCCCGGATACAGGCCCCTGATTGCGGCTGCCGGTTTAAGCCCCTCCTCGGCAGGGATGGTGACGCGCCGCACAAAAGCTGGTAAAGGCCCTGGTTTACCGCACCGGCTCGGATCATCCCGTTTGCCCGACAGGCGGTTTGCAAAGATGCAGAGCGGCCTGTGCACGTCCCGTCCGACGCGCTTCGCTTCAGCCAACAAGAGCGCCCATACCGATGACAGTCACACTTGATCTCAAAGACCCTTCCGCACGCCCCGTCCGGCCGTCCGCCGTCCAGACGCTTGATGGCAAGCCGACGCTGATCGGCATGAGCCGCGACGAGATGGTTGCAGCCATGGCCGAGGCCGGCGTGCCTGAAAAGCAACGCAAGATGCGGGTCAACCAGATCTGGCACTGGTTGTATGTGCGCGGCTCGTCGGATTTTGCCGACATGCACACGATCTCGCGGGACTTGCGCGAAACGCTTGACGCCCGCTACACCGTCGGTCGGCCGGAAATTGTCGAGGAGCAGATTTCCGATGACGGCACCCGCAAATGGCTGCTGCGCTTCCCGCCGCGCGGCGCCGGCCGTCCGGTCGAGGTCGAAACCGTCTACATTCCCGAGGAAGGCCGCGGCACGCTGTGCATCTCGAGCCAGGTCGGCTGCACGCTGACCTGCACCTTCTGCCACACCGGCACGCAGAAGCTGGTGCGCAACCTCACCGCCGAGGAAATTCTGTCGCAATTGCTGGTGGCCCGGGACCGGCTTGGCGATTTTCCGCACAGGGACACACCGCAGGGCGCGATCGTGCCGGCGGAAGGCCGCAAGGTCACCAACATCGTGATGATGGGCATGGGCGAACCGCTCTATAATTTCGACAACGTCAAGAAGGCGCTGCTGATTGCTTCCGATGGCGACGGTCTGGCCCTGTCACGCCGCCGCATCACCCTGTCGACCTCCGGCGTGGTGCCCGAAATAGCCCGCACCGGCGAGGAAATCGGCGTCATGCTGGCGATTTCCCTGCATGCCGTGCGCGACGAATTGCGCGATGTGCTGGTGCCGATCAACAAGAAATATCCGCTGCAGCAACTGCTTGATGCCTGCCGCACCTATCCCGGTGTCTCCAATGCGCGGCGCATCACCTTTGAATATGTGATGCTCAAGGGCGTCAATGACAGCCTCGCCGACGCCAAGGAACTGGTGCGGCTGCTCAAGGGCATTCCGGCCAAGATCAATCTGATTCCGTTCAATCCCTGGCCCGGCTCGGACTATGAGTGCTCGGACTGGGAAACGATCGAGACATTTGCCGATTTCGTCAATGCCAATGGCTATGCCTCGCCGATCCGCACGCCGCGCGGGCGCGACATTCTGGCTGCCTGTGGCCAGCTCAAGAGCGAGTCCGAACGCATGCGCAAGACCGATCGTCTGGCGCTTGAGGCGATGATGATCTCAGGCCATGGCGCGGACTGATCCCGCGAGATGAGCGACATTCTCCGTCTTCTGCTCAGAATGTTTGCCATTGCCTTCGGCTTTTTCGCCGGCTGTCTGGCGGCGGGTCTGGCCTATGCCTTTCTTGCCCGGCTGGTCGTGCCGGAAGATTTCGGCCGTTTCAGCGAGTTTGAACTCACCGTGACTTTGCTGGTCGGCGTTTTAGGCGTGGCCAGCCTGTTTGCCCGGGCGGTGCTGCTGCCGGCGTTCATCATCATTGCCGTCTTCGAATTCTGGCGGCGGCGCGACTGGCTCAGCCACGCGCTGGCCGGCGGCGGGATCGCTCTGCTGGCCGGGTTGCCGTTGACCACCGGTATCTCTGCAGGCGACGGCGACATGATCGAACCTGCGCGGATGATCGCCATCCACACCGCCTGCGGCATCATCGGCGCCAGCATCTATTGGCTGATTGCGGGACGCAAGGCCGGCCGCTGGCTGCCAAGCGAACGAGCAGCGACATCGATTGATGCTGACTGAGAGCACGGTTTGGCTTTTTGGCCAAGCCGCAAGAGTAAACCCTCCCTGACATGGATCAGCGGTTCTGGGTCAGCAGGATCTTGACCGCAAACACAGAAAACACCGCCGCAAAGACATAATCCACGATCCGCATCACCTGTGGCTTGCGCTTGAGCCAATCCGCCAGCCCGTTTGCGCCGAGCACGACGACAATGGCAATCGGCAGCGCAATCAGGATCGACAGCACGCCCAGAAAGATCAGCTTGCCGGTCACCTGCGGATCGTTGACGCTGACGAATTGCGGCAAGAAGGTCATGAAAAAAATGATGACCTTCGGATTGAGCAGATTGACCCACAGACCGTTGAGAAACGCCTTGCCCATCGACACATTGGTTTTGCCGCTGGTTTTGACAGCCAGAACCGAGCGGTTGCGCACGGCCTGAATGGCGAGCCACAAGAGATAGCCGGCGCCCCCGGTCTTGAGAACCAGAAAGGCCACCGGCGAGGCAACGATCAGCGCCGACACACCGAAGGCCACCAGCAAGGTGTGAATGCCAATTCCAAGATTGGTGCCAAGCAGGGTCATCAGGCCGATGGTCCGCCCATCGCGAATGGTCCGGCTCATCCACAAGGTCATGTCCGGACCGGGTGTGATCGCCAGCAACAGCGTCGCCAGAGCGAACGCGGCGAGGACGGGCAGTCCGGGAATGTAGTCCATCAGCATTTGCAGGATCCAGATCAGAGAAGAGACTGTCTTAGTCCAGTTTCAGCGCACCGCCAATCGACTCTTTTCCAACCGCCTCAACTCTCCAGATGCTGCTTGAACTTTTCCGCATAATCCGGATGCCAGCGCGACAGCGGCGGCCGGTTCTCGATAATGTCGCCGGCGGCCCAGGCGACGCGTTTCTCGTCGGTGGCGCGATCAACGTCATTGTCCGGACACAGAATGTAGAAATCGCCCTTGGCCAGGCTCTTCATCATGAAATCCGCCGTCTGCTCCGGTGTCCAGGCGGCGTCCGGCTTTTCGGTCCGGCCTCGGGCGGCCAGCGGTGTGAAGACAAACCCCGGAATCAGCAGATGCGCGCGGACCTGGCAACCGGCGGTGGTGCGCAGCTCGTGCTCAAGCGCTTCGGTGAACGCCTTCACCCCGGTCTTGGCCACATTGTAGGCCGGATCGCCCGGCGGCGTGGTCAGGCCCTGCTTGGAGCCGGTGTTGATGATCATGGCGGGCTCGCCATGGGCGATCATGCCCGGCCCGAACACGCGGGTGCCATTGATGACGCCGATGAGATTGACGCCGAGAACCCTGTCCCAATTGGCCCGAGGGCCGAACAGGCTGCTGCCGGGCTGGATGCCGGCATTGTTCATCAACAGGTGGACACGGCCGAACCGCTCCATCACCGTCCGCTCCAGCGCCTCGACGGCAACCAGATCGCTGACATCGGTTTCAATCGACACGATATCACTGGCAGGATCTGCCGAGTGCGCCGCCACCTGTTTTTCGGCTTCCGCCAGCTTGTCCCTGTCATTGTCAACGAGCACGACGCACATTCCATGGTCAGCAAAAATCCGGGCGGCGGCCAGGCCGATGCCTGACGCGGCACCCGTCACCACCGCCACCTTGTCCTTGCCCATCACGGATTGAAGTTCAGCCATTTCCATCTCCCTTTCGCGTCGAAATCCGGTTGAAGGGATAAGGCGTTGGGCAGCCCTTCGTCAAACACTATGCGCCGCCATCGGTCTGCCGGCGCGGGCTTAACCCTTGCATGGCGCTGCAAACCGGCTAAAAGTGCGGCAAAATTAAAGGCCCCCGATCGTCAGGACCCTCAGGGGCAAAGCCACAAGACAGGAAGAGCAATTCATGGCATCGCACAAGGACGTCAAGAAGGTCGTTCTCGCCTATTCGGGCGGCCTCGACACTTCGATCATTCTCAAATGGCTGCAGACCGAGTTCGGCGCCGAAGTCGTGACCTTCACTGCCGATCTCGGCCAGGGCGAAGAGCTGGCGCCGGCGCGCAAGAAGGCCGAAATGCTCGGTATCCCTGACGAGAATATCTTTATCGAGGATGTGCGCGAAGAATTCGTCCGCGATTTCGTCTTTCCGATGTTCCGCGCCAATGCGGTCTATGAAGGCGTCTATCTGCTCGGCACCTCGATTGCCCGGCCGCTGATCTCCAAGCGGCTGGTGGAAATCGCCCATGAGACCGGCGCCGACGCCATCGCCCATGGCGCCACCGGCAAGGGCAATGACCAGATCCGCTTCGAACTTTCAGCCTATGCGCTCAACCCCGACATCAAGATCATCGCGCCGTGGCGCGACTGGTCGTTCAAGAGCCGCACCGATCTGATCAAGTTCGCCGAAGAGCATCAGATTCAGGTCGCCAAGGACAAGATGGGCGAAGCCCCGTTTTCCGTCGACGCCAACCTGCTGCACTCCTCGTCCGAGGGCAAGGTGCTGGAAGATCCGGCGGTGGAAGCACCTGAATACGTGCATATGCGCACGATTTCGCCGGAATCCGCGCCCGACAAGGCGACGATCATCAAGATCGGCTTTGAACAGGGCGACGCGGTCTCGATCAACGGCGTCCGCATGAGCCCGGCGACAATTTTGGCCGCACTCAACGACTATGGCCGCGACAATGGGATCGGCCGTCTTGATCTGGTTGAAAACCGCTTTGTCGGCATGAAATCCCGCGGCGTCTACGAGACCCCGGGCGGCACCATCCTGCTGACCGCCCACCGGGCGATGGAATCGATCACCCTCGACCGCGGTGCAGCCCACCTCAAAGATGAGCTGATGCCGCGATATGCCGAACTGATCTATTTCGGCTTCTGGTTCTCGCCGGAGCGCGAAATGCTGCAGGCGGCGATCGATCTGAGCCAGAAACATGTCGAAGGCGAAGTTACGCTCAAGCTCTACAAGGGCAATGTCATGGTCACCGGCCGCGAAAGCGACAAGTCGCTCTATTCCGATGCGCTGGTCACGTTCGAGGACGACCGTGGCGCCTACGACCAGAAGGACGCCGAAGGGTTCATCCGATTGAACGCCCTGCGCCTGCGGACTCTGGCAGCACGAGACCGCAAGAACTGACACCGGAAGACGGCGCGATATCGACGGGCGGGGCTTGAGAGGGTCTCGCCCGTTTTGTTGCCGCCCGTCGCCGCGCCGGACCGCATGCGTCTTGTCCGCTGCCGCCGGCAGGCTTACATGCAGGCGTAACAAGGAGCCTTTCATGACCTCATCAGCTTCCCCCCTGTTCGACTGGACCGGACCGCTCGATCTTCCCGAATTTGACAAGATCGGCGACGCGGATTTTGCGCCGGCTTTCGAAACCGCGCTTGCAGAGCATGATGCCGAAATTCAGGCCATCGCCGCAAACCCCGAGGCACCCGACTTCGCCAACACGCTCGTGGCGCTGGAGCTTGCCGGCGACAAGCTGTCGAGGGTCTCCAGCCTGTTCTGGAACCGGGCCGGCACCGACACCAACGACACCATTCAGGCGCTTGAGCGCGATATCGCGCCGCGCATGTCGCGGCACTATTCGAAAATCGCCATGAACCGCGCCCTGTTTGACCGCGTTGACGAATTGTACCGGAAGCGGACCGACCTCGGCCTGACACCGGAGCAGGACCGTCTGCTTGAACGGATCTGGAAATCCTTCGTCAAATCGGGCGCGGGCCTTGACGACGCCGGACAGAAGCGGCTTGCCGAAGTTGGCGAAACGCTGGCCGGCCTCGGCGCCCAGTTTGGTCAGAATGTACTGGCGGACGAGAAGAATTGGCTGCTGCTGCTCGACGAAGGCCCCGATCTGGACGGATTGTCCGATGATCTGCGCGCTGCCATGGCAGCGGTTGCCGAGGATCTCGGCCACAGGGGCAAATATGCCGTCACCCTGTCGCGCTCGATCATCGAACCCTTCCTGAGCAGCAGCGAACGCCGGGATCTGCGCGAAACCGCCTTCAAGGCCTGGACCGCGCGGGGCACCAGCGGCGTCACCGACAACACCCCGCTGATCTCGCAGATCATCGCCTTGCGCACCGAGAAGGCTGAATTGCTGGGCTATGACAGCTATGCTGCCTACAAGCTCGATGACACCATGGCCAAGACCCCTGAAGCGGTGGAAGAACTGCTTGGCAATGTCTGGACCCGCGCGGTCGAGCACGCCGACGCCGATCGCACCGAGCTGGCCAAACTGATTGCGGAAGAGGGCGGCAATCACGACGTGGCGGCCTGGGACTGGCGCTATTACGCGGAAAAGCTCAAGGCCCGCCGGTTTGATTTTTCCGAAGCCGAGCTCAAGCCCTATTTCCCGCTGAACGGCATGATCGAGGCCTGTTTCGACGTCGCGAACCGTCTTTTCGGCATCACCATGAAAGAGCGCAGCGACATTCGCGGTCCGCACAAGGACGCCCGGGTGTTTGAGGTGACCGATCGTGACGGCAAGATGATTGCCACTTTCATTGCCGATTATTTCGCCCGGCCTTCAAAGCGCTCCGGCGCCTGGATGAGCGGCCTGCGCAGCCAGCACAAGCTCGACATGCCTGACGGCACCAAAGGTGAAATTCCCATCATCACCAATGTCATGAATTTCGCCAAGCCCGCGGCAGGACAGCAGGCACTGCTGTCGCTCAACGATGCGCGGACGCTGTTTCACGAGTTCGGCCATGCGCTGCATGGCATGCTGTCCGATGTCACATACCCGTCGCTATCAGGCACGTCGGTCAGCCGCGATTTCGTCGAACTGCCATCACAGCTCTACGAGCATTGGCTCACCGTGCCCGAGATCCTCGAAAAGCACGCCCGCCATTACAAGACCAAGGAACCGATTCCGCGCGCGCTGCTGGACAAGGTGCTCGCAGCGCGGACTTTCGATGCCGGCTTTGCCGCCGTCGAGTTCACCGCGTCCGCGCTGGTCGACATGGCCTGGCACACGGCTGGCGACAAGCCTGATCCGGCGACATTTGAAGCCGAAACATTGAAAAAGCTCGGCATGCCGGAAGCCATCGTCATGCGCCACGCCAGCCCGCATTTCCTGCACATCTTCTCCGGCGAAGGCTATTCGGCCGGGTATTACTCCTACATGTGGTCCGAAGTGCTCGATGCCGACGCCTTCGCGGCGTTTGAGGAAACCGGCAATCCGTTTGACCCCGAAATGGCCAACAAGCTGCTGACCCACGTCTACTCGGCCGGCGGTTCACGCGATCCGGCTGATCTCTACCAGGCTTTTCGTGGCCGCATGCCCGACGCCACGGCCATGCTGGAAAAGCGCGGCCTGGCCTGATCGCAAGTCAGACGGCAGCTTGACGTCAGTCCACAGCGCCTAATAGGCCGCCTTCGGCGACCGGTCCTCCGACAGCGATTGTTGCGATCTTCTGACAATCGTTTCAATCGCGTCGGCCAGATGAAGCTCGGTGATGTTGTGATCGTCCCTTGCCACTCTGAGCCTGTGGGCCTCCAGCAGCACGTCGGCATGTGACGCGCCGGCCGGCGGCTCGAAGCGATAGGCAGCAAGCTCGACCAGAAAGCCCAGCGGATCGGTGAAATAGATCGAATCCATGAATCCGCGGTCCTTGACGCCACTGTGTTTGATGCCGCGTTCGTCGAGCCGCTCGACGGCCTGGGAGAAGGTGGCTTTCGACACATTGATGGCAAGGTGGTGCACCGCGCCTGGCGCGGTTGACGTGCGCTTGCGGTCAGGCGTGCGGCTTTCATCGGTGAAAATCGTAATCAGCCGTCCATCGCCGGGATCGAAGTAGAGATGGCTTTCCGAGGCATTGTCGAGATTGGGCTGTTCGAAAATGAACGGCATGCCGAGCACGCCTTCCCAGAAATCTATGGAGGTCTGCCGGTCCGCCCCGACCAGGGTAATGTGATGGATCCCCTGTGCCTGCAATTTTCGCATGTTGATCTCCCGCGGTTTTTCATCTGCTCTTTCAATACCGCATCCGCCAGAGCGGCAAAATCGACGGCAGGTCTTGCCGGCATGCCCAAATCCGTTGCGCGCCGCAAGGGCGCTCCGGCCGTGCGCCAGGATACGGCAGGACTTGCCAGGACAGGATCCTGGAAATCGCCGACCTTCCGCACTATATCAGGGCACAAGGGTATGGCACAGCCAGACGTGCCTTACGTGGCCGCGCCGGAGCCACCTTGCCGCCTAGTGTGGGTTTGGGTTTCCCATCGAAGACGGCGAGGCAGCATCCGAACGCCTGACAATCCGTCTGGCGCTCCAAGACGGACAACCACTCCGGCCCGTCGCGCTGGAGTCGGTCTGAGCCCTAAAGTTATGTATTCCGTACCCGGAACGAAGCAATCAAGACGGCCACTCTGCGGCCCTCATCACCAACCCGGCGTCTTCGAAGAAGCAGCCTCTTTCGCAACCGCAAAAAACCCTGTATAAGCCGCTCAAATCCCGGCATCAGCCGGCTGGCGCCGGATTCTGGTCCGGCGTTTTGTATTCTCCAAAATGAGACCTGATCTATGTCCCTGCGCAATATTGCGATTATCGCCCACGTTGACCATGGTAAAACCACGCTCGTTGACGAACTGCTGAAACAATCCGGTATTTACCGCGAGAATGAACGCGTTCAGGAACGCGCGATGGATTCGGGTGACATCGAAAAAGAACGTGGCATCACCATTCTCGCCAAGGCGACATCGGTCGATTGGAAGGGATCGCGCATCAACATCGTCGATACCCCTGGCCACGCCGATTTCGGCGGCGAGGTCGAGCGTATTCTGTCGATGGTCGATGGCGCCATCGTTCTTGTCGATGCTGCCGAAGGCCCCATGCCGCAGACCAAATTCGTGGTTGGCAAGGCGCTGAAGGTCGGACTCCGGCCGATTGTGGCGATCAACAAGATCGACCGCCCCGACGCCCGCGTCGATGAAGTCATCAACGAGGTTTTCGACCTGTTTGCAGCCCTCGACGCCACCGATGAACAGCTTGATTTTCCGATCCTTTACGGCTCGGGCCGCAATGGCTGGATGGCCGCCACTCCCGACCGCCCCGAAGATGGGGGAACGCTTGGACCGCTGTTCGACCTGGTTCTCGATCACGTTCCCGCGCCCACGGTTGCCGATGGCCCGTTCCGGATGATCGGCACCATTCTCGAAGCCAATCCGTTTCTCGGTCGCATCATCACCGGCCGCGTCCATTCCGGTACGGTCAAGGCCAACCAGCAGGTCAAGGTTCTGCATGGCGACGGCTCTCTGGTCGAGACCGGACGCGTTTCCAAGATTCTGGCCTTCCGCGGCCTCGAGCGCCAGCCGGTTGAAGAGGCTCATGCCGGCGATATCATTGCCATCGCCGGCCTTTCCAAGGGCACTGTCGCCGACACATTCTGCGACCCGTCGGTGTCCGAGCCGCTTCACGCCCAGCCGATTGATCCGCCGACCGTGACCATGAGTTTCATGGTCAATGATTCGCCGCTGGCCGGCACCGAAGGCACCAAGGTGACCAGCCGCGTCATCCGCGACCGGCTGCTGCGCGAGGCCGAAGGCAACGTCGCATTGAAGATCGAGGAATCGAGCACCAAGGATTCGTTCTACGTCTCGGGCCGGGGCGAATTGCAATTGGCCGTGCTGATCGAGACCATGCGCCGCGAGGGGTTTGAACTGGCCGTGTCGCGTCCGCGCGTGGTCATGCACAAGGACGAAAACGACCAGTTGCTGGAGCCGGTCGAGGAAGTCGTCATCGACGTCGACGAAGAGCATTCCGGCATCGTTGTGCAGAAGATGGCGGAACGCAAGGCCGAGATGACTGAGCTGCGCCCCTCGGGCGGCAACCGTCAGCGGCTGGTGTTTCACGCGCCGACACGTGGCCTGATCGGCTACCAGTCGGAGCTGTTGACCGATTCCCGTGGTACTGCCGTCATGAACCGGTTGTTCCATGAGTATCAGCCCTACAAGGGTGACATCGCGGGCCGGACCAATGGCGTGCTGCTGTCCAACATGGCGGGTGAAGCCGTTGCCTATGCCATGTTCAACCTGGAAAGCCGCGGACCGATGATCATCGAGCCCGGCGACAAGGTCTACATGGGCATGATCATCGGCATCCACACCCGTGACAACGATCTTGAAGTCAATGTGCTCAAGGCCAAGCAGCTCAGCAACATCCGTGCCGCCGGCAAGGATGAAGCGATCAAGCTGACCACGCCGATCCGGATGACGCTCGACCGGTCGCTGTCCTGGATTCAGGATGATGAGCTGATGGAAGTGACGCCGAAATCGATCCGTCTGCGCAAGCGTTATCTCGACGCAACCGATCGCAAGCGGCTTGGAAAAGCCGGCGCCAGCGCGGCCTGATATGACAGACGCGCGCGAAATCGATCTCGAAACCTGGTCGCGGTCCGGGCAGTTCAAGCTGTTTAGGACCTATCAGCGGCCGCATTTCGCGACCACAGCGCGCGTCGACGTCACTGCCCTGATGACCCAAGGCAAGCCTGCCGGCGTGTCTCCCTACCGGGCTTTCATCCACGCCATCGGCGCCGGCGTTCATGCCGTTCCGGCGCTGAAGATGCGATTTGCCGGTGACCGGGTGCTGGAATACCGCACGATTTCGCTGTCAGCCACGGTGCCACGCCCCGGCGATACCTTTGGCTATGCCTATATCCCCTATATCGAGGACTGGGCCCGGTTCGATGAAAGCTGCAAGGCGATCATTGAAGAGACCGCCAAGGGCGCTGATCTGGGCGCCAACACCGGCGAGCGCTTCGACCTGGCCTATCTTTCCTGCCTGCCCTGGCTGGATTTCACCGCCCTAGACAATGCGCTGCCGGGGCCGGATGATTGCATTCCGCGCTTTTCCTGGGGCAAATTCGTGCAGGGTGCTGATGGCCGCTGGAGCTGCGCCGTCGCCGTCCAGGTGCACCATGCCCTTGTTGACGGGCTGCAGGTCGGCCAGTTTTTTGACGCCGCCCAGTCCAGCCTCAACCGGTTTCCTGTTTCCGCCTGACCGGCGCCAGGAAACGCGGTTGCTCTTGCATATTTCCTTAACAAAAGGTTAACTCATCAAATGCCGTCCACAGAACAATGCTGTGGGCAGACGCCGGAGGATGGCAATCCGAGCCTTCTTCGGGTGATTCCCAAGCGGTAGAATGAGCGCATGAGCACGTTAACAATCGACATACGGCATGCCGAACCCGAGGATGCGAAAGCCATTGCGGCAACGCATCGTGCGGCCTGGAGCCATACCTATGCCGGTATTCTGCCCTACAAGTCGCTGCGGCATATGCTGGAACGCCGCAACATCGACTGGTGGCGCCGTGCCATTCGCGGCTCCACCTCCATTCTTGTGCTTGATGTCGGCGGCACGGTCGCCGGCTACGCCACGCTTGGCCTGAACCGGGCCCGGTCGCTGCCGCAAGAGGGCGAGATCTACGAACTCTATCTCAAACCGGAATTCCAGGGCGTCGGGCTGGGCAAACGTCTGTTCACCGCGGCGCGGCAATTGCTGGAATCGCTCGGCTGCCAGGGCGTCGTGGTCTGGTGTCTCGAGGACAATCATCCCGCCATCGATTTCTACCGCTTTCAAGGCGGCAACGATGTGGCCGAGGGGCATGAAACCTTTGACGGCAAGACACTCAAGAAACTTGCTTTTATCTGGGCCTGACGAATAATTTCGACCTGTCAGGCCGAAAGTCTGGTTGCAGATTGCCGGCTTTGGCTTTAATTCCGGAGCCGCATGATGCAGAGCGCCGTCAGCGGATGGCGCAAGACTGCATCGCACCCTGAATTGACGCATCGCCGTTCCGCCCGAGCCTCCCACTCGGGCGCCGCATGCAAAACCTATCCGCATTGGAGCAATCATGCGCATCGACGCCATCGCCATCGGCGAGAACCCGCCCCACGACGTCAACGTGCTCATCGAAGTGCCGGTCGGCGGTCACCCGATCAAGTACGAGATGGACAAGGACGCGGGAACTCTGATCGTGGACCGTTTCCTCTACACCGCGATGACCTATCCGGGAAATTACGGCTTCGTGCCGCATACGCTGTCAGACGATGGCGACCCGATCGACGTTCTGGTTTGCAACACAAGGCCGCTGATTCCGGGCTGTGTCATCAATGTCCGCCCGATTGGCGTGCTGATCATGGAAGACAATGCCGGACAGGATGAAAAAATCATCGCCGTGCCGTCACCTCATCTGACCCAGCGCTATGCCGGGGTTACCGATTACACCGACATGCCGGACATCACACTTCAGCAGATCGAGCATTTTTTCGAACACTACAAGGATCTCGAACCGGGCAAGTGGGTCAAGATCGGCGGCTGGCGCGATGCCGATACCGCACGAGGATTGATCCTCGAAGCCATCGAGCGCGCCAAGGCCAAGGGCTGAGCCACCGCACCGATGTGGCATCGCCGGATTAGTCAGACAGCCCCTTGAGGCCGGTGACAAGATCATCCGGATCGCCTGCGATCCTGATGATCTTGGAGCGGCTTTTCTCCCCGGAAATTACCGACACGGCGGATTTGCCGATTTTCAGCCGTTTGGCGATCAGATTTTCGATCGCGCGATTGGCCTTGTTGTTCTCGGCCACCGCCCGAACCCGGGCCTTGAGGCGGGTTACCCCCGCCGCATCCGTGACCGGCCCGTCAAATCCGTCCATGGACGCGGCAGGCGTCAACCTGACTGCCAGGTCCACGGCCTTGGTGCGGAGTGTGTACCAGTTGCTCAGTAGAACATCGGCGCGACCGAGGTCGCGAGGAATGTGCGGACGAAAAAGATCGCGATCAACAGCACGATCGGCGAGATATCGAGCCCGCCCAGATTGGGCATGATCTGCCGGATTGGCCGCAGCGCCGGTTCGGTCGCCTTGTGCAGAAACTCACCGATCATGCCGACGAACTGATTGTTCGAATTGACCACATTGAAAGCATACAGCCAGGAGAATATGGCACTGCCGATGATGATCCAGGTGTAAAGACCCAGCACCAGGTCGATGGTTTGAAAGACTGCGATCATGAAATACTCCGGGTGTTCCTAGCGTGAAAGGACATGTAGACACTCCGGGCGCGGGCGGCAAGAGTAGGCGCCGATCTTCCCAATGTCAGGGTATAGGCGGACAGGCTTGACGCCCACACGGGCTGGCGCGATCCGGACACTCATGCAATAGCTCATGGCGGACCAACCGGATCAACATCATGCACGCTTCTGCGCCGGCGGATGACCGCTATGCCGCTTTTCGCCACAGCGCCTTCAGCTTCTATTTCGTTGCGCGTTTTCTTTCCACCTTCGGCATGCAGATCATCAGCGTATCTGTCGGCTGGCAGATCTACGATCTGACCCGCGATCCGTTTGATCTCGGCCTTGTCGGCCTGATCCAGTTCCTTCCGGCGCTGGTGCTGATCCTGTTCACCGGTGCCGCTGCCGACCGCTTTGGCCGTCGCAACATCATGCTGGTCTGCGAGATCATCATCGGCGTCTCCGCCCTGGCGCTGGTCTATTTCGCCTGGCACGGCCTGACTTCTGTCCTGCCGATATTCTCTGTGTTGCTGGTGATCGGCATCGCGCGGGCGTTCTTTTCGCCGGCCTCGCAATCGCTGGCACCCAATCTCGTGCCTGCGCGCGACCTGCCCAATGCCATCGCCTGGAATTCGACGTCCTGGCAAACCGCCACGATCGTCGGTCCGGTTGCCGGGGGTCTGCTTTACGGTCTGGGCGCAACGGTGCCCTATGTCACCGCGGTGGGTTTCTTTGTCGCCGCGATCATCGCCCTCTCGCTGGTGCCCCCGCCACTGACGCGGTCGCGGGAACAGGCCCAGAGCTGGAAGACACTGGTTGCCGGCTTCAGTTATGTCCGCCACCAGAAGGTGGTTCTCGGTGCCATATCGCTGGACATGTTTGCCGTGCTGCTCGGCGGTGCTGTGGCCTTGATGCCGGTGTTTGCCCGCGACGTGCTCGAGCTCGGTCCCTGGGGCCTTGGGTTCTTGCGCGCAAGCCCGGGCATCGGCGCCATTGGCATGGCGATGTATCTGGCCTCCAGGCCGCTTCGCCGTGACGCGGGCCGGAAGATGTTCATCGCTGTCGGCGCTTTCGGTGCAGCGACGGTGATCTTCGGCCTGTCGACATCGCTGCCGCTGACCATGGGGGCACTGATCATCATGGGCGCGGCCGACATGATCTCGGTCTATGTCCGCCAGAGCCTTGTGCAATTGTGGACACCCGACGAGTTGCGCGGCCGGGTCAGCGCCGTCAACATGGTCTTTATCGGCGCCTCCAACGAGCTTGGCGAATTCCGCGCCGGCGTCATGGCGTCGCTGCTAGGCCCGGTCGCAGCGGTCGTGATCGGCGGCGCCGGAACACTTGCGGTTGCCGTAGGCTGGAGCCTGGGATTCCCGCAATTGCGCCAGATCCAGACGCTGGACAAGGCCGCCGAGGACACCCGGACAGCGCTGCGTCCGAAGGCGGTCAAACCCGACTGACGGCGCCTGCCGCCACGGCGATATGCCAAGTTGCAAAGGCAGAAACCTGTCTTCTGACCTCAGCCGGGCCGGTTCCGGCGGGCCCGGTGCCGGGCATCGGGCTGCACAAACCGGCAGGCCGGCTGCGTCCGCGACGCCGGCGGGAAATCAGTCCGCGTCACCAGCCTCACCGTCGTCGAGACCCGCCGACGCCAGCGCGCGCTGGCGCGCCAGCACCCGCTCGCGGCCCGAGACCCCCATCAAATCGGCGATGCGCCAGACCACATGATCCTCGAGTTCGTGCCGGTGGCCATCGGCATAGGCCAAATTCCACAGCAACTCGATGAAATGGGTCTTGGCCTCAGGCTCCAGCGAACGGTTGAGAACGCTGGTAAAGGCATAAAGATCGACGGCTTCACGGTCCGCCTTCTCTCCGGCTTCCACGAGCCGTTGCATCTCCGCGCCATTGACCCCGTATTCCTCGGCGATGACCGATCTGAGCATTTCAGTCTCTTCCCGGTCGATCACTCCGTCGGCGCCAATGACGTGGAAAAACAGCGCGACGGCAGCAACATCGGCATTGCCGGCGTCAGGCGCAGCTTCCGCATCGCCACGCAGATCACGCAGGAATGTGCGCAGTTGATCAAGCATTCATTCTCCTCTCCAACACTCAGAACAGCCGGAAACGGCCGGGCTTGTCCGGCTCGGAATCGATCTCTATGCCTGGGTCATCGGGGCGATGGGCCAGAAAGGCTGTTTCCCTGGCCCGCGCTTCCGCTTCCGGATCAGCCACGGCGTCACCGCGGGCTTTGGGCGGTGTATGGGTCTTAGCTGCCGGCCTGGCAGGCTTGGCAGGCGGAGCCGCGGCCGCCTGGCTCTGATCCGTCTTCGGCTTGCCGGCAGCAGGTTTGCCGGCAGCAGATTTGACGGAGTCTTTCGCAACCTCCACCGGTTCGGGGTCGCGACTCTCGACCCGAGCCGCCTTCGGCTGCGGACCGGTGTCGGCCGTCAGATTGCCGTCGATGACCGGCGTGGCCTTGACCTCCGAATCAGGCTCTCCGGCCGCGTCCGCGTCCGGTTCCATCGCATCAGCCAGAGGATCGGCGATTTCGGCGGGCGCAGGAGGAGCCGCCGCCTCTGCTTTCCGCACCGGCGGCAGACTGGCCATCGCCCGGTCGAAAGCTTCGGCCGGTGGCTGGTTGTCGAGGCTCGGACCGGCAAGCTGCTCGACCGGAACCTTCCATTCAAAGGCGTCAAGCTTGCCAGACACCGGCGAGACCGGCTCCCAGGTTTCGGACACGTAGCCGTCCGCTGTCCAGGCCGGATCGCGCGGCGCCCGCACCGCCTGGCTCAACCAGTGCCGCACACGGCCCTGATCACCGGTCTCGGCTTCCTCGATGTCGGCAAGCAGCAGAAAGATCCCTTCACACGGCTGCAATCTCGCTGACGCTTCCGCCTTTTCCCGGGCAAGGTCGAATCGCCGGGCGTCCAGCGCCGCCCGGGCGACCGCATCATAGGATTGGGCGTGGATCGGCCGGAGCTTTTCAAGCCGCTCGGCCCGCTTGAGGCGGTCCCCGGCGGTGTCGCCGATCCGGGCATGCACATAGGCTTCGGCAATGTCGGGATGCGGATCGGCCTTCCACGCGGATTCGAGGATTCTGGCAGCCTTGCGCAGATTGTCCTGTCGAAGCAGCGCTTTGGCGGCGACAAGCACGGCCGGTGGGAAAGCTGGCGCCAGTTTCAGCGCCGTCAGCGCGTCATCGCGGGCATGAGCCGGATCACTGTCGACGGTTTCCCGCGCACGGGCCGTCAAGAGCACGGCCTTGGCCCGGTTTGCCGATGCCGCTTCGATGGTGCCCGCCTGACGCTGGCGATCGAGCAGCTTGAGTGCCTCGTCCCACTTGCCTTCGCGCGTCCGGTAGGACAGCGCCGCGGTGCCGGCCCAGGGAAGATGCGGCGCCTGTTCGGCAGCGCTCTCGGCATAATGCTGCGCTGCCTCGTCGGCGCCCTGACGCTGGGCCTCGAGATAGAGACCGCGCAACCCCAGCAGTTTGGTTTCCGGATCCTCTGCCATCGCTTCGAACAGCTTGCGCGCTTCCTCGTGACGGCCTTCGATCAGGGCTGCCTGAACATCGAGAAGATGGATCAGCGGTTCCTGGTCCGCCTTCAGCAGCCCCTTGGTCCGCTTGTTCATCTTTCGCGCCATCGCCGCGTCGCCCGAGCCGGCGGCCAGAAGTCCGGTGGACAGCGCCTGATAGCCGCGATCGCGCTTGTTGGCGCGGAAATAGCGGCTCACCGTGCGCGGCGACAGCATGATGGTGCGCACCAGCCACCAGCTGATCATGATGGCCGCGATCAGCGACACGATGACCGTGACTGCCGTCATCAGCGACATCTCGATCTGCCGATTCTGCCAGACAATGGAGAGATCGCCGGGGCGATCGGCGAGCCACGCAAACCCGAAGCCCAAAACCAGAACCAGGATTACAAAAATTAACAACCGGATCATGAGTGAACTCCTAGTTTGCCGGGGCTTCGGGCGGGGCGGGCGAAGCGGCAGCAGGTCCGGGCGGAGCCACAGCCGCGGCAATCAGCTTCTCGGCGCGGGCGCGAGCCGCCAGTGCCTCGCCGAACCCGGCCGTGGCCGCACGCGACGCTTCAGGCAGCGCGTTCCATTCGGCCACCGCGGCATCGATATCGCCATTCAGCAGGCGGGTTTCCGCCCGCGCGGCGATCGCTTCGGCGCTGTCGCCCTCGACATCGCCGACCTTGCGCACCTTGACCACCGACATCGCGCTCGACATCAGCCGATCGACTAGCCCGGCTTGCGGATCCACCGGTTCCGCCGCGGCAATCGCGGTGGCCGCCGCATCGGAAAACCCTGCGACCAGGTCCGACCGGCTGGGGACGCCGCGGGCGGCCATATCGCGCAATTCGGCCACAGCCGGATCGTCCGGCGCCACGGAAGCGAATGCTTCAAGTTCGGTCATGAACGACCCGCCCCGGTCAATCGCCGATTTGAGGCCTGACGCAGCAATCGCCCGGGCCAGATCGATCTGCCGCGACGGCGCCTCGATCTGCTGCATGAGCTGTTGCTGGACAGTGTCGAGATCTGCGACTTGACCGGAAACCGCTTCAAGATCGGCGCGCAATTCGCCGGCCGATGCCTCAAGCCCTGCCTGGGCGGCACGCATGGCATTCAGATCGGTTGTGATCGCCGGATCAATCGCCGCACCCGTGCCCGCGTCACCGATTTCGGCAATCCTGGCCTCGAGGCCGGCAATCCGCTCGCTGAGCTGATCCAGCACGGCCCGATCTGCGCCAGCCTCGCCGGTACCGGCGGCGGAAAGGCTGCTTTCAAGCGCGTCGATCCGGGCGGTCAGCTCTGCCGGGATCTCCGCGCCACCGGTCTGGGTAAAGCCTGTCACCTGGCTCGCAAGCGTTTGGACATCGCCCGAGATCGCATCGACTTTTGCCGTCAGCACATCAACCTCGCCACCGCCGCTCGCTGGGGCCGGCAAAATGCCGCCCGCTTGCAGGGCGTAGCCGCCGCCAAGCGCAATCACGGCGCCAATCACACCGGCTGCCACCATGCCGACACCGTTGCCAGTCTTCCTCTCGGGCCCGGTGAGCCTGCTGCGCGGCGCCGCACCAGCCGTGGCCGGCGCGGCATCGGGCCGCCTGGTTTTCGGATCCGGCGTTTTGGTCTCGTCCGCGACCGAAGCTGATGTCGGCTCGGCTGTGGATGTGGCATCGCCAGCAGCCTTTGCCTGCATCGCTGCCGTGCCGTCGTCGCCTTTGGCCGCCGGACCGGCCTTGCCGCCGGCGCTCTTGCCAGGCGCCGCCGTGCCCGCAGCCCTGGCGCCCGCAGCTTTCGAAGGGCCAGCAGAGTCCGCCGATGCCTTGACCGCCGGTCCCGTCGCTGATGATTTGGGTTTCAGATCTTCGCTCTTCGGCGTCACATCCGTCGCATCGAGATCGATGACCACCGGTTTGGACGGCTTGGAGTGTCGAGGGGTAGGGCCCTTGCTCATGGTGTTTCCTGCTTCATCTGGTTTGGGCGTGACGAGTTGGCGCACCGATACTGTCTAGTACGCGCAATCGGCGCAGCCGTTCCCTCAAATCAGCGCAATGCGGCCAGGCATGCAAGCAGGCTGCCCTCGTTCGGCGAGTCCGAAACGCTCGCCCGACCCTGCCAATCATCGGGCAATTCGGCGGAAATTGCGGCGGAAAGGCAGACAAACCGGGTCGATAGCAGCCGTTTTTGCAGGTCTTCAGCTTCGCAAATCGCACGGAATCGCCGCGCCGCATTGGCCGAATAGAACAGAATTGCACCCGGAGCAGGCGACAAAAAGTCTGAAACTAGAATGTCAGTTGAATAACTGATTTCATTCATTTGGTAGCATTCAAGCACCGAAAACGATCGCCTCGCCGAGGCAAGCGCCGCCTCGATCACCGGTCTGCGCGGCACGCCTGCCAAATAGACCATAGCCGTGGCAGTGCCCGCGGTGTCGGCCACGCCGCTCCCCGCTCCGGCAGACTGTGACCGGTGGATGAGGGCGTGCGCCAGAGCCCGGGCTGAACCGCCGCCTTCATGAACCATCATGAAACCGGCCTCCCGCGCGGCTTGTGCCGTGGCGGGTCCCACCGCGTGCACCGGCGTCTTCCGCAGCTCTGGCGGCAGCTCCTGAGCGCTCTTGAACATGGCAAAGGCCCGGCCGCTGGTGGCGATCAGCCCGCCGATGGAGCCGACCGGCGGCAAATCATCAGGCGTTGCAGTCAACCGCATGGCAAACAACGGCATCCGAACCGGATCATACCCCGATCTTGCCAGCCGCTCGGCCGTGCGCTGGCCGCCCGGTTCCGGCCGCGTCACCACAACCCGCACCGGTCTGCCTCAGACCCAACTGTCGAAAAAGCTGGCGCCGGCCCGGCCACGCACCTCGGCGCCGGCTTCTGCCCCGAGCGCGGATGCCTCGCTGACCGCACCGCTTGCGCGGGTTTCATGCCACACTGTTCCATCCGGGGTCAGGATCAGCCCATAAAACGACACTCTGTCCCCGGAAATCGTCGCATGCGCGGCGATTGGCGTTCTGCAGGAGCCGTCAAGCGCACCCAGAAACGCCCGCTCGCACATCAGCGCGGCGTGCGTGGCGGGATGGTTGATCGGGGCCAGCAACTCGGCGGTATGCGCGTCATCCAGCCGCGCCTCGATGCAAATCGCACCCTGTCCTGGCGCGGGCGGAAAGCGCTCGGGATCGAGAAGCTCGGTGATCACCTCGGTGTAGCCGAGCCGCTTGAGACCGGCATGGGCAAGCAGCGTCGCGTCGGCTACGCCCTCGTCGAGCTTGCGCAATCGTGTTTCCACCTGACCCCGGAAAATGATCACCGAGATATCCGGCCGCAGCCGCCGAATCAGGGCCTGACGTCTGAGTGAAGACGACCCGACGACCGCATTGCGTGGCAGATCCTCAAGCCGCGGCCCTGCGCGGCCGATGAAGGCGTCGCGGATATCCTCGCGCTCGAGAAACGCCACCAGCCCCAACCCATCGGGCAGAACCGACGGCATGTCCTTGGACGAATGCACCGCCAGATCCAGCCGTCCGTCGCTCAATTGCTCTTCGATTTCCTCGGTGAACAGCCCCTTGCCGCCGATGTCGGACAGCGCCCGGTCAGTGATCCGGTCACCCTTGGTCGACAGCACGACGATCTCGAAGGCTTCTTCCGGCAGGTTATGCGCCGCCATCAGCCGGTCGCGTGTTTCAGATGCCTGCGCCAGTGCGAGCCGACTGCCGCGGGTTCCGATACGGTAAGGTTTCATTTGCAAGACTTCCGATCCGTTGTTACCGACAGACAGGTACCGGGATCATCTCCCGAGCGCAACATTTGGACTGAGGCATGGCGGGCTCAGGTGGAAACACCGAAACGATAACCCACATGTATGGTTTCAAGTCGCCATTGCCCATGCGTCCGGCCGGATGCGCGGGCGATGGCGCTTTCTCACGGGACAAGCACGGGCATCGGCGGCATGGACATTCTGGGAATTGAAACGAGCTGCGACGAAACCGCCGCATCGGTTGTCCGCCGCCATGCCGACGGCAGCGGCGAGATCCTCTCCGACGTGGTGTTGAGCCAGCTTGACCTGCATGCAGCCTTTGGTGGGGTGGTGCCCGAGCTTGCCGCCCGCTCGCACGTCACCACGCTCGACCGGCTGGTCATCCAGGCGCTCGACGAAAGCGGCGTGGCGCTCGATCAGATCGATGCAGTGGCGGTCACCTCCGGCCCGGGCCTGATCGGCGGCCTGATGGTCGGGCTGATGACCGGCAAGGCCATCGCCATGGCCGCAAACAAGCCCTTCATCGGCATCAACCATCTCGAAGGCCACGCCCTGACTGCGCGGCTGACCCATGCGGTCCCATTTCCCTATTTGCTGCTGCTGGTCTCTGGCGGCCACACCCAGATCGTGCTGGTCAAGGGCGTCAACGAGTACGAGCGCTGGGGCACCACCATTGACGACGCGCTCGGCGAGGCCTTCGACAAGACCGCGAAACTGCTGGGGCTGGGCTATCCCGGCGGCCCGGCGGTGGAGCAGGCAGCGCTCGAAGGCGAGCCCAGGCGCTTCCGCCTGCCGGTGCCGATGCGGCGCGATCCACGGCTGGATTTTTCCTTTTCCGGCCTCAAGACCGCCGTGCGGCAATTGGCCGAGGCGCAGGCGCCGCTGTCGCAGCAGACCATTTCCGATCTGTGCCTGGCGTTCGAGACATCGGTCACCTCCAGTCTTGATGACCGCATCTCGATGGCCATGCAGCGGTTTTCCGAGCGGTTCGGAACCGGATCAGGACCGGCGCTGGTGGTAGCGGGCGGTGTCGCCGCCAACAGGGCAATCCGGGCCACGCTGGAAAGCCGCGCCGCAAAGGCCGGTTTCCGTTTCATCGCACCGCCGCTCAATCTGTGCACCGACAACGCCGCCATGATCGCCTGGGCAGGCGCCGAGCGTCTGGCTGCCGGACTGGCTGCCGACGCGTTGACTCTCGCCCCCCGCTCCCGGTGGCCGCTCGATCAGACCGCCGCGGCGGTGATCGGTCATGGCAAACGCGGCGCGAAGGCCTGATCAAGGATTGAAACCCGGTGCCGCGCAGGGCATAGAAGGCCCGACCCGCCGCGAAACACCGATAACCCCCTTCCTGATGGAGATTTCATGTTTTACGCCCTGATGTGCAAAGACAAGCCCGGCTCGCTCGACCTGCGGATGGCGACCCGGCCGCCCCATGTCGAGTATCTCAAAAGCATGGAAGCCAAGGGCGTGCTGAAAATGGCGGGTCCGCTGCTGGGTGACGATGAAAAGCCGATCGGCAGCCTGTTGATCATTGCAGCCGCCGACAGGCAGGAAGCTGAAGCCTTTGCTGCGGGTGACCCCTATGCAATCGCCGGCCTGTTTGCCTCAACCGAGATCCGCGCCTTCAACTGGACCTTCGGAAACCCGGAGTCGTAACGATGGCGTACTGGTTGCTCAAATCCGAACCGTTCAAATGGTCCTGGGAAATGCAGAAGGCCAAGGGCGAGGTTGGCGAAGAGTGGGACGGCGTCCGCAATTACCAGGCGCGCAACAACATGCGCGCCATGAAACTGGGCGACAAGGTGTTCTTCTACCACTCCAATGTAGGCCTCGAAATCGTCGGTATCGCCGAGGTCTGCGCCTTGATCCATCCCGACTCCACCACCGACGATCCGCGTTGGGAATGCGTCGACATTCGCGCTGTCTGCGACATGCCCAGACCGGTGACACTCAAAGAGGTCAAGGCCAATCCCAGGCTTGCCGAGATGAGTCTTGTCACATCGATGCGGCTCTCGGTTCAACCGGTCACCGAGGCGGAGTATCTCGAGGTTTGCCGCATGGGCAATCTTGACAATCCGCCGCGCTCTCCGGAGTGACGCCGGCGCCCGGAGAGCGGATGAAAACCGACCCGGAAAGCTTCATCCGCGCCAACACCGCGCTCTCGGCACCGCCGCATGTGCCCGAGATTCGTCTCCACCTGGCCGATGAAGCGCATGATTTGTGGCTCAAGACCGAAGACGAGCTGGATGCGCTTGGACTGCCGCCGCCGTTCTGGGCCTTTGCCTGGGCCGGTGGTCAGGGCCTGGCCCGGCACATCCTCGACAATCCGGATCTGGTCGCGGGCAAGACGGTGCTGGATTTCGCCTGCGGGTCCGGCCTTGTGGCAATTGCCGCCATCCGCGCCGGCGCAGCCACCGTCATGGCGTCAGATATCGATCCCTGGTCAGCGGCGGCCACGCGGCTGAATGCGGACGCCAACGGCGTCGATTTCGACTTCCGGCACACCGATCTTGTCGGGACTGACCACGGCTGGGAGGTCGTGCTGGCCGGCGACGTCTTCTATGACCGGGCCATGGCCGCTCTGATCCGGCCCTGGTTCGAAGGTCTTGCCCGTCGTGGCGCCGCAGTACTGGTCGGCGATCCGGGCAGGGCCTATTGCCCCCGCGACGACATGGAATTGCTCGCCACGTACATGGTGCCGGTCACCCGGGCGCTGGAGGACAGCGACATCAAGCGAACCTCGGTTTTCCGCGTCACTGGGTGAACTGAGCATGCTTGCCCTTGCTATGTATATACAAATCGTATATACATTTCTGGCCGCTCGTATGATACGACTTACCAAACTACCCCATGTCGATTGTGACAACCAAAAAGGAACAAATCCATGAACTGTTTTGCATCGGGGACAGGAAAATGGAATTGGAATGGGACGAAACCAAACGTGCTGAAATTTATGCAAAGCACGGCGTCGACCTCTTGGAAGCAGCACTGATCTTCGAAAATGAGGTTTTGGAAAAGGAAGACACACGCAGGGATTACGGCGAAAAACGCATGATCGCCTTGGGTATTGCCGACGGTGAGATTTACACAGTCGTTTATACCGAGAGAGGCGAAGTCTACCGCCTCATAACTGCGTGGAAAGGAGGTCAGAATGACCGAGAAGTATATGAAAAAAGCAGGACTTGGCGACCTTCGCAAGATGAAGGAACAAGGTGAAACAAAGCCTTCCTTCAAGGCAGAAGCCGCACCAGATCTGCCTAAGAGTTTTTGGGATGATGCCGAACTCGTCAACCATACCATAACCAAAGAACCGATCAGCCTGCGCGTCGATTCCGATATCCTTGAGTTTTTCAAAGCTCAAGGCAAAGGACACCTCACGCGGATGAATGCGGTTTTGCGCTCCTATGTCGAGGCGCAACGGTCGAAGACCCCTGACTAACCGTTCTGGCTCTGCTTATCGGGCTCCATGCCGCCTCCAAGGCTGATTAGCCGTCTGATTGCAGCGAAATCGCTTTGCTACAGCACCCGGACCACGGTTCCGCGCCGCAGATAAGGCATCAATCGCAACAGATCGCGGCGGTGGAGCGCGATGCAGCCTTGCGTCGGCGGAAAGCCGGGCTTGGCCACATGCAGGAAGATGGCACTGCCGGCCCCGCGCTTTCGCGACGTGATGTTCCAGTCGAGCACGAAGCCGAAATCATACAGCACATCCTCCCGGATCAGGGTTTCGTGGCTGGCGGAAAACGGCAGGCGCACATGCCTGTTGTAGGCCGCATGATCGGGCGCGTCGCACCAGCCGTCCTTGCGGTTCACCCGCTGCAACGCGACCCCCGCGCGGTCCGGAGTGAGCATGCCTGCGCGCCGGAAGCCACTCAGAACCGCCATCGATGCCCGCGGTGTCCCCCCATCACCTTCGCGTTTGAACGAGACAATGCCACCCCGCCCCAGGGCCGCGGGAAGGCTCACTGGTCCGCACCGTACCATGGCGCGCAACGGGTCAATCGGCGACCGGCGCACCGTGATCGGGCTGGCCTGCACCCGGCCTTTCGACGCTTTGTTCGACCTCATTCTCACAATCAAGTGCTCCCGCTGTGATCTGACCTGACCATTTAACACTTTGCCCCCGCGCCGAAAGTGCCTAAACAGGGACACAATGTCATTTGACACATCGTGGGCGCCGGTCCGAACCGGCGTGCATGTCTGTATGAAGAAGGAAGCTGCAATGACCGCCCGCTCGATCCTGCTGGTAGATGACGACAATGATCTGAGGGAAACCCTTGTCGAGCAGCTGTCTCTCTACGAAGAATTCGCGATTTCTCAGGCAGCCTCGGCCACCAAGGGCGTGCAGGCTGCGCGCGCCGAACATGTCGACCTGTTGATCATGGATGTCGGCCTGCCCGACATGGACGGCCGCGAAGCGGTGAAGCTGTTGCGCAAGGGCGGGTTCAAATCGCCGATCATCATGCTGACCGGTCACGATACCGATTCTGACACCATTCTCGGGCTTGAGGCGGGCGCCAACGATTACGTCACCAAGCCGTTCCGCTTTGCCGTGCTGCTGGCCCGTATCCGCGCGCAACTGCGCCAGCACGAGCAGAGCGAGGATGCCACCTTCACGGTCGGACCCTACACCTTCAAGCCAAGCCAGAAGCTGCTTCTGGACGACAAGGGCGGAAAGATCCGCTTGACCGAAAAGGAGGCGGCGATCATCCGCTACCTCTACCGTGCCGAGCAGAAAGTTGTCACCCGTGACATCCTGCTGGAGGAGGTCTGGGGCTACAATTCCGGCGTCACCACCCACACGCTCGAGACCCATGTCTACCGCCTGCGTCAGAAAATCGAGGCTGATCCGTCAAATGCCGAGATTCTGGTGACCGAAAGCGGCGGCTACAAGATCGTCCCGTGAGCCCGGACCCGACCCGGTCCCGACCCACCCAAGGAGAGCATCCGTGGCGCTGAATGACGACATTGCCCTTCTCTCGTCCGTTTCGCTGTTTCGCGACATCGGCGAGGACAAGTTGCGCCTGATCGCCTTTGGCGCCGAGAGGCGCAAATTGCAGGCCGGCCAGATGCTGTTTCGCGAGGGGTCGCCGGCCGATTGCGCCTTTGTCGTGGCCCTCGGCCGGTTCGAATTGTCGCGCGGCAGCAAGGCGGGTCCTGCCGTGCAACTTGGCTTTGCCGAAACCGGCACCTTGCTGGGCGAACTGGCGATGGTCACCGCCGTCAACCGGTCGATGACGGCAATCGCCCCGGACACCGCCGAAGTCATCCGCATCAACCGGCCCTTGTTCCGGCGCATGCTGGAGGAATACCCCGACATTGCCGGCATCGTCCGCCAGCGCATCAACGACAATCTTGCAGCCCTCAACGCCGATCTCGGCAGAATTGCAGAGCGCTTCAGCGGTTAAAACGCCGCGCAGCGCATCAGAATGCGAAATGCGCGGTCACCGGCACGTGGTCGGACGGACGCTCCCAGCCGCGGGCTTCACGCAGCACATTGATGCGGGTCAGATTGGGCAGCAGATCGGCAGACGACCAGACATGGTCAAGACGCCGGCCCCGGTCCGCCGCCTCCCAGTCCCGCGCCCGATAGCTCCACCAGGTGAAGATTTTTTCTTCAGGCGGAATATAGGCGCGGATCAGATCAACCCACGCCCCGGCCTTCTGCATCGCCAGAAGACTCTCCGTCTCGATCGGCGTGTGGCTGACCACTTTCAACAGCTGCTTGTGCGACCAGACATCCGTTTCGAGCGGTGCAATGTTGAGATCACCCACAAGAATCGATGACACCCCATCGGCCTGTTCAGCCTCTGCATGGAGCAGCTTCATCTCCTCGACAAAGTCGAGCTTGTGCGCGAATTTCTGGTTGATCTCGCGGTCCGGCTCGTCACCCCCCGCCGGCACATAGAAATTGTGAATCCGGATTCGCCGCGAACCCGGCGCTTCAACAATGGCCGAAATGTTGCGGGTGTGATCAATGTCGCAATAGGTTTTCCGGCGATCATCCGACAACGGCAGCCGCGAAACGATTGCGACGCCGTGGTAACCCTTCTGGCCGTGGATGGCGATGTGCTCATAGCCGAGCTTGCGGAACGCCGAGCTGGGAAACGCATCATTGGGACACTTGGTTTCCTGCAGACACAGGACGTCCGGCTGATGGGTTTCGAGAAAATGCTGCACCAGCGGAAGCCGGAGCCGCACGGAGTTGATATTCCAGGTTGAAACCGAAAACGCCAAATCAGATCGCCTTTATGGATGGAAGCCTGCCCGTATTTGGCCGATAAGCCAGGCAACGGCAACCCGGTCCGGGGCGCTTGGCGCAATTCAGTCGTCAGAGATGATCCCGGAGGCGATCAAGTCGGCCGGGCGCGGGGCCGGTTCAGCCGCCGCCGCGCTGGACCTTATGGACTTCTTCATAGGGAACCTTGAAGACGTTCTTGGCGAATGTCACGCCGGTCTTGACGTTGAAAATCATCACCGAAGTATCCTTGCCCTGCGCGTCGCGAATGGTCCACTGCCGCAGTTCGAAGGTCTTCGGGTCAAACATCAAGCTGATGGTCGAATCACCAAAGATCGATTTGTTGCCCAGAACGATGGTTGTCAGGTCAGGGTCTTCTTTCACCGCCTTCACCGTATCGGCCGAAAGGTCGATGCGCTCCGACAGCAGCAGTTTCAGCGGCGTCTTGTCGAGCGGATAAAGATCCCAGGTCCTGAGCTTGCGATTGCCGATCACCACCGCCTTGCCATCGGCAATCACCCGGATCGGTGAAGGCGCCTCATAGTTGAAGCGCAGCTTGCCGGGGCGGTCGATGAAAAACTTGCCGCCGGTCTGTTCGCCATTGGGGCCGAACTGGATGAACTCGCCGGTCATGGTTTTGACCGAGGAGAAATGATCGGCCAGTCTTTGCGCGCTCTCAGCCGCACCGGCCTGGCCGGGAAACCCCAAAAGTCCGGCCGCCGCCGCCATCAGCGTCAGTCCAAGGCCCAAGCCGCCGCCCAGAACAGCGCGGCGGCTCCGGTCAGGCCGGTCTATCGTCGTGGAAATGGTCTGCATCGACATTTCTGTCTCCGATTCGTTTCAGCTTTCATCTCGCGCAAGACTGCGGCGCCAGTGTGACGCCGGCTCTTGTCGGGCCCGCTATTGCGGATCGATGTCATCTTCAGTGGGCACAAGAATTTCGCGCTTGCCGGCATGGTTGGCGGCACTGATCACGCCTTCCTGTTCCATCCGCTCGATCAGCGAAGCTGCGCGGTTGTAGCCGATGCCGAGCCGCCGCTGGATATAGGAGGTCGAGGCTTTGCCGTCGCGCAGCACGACCGCCACCGCCTGATCATAGGGATCGTCTGATTCGGCAAGATTGGAGCTGCCTGCCGGCCCGCCGCCTTCGCTTTCCTCGTCATCCTCGGTGATCGAATCGAGGTATTCGGGCACGCCTTGGGTTTTCAGGAAGGAAACGATGTCCTCGACCTCCTTGTCCGAGACGAAGGGCCCGTGAACGCGCTGGATGCGGCCGCCGCCGGCCATGTAGAGCATGTCGCCCATGCCCAGCAGCTGTTCGGCCCCCTGCTCGCCCAGAATGGTTCGAGAATCGATCTTGGAGGTGACCTGGAAGGACATCCGGGTCGGGAAGTTGGCCTTGATCGTGCCGGTGATGACGTCAACCGACGGACGCTGCGTTGCCATGATCACATGAATGCCCGCCGCCCGCGCCATCTGTGCCAGGCGCTGCACAGCGCCCTCGATGTCCTTGCCGGCCACCATCATCAGATCGGCCATCTCGTCGATCAGCACGACGATATAGGGCAACGGCGTCAGATCGAACTCCTCGGTCTCGTAAACCGCTTCACCGGTGTGGCGGTCGAACCCGGTCTGCACCGTGCGGGTGATGGGCTCGCCCGAAGCTCTCGCCTGTTCCACCCGGGAGTTGAAGCCGTCGATGTTGCGGACGCCGATTTTCGACATGTTCTTGTAGCGCTGTTCCATCTCGCGGACAGTCCATTTGAGCGCCACGACAGCCTTTTTCGGGTCCGTCACCACCGGCGTCAGCAGATGCGGAATGCCGTCATAGACCGACAATTCGAGCATTTTCGGATCGATCATGATCAGCCGGCATTTGGACGGGTCCATCCGGTAGAGGATCGACAGGATCATGGTGTTGATGGCGACAGACTTGCCCGACCCGGTGGTACCCGCCACCAGCACATGCGGCATCTTGGCGAGATCGACGATCACCGGTTCCCCGCCGATCGTCTTGCCAAGCGCCAGGCCGAGTTTGGCCTTGGACGTCTCGAAATCGCGGCTGGCGATCAGTTCGCGCAGATAGACGGTTTCCCGCTTCTGGTTCGGCAGTTCGATACCGATGGCATTGCGCCCCGGAACCACCGCCACACGGGCGGCAATTGCGCTCATCGACCGGGCAATGTCATCGGCAAGGCCGATCACCCGCGAGGATTTGATGCCCGGCGCCGGTTCGAGTTCATACAGCGTCACCACCGGACCGGGACGGACATGAATGATCTCGCCCTTGACGCCGAAATCTTCCAGGACGCCTTCCAGCATGCGCGCATTCTGCTCCAGCTCCTGCGGCGACAGCGAACTGTCCTTGACCACATGCGGGGTTTCATTCAGCAGATGCACTGATGGCAGCGAAAAACCCTGCTCCTGAAGCATCGAGCCCTGTGCATCCCGCTGCACCCGTGCCCCGGGCTTGGGCCGTTCAGCGGGCGCCGCAATCCGCGGACCCGGGCTGTTGGCGCGAACCGGCGCCGCTTGTGGACGCCAATCCGCTGCGGGATCCTCATCGTCGAAATCATTCGACAGGACGCCCGCCGGAAGTGGCTCATCATCGATATCAAACGGCGGCGCGTCGTCGACCTGAATGGTCCGCGCCTGACCGGCCGCAGCGAAACCGGGTTCGATCCGCTCGTTGCCGCTGCGTCGGGGTGCTGCGAAACCGGACCCTGCCGCGCGATCATCCGCGCCATGCAGGTCCAGCGGCGAATCCGGCATCGCCTGCCGCGCGTGCGAGCCGGCCAGACCGGTCAAACGTCTCATCCTGCCGCGCAAAGTAAACCAGGCATGGGTAACGGCCCCCAATGCCAGCGAACCCCGCGATGCGTCATCGGCGTCGAAGTCGTCCTCGCTGACGGCTGTTTCCGGGCGCGTGACCGGCAGATTGCGGCCAATCAGGCCGGCGCCGAAGGCCAGCAGCCAGCCGGCAGGCGGCGCCAGCAGCAGCCCGAGAATGACGGCGACCAGACCGGAAGGGAAATCACCGGTGAAAAGCGACGGAATCTTCAGCGCCATGTCGCCAAGCACGCCACCAATTCCGTTGGGCAGCGGCCAGTTTTGCGAACTCGGCATCAGACCGAACAGCGCCGCGGTCAACCATGCGCCGCCAAACCAGGCAGCACCGCGCCGGGAAAGACGGTCGGCGGGATGATTGCGCAGCAGGCCAATCGCCCAGAACAACACCGGCACAAGCCCGATCACGCCGGCCAGGCCGAAGAACTGCATGACCAGATCGGCAAAGGCTGCACCGGGGAAACCCAGAGCATTGTGCGGAATCGCGCCATTGGCGTTGGAGAAGCTTGGATCTGCAACATTCCATGTCGCAAGAGCCGCGATGGCGAGCGCCAGTCCGGCAAGCATGACCAGGCCGATGACAAACCTGATCTGCCGTCGCACCAGGTCTCCCATCCGGTAGCCGCGGGAAGACATGCCTGACGAAAGGGAAGTAGAGCCTGACTGCATGGGTACACAATGTCCGAATCGGGTTTTGGGCCCTCACGGACCCATCTCACCCAAATCTAACCGCAAGCGGGTTAATGTGGCATTAACCATGCAGATCTTGTTCCGGCATTGTCACCAGGTCAAACGCCAGATGCGGCCCGGAGAGCCGGGCCGCACCATTTTGCAGACGTCACAGATCACAGATCAGACGTGATAGGCGGCTTCGCCATGCGAGGCCAGGTCCAGACCCTGCCGTTCGTCTTCAACGCCGACACGCAAGCCAATCGTCATGTCGACGATCTTGTAGAGAACGAACGAGATGAGGCCGCACCACACGATCGTGATCCCGACGGCAGACGCCTGAATGATGAACTGCGTACCGACCGCATAATCCTCACCGCCGGCGCCACCCAGACTGGGCATATTGACCACGGCTGTTCCCAGCGCGCCGACAATTCCGCCGACACCATGAATACCGAACACATCGGCAGAATCGTCATAACCGAACTTGTTTTTGACGACGGCCACAAAGTAATAGCAGACTCCCGATGCGACCGCGCCCAGCACGATGGCCCCCACCGGTCCGGAAAACCCGGCAGCCGGTGTGACGGCAACAAGTCCGGCGATCATGCCCGAAACGGCGCCCAGCATGGAAGCCTTGCCGCGGTGAAGCGCTTCGATCACGGTCCAGGCCAGGATTGCACCTGCGGTTGCCGTGAACGTGTTGATCATGGACAGCGCCGCGCCGCCATTGGCTTCGAGATTCGATCCGGCATTGAAGCCGAACCAGCCGAACCACAGCAGACAGGCCCCGACCATGGTCAACGTCATCGAATGCGGCGCCATCATGTCGCGGCCAAACCCGGTGCGCTTTCCGACCAGGATCGCACCGACCAGGCCGGCGATGCCGGCATTGATGTGCACGACCGTTCCGCCGGCGAAATCAAGGGCACCCATCTTGAACAGAAGTCCGTTGGCGTCCCAGACCATATGGGCGACCGGGAAGTAGACAAAGCTGACCCACAGCGCCACGAACAGCATGACTGCGGAAAACCGGATTCGCTCGGCAAAGGCGCCGACAATCAGGGCCGAGGTGATACAGGCAAACGTCATCTGGAAAGCGATGAAGATATATTCGGGGATCATTACCCCGTCGCTGAAGGTGGCCGCTTCGCTGCCCGGTGTGACACCTGACAGGAACATCTTGGCGGTCCCGCCCCAGAATGCGCTTTCCGAACCGCCAAAGGCGAAGGAATAGCCATAGAGCACCCAGATCACCATCACCATTGCGGTGATCATGGTGCACTGGAGCAACACCGAAAGCATGTTCTTGGTCCGCACCAGGCCGCCGTAAAACAGCGCAAGGCCGGGCAGGATCATCAACAGCACCAGGATGGTCGAGACCAGCATGAAGGTTGTATCGCCCTTGTCCATCGTGGTTGCGGCAACTTCAGCGGCTTCCTGCGCCAAGGCCGGGGCAGCAAGGGCCGTCAGCGCGCCTGCCGTCATCAGTCCAAGCCGAAGCGGAAATTTATGTGACAATTGAGGTGTCATGGAAGTGTCTCCTGTTGGCTTACAACGCATCGGTGTCGGTCTCGCCGGTGCGAATGCGCATCGCCTGGTCAATTGAGTAAACGAAGATCTTGCCGTCGCCGATCTGGCCGGTTTTGGCCGAGGTTGCGATTGCGTCGACCACAGCGTCGACCGCTTCCGATGCGACCCCGATCTCGATCTTCAGTTTCGGCAGAAAACTCACCGCATACTCCGTGCCGCGATAGATTTCCGTGTGCCCCTTCTGTCTGCCGTAGCCTTTGACTTCGCTGACGGTCAGGCCTTGAATGCCGATCGCCGTGAGTGCTTCGCGCACCTCGTCCAGCTTGAACGGCTTGATGATAGCCATCACAATTTTCATCTGGTTTCCCATCCTGTTGTCCGCGGCCATGCCGCCTCTCCGGACCGGCCACCCAGCGCTCGCTGGATAACCCGTCTGAACCAACAGCAATCAAATGCCGTGCCAGTTTGGAAAAAATCTGATAACTATTTGATATTATATATTTATATGAATCGAGAAAATAGGCTCGATCCGCCTGGCGCAGAGCAGGAGACTAAAATATAGGCAACTATTAATGAAAGCTTATATTTTAGGCTTTCGTCCGATCCCGAATCAAACCTTCTTGCGCGACCGAGGCAATCAGCTTGCCGTCGCGCTGATACAGGCTGCCGCGGGTAAAGCCGCGCGCGCCATTGGTGTTGGGCGAATCCATGCTGTAGAGCAGCCAGTCATCCAGTTTTGAGGGCCGGTGAAACCACATCGCGTGATCCAGGCTGGCGACCTGCAGATTGCGGTCAAACACCGAGCGGCCATGCGCAAACAGCGCTGTGTCGAGCAATGTCATGTCCGACAGGTAAGCCAGGATCGCGGCCTGAACAATCCGATCATCCGGCACCGGGCCGGTGGCTCTGATCCAGACCTTCTGCTCCGGATCAAGCTTGCGGTCGGAAATATAATGCTCAAGCGCCAGCGGCCGCACTTCTATGGGCCGCTCCCGTTCCCAATAGGTGCGGATATGATCAGGCGCGCCCGACAGGAAGGCTTCGCGCATCTGCTCCTTGTCCGGCAGTTCCTCCGGCTGCGCCACGGCCGGCATCCGGTCCTGATATTCAAGCCCGACCTCTTCCTTCTGGAACGAGGCCGACAGAGAGAAAATGGCCTTGCCGTGCTGGATCGCCACCACCGAGCGGGTGGCAAAACTCAAGCCATCACGGATCCGGTCAACCTCATAGATGATCGGCGCGGCGGGATCACCCGGGCGCATGAAATAGCCGTGCAGGGAATGCACCGGCCGGTCCGGCGCCACCGTGCGTTGCGCCGCCACCAGAGCCTGACCGATCACCTGGCCGCCAAACACCCGCTGCCAGCCGACTTTCGGGCTGGTTCCGCGAAACAGATCCTGCTCGAGGGGCTCGAGATCAAGGCTGGAGACCAGTTGTTCCATGGCAGTGACAGCAGGAGGACGCGACATTTGGTTCTCTTCCGGAGGTGGGCGGGAGGACGACAATGCGGTATACGGTGTCTTGAAGCCGCTGCAAAGGCCGCGCCTCATCCTATATGGCGTCTGGCCCCCGCAGAACCGCGCGCGGATAGAAGGATCAAGAACGTGACGACCGAGAACCTGGATGTTTTGGTTTGCGGCGCCGGATATGTCGGCTTGTCGGCGGCAGTCGCCATCAAGCTTGCCGCTCCATCGCTGGCCATCGCCGTGATTGACGCTGCCCCGCCGGAAGTCTGGCGCAAGGACCAGCGTGCCGCTGCGATCGCCGCCGGAGCCAAGCGCATGCTGACGACGCTCGACGTCTGGCAGACGATCGAGCCTGAAGCCCAGCCGATCAACGAAATGATTGTCACGGATTCGCGCACCTCCGATCCGGTGCGACCGGTGTTTCTCACCTTTGGCGGCGAGATTGAGGACGGTGAGCCCTTCGCCCACATGGTGCCCAATGTCAGCATTGTCAAAGCCCTGCGCGACAAGGCCTCGGCAATCGGCATGCCGATCTATCAGTCCGCTGCAGCCTCCGCACTGGATCTCGCCGAGCATGCAGCGCGGGTCGAGACCGCCGACGGGCGTAGATTCAGTGCCAAGCTCGTGGTCGCCGCCGATGGCGTCCGCTCGATGCTGCGCGACATGGCGGGAATCAGGACCCAGCACTGGGGATATGACCAATCGGGAATTGTCACCACCGTTGCCCATGAACGGCCGCACAATGGCCGCGCCGAAGAGCATTTCCTGCCGTCGGGTCCGTTTGCCATCCTGCCCTTGACGGGAAACCGTTCTTCGCTGGTCTGGACCGAGCGGACCCGCGACGCCGAGCGTCTGGTCAAGGAAGATGATTTTGTTTTCGAGGCAGAACTCGAACGCCGCTTTGGCCATCACCTTGGCGCGCTCAGCCTCGAAGGCGGCCGCCGGGCATTTCCGCTCGGATTGACGCTGGCGCGCGAATTTGTCCGGCCGCGGCTGGCCTTGGCGGGGGATGCCGCGCACGGTATCCACCCGGTGGCCGGTCAGGGCCTCAATCTCGGCTTCAAGGATGTCGCCGCACTGGCCGAAACTGTTGTCGAAGCCAACCGGCTTGGTCTCGACATCGGATCGATGGCCGTGCTCGAGCGCTATCAGATCTGGCGCCGTTTCGACACGGTGCGAATGGGCGTGACCAGTGACGTTCTGACCAGGATGTTTTCCAATGATATCGCACCCCTGCGGCTGATCCGGGATTTCGGTCTCGGTCTGGTGGACCGGATGCCGGCAATGAAGCGTTATTTCATCGATCAGGCGGCGGGAATTCCCGATGAGTCCGGTCCCCGGCTGCTGCGCGGCGAGGCCATCTGAACAGCAGCATCAGGCAGCGATGCCGATTCAGGATGAAAATTGCAGGCTTTGTTCGGCCCGGCGCAGGCTTTCGGCCAGAACGGTCATGTCACCAAACGCATAGGCCAGTGCAATTCCGCCCTGCCATTCGATCACCACCGCGCGGGCCCGCGCCATCGCCAGCGACGGCCGGGACCCGGTTTTTTGCAACTCGCGGGCGATGAAGCTCACGAGAAGCTCGAAACTTTGTCCCGCGCGGGTCGAAGCCTCGGCTGCGGTGCCGCGAAAATCCCTGACCGCCGCGCTGATCGGACAGCCATTGTCGACGCGGCTTCGGTTGGATTGCGCAAGCCGCTGCAACAGGAAGCGGATTCGCTGGCGCGGATCGGGCGACGCCGCCTCCGCTTCAATGATCAGTGATTGGGTTTCCTCGGCAAAAACATCCGCAACGGCCAGTGCCAGGTCAGCCTTGGTGCGGAAATAGTAGAACATGTTGCCGGTCGGTACGCCGGCGTCGCGGGCGATGTCGGCGATGCTGGTTGCAGCAAATCCGCGAATCCAGAACAGCCGAGCGGCAGCGGCCACGATCGCTTCACGCCTCAGATCGCCTTTCTTGGACACCCGCCTCCACCTTTTCTATTTGGTTGGCTGACTTAAGATCATGCTGGCGCAGCGGTGAGCGAAGCCACAGCCGTGACCGTCTCAGTCGTCATCGGGAAGTTGCCGGGCTTCAGACACCAGCATGATCGGGATGCCGTCGCGCACCGGATAGGCCAGTCTGGCGCGGCCCGACACCAGTTCGGTCTTGTCGGCATCAAATTTCAGCGGCCCATAGGTCAGCGGACAGACCAGCAGCTCCAGCATCTTGACGTCGACGGCGCCCGCTGAGCGGATGGTCTGCTGCGATGGGATTTGATCTGTCATGACTGCCGGTTACGCCTATTGCAGGACGCGTCCATAATCATCCGAATCCCGCGCCAAGGCAATCTCGGTAATCGCGATCAACGTCTCCGCGCGCAGTTTCAGATTGTCAGCTTCCAGCAACGCCTGCTTTTCCGCCGGCCCATAGGGAGACATCATCGACAGCGAATTGACCAGGCTTTCCGTGCTGGCGCGTTCGACAGAATTCCAGTCGGCTTCGAGATCATTGGCATCAAGATAGGCCTTGAAGCTTTGCAAGAGTGCATCCCGGTCAACACCGGCGCTGTCATCGCTGGCTTCAAGGTCACCGAAGAACGGCGCGATGCGGCAGATCCGGTAAGGTTTGCCGCCGCTGTCAAGTTCTCCGGTCAACCGGAACCGGCAGACACCGCCCAGGGCGACGACGTAACGGCCATCGCCGGTCTCGGCGAAGGAGGTGATGCGCCCCAGACAGCCAACGCGGCAAAGATCTTCCACCGGCCCCCGCAGGGATTCAGCCTCGGCCAGCGCCGGCTGGATCACACCGATCAGGCGATCCGAAGCCATCGCCTCGTCAAACATCGAAAGATAGCGCGGTTCGAAAACATTGAGCGGCAGCTGCGCCCCTGGCAGCAGCAGCGCACCCGAAAGCGGAAACACCGGCACCTGATCCGGTACATCCGTTTCGACACGATAGGATTTATTGCCAACCTGCATACGTTCAAGCCCCAATGGTCATTGTAGATAGGAATGTGGGGCCAAACACCGGAAACTCAAGTGCCTGCCAAAGCACGGCTCCCTGACACTCAGGAAAACAGCAGCGAAGAGAGCTGCCGGCGCGCAGACAGAGTTGCCGCGTCCATCGGACCCCAGGCTTCGAAGAACTCCAGCAAGGCTTTTCGCGCGGCCTCGTCCTGCCATTTGGGATCGGTACGCATGATCGTGAACAACTCGGCCGCTGCAGCGTCCCTGTCGCCCCGCGCATTGAGGATCTTGGCAAACTGGATCCGGGCCTCATGATCTGCCGGGTCTGACGCAAGACGGGCCTGGAGTTCGGCGGGATTGCCCAGCTCTGCCACTTCGCGCGCCATTTCAAGCCGCTTGAACACGGCAGCGACCTCCAGATCCTTGCGCTCATCCTCCGGAACGGCGCTCAACAGCTTTTCTGCGCGATCAAGCTCGCCGGCTGCCAGCATGCAGGCGGCCATTCCCGCTATCGCACCGACATGCTCCTGATCCATCTGCAGGATTGCGCCAAATCCCCGTGCTGCCGCCTCGACATCGCCAGCCGCAAGTGCGTCGCGTGACTGCGTCAGCACCTGGGCGATCTGGTCGTCGGCGGAAGACGTTGCAGCGGGACCGGCAACCTTGTCGATGAAGTCGCGGATCTGGCTTTCGGGAAGAGCCCCCATGAAGCCGTCAACCGGTTTGCCGCCGGAAAAGGCGATGACTGCAGGGATCGACTGAATACCCATCTGACCCGGAATCGCGGGATGATCATCAATGTTGAGCTTGACCAGTTTGACCCGGCCGTTTGATTCGCGCACCACCTTCTCGATAATCGGCGTGAGTTGCTTGCAGGGCCCACACCACGGCGCCCAGAAGTCCACCAGCACGGTCACATCAGCCGACGCCTTGATGACATCGTCCGCGAAACCGGCAGTGGTCGTATCCATGATCACCTCACCGGCGTTCGCAGCAGCGGTTTGAGCCGGTTTGGAGGTATCGCCGAAGGTGACTGTGCCGCTCATCTGCCCCCCGGATGCCGGTGCGTAGGGGTTGTCATAATCGCTCATGGTTCTGATTCCGTGCCTGCTGAAAACAATTCCGTCCTAAGGTCGTGCTTTATTCCGAAACTTTCAAGATCAACGGGGAATGCCCGGTATGGGCGAGAAAGCGTTTCAGATCTTCCCGCCCGATCGACGTTGTCGCATCATTGCTCAGCGGATGGGCATTGATGATCTCATTGTCCATAAGCGGGGCGTCGATGACGAGTGTGACTTCGTTTTGCATGTCATTGATGGCGCAGAAAATGCTCACTGACCCCGGGGTGACACCGAGCTTCTCCATCAAGACGTCCGGCTTTGCGAAGGAAACCCGGCCGCTGGCGCCGATCAGGCCGTGAATGCGCTTGAGGTTGACCTCGGCATTTTCTTCCAGCGTCACCAGAAAACAGGCACCCTTCTTGTCTTTCAGGAACAGGTTCCGGGTGTGTCCACCGGGGATTGTGTCGCGCAAACTCTGTGATTCGGCGACCGTGAAGACTGGCGGATGGCCCACGGTGGAATGAGAAATTGCCAAAGCATCGAGGCAGTCAAAGAGATCTTGGCGGGTTTTTGGCATTGGCTCAACTCGTGCTGGAAGGAACTCGGTCCGTTTCATGGTGCTGAGACAGGCCCGCGTCGGTGCGCGGTCCCTCAGCCGGCTTGAAGGTTCTTGATAGGCAACCAGGCGGCTTGGTGCAATGCCCGCATCCGGACCCGCCTCCGGGCCCGCCTCTGTAGGAATCGCCCCGCTCAGGCCATGCTCGACCGCACCACCGATGGCCTGCAGGACGGCACTGACCGGCACAGAGTCACGGATGACTGAAATTTCCCTGTTGCAATTCATTTCAGCTTGCGCCATATAGCGCCGGTCTGGACCCATCGGGGACGGATCGCAGGCCCACTCACCCACGGGCCTGAGGATGAGCGGGCGTAGCTCAGGGGTAGAGCACAACCTTGCCAAGGTTGGGGTCGGGCGTTCGAATCGCCTCGCCCGCTCCAGTTTCTCGAAATCCTGCATGTCACGAATCGCGCCTTTCCGGCCAGCGATCAGCGGGCCTTGCCTTCCCACTCCGGTGCCCCCGCTCATGCGATTGGCGTTGCCACTCGCCGCCCTTGCCCCCTTTCCAGAGCGGATCCGTCAGCATTGCAAAGACCGGCCTCGAAAAGACAGATGGATTCCCTTATATGCACTTTGATTGGCAAATTCGGCCAACTCCGGCAAAGGGAAATTTCATGGCGCATATAGATCAGACGGGGGATTGGCGGGACCGGCATGCGCCCTCACTGGCGGAGTTCGAATCCCTCGCCAGGGATGCCTATGCCCAATTGCCCGACAGATTTCGCTCCCAGACCGGCGACGTCGCCATCCTGATTGCCGATTTTCCCGATGACGAGATTTTCGAGGATCTCGGTCTGGAAACGCCGTTCGACCTTTTGGGGCTGTTCGAAGGGCGCGGCCTGACCGAGCGCTTCACCATGGAGACCGGTGAACTGGCCAACCGTGTCCTGCTCTACCGGCGGCCGATTCTGGATTACTGGGCCGAAAACGACGAAACGCTGGGCGACATCATCAGTCATGTTCTGATCCACGAGATCGGCCATCATTTCGGCCTTTCCGACGAAGACATGGAGCTGATCGAGGCCGCAGTAACCTGACCATGGCCTGAGCTGGGCTCTTCAGCCGCAAATATCCCGGGCAAGACGTTCAAACAGCCGCACCCCGAGTGGGATCAGATCATCGGGAAAGTCATAATCGGGATTGTGCAAGCGCGGATGGTCGACCCCCGAACCCAGAACGAACAGGGCTGATTTCGCCACCGAACCAAACAGCCCGAAATCTTCCGACCAGCGAAAGGGCCGATCGAGGGTTTCAACCCTTGCGCCTTCCGAGGCAAAAGCCTGCATAACATGAGCGGTTGCCTCCGCATCATTGTGGCAAGCGGCAAATCTGTCTTCAGTGTCCAGGGTCATGGCAAGTCCGTGCTGTCTGGCGCAGCCAGCAGCCATTTCGCGCGCGGCCAGCATCAGCCGCGATTGCAGATCATCATCGATGCTGCGCACTGTGGCCCAGATCTCGGCTGCGCCCGGCGCGATGCCGAAGGCTGCTTCCCCCAGACGCGCGTGCACCAACGTCACCAGCGCGCTGCCACTCTCGAGCTCCAGACGCGACGGCAGCAGGGGCAGGCCGGTCACCAGCTCGCACAGCGCCGCAGCGGGGCTTAACCCGGCTTCCGGCTGGGCTGCGTGCGCGGTCTTGCCTTCAAGTCGGATCCGGAGACCCTCGGAGGCGAAATTGAACGCTCCGGAGCGGATCCCGGCGACGCCCAAAGGCATTCCGGGAAGGTTGTGCAGGGCAAAGGCGAAGTCGGGGCGAATCGCTTCGAACGCCGGATCGGCGATCACCGCCGCCGCCCCGGCTCCGGTTTCCTCCGCCGGCTGGAACAGCACGATCACGCGACCGCGCGCTGGGCGCCGCCTGGCCAGGGCGCCCGCCAGTCCGGCCATGATGGCCATGTGTCCGTCATGACCGCAAAGGTGCCCCTTGCCGTCCACCTGCGAGCGCCATTCCCGGATCGCGATTTCCCGGATAGGAAGCCCGTCGAGTTCACAGCGAAACAGCAATGCCGGTCCGGGGTGTCCACTGTCGAAAACGGCGGCCACGCCATGCCCGCCAAGCCCGGTGACCAGCCGATCCGGCTTCAACGCCGCCACATGGCGCGCAATCAGTGCTGCCGTCTGTTTTTCCTCGCCCGAGATCTCCGGCGCCCGGTGCAAATTCCGGCGCAACCGTACCAGACCGGTCACATCCGAGACGTCAAACGCCAGCGGCACCGGACTCATTGCTGACCGAGCTTCATCTCCGGATCATAATCCTTGCCCTCGATCTCCTTGGTGACGGCCTGGCCGCACTCCATCACGCCGGTCGCCGCATTGAAAGCCAATGTCGGCGAGCCGTGCAACACCCAGCCCCTGGACAGCGCCAGGCTGACCTTGTGGCAGAAATCGGCGCCCTGATCAGGCCCGGTGAGAAACCGGTACAGTTTCATGATCATCATGCTCCTTGTTCGCGCGCCGCGATGAGCGCGGCTTTCTCGATCACCCGCTCGGCTATGTCCAGATGCAACCGCTCGACCATCCGCCCATCAAGGCTGATGACACCACGCGCCTGATTCTCCGGCAAGGCGAAGGCTGCGGCGATGGCCTTCGCCTCGGCCAGTTGTTCCGATGCAATACCGAAGGCTGCGTTCGCCGGGGCAATTTGCGACGGATGGATCAGGGTCTTGCCATCAAATCCCATCGCCTGGCCGTCACGGCATTCCTGCGCCAGACTCTCTTGATTCCGGAAGTCGTTGAAAACCCCATCGAGCACGTCAATCCCGTAGGCGCGCGCCGCAAGCACAATCTGCATCAGCCAGGGGGAGAGCCACGGCCGGCCCGGCAATGGCGCAACGCCGGTCTCCTTGATCAGATCATTGGTTCCGGTGATGAAACAATCAAGCCGTGCGCCGTCGGTCCGGGCTGTTCGTGCGATCTGCCCCGCATTCATCACCCCCCGCGGTGTTTCGATCATCGCCCAAAGCCGCAATGTCGCCGGTGCATCGGTCTGCGCCAGCGCGTCCTCGACCGCGACAATGTCCTCGGGCGTTTCGACCTTCGGAATCAGGATTGCATCGGGTTTGCAGCCGCGCGCTGCCAGCAGATCCTCGCCCCCCCACGGCGAAGACAGCGTGTTGATGCGGACGATGGTTTCCATCCCTGCCGGCAGGGCTTTTGCCCGGCCGTCTTTGAAAAATCCGCGCAGGCTTTCCCGGGCCTCTTCCTTGTTGCCCGGCGCGACGGAATCCTCAAGATCGAAAATCACGCTGTCGCAGCCAAGCCCCGGCAGCTTGTCGAGCGCGCGGGCATTGGTGGCTGGCAGATACAGTACGGAGCGGCGCGGACGAACCGGGCGGGAGGAGGAGGTCTGGGTCATGTCGCTTTTATGGCCCTTGGCGACACGAGCTTGCAAGGGGCTTTTCGCACACCTGCCCTGGCACCGCCGCACCTGCAGCTCGGCAGGAACCGGCGGCAACTATTGAACGGTCCGCCAGCAATCCCCAGATATGATCTGTTGAACAAGGAATCGCCGTTATGAGAAAAGTTCTCGCAGTCTTTGCCGGTCTCGGAGTGCTGTTTGCGGTCTTTGCCGGATTGGCACTGGCCGTTGTCGTTGGCCTCCTGGCCGCAGGCACACTTGCCGTGGCGCGTTTGTCGGGACGGCTCCAGCCGGCCATGGCCAAGGCCTCGACCACCGCCGGTCAGCATCACCGCACGCAGGAATACCGGGTCTGGAACGACGGCCGCGGCACCATCATAGACATGTAAGCTGCACCATTTAAGGGCAATTGCCGGTCTTCTTGCGGTGAAGTAGCGGGCAGGCACTTCTTTTTCCGCTGTTTGTTTGTTAGATGCTGCGGCACAGACAGACAGACAGGACCATCAAGCCATGGAAAAATTTACCCGCCTGACCGGCATCGCGGCCCCCCTCCCGGTCGTCAACATCGACACCGACATGATCATCCCCAAGGATTATCTCAAGACCATCAAGCGGACCGGTCTTGGCGAAGGCTTGTTCGCCGAAGCGCGCTACAACGAGGATGGCTCGGAGAACCCGGATTTCGTTCTCAACCAACCAGCGTGGCGCGAGGCGTCGATTCTGGTCGCAGGTGATAATTTCGGCTGCGGATCCTCGCGCGAGCACGCGCCCTGGGCACTGCTCGATTTTGGCATTCGTTGCGTCATCTCGACCAGCTTTGCCGATATTTTCTACAATAACTGCTTCAAGAACGGCATTCTGCCGATTGTGGTCAGCCAGGAAAACCTTGACAAGCTGATGGATGATGCCAGCCGCGGCGCCAATGCGCGGGTATCGATCGATCTCGCAGAACAGGAAATCCGCGGCCCGGATGGCGGCGTGATCAAATTCGACATTGATGGCTTCAGAAAGCATTGCCTGCTCAATGGACTTGACGATATTGCATTGACTCTCGAGAAAGCGGACGCCATCGATAGCTATGAGGAAAAAGCATCCGGCAACCGCCCGTGGCTTTGAATTTTGAATCAGGGAAGCAAGTAATCTTCAATCAGGAACCCGCATCAAACTGCAGCTAGGCATGAGTTGAAGGAAAAGCATATGTCCGACGATATCGAGACCTCGACCATTGCGCTGATCGCATCTGCCGGAGACATCGAAGCCGCGACGATCACCCGCGAGACCGAACTGGCCGAACTTGAGATTGATTCTCTTGTGTTGACCGAAATCGTGATGGACATTGAAGACAAGCACGACATCGAGATTGACTTGAACACAGCCGAAGCCTGGCAATCGCTCAAGACCGTCGGCGACATTGTTGACGTGGTGAAATCACTCGTCGCGGCCCAACACTGATTATGGATCAGCGGCGGGTCGTCATCACCGGCATGGGCGGAATTTGCGCTCTGGGCGGAAATTCCGACGAGATCTGGGACGGTATGAAGCAGGGCCGCGATGGCTGCAGGCCGTTGTCCTTCGATACGAGGGATCTCAAGACAGCGATCGGCTGCGGCATCACCGGCTATCCCGAAAATGACGGAATCGACAAACGCCATGGCCTGACCATGAGCGGGATCAGCCGCATTTCGGTGATCGCCGCGCGCGAGGCTGTGCGCAACGCCGGGCTGACGGCAGGTGAATTTGATCCGCAACGGGCCGGCGTCGTTGTTGGCGTCGGTATCTTCGGAACCGACGCAGTCGATCAAAGCTATGTCGATATTTTTCTCGAGAAAAAGAAGCGCGCCCATATCTTTACCGTTCCGCGTGTCATGCCGAGCGGGCCGTCCGGCCACGTCTCCATCGACATCGGGCTCGAAGGTCCGGTATTCGGCGTGTCCTCGGCCTGCGCCTCCGGCAACCATGCGTTGATTTCAGCCGTCGACCAGATTCGTCTCGGACGCGCCGAGATCATGCTTGCGGGCGGAGCCGAGTTGGCTCTCGTTTATGGGCCGCTCAAGGCTTGGGAATCGCTGCGTGTTCTCGCCCGGTCGGTGTGCCGGCCATTCTCCGCTGATCGTGACGGGCTGGTGCTTGGCGATGGTGCGGCGGTGGCGGTTCTGGAATCCTATGACCACGCCAAGGCCCGCGGCGCCAACATACTGGCCGAAATCATCGGTGTGGGCATGTCCGGCGATGCATCCGACATCGTCAATCCAACCGTCGAGGGGCCGGCCGCCGCGATCCGCAACTGTCTGGCCGACGCGGGCATTTCCGCCGATCAGGTGGGCTACATCAACGCCCACGGCACCGCCACACAAACCAATGACCAGACCGAAACCCGGGTTATTCGCGCGGTTTTCGGGCAGGCCGCCGATACGGTTTCGGTTTCTTCGACCAAATCCATGCATGGCCACTGCCTCGGTGCCTCAAGTGCCATCGAACTGATTGCCTGCATCAATGCAGTGCGCGAGGGCGTCATTCCGCCAACCATCAATTACACCACCCCCGACCCGCTTTGCGATCTTGATGTCACTCCCAACGTGGCGCGCGACAGGAAGATCGACATCGCCATTTCCAATGCGTTTGCCTTTGGCGGCACCAACGCTGTGGTTGCGATCAAGAGGGTTTAGAATCCGATTCCCGGTCCGGTTGGCCTTGGGTTCGCCGGATCATTTTGTTTGGCGGGTTGCCCCGGCGAATAACTATCTTGAAAGGTATGATCCATGACGTCTCGCTCTCTTTTCCTTCTTCCAGGTGATGGCATCGGTCCTGAGGCCATGGATGAGGTCCGCAAGGTGATCAGCTTCATGAACGAGAAGGAGGCTGCCGGCTTCTCGATTGATGAAGGTCTTGTCGGCGGCTGTGCCTACGACGCCCACGGTCAGTCGATCTCCGATGCCGACATGGAAAAGGCCATGGCTGCCGATGCTGTGCTTTTCGGCGCCGTTGGCGGACCCAAATGGGATGACGTGCCTTACGAAGTGCGCCCGGAAGCAGGTCTGTTGCGTTGCCGCAAGGACATGGAACTGTTCGCCAATCTGCGTCCCGCGATCTGCTATCCGGCGCTGGCGAATTCATCGTCGCTGAAGCAGGACGTGATTGAAGGCCTCGACATCCTGATCGTGCGTGAGCTCACAGGCGGTGTCTATTTCGGCGAGCCCAAGGAGATCATCGACCTCGGCAACGGCCAGAAGCGCGGCATTGATACGCAGGTCTATGACACCTACGAAATCGAACGTATTTCGGCAGTCGCCTTCGAGCTGGCCCGGACCCGCAGGAACGAAGTCTGCTCAATGGAAAAACGCAACGTCATGAAATCCGGCGTGTTGTGGAACGAGGTGGTCACAGCCACCCACAAGGCGCGGTTCTCCGATGTCAAACTGAGCCACATGCTGGCCGATGCCGGTGGCATGCAGCTGGTCCGCTGGCCCAAGCAGTTTGACGTCATCGTCACCGACAATCTCTTCGGCGACATGCTGTCCGATATCGCAGCGATGCTCACCGGTTCGCTCGGCATGCTTCCGTCCGCCTCGCTCGGCGCTCCCGATGCCAAGACCGGCAAGCGCAAGGCCTTGTACGAGCCGGTTCACGGCTCGGCTCCCGATATCGCCGGCCAGGGCATCGCCAACCCGATCGCCATGATTGCATCCTTTGCCATGTGTCTGCGCTATTCGTTCAACATGGTGGCGGAAGCCGATCGCCTCGAAGCCGCCATTGCGGCTGTGCTCGATCAGGGCCTGCGCACCGGCGACATCATGTCCGATGGCTGCAAGCAGATCTCTACAGCTGAAATGGGCGACGCCATCCTGGCAGCCTACGCCGGCTGACACATCGAGCCAATCGCTCCAGACACCAGCCCGGCCCGGCATCATGCCCGGCCGGGTTTTTTCATGCCGTGGTCAGACTTCGTCGCGCAAGCATCGACTGCCATACCGCGCTGAGCAAAGCTCGAACCGGACGCAGCCGGGATCAAATCAGCTGCCTTTGTCTGGCAATCATGCTGACCGGGGCAGGCACGATCAAAAGTTCGATTCTGCGATGGAATTGACATTTTGCGGCACTTGCATCAAAACACCGCCACCATGCGCACCACGAGCAAAACCAAAACCACGATCTGACCCGTTCCGCCCCTCACTCTCCCCGGGGCGGGAAGAGTGGCGCTTGACCGTTAACCGGGGGAGAGAGGAGCACGGGAACCATGGGTTTCAAAATCGCAATCGCCGGGGCGACGGGCAATGTCGGCCGCGAAATGCTCAACATTCTTGCAGAGCGCGCCTTTCCTGTCAGCGAAGTCGTCGCCCTTGCCTCAAGCCGCTCGGTCGGCACCGAAGTGACCTTTGGTGACAAGACCCTGAAGGTCAAGAACCTCGAGACCTATGATTTCTCCGATACCGACCTCTGTCTGATGTCGGCCGGGGGTACGGTGAGCAAGAAATGGTCACCCAAGATTGGTGCTCAGGGCTGCATCGTCATCGACAATTCCTCGGCCTGGCGTTACGACGCCGATGTGCCGCTGATCGTGCCCGAAGTGAACCCGGACGCCATTGCCGGCTACACCAAGCGCAATATCATCGCCAACCCCAACTGCTCCACCGCTCAGCTGGTGGTAGCGCTCAAGCCGCTGCATGACCATGCCAGGATCAAGCGTCTGGTTGTCTCGACCTACCAGTCGGTCTCCGGCGCCGGCAAGGATGGTATGGACGAGCTGTTCAACCAGACCAGGGCCGTGTTTGTTGCCGATCCGATCAGCAGTCAGAAATTCACCAAGCGGATCGCCTTCAACCTCATTCCGCACATCGATGACTTCATGGAAGACGGCTACACCAAGGAAGAATGGAAGGTGCTGGCCGAAACCAAGAAGATGCTTGATCCGAAGATCAAGGTCACCTGCACGGCTGTGCGCGTGCCGGTGTTCATCGGGCATTCGGAATCGGTCAACATCGAGTTTGAAAACGAGATTTCGGCGGAAGAAGCCCGCAACATTCTGCGTGACGCGCCGGGATGCCAGGTCATCGACAAGCATGAGGACGGCGGCTACATCACGCCTTACGAATGCGCTGGTGAAGACGCGACCTTCATTTCCCGCATTCGCGAGGATCCGACGGTTGAGAACGGTCTTAACATCTGGGTCGTGGCGGACAATCTGCGCAAGGGCGCGGCGCTCAACACCATCCAGATCGCCGAACTGCTGGTCAATCGCCGGCTGCTCAAACCGCGCCTGGCTGCCTGATGCAGCTCGCGTTCAAATGCATCCCTTTGAACGCGGCCGACATGCACGGTTTCCAGGCGATGCAGCCACCGTTGCGCATCCCGCCGGATGCGGCCTGCTGCAGCTCCAGGCGACTGTTGAACTTCAAGACCCCGCCCATGCGCTGCAAGGGCGGGGTCTTTCCTGTCCGGACGGATCGTGACTTTTTCCCGAATCGCTGGCAATGTCCGCTTCGGACCGGTTTCACGTGACCTAGGGAAAACTTGGTATGAATCAGAAGGCTTCCAAACTGACGGCATTGGCTATCGCAGCCCTCATCGCAACCGGGCTCAGCGGACCGGCGCAAGCCGCCCAGTGCGGCAACAATTCGTCCGGGTTTTCCGCCTGGGTCGACCAATTCAGAAAAGAAGCAGCATCAGCAGGCATTTCAGCGAAAACGCTGGATCGGGCGTTCAAGAATGTCCGCTATGCCACGAAAACAATCTCGCTCGACCGCAACCAGAAAAGCTTCAAGCTGTCCTTTGACCAGTTCATGAGAAAGCGCGGCGCGGCAACCATCGTGTCGAAAGGCAAGCGGCTGAAGTCACAGAACGCCGGACTGTTTGATGCGCTGGAGAAAAAATATGGCGTCCCGGCCGGCCCGCTGATCGCGATCTGGGGCATGGAAACAGCTTTCGGCGGCTTCAGCGGCAATCAGCACACCATGTCCGCGGTCGCCACGCTTGCCTATGATTGCCGACGCTCTGCTTTCTTTACCGAACAGCTCTATGCCCAGTTGCAGTTGATCCAGAGAGGCTGGATCTCCCCGGACTTCAAGGGCGCTGCACACGGGGAAATCGGTCAGACCCAGTTTCTGCCGGCCAATGTCGTGCGCTTCGGCGTTGATGGTGATCGCAATGGCAGCGTCAACCTCGGATCAAAAGCTGACGCGCTCGCCTCGACGGCCAATTTCCTGCGCGCCCATGGCTGGCGCCGCGGCGGCGGCTATCAGCCCGGCCAGGTGAATTTTGGCGCCATTCAGGGATGGAACGCTGCCGGTGTCTATCAGAAAGCCATTGCCAGGATCGGCGCTGACATAGACGGCTAACCCCCGCTCATGCAGGTCTGCGGCTGCCCGATGACCCGGTCCGGTATGTGAGGCGTTAAAAGTTTTCGCAGCTGTCACTGACTGTTGTCTGGACGCTGCGGGCGATCTTGCCGTCCGCGAATGTGAAAACTTCCCTTATCATCATCTCGTTGTCGGGAAACTGGTAACACACCAACACCGAGGATTTTGTCGCATCGGCCCCGGTCCCCTCCTCGAGCTGCCAGGCAAGATTTGCATCTTTCGCCACCTCTTCCCATTCATCCAGCGACTCGATGAACTCGGTCTTGGTCTGGGTGACATCCAGATCCTCAAGCGTGATGACGGCATCATCGGCAAGCAGATCGGCAATCGCCACCCGGTTGACGTCGAAAAGCGCGGTATACCACCGGTCCAGCAGCGAACTTTGCGCCGTCGCTGGGGATGCCGCGATCAGTACCCCCACCACCAGCATTGAAATCAAAGACCGTTTCGTCACCATCCCAAGCTCCCAAGTCGCCGCGCGTGTCTCCACGCCTTGGCTCATGGAACCGGAGTGCGGCGTGTGATGTCAAGCTATCGGAACTTCGGGCCTGTAGAAATCACCGGTCTCGGGATCCATTACCCACAATTCGCCGGTTGAAATGTCGAACCAGGCGCCGCTGATCACCATCTTGCCGCGATCTGCAAGAATCTTGACACAGGGGAACGTCAGCAGGTTTGCAATCGAATTGCGGATCGAGATCCGCTCCAGCACGATCTGCCGTTCACCGTTGGTCATCAACTGGCTATCCTGGATCTGCTGTGCGGCAGGCTTGAGCAAACCCATCCATTGGCCGATGAAATCACCCGGGGAAAGCGGCACGGCGTTGGGATCAAGCGCCGCCTTGATGCCGCCGCAGCGGCCATGACCCATCACCAGGATCTGGCGGATCTTGAGCGCCTGCACGGCAAATTCCAGTGCAGCGGAGGTGGCGTGATAACTGCCGGTGGGCTCATAGGGCGGCACCAGATTTGCGACATTGCGCACCACGAAGAGTTCGCCTGGACCGCAATCAAAGATGATTTCGGGCGCAGCGCGTGAATCACAGCAGGCTATGACCAGCGTATGCGGCTCCTGTCCGGCCTCGGCGAGATCACGATACCGCTCACGCTCGGCGGCATAGCTACCGCTCATGAATGTCTGGTAGCCTTCAAGTAGGCGGGTCGGGAATGACGACATATCTTTTCACATAAGCCCAGTCGCACTGAAGATCAATCAACCATTTGCTTAACCTGCCTTGCATAGCCTCGGACGACGGCCAGCCATGGCCGGGGGCCCCGGTTTCATCGCCGGTAAAGGGCGGCTCGATGCACTCACGACTTGTTGGCGCCCGCCTTCGACATGACCCGGCGCATGTTGACCATGGCCATGGGGGTTCGCAGACTCTGCGCATCGGTTTCCAGCGTCAGTTCATCGGCGCCGCGGCGCGCCGTGCGCGCCAGAATCTCGAACACCGCGCCGGTCGCCATCTGCAAGGCCTTTTCCTCGGCAACCCCCTCCAACAGCCGGGCAAGGAATGTCGCCGACATCAGATCGCCGAGCCCGTTGGGCGCATTGGGAATAAGCCGGTGCTCTGCCATCACCGATTGCCGGCCACTGACCAGCAGATTGCCGGTGCTGCCTGCCATCATCGCCAGCGCCGAGGTGACCAGAACCCGCGCCGGCCCCAGCGTCTCCGCCGCCGCGATCATCGATCCGGAATCGGTCATCGGCGCACCAGCCAGCCAGGCAAGTTCATGCACATTCGGCGTGGCAATATCGGCAATCGGGATCAACACCGATGCGATCGCAGCAGCAACCTTTTCGGGGACGTAAAGTCCCTCCATGTCGCCAATGACCGGATCACACATGTAAATCGCGTCGGGATTTGCTGCGCGCACCGCAGCCACGAGGCGGCCAACATCGGCGGCCTGGCCGACATCTCCGAGATAGCCGCTCAGCACTCCGCCCACCTCTGCAAGCCATGGAGCACGGCAAAGATCGTCGATCAGAGCCGAGAAATCTTCGCGTGACGGCACAATCCGTGTCGCCCTCGAATGCCCCGGATGCCATGGCAATATCACCGTCGGCATCGCCCAGACGGGAAAGCCGAGCGTTTCAAGCGCAAACACCGCGGCGCGGTTGCCGACCGATCCGCGCACCACATGGCTCGAAATCACGATCACGGAGGTGCGGATATCGGAATTGCGCCGGCTTGCCGCACCCATCACGAGATCGTCCCGATCATCCACACAACCAGTCCTGCGAATGCAATCAGCGCCAGACCGCGCGCGATCCGGGTCCCCCAAACTTCGATGGTGTCGGTGCGATCGGCATCCCTGGCGGCGAAATGATCGCGCACGCTGGTGGCGGCCGATTTCATCACCGGCGATGCCGACAACCCGCCCTCCTCGCCAAGACGGTCAAGCGTGCGCTTGGCTTGCCGGACTGTTTCATCATCTTTCATGGTAGGCACTCCCGGCCAGTTTCGATTTCATCCTACCTGCCTGTGGGCCTGTGGCACGACACCGCTTTCTCTTCGAACCCGGTCACGGCGAAAAATTCCACTTCTACAGCGGCCGCTCAGCGGGCAAGTCCGTGATAGTCTGTGTTTGGTCTCATATCGGTAGCCGAAGCCATTCGGTTGGTCATGTTGAAAAAGGCCGCGACGGCGGAAATATCCCAGATATCACGATCGCTGAATCCGGCGTCGCGCAGTCTCTGCCTGTCCGCCTCGACGATCCGCGCTGGCTGCTCGGTGACGAGAACGGCAAAATCGAGCATTGCGCGCTGTCGCGGTGGAAGATCCGCCACCCGGTAGTTCATCACCATCTGTTCGCCAAGCATCGGATCTCCCGACAATTGCCGGACCGCCGCACCGTGTGCAGTCAGACAGTAATAACAGCTGTTGATGGAAGAGACCGCAACCGCAATCAATTCACGATCGAGCTTGCTCAGGTTCGAGTCCGCCAGCATCAAATCATTATAGAAGGCAACGAAAGCCTCGAGCTTGTCGTTGTTGAACGCATAAGCCTTGAGCACATTGGGCACCATGCCGAGCTTTTCCCGGCATTTGGCGAAATAGGCCGTCATTTCGGCACTTAGCGGCGCTTCCTGGTCAAGTGTGAGCGCTGTGGCGGCTTCCGGTAGGTCTTTGGTCATGATTCCTCCAGTAATAACAGATGGCCACGAATTCGGGTCGCTTTGACACACACTTCTGTTAGGATTCGAGCAAAGATCAAGCCCTGGAGGATTTGGAATGGGGGTCAAGAATACCCGCAAGTCGGAAAATTTGCTTGCTGAGGCAGCGTCAGTCGCCACCAAAGACAACAAGCCGCATATCAATCCCGACGTCCTGTTCTCCAGCGTCAGCATGGATGACCTGGGGTTGTTTCCGGCCGAATCGCTGGCTGCATCGGCTATTCTGGCCGAATCCGAAGTTCGCGCCTGGGATGGAAAATCGACGCGCTTGAGCCTTGTAGACGCCGATCAGGCCACGATTGACGGCCGCGATGTCTCGATTCTGGCGATCACCACCCTCAACAAACCCTTTCTCTATGATTCGGTCATGGGAGAGGTCACGTCGGATATCCGAGACATTCTGATGGCGCTGCATCCCATTCTGGTCATCTCGGGCAAGAAACCGGCAGTTCTTTTCTCCCACGGAGACAGCAGTGAACCCGCTGAACGGGTCAGCCACATACAGATACACATGCCGCGTCTGAGCCAAGCCGCGGCCGAGAACCTGAAAACCCGGGTTCGCCATGTGCTGGATCAGGTCCATGCCGCGGTGAACGACTGGAAATCGATGCTGGCCATGATCGACCACAGCGCGGCCGATCTGGTGGCGCTTGATGTCGACAAGAAAACCGAACCGGCGCGCCAGGAAGCGCTCGCCTTCATCGGCTGGCTGCGCGACAACAACTTCACATTCCTCGGCATGCGTGAATATGTCTACACAGGCAATGGCAATTCAGCCCAGTTGAGCCGCGCCGCCACCGATGGTCTTGGTATCCTTGCCGATCCCGACGTGCTTGTGCTGCGTCTTGGCAAGGATCAGGTCACCACAACACCCGAGATCCTCGACTTCCTGCAGGGTCCGGATTTTTTGATCATCACCAAGGCCAATGTGCGGTCGGTGATCCACCGCCGCACCTATATGGACTACATCGGCATCAAGCGGTTCGACGCCAAGGGAAAGGTCATTGGCGAGTTGCGCATCGTCGGCCTGTTCACCTCCACCGCCTACACCCGCTCGGTCACCAAAATTCCGCTGCTGCGCTCGAAGGTGCAAGCGGTTGTGTCGGAATTCGGCTTCGATCCCGAAAGCCACTCCGGCAAGCTGCTGCTCAACACGCTTGAGGCCTATCCGCGCGACGATCTGTTCCAGATCGACGCCGGTTTGCTGGCGCGGTTCTGCCTGCAGATCAATGAGCTCTCCGACCGGCCCCGGGTTCGGGTGCTGCCGCGCATCGACCGGTTCGACCGGTTTGTCTCGCTGATCGTCTATGTTCCGCGTGATCAGTATGATTCGGTCGCACGCGAGCGCATCGGCGACTACTTCAAGACCGTCTACAATGGTCGTGTGTCGGCTTATTACCCAGCCTTTCCCGAAGGCGGCGTCGCCCGGGTACACTTCATCATTGGCCGCTCCGAGGGCAAGACGCCCCAGGTCCCGCAGGAACAGCTGGAACGTGACATCCGCTCCATCGTCACCCGATGGGAAGACCAGTTCCACTCGCTTGGTGGCACTGCGGCCGAGCGGATGTCTGTCAGCCAGTCCTACAAGGAAAGCTTCAAACCCGAAGAAGCTCTCGCCGACCTCGACAACATACTGGCCTGCAAGGAAACCGGTACACTCCAGATCGCCTTTTATCGCGGCAGCGACACCCCTGCTGATCAACTGGCGCTTAAAATCTTCCATGCCGGGGTACCGGTCGCCCTGTCACGCCGGGTGCCATTGCTGGAAAATCTCGGCTTCAAGGTGATCAGCGAACAGACACACGAAATTTTTCTCGATGAGCAGGCTGGCGTTTCAAGCACCGTCGTCCTTCACGATATGGAAATCGTCCACGAGGACAAGCGTCCCATCGATCTCGACGTGGATGCGCAGAGGCTTGAACAAGCCTTCCTGTCGGTCTGGCGCGGCGACAGCGACAATGACGGCTACAACCGGTTGATCACCAATGCCGGTGTGTCGGTGCGCGAGGCAGCTGTCCTGCGGGCCTATGCCCGTTATCTGCGTCAGGCTGGAATACCCTATTCGCAGGAGTACATTGCGCATAGTCTCAACCGATATTCCGGTATTGCCCGGCAATTGTACGAATTGTTCCGGAACCGATTCGATGTCGCAACCAAGCCGGATGAGCGCGTTGAACAGAACACCAGACTGATGGGCGCGATCGAGGCCGCGCTGGCCGAGGTTCCCAGTCTTGATGACGATCGGATCCTCAGCCGCTACGTCAACGCCATTCAATCGACGTTAAGAACCAACTACTTCCAGACCGGTCCGGATGGCAATCCGCGGCGCGCACTGGCCTTCAAGCTTGATCCCAAGAGCCTGGAAGGCTTGCCGGAACCGCGGCCATTCCGTGAAGTGTTCGTCTATGGAGCTGAGGTCGAGGGTGTTCATTTGCGCTACGGACCGATTGCCAGGGGTGGCCTGCGCTGGTCGGACCGGGCACAGGATTACCGGACAGAGGTACTGGGGCTGGTCAAGGCACAGCAGGTCAAGAACGCCGTGATCGTGCCGGTCGGTGCCAAGGGCGGCTTCTATCCGAAACGGCTGCCGAGCGAAGGCGGCCGAGATGCGGTTTTCGAGGCCGGGCGCAATGCCTACAAATTGTTTATCCGCACCTTGCTGTCAGTCACCGACAACATCGTCGGCGATGCTGTCGTGCCGCCCGCCAACACCGTTCGCCATGATGTCGACGATCCCTATTTCGTGGTCGCCGCAGACAAGGGCACCGCCACTTTCTCCGATACCGCCAACGCGCTCAGCCAGGAGCAGGATTTCTGGCTTGATGACGCGTTTGCGTCAGGCGGCTCTGCCGGCTACGACCACAAGAAGATGGGCATCACCGCGCGCGGCGCCTGGGAAGCGGTCAAACGGCATTTCCGCGAGATGAACATCGATATCCAGACCACACCGTTCACCGTCGCCGGAGTTGGCGACATGTCGGGCGACGTGTTCGGAAATGGCATGCTGCTGTCGGAAAAGATCCGGCTGCAGGCGGCGTTCGATCACCGCGATATCTTCATTGATCCCGATCCCGATTGCGCTGTCGGTTTTGCCGAGCGCAGCCGGCTTTTCGAGCTCGGCCGATCCAGTTGGCAGGATTACGACAAATCCAAGCTGTCAAAGGGCGCGATGATCATACCACGCTCGCTTAAGTCTGTTGATCTGACCGCCGAAGCTGCAGCGGTAATCGGGCTTCAGCCCGGCAAGGCAGCGCCGCAGGATATCATGAGCGCGATTCTGACTATGCAAACGGATCTGTTGTGGTTTGGCGGCATCGGCACCTACATCAAGGACGCCAGCGAAAGCGACGCCGATGTCGGCGATCGTGCCAACGATGCTATTCGTGTAACCGGCCGTCAGGTTCGTGCCAGGGTGATTGGCGAAGGCGCCAATCTCGGCGTCACGCAGAAAGGCCGTATTGCCTATGCGCTCAATGGTGGCCGCTGCAACTCGGACGCCATCGACAATTCCGCCGGGGTCAATTCATCCGACGTCGAAGTCAACATCAAGATTGCCCTGGCCAACGCCATGCGGGAAGACCGTCTGACCCGGGCCAAGCGCAACACCTTGCTGGCCACGATGACCGATGAGGTGGCCGACCTGGTGCTGCGCAACAACTATCTGCAGACATTGGCCATATCGATTGCCCAAGCCGATGGAATTGCCGGCGTTGGCAAGCTCAACCGGGTGATGGGCAATCTCGAAGGCCGCGGGCTTCTCGACAGAAAGGTCGAGTTCCTGCCTGATGATGTCGCGGTGGCGGAGCGAGTGGCGGCCGGTCATATCTTGACCCGTCCCGAGATCGGCATTTTGCTGTCCTATACAAAGCTGGTGCTGTTTGACGAGATCGTTGCCAGCTCCCTGCCTGACGATCCTTATTTCGATGACACGCTGAGATCATATTTTCCCAAACGAATGCAGAAGCTGCATTCCACCGACATCGCCAGCCACCGGCTGCGTCGCGAGATTATCTCGACGCTGCTTGGCAATGATGCGATCAATCGCTGTGGACCGGCTTTTGTCATCGGTCTGGGAGACAAGTCCGGCGCCACGGCCGAAGACATCATCAAGGCCTTTGTGCTCGCCCGTGACGGTCTTTCACTGAACCAGCTTTACGCCCAGGTCGATGCTCTCGACGGCAAGGTTCCCGGAGCGGTTCAGAACCAGCTTTACGTCAGCATCGGCAACACACTCAGGGACGTGACCGGCTGGGCACTCAAAACCGGTGCCGCCCAGGGTGATCTGGCGGCAGCGGTCAAAACCATGCAGCAGAGCGTAGGCAAGCTTGTCGACAAGTTCGCGGCCGCCATGCCTGATTTCATGCTCCAGGAAGCAGAAACCATCAGGAACGAACTGATCGCCCAAGCGGTACCGGTCGACCTGGCAGGCGCGATTGCCGGATTGGACGGCCTGACACTGGCGCCCGAAATCTGTCAGGTCGCTGCGCACTCGAAAACCGATCTTGCACATGCCGCGCAAGCATTTTTTGCCATCACCGAGGCGTTCCGGTTGAGCAAGATTGCCGCCGCAGTCGACCGCATTCCGGTGTCCGATCATTTTGAAGGCCTGGCGCTGGCCCGCAGCCTTGATGAAATCTCCGAAGCCCGCCGGATTATCGCCGGCTCAGCGCTGGACAGCAACCCAAAGGTCATCGATCCGGCAGACCAGTGGCTCAGAGCCAACAAGGATCGCGTCGCCCATGTCCGCAGTCAGATCCTGACGCTGACCGACAGCGGCGAGTTGTCGGTAGCAAAACTCACCGTGGCCGCCGGCATGTTGAGCGATCTGGCTCGGTCCATGCGCGCTTGACGAGGGGAACCGCACTGACAAGGGGGCATCGGAAATGACTGAAGCAACTGTATTGCCGTCCGCATCCGGCACGCAACAGCGCGGCGTCTTTGGCTGGATGATGTTTGACTGGGCGGCGCAACCGTTCTTTACAGTCGTCACCACCTTCATCTTCGGCCCCTATTTCATCAGCCGCATGGCCAGCGATCCGGCCACCGGCCAGGCCGCCTGGGGCTATGGCATTGCCGCCGGCGGTTTGCTGATCGCACTGTTTTCACCCGTGCTCGGATCAATTGCCGATCAGACCGGGCCGCGCAAGCCGTGGATCGCAGTGTTTGCAGTCATCAAGATTCTGGCGCTGTGCGGCCTGTGGTTCGCTGCACCCGGTTCAAATCTTGTCGCGATTGTGGCGCTGTTCACGCTGGCCTCCATTGCGGCGGAGTTTTCAATCGTCTTCAATGATTCGATGCTGCTGCGGATTGCGCCGAAAGCCCAGATCGGCCGCATTTCCAACCTCGCCTGGGGCCTGGGCTATCTCGGCGGAATGATCGTGCTGATCTTCATCATTGGATTTCTGGCCTCTTCGCCTGAAACCGGAAAGACGCTTCTGGGTATGGATCCGCTGTTTGGTCTTGATCCGCTCAAGGGAGAGGATGCACGCGCGTCAGGCCCGATATCGGCGCTTTGGTATGCCGTTTTCATCCTGCCGATGTTTCTGTTCACCCCGGATTCAGGCGGCCGGCGGGCCCTGCGCGGGGCCGTCAGGGACGGCCTGTCCGAACTCAAGTCGACGCTGGGTGAAGTGCGGCACCGGTCTGGCATTTTCCGCTTTCTCATCGCCCGGATGATCTATCAGGATGGCGTCAATGCCCTTCTGGCGCTCGGGGGCGGGTTTGCCGCGGCGATGTTCAGCTGGTCAATTACCGAAATCGGTCTCTACGGCATCCTTCTCAATGTGATTGCGATTTTTTCCTGCCTTTACGCCAGCCGGCTCGACACCAGGCTGGGCTCCAAGACAGTGGTGATGATCTCGATCCTGCTGCTGCTGATCGCCACGGTGGGCATTGTATCGACCGGTCCCGGCTTTACCCTGTTTGGCACATGGTCGCTCGGCCATGCCGATAGCGGCGGGCTGTTCGGCTCCGCGGCGGAGAAGGCTTACATCGCATTCGGGCTGCTGATCGGGATTGCTTTCGGGCCGGTCCAGGCTTCCTCGCGCGCCTATATGGCGCGCAGCGTGACCGAGGATGAAGCGGGCCGCTATTTCGGCATCTATGCGCTGGCGGGCAGGGCGACGAGTTTCGCAGCCCCTTTCCTGGTGGCTACGGTGACGGCCTTGTCCGGCTCCCCCCGCCTCGGCATGGCGACAATCGTCATCTTCTTCGCACTCGGTCTGGCAATTCTTTGGACAACGCCCTATCCGGCAGACCAGCCGGCGCGCGAACCAGCCAGTCGCTGAAGAACCTGCCGTTGCCCATGGCATCCTGCCATACCTGGAGTATCGAGCGTCCGGACCCAGGGTATGCTGGCGCATGCGGTGTCACAATGCTGCAGCGACCTTTGCGCATCTCGCCGGACGCCTGGCGCTGCAGGTGCTGCATAGCGGCCTTGCAACCGGTATCAGTGGCGGAAATGCCGCATTCCGGTGAACACCATCGCCACGCCGGCCTCATCCGCCGCATCTATGACATCCTGGTCGCGCATGGATCCGCCCGGCTGAATCACCGCTGTGGCCCCGGCCTCGATTGCCGAGAGCAACCCGTCCGCAAACGGGAAGAACGCGTCCGAAGCAACAACGCTGCCTCGTGTCAGCGGCGTCTCGAGACCAAGAACCTCCGCCGCATCGATTGCCTTGCGGGCTGCGATCCGCGCCGAATCGACCCGGCTCATCTGACCTGCGCCGATCCCGACGGTGGCGCCATGCAGAGCATAGACGATGGCGTTCGACTTGACGTGCTTGGCGACCCGGAAGGCAAAGGCCAGATCAGTGATCTCACGCGCATCCGGCGCCCGCTTGGTCACCACCTTGAAGTCCTCGGGCAAGACAATGCCGTTGTCGCGGCCCTGCACCAGCAGGCCGCCGGCAACGGTCTTCACGGTCATTCCGGGCTCGCGCGGATCGGCAAGACCGCCGGTGATCATCAGCCGCAGATTCTTCTTGGCTAACAGGATCTGTCTTGCCTCTTCGCTGGCGTCCGGCGCGATGATCACCTCGGTGAAGATCTTGACGATCTCGGTGGCGGTCTCTGCATCAAGCGGACGGTTGAGCGCGATGATACCGCCAAAGGCCGAGGTCTGGTCACATTCGAGCGCCCGGCGGTAGACCTCGCTCAGACTGTCGCCAACGGCGACACCGCAAGGATTGGCGTGCTTGATGATGGCACAGGCGGCCTTGGCCTGGTCGAATTCGCTGACCAGCTCGAACGCCGCATCGGTGTCATTGATATTGTTGTAGGAAAGCTGCTTGCCCTGCAACAATCTGGCGGTCGCCACGCCCGGACGGTTCTCACCGGTGGAGTAGAACGCCGCCGACTGGTGCGGGTTTTCCCCATAGCGCATGACGTCGAGCAGTTTGCCGCCGAAAGCCCGATGCCGCGGCGCCGCCATTGCCAGCTCCGTGGCAAACCAGCCCGACACGGCAGCGTCGTAGGCAGCGGTGCGCGCAAAGGCCAGGGCTGCAAGCTCGCGGCGAAGCGCCAGCGGAACCGAACCATCATGGTTTCTGAGCGCCTCGACAACACGGCCATAATCATCCGGATCTGTAATTGTGGTGACATAGGCATGGTTCTTGGCCGACGCCCGTATCATCGCCGGTCCGCCAATATCGATGTTCTCGACAATCGTGGCAGTCTCGGCGCCTCGAGCCACGGTCTCTTCAAACGGATAGAGATTAACCACCGCCAGATCAATTTCCGCGATCGAATGATCCTGCATCGCAGACACGTGACCGGCGTCGTCTCGAATGCCGAGCAAGCCGCCATGCACGCCAGGATGCAGGGTCTTGACCCGACCATCCATGATTTCGGGAAAGCCTGTCAGCTCGGAAACATCTCGCACCGCAAGACCGGCAGCTTCAAGCGCGGCGCGGGTGCCACCGGTGGACACAAGCTCGACACCGGCCTCGGCAAGGGCCTGGGCAAACTCGATCAGGCCGGTCTTGTCCGAGACCGACACCAAGGCCCGGCGGACGCGCACCAGATCGGGCACAGGATGGTTTTTGGAAACAACAGCCATAGGGAATTCCTTCGAAATCTACCGCTTCAACCAGGCGGCAGGGCTGCGTTAACACAGGCGGAACCGCGTTAAAACATGCAACCGGGCTAAACTGTGGAGCATTGTTCTCAGCAGTCGGTTACTGCGGCTGGCCATAGGATGCTGGTGACGGCACGAGCCAGGGGCGCGCCACCCGGGTTCAAGCCCGGGGCAAAGCCGTGCGGATCAGCTTCCAGTCAATCTGCGGCACCTCGCCGACAACAAAGCTGAGGGTGATTTGTTTGCTGGCGCGCGGACCTGCGAGATCGGCAAAATGCACGTCCTCCTCGATCTTCGGCTCTAGATCCCGTGCGATAAAGAGCCAGCTTTCCCCGTCGCTTGCCGTCAGGAGAACAGCGCCGGTTTCATCCTGCGCTACAGATATGGTCGGATGAATGTGAAACCGGGCCACAGCCTCTGTCAGGTCATCGGACCTGGGTTGGCTCTCATCCGGCCTGAGCAGTTGATCCCGGCCCTGCACCTCGTGGCCATTCGCCAACAGCCTGATCTTGCGGCGGTGCAAAAGCCCCAGACTACCGACGTAACCGTCATGAGTCGCATCGAAACCCTGATGCTGCCCCTCCTCGTCAAGCGACACCAGGCGAACCCGGCGCACGCCGCCGGTGACGATCCGGCCGAGGAAAGACGAATGTGAGAACGTCAGCGATGATCTGTCATCCAGCGTCACTGTGCTGTGAGCAGCCGTCAGACGGGCAAAATCCGCATAGGGCGTATGTGAGATCACCGGTGCACCGGCATTGACGACAAAACGATTGGCGCCTGATGACAGTTCGAAGGAAAGGCAGCCGGCATGTGCCTGGGCCGACACGCTCCCCCTGGGCGGCCAGCCGGTGTCGGCGATCACGATGGCATTGCCAGCAGACAGTCTTTGATAACGCGAATGTGGCATTTCCCGGAATGCAGTCCCGGCCGTTTCGTCGTAATGCAGAATACCAAGCAATCGATCCGCCGAGAGCGCCGATGAACCGTTAAACAAGGCCAGTTCGCCATTTGCATGACGAAAAAACCGCAGCGCCGAGAACATCCGGTCCATCGTTGCAGCCATGCCGCGCGGCGGCTTCTGGCCCAGATTGACGTAGGTCTGCCGCAAGGGCAGCAAATCGGTTAGCAATTCGATCAGCACCAGCGGATTGCGCGACAGGTGTCCGCCATCCGGCAAAATCTGGGTATCGAACTCGCTGTCGAGATTGCGCGCGGCAGCACGGACCGAACCGGTGCTGGCCGGAAGACACAGGCTTGCCATCGCCAGGGCGATCCGGGCCTTGAAACGGATGGCATCCGCCGGCAACGCCCCCGCCACATGTTTCAGATAGCGGTTTTGCAGCGCTATGCTCTTGAGAAACCGCCGATAAAACCCGTGATCGGCGCCGCGCAAAACAATTGGAGAGTGGGAAAACCACGAAATCAGACGATTGGCCAACACCTCCGGATCATAAGCCAATCCGCCCAATTCGCGCCCTTCGACCACAATCCAGTCGTCAACAAGCGACCGCGCATTGGCAAATGCCAGATCGTGATTGGCAGCCCGCATATGCCTGAGCCAGCCGAACCCGTGCAGACTGCGTGCAAATGACAGATTTGGCGCCTCCAACTGGAAAGGACTGCCGCCACCGGTATCGACCATCGTTCCGCCCATGGCGAAACGTCCGGAGTAGATCTCTTCGGCCAGATGTGAATCGGCCATGCGCAGATCGATCGGCGCCACCACAAGGCGGTCCGGAGAACTGCCGGCAAAGCGCATTGCATTGAGTCGGCCCAATGCAATGCGACGAGCAAACCGTCGCCAGAACTCGGTTCCGTACAACTGCGCTGACCGATGCATATCGCCTACTGAAAATGCCAAATGGGAAATCCTGAACCGGGTTCCGGTATGTCGCCGGACCGGAATCGTAACACAGTCGGTTGATTGTTCAACTGTCGCTAATGTGAGCGCTGTGCCGAAGTCAGGGTCGACAACACCAAAGCTGGACACCGGCCTGCTCATGATCAGCGCCGTGTCAGCACCACTCCGTAAAACCCGTCGAGGCCGGCGAGCCGCGGATCCTCATTGGCAAGCATGGCCGGATGGGTCCTGATCTCGCCTTTTTTCGTAATGGCCAGTTCAAGACCGGGCCATCGCGCCGGATCGATCGGCTTGATTTTCCAGGCCGGATGATCGGCCAGAAATCCCGCCACCATCTCTTCGCCTTCGGCTGGATCGATCGAACAATTGGCAAACACCAGCTCGCCCTGTGGACGGACAAGCCCAGCCGCATGATCGAGCAAATCCCGCTGCACTTGCGCCAGCCGCTCGATGTCGTCGGGTCCCTTGGTGTAGAAAATATCAGGGTGGCGGCGCACTGTTCCTGTCGACGAACACGGCGCATCCAGAAGCACCCCGTCGAACCCGTCCGGCGCAACCAGATCCTGAGCTCTGGTCAGACGCGTGGCAACATCAAATCCCAGCCTTGCCATGTTCCCGCGCAGGCGCTCAAGCCGGTTCGCCGACTGATCGCATGCGGTCACCCGGGCGCCGGCCAGTGCCAGTTGGGCGGTCTTTCCGCCGGGCGCGGCGCACAGATCGGCAATCTCCAACCCCTCGAGTTTGGAAAACATCTGCGCCGGAAGACTGGCAGCCGCATCCTGAACCCACCAGCCACCGTCATCATAGCCCTCAAAGCCCGATACCGGCCCCTCCGGGCGTCCGATACGCACCGACCCTGTCGGCAGCACCACACCGCCAAGCCGGGCGGCCCAACCCTCGGCGTCCGTCTTAACAGTCAGGTCGATCGCCGGTGGCTGTGACAGATTGCTCAGGATGGCATCGGCTTCGTCTGCATAGGAGCGACGAAGCCGGCTTTCGAACCATTCCGGAAAGTCCGGCGTGACCGCGGAAATCTCGGGCAGCACCGTCTCCTTCTCGCGCGCCATGCGGCGCAGCAATGCGTTCACCAGCCCGGCAAAGCGCCGGTTGCGCGGATCTGCATCCGCCTGGCTCACAGCCAGATCCACCGCAGCACGATCGGGTATGTCGAGATAGAGAATCTGCGCGGCGCCGACGCGGAGCACCTGGCGGAGTGCCTTGGCGCCATCCGGTAACGGCGTGTCGACCAGCTGGTCGATAAACGCATCGATCACCCGAAGATGCCGCAGCGCCGACAGAAGTATGGCCCGCACCAGAAGCCGGTCCTGGTCGCCAAGCCCGGTAAAGGCCGGATTGCCGCCGGTGGCATCGAGCAGACCGTCGAGGGAAGCGCGGCTTTCGGTAACCGCAGACAAGAGCCGTGCAGCGGCCTGGCGCGCGGCAAGGCCGGGCTTCATCTCTGCCGGGTCGCGGCGATGGTGCTTCTTGTGGGGCCTGCTGCGCTTTCCCTCCGTCCCGGAACCAGTCAAGACCAGGGTCCCTTGCGGCCCGCCCCGTCACGGCCCCAGGGACCGGGCTGGGGTTCCCCGGCCGGGCGGGTGCGTGAAACCGCCATCTCGCCAGCCATAGCTTCAAGAGCTGCGATGCGGTTTTCCGTTGCCGGATGGGTTGAAAACAGGCTGTCCATGCGTTGACCATTCAAAGGGTTGATAATGAACATATGGGCGGTTGCCGGATTTCGTTCGGCGTCCTCGTTGACCACACGTCGGGCCCCCATGGCAATCTTTTTCAGCGCCGAGGCCAGCCACAGCGGATTGCCGCAGATTTCCGCGCCGCGCCGGTCGGCGGCATATTCGCGGGTCCGGCTGATGCTCATCTGCACCAGCATGGCGGCAAAGGGCGCAACCAGCATGGCGACCAACACGCCGATAAAGCCGAACGGATTGTTGTTGTTGCGGTTGCCGCCAAAGAACAGCGCGAAATTGCCAAGCATGGAAATCGCGCCGGCAAGCGTGGCCGTGATCGTCATGATCAAGGTGTCGCGATTTTGCACATGGGCCAGCTCATGCGCCATCACTGCTGCAACTTCCTCGTCGCTGAGCGCTTCAAGCAACCCCGTGGACGCCGCCACCGCGGCATTCTCGGGATTGCGGCCGGTGGCAAAAGCATTGGGTTGCGCATTGCGGATCACATAGACCCGCGGCATCGGCAAGCCCGCATTGTGCGCCAGATCCTCGACTATTCTGTAAAATTCCGGTGCCGTGCGCGCATCGACTTCGACCGCATGGTGCATTTTCAGCACCATCTTGTCGGAGTTCCAGTAGGAAACTCCGTTCATGACCATCGCGATCACCAGGGCAATCATCATGCCGCCGGTACCGCCAATCAGGTAGCCGACGCCCATGAACAGCGCGGTCATCAGCGCAATCAGCATGGCGGTGCGAACAAGGTTCATGTGCCGTTTCCTTTCCAGCGACCATATGCCCTTGTCCGGGACAAGGCGCAGGGGTTTGGTTTTCGTCGCATGTGGCGCTAGATATGGGATGTTTCGAGTTGATCTTCAATGCAAACACCAGACCGGCAGAACAATCCAATGACCCATGATCCAGCCGCTGAATCTCAGTCGTCCGGCCTTCCGACAGCCCGCACCAAGCAGGATGAAGCGGCCACCGCCGCTGGTCTTTTGCCAGATGCGGACACCGCGGCCAGACCCCCGCTCAGTCCGGCGGCTCAACGTGCTCTGGCAGAAGCCGACGCCCGCCGCAGAGCAAGGGATGCAGAAGCTCAGCAGGCCGAGCGGGAGTTTGGCGGCCGTGGTGGTGCCGATCCGGCCCGCTATGGCGACTGGGAGATCAACGGCCGCGCCATCGACTTCTGATCTGCCACATTGACTTCTCACAAGTAAGGAATATATTGGCGTTATTATCTTTGACAAACCAACGCGAGTTTGTGGTATGAGTAATCTCCGGTAGAGGAGGAGATTACAAATGAAGCGTGTCAGAAAGTCAGGCCCACCAAACGTGGTCAGGCCGTTCCAGCCGTCTATCGACTTAGATGGCTCTATGGAAACCAGCGAGAAAGTTGCAGAAGCGCTAGAGCACATCGCTGTAAGCATCTCCGCAATAGACCATAACCTAGAGGTTTTGGTGCAGCACCTAATCTCGACATCTCAGAAGCGGTAAGAGTTGGCGGCTTCAGTCCTGCGCATTCGCTCGCTGTAAGCATCTGTGTCTCCGTCCTTGTTCACATAAAAACTTCTACATATCTAAATTATGTAATAGCCACAGTAGCTTAAGTATTGTGCGGCGCACCCGCGAATCGTTCGCGGTGCAATATTTGCCAATACGCTGGGAATCGGATTACTCTAGCCGCAGGGATCACGCGTTGTTCACGTTTTCCCCCACAGGGAGGAGGCTTTTAAGCCCCTGTTATTAATTGATAAATTCTTAGGTCTACAACTTCAGGGCTGTGGACTGTTCCCGGCTGCTTGACTCCCGACAACAGTCTTCTTCATATCTACGCTGGCTCCGAAAGAAAAAACCGTCGCAAAGCTGGCGAGCCGCGACGGTTTATATTTTCGGATCTTGCAAAGATTGGAGTCGGATGCAGGACGTATCGAAAATGTGCATGACTTTCATGAGTCATTTTTCGTCTACGGTCAATACCGGCTCCTTCAATATGAAGGACAGACTTAATGACCACGAAAACGAATGAACCTTCTTACCAGCTCACATTCGATGACGCTGTTCAGGATCGTGTCCCAGGACGTGGTGTAGCTTCGGCGTTCGCCTTGCCCTCCGAACAGAGCCGGA
>NZ_JARGET010000015.1 GCF_029210485.1 Hoeflea sp. YIM 152468
CACTCGTCGCGGAAGCTGCCGTTGAAACTTTCGACGAAGCCATTTTTCATCGGCTTGCCGGGGGAGATGTAGTGCCATTCGACATGGGTCTCCTGGCACCATTTGAGGACGGCCATGCTGGTCATCTCCGTGCCGTTGTCCGAGACAATCGTCTTCGGCTTTCCGCGTTCGGAGATGAGGTTGTCCAGTTCCCGGGCAAGCCTCGCGCCCGACAGCGATGTGTCCGCGACGAGACACAGGCATTCGCGGGTGAAGTCGTCGACGACGGCCAGCACACGGAAGCGACGACCATCTGTGAAGGCATCGGATACGAAGTCCAGGCTCCACCGCTCATTGGCGCGCGACGGCAAGGCCAATGGACGCCTGGTGCCCAGGGCGCGTTTTCTGCCGCCGCGCTTGCGCACGGTCAGCTTCTCTTCCCGGTAGAGCCGCCTGAGCTTCTTCAAGTTCATGACTAACCCCTGCCGTTCCAGCATGACGTGGATACGTCGATAGCCGAAACGACGGCGCTCGGAAGCTACCGTCTTCATGGCCTCCCGGATATGAGCGTCGTCAGGCCGGATGCTGCGGTATCGCATGCTTGACCGGTCAACCGACAATACAGAACACGCCCGACGCTGGCTCACTCCATGCTCTGAACAGGCATGAGCCACTGCGTCCCGCTTCGCGTCGGGCGTCACCATTTTTTTGAAGCGACATCCTTCAAAATGGCAACATCCAGCATGGTCTCCGCCAGCAGCTTCTTCAGCTTGGCATTCTCGTCTTCCAAGGCCTTCAGCTTACGGGCGTCGGACACATCCATGCCACCATACTTGGCCTTGTATTTGTAAAAGGTCGCACTGCTGATGCCGTGCTTCCGGCACACCTCCGCTGTAGGCAGACCCGCCTCCTGCTCCTTCAATATCCCGATAATCTGCTCTTCCGTGAACCGTGAACGCTTCATCCGTCCGTCTCCTTGTCGTGACGGACTCTACCAAATTTTGGAGGAAGTTAAGGGGCTCAGGTCA
>NZ_JARGET010000016.1 GCF_029210485.1 Hoeflea sp. YIM 152468
CCTGCCACCAGTGAATCAGTCCGCAATCCTCACCGCAAGCAATTTAATGGGTCCTGAGCCTAGGCAGGCCGTGTTTGCCGATATACTCGCGCAGCCCCTGGTGTCCCACGTTAAGGGACCACGACTTGTGGCCGGAAAAGCTGCAACACGCAGCCTTGCGGCGGCATGGGCGAAGCGGTTTGGTGGCGCCGATCCAGGCGTGGAAATTGTTGCCGGTCTCACCATGCCACGACCGCTCGAATCCGAACATATTCTGCTGATCGGCGGGACGGGCGCTGGCAAGACGACGGTCATGGAAACGATCATGGACGGCGCGATCAAACGCGGTGACCGGCTACTGGCGCTGGACGTGAAGGGCGGCGTAACCGCCCGTTTCCCTGTCGACGACTTTTGTCTGCTGGCACTCGGCGATGGCCGCAGCAGCCGGTGGATGCTTGGTCTAGATATCGTCACGCCCGAAGACGCGGCCGAACTGGCAACAGAAATCATCCGGGAGACAAATGACCCCTCATGGTCTGCTGGTGCCCGGCAAGTGCTGACCGCGATCCTTGTACTCCTCCAGAGTGAAGCGGCCAAACGCGGAAAAGTATGGTCGTGGACACAACTCGATCAGATCCTGTCGAAACCCGTCGCGGAGCTTTTCAGGTTTCTTCGTGAAAGCGATCCCGTTGCCGCCTCGCTGATCAATGTCGAGCAGGATCAAACACAGCGGCAGGCGATGTCCTTCTACTTCGTTCTGGCTGCCAATGCCGGGCAGATGGCAAAGGCCTTTGCGGCCATGGGCGGGTCTTCGCGAAATGGAACAAAATCACCGGACGTCTCGATCCGGCGATGGGCTCGCGGAGCTGGCAGTGAAAATCTGATCCTGCGCCAGTCACGGCGGCAGCCGGAGCTTTCTGCTGCGATGTCCCGGATTGTGTTGAAGATCGTAGCCGACAACGCCGGTTCGGTATCTTCCGCAGAAGACACAAATCCTCCTGCCACCTGGCTCTTCCTTGACGAACTCCCACAACTGGGACGTTTGCCCGCTATACCCCGACTTGCTGCGATCGGTCGCTCCCTTGGCGTGAGGATCGTCGCTGCAATACAGTCTCCGGCACAGCTCAAGGAAATCTATGGAGCGGATGGTGCGCAGCACCTGCTTGACAACCTGACGACAAAGATCGTCGGTCGGGTTGCAAGCGGCAGCACCGCAACGGAAATTTCCTCTTCATGGATCGGCAATCGCACGGTCGCATGGATGGAAGACGCAGGCCTGGGCGTGGGCGGAAAGCCACGGTTGGAGCGGAAGACACAGGAAATCCCCGTCGTCGATCCGCAATTCCTTGCCAACGATCTCGGGCTTACCACTCGCTCTGGCAAAAGGCCATGTATCAGAGCACTCGTCATCGGTCATGGTGATGTGGCAATGCTGACCTGGCCTGTCGGTCGCTGGAGCGTGCGGCGACCAGCAGATGCCCTGCGTCACGGACACGTCCGCGCGCAAAAGGAGCAAGATTGATCTGGCCATCCCCGCAAAGTGGCCATGGTCGTCGTCGATCCTGTGGGAAGGTAGCCGGGACGCTGAACCTGAATCGACGGCACGTCCGCTATGTGCGGGATCGAGGCGAGCCCGGGCATTATAAAAGGGTATGAGCATATCGGAGCGTCGAGCATGGCGGTACTCCGCAAGGAGGACGACGCGGAAATTCGCGCATGTCGCGACCGGTTTAACCGGGTTGCCGCAGGAGCGTCAGCGAAGCGCCTTCCTGGGAAGGGACGCGGGACCGACAGCCCCCGGCAAGGCATACCGTTTTGAACACCGCGGCGCAATGGCTTTCGTTTTGTACCTTTAAAATAATGTAATAATATCAAATACTTAAAAGATATTTAGGTCGTTAGCCCAGCAGCTTTTTCAAGCCAGGCGACCATGGAGTCATCAAAGGAGATGAACCATGGTGGCAACCTGGGACCCCGCAGCAAGCGCGGAATACTATACGAAGCAGACTGCGTACTACGCGACCGAAACAGGCGCTGAGCCGCGCGGCGAGTGGTATGCCCCGGCAGGCGATCATGGCCTTGTCGACGGCACCGTTGTAGAGGCGGATCTATTCGAGCGTCTGTTCTCCGGCAAGGATACCGCCGGACAATCTCTTGTCACGAATGGCGGCGGGCGAATTGACCGTGTTCCGGCTTTCGATGTGACGCTGTCTGCACCGCGGTCCGTTTCTTTGATGTGGGCGCTCGGGGATGCGGAGACGCGATCCGCCATCGAAACTGCGCATGCGGATGCCGTTCGCCAGACACTCCAGCTTATAGAAAAGGAAGCGGCGTTTGCCCGGCGCGGTCAGGGCGGTAGCCGGATCGAACGGATCGCCTTGTCGGCAGCACTCTTCCGGCATGGTGAAAGCAGGCCCGCAGAGCATGCTGATGGCTTCACCTTTGCCGATCCGAACCTCCACACCCATTGCGTGATTCTCAACCTTGCGACGCGGTCGGACAAAACGATCGGAGCACTGCATTCAACTGTCTTGCGCGACTGGAAGATGGCCGCGGGGGCCACCTATCACGCAGCTCTCGCAGCAGGCGTGATGAAGGCGGGGCTTGAGATTGACCGCATTGGGTCGAACGGCGTCTTCGAGATTGCAGGCGTGGCTGAAGAAGCGATTACCTATTTCTCTGCCCGACGTCAGGAAATCCTGGAAGAGCTGCAGGTGGCAGGTGGGAGCACTGAATGGTCGGCTGCTCTTGCTGCAATGATTGCGCGGTCAAGCCGCAAGGCGAAGGACAAGGACGCCGCTGACCGGGAACTGGCCTGGCGAGATGCGGCTAGCCGTATCGGTTTTGCGGCAGAGGCTGACATTGAAAACCACCGCCGCTCCTTTGAAAATGCAGATCGAAAGAACGAAGCTGTTACCAAACGGCTGGCAGCCATTCCCGCGAAGCTCACCGAAACCAAAAGTGTTTTTGAGCGCCGCGATGTTGTGCGTGCCGTAGCAGAAGCCCTTGTCGGATCTGGCCGCGGGGCTGAGCGCATTGAAGCAGAGGTGTCCAGCCTGCTGGAGACAGCTCAGGTCGTGGAACTTGGCCGCGACCGGATTGGCCTTCCACGTTATTCGACGCCGGAGATGATCCGGATCGAGCGCGAAGTGGTCGAGATGGCAGCTCGTATGGCGAAATCCCCCGGCTTCCAGATCGATAGCGAACGCCTTGTTGCCGACTGTCGCAAGCGCTGGCTGAGCGAAGAACAGCAGATTGCAGTCACATATGCGACCGGCGAAACGGGGATCGTGGCGATAGAGGGAGCGCCCGGGACCGGCAAGACGACCTTGCTTGCTCCTGCCGTATCAGCATGGAAGGCAGCCGGCTTCCGTGTGGTTGGCGCTGCGACTGCATGGAAAGTCGCAACGGCCCTTCGCGACGATCTCGATATTGAGGCGCGAGCCACAGCCTCCTGGCTTGCCAGGTCAGGACATGGACAGCTGTTCCTCGACGCAAAATCTGTGCTCATCGTCGATGAAGCGGGACTCTTGTCTTCAAGGGAGATGCACGGGCTGCTGACTGCGGCCCGTGATGCAGGGGCGAAAGTGCTTCTTGCCGGCGATCGCGGCCAGCTGCAGGCGATCGGCGCCGGTTCGGGCTTGAGGGTTGTTGCCGAAGCGATCGAGGCTGTGCGTGTTCAAACCATTGTTCGGCAACGCGAGGCCTGGGCGCGCGATGCCATGGCAGCCTTTGGTCGCGGTGAGGCTGACAAAGCACTTGCCGCGTTTGCCGAGCGAAACCTGTTGCTTGAAGCGGATGGTGAGAAGGCAGCTGTCAAGGCTGTGGTTGATCGTGTCGACCAATACCTCGGGTCGTCAAGGCCGAACTCCTTCCTGATCGTCGCGAAAACCAATACCGAAGTGGCCGCGATCAGCAGAGAGGTCCGTACACGCCTTCGCGAAAAACAGATCATCCGGGGCGAGGACATCGCGATCGATGCCGTTACCCCGTCCCGACATGCAAGCCGTATCGACATCGCCGCAGGCGACCAAATTCGCTTTCTGGTCCGCAATGACAGGATCGGCGTGATCAACGGCACAGTCGGCCGGGTGATTGCCGTGGAGCCTTTTGATCGCGGCACGGACAAAACACCCCGCAAGCACGCAATCCTCACAGCAAGGATCGGTGACAGGATCGTCCAGTTCAACAGCTCCGAGCTTGCAGACGAGCAGGGCCGCACGAAATTTGCGCTTGCCTATGCCTCGACAATCTACGGTGCCCAGGGTGCGACCGTCGAGCAAGCCGTTGTTCTCGTCAATCCTGCCTTCGACCGGCATGACATCTATGTCGCAGCAAGCCGCGCCAGGGGCGAAACCGCTCTGGTCGTGGATCGTCGCCGGATCGATCGGGAGATGGCAGCGGCAGGTTTGAACCCGTCTGAGCCGGACCAGGATAGCCGCAGGCGTTGGCTCGGCGAGCGCATGGCAATCGCGCATATCAAGCAGACAACACTCGACTATCTGCCGACCGGACGCGATGCGCCCGAGCCAGAGCCCGTCCGAAGCAGGACCTGGGAGACTGGCCATGCGTTCTGATGCCGTCTCTCAGGATCGTCCCGTGCTTCGCTATCGCCCCGGCATTCCAGTGCCGGAGCGGCGCAGAAAAGCAAGATCGCGCCGAAAGAATGGCTCTGAGCGGACCGTGCCGGACCTCGTCCTCGATATGCCCGAACGCCCGCGCGTGTCTACCGACGAGCTCGCGGTGATCGAAACCTATCTCGCTGATCAGATCAGCGAGTTGCTTACCCGGTGCTCGTCAAGGTCATGACGGGCAGCGAATCCTCACCCATTCCCCAATTACCCATAAAGGAAGCCAACTCATGAATATGCATCTCAATCCCACCGCGATTTCGACGGCAAGAACCTATGGTTCCGATAAGCCGTCAGATGAAGCGCTTACAAACTGGCCGCTGCGCAGCATCGTCAACGATACGAAGACGCGCCCCTTCTGTGGTCCGACGGCTGTTGCCGCCATCACGCGTCAGCCGATCTCGATTGTAAAGGATGCCTTTCGGCTTGCCCGGTTTGGAAAGCGCTGGATTGAATTCGATCGCTCACCCGCAATCATGGGCGTCACACTGGCTGAAACCTACCATGTCATGAACACCTTCGGGTTCGGGGGAGGCTGGGAATCCTTTGATCGGGCTCCGAGCCTTGCCGCATGGCTCGAAACCCGAACCGGCATTGCGCGCACTCATCCTGTCATTGTCCATGTTACTGGCCATCTGGTGGCCGTACGCGGCTATGAGTTCTGCGACACCTTCTCAAAGGGCCTGGTGGTCGATGCGGATGAAGCTCCCGGCCGGCGCAAGAAGGTAAAGGACGTCTTTGTCGTGACCGGCAGGACCCCGCGTGCAGCCCATATCCCGTCAAAGAGCGGCAGGATGGTGGAGCCATGAGCGGGCTCACTAAAGTGCCGGACATCTTCTGTGTTTGGCGGTATCCCTTGAACGGGCAACGACAATCCGGAGACATCAGATCATGAACAAATCAATCAGAGGCAAAAACGTTGAGATAGATCTCGCTCCCACATTGCGTGTCGCTGCCTACCTGCGAGTGTCGACCGGACGCCAGGCGGATTCTGATCTGTCGATCCCGGACCAGAGAAAACAGATCTCCGGATTCTGCACATCGAAAGTCTGGCAGATTGTCGAGGAGTTCGTTGAATCCGGCGCCTCTGCGACAGATGACACCCGGCCCGAATTCCAGAGAATGATCGAACGCGCAACGGACGGCGATCACCCTTTTGATGTCATCGTCGTCCATTCATATTCACGGTTCTTCCGTGACAGCTTTCAACTTGAGTTCTATCTTAGACGTCTCGCGAAGGCTGGCGTCCGACTTGTGTCAATTACGCAAGAACTCAATGACGATCCGGCCCAGGTCATGATGCGCCAGGTGATCGCGCTCTTTGACGAGTACCAGAGCAAAGAGAACGCAAAGCACGTTTTGCGCGCCATGAAAGAGAATGCCCGCCAAGGCTTCCACAACGGGTCACCGGTTCCTCTGGGCTACAGGGCGGTTGAAGTGGAACGTCGCGGAACCAAGATCAAAAAGAAACTTGAAATTGACCCCGTGGATGCCGAAACTATCCGGTATATTTACAAGCTCTATTTGTATGGCGATGGCAAATCCGGCCCGCTTGGCATCAAGGAAATCGTCAAGCGTCTGAACGGCGAAGGATACCGAACCAAACGCAATTCGAGATTTGGCGTTGGCACCTTGCACGCCATCCTGACCAACCGCGTCTATATCGGCGAATGGGTCTTCAATCGACGGGATTCCAAGACTTTCAAAGACAAGCCGGTTACTGAACATATCATGGTGCCGGTGCCAGCCATCATCGAGCGGTCGGAATTTGATAATGTTCAACAGACACTCCGTCAGCGCAATCCGCGTGTGACGCCACCCCGAGTCACGACAGGACCGATCCTCCTGACCGGTCTTGCAATCTGCGCGACCTGTGGCGGCGGGATGACGTTGAGGACAGGAACTTCGCGCTCCGGAAAGATACACCGCTACTACACCTGTTCAAATGCGGCGCGGGCGGGCAAATCTGCATGCAAGGGACGCTCAATCAGGATGGATACCCTCGACACGCTTGTCGTCGAAAACCTATCGGAACGGCTGTTCACCTCGGAACGCCTCGCCGACATACTGTCAGCGATTTCTGCAAATCGTGCTGCCAAGTCCGCGGAAGTCGATCAACGCGTGATCCGTTTGCAGAGCGAACTCACTGACACGGAAACCCGACTGAAACGGATCTACTCGATGGTCGAGGACGGCAGCGCGGAAATGGACGACATTCTTCATGAACGCATCACTTCACTCAAGCTTGACCGTGATCGCCTGATGACCTCACTTGAACGGATAAGAACCCATGCAGTCCCGGCTACCGATATTCCGCCAGCCGTAATCGAGGAGTTCGGGCGCATGATGCGCGAAAACATATCGACCGGCGAAATCCCCTTCAGGAAAGCCTACCTCAAATCCGTTGTCGACCAGGTGATTGTCGACGACAAACAGATAAGGATCATCGGTTCAAAACGCACCATTGAAAGCGCAGTATTCGGCGGCAAAAAATTTTCCCATGGTGTTCGCAGTTTTGAACGGAAGTGGCGCGCCCGAAAGGATTCGAACCTCTGACCCCCAGATTCGTAGTCTGGTGCTCTATCCAGCTGAGCTACGGGCGCGCATCGCAGGCGTCAACCGCTTGCGAGGCGTGTCCTAAAACGGACTGCCGGGGAATGCAAGCGGAATTGGCGAAAAAAACGCTGGTTGCAGATTTGTCCGTCCCTTATGGGCTCCTGGCATCTTCAACCTGTCGCCGGGCTGTCAGTTGGCCGCTGCTCCTGGCTCCGGCGGCGTTGCCGGTGCGCCTAGTCACCGTGAGGCACTCGAGCCCCGGGTGAAGAGCCTGCCAAGGGCAGGAAGGCACTGCCGGGACCTGCAGCACTGCATGCTGGTGCAACCGTTGGCGCCAGCCATTGGACGCGCGGCGCTGCGGGGACGTCAGGCGCGGGCCCTGAACTTGTCCAGCGGCACCGGCTGGTCAGGCAGTTCGATGCGGAAGACCGCACCCTGGCTCGCCGATTCGTCGAGCGCGATCGATCCGCCATGGGCGATGACAAGTTCGCGGGCGATCGCCAGACCAAGCCCGGTGCCGCCTGAGCGGGCCGAACCGCGAAATGGCTGAAACAGGTTCTCACGCGCCTTGGCCGGAAGTCCCGGGCCGGTGTCGGCAACGCGGATTTCAACCACCGTGCCCAAACGGCGGGCGGACAGGGTGACGCGGCGCACGATTGCGCCGTCATCTCCGGTATCAGCCGCAAGCGCCTGCACCGCATTGCGCACCAGATTGTAGATGACCCGGAACATCTGCTCGCTGTCCGCCTCGATCTCGATATGCTCTTCCATGTCCAGCACAATGGTGACATCGGCGCGGGACTCCTCGATGACGACCTCGCGGACTTCGGCCGACAGAGCAGCGAGATTGATGAAGCGGCGGCGTGGGGCTGCCTCGCGCGCCTTGCCATAGGCGAGCACTTCACTGGAATAGCCGACAGCCCGGTCAATGGTCCGCAAGAGCTTGGGCGCGAAGCGCTTGACCAGCGGATCGTCAATCATCGCCAGCCGGTCAGACATCAATTGGGCCGAGGTCAGGATATTGCGCATGTCGTGGTTGATCTTGGAGACAGCGAGGCCGAGATCGGCCAGATGCCGCTGTTCCTTGAGTGTCTGCTGCAACCGGGTCTGCATTGCCGCAAGATGCCCCTCGGCCAAGGTCAATTCATCAACCATAGGGCCTGGCACGATGATGTTCTTCGGGTTCTCCGGATCCTTCGAGAAAGCCTGCATGTTGTCCGTGACCCGTTGCACCGGTCGCAGCAACAGCCGGTTGATGGAGAGGAACAGCAGACCTGCGGTGATAACCGAGATCAGCACCGACAACAAAAACACGTTGCGGCCGTAAATCAGCATCGCGTGGCGCAGTTGCCTGTCTTCGATAACCAGATCGATCTGCATGTCTGGATCGCCACCGACCGGGCCATAGACGCGGATCACCCTGTCGCCCCCGAAAACAATGGTGTCAAAGGCATCGATGATGGCCCGCAGCGGGGTGACGGAGGAGAGATCGTACTGATGGGTGACAAGCGGCGGCATGTCGGCACTGGCGATCATCCGCGATGTGCCGTCCTTGCGCAGCACGATGGCCTTGGTGCCGGTGGCCATCAAGGTGTCATTCTGGATGGACTGTGGAAGCTCCATGACATTGACGCCATCGACCACGACGGCCGCCGCCGCCGCCGTGTTGAGGCGATTTTCAAGCAACCGCAACCGTGTGTTGGCGACCGAAGGCACGAAAATCAGCACTTCGGCGATCATCACGAACAGGATGGTCAGCCACAACAGCTTGGAGGAAAGACTGCTCGCCCGCGGCCTCCACCAGGGAATTTTGCTCTCAGTTTGCGCATCCGCCATGGTCCACCCTTCCCGGCTCGGTCATCACCCAAACCGTCGCAGAAAGCGCACGATCCAGCGTACATAAGGCTTGCGGGTCATTGGTGTATAATAGGAAACCGCAGCGCGTTTTCCAATCTCGGCCATGGTCGGATAGGGCGGGACATAGCCGCGCACATGCTTGAGCGACAGGCCATTGCTGAGTGCCAATGCCCACATATTGATCATTTCGCCGGCACCGGCCCCTGCAATGGAGACCCCGAGCAGGCGCGCCTTGCGGTCCGTCACGATCTTGATCAGGCCGGTGGTCTTGCGCTCAGCCTGGGCCCGGTCGTTTTCTGCGTACGGCCATCGCAGGATCGAAATCCGGTCGCCATGGCGCTTGCGGGCTTCCTCCTCGGTCAGCCCGACCTGGGCGAGTTCGGGGTCTGTGAAGGTCGCCCAGGGTATGATATCGCGGTTTTCCCTGGCCGGAATACGGAACAGGATCTGTTGCACCACAAGGCCGGCATGGTAGCCCGCCACATGGGTGAACTGCAGGCCGCCGGCAACATCGCCGATGGCATAGACGCGCTTGTTGGATGTGCGCAGATTGGCGCCAACCTTGATACCACCCCTGTCGTGCTCGACACCGGCTTGCTCCAGCCCCAGGCCTTCGACATTGGCACGGTGGCCGACGGCGACCAGCACGTCCGAGCCATCGACAAAGCCTGCGCCCGTCCCGGCTTCATAGTGGACGCGGACACCTGTCCGGCCACGCTTTTCAACCGAGGTGACCTTGGCCCCCTCATGCACAGTCACGCCTTCGCTGCGGATATTCTCAAGCACGATGGCAGCCAGTTCCGGATCGTCCTTGCCCAGCGCCCTGAGACCTTCAACAACCGTCACCTCGGCGCCGAGCCTGCGGTGCGCCTGGGCCATTTCCATGCCGATCGGGCCGCCGCCGATGACAATGAGGTGCTTGGGTGCGCGGGTGCGGTCAAACAGGGTCTCGTTGGTCAGGTAGTCGACAGTATCCAGTCCCGGAATCGGCGGCACCAGGGCGGAGGAGCCGGTGGCGACGACATAGCGCCGGGCACGAATTTCGGTGCCGCCGGCCATGAGCGTGTTCTTGTCGATGAAACGGGCTTCGGCCTCGATCACATGAACGCCCATGGCGCGGAAACGCTCGACCGAATCATTTGGCGCGATCGCGCCGATGACCGCGTGAATGTGATCATGGACCTTGCGGAAATTGACCTTTACCTCGCCGGCGGTGACACCGAAGTCCGGGGCCTTGGCAAGGGCATGGGCGTGCTTGCCGGCGGCGATCATCGCCTTGGACGGCACACAGCCATAGTTCAGGCAATCACCGCCCATCTTGCCCTTTTCGACGAGAACCACATCGACGCCGAACGCGGCTGCGGCGGCTGCGACCGACAGGCCGCCGGAGCCACCGCCGATAACGCAGATGTCAGGTGTCAATCGGTTGCTCATGACGTGGTCTTTCTGTGATGGTGGTCACCTGTCCTGGCGCTGGCCAGGACTGTCAGCGCCTGCGGAGCTTGCGAACTATGGTGGGGATCGCAGCAACAATTGCAAGCCCAAGGAAAGCAATGGTGATCTCGGGCGTTACCAGATCAGAGACCGAGATCTCGCGTCCTGCGGCAGCTACAATGACACTGTCGAGCCCCTGGCCCAACCAGGTATAGGCAAAGGTTCCGGGAATGATGCCGAGAAATGTTGCCGCCACATAGGTGCGCAATTTGATGTCGAAAAAGGCCGGCGCGATGTTGATAATGAAAAACGGGAACACCGGAGCCAGACGCAACACCAGCAAGTAGCCGAATGCATCGCGGGTAAATCCGTCTGCAAGCTTGGCGGCAAACGGTCCGGCACGCTTGCGCAGCACATCGCCAAATGCCGATCTGGCGGCCAGGAAAATTGTCGCCGCACCGGTGGTGGCGGCAAAAACGGTCAAGGCTCCGCCGATGAACCATCCAAACACGAACCCGGCAAAAATCGTCAGGATCGAGGCCGCCGGAAACGCGAATGCGACGGCGAGCGCGTAGAGCACGAAGTAGCCGAGCGCAGAGACAATGCGGTTGTCGGCAACAAAACCCTTGAGGGCTTCACGCTGCTCGGCGAGCACGGCAAGCGACAGGTAATCCTGGAGCCCTGCGGCGTAGCCGAGAGCAAGACCGGCGGCAATAATGGCCAGTGGCAGATACCGCCGCCAGGTGCTGGTCCGGCTGGTCGGCGAGGCTGTGTCCGGGGTGTGCGCCATGGCTTTGTCCATTTCCGATGTTGCCTGCTGTCCAGTCATGCCGGCTCTCCAAGTCTGGTGTCGCAGCAAATTGCGCCGCTCTGTCTCGCTTGGGATCTAAGTAAAACAACGCCGCCTCCAGGGCCAATGACATTCCCCGGCGATTGGCCAAACATGCGTGAGCCTGGACCGGCTGAATCTCACGGAAGCGTGAAGTCCGCCTCTTCCACGCGCTACACGGCATTGATACTCCAGTCATAATCATAACCCGAAATCGAAGCGGCAGCGATGTCGGCCGCTTTGTGCGGGTTTGCAAACAACGACCAATGATGCTTGAGCTTGCCCTTGCCGCCGAAATCGCCGGCATACCAGGAGTAGATCCTGGAAGCGGTGATGCGGCCCTTGACCACCGAAACGCCGCGCGGATGATTGATATAGTCGATCGCGTTCTGACGCAGAAGCGCGTCAACATTGGCGCCGGTAAAGGCGCTGGTGGCAAGGTTGGGGCAGGAATAGGAGGCGCAATTGAGCCCGTAGTGGGACATCGGGTCTCTCAACAATGCGCGAACGATTTCATGTTCGATCTCATCAAGCGAGAGTTCTGTGCCGTTGATTGTCACCAGCTTGGCTGTCCAGGGGCCGGCTCCGAACAGGAACGAGCCGCCAAGATTGATCTTCTTGATCGAGGTCACCGGAAAGGCCTCGGCCACGACCTCAAGCGTCTTGGCATTGTAGAGATTGATCCAGTAGGCGTGGGCTTCGTTGCGCGACAGTGACGTCGGATCGACCGCCTGCAATGCGGAGATGTAGGACCTCAGTGCCGGCAGGTTCGACTTCACGCCACGGTAATCGACCCGGTTGTAGCGTTCGGCATCAGGTTTCACATGGGCTTTGAGGAGCGTGTTGTAAGCTGCATGATCCACCTTGGCGTTGCCTTTGGGCCGGAAACCGCTCATTGCAGCCCTGGCTGACGTTGGCCCAACAGCAATAGCGGCGACCAAGCTGGCGGAGCCTGTAATGAATGTGCGGCGGTCAATCTGCATGGTCTGGACTTTCCTTTTGCTTTGGCTTCTTGGTCATCACCCAAGCAGGATCTGGCGCAGCCATGTCAGCGAAGCAACAGCCAGACAGGCGATGTCACCGCCTTGTGAAAGAACGTGACCCTGGCCAATGCTGAAAAGACGGTGACCGAAGCGAATCCGGGCTCGCGTGGCTACGCCGCCGCGCATTGACTTTTGCACCAATTCGCGCCTATAAGCCGCTCGTCCGTGGAAGCTTCCGGTTTCCGGGAGCGTGTTTTGACGGACTGAACACCCAAACCACGTTGTTCCAAGAAGGGCCGCACACCGCGGTATTAAATAATGACAAAACGTACCTACCAACCATCCAAGCTTGTTCGCAAGCGCCGCCACGGCTTCCGTGCGCGTATGGCCACAAAGGGCGGCCGCAAGGTCCTCCAGGCTCGCCGCGCCCGTGGGCGTAGCAAGTTGTCGGCTTAATTGCTGACGCCGGCCCGCGAAGAAAGATGATCGCGTGGCACAAGACGACATCATAAAGATACCCGGGCGGCTTAAAACCCGGCCGGAGTTTCTCGCCGTGCAGAAGGGAAAACGTCTGCGCGGACCATATTTCTTACTGGAAAGCCTCGATAGGGGCGTCCCCGACCAGGCTCCGCGCATCGGCTTTACGGTGACGAAAAAACAGGGCAATTCGGTAGAGCGCAACAGAATGCGCCGCCGCCTCAAGGAGGTTGTGCGACATATGGCAGGGGTTCCCTTCAAGCCCGGACACGACTATGTGGTGGTCGCACGCCGCGATACGCTGGCTGCGCCGTTTGAACGACTCGTCACCGCGCTCACCGAGCGGGTGCATGAATCCGCCAGACCGAAACGACCCCACCAGGCGCGCGTCGAGAAGCATCTCGATGCGCCGGACAACACCAGAACGCCAGGCAATCGAAAGCCGGCCACCAGGATTGAGTGATGGAAAACAATCGCAATTATTTCGTCGCAATTCTCATGTCAGTGCTTGTCCTTGTCGCCTGGCAGTTTCTCTATGTCAGCCCGAAGATTGAACGTGAGCGTCTGGCCGCGGAAGCGCTGCAGGCACAGCAGCCCGTGCAGACGCCTGCCGCAGGCGCTGAGGGAGCCGCACCGGGCGACGTCAACGGATCATTGCCGGGCGGCGACACCTCGATCCCCGGTGCCGTGATCCAGGCTGGCGGGTTGTCGCGCGAAGATGCTGTGGCCCAGACTGGCCGGATCAGCATCGACACCCCGGCACTCATGGGCTCGATCAATCTCTCCGGCGCCCGCATCGACGATCTGCTGCTCAAGGAATATCGCGAGACAATCGACCCGACCAGTCCCAACATCTCCCTGTTCAGCCCGGCTGCAATGGCCGAAGGCTACTTCGCCGAAGTGGGGTACATCGGCGACGCTCAATCGGGTCCGGCTCCGGGGCCCAACACGGTCTGGACCGCCCAGCCCGGCCAGGTGCTGACGCCGTCATCACCGGTGACGCTGACCTATGACAACGGTGAAAACCTTGTCTTCACCCGGGTGATCTCGGTTGATGAAAACTACCTGTTCAGCTTCGAAGACACCATTGCCAACAGCGGCACTGCTGTGGCATCTGTTGCCAGCTATGGCCGGATTACCCGCTTCTCCAAGCCCGCAACCAGTGGCATTTACGTTCTGCACGAAGGCCTGATCGGGGTCATCGGCGAGGAAGGCCTGCAGGAAATCGACTATTCCGACGTCGAGGACACCCCGGTCATCGCGCATGGCAAGGCAACCGCCGGCTGGATGGGCATCACCGACAAATACTGGGCCGCAGCCCTTGTGCCGCCCCAGGGCGCAGGTTTCGAGACCCGCTTTGCGCATTTTACCGATGGCAGGGCACGCTACCAGTCTGATTTCAAGTCCGACACCCTTGCAGTCGCGCCGGGCGGCAGCGTCACATCCAAGACGCTCCTGTTTGCCGGCGCCAAGCAAGTGCCGATCATCGAAGGGTACGAGGCCGAGCACAACATTCTCAATTTTGACCTGATGATTGACTGGGGATGGTTCTACTTCATCACCAAGCCGATGTTCTGGCTGATCGACTACCTGTTCAAGGTGTTCGGCAATTTCGGCATTGCCATCCTGGTCACCACCGTGATCGTCAAGCTCATCTTCTTTCCACTGGCCAACAAGTCCTATGTCTCGATGGCCAACATGAAGAAGGTGCAGCCCAAGCTTGAAGAGCTCAAGGCAAAGCATGGTGACGACAAGATGGCTTTGCAGCAGGGGATGATGGAACTCTACAAGAAAGAGAAAATCAACCCGGTGGCCGGTTGCTGGCCGGTGCTGTTGCAGATCCCGGTGTTCTTCGCGCTCTACAAGGTGCTCTATGTCACCATCGAAATGCGACACGCGCCCTTCTTCGGCTGGATCAGGGACCTGTCAGCTCCGGATCCGACTTCGATGTTCAACCTGTTCGGCCTGTTGCCCTATGATGTGCCGTCGTTCCTGATGATCGGCGTCTGGCCATTGATCATGGGCATCACCATGTTTATCCAGATGCGGATGAACCCGACGCCTCCGGACCCGACACAGGCGATGATCTTTACCTGGATGCCGGTGGTGTTCACCTTCATGCTGGCGACTTTCCCGGCCGGTCTGGTGATCTACTGGGCCTGGAACAACACGCTTTCGGTGCTGCAGCAGGGTGTGATCATGAAGCGTCAGGGCGCCAAGATCGAGTTGTGGGATAATCTCGCGGCGCTGTTCAAACCCAAACCGAAAAAGACCTGACCGGCGCGGAGGCCGGAGCCATGAGCACACTGTCCGCAGATCCGGCAATGCAGGCCGCCAAAGAGCTCTCAGCTTCGCTGTTTACCAAGCCGTTCGTGTTTATTCGCGGCGTGCCCTCGCTCAAGTTCCTGCCGCCGGAAGGCCCGCCGGAAATTGCCTTTGCCGGCCGGTCCAATGTCGGCAAGTCCTCGCTGATCAACGCGCTTGTCGGCGTCAACGGCTTGGCGCGGACGTCCAATACGCCGGGCCGGACCCAGGAGCTGAACTATTTCGTACCGGCAGGTTATTCCGGCGATGCGGATGATCTGCCGCCGATGGCGCTGGTAGATATGCCAGGCTACGGCTATGCCAAGGCGCCCAAGGATCAGGTCGACCTGTGGACCGCGCTGGTGTTCGATTACATGCGCGGCCGCTCGACGCTGAAGCGGGTCTATCTGTTGATTGATTCACGTCACGGCGTCAAAAAGAATGATGAAGCCGTGATGGACCTGCTCGACAAGGCGGCCATGTCCTACCAGCTGGTGCTGACCAAGACCGACAAGATCAAGGAGGCCGGCGTGCCGCGGCTGATCAGCGACACGCTGGCTGCGATCAGGAAACGCCCCGCCGCCTATCCGGAAGTGCTCGCCACCTCATCGGAAAAGCATCAGGGCATCGCCGAACTCCGACTCGCGATTGCGCTGGCGATTACCGTGTAACAAGCCCGCACCCTGCCCGGCTTTTGAGCCGGGCTTTGTCATGAAGGCCTGGATCAGGCGGCTTCGGCCGGTTTGAAATTCAATGCCAAACCGTTGAGACAATGGCGCTTTCCCGTGGGAGGCGGCCCGTCATCAAAAATATGGCCGAAGTGGCCACCGCAACGGCGGCAATGGACTTCGGTGCGGGTGGAAAACAATGATTTGTCTTCCTTGGTCCGCACAGCATTCTCCTCGGCTTTCCAGAAACTGGGCCAGCCGGTGCCGCTGTCGTATTTGGCGTCGGACGCATAGGCGGGCAAATCGCACCCGGCGCAATGGTACATGCCGTTGCGTTTTTCGTCGTTGAGCGGGCTGGTGAAAGCGCGCTCGGTGGCCTCTGTGCGCAGCACATCGTACTGTCCGGGCGTCAGCTTTGCCTTCCATTCCGCCTCACTGAGCGTAAACTCGAACGTGCCTTCCGACGCGGTCGCGCGCGAACGGCGTCCAAACACGGTCAGGGCAACACCTGCAACACCTGCAGTCAAAAGCGCGCGACGGCTGATTTCTGTTTTCGTTGTCATGATGTGTCTCCTTGCGTTGACCGAAATCTAGGCAGGTGTGCGGGAAAAGGCCACGCACATGTTTTCAATTGCCCGTGAAGTGCCTCCCGCTCCTCAAGAGCGGGAGGCTGTCCGTGTTGGCGCGCCGTCCTTTGGTGATGCATGGGGCTGCGGCGCACCCGGACATGGCTTCAGGTCCTGGCGAGACCCGCTTTCAACCTCAGCCCTTGGGCAACAGCACCTTGTCGATGACGTGAATGACGCCATTGGACTGGTCGACATCAGCGATTGTGACATTGGCCATCGCGCCGGTTTCATCTTCGATGATGATCTTGTCGCCCTTGTAGGTGACATTGAGCATGCAGCCGCCAACGGTCTTGACCGGGTGCGTGCCGCCATCATCGTCGACCATCTTCATGATTGCCTTCGACATGGCATCGGCTGCGACGACGTGGCAGGTGAGCACCTTTGTCAACTGGTCCTTGTTTTCAGGCTTCAGCAGGGTGTCGACGGTGCCTTCCGGCAAAGCCGCGAAGGCGTCGTTTGTCGGCGCAAACACGGTGAACGGGCCTTCGCCCGCCAGTGTGTCGACCAGGCCTGCGGCCTTGACGGCTGCAACCAGCGTGGTGTGATCGGCTGAATTGACGGCGTTTTCGACAATGTTCTTGTCAGGGAACATCTCGGCGCCACCCACCATCGGGTTTGCGCCATGGCTGGCGGCATAGGAGAGGCTCACGCCTGCGAGCAGAACTGCGGTGGCGGCGATGGAGCGAAGAGCGGTTTTCATGAGACAACCTCTTTGAGTTTTCAGGCCGGATCATCCGGGCCTTTGGTCACCCGCCGCATGTTCTGTGCGGCGGTTAAAGAGGAAGACGGGACCTGTGCGAAATAAGTTTCAGAGCACCAGAATTATTTTTGGCCGAGGGCACCCGACAGCACCACCGGGCCAGTTGCCGCACCGGTGGGCGACCCGCCGAGCGGCTCGATGCTGACGGCAAGCAGGGCGCCATCGGAGATCTGGGAGAGCAGATCCCGGTCGAGCACAAGGCGGCCACCATCCTTGGGGACCAGCCCAAGCGAAACCGGCACGCCCTCACCCGGCACCAGCCACAGTTCCAGTGACTTGCCGTCATCGGGCGAAAACGCTGCCGGTGTGATTGTGAAGGCACCACTGGCCGGATCAAGCGCCGCCACAAGCCCGACCGCGCTGCCGGGCGCCCCCAGTTCAGCAACCAGCGCAGGACCGGCTGCGGGATCAACACTGCCGGGGAAATTGCCACCAAAGACACCAAGGGCCACGGCTGCGGCAAAACCGGCAAACGCCAGCCCTCGCCACAGCATCAGCGATCCCCACAGCCCGCCCTGAGACTTTGCTGCTTCGGCGAACAGCCGTGCGTCAATCCTGGCTTTGACGCCGGGTGGCGGAGGTTGAGGGCTGTAGGCGTCATCAAGGCTGGAGAGATCCGCTTGCCATGATGCGACAAGCGCTGCGAAATCCGCCTCGCGCAGCATCCGCTGCTCGACCTGCAGCCGCTCGGCCTGCGGCAATACGCCAAGCACGTATTCGCCGGCCAGAGCGTTGTCGTCGGAAATGTGCGGACCGGGGCTCATGTGTTCAGGCACTCTCTCAGTTTCAGCAGGCTGCGGCGCAGCCATGTTCGCATGGTGTTGAGCGGCACGCCATTCTTCTCGGCCAGCTCCTGATAACTCAATCCCTCGACATAGGCTTCGACCACGGCCGCCGCCTTGTCCGAATCCAGTCCTCCGAGACAGGTCTGGATCCGCCTTGCCTCGCCGCTGAGCGCCGCTCTGGCCTCGGGATCGGGGTCCGGATCCGCCACCTCGGGCGCATCGTCATATTCCAGCGTGGCCGGCTGGCGCGCCCGGATCATGTCGATCGCCTGGTTGCGGGCGATCGTCACCAGCCAGGCCATGGCCGAAGCCTGCCCCGCACGAAAGCTGCCGGCCCGCCGCCAAATGCGAACGTAAACCTCCTGCACGGCGTCCTCGGCCTGGGCGCTGTCTTTGAGGATACGGAGTGAGACGCCAAAAAGTTTCGCACTTGTCTGTGCATACAGCGCGGAAAAGGCCTTGCGGTCGCCCAGCGCGATATGCGCGATCAATCCAGAGAGATCATCTTGGTTCATGATGGGGTCGGCTGCTCCGCTCGCGGTTTTGACTCATATCAGTTTCATGGATCGCTGAAACCCTTTACGAAAAAATGCGCCAACTGGTTTTGCCTTTGGCACTTGGTGGGGTCGAGACGATCACCGCAAAAGAGAAATGGACCCAGGAGATCATTGATGCCGGGACCGATTGCCGCTAAACAGCGCCGGACCTTTTGCTTCTTGCGCTCACGCCAACCCGGGACGCCACACCAATGTCTGAGACCACAAGCAGCGACGCTGCAACCCAGGCCCGCCTGCTCGCCGAGGCGCTGCCCTATATGCAGCGCTACGAGAACAAGACCGTGGTGGTCAAATATGGTGGCCACGCCATGGGTGACGCAGCCCTCGGCAAGGCCTTCGCCCAGGACATTGCGCTGCTGAAGCAATCGGGCGTCAACCCGATCGTGGTGCATGGCGGCGGCCCGCAGATCGGCGCCATGCTGGCCAAAATGGGAATTGAATCCAAATTCGAGGGTGGTTTGCGGGTCACCGACGCCAAGACCGTCGAGATCGTCGAAATGGTGCTGGCCGGGTCAATCAACAAGGAAATCGTCGCGCTGATCAACGCCGAAGGCGAATGGGCCATCGGTCTGTGCGGCAAGGACGGCAACATGGTCTACGCCGAGAAGGCGCAAAAGACCTTTGTCGACCCTGATTCCAATATCGAAAGAGTGCTCGATCTGGGCTTTGTCGGCGAGCCGATGGAAGTCGACCGGACGCTGCTTGATCTTCTTGCCAAGTCGGAGATGATCCCGGTCCTGGCGCCTGTCGCACCGGGCCACGATGGCCACACCTACAACATCAATGCCGACACCTTCGCCGGCGCCATAGCCGGTGCTGTGGAGGCCTCGCGGCTGCTGTTCCTGACCGATGTTCCCGGTGTTCTCGACAAGAACAAGAAACTGATCGACAAATTGACCGTCAGTGAAGCCAGGGCGCTGATTGCCGACGGCACGATTTCCGCCGGCATGATCCCGAAGGTCGAAACCTGCATCGAGGCAATCGAGCGGGGTGTGAAGGGCGTTGTCATCCTCAACGGCAAGACCCCGCATGCGGTGCTGCTGGAACTGTTCACCGCGCACGGTGCCGGAACCCTGCTGGTTCCGTGAGCGTTCGGACTTGACCGGGGCGTGATCGCTGCACGGGAACTGCCTGCATTGCAGGTGTCGCAGCGCATGAGCGGAGACCCCTTCTTGCGCCACAATCCGTTGCCAAACCCGCTGAGCCACCCGTCCGAGCCGATGCTGCCAATATCGTGTCGATCCTGGCGGCTGTCGCGCCACCGCTCCATCAGCGACCGCGCCCGTCAATTCCCGTGCCAGCAAGGCGCCGTGCCGGCAAGGTACCGCCTGCTGGCCGGTCCACTAACGGCTGGAGAGGCTGGAACCGGTGACGCAGAAAATGTCGCCCAAGCGGGTGCAACGGGGCGTCAGGTTGAGCCTCGGATCGACTATGCCTCTGACCGAATTGCCGAGATTTCGCCCGAAACGCTGTGACTGGGCGTCAAATGTGTTGCGCGCTTTCGGGTCGAGGATCGCAATCGGTGCGGATATCGCCATGCCAGCAGCCGAGCCGACAGTGTTGGAGACGGACATTGCGGTGGCGCCAAATTCGGCCCCAAGGCCGAGATCCTGCTCGGTAACCGCCTGACCGTCGATCAGCCGTTGACCCAGCAATTTCACAACTTCCGGACTTTCGGCGAACTTGGAATGATTGAGGCTGTCTCCGACCTGCAGCGCCGAGAGATCAAGTATGGTGATTCCTCCGCGTTCGAACTCATCCCGGTAGACCGGATTGTGAATGTCGATCTGGCCAAGCCGGTCGACATTGCCGGAGATCCGGCGCGACAGGGTCAAGGCGCGATCATCCTGAGACACAAACACTGTGAATTTCGGGCGCTTCGACCCCATGTCAGCCAGTTGCTGGCTGAAAACATCGACATCAAGATCGGGTGAAGCCAGGATCACATTGCCGATCTTGGACGGAATCCCGTCGTTGCGGATCGCCATCTGGCGCAAGGATTCCATTGCCAGCCAGGTGCCCATCGAGTGAGCCAGAATGATGATATCCGTGATTTCCGGCGCCGCGGCAGCGCCGGTCAGAAGCGTCTCCAGCGCCGAGCGGGAATAGTTGGTGCTTTCCTTGTCATAGCCGTAATCGAACACCGAGCCACGTGATGGCCAGGTGAACATTACCGGGGTGGCATCGGTCCTGCTGTCATGGGCGATCTGGGCAAAGCGGTAAACCGCACTTTCATAGCGGGTATTGAAACCATGGACGAAAATCAGCAGCCGCCCGGAGGGCGATTTGTTGCGCTGGTACCAGGCCCTGATGTCCGTGACCGAGTCAAACCGGCTTGCTGACAGCGTCGCAAACTCGCGTGACGGATCTGCTGGCAGTGTCTTCGGCCATTGCACCTCGCCGATCTTGCGGTGTGCTTCAGGCGGAATCGAGACCACAAGTTCATTGAAGTCAACCGCATTGCCGCGTTCGCCAGAGTAGAGCAGGCCCGGATTGTCGGACGGTGCGCGGGTGGTGGCGACCATGATCGAAATCTCCGTCGCATCCGGAGCGGTCTGCGCGACAGGTGACAACACGCCTTCGGGAGGGCTGGCGCACCCCGCCAAAGACAGCGCGAGCCCGACAACAGCTGCGCCCGCCGCAGTCCGGCCCATTGTGAGCAACGGTTCGGTTATTGGCATGCACCATGCGGGCATCGGCGTTCCGTTCGGGTTTGCAATCGGCCGGTTCTCAACCTGGGGCTCAATCGGACTTGCCGGTTCCCCCGTCACCGCAGCCGGTCAGACCAGCAGCAGCACCACTATACCAGCTACGATGAAGATGCAGCCAAAAATTTCAAGCTTGTTGACGTGCTCGCGGAAAATCAGCACCGAGGAAGCATAGGTGAAAATCATCTCCACCTGGGCCAAGGCCTTGACCACAGCCGCTGTTTGCAGCGTCATCGCCATGAACCAGCCAAACGATGCGGTGGCGCCAACAAGGCCGACCATTGCGGAGATTTTCCACGCGGCGCGGATGCGGCCCAGTTCACCCGGAGCACGGAACCACATCCAGATCAGCATGATGACGGTCTGCAGCAGGATCGCCGCCAGCAGCGTGACCGCGGCCTGCATCATGAAATTCGGCCCGGCCAAGGACAACGATGCTGCGCGATAGCCGACCGCGGCGATGCCGAAGAAGGTTCCCGATGCCAGACCCAGAGCAGCCGTGCGGGAAAACACCGACCCGAGCAGCGCAGCCGCACCCGAGGCCGAGCGGGCGACCGAGATCATCACCACGCCGACGAGGCTGATGGCAATGGCGACCAGGGTCCCGGCACTCACCCTGTCGCCCAGAAAGATCAATCCGAACAAGGCCGCCTGCGCCGGCTCGGTGCGGGAGTAAGCTGTGCCGACGGTAAAATTGCGGTGGCTGAACATCTGGATCAGAAATGCCTGCGCGGTGATCTGGGAGAGCGCCGCCAGCGCCACCCAGCCGATGAACGCAGAATTCGGCAGCGGCAGCGGATAGCCGATGCCGAAGGCAAGCAGACCGACGAACACAAGGGCGAACGGCACTCCAAAGCCAAACCGTACAAAGGTCGCGCCGGTGGTGCCCATCACTCCCTTGAGATGCTTTTGCAACACAGAGCGGATGTTCTGCAGGAACGCGGCGGCAATGGTGATGAGGATCCAGGTTTCCATCTTGACGGGAGCCATCCTGTAGAAAGCGATGAGGCAACGCGGCCCGCCTTGCTGAGCCGGAATCCGGATTCTGCGTGCTGCGACAGCGGTCTAGCAGCTTGGCCACACTTCCGGCAAGCACTCGGCTTGCGCGGTCGCGAGGTCAGACCCGGTATCGAGACATCGGCCGACGGGTTTCACGCCACCATGAAACAGCGATCCCTACGCGTTATGCCGCATGAGAAATCCGCTGGCCGACACAAACCCTGTTGCGGCCGCCGCGCTTGGCTTCGTACAGCTTGGCATCGGCTGCGCGCATGACCTCATCGGGGCTCGCATGGCTCGCCAGCTCAGAGCCACCGACACTGACCGTCAGCTTCAGTTTCTTGCCTTCGGCTGTCGTGATGGACATATCCTCGACATTGCTCCGAATCCGCTCGGCCACCCGAAGCGCATCTTCCCGGTCCGCACCATTGAGGATGACAGCAAATTCCTCGCCGCCGATACGGGCTCCGAAATCACCGTTTCGAATGGCACGGGCAATCGCCTCGGCCACGGCGAGCAGGGCGCGGTCGCCGGCATCATGGCCATGCATATCATTGACCAGCTTGAACCGGTCGGCATCGATCATCAGCAGATACCCCGGATCGGGGTGCTGCATCCGTTCAGTCAGACGGGCAAGAAAAGCGTCACGGTTGGCAAGCCCGGTCATGCTGTCGTGACTTGCCCGGTGCAACAGGTCCCGGTTCGTGTCGGCAAGCTTGAGGTGAAACTCGAACAGGCGCTGATGCGCTTCACCCAGTGCCGCGTACGCTGCCTCAAGCTTCATGGTCTGCCGGAAAAAGACATAGCTCGCCGGCGGTGTGATCACGAGCGGACACAAGCCTGCGATCGACAGCGCCAGACCCATCGCCCCGGGCATGCCCGCCAAGATCATGGCTGTTGCGGTGATGGAGAGCGAGACAAGAACCGACGCCACTGTCACGATGCTGATTTTGCGGATCATCGTGCGAATATGTTTTCGTGAAATGTTTGGTTTCTGCATAATCAATCCAATGCGATTGCCCGTTGCGTGGTCCATCGCACGATAGTTTTGACTAAAGGTATACGGAGCCGCTAAAGCTGCGGCTTCCGAGCAGGCCATCGCCCCGCGGCGCCTTGAAGCGCCGCCGCTCCAACCGATATCATTCCGAGGTTCCCATGCCCCACAAGTCCGCCCTGCCAGATCCCGCTGCCTTCGCCCATGTCACCGAGTGGGTGTTTGATCTCGACAACACGCTGTATCCGCGCCGCACCGATTTGTTCTCGCAGATCGACAAGAAAATGACCGATTATGTGCGCACCCTGCTTGGCCTCGATCATGAGGCTGCGCGCAGCCTGCAGAAACAATATTACCGGGAGCATGGCACCACGCTGCAAGGCCTGATGCTCCATCACGGTGTCGATGCGAACGACTTCCTCGAAAAAGTTCACGACATAGATTATTCCTGGGTGAAGCCGGACCCAACGCTGGCCACAGCGATCAAGTCGCTGCCGGGCCGCAAGTTCATTTTTACCAATGGCGATACGCCGCATGCGGAGCGGACGGCGCGGGCCCTCGGAATTCTCGAGCATTTCGACGATATCTTCGACATCCTGGCAGCCGACCTCAAACCCAAACCGGCGCCCGAAACCTATGACCGTTTTCTCGCCCGGCACGGCGTGCACAAGGACAAGGCGGCGATGTTCGAGGATCTTCCGCGCAATCTGATGGCGCCGCATGCGCTGGGCATGCGCACCGTGCTGATCGTGCCCAACAATCTTGACGAGGTGCTGGACGACGTCTGGGAACACGAAGGCAAGGATGGCACGCATATCGATCACGTCACGGATGATCTGACGGCCTTCCTGACCCGCGTAACAGCCTGACCAGCCCGCCCTCCGGGGAGGCCGCCGGGCTGGGCGAGGCCGCGGACCTTTCCAATGTTTAATCTACATTACCGGGGTTTAAGTGGTTATTTTGAACCCCGGCATCCACTTTGGGGAGGCAAACAAGAACAGCCCCAAAAGGACATCCCGATGAAAAAGACACTTCTCGCCACCCTCGCTGCAGCCATGATTGCCTCCGTTGCATTTCCCGCCATGGCCGCCTCGCAACGCGGAGGTCACGAGCGTGGCCCGCGACTCGTGCATCTGATGGAACGGTTTGACACCAACAAGGACGGCGCCGTCGATCTTGAAGAAGTCTCCGCCCACCGTCAGTCGATGTTCGAAAGCGCTGACACCGACAAATCCGGCTCGCTGAGCCAGGATGAACTCAAGGCCTTCGGCGACATGCGCAAGGAAATGCGTCAGCAGAACCGGGAAGAACGCCGCGCCGAAGCCAAGGGCATGAAGCACGGCAAGATGGGCAAGCACGGCGACCGGGATGGCCGCATGGCCGGCAAGCATGACGGCAAACGTCATGGCGAAGGCAAGGGACGAGGTGAAGGCCGCGGCGATCGGCGCGGCGGCATGAAGCTCGAGCGCCTCGACACCGACAAGAACGGCGAAATCAGCCTTGAGGAATTCGCCTCTGTCTCGAGCCAGATGTTCGAACGGTTTGACCGCAATGACGACAAGAAGATCGACATCACCGACTTCTACCGCTCTGCCAAGAACGGCAACTGAGCCCGCAGCATCAGCCGAACGCGAACCAGGCCGGACCCCGGCCTGGTTTTTTCATGTCAGAGGCGTAATCTCGTAGTGGTTGGCGATGATCGACCACGCCTCCTCGGCGGTGTCGACAAAGTTGATCAGATCCAGATCATCGGGCGAGATCGTGCCGAAATCGGCCAGCGCCTGAAAATCCACAATCGAGTTCCAGAACTCGGACCCGAACAGGATCAGCGGCATCCTCTCCATCCGGCCGGTCTGGATCAGGGTCAGGGATTCAAAAAGCTCGTCCATGGTTCCGAAGCCGCCGGGGAAAATCGTGATCGCCCTGGCGCGCATCAGGAAATGCATCTTGCGGATGGCGAAATAGTGGAAGTTCAGACTGAATTCCGGCGTCACATAGGCATTGGGCGCCTGTTCATGCGGCAACACCACATTGAGCCCGATGGAAGCGGCGCCAACATCGTGGGCGCCACGGTTGCCTGCTTCCATCACCCCCGGGCCACCGCCGGTAACAATGACGTATTCCTGCCCCTTGGTGGCCAGCGAATGGGTGGAGCACAGCCGCGCAAAGGCGCGCGCTTCCTCATAGTAGCGGGCCGCGGCCGTCAGATTCTTCGCCTGGGTCTCGTTCTTGGCCGCCCAGGGCGCCTTGCCCGGCGCCGGGATGCGGGCTCCGCCGAACATCACCACTGTCGAGCGGATATCCGCCTCCATGAAAAGCATTTCCGGCTTGAGCAATTCAAGCTGCAGACGAATCGGCCGAAGCTCTTCTCGACAGAGAAAATCCGGGTCGGCATAGGCCAGCCGGTAAGCTGGTGACGCGCTTTGCGGAGTCGTGGGTTGCCGTTCGGCGCGCAGCTTGTCCTGGCGGCTGTCGGCAAACGGATCCCAGGTATTATTGGTACGTTTGGCACTCATCTGCTTGTCCCGTTCTGTGCTGGGCGATCTGCCGGATTTGACCCCGCGCCCAGCCTCGCTTAGGAGATGTGCAACGGTCCCCAACGGTCCGGCTGCACACGCCCATGACCGACCAAACTAGACGTTGAACCTTAAGGAATCGCCACGATGAAGCATGATATGGCTGCGCTTGCCACAACGATCGAAACCGCCTTTGACGATCGCGACACCATCTCCACTGCCACCCGCGGCGAAGTTCGCGATGCCGTTGAAGCATCGCTCAATCTGCTCGACCGCGGCGAAGCCCGGGTGGCGACACGCGGCGACGACGGCCAGTGGACCGTCAACCAATGGCTCAAGAAGGCGGTGTTGCTGTCGTTCCGGCTCAATCCGATGGAAGTCATCAAGGGCGGCCCCGGCGATGCCGTCTGGTGGGACAAGGTGCCTTCGAAGTTCGAAGGATGGACTGCCAATGAATTCGAGCGCGCGGGATTTCGCTCGGTTCCCGGCTCGATCGTCCGGCGCGGCTCTTTCATCGGAAAGAATGTCGTGCTGATGCCGTCTTTCGTCAATCTCGGCGCCTATGTCGATGAAGGCTCGATGGTCGACGGCTGGGCCACAGTCGGCTCCTGTGCACAGATCGGCAAGAATGTGCACCTTTCGGGCGGCGTCGGGATTGGCGGCGTTCTCGAGCCGCTGCAGGCCGGGCCGACGATCATCGAGGACAATTGCTTCATTGGCGCGCGTTCGGAAGTGGTCGAAGGCTGCATCGTGCGCGAAGGCGCGGTCCTGGGCATGGGCGTCTACATCGGCAAGTCGACCCGCATCGTCAACCGGATGACCGGCGAGATCAGCTATGGCGAGATCCCGCCCTATTCCGTGGTCGTCGCCGGCTCGATGCCGACCTCGAGCACCATGGGCAACGGCGAGGCCGCGCCAAACCTCTATTGCGCCGTCATCGTCAAGACCGTCGACGCACAGACCCGGTCGAAAACCGGCATCAACGAACTGCTCAGGGACTAGGTGAACCATGGCGCGGCGGCCCGGCACCGGCATGCGCTGGCTCCTGTTCGGAGTCTCGGGCCGGTTGTCGCGCCGGGTCTATGCCTGGTCGCTTTTGTTCTGGATCGCCGTGCTTGCCATCCCGGTTTCCGCAGTTGTTCGCGCCGTGCCGGACAGCTCCGAGATGACCATGGCAGGATTTGCCATCATCTTCAGTTTCGTGCCGGCAGCCTGGTCAATTGCGGTGATGAGCATCAAGCGGCTGCACGACGCGGGCCTGCCCGGAATTCTGGTAGGCGTCCTGGTTGTTCCGGCCGCGTCCTTCTTCATGCTGTTGATCATCATGCTCTGGCCCTCGGCAAAGGGCCCCAACCGGCACGGTCCGGGGCCGAACCAGCCCGGCTATTGACCGGGGTGCTTTTCATCCGCCCCGAACAGTCGACAGCACCGGGGCAATCGGCTAATCACGACGCATGAAACTCACTGATCCCGCCCAAACGCTTGCCGCCCTGCTCCGCTGTCCCTCGGTCACCCCCGCAGAGGGTGGGGCGCTGACGACGCTGGCCGCGATGCTGGGCGAATTGGGGCTTTCCAATGACCGCGTGACATTTTCGGACACCGGCACGCCAGACGTCGACAATCTCTATTCGCGACTGGGCTCGGACGGGCCGCATTTGATGTTTGCCGGCCATACCGATGTGGTTCCGGTCGGTGATGCCGATGCCTGGACGCAAGACCCGTTTGCAGCGCAGATTGCCGATGGCGAGATGTATGGCCGCGGTGCGGTCGACATGAAGGGTGGGATTGCCTGCTTTGTCTCGGCCCTGGCGCGGCTGATCGAGCGCAAGGGCGCGCCTGAGGGCTCGGTCTCGCTGCTGATCACCGGCGACGAGGAAGGGCCCTCGATCAACGGCACCGAAAAGCTGCTCGCCTATGCCAAAGCAAAGGGCGAGCACTGGGATGCGGCTCTGGTCGGTGAGCCGACCAATCCGGACCAGATGGGTGACATGATCAAGATCGGCCGACGGGGTTCGCTGTCGGGAACGCTCAGAGTGGACGGCGTGCAAGGCCATGTTGCCTATCCGCATCTGGCCGACAATCCGCTGCGCGGCATGCTGACGCTGGCGGATGCCCTGATGGACCCGCCGCTGGATGCCGGCAATGAGCGGTTTCCGCCGTCCAATCTGGAAATCACCAGCCTCGACACGGGCAATGGGGCAACCAATGTGATTCCGGCGCACGCCAGCGCGAGGTTCAACATCCGCTTCAATGATCTCTGGACCGCTGAAAGCCTCGCCGGCGAGCTGCGTGGGCGGCTCGAGCAGGCGTCCAGGGCCGACAGATTGCGCCCCGGACGTGACCCGGTGCGCTACGCCATCGAGTTCGACAGCCGGTCCTCGCCGTCGTTCCTGACCCGCGACTCGGCGCTGATCACGACGCTGTCGGCGGCCATTGCCGAGGCGACAGGGCGGACGCCAAAACTGTCGACCACCGGCGGCACCTCCGACGCACGCTTCATCAAGGATTATTGTCCGGTCGTCGAGTTCGGACTTGTCGGAAAGACCATGCACATGGTTGACGAACGGGTGGCGCTCAATGACCTTGAGAGCCTGACGGAGATTTACGAAATCTTTCTCGAGCGCTGGTTTGCCAGCGCCGGAGCGCGCTGATCTTGGCCGGCGGCGTGATACCGTCGCGGCTGGAAGCCGGGCGATCGCTGGCGGGGCTGTTTTATCTGATCATCGGAAACCGCGACGGCGGGCGTCTGCTCGATGCATCTCCCGACGGTTTCTGGCGATCCTTCGGCGCCTTCTTCTGGGCCTGGCCGGTGCAGTGTTTCCTGTGGACCGGGATCTGGCGCGCAGCGCCCGAATCCAGACCCGAAGCCGCGGCCGAGATCTTCAGGTTCTTTCTCGTCTCCACCAGCTTCGATGTCGCCGCGTGGGTCTTGCCGGCGATCCTGCTGCTGGCGGTCTGCCAGCTTTTCGGGCTGTCAAAGAAGTTTTCACGCCTGGTCGTGGTCAACAACTGGTTCGGATTGCTGTCGGCCTATATCGGATTTCTGCCTGCAGCTCTGCGCTATCTGACGCCGGTGCCGGACACGGCCAATGCGTTTATCTCGCTGGGGATCTATGCGCTGGTGATCTGGCTGTATTTCCGCGTGATCCGGATCAGCACCGGAGGTGATCTGATGATCACCATCTTCATCACGCTGATGATGGTGATGACCGGGCTGACCGTTTCCGAACTGGCCTTCCGGGCACTCTCCGGCTGATTGCCGCCGTGCCGCCTCAGCCGATTGATGCAACACCAGTCCCGCGGCCTGATCGCGGCCGCGCGGATTGGCTGGACAAGCACGTCCCCCTTCCAGCTATCAGGCTGCAAGTTCCTCTGGCGCCGAGAACAAGGCGTCAAGATCAAGATAACAGATCATCTGCTTGTCGACGGGGATGATGGCCTTGGTCAGAGCGCGCTCGGCGGCGGGCAGCACATCAGGTGCCGGCTGCAACTCATCGACGTTGACGGTGATCATGTCCGACACATTCTCCACCAGCAGTCCGACCAGTTTGCCGGCAATGTTGGTGACAATGATGGCGGATCTTTCGGTCGGCTTGATCGGCGGCAGGCCAAGACGGATGGCCATGTCGATCACCGGAATGACCGAACCGCGCAGGTTGATCACGCCGAGCACGTGCGGCGGCGAATGCGGCAGAGTGGTCGATGGCGTCCAGCCGCGGATTTCGCGAACCGACATGATGTTGACGCAGAATACCTGCTTGCCCAGGTGAAACGAGATGATCTCAAGATAGCTGCTGTTGGCCGCTTTGGTTGCAGTCTCGTGCATCAAAATTCCTCCCAGTCGTCTTGCGACGCTGCGGTTGTGTTGGAGTGGACGGCTTTGCCGGAGCCGAAGGCATTGGCAACTGATTTCAGCATCGCGCGCGCCGGCGACTGAACCGGGGTTGCCGCCACGGTCGAGGCGCTGACTGCGTGAACCGCAGGGCTGCCGGGCTGTTTTGCCCTGACCGGCCCGGCTTTGAAACCCGGATCGGCGGTATCGGAGCCGGGCATTGCCGCGCGCACAGGGGCCGCGAGCGAACCGCGCCCGGCCAAGGTGAACTGACGCACCAGCGCATCAAGGGATGCCGCGCCACTGCCGAGGCGGTGAGTGACCGCGGTGGTCTCTTCAACCATCGCCGCGTTCTGCTGAGTGACCTGGTCCATCTGGTTGACGGCGGAATTGATCTCCGACAAGCCGGTTGACTGTTCGCGGGCCGCGGTTGCGATCGAATTGATCTGGCCATTGATGTCACTGACGTGCTGGGCAATCAGCGACAAGGCCTCACCGGTCTGGCGGACCAGCGCCACACCGGACGTGACCTCTTCGCCGGATTTGCTGATCAGGGTCTTGATGTCCTTGGCAGCCGTCGCGGATCGCTGCGCCAGTTCGCGCACTTCCTGAGCGACCACGGCAAAGCCTCTGCCGGCCTCCCCGGCGCGGGCGGCCTCGACACCGGCATTGAGCGCCAGCAGATTGGTCTGGAAGGCAATTTCATCGATGACGTTGATGATCTTGGAGATCTCGTTCGATGCGTTTTCAATGCGCCCCATGGCATCGATCGCCTCGCCGACGACCCTTCCCGACTGGTCGGTCGCCCCCTTGGCTTCAGCCACCTTGGTGGTCGCCTCGTCGGCCCGCTCGGAGGAGCTTTTGACGGTGGCGGTGATTTCGTCGAGCGCTGCCGAGGTCTGCTCCAGCGAGGCTGCCTGCTGCTCGGTGCGCCGCGCCAGATCATCGGTTGCCGTGCGCAATTCGCCGGTGTCGCCGTTGAAATCCAGAATGTTGTCGGTGACCTCGGTGAGCGTGCTGTTGAGTTTTTCCACCGACGCGTTGAAATCGAGCCGAAGCCCATCGAGGCTCTGCATGAACGGCGTGTCAAGCCGGATGCTGAGGTCGCCTTCGGAAAGCTTGCGCAGTCCGTCGGCCAGAGCGTCGACGGCCTGTTGCGTCAACGCGGTTTCCTCGGCCTTGGCAGCTTCACGATCCTGGCGTCTGCGTTCGGTCTCGGACCGGGTCTCGTCAACCTCGCGCTCAAGCGCGACCTTCTCGATGGCCGCATCGCGGAAAACGCCGACCGAGCGTCCTTCCGGTTTTCGCCGGCGAGTTCAATTGTCGTGTCGCCTTCGGCCAGACGGCGCATGTCGCCCACCAGCGCCTCGATCGGCTTGCTCAGGCTGCGGGAGAACCAGGTGCTGGCGGCCAGGGCGCCGAGCAACAACAGCAGCGACACCCCGAGAATGGCGTTGCGCATCATCACCATGCTGGCACCGGCTTCGGTCTTGTCGATCAAGCCCGCCACGGTCCAGTCGGCACCATCAAATTTGACACCGGTCATTGCGACGCTGGCGTGCATATCGCGGTAGCCTTCGACGTCGCCGATCTCGATGGTGCCGCCCCGCGCGCGCGCCAGAAGGTCACTTTCGATCCGGGCAGACAACATATCAGGTTCGGCTGTCCTCACCGACTCGCTGATCAGATATCCGTCGGCATTGAGCAACACGGTTTCTCCGGTCTGACCCAGGCCGGCTGTGTTGGACATGATCTCGGCGATCCTGGCGCTGGGCATGCGCATGATGATCACACCAACCATGCCCCAGTTCGAATTCAGCGCATGCCCCATGAACGCGGCGGGAGCGCCGTTGGATGGTGCATAGGCCTCATAATCCGAAAACACCGTCTTCTCGGTTTCATTGCCGTCGACAATGCCTTCGAACACACGCCCAAGCCCACTGTCCTTCCATGGACCTTGCTTGAGATTGGTGGCGTAATCCTGGTTCTTGCTGACTGAGTAAATGACATTGCCGTTCATATCGACAAGGAAGAAGTCCTCCCAGCCACGGCTCTCGGCGATCTCACGCAACTGGGCATGATAGCGTTCATGGGTCTGGTCGTAGGAGCTGATCTTGGCAGCGTCAGGCTTTTTTGCCGTGTCGTAGTTCGCACGCTCGCCTTCCGGAAAAGGGTTTTCGGTGATGTATCGTCTCTTCAACTCCTCGGTCACATCGTCGCCAAGAACGCCCCAATCATGCTTGAAGCCCTCAAGAGCGATGCGCATCAGCGTGTTTTGCGAGGTCGCGATCAGATCCTGCTGAGCACTGGACAAAAACGTTTCGAGCTGGTTTCTGCGACCGTCGACAACAGCTTCGAGCTTCTCGACAATCTTTTCGTTGACCGCACTGGAGCCGATCTGAAGGCTCACGACACTCGATACACCGATCGACAGGATTGTTAGCAAGGCCGCAGCCAGCGGCAATTTACGCGAAATAAGCATCGAAACCCCAAACCTACGCTTTGATCACCATGTCTTCAAGGTCGAGACGTCCAGAGCGGCATCATGCTTTCCGCGCGCAAACGCAGATACTGGCTGGGATTGTTCTCGGCTGTTTGGGTAACTTTTCAGTTAAGAACCGGAAGCCAATCTGCCCCCTATAAAGCTGATTTATTCCTGGCAGCTGCGCTCAGAGACAGTCCGGAGCGTTACCCGGCAGGATCGGGATACTCGACCGCGCAAAAATACAGCCCGGCAGCGGCGGCCACCGGGCCGCAGGCCTTGCGATCCCTGGCGGCCAGCGCCGCCTCGACATCGGCGGTTGACCATTTGCCGGCGCCCACCAGCCGGAGAGTGCCGGCGAAAGACCGGATCTGGTTGTGCAGGAAGCTGCGCGCGGAGGCGTGAATCTCGATCAGACCCTCGGTCGCACCGGCAACCACATCGAGACGGTCAAGGTTGCGGACCGGTGAATTTGCCTGGCAATTGGTTGACCGGAAGGTGGTGAAATCATGCAGACCCACCAGGCTCTGCGCGGCCGCGTGCATGGCCTCGACATCAAGCATCCTGGACGACCACAGCGCCCGGTTCTTCTCGATCACCAGCGGCGTGCGGCGACAGATGATGCGGTAGATATAGTGCCGCTTGAGGGCCGAAAAACGGGCGTCAAAGCCATCATCGACGAGGTTTGCGGCAAGGATCCCCACTCGTTCTCCCGCCCCGAGAAGATGTGCATTGACCGCGTCGCGCACGGTATCGACCGGCCAGCTCTTCTCAAGATCGACATGGGCGACCTGACCAAGCGCATGCACCCCCGCATCGGTCCGGCCAGCACCGCGAACCAGGGTCGTTTCACCGCAGAACTTGAAAATCGCGGTTTCGATGGCCTGCTGGATCGATGGATGATCCGTCTGCCGCTGCCATCCCGAATAGCCGGTGCCGTCATATTCGATGTCGAGACGATAGCGTGGCATCAGCCGATCACCGTGCCGGGAGGTACTGCGGTTCCCCGGAGAAAATCCCGCGCGGCGAGCGGCTTGCCGCCGGCCTTCTGCAAGGTGAGAAGCCGCACAGCCTGCCCGCCGCAGGCTATGGCCAGTTCCTCATCAAGCACCGTCCCCGGCGCCGCGGTGCCGGTCTCCATGGCCACCACTTGCGTGGCAAGCACCTTGACCCGCTCGGCGCGATCGCCGCTGCTTAACGCGAACCAGGCACCGGGTGACGGGGACAGTCCGCGGATATGGTTGTGCACCTGCTCGGCTGGCTGGCTGAAATCGATCCGTGTTTCACTCTTGCTGATCTTGGACGCATAGGTCACACCGCCATCCGCTTGCGGCGTGACCGGCAGCCCTGACGTCTCAAGGCGCGCCATGGCATCGACCATCAGGCGGGCCGTCAGTGCCGCAAGTGCATCATGCAACTCGCCGGCGGTCATGGATGGTGTAATCTTGACGGAACCCGTCAGCGCCACGGGGCCGGTGTCGAGACCCTCGTCCATCTTCATGATCATCACGCCGGTTTCGGTGTCGCCAGCCATGATAGCGCGCTGGATCGGCGCCGCACCGCGCCAGCGAGGCAGCAGCGAGGCATGGCCGTTCCAGGCGCCGTGGCGCGGGGCCTCGAGAATGGGCCTGGGCAGGATCAGCCCGTAGGCAACGACAACCGCCGCGTCTGCCTCAAGCGCTTTAAAAGCCGCCTGCTCTTCCTGGCCTTTCAGGCTCCTGGGTGTGAACACCGGAATGCCCAGACCTTCGGCGGTGCGATGGACCGGCGACGGCAGCACTTCGAGCCCGCGGCGGCCGGATGGACGCGGCGGCTGGGAGTAGACCGCCACGATTTCGTGTCCCGCTGCATGCAGCGCTTGCAGCGTTGGCGCCGCATAATCTGGCGTTCCCATAAAAATGATGCGCATACTCAAACCTCAAACAGCTCGGCGGCGGGCACAACGCCACGTTACGATCACTTTACCCGATACCCTCAGGCGGTAACGCGTGTTCTGGCCAGCTTGGTGAATTTGCGCACCACCATGTCACGCTTGAGCTTGGAGATGTGGTCGATGAACAACACGCCGTTCAAATGATCGATCTCGTGCTGCAGGCAGGTGGCGAGCAGGCCATCGGCTTCGGTCAATTGCTCCTTGCCGGTGCGATCAAGATGCTTGACGCTTACCGTTTCCGGGCGCTCGACCTCGGCATAGTAATCCGGGATCGACAGGCAGCCTTCCTCATAGACACTGATGCCATCGCCGGTGGCGATAAGCTCGGGATTGATGAAGACTTGCGGATTGGGCGTCTCGTCCTTGCCGGCCACGTCAATCACCAGCAAACGTCGCGGCACGCCGACCTGAATTGCGGCGAGGCCGATTCCCGGCGCGTCGTACATGGTCTCGATCATGTCCTCGATGAAACTCTCCAGTTCCGCGTCGAAGCGTTCCACCGGCTGGCTTTGCTGGCGGAGAATGGGATCGGGCAGGTAGATGATGGGCTTGATGGTCATGGCGGTGAATTAATCATTGATCGGTGCGACGTCAATCATGCCGGTGCGGAAGCCAACAGCAATGTTCATGTTTTGATCTGACAAACAGGCAAGAATCATCTAGGAATTCAGCATGCAGATTGACGACGCCTTGTTTTCATCAGGACTTATCGAGCTCAACGGCCACATGGTGACGCTGGGCGAGTTGCTTCTGGCCGTCGTCGCCGGGCTTGCCATCCTGTCGGTCTGGGCGAGCCTGGCGCTGATACGGGCCGGCAGGGCACGGGCCCGGGCGGAGGCCGAAGCCTCGGCAAGGGCGGAGCAGGCGGAGACGCAGCTGGCCGAGATTCTCAAGGCGCAGTCGGAAATGCAGGGCCGCATGGGCGCGATGGCGGAGTTGTTCGGCGCGCGCCAGGCCGAGCTCAACCAGTCGATCGGTCAGCGCATCGACGGCATGACCCAGCGCATCGGCTCGACACTCACCGACCAGACCCGCAGCACGCACGAAAATCTGACAAAGCTGCAGGAGCGGCTGGCCGTGATCGACACGGCACAGGCCAATATCCAGTCGCTGGCGCGTGACGTCGTCGGGCTGCAGGCCATTCTGTCCAACAAGCAGACGCGCGGCGCCTTCGGTCAATCGCGGATGGAAACCATCATCCGGGACGGATTGCCGTTCGGGGCTTTCAGTTTCCAGCCAACACTGTCAAACGGCATGCGGCCCGATTGCACCATCGCCATGCCCAATGATGCGCCGGATCTGGTGATTGACGCCAAATTTCCGCTGGAAGCCTGGAACGCGATGCGAGCCGCGGAAACCGAGGGCACTGGCGAGCAAGGCATCCAGCCGGCGCAGCAGCGTTTCCGCCGGGATATCGAGGTTCATATCCGCGACATTTCCGAGAAATACCTGATCACGGGCGAGACCCAGGATACGGCGTTCTTGTTCGTGCCGTCGGAATCGATCTTCGCCGAGATCCACGAGAATTTCGAAACCATCGTGCACAAGGCCCAGCGCGCACGGGTGGTGATTGTCTCCCCGTCATTGCTGATGCTGTCGATCCAGGTGATCCAGGCGCTGCTGAAAGACGCCCGCATGCGCGAACAGGCGCATCTGATCCAGGGAGAGGTGCTGCGGCTGATGGAAGATGTTTCCCGTCTCGATGACCGCACCCGCAAGCTGCAAGCGCATTTCTCCATGGCGCAGAAGGATGTCGACCAGATCCTGACCTCCTCGGAAAAGCTGACCAAGCGTGGCGCCAAGATCGAAGCGCTGGAATTCGCCCAGATTGCCGATGAGGCGACCGCCGAAACGGCCGCGCAAGCATCCCGGGCTGCTGACCATGAGCCCCCGAAGTTCGAGCCGCGATCCTCAACACTGAAACTCCGCGTTGTCGATGAGGACGACTAGAGTGTTAACCGCTGCAAATCTTGATCCTGGCTGACTGGCTCGGCGATTACGCCGACATTTCCACATCCAGCCGTTTGCCTGCCTGGCCGCGCGGCGCCGAGATGCCCGACGGCGGAGAATTTCCTTTCCATGTCGCCGATGACCTGCCGCAGGTTCAGTATGACGCGCTCCGCACCGGCGATTATCCGATGGTCTGCTACATTCAGGGCCGGGAGAGCACCTTGTGTCTGATCAAGCAACCTGGCATGAGCGCCCTGATTGAGGTTGGCGCACAGTCATTTCCAGGCTAACAGCAGCACCCCAAGGGAGACCATCATGATCACCATTATTGGATCCGCCAACATGGATCTTATTGCCACCACCCCCCGCCTGCCCGAGCCAGGCGAAACCGTCGCCGGGACGGAGTTCACCACCGCACAAGGCGGCAAGGGTGCAAATCAGGCACTGGCGGCCCAGCGCGCAGGCGCGAAAGTTGTTTTTGCCGGCGCGGTCGGCACGGACGCCTATGGCGTCGAGGCGCTGGCCCTGCTTGACCAGGCAGGCGTGGATCTCGATTCGGTCCGCCACCTTGAAGGCGCAACCGGCATAGCGATGATCCTGGTGGGCGGCGACGGCGAGAACATGATCGTCGTCATCCCCGGCGCCAACGGACAGGTCACTGCCCGGGACGCCGAACAGGCGGTGGCCCGAATGGCAGACAACGACACGCTGCTGTTGCAGATGGAAATTCCCGAAGCTGCGACAGAGGCGGCACTCAAGGCCGCCCGCGCGCGCGGCATCAAGAGCATTCTCAACATCGCGCCGCTGACCGACGCGGTGGAGCGTCTGGCGCCGCTTGCCGACATCGTGATCGCCAACGAAACCGAATTTGCGCGGCTGTCAGGCCGCTCGGCGGAAACGCTTGATGCTGCAAGAGAGGAACTCGCCAAACTGCACACAAGAACCGGTCAGTGCATGATCGTCACGCTGGGCGGTGATGGGGTTCTCTGGGCCAAGGACGGCACAGTCGAACATATTGATCCCCTTAGCATCACACCGCTCGACACGGTGGGCGCGGGCGATACCTTCTGCGGCTATCTGGCTCAAGGGCTCGATGCCGGACTGGACTTTGCAACGGCCAATCGCCGCGCCGCCGTAGCCGGAGCCCTGGCATGCCTGAAACCCGGCGCACAGCCGTCGATCCCGCTCGCTTCCGAAGTCGAAATGCGACTCTAAAGACGACCGAGTCGCTCAATCAGCAGATCGAAGAAGCGGTCTGCGTCGACTTCGCGGGCGACAAAGGCGTTTTCGGGCCGTTTGGTCACTTTCCACCAGTCGATCACCGTGGCGCCAAGGGTCAGTTCCGATCCGGTCTCGATCTCGACATTGCATTTGCGCCCGGTGAACATGGCCGGATCAAGCAGCCAGGCGATGACAGTCGGGTCATGCAGCGGACCGCCATCGGTGCCGTATTTCTGCTCGTCATACCGCTCGAAAAACTCGAGCATGTCGGCCATCGCCATCGACGCGCGGTTGCCATTGGCCCGCAACCGGTCAACCCTTGCCCTGGTGGTCAGCACCTTGTGGGTGACATCCAGTGGCATCATGGTGATCGGCACGCCCGACTGAAACACCACATCAGCGGCCTCGGGATCAACGTAGATGTTGAATTCGGCCGAAGGGGTGATGTTGCCGCCTTCAAAGAAGCCGCCGCCCATCAAGACGATTTCCTTGATCAGCCGAACCACATCGGGCGACTTCTCGAACACCGTGGCGATGTTTGTCAGCGGCCCCAGCGCGCAGAGCGTCACCGATCCGGCAGGCTCGGCACGCAGCGTCTCGATTATGAAGTCCGCCGCATGCCCGGGCTCAAGCGGGCGGCCGGGTTCGAACGGTTCCACGCCATCGAGCCCGGTCTTGCCGTGTACATGCTCGGCGGTCACGAGGTTGCGGCGAAGCGGCTTGTCAGCCCCGGCGAACACCTTGATATCGGCGCGGCCGCAGATCTCGGTGATCATGCGGGCATTGCGGCTGGTCAGCGCCAGCGGCACATTGCCGGCCACCGCAGTAATTCCCAATACGTCGACCTCCGGGCTTGCCAGCGCAAGCATGATCGCCGCGGCATCATCCTGTCCAGGATCGGTGTCGATGATGATCTTACGCGGTGTCATGGCGGGTCCTTCAGTCTAGCGATTCGGTCGGCGCGACATTACGGGCGGCATGGGTCAGAGAGCAAGGCGCTTGCGAAGCCGCACTGGAATTCCCATATTACGATCAAGCCGGATGCTGATTGCAGGTCCGGTGCCTGTCGCTTGAAACCGAGGACAAACCATGTCGCGCATGACGCCTTTTTCAAGCCCGCTGCTGCTGGGCTTTGACACAATGGAGAAGACCCTGGAGCGGATCGCCAAGGGGTCTGAAGGATACCCGCCTTACAATATCGAGCGCATCAGCGCTTCTGCCGATGGCAGCAATTGTGAACGATTGCGGATCACGCTGGCGGTTGCCGGTTTCTGCGACGAAGACCTTGAAGTGACGACCGAGGAAAACCAGCTGGTCATCCGCGGTCGCCAGGCCGAAGCCGACGGCCGCGAATACCTGCACCGCGGCATTGCGTCACGGCAGTTTCAGCGGATGTTCGTGCTTGCCGATGGCATGCAGGTTGTCAGCGCCGATCTGAAGAACGGATTGCTTTCGGTTGACCTTATTCGTCCGGAACCGGAGCGGATGGTGCGAAAAATTAACATTTCGGTTCGAGACTAAGGATCAAGGTTCGACCAACAGGATGTTTCCTGCCACAACCAGGAGGAATCGACATGATTGCCAAATCGGGAAAAACCCAACTGTCCGCTCATGACCTGGCCCTGCTCGGTGCAGGCAAGGTCGGTTATATTCGCAAGATGCGCTCGGAAGACGTGCTGGCCCGGTTCCCCGAAGCACCTGTGCTCGATCCCGGACTGGAGTTATGGGCACTGTTTGGTGCAGACGGCACGCCGATCCTGCTGACCGACAACCGGTCGAGCACATTTTATCGGGCTGCCGAAGACGAATTGAAGACCGTCGCCCTGCATTGACGGCCCCTGCGCGCATCCGGTGATCATCTCGCTCACCTGAGCAGACAAAAAAACCCGAAATTCACCGTGGATTTTCGGGTTTTTCTATGCCTGTCCCAGCAACCACGCCGGGTCTGGTCAGAGCCCTGCGCCCGGCGGATGCTGCCCTCAAGCGGCGTTGGACGCTTTTTCGTCGGTGAGAAATGCATAAAGCGAGGCAGCATTGTCGGTGGCGCGCAGCTTGGCGACCATGTCGCTGTCACGCATCACACGGGCGATCCGCGAGAGCGCCTTGAGATGATCAGCGCCAGCGCCTTCCGGCGCGAGCAACAGGAACACCAGATCGACCGGCTGGTCGTCCAGAGCCTCGAACTCAACCGGCTGGTCAAGCCGCGCAAAAATGCCGACTATTCGATCAAGCGACGACAGCTTGCCATGCGGGATGGCAATACCATTGCCAACACCGGTCGACCCAAGCCGCTCGCGCTGCAGAATGACGTCAAACACCTCACGCTCGGCAAGTCCCGTGACTTCCGATGCCTTGGCCGCCAATTCTTGCAACAGCTGTTTCTTGGAGTTTGCCTTTAGCGCAGGCAGAACAGAGTTCTGCCCAATCAGATCAGCAAGCGCCATGTCACATTCCTTGTTTTGGGTCCGTAGTCCGGGCCGCACTGTTCGCTTCAGGTGAAGGACTGCAGGCCAACGCCAGCTTATGCCACCGATGACCTGCCTGCCTTCATTCCATCTCAACCTTCGACGTTAGGTCTTGTTCCCGCCAGCATCAATCCAGCCGATATTGCCATCATCCCGGCGATACACAACATTGAGCGCGTCATTGCCCGCATTGCGGAACATCAAGATCCGTTCATCCGTCATATCAAGTGCCATCACGGCATTGGCCACGCTCATGGTGACCAGTTGCTTGGTGCTTTCGGCGATGATCGCCGGAGCGTAGTCTTCGGGTACTTCCGCTGCATCGTCACCTTCGGAATCCACCACCGCATAAGCCAGCTTGGCCTGAACCTGCTGGTTGTTGGCGTGATGGTCCTTGAGACGACGCTTGTAACGGCGCAGCCGCTTTTCAATACGTTCGGCAGCGGCATCAAAAGAGGGCTGCGGATCCTGGGCTTCCCCGGTTGCATGCAGGACGACACCAGTATCGAGGTGGATCTTGCAATCGGCTTTAAAGCGGGATCCGGACTTTTCGACGATCACCTGGCTTGAAAACCCGCCATCGTAATATTTTCGAACTGCTCCCGTGACATGGTCTTCAATCCGGGTCCTGAAGGACTCGCCGATTTCCATATGCTTACCAGACACTCGCACGCTCATGGGTTATCCCTTCTTGTTATGACTTGGGAAATCAGTCTAGGCCATGCGCCGCGCTCATCCAAGCGTCTGCTGGCGGTCAATTGCTCCGGTCCAAGCAATTTTTCACTTGACAAAACCGGCCTACAGCGCCGCATTTCCTGCGTCGTCCGATGCGGGGCGGCTTCTACGCTTGTGCGCCCGGCCTGTCAAGTTAACGCTGTAGGCCGTTAAATTGGAAAGCGTTTTCAAGCGATTGCTTGATGTCGATTATACCGCCGCGGCGCGCGCCCTGGCCCGCTTCTCGCGGCGCCGCTGTACCGAGGACGGGATAGCCATGGCCTCGCGGTACTTCGCCACCGTCCGGCGCGCGATTTCCACGCCGGATTTCTTTAAAAGATCAACCAGATCATCGTCTGACAGGACCGCTTCAGCGGCCTCTTCGGCCACCATCACGCGAATGCGATGGCGGACCGATTCGGCCGAATGCGCGTCGCCGCCGGGGTTCGCCGAAGCGATCGAGACCGTGAAGAAGTACTTCAGCTCAAACACACCGCGCGGGGTGATCATGTATTTGTTGGCGGTGACACGGCTGACAGTCGATTCATGCATGCCGATGGCGTCTGCAACGGCCTTGAGATTGAGCGGCCGCAAATGGTCGACACCATGCAGCAGAAAAGCATCCTGCTGGCGGACAATTTCCGTCGCCACCTTGATGATCGTCCTCGCCCGTTGGTCCAGCGAGCGCGCCAGCCAGTTGGCGGTCTGCAGACACTCGCCGAGAAAGTCCTGGCCGGGGGCGTTTTTCGGCATTTTTCCGGTCACGGAGGCGAAATAGGTCTGGTTGACCAAAACCCGCGGCAAGGTGTCGGGGTTGAGCTCGATGTTCCAGCCGCCGTCAGACGCCGGGCGTACAAAGACATCGGGCACCACCAACTCGCTCGATCCAGTTTCAAACCGGGTGCCCGGCTTGGGATCCAGAGCCCGGATCTCGGCCATCATGTCGAGCAGATCTTCCTCATCAACTCCGCAAATCCGCGTCAGCGTGGTGAAATCGCGTCGCGCAAGCAGTTCGAGATTGTCGACCAGCACCGCCATGGCCGGATCGAGCCGGTCCTTGCGCGCCAGTTGCAGGGCCAGGCATTCGCCGAGCGAACGGGCAAACAACCCCGCAGGCTCGAATTCCTGCAGGCGTGACAACACCCCGGCGATATCGGCCTCCTTCGCGCCCAGCCGGGCAATGGTCTCCGCCATGCCGCCGACCATATAGCCCGCCGCATCAAGCTGATCGGCCAGATCCGTTGCAATCAATCGCTCGGCAGGGTCTGGAAACGCAAAGGATATCTGTTCGGCAACGTGGTCACGCAGGGTCGGCGCGCGCGCGGCAAAATCATCAAGATCATAGCCCTCGCCCGAACGAGCCCCATCGCTGCCCGGCATGGATTTCCAGTTGTCGATGAATTCGGGCTGATCCACGCGCGCGGTGCCGTGATCATCAGGAAAGACATTCTCATAGCGCGCATCGATCTCGGCGGTCATGCGCTCGGACGGAGTTTCGGCCGATCCGGTCCAAGCCGCGTCTTCCGCGGCATCGCCGGATGCCGCCTGTGCGGCGGACGTCTCTTCGGGAGCAGCGGAGCCGGTTTCCTGATGGTCGGCATCAGAACTCACCAGTTCGAGCAGCGGATTGCGTTCGACTTCCTCTTCGATGAAACGGGTCAGTTCGACATGGCTGAATTGCAGCAGACGGATCGACTGCATTAGTTGCGGCGTCATCACCAGTGACTGGCTTTGGCGCAATTGGAGACCAGCTGACAGGGCCATGGCGATGCTTTACTCCCGGCTGCGGCGCTGTGAATCGGATCGGACGCACGATGACCGCCGCAACAGTTTGAAGTCGCGTCACAGTGTTCGGCTCACGCCCGGAGATGATCGGGGGCAACCATGCGTCCGTACTGCCTCGACTTCGGTTTGCGGGCGTTCCGCGCAGCCATCGTCCAAGCAGACACCGCGCGACAGCAACCCCGGTCAGCCCATCTGGCCCGAAAATTGCTTTTTTATTCTGTCCGGTCAAGCCCGACCTGCGGACAAGGTAAAATTGCCCGGCCGGGGCAGATTCCGAACGAAAACCGGCCAGAGCGCCGATGGTCGGATGCCCATTTGGCCCGGGCACGGAGACCAGCCGGCAGAAAAGCGATCTTCAGAGCGAGAATTGTTCACCGAGATAGAGCCGCCGCACATCCGCGTTGGCAACAATGTCCTGCGGGCGGCCATGGGTGAGCAGTATGCCGTCATTCATGATGTAAGCCCGATCGATCAGTCCGAGCGTTTCGCGGACATTGTGGTCGGTGATCAGCACCCCGATGCCGCGGCGGGTAAGATGCCGGACCAGATCCTGAATATCGGAGACCGCGATCGGATCGACGCCGGCGAAGGGTTCATCGAGCAGCATGAAAGTCGGATCAGAAGCCAGCGCGCGGGCAATTTCGAGCCGGCGCCGCTCGCCGCCGGACAAGGATATGGAGGCGGACTTGCGCAAATGCGCGATGTGGAACTCCTCGAGCAGACTGTCGAGTTTCTCCTCACGTTTGGCACGATCCCTTTCCACCACTTCCAGAACGGCGCGGATATTGGCTTCGACACTCAAACCGCGGAAAATCGAGGCCTCCTGCGGCAGATAGCCGACACCTAGCCGGGCACGCCGGTACATCGGCAGACTGGACACATCGTTCCCGTCAATCTCGATTGTGCCGACGTCCACCGGCACCAGCCCGGTGATCATGTAGAAACACGTGGTTTTGCCCGCGCCGTTGGGACCGAGAAGTCCCACCGCCTCACCGCGGCGGACACCGAGCGAGACGCCGTCCACCACCTTGCGGGATTTGTAGGACTTGGTCAGATTGCGGGCTATCAGCGTGCCGTCATAGCGTCCCGGCGCCTCGGCGGCGGCCTGATCGGCGTCACCCTTGCCATTGTTGCCGCCAAGCGATGAAAACAGAGCTCGGATCACTGTTTGGGTCGCGATTTGGGGTCGAGCTGGATCATGACGCGACCGCCGCAGCTGTCGAGCTTGGCCTGACCGCTCTTCATCTCCACCGTCAGCTTGCAGCCGATAAAGACGTTTTCGGCGTCGGTCAGCACAACCTTTTCACCGGTGAGCACCAGAACCTCATCAATCATATTGAAGTTGCCGGCATCGGCTGTGGCGGTTTGGGTGCCGGACTGGATCAGCACCTTCTTGTACATTTCAATTTCGCTGATTTCTGCCGTTCCCGAGGAAACCGAGCCGCCATTCTTGACGTAATTGACGACCATCTCGCCCGCCTGCAGGACCGTGTCGCCCTGCACCACCTTGACGTTGCCGGTGAAGGTCGCCTGGCTGGTTTCCTCGTTGATCTTGAGCAGGTCACTTTCGATCTGGATCGGCTCGTCACTGGTCAGGGTCATGCCCGACATCTTGCTTTCGGTGCCCTGCGCAAAGGCGGCAGGCAGCGGCGGCCCGAATGTCGATGCCAGCAATCCGGCGGCGATCAGAATCGCGGCAGTCCGCATGAAGGTGAGTGTGGGGATGGCCATGTCAGTTCGTCGCTCCATCCTTCGACTTTAATGCGGAGGGGTTGATCGTCATGCGGACCTTGTCCTGAAAGATGATAATGCGGCCTTTATCCTGTATCTGCATGGATTGCGCAACCACGGATGCGTCACCGGAACTGATGGACACCGGGGTCTCGGAGACCAACGTGCTGTTGGCCAGATCGATATCTGCCGACTGCAGCCGGACCTGCATTCCAGCCTCGGTATTGACCGTGAAAGGCTGTTTGAAAACCATGGTCTGCCCGGCGCGGTCATAGGTACCGCGGACTGCATTCAAGACCGCCTTGTCACCATTTGACACCGGCAGGTCGGCAACAATGTCTTCCAGCACGATGATATCCGGCGTGTCGAGATCCTGAATCGCCTTGTCGGCACGCAGGGTATAGGGATTGGCATCGGAGGTCTGGCCGCTCATCACCGGGCTCTGCATGACCAGCTTTCCATCCAGGATCGCCACCGATTCAATCCCGATCCCCTGTGGCACCAGGTTGTCGAACCAGGAGACGACGACAAAGGCGATGACGATGAGGGCTGCGGACAGCGGCAAAAGGATCTTGAGCACCCGGACAAGCCGGGTATGGGACCGGGCGCGCCGGTACTGGGCATGCGAACGTCCCGCATAGTCGCCGCGCCCTGGCACTCCTGAAGCGATTGGCCCTGATGCGGTCGGCGGTGTCATTCGTTGCTGTAATCCCGAAGGCTGTTGACGCCATGCCGACTTTCGGTCCGGTTGCCCGCCCGTGTGGCTGTTGCAGAGAACTTCGCATGGCAATATGGTGAGATTGCGAAGCAGTTGACACAGATTGCCACGGCTCGCTGACAATGGCAAAAACAAAGCGGAGTTTGTGCAGATTGGCCGATCCGGCCCTCTGCACTGCATTCGCGCCCCACACTCCATCGGAGGAGCAAGCGTGATCGATCCGGAACTTCTTGCCGATCGTCGCCGTATTCGGCGTAAACTCAGTTTCTGGCGGATCATGACCGTCGTCGTCAGCGTCGCGCTTGTGGCGGGACTGGTGTGGCGGTTCCAGGGAGCGGCACGCGACAGCAACCATATTGCGCGTATCGATATCGATGGCGTCATCACCGACGATCAGCCATTGCTTGATCTGATCAAGGATGTTGCGGAAAATGACGCGGCAAAGGCGCTGATTGTCTCCATTTCCTCCCCCGGCGGCACGACCTATGGCGGAGAGCGGCTCCACAAGGCCTTGCTGGCCGCAGGCAAATCCAAGCCCGTCGTCGCCGACATCCACACATTGGCGGCGTCAGCCGGCTACATGATCGCTGTGTCGACCGACCATATCGTCGCCGGCGAAAGCTCGATCGTCGGCTCCATCGGAGTGCTTTTCCAGTATGCCCAGGCAGGGGAACTGCTCGACAAGATCGGAATTCGACTGGAAGCGATCAAATCCTCGCCGATGAAAGCCGAACCCTCCCCGTTTCATGAAGCCAGCGACGAGGCCAAGGCGATGATCCGATCGATGGTCCTCGACAGCTACGACTGGTTTGTCGACATGGTGGCGGCGCGCCGCGAGATGGACCGCACCGAAGTTCTGGCGCTCGCTGACGGTTCGATCTTCACTGGGCGGCAAGGGCTCAAGAACGGACTTGTCGATGCGCTCGGGGGTGACGCCGAAATAAGAGCCTACCTGAAAGGCCGCAACGTTGACGACACGCTCAAGATAGTTGACTGGAAACCTGCGGACTCGACGACGGGTTTGCTTTTCGGTGCGCGGGCAGCCAGCCTGCTGCAGCAATTCATTGGTGTGCCTGAGACATTTTCGAACGAGATCAACCGGCTGGCGGATGGCAAGTTGTTCCTTGACGGCCTTGTATCCGTTTGGCAGGTTGGCGGTCATTCGGAGAGTGGCGAGTAGGGCGAGGACATGATCAAATCGGAATTGGTGCAAGCAGTTGCGGCGCGAAACCCGCACCTTTATCATCGAGATGTCGAAAATATCGTCAACGCGGTGCTCGACGAGATCACCGACGCCCTGTCGGAGGGCAATCGCGTCGAGTTGCGCGGTTTCGGCGCCTTCTCGGTGAAGAACCGCCCGCCGAGATCGGGCCGCAACCCGCGCACCGGTGAGCCGGTGTTCGTGGAAGAAAAATGGGTTCCTTTCTTCAAGACCGGCAAGGAATTGCGCGAACGGCTCAATCCTGACAGCAAGGACTGAGCCTGACAGCAAGAACTGAGCCCGCCAGCCCCTGCGGCACACGAGCTGCCTGCGACTTGTGCCGCTCCGTCCGGCCGACAAAACACGCCACTTTGGGCGATTGCCCCTTGGTTTGCTGGCAAACCGGATTACATGACAGCATGCACCGGTCAGCCAGGGCAAGGCGCCCGGGCTCGAGAGAATAGGAGCGACACATGATCAAGCGCATCATCGCATTGGCAATATTCGTGCCTCTGGGCATCGCCCTCATCATGCTGTCGGTCGCCAACCGCACGGCGGTGACGCTGGCGCTCAATCCGTTCAACCCGGCAGATACGGTGCTGTCGGTGACATTGCCCTTCTTCGTGTTTTTGTTTGTTACGCTGATCATCGGCATGATCATCGGATCGCTGGCGACCTGGTTCAAGCAGGGCAAGCACCGGCAGCGGGCCCGCGCCAACGCCAATGAAGCGGTAAAGTGGCATTCCGAAGCCGATCGCCAGAAAGCCAAGGCGCAGCAGATCGCCGCTGCCCTGCCCGCACCGGACAAGCGCAGCGCCGCCTGAGGCACACCGCCCTCGCCGCGCCTCCCTGTCGTCCCAGCTTTCATGTTTCGATCCGCGCGCAAGATTTGCGGCGCTCCCGCTGGTGTCGCCATTGCTGTCAGCACCGGTCTCGAAACGCGTATCAAGACGGCCCTCTGCCAGTCCCGGACCCGACCTCTCCACTTGTTCCAAGTGCAGCGACTTCCTTCGAACTGCCATTCCAACCCAGGAGGATGAGCGCGCCGATCGTATCCGACATACCTCGCCTGATCGGTTGGGCGGGCGGGCGGCTCGGGCGTGAAACGGCCCGCTTGCCACCGGTTTGGGGACCGCGCTGATTGCTGCACAAGCCGCACGGCACGAAAACGGCTTTGCCAAGTTCCGATCCGGTTGCTATGTCCAGACGACCATGAAACCTCGGGGGTCAGGGTTGCTTTGGCCCCGGCTTCATCCAGATCGATCAGGATTTTTCCACTTTGGCGGACAAACGCTCCCAACATCCCCGACGCGGCAGCTCTGCGAAGCCAGGGGATGGCAAGCCGAAGCGCAGAAAACCGCGGGATGGCAGACCGGAGCAAGCGGGCAACACAGCGCGTGCACAGGCTGATCCCGGGGCCAAGCCGCCGGCCAAACCGCACACCAGGTCCAGCCGCGCCAAGGCGCCGCAGGAAGCACTCAATGCCCGAAGCAAGCCCTCGCCGGACAAGCAATCCGCGCCCAGGCCGATCTACAATGCACCGGATTTCGACAGGCGCGAACCAGCCCGGCAGCAGGTGTCGCTACGGCCGCTCAACCAGCGCAGCGGCGCCCTGCCGGCACAATCGGCGCCGATCATTCTCGAAAGCGGCAACGAGGACGGCTACCGGCTGCTCGACACCGGTCTCAACGCCAGCGGCCAGGGCGAGAAGCTCGAACAATATGGCGCTCTGCGTATTGTCCGCCCGGAAGCACAGGCGTTGTGGGCGCGCGGCCTGCCAGACGGCGTCTGGGACAAGGCCGATGCGGTGTTCACCGGCGACACCGACGAGGACGGCATCGGCCGCTGGGCGTTCCCCAATCTGCCGCTGGGCGAAACCTGGCCGATGAAACTGCTCGATGTCGATTTCCATGGCCGGCTGACCTCGTTCCGCCATGTCGGGGTGTTCCCCGAGCAGATCGCCCACTGGCGCTGGATGGCGGATCAGATCACTGCGGCCAGGCGGCCGCTGAAGGTGCTCAACCTGTTTGGCTATACCGGGGTTGCCTCGCTGGTGGCGGCCAAGGCCGGGGCTGAAGTCACCCATGTCGATGCTTCCAAGAAGGCCATCGGCTGGGCCAGGGAAAACCAGGCGCTGGCCGGGCTGAACGACCGGCCGATCCGCTGGATCTGCGAGGATGCGATGAAATTCATTGCCCGCGAGGAACGCCGCGGCAACCAGTATGACATCATCCTCACCGACCCGCCGAAATTCGGCCGGGGGCCGAATGGCGAAGTCTGGCAATTGTTCGAGCATCTGCCGCTGATGCTCGACATCTGCCGCGAGCTGCTGAGCCCGAAGCCGGTCGGACTGGTGCTGACGGCCTATTCGATCCGGGCCTCGTTCTACGCCATTCACGAATTGATGCGCGAGACCATGCGCGGCGCCGGCGGCCGGGTGGAATCGGGCGAATTGATCCTGCGCGAGAGCGGCAAGGCGACGCCGGACGATTGCCGCGCCCTGTCAACCTCGCTGTTTGCAAGGTGGCTGCCGCAATGAGTGAACACAAAACCCCAACAAGCGGCACCGGGCGGGTCGGCCAGATCAAGGACATCACCAGCCTGTCCAACCCGATCATCAAGGACATCCGCGCGCTGTCGATGAAGAAGCATCGCGACGAGACCGGCACGTTTCTGGCCGAAGGCCTGAAGCTGGTGATCGACGCGATCGAACTCGGCTGGAGCATCCGCACGCTGATCTACGCCAAGAGCCAACGCGGCAAGGCGCAGGTCGAAAAGATTGCGGCGCTGACCTTTGCCCGCGGCGGGCTGGTGCTGGAAGTGAGCGACAAGGTACTCACAGCGATTACCCGGCGCGACAACCCGCAGGCGGTGATCGCCGTGTTCGAGCAGAAGCTGATGCCACTGAGCTCGGTGAAGGTAAAGCCGGACGACACCTGGGTGGCGCTCGACCGGGTTCGCGATCCGGGCAATCTGGGCACCATCATCCGCACCTGCGACGCCGCCGGCGCCTCCGGTGTCATCCTGATCGGCGACACTGTCGATCCGTTCTCGACCGAGACCGTGCGGGCGACGATGGGGTCGATCTTCGCGGTGCCACTGGTGCGGGCCTCCGAGAGCGACTTTCTGAGCTGGTCGGCGAAAGCCGCGCCGATGCTGGTCGGCAGCCATCTCAAGGGCAGCGTCGATTACCGGACGATCCCTTACCGCAACCAGCCGGTGGTGCTGTTGATGGGCAACGAGCAGGCAGGCCTGCCCGACACGCTGGCCAAGGCCTGCCGCAAGCTGGCGCGGATTCCGCAAGCCGGCCGGGCCGATTCTCTCAATCTGGCGATTGCCACCGGGGTGATGCTGTTCGAGGCGCGGCGGCATCTCCTTGATCTGGAAGATCCCGCCCCATGAGCGAGCCTGCACCCAAGGCCTCCGCGCTGAGCCGGATCGCGCCGATGCTGACACTGATCACGGTTTCGGTTGCGCTTGACCAGATCATCAAGTGGCTGGTGGAAACCCGGTTGCCGTTCCACGAGATCGTGCCGGTGATCCCAATGTTCGCCCTCTATCGGACCTGGAACGAAGGCATCGCGTTTTCGCTGCTCAAGGGAATGCCGGATACGTGGCTGCTGGCCCTGACCGGGCTGGTGGTGGTCTTTGTGCTGTATCTGTGGCGGCGCACCCCGCCAGGACGCGGCATCGCCCATCTGGGTTATGCGCTGATCATCGGCGGCGCACTGGGCAATCTGATCGACCGCGCGGTCTACGGCCATGTGGTCGACTACATCCTGTTTCACACCGAAAGCTGGTCATTTGCCGTCTTCAATCTCGCCGACAGCTTTATCAGCATCGGCGCCGGCCTGATTGTGCTCGACGAACTGATCGCCACCTTGCACGACCGCAAAAGACGCGATTGATCACGCCGGCGGACATCTCCGCCCTTGATCTTGTTGCCGGGTCGGGTCAGTCTGAAACAACACTTTAGAGGAGCTTCCATGCAAGACCGTTTCAAGGGCATTCTGCTTACCCGAGACGACAACAAGGTGATGTCGGTCAATGTGACCGAGCTCGGCCTTGACGATCTGATGGAAGGCGACGTGGTCGTCGAGGTGGAATGGACCACCATCAACTACAAGGACGGGCTGGCGATCACCGGCAAGGGGCCTGTGGTGCGGCGCTGGCCGATGGTGCCGGGCATTGACTGCGCCGGCACGGTGGTGCGCTCGGAAAACGAGCGCTTCAATCCCGGCGACACGGTGATTCTCAACGGGTTTGGCGTTGGCGAGGTCCATACCGGTGCCTACGCCAGTTACATTCGGCTGAAAGGCGATTGGCTGATCCCGATGCCCGAGGGCATGGATGGGCGCTCGGCGATGGCCATCGGCACCGCCGGCTACACAGCCATGCTGTCGGTGATGGCGCTGGAACGCCACGGCATCACGCCGGGCCGCGGTGCGGTCGTGGTCACCGGCGCCAATGGCGGCGTCGGCACAGTGGCGATCGCGGTGCTGGGCAAGCTCGGCTATGACGTCATCGCCTCGACAGGCCGCACCGAGGAGGCTGAGTTTCTCAAGAGCCTCGGCGCCTCCGAAGTCATCCACCGCGACGAGCTTTCCGGACCTGCCAAGCCGCTGGACAAGGAACGCTGGGCCGGCGGCATCGACGCGGTTGGCAGCCACACGCTGGCAAATGTGCTGGCGATGACGTCCTATGGCGGCGCGGTCGCGGCCTGCGGCCTGGCGCAGGGCATGGATCTGCCGGGATCGGTGGCGCCGTTCATTCTGCGCGGCGTGTCGCTGCTGGGCATTGATTCAGTGATGGCGCCGCTGGCGCTGAGACAGGAAGCCTGGTCGCGGCTGGTCAAGGATCTGGACCTGGCGAAGCTTGAAGCGCTGTCAACCGAAGTCGGCTTTGACGGAATCATCGACGCGGCGCATTCGATCATCGACGGCAAGATACGCGGCCGTGTGGTGGTCAATATGAAGCAATAAAAGGCCTGATCGATAAAATTCGATGCTTTGGCGGAAGATTTTGCTCACTAGGTCCGTGCTAAATACACCGGATGAGCACAGAACCCTTGCGACTCCAGAACGCGCTCCAGCAGGCTCTGAACGAGCCTGTGCCGGCCCATCGAACCGCGCCACAGGTCGAACCGGCGGACCGGTATCCCACCGGTGACGCCGCGCGGCGCGACGACAGTGCAGGCAAACATGGTTCTGCCGCGCGCCGGTTGTTCTTCGCCTCGGCGGCGATGGCGGCCACGGCCGCGTCAGTCGCCTTCAACGCGCCGGCGGCGCTGCTGGCGTCGGTCGCCGGAATCGCCATCTTTGCAGCCGTGCCGGTGCTGACGCGTTCGTTCGGATCAGCGGCGACAGAGCAGCCGGCGCCAACAAAACCCGAAATTTTCGCGCTGGCGGAGCGTGACATCGACCATGCCTGGGAAATGGGCGAGTTCTCGGGCCAGTTCGGCGCCGTGTTCGACACACTTGGCGACATGGTGGCAGCGTGCGAGCTCAATGGTCAGATCATCCATGCCAACGACACATTCAAATCGGCGACAGGGTTTGACAATCCTGTCGGCTTGACGCTGGCCATGACTGGCGTCGAGCCGGTGGAAATTGCCGGAGAGGACAAGCACGAACTGGTACTTGGGGAGGCCGGGAGCCAGACGATCTGGACCTGGCACGAGACCACGGTCCGCGATCCGGCCTCCGGCAGACTGATCCTGCAGTGCGTTGGCCGCAACATCACCGCAGCACGCCGCACCGAAGCGGAGCTGGTCGACGCGCGCGAGAAGGCCGAGGCCGCCAATCATGCCAAATCGCGGTTTCTGGCCACCGTCAGCCACGAGATCCGCACGCCGCTCAACGGCATACTCGGCATGACCCATCTTCTCGAGCAGACCCAGACAACACCGGAACAGGCGAGCTATCTCAAGACCTCGCGGGAATCCGGTCACGCCCTGCTGTCGCTGATCGAAGATCTGCTCGACGTCACGTCAATCGAGGCCGGACGGCTGCACTTGCGGCACGAAGAGGGGGATCTGGAGGAGCTGGTAAACGGCGTATCAGAGCTGATGGCCTCGCGCGCTCATGAAAAAGGCATCGAGATTGCTGTCCGCATTGCGCCGGAAGCGCCGCAGCGTATCACGTCCGACATCGGCCGACTGCGGCAGGTGCTGTTCAACCTTGTCGGCAACGCCATCAAGTTCACCGAAACCGGCGGCGTGCTGATCGAGGTAATGCGTGAAGACACGCAACTGGCCTTCATTGTCTCCGATACCGGCCCCGGCCTGAAGGACGAAGATACAACCCGCATTTTCAAGGAATTCGAGCGCGCCAACAACGGACCGACCCGCAAGCATGGCGGCGCCGGTCTGGGCCTGTCGATCTCCGCCCGCATTGTCGAAGCGCTGGGCGGCGAGATTTCGGTCACGTCCACCGCCGGACAGGGCAGTGCCTTTGAGTTCACTGTGCCGGTCCGGGAGGTTTCGGTTCCCGAAGCCAGTGCGCCGGTGAGCGGGCCGCTCGCCGATCGCTCGGTTCTGGTGATCGCGCCTCGTGGACCTGTCGCAACCGCGCTTTTGTGGACCATCCGCGATCTTGGCGGCATCGCCGAGACTGCTGATGACGCCGAAAGCGTCATTGCAGCCCTGACCCGGCTTTACCGGTCCGGCGCCGAGCTGAGCGATATTGTGGTCGACCGCAGGCTTGCTGACAGGGCGGAACTGCTGCTGGCCAGCGCGCCGATCGAATTGCCCGCGGATATTGCGCGCACCCTGGTGATCGCGCCGGAAGACAGCCGCGATCTCGACAGCCATGCCGGCCATGGCGCCAATGCCTGGCTTGTGCGCCCGGTGCGCCGGGCGTCACTGATCAATGTTCTGACCCGCCGCGACGACCGCGACGACCGCGACCGCCTGTGCGGAAAGCCACGCGAGATGGTGTTCGCGCGCTCATCGGAGCATCCGACGCTCGACATTCTTCTGGCCGAAGACGATCCGATCAACGCCTTGCTGGTGCGCACCATCCTGGCCCGCCAGGGACACCGGGTCTCCATTGTGACCAATGGCCGGGAACTGGTTGACCAGGCCATGCAACGTCCTGGCGGTGCGGCCAGCTTCGATCTTGTTATCACGGATCTGTCGATGCCCGAACTCGATGGCCGCAGCGCAATTCAGCAGATCCGCCAGGAAGAAGCCGCAGGCCAGTTTTCGCGCTTGCCCATCATGGTGCTGTCGGCCGACGGTCAGGCTTCCACCCGCGACGACTTGCTGGCAGACGGCGCTGATGCGCATGCGGAAAAGCCGGTCGATCCGGAATGGCTGGTTCAGCTGGCAGCGGTCACCGCCGGCAAAAAAACGCGCGCGGCAGGCTAAGCCCCACCTGGAAGGTGGAGCAAGCAACACATTAAGACCTCCAAATCACCACATCCGGGATGGCAAATGTCACCGGGATGTCGCAGAATCATGGTTGAACCGCGTCACCACAACGCGAGAGATGAACCATGGAAACCCACGTGCACCGCCCCTTGCCCAAGCCCTTTCTTCCCCCGTTCGCGGGAGACCGTCCGGCGAAACCGGTACTTGGCCGCATCGGGTCGCTGGAAGTCCGGCTTGCCGCCACGCGCAACGAAGCCGAGGCAGCGCAAGCGCTGCGTTACCGGATCTTCGTCGAGGAAATGGGCGCGCGGCTGCCCCTCGAAGCCATGCAGCAAAAACGGGATTTCGACACGATTGACCGATATTGCGATCATCTTATCGTGCTTGATACCGCGATTGGCGGCGAGGTCGAACAGCAGATCGTCGGCACCTACCGGTTGCTCAGGCAGGACATTGCGGCCCGCCATGAGGGCTTTTACTCGCAGGCCGAGTACGATGTGATGGATCTGGTCGGCCGCAATCCCGGCAAGCGTTTCCTCGAACTCGGCAGGTCCTGTGTGTTGCGCGCCTATCGCACCCGGCGCACGCTTGAAGCCCTGTGGCAAGGCACCTGGGCCTATGCGCTGGTTCACCGCATCGATGTGATGTTCGGGTGTGCCTCGTTTCCCGGAGATCAGCCCTACGCGCATGCACTGGCGCTGTCGTTCCTTCACCAGACAGCCGCTGCGCCTGAAGACTGGCATGTACGCTCCATGGCTGGCCGGGGGCTGTCAATGGACATGATGCCGGTCGAGGCAATCAACCCGAAGGCCGCGTTGGCGGCGATGCCCCCTCTGGTCAAAGGCTATCTCAGGGTTGGGGCGCTGGTCGCGCAGGAGGCTGTCGTCGACAGCGCCTTCGGCACAACCGATGTCATGGTTATCCTGCCGGTCAACCAGATCAGCGGTCGCTACCTCAATCATTACGGTGCTGATGCCTCGCGGTTTGCGGTCTGAACCGCCCACGCGAAATCATGATGCGTGTTGCATCGGCTCAATGAGATACCGCGTCTCTTGCGCATCCTGATGGGTGCGTGCGGCTGTCGTGCGCAAGCCTGCGAAACAGCGGCGCGCCGCAGTCGCACGGCTTCGGCCAGCAAATTTTGATTGCCTTGAACCCCGCGCAAGGGTTAGGTCACGGCAATGAGGTGGCGGCAAACCCCGCCCCAGCCGAGTCTGGCTGCTACGCGAGGGATGATGAGCTACAACATAGTGCAGTTTTTTCTGCCTTTCACCCGCTATCCCTACAGCGGCGAAAGCGTGGTTTGCCCGGCCTGCGGGCATGACGACAGCCAGCCGCTGGTCTCGCTCGACCGTCGGCTCAAGCGGCTGCCGACCGTCATGTGCGGCCATTGCGGCCTGCTCTATACAAACCCGATGCCTACCGATGCGGAGCTTACGAGCTATTATCGGGATTACTACCGGTTCGATTATCAAGCCGCCACCTCGAAGCCGAAAGAGCGGCATATCAGCAAGCGCCGCGTCGAGGCCAGCCGACGGGTCGCGCAGCTCGAAGGTCTTTTGCCGGAGGGCGCGCGCACGCTTGATTTCGGCTGCGGCTCCGGCGAATTTGTCGGCGCCATGCTCGACGCCGGTTTTGATGCACACGGATTCGAACCCGGCGACACCTATGCCACTTATGCGCGGACCCTGTATGGCGACCGGATTTCGGTGTCGGGCTGGCAGGATTTCAAGGTCGAGACGCCATTTGATCTGGTCACCAGCTTTCATGTGGTCGAGCACCTGCGCGATCCGGTGGCGGCCATACGGCAGATGACGCAATGGATAGCGCCAGGCGGGCTGATCTATATCGAGATCCCGGATCTGGGCATCGTCCATCCCAACAAGGGATTTGGCACCCTGCATTTTGCCCATCTGACCGGCTTCAACCAGCACAATCTGGTCGTCGCGGCGGCGCGCGCCGGGCTGACGCCGGAACGCACGGTCAGCCCCACAGGGGTGATCTTCAGGCGTGAACAGATGCCGGCCGAAGCCATCGAGGCAGAGGCGCTGCGCGGGCGGGCGCTTGCACAAAGGCTCTATGGCGGCGGCCGCATGGTTTCGAATTATCTACGCTACCAGCTGGGTAAACTTACCGGCGCCAACCGCGCGAAAGACTAAAGCGCGACGCCAGAGCTCCGGTGATGCCGGCCCAGCTCAGGATTTGCGCCGGTTGATTTTCTTCCGCAGCAATCGCAGGCCGCGCCGGACGAAGCGGTTGGTCTCCAGATAGGCGCGATAGGGAAAAACCGTCAGATAGCGGGTGGGCGAAAGCTTTACGCGTTCGGCAGTGAACTGGATTTGTGTTTCCATGCCGGTGTTCTGGTCGATTGGCACGGGCACGACGAACACGGATCTGAGCCCCATCAGATACTCGATGTCGAAGGCAATGTCCCATGCCACCCGTATCGGCAGCAGTCGCTTGAGAAAGACTTCGGCACAGCGGCGGTTGACCACATACCCGCCAGCGCCTTTTTCGCGCGTCAGGGCAATCGCGAGGGAACGGGTCGCATCGATCTTGCGGTAGGGCACCCGGATGCCGGAATTGACCGTGGACAGTCTCAGGATATCCCATTCATCGGCCTCGGCAATCGCTGCGCGGACAATTGCCGCCAAATCATCGGGCAAGCGCCCGTCATCTTCGAGAATCAAAGCATGCTCGGCGGGACTTGCCAGAAACGCCCGCAAACAGGCGATGTGGCTCAGGTAACAGGCGATTTCACCATCGTGAAATCCGCGCCCATGCAGCGTCCTGTACCCCTTGGTATCGAATTCGGGAACAGATGCATCAAGGGTCAACCGGTCGACTGCGGCAATCCGTTGATAGCCGATTCCAAGACGACGCAACTGTGCGTCCATGAATTTCAACCGATCAGGCGCGCGGTCGAGGTTGATGAGATAGGTGCTGAAGCTATTTACATTTCGCACTGTAAAGCCTGTTCTTCACGTCTCTGGTTATAGTGATAGGAACCATTGCGTTGCGTCAGACGCCTCAATGTCCGACTAACTTTACCCCGGGCGAATGAATTACCCGTCCGACGTAGCAAAATCAGAAAGACCACGCCAGAGTACTTGTCGGTTGGAGGAAACAAAATCGCCCGACTCTCAGGCTGTGGTCTCTATTGGCACGGCAAACTCAGAGCAACCGGTTTAACGATTGACGGCAGCCGATCTGCCTTGCCGGCATGTTTGCGCCTTCTCCGGGCATGGCCGTTGCCGGTCTGGTCCGCCTGCGGGATGCAAGGCCCTGACAGCTTTTTGCCCCAAGCCTGCCCCCCGGCATTAACCTCGGCTTAACCATAAACCGGCAAGCTGAACGGACAATTACACTGCGCGCAAACCAGCGTGGGATGCATTTCCACTGAACCCGCTGCAACCGGCTTGACGAGGTGGAGGGGGAGATTCCGTGCAGCAATTGCAATCATCACAACAGGGCTTGCGACAGCGGGCCATCATGATGGGCCGGCCATGAAGCGAATTGACCAGCGTCGAATCCGGTTGGACGACGCCCTCTCCAGGCTGATGCAGACCGAGGCCGGCAGGGCCGAATACTGGCGCCGCCTGGACGCTGAATGCGACCACAGCCCGTTGGTTGAGTTGCTGGATAAAAGTCTCGATTTGGAGGGTGATGTCATTGAATGCGGCGTGTTCCGGGGCACATCCACCCGGCTGATCGCGCGCCGGTTGACCGAACGCTCACCGACGAAGAAACTGTTTGCCTGCGACAGTTTTGAAGGGTTCCCGCAAGACCGGATTCAGAGCAAGGACCTCAACCCGTTGCGGTTTCGCTTCCGTCACAAGATCCGCCGCAAATTCGCGCGGGCTGCCGATGTCCCGTTTCGGCTCATGCAGTTCTTCGAGGCCTACAGGGTCAATGGCTATGTGGTGAAGGGGTTTTTCTCCGATACGCTGCCGAAGCTGGTTCGCCGCAAATTCTGCTTCATCTTCATCGATTGCGACATCTATGATTCGCATCTCGACTGCCTCAACATCCTCTATGATCAGCTGGTTCCCGGCGGCCTTGTGATGTTTGACGATTATGCGCAGCCAAAATGGCCCGGCGCCTCCCGTGCTGTCGACGACTTCTTCGCCAGCCGCCCGGAAAAACCCCAATCCTTTGCCGGGCATCACGGCACAGCCTGGTATGTGCGCAAGCCGCTGGTCCTGCGGGAGGCGGCTCCCACTCCGGCTTTCATGCCAAGGCTACGCCAGTCCGCATAGCCCGAACGGTTTGGCCCCGCCGCGGCTGGCCCGGTTTCCAGTCCGTCAGGCTCCCGCGTCCGGCGAGCGCAGCTACCGCCATTTTGCGTCAGTTCGAAGCGTTGTAAGCCGCGATTGCCGCCATGTTGACGATGTCGGAATCCTTGGCGCCCATCGAAACGATCTGGATCGACTTGTCGAGACCGACCAGCAACGGTCCGATTACCGTGGAACCGCCCAGTTCCTGCAGCATCTTGGTCGAGATCGAAGCCGAGTGGAAGGCCGGCATGACCAGCACATTGGCGGTGCCGGACAGGCGGCAGAACGGATATTGCTCAAGCACGGCGGTGTTGAGCGCCACGTCGGCTGCCATCTCGCCGTCATATTCGAAATCAACCCGGCGCTTGTCTAGAATTCTGACGGCATCGCGCACCCGCTCGGAGCGTTCACCGGTCGGATGGCCGAAAGTGGAATAGGCCAGCATCGCCACACGCGGCTCATACCCCAGCCGTCGCGCCATGCTGGCCGCTTCCTCGGCAATGTCGGCAAGTTCCTCGGAATTGGGCATGTCGATGACGGCCGTGTCGGCGACAAACACGGTGCGGCCGCGGCACAGGGCCAGGGAAACGCCGATCATGCGATGCCCCGGCTTAACGTCAACGCATCGGCGGATATCCTCAAGAGCCGTGGAATAGTTGCGGGTGATTCCCGTCACCATGGCGTCGGCATCACCGAGCGCCACCATGCAGGCGCCGAAATGGTTGCGGTCGGTGTTGATCAACCGCTGGCAGTCGCGATGCAGGTAACCTTTGCGCTGCAACCGGGCATAGAGATAGTCGGTATAGGCTTCGACCCGGCGCGAGACGCGGGCGTTGACAAGTTCGATGCCGGGGCGGTCGAGATCGATGCCGGCCAGTTTGGCGGTTTCGCGAATCTGCTCTTCGCGCCCCAACAGGCAGGCGGTGCCGAGCCGCTGGTTCACATAGGAAACCGCGGCGCGCATGACCTGTTCCTCCTCGCCTTCGGCAAAGACAACCCGGCGCGGATGACGCCGCACCCGCTCGTATAGCCGCTGCAAGGTGGAGGCGATCGGATCGCGCCGGGCCGAGAGTTCCTGAGCGTAGGCGTCGAGGTTGAGGATCGGCATCTGCGCCACCTCCGACTCCATAGCCGCCTTGGCGACGGCCACGGGAATGGCCGAGATCAGCCGCGGATCGAACGGGACAGGAATGATGTATTGCGGGCCGAACCGCGGCCTGACACCCTGATAGGCCGCCGCCACGTCGTCGGGAACATCCTCCCGCGCAAGCTGGGCCAGCGCGTGCGCGGCGGCGATCTTCATGTCGTCGTTGATCGTGGTGGCCCTGACATCGAGCGCGCCGCGGAAGATGTAGGGAAAGCCCAGAACATTGTTGACCTGGTTGGGATAGTCCGACCGGCCAGTGGCCATGATCGCATCGTTGCGGATGGCCGCGACCTCCTCGGGCGTGATTTCCGGATCCGGATTGGCCATGGCGAAGATGATCGGATTCTTCGCCATCGATGCAACCATCTCCGGCGTCAGCGCGCCTTTGGCGGAGAGGCCGAAAACGACATCCGCGCCTTCCATGGCGTCAGCCAGCGAGCGCATTTTGGTCTTGACCGCATGACCGGACTTCCACTGGTTCATGCCTTCGGTGCGGCCCTCGTAGATCACCCCCTTGGTGTCGCACAGGATGATGTTTTGCGGTGGGAACCCCATCGCCTTGACCAGCTCGACGCAGGCAATTGCCGCGGCGCCTGCGCCATTGCAGACCAGTTTGGTGGTCTTGATATCCCTGTCGGTCAGATGCAGCGCGTTGATGAGGCCGGCGATGGCGATGATGGCAGTGCCGTGCTGGTCGTCATGGAACACCGGAATGTCCATAAGTTCGCGCAGCCGCTGCTCGATGATGAAGCAATCCGGCGCCTTGATGTCTTCGAGATTGATGCCGCCGAAACTGGGGCCGAGGTAGCGGACGCTGTTGATGAATTCGTCGACATTCTCGGTGTCGACTTCGAGATCAATGGCATCAATATCGGCAAAACGCTTGAACAGCACCGCCTTGCCTTCCATCACCGGCTTGGAGGCCAATGCGCCGAGATTGCCCATACCTAGAATGGCCGTGCCGTTGGATATCACAGCCACCAGATTGCCTTTGGCCGTGTAGTCGAAGGCCCGCGATGGATCGTCGGCAATCGCCTTGACTGGAACCGCAACACCGGGCGAATAGGCCAGCGACAGGTCACGCTGCGTCGCCATCGGCTTGGTTGGCGTAATTTCGAGCTTTCCGGGCCGGCCCCTGGCGTGGAAATCCAGTGCCTCCTGATCGGTTACAGCGGAAATTGAGCGATCTGACTTGTCCGTGCCTGGCATATCTTCCATCCCGTTGTGGGCGACCTTGTGTATGGTGCCTCAACCCTGTTGTCTTTGTCCTCATCCCACCGTTAGGGTGGATGGGCCGGGCTGTAAAGCCACGCATGCGGTGAAGCTTATTTGCCAAACAATTGAAAACCCAGGACAGGCATCCGCTCTTGAACGACGAATCCCCGCTAAACCCCGCCATACTGACAACTGCCCAGCTCGCCACGGCGGAAAGCCGAGCCACGGCCACGCCGATGATGGAGCAATTCATCGAGATCAAGGCTGCCAACCCGGATTCGATGCTGTTTTACCGGATGGGTGACTTTTACGAACTGTTCTTCGAAGACGCCGTCGATGCGGCGCGCGCACTCGGCATCACGCTGACCAAGCGCGGCCAGCATCTGGGCCAGGACATTCCGATGTGCGGCGTGCCGGTGCATGCCGCCGACGACTACCTGCAGAAGCTGATCATGCTCGGTTTCCGGGTGGCGGTGTGCGAGCAGGTCGAAGACCCTGCCGAAGCCAAGAAGCGTGGTTCCAAATCCGTGGTCCGCCGCGACGTGACCCGACTGGTGACACCGGGCACGCTGACCGAAGACAAGCTGCTGGATCCGTCGCAATCGAACTTTCTGATGGCGCTGGCGCGGGTCAAGGGATCGGGCGAGGCCCAGTACGGGCTGGCCTGGATCGACATTTCCACCGGTGCGTTTCACGTTGCCGAGAGCCGGCTGGCCAGGCTGATGGCCGACATCGCCCGCGTCGAGCCGCGTGAGCTGATCCTCGCCGACAATGTGTTTCACGACCCCGAAATCCGGCCTTTGATCGAGCAGATCGGCCGGGTGGCGGCGCCGCAACCGGCGGTGCTGTTTGACAGCGCCTCAGCCGAAGGCCGCCTCACCCGGTTTTTCGATGTCGGCTCGCTGGACGGGTTCGGCAGTTTCTCGCGCGCCGAACTGGCAGCGGCAGCGGCGGCCATCGCCTATGTCGAAAAGACCCAGATCTCCGAGCGGCCGGCGCTTGGCCGGCCGGAACGGGAACGCGACGGCGCACGGATGTTCATCGACCCGGCGACGCGAGCCAGCCTCGAGCTGGTCCGCACCCTGTCGGGCGACCGGCAGGGCAGCCTGATCAAGGCGATCGACAGGACGGTGACCGGCGGTGGCGGACGCAAGCTTGGCGAATGGCTGATGGCGCCGCTGACCGATCCGGACGCAATCAATGCCCGGCTCGACGGCGTCTCCTACCTGATTGCCAATCCGGCGCTGACCGACTCGCTGCGGCGCGGGCTGAAGGGTGTTGCCGACATGCCGCGCGCCCTGTCCCGGCTGGCGCTCAACCGCGGCGGCCCGCGTGATCTTGGCGCCATTCTGAGCGGCTTGAAGGCCGCACACGAGATCGCCGGACTGTTCGATGAGGCCGGTGCGCCGGCGCATCTGCAATCAGCGGTCTCGACGCTGCGGCAGGTTCCGGACGAGATCAGTTCGCGGCTCGATGCCACGCTTGATGATGAACTGCCGCTGCTCAAGCGCGACGGCGGCTTTGTCCGCGCCGGGCACTCGCCGGAGCTTGATGAACTCCGGGCCCTCAGGGACCAGTCGCGCCGGGTGATTGCCGGACTGCAATTGTCCTATGCCGAGGACACCGGAGTCCGATCGCTCAAGATCAAGCACAACAATGTGCTGGGCTACTTCATCGAGGTGACTGCGCTCAACGCCGCGCCGCTGACCGACACGGACGAGGCCAAGGCGCGCTTCATCCATCGCCAGACCATGGCCAATGCCATGCGGTTTACCACCACCGAACTCTCCGACCTTGAAACCCGCATTGCCAATGCGGCCGGCGAGGCGCTGGCGATCGAGCTGGGAGCGTTTGACCTGCTGGTGGAACTGGCGGTCGCCCATGCCGACGTGATCAAGGCGGCCGCCGATGCGCTGTCGATCATCGATGTTGCCGCCTCGCTGGCGGAGCTGGCACAGGAACAGGGCTATGCCCGCCCGCGCGTCGATGACAGTCTGGCGTTCGAGATCACTGCCGGGCGGCATCCGGTGGTGGAGCAGGCATTGCGCAAGCAGGCGGCACAGCCGTTCGTGGCCAATGATTGCAACCTGTCACCGCCAGCCGCAGCCACCGGCAGCGAAGAGGGCGGCACGATCTGGCTGCTGACCGGACCCAACATGGGCGGTAAATCCACCTTCCTGCGGCAGAACGCCCTGATTGCCATCCTGGCGCAGATGGGCTCCTTCGTGCCCGCCGGCGCGGCGCATATCGGTGTCGTCGACCGGCTGTTCTCCCGCGTCGGCGCATCGGACGATCTGGCGCGCGGGCGCTCGACCTTCATGGTCGAAATGGTGGAGACGGCGGCGATCCTCAACCAGGCCAGCCCGCATTCTCTGGTCATTCTCGACGAGATCGGCCGCGGCACCGCGACCTTTGACGGGCTGTCGATCGCCTGGGCGGCGGTCGAGCACCTGCATGCTCAAAACCGCTGCCGCGGCCTGTTCGCCACGCATTTTCACGAGCTCACGGCGCTGTCGGAAAAGCTGCCGCGGCTCTCCAACGCCACCATGAAGGTCAAGGAATGGCAGGGAGAGGTGGTGTTCCTGCATGAGGTCGGCGCGGGTGCAGCCGACCGGTCCTACGGCATCCAGGTGGCGCGGCTGGCAGGCCTTCCCGATGCTGTGGTCGCCCGTGCGCGCGAGGTGTTGCAACTGCTGGAGACCAGCGAGCGGGAAAATCCGGCGGCGCGGCTGGTCGATGATCTGCCATTGTTTGCGGTTCCCCTGCACAAGGAGCCCGTGAAACAAACCAGGGGACCATCGGAGACCGATGCGTTTCTCACCGGGCTCAACCCCGACGAGATGACGCCACGCGACGCGCTGGAGGCGCTCTACGAGTTGAAGCGGCGGCTGTCGGAACAGCCAAAGGGCTGAAACAGAGCGGCCCGGCACTGGATGTCAGATGCGAAGATTCGTCATCACCGGAGCTTCGGGCAGCGGCAAGTCAACATTGGTTGATGCCCTTGCTGCGAGCGGTTACGCGACGGTCGCCGAGGTCGGGCGACAGATCGTTGCCGAACAGATGGCTTCGCATGGCACGGCCTTGCCCTGGCGGGACAAGGCCGCGTTCATGGATCTGCTTTTTGTCCGGTCGATTGCCAGATTTGACCAGACCGGCGAAGCCGCAGACGAGATCGTATTTTTCGACCGCAGTTTCATTGAGGCCATCGCTTACGGCACCGTGATCGGCCGGGCGCCTGCGCCGGCCATGCTGCAAGCGGCAGCGCTGCGGCGTTTCGAGACGCCGGCATTTGTTTGTCCACCCTGGCGCGCGATTTTTGCAAACGACCGCGAACGGCGGCACGATTTCGAATTCGCCTGCAAAGAATATGAAGCCAATGTCGCCGCTTACGTAGCCGCCGGATATGACCTGATCGAGGTTCCACCAGCCCCTGTCTCCGACAGAGTGAGCTTTATCAGACACAGGTTGGACGATTTGTCCGGTTGTTAGCCTTCCAATCCGGCTCAAAAGAGTTAGAAAGTCGATGACATTCCGTTCCGCCAATCCGCAAGAGTTCCCATGAGCCAGTTTGACGTTCTTTGCATCGGCAATGCCATTGTCGACATCATCGCCCGCTGTGACGAGACCTTTCTCGTCGACAACACCATCATCAAGGGCGCGATGAACCTGATCGATACGGATCGCGCCGAGCTGCTCTATTCCCGCATGGGACCGGCGATCGAGACCTCGGGCGGCAGCGCCGGCAACACCGCCGCCGGCATTGCCGGCTTTGGCAGCCGGTCAGCCTTTTTCGGCAAGGTTGCCGAAGACCAGCTTGGCAAGATCTTCAGCCACGACATCCGTGCGCAAGGGGTGCATTTCGCCACCAAGCCGCTTGAACGCACACCGCCGACCGCCCGATCGATGATTTTCGTGACACCGGATGGCGAACGCTCGATGAACACCTATCTCGGCGCCTGCGTCGAGCTCGGTCCCGACGACATCGAAGCCGATGTGGTGGCCAATGCCAAGGTGACCTATTTCGAGGGTTATTTGTGGGATCCGCCGCGCGCCAAGGAAGCCATCCGGCTGTGCGCCGAGATCGGCCACAAGAACGGCCGCGAGATGTCGATGACCTTGTCAGACCCTTTCTGCGTCAGCCGCTACCGGGCCGAGTTTCTCGAGCTGATGCGCTCGGGCACCATCGACATCATGTTCGCCAATTCCGATGAAGTGAAATCGCTTTACCAGACCGATGATTTCGACGCGGCCGTCAAGCTGCTTGGCCAGGACTGCAAACTGGCCGCCGTCACCCGGTCCGAACATGGTTCGGTTATCATCCGCGGTGACGAGCGGATCGAGATCGAGGCCATTAGGGTCTGCGACGTGGTCGATACCACCGGCGCCGGCGATCTCTATGCCGCAGGATTTCTGCATGGCTATGCCAATGGAAGGTCACTCGAGGTGTGCGGAAAACTCGGCAGTCTCGCAGCCGCCCTGGTGATCCAGCAGATCGGCCCGAGACTTCAGCTCTCGCTCGCCGACGCCGCGCGCGAAGCCGGGATCATCTGATCCCTGTGCCACGGAGGCGTTGGTTACATCACGTCTTCCGGCCGGCGCCCGGCGCGCGAGCGGTAGGGTGAGAACGCCCAGCCATAACGAATGGCTCCACCGCGCACCGCAAAGGCCAGAACCACGCCCACCCCTGAAGCGGCAATCAACGGAGCTCCGAGCAGGCTGGCGGCGACAAAGCCACCGGCCCCGACAAGGGCTGCGGAGACGTAGATTTCAGGCCGCATCAGCACCGAGGGTTCGCCGGAGAGAAGATCGCGCAGAATGCCACCCAATGTCGCGGTCATCATACCGGTGACCACGGCAACACTCGGCGAGCCGCTCAGCGCCAAGCCCTTGGCGGCTCCCATCACCGCATAGGCCGACAGGCCAACGGCATCGAGCCAAAGCAAAAGCCGGTAGCGCGATTCCACCAGATGGGCCGTGAAATAGATGATCGCGGCGACCACCGCGCAGACAATCAGATAGGCCGGTTTTTCCACCCAGAACACCGGCGTGGCGCCCAGCACGAGGTCGCGAAAAGTGCCGCCGCCAATGCCGGTGATGGCGGCCATGAAGCCAAAGCCGATCATGTCGAGCTGCTTGCGCGAGGCGGCAAGTGCGCCAGTTGCGGCAAAAACAGCAACTCCGGCATAGTCGAGAACATCAAGCGGGGTCATCGGCGCTGTCTCCTCCCCGCCGTTTCAAGACGCGGGCTGCGGGCAGTCCGGCGAAGGCCGGACCGGCCCACCTCGCCTCAGGTGTCGTATCCGGCCGCCGGGTTTGGCCCATCGGATTGCGGCGCGGCCTCTTTCGGGCCGCCCTTGGCGACGCCCACCATGGCCGGACGCAGCACGCGGTCCCCGATCACGTAACCGGACTGAACCACCTCAACGACGGTATTGTTGACCACGGCGGGATCGGGAACCTCATACATCGCCTGATGAAAATTCGGGTCGAACTTCTGCCCCATCGGATCGAGCTTGCGCACGCCGTGACGCTCCAGGGTCGAGAGCATGGCGCGCTCGGTCAGCTCGACGCCTTCCACCAGGGACTTGAGGCCGTTGTCGGCAGCGGCTTCGGCCTGCTCGGGCACTGCGGCAAGGGCGCGCTGCAGATTGTCGGAGACCTGCAGCATGTCACGGGCAAAGCCGGACACGGCAAAGCTCTTGGCGTCCTTGATTTCACGCGCGGTGCGGCGGCGCAGGTTTTCCATCTCGGCGGCCAGACGCAACCGCTGGTCCTTCATCTCGGCGAGTTCGGCGAGCAGCACTTCCACCGGATCGGGGTCGGGTGCCGAAGCGGGATCTGCGGCCTGATCGATTTCAGGTGCGGCGTCTGCCGTTGGGTTTTCGTGTTCGTGGCCCTGGCTTTCATCGCTCATAGTGTGCATGTCCTGACTGTTCCGTAAAATGTCCAGAGACCGTGCCCGACAGGCACGATCCCGATCTGCCTCGCATATCGAGGTTCAGGCGGTAAAAATCAAGGCCCGAAGCCCATATGGGCGATCTATTGCATGTCACGTTCAAACCTACTCGTTTGAACGATAACGGACATGCAACATTTCCAAGCGCTACAGCGACCTTTGCGCATCCGGCTGGATGCGCGGCGCTGTAATGCATGTCGCGTTCAAACCTACTTGTTTGAACGATAACGGACATGCATCGTTTTCACAGGCTGCAGTGCCGGATCAAGCCAATCTGCTTGGCGTCACCCAGTTGGGCCGGCCGGAGCGAGACGCGTCGCCTCACTTGCGCCGTGCCGCAGATTGCCGGTTGGGGTTCGGGGTCAATTGCGCACCAGTCTGGAGACCAGTTGGGCGGTGTAGTCGACCATCGGCACGATGCGGGCATAATTGAGCCGGGTCGGCCCGATAATGCCGACGGCTCCCACCACCCGGTCATCGCCATCACGCCAGGGCGCGACGATCAACGAGGAGCCGGACAGGGAGAACAACTTGTTCTCCGAGCCAATGAAGATCCGCACACCGGAGCCCTCTTCGGCCAGCGTCATCAGTTCGATCAGGCTTTCCTTGCGTTCGAGCTCGTCAAACAGCAATTTGAGGCGATCCAGTTCCTCACCGGCGGACAGGCCATCGAGCAGATTGCCGCGACCGCGCACGATCAACCGTGCTGCGCCGGCGCTTTCACGGGTTCCGGCCCAGACGGCAAGGCCCCGTTCGACCAGATCCTGCGACAGCACATCAAGCGCGGAGCGGACTTCGGCGGTTATCCGCTCGAGCTCGGAGCGGACTTCGCTCATGGTACGCCCGGCAAGGTGGGCATTGAGAAAATTGGCCGCTTCGGTCAACTGACTGGCGGTCACTCCTTCGGGCAATTCCATGACCCGGTTTTCGACCTGGTCATTGCCACCCACCAGCACCACCAGCGCCCGCCTTGGGTCAAGCCGGATGAATTCGATGTGGCGAATGGTCGAATCCTGCTTGGCAGCGATGACCAGGCCGGCGCCACGGGTCATGCCCGACAGCATCTGGCTGGCTTCCGTCAGCAGCGATTCGACGGGCCGCCCGGATTCGCCGGAATGAACCTGACGCTCTATATTCTCGCGCATCTCCGGTTGAAGATCGCCGACCTGCATGAACGCATCGACAAAAAACCGCAACCCCTTCTGGGTCGGCAGTCTTCCGGCACTGATATGAGGCGCATAAATCAACCCCAGCCCCTCAAGATCGCTCATCACATTGCGGATAGAGGCCGGCGACAGGGTCATGGGCAACATGCGCGCCAGGCTGCGCGAGCCCAGCGGATCGCCCGATTCCATATAGCTTTCCACAAGCGCACGGAAGATCTCGCGCGCACGCTCATCAAGAGTTCCGGAAAGATCCGACGATATGGAGGGTGTGTTCATGGTCATCTAAGCAGTCCTCGGGGCCACGTCTGTCGATCCGGCAGAAGGTGACAGCGGCCCTTGCAATGGAATATAGGGGCTTGCGGCGCGGCACGGAAGGGGCAAGTGCCGCCAGGCGCTGTCGCATATGTTTTCCTTTGCATCATGACGCCGCCAACGCTAGAAGGCGGCAACATTGGGAACAGGAGAGACACCATGCGTCCATCGGGCCGGAAGACAGACAAGATGCGGGCGGTCAGCTTCGAACGCAACGTTTCCAAGCATGCCGAAGGCTCGTGCCTGGTCAAGTTTGGCGACACCCATGTGCTGTGCACCGCCAGCCTTGAAGAGCGGGTTCCGCCATGGTTGCGCAATGGCGGCAAAGGCTGGGTCACAGCCGAATACGGCATGCTGCCGCGGTCAACCGGCGACCGCATGCGCCGGGAGGCGTCATCGGGCAAGCAGGGCGGCCGGACTCTGGAAATCCAGCGTCTGATCGGCCGCTCGTTGCGCGCCGTGGTCGATCTTGAAGCGCTGGGCGAACGCCAGATCACGGTCGATTGCGACGTCATTCAGGCCGATGGCGGCACCCGCACGGCGGCGATAACCGGTGCCTGGATTGCGCTGCATGATTGCCTGAAATGGATGGAAGCGCGCACGATGATAAAGACCGAGCGGGTGCTCAAGGACCATGTCGCCGCCGTCTCGTGCGGAATCTTTGCGGCCCAGCCGGTGATCGACCTTGATTATCTTGAGGATTCGGCAGCCGATACCGATGCCAATTTCGTCATGACCGGTGCCGGCGGGATTGTCGAAATCCAGGGCACGGCCGAAACCGAGCCGTTCACGCAAGAGCAATTGCTGGAATTGCTTGAGCTGGCCAAGACCGGCATCGCCGATCTGGTTTCACTGCAAAAGGAGACGGTCGCACGGCCGCTGTAACACCTGATGTCGAACCCGTCTTTCACAACGCTTCTGGTGGCCAGCCACAACGCCGGCAAGATCTCGGAAATCCGGGGTCTGTGCGAGCCGCTGGGCATCAAGGTTACCTCGGCCGCCGAGCTGGGCCTGCCCGAGCCCGCGGAGACGGGTGACACCTTCGAGGCCAATGCGGCGACCAAGGCGCTGGCTGCGGCCAAAGCGTCGGGTCTGATGGCGCTGTCGGACGATTCAGGTCTGGAGGTCGATGCGCTCGAGGGCGCCCCCGGCGTCTACACCGCCGACTGGGCAACGCTGGCCGATGGCAACCGCGATTTCGCCGTCGCCATGCAGAAGGTCGAGGATGCGCTCAAGGCTCGCGGCGCCGAGAGCGAAGACCAGCGCAGCGGCCGTTTTGTCAGCGTTCTGTGCCTGGCAACGCCTGAAGGCGATGTCAGCTTCTATCGCGGCGAAGCGCCGGGCGTCATGGTCTGGCCACCGCGCGGTTCGCTCGGCTTCGGCTATGACCCGATGTTCCGACCCGATGGCCACAGCCGCACATTCGGCGAGATGCAGGCGGAGGAAAAGCATGGCTGGAAGCCGGGTCAGGCGACAGCGCTGTCGCATCGGGCCCGCGCCTTCAAGCTGTTTGCCGAACAACGTCTTGGCGTCGCGGCAACATGAACCAGGCTCTGCACCCATCCGGCATTACCGCCCCCGGCTCCATCCTGCCCGACACCGGCAAACCCGGATTCGGCATCTATCTGCACTGGCCGTTCTGCGCCGCCAAATGCCCCTACTGCGATTTCAACAGCCATGTCAGGCACACAGGCATCGACCAGCAGGCCTATATCGACGCCTTCCGCAAGGAAATCGGCGCGATGCGGACGCTCACCGGACCGCGGGTTGTCACCAGCATCTTTTTCGGCGGCGGCACGCCATCGCTGATGGCGCCTGCAACCGTGGGCGCGATCCTTGATGCGGTGCGCGAGGCCTGGGCGGTGCCCGACGGCATCGAGATCACGCTGGAGGCCAATCCCTCCAGTGTCGAGGCGGAGCGGTTTCGCGGCTACCGCCAGGCCGGGGTCAACCGGGTGTCGATGGGCGTCCAGGCGCTCAACGACCCGGACCTCAAACGACTTGGGCGGCTGCACAACCGTGCCGATGCGCTCAAGGCCATCGGACTGGCGCGCGACATCTTTCCACGCATGTCGTTCGACCTGATCTACGCCCGCCCCGACCAGACGGCGCAAGCCTGGGCGGCGGAGCTTGAAGAGGCGATTTCGCTCGCCGCCGATCATCTTTCCCTCTATCAGCTGACCATCGAGGAAGGCACACCGTTTCACGGGCTTTACAAGGCCGGCAAGCTGATCGTTCCTGATGGTGAGCTATCGGCTGAGCTTTATGAACTGACCCGCCAGGTCTGCACCAGTCACGGGCTGCCCGCCTACGAAGTCTCGAACCACGCCCGGCCTGGCGCCGAGAGCCGGCACAATCTGACCTATTGGCGCTATGGCGATTATGCCGGCATCGGACCCGGCGCGCATGGCAGGCTGACCACCGGCGCGGGCAAGATCGCCACGGCCACCGAACGCCATCCCGAGAGCTGGCTCAAGCTGGTGGCGGAGCAGGGCCACGGCATGACGGAGTCGACCGCGCTCAGCGCCGCCGAACAGGCCGATGAATTGCTGCTGATGGGGCTCAGGCTGCGCGAGGGAATCGATCTCAGGCGGTGGCAATTGCTGTCAGGCCGGTCGCTTGAGTCCGAACGCACGGGATTTCTGATCGAGCACGGCATGATCGAGGAGATGGGGCCAGACCGGATCCGCTGCACCCCTGCCGGCATGTTGCTGCTTGACGCTGTTGTGGCTGATCTGGCGACCTGAAACGGCCGGCCGCCGCTCAGCCTGGTGCCGCCCATCCAGCCGCCGAACGGGCGTCACGTTGCGACATTCTGGCTGATGCGCTGCCGCCGGTTGATTGCACCTGGCGTCACGGCGAGACCGCTGCAAGCGTTCTGCGCGGCGGCTGTTGATCCGTCATCCGCACAACACCCGCCTCGGACAGAAAGTTCGCGGCGTCGACCGCCGGCACTGGCGGTGAATAATAATAGCCCTGAACCAACAGACAACCGAGCTGCTTCAGCGCCGCCAGTTCCTCCTCGGTCTCAACGCCTTCGATGACGCACCCCAAACCCATGTCGGAGCTGAGCGCGAGCAGCGACTTGACGATCTTGTAGCTGGCCGGATTTTCATGCAGGCCGGACACAAAACTGCGGTCGATCTTGATCTTGGTCAGCGGCAGGGCATGCAACTGACTCAAGCTTGAATAGCCGGTTCCAAAATCGTCGAGGGCAATACCGCATCCAAGCAGCTGAAAGATTTCTATGGAGGCCTTGGCCTGGCTGAAATCATACATCATCGCGGTCTCGGTGATCTCGAAATCGATCCGGCAAGGATCGACACCGCTGGACAGTATGATGCCGACAATGGTTGCTACGCCGTCAGAGGTACTGATGTCATGGGTCGAGAGATTGAAGGAAAGCCCAACATCTTCCGGCCACGTGGACGCCGAAGCCAGCGCTTTGTTCAAAAGCACACAGGTCAATTCGCTGATCAGACCAACCCGCTCGGCGACCGGGATGAAGTGATCTGGCGGAACTTTGCCGAGCACCGGACTGGTCCAGCGCGCCAGGGCTTCGAACGACACCACCTTGGCAAAGCGCGTATCCATGATGGGCTGAAACACAACCTCCATTTCGGCCGCGAGATTGGCGCTGCCAAGCACCTGCTCGATCCTTTGGCTCTGGTCGATTTCGACAACGTGCTCTTGAGTGAACAACACCGGATGGCCGCGATTGGTGCGCTTGCTCCTGTACAGCGCATAATCGGCACGCTCATAGAGTTCATGCGCATCGGCGGCCAGATGCGGATAGACGGAAAATCCCATCGATCCGGAAACCTGCACCGTTGCCTCTGCCAAGACAAAAGGATCGCGCAACGCCGTGCACAACCGCTCTCCCATGGCAAGCAGTTCGGCATCATCGGTGCCACAGTCGGTGACAGTGACGGCAAACTCATCGCCACCGAGCCGGGAAATCTGGACGTTGCTGCCTGCAAGTGCGGCAAGCCGCTGTCCGACTTCCACCAGCAAATTGTCGCCCACCGTATGGCCATAAAGGTCATTGATCGGCTTGAATCCATCAAGGTCGATGATACCCACGGCAACACGCCTGTCACCGGATTCGGACACCGCCGCTTCGAGGTGCGCGAAAAACTGACGGCGATTGGAGAGACCGGTCAAGCTGTCGAGATTGGCCAGCTTGGCATTTTCCCGGCTGATCGCTTCCAGCTCGCTTCGTGCGCTGACGGCGCCGGCAAAATGCCGGAACTGAATCGCGACCACCAGCAGCAAGGCGATCGATACCAGCGCCATGTTTGTCGCCATGCCGACAAACGAGGCAATGCCTGCCAGACTGAAATAGACCACAAAGGAGGTGTTGATGACGATCGCGACAATGAAGGCGGCCGACCGCAATTGCTGCAAGCAGATGATGACGCCAACACCGGTAATGGCGATGAAGAAAGCGATGTTGCCCTGCCCGTAAGCATCGCCATAGGGATAGAGCGACAATGCCCAGACGGTGAGGCCGACACTGAGAACAAATGCAAATTTGTTGGTGCGGGTCAGTGCCTGATGCGCGTATTGCGCGGTCGGAACCGTGCGTCGCATCCGCCACCAGCCGACAAGCCGGACAGCGCACACCAGCGACAAACCGAGTGGAACATAAACCGCAAGCCACACCGGCGCCGTTGTCATGAATGGATAAGCAAGCGCCCATGAATTGACAAGGACGATACTGTACATCAACGGGACCTGGCTGGAGAACACCGCGAACTGGGCTTTCAACAGATCGGAATCGTCATCAGGGACTGTCAGATGGCCAGTGATCCATGCAACGAATGATCTGAACACTTTACACCGCCATCTTCTTGAATCCTGCAAAAACTCCTGCTCCGATCTTTCCTAGTATCAAGCGAACGTTAAATTAGCGTATAGGTAGAACATCCCGCCCTCATCCGTGAGACAACTGAGCAGGTAGCCCCGATATGATTTCTTGTAAGTCGCGGTTGAAATTCAACGGTATGGGGCACCGGTCCGGTTAACATCCCCCTGGCAAGCGTTCCCGGACAAGCAAAACTCGGCGCGGGTCGCTTCTGCGCCAAACTCTGCTAAACCCGCCTGATACGGAAAACCTGATGGAGGCGGGTCATGCCCATGACCGCAGCGGAGCGAAAATGACGCGCAAGACATCAAGAGCTTCCGGCGATGCCGGATCCGGGACCCCGCCTGCGGCCGAGCAGCCGGCGCGATCGTTCCGCATCGGCACGCACGAGATCAACGCACGGCCGGTGACGCCGGGGCTTTATCTGGTCTCCACGCCGATCGGCAACTTAAGCGACATGACCCTGCGCGGCCTTGAAACGCTTGGCGGCGCCGATATCATCGCCTGCGAAGACACCCGCGTCAGCCGGGTGCTGCTTGACCGCTACGGCATCATCACACGGCCCTACGCCTATCACGAGCACAATGCCGAGCGTGTCGGCCCGAAGCTGATGGCGGCCCTGACGGCGGGAAAAAGCGTGGCGCTGATTTCCGACGCCGGCACGCCGCTGATCTCCGACCCGGGCTACCGGCTGTCGCAAACCGCGATCGAGGCGGGCGTGCCGGTGGTTCCTGTCCCCGGCGCCTCGGCGCCGATGGCCGCACTGGTGGCTTCGGGTCTGCCCAGTGACGCATTTCTGTTTGCCGGCTTCCTGCCGTCCAAGGACAAGGCGCGGCGCGACCGATTTGCCGGCTTCGCCACGACCGAAGCCACGCTGATGTTCTTCGAAAGCCCGAACCGGCTGGCCGCCAGCCTCAAGGCCGCCTCCGACGTGCTTGGCACGGAGCGACCGGCTGCTGTCTGCCGCGAACTGACCAAGGCTTATGAGGAGGTGCGGCGCGGCACGCTGGGCGAGCTTGCCGCTCAGTATCAGGGCGAGAATGTGCGCGGCGAGATCGTGCTGGTGATCGGCCCCGGCACGACGCCGCTGCCATCGCAAGACGATGTCGATGCGCTGCTGGCGAAGCTCGCAGCCGAGCTTCCTGCCGGCAAGGCTGCCACCGAAGCGGCGCGGCTGACCGGGCTTGTGCGCAAGGATCTGTATCAGCGGCTGCTCGCCATGAAAGACCGCGCTGCACAAGCTCCGCAGTCGAAAGGCGAGGCGTGAGGTCGGGCGGCAAGCTTGCTCGAAAACGGCGCTCCGAGCGCAAGGGCCGGCGCGCCGAATTGTTTGCCGCCCTTTCCCTGCAGCTCAAGGGCTACCGGATCATGAACCTGCGCTACCGCACTTCGGTAGGCGAAATTGACCTGGTTGCGCGAAAGGGCGACCTGATCGCCTTTGTCGAGGTCAAGGCGCGGCGCGATCTGGCGTCGGGCGTCGATTCCGTAAGCTATGCGGCGCAGCGGCGGATTCACGCCGCCGGGGCCCTGTTTATCAGCCGCCAACCGGATTCGGCGCAGCTGTCCTGGCGCTGCGATATCGTCGTGGTCAGCCCCTGGTCGTGGCCGGTGCATCTCGAGGATGCGTTTTAAGACAGCGGCTGATGATGCGGCGCTTGTGCCGGAGCGGGCTGTTCGACCCGGTGCAATCCCTGCCAGGCCTCATCCTCGTTTACCCAGATCGAGCCACAGCCGATTTACCCGAGGGCCCGCTCGACAAGCCGCCTGAACATGGCGATACCGGGCTCGATTATGGCATCGGGAAAGTCGTAATCCGGATTGTGCAGCGCCGGACGGTCGAGCCCGGCGCCAAGACCAAACATGGCGCCTTTGCAACGGCCTGCAATTTCCCCGTAATCCTCCCCCCAGCGAAACGGATGTTCGGGTATCACCAGGCTCAGACCCAAGGCGTCGGCTGCGTCAACAATCATCTCGACCGCCTCGGCATTGTTACGGGTTTCGGTATACTCCTCGCGCGTCTCGAACCTTATCTCAAGGCCGCTTTTGTGCGCAATGTGCGTGGCGCGGTCTGAAAACGCCTGCCACATGGCGTCGAGCGCTTCGCCTCGCCCAGACCGCAACGTGACGTGAACCTCGCCTGCACCCGGGCAAACGCCAGAGGCCTGTACGCCCATCTGGCTGTAGACCGGAACAATCAACGCATACTCTGACGGGGTTTCAAACTCTTGCTGCAGCTCCTGCGCCATCAGCGTGATCCGGGCCATAGCAAAGGAGGGGCTGGCCCCGGTTTCCGGCTGGGCGCTGTGCGCTTCCTTGCCTGCAAGCCGGACGGCGGCATATTTCACCGCCGAGGCAAAGGTTCCGGTGCGACAGATGATCTGACCCGCAGCAAAGCCGGGAAGGTTGTGCAACGCAAAAGCATAATCAGGGGCAATTTTGGCATAGTTGGGGTGATGGCAACAGTTTCTCGCTCCCGAACCGGTTTCCTCATCAGGCTGAAACAACAAGGCGACGCGCCCTTTTTCAGGCCTTTGCGCAGCGAGCGCCTGCGCCAGCCCAGCGACAATGGCCATATGCCCGTCATGCCCGCATTTATGGCCGACGCCGTCATGGATAGACCGATACGGCAGGTCGAGATTGATCTCGTGGATCGGCAAGGCGTCCAGTTCGGCGCGGATCAAGACCGTCTTGCCCGCCTCCCGTCCGGCATAGATGGCCGCAAACCCGGCACCGTGCAAAGGCAGGAATTCGTCAGGCGTCGCGTGCTCCTGCAGGAAAAGACGCAGGTATTTTGCGGTCTCAACCTCCTGGCGCGACACTTCCGGATGAGCATGAAGCCAATGTCGAAGCGCAATGATCTTGTCCATGGCAGGTGTCGTCATCGTCAGGCCCTTTCGCGCGTTGGCTGCGGCCCCGGCATCGGGGGTTCAGGAGCGCTCAGGTTCCCGTTGGGAAGACCTGAACGACAGGAAATGGTTTGGTCATGTCACGAAGAGAAAATCAAAGGGTTAAAGTGACGATAATGTCGCCACCCGCCGTGACCCGAACCGGTGCCTGCCCGCACCAGAGCGCAGTGTCTGCAAGTGCAAATCGTCCCATGCTCGCCTTGCCCGAGGGTGACACTCCACTCATTCTCGCCAAACCCTCCCCCTTCCCCGTTGCAATTGCCCCCGCCGCCGCCCTATGTGGGAGATATCGAACGGCGGAGACACCAGACCCATGAGCAAGATCCGGAATGTCGCGGTCCAGATGGACCATGTGAGATCAATCAGCATTGCCGGCGATTCGACCTTCGCCATGTCGCTGGAAGCCCAGGCGCGCGGCTACCAACTGTTTCATTACACGCCGGAGCAGTTGTCGATGCGCGACGGCAAGATCGAGGCGGTGGCCGAACCGATGATCCTGCGTGATGTCGAAGGTGATCATTTCGAGCTTGGCCCGCAAGAAAAGATCAACCTGGCCGATATGGATGTGGTTCTGCTCAGGCAGGATCCGCCCTTCGACATGGCCTATATCACCTCGACGCATCTGTTGGAGCGGGTTCACCCGAAGACGCTGGTGGTCAATGATCCGGCCTGGGTGCGCAATTCGCCGGAAAAGATCTTCGTCACCGAATTTCCCGACTTGATGCCGAAAACCCTGATTTCCCGCGATCCGGCGGCGATCGCCGCGTTTCGCGCGGAAGTCGGAGACATGATCCTCAAGCCGCTCTACGGCAATGGCGGCGCCGGAGTGTTCCATCTCAGGCCCGATGACCGCAATATGGGGTCGCTTCTGGAAATGTTCGCCCAGATGTACCGCGAGCCGTTCATCGCGCAGGAATATCTGTCCTCGGTCAGGGCCGGCGACAAGCGCATCATCCTGATTGACGGCGAGCCGGTGGGCGCCATCAACCGGGTGCCGGCAGAACATGATTCACGCTCCAACATGCATGCCGGCGGCCGCGCCGAGCGGAGCGAACTGACTGCCCGCGAGCAGGAAATCTGCGCCCGGATCGGGCCGTCCCTGAAGGAGCGTGGCTTCATTCTGGTCGGCATCGACATCATCGGCGACCTGATGACCGAGATCAACGTCACCTCGCCCACCGGCTTGCGCGAGATCAGGAAATTCGGCGGGCCGGATGTGGCGGCGCTGTTCTGGGATGCGGTGGACTCCAAGCGCTGACAGCAGCAAGAGCTCATGCCGAGCGGCATTGTAGCGGGAAGCCACGGCCTGCCGGCGCCGTCTGGCAATGCAGAAAACACAACCTGACTCAACCGGTTACATCTTAGTGGTGTGTTTGTTGCCGTCTTGTTCTTGTTTTATTCCATAAAACATGCTTGAGTTCTGCCTGGATCGCGCAGGACAGGCAATTTCGACGCTTGCCCTGCGCATGGCAAGGGGCAGGCGCATGGTTGCACGGGTCAGCACGGTTTCGTTCCAGGGCATCGAGGCTGTACCGGTGGATGTGCAGGTGATGGTGGCGCCGGGCAAGGTGGGCATGCACATCGTCGGATTGCCGGACAAGGCGGTGGCCGAAAGCCGCGAGCGGGTGCAGGCGGCGCTGCATGCCTCGGGTCTGGCGCTGCCGGCCAAGAAAGTCACCGTCAATCTGGCGCCGGCGGATCTGCCCAAGGAGGGCTCGCATTTCGACTTGCCGATCGCGCTGGGGCTGATGGCGGCCCTTGGCGCCATTCCGGGCGATGCGCTCACTGGCTACGTGGTCTTGGGCGAGCTGTCGCTTGACGGCACCATCGCCAGCGTGGCCGGCGCCCTGCCCGCAGCCATCGGCGCCAATGCTCTCGGCAAGGGCCTGATCTGCCCGGCAGACAGCGGACCGGAGGCGGCCTGGGCCGGCGAGGAAATCGAAATCCTGGCGCCGCGCTCGCTGATTGCCATGGCCAATCATTTCCGCGGCACGCAGGTTCTCTCCCGCCCGGTAGCGGCGATGCGGGCGGCAGCCGCCAACATGCCGGATCTGTCGGATATAAGGGGACAGGAAACCGCCAAACGGGCACTCGAAGTGGCGGCCGCAGGCGGTCATAATCTGCTGATGGTGGGACCACCGGGATCGGGCAAATCAATGCTCGCTGCCCGGTTGCCGTCGATCCTGCCGCCGTTATCGGCGCCCGAACTCCTCGAAGTGTCGATGATCCACTCGATCGCAGGACAATTGGCCGGAGGCAAGCTGTCGGACCGGCGGCCGTTCCGCGCGCCGCATCATTCGGCCTCGATGGCGGCGATGGTCGGCGGCGGCTTGCGGGCCCGGCCGGGCGAGGTTTCGCTGGCCCACAACGGCATCCTGTTTCTTGACGAGTTTCCCGAATTCACCCCGCAGGTGCTCGATTCGCTGCGGCAGCCATTGGAGAATGGCGAGAGCGTGATTGCCCGGGCCAATCACCGGGTCAGCTATCCCGCCAACATCCAGTTGATTGCGGCAATGAACCCCTGCCGCTGCGGCATGGCCGGCGAGCCGGGGCATTCCTGCGCCCGCGGCCCGCGCTGCCAGAGCGATTATCAGGGCCGCATCTCCGGGCCGCTGATGGACCGGATCGACATCCGCATCGATGTGCCGGCGGTCACCGCGCAGGACCTGATCAAGCCGCAGCCGGGTGAGCCAAGCGCCGATGTCGCCGCCCGCGTGTCCAGGGCGCGCACGATGCAACAGGCCCGCTACGGCGAACTGGGACGACCCGACATCCGCACCAATTCGCAATGCTCGACCGCGCTGCTCGAGACCGTGGCCCAGCCCGATGCCGGCGGGCGGGCGCTGCTCAGTGATGCGGCGGAGAAAATGCGGTTTTCGGCCCGGGCCTATCACCGCATTCTCAAGGTGGCGCGCACGCTCGCCGATCTGGACGGAATCGACACGATCGGCCGGATTCACCTCGCCGAGGCGATCTCCTACCGGGTCGCGGCGGAACGGCTGTCGCAAGCGGCGTGATCTGCGCTTCTCTGTGGGGCACCCCTCGGGTCCGGCGCAGCAGCCTGCTCAACCTCCGGTGGGAGTGCCACTTGCCATACTTCGGGTACGGCAGTCATGCTTTGGCATGCCTTGCGAGCCAACCCGTCGGGGAACTGGGCAATCCAGACAGATGCAGTGCTGACTGACGGCTATTCGCCCAACCCGTCAAACAGCGCCGTCGACAGGTAGCGTTCGGCAAACGACGGGATGATGACGACAATCTGCTTGCCGGCGTTTTCCGGACGCTGGCCGATGCGAACCGCGGCGACGAGCGCGGCACCTGAGGAAATGCCCACCGGCAGACCTTCAAGCCGCGCCACCCGGCGGGCCATCTCGAAGGCCTCGTCATTGGTCACCTGGGCGACCTCGTCATAAATCCCGGTGTCGAGCACACCGGGCGCGAAGCCTGCGCCGATTCCCTGAATCTTGTGCGGTCCGGGGTTGCCGCCGGACAGAACCGGCGAGTCGGCCGGTTCGACGGCGATGACCTGAACCCCTGGCTTGCGCTTTTTCAGCACCTGGCCAGCACCGGTGATGGTTCCGCCGGTGCCGATGCCGGAAACCAGGATGTCGATGCCGCCCTTGGTGTCGTTCCAGATCTCCTCAGCCGTGGTGGTGCGGTGGATCTCGGGATTGGCCGGATTTTCGAACTGTTGCGGCATCACCGAATCCGGGATCTGATTGAGCAGTTCCTCGGCCTTGGCGATGGCGCCCTTCATGCCTTTGGGGCCTTCGGTCAGCACCAGTTCGGCGCCGAGAAGCGCCAGCATCTTGCGGCGCTCCACCGACATGGTTTCGGGCATGGTCAGGATCAGCCGGTAGCCCTTGGCGGCCGCGGCGAAGGCCAGCGCGATGCCGGTGTTGCCCGATGTCGGCTCGATCAGCACCGTCTTGCCCGGCGTAATCCGGCCTTCGGCTTCCAGCGCTTCGATCATGGCGACGCCAATGCGGTCCTTGACCGAGCCTATCGGATTGAAGAACTCGAGCTTGGCCAGAAGTTCAGCCTTGACCCCGTCTGCATCAGCCAGCTTGCCAAGTCGGACGATCGGGGTGTCCCCAACCGTGTCGATGATCGAGTTGTAGATGCGGCCGCGGCCGGGCGTGTCAGCTGAATGTTGGGACATCACAGAACTCCTTGTTGATTGCGGCGACTGTAGACGCGGCATGCCAGACAGGCCAGCCATTGCACTGAGCGGCAATGAGCGCAGATGCAAAATTATTCTCCTGCCGGATCAAAGTGTGGAAATTCTGTTCACTTCCCCCTGACAGGCTCAGCGGACGAGAAATCCGCCAGCCAGGGGATCGTCCTGCTCGATGAGGAATTCAGCCTTGCCGGAATAGAACGCCCGGCCGGAGACCCGCGCGGTGATTGCCTGATGCGGCCCGGACGTAGTTACCGAGGCGACCGCGCCTGAAAACCGGCTGCCGATGATGCTTTCGAAGACCCGCGTCTGCCCCGTCGCAATCTGACCGCGGGCCTGCATCGCAGCCAGCCGCGCGGTGACGCCTGACCCCGTGGGCGAGCGGTCGACCTGGCGCTCGGCGAAAACACAGACATTTCGGGTCGGCTGATCCGACCAGGCGTCGCGGCCATCGGTCAGTATCGTGCCATAGAGAAAGGCCAGATCATCGGCGTCGGGATGGCTGAGCGGAACTGCCGGCTGGGCCGCCCTGGTCAGCGCATCGGCGGCATCGACGAAGGCTGCGACCGGATCGCGACCGAATTTGAGTCCGAACTGACGGGCGTCGGCGAGAGCATAAAAGGCGCCGCCATAGGCGATGTCGAAGCTGATCTTGCCCCACTTGCCAAGGGTGAGCACCCTGTCACGAGCGAACAGGAAAGACGGCACACTTTCGAAGCTGACCTCGGCGGCCTTGCCGTCACGCATGACCACGTCGGCGCGGACCAGGCCACAGGGGCATTCGATGGTGACCGTGGCCATGGTTTCGCCCGCCGGCACCAGGCCCTGATCCACAGCATAGCGGCCGAGCGCGACGATGGCGTGACCGCACATGGTGGAATAGCCCTCATTGTGCATGAACAGCACCGCCAGATCGGCGCCGGGCAGGTCCGGCTCGACCAGCAGCGCGCCATACATGTCGGCATGGCCGCGCGGCTCGAACATCAGAATCTGCCTGAGATGATCGAGATTGTCGCGGACGAAGCTACGTTTTTCGAGGATGGTGCCTTTTGGCAGATCCGGATACCCACTGGTGACGATGCGGAGCGGCTCGCCGCCGGTGTGCATGTCGATGACGGTCAGCGGGCCGCTCATTGCGCCCCTGTCGAACCGAAGCCGCCGGCGCCGCGTTCGGTCTCGCTCACAGCCTCGCGAAGGTGGATTCGGGCCTGCACCACGGGCGCGATGACAAGTTGCGCGATGCGCATGCCGCGGCTGACGGTGAAGGTTTCGGTCCCGAGATTGGCGAGGATGACCTTGACCTCGCCGCGGTAATCGCTGTCGATGGTGCCGGGCGCATTGAGGCAGGTGATGCCGGATTTGAGCGCCAGCCCCGAGCGCGGCCGGACCTGGCCTTCAAAGCCAGCGGGGATTTCCATGATCAGGCCTGTTGGCACCGCCAAGCGGCCGCCCGGGGCTATTTCCAACGGCCTGTCCCGGGCCACCGCCGCGCGCAGATCCATGCCGGCGGAGCCTGCTGTTTCATAGGCCGGCAGGTCGAGGCCATCGCCGTGCGGCAGGCGCAGAATTCCGAGTTTTGGGGCGGGCGGGGACTGATGAACAGGCTGGATCATGGGGCAAGCTTTTACCCTTGGCAGACGAAGGTCAATTGCATGGCGGGCAGCAAGCGGCTAGAACGCAGCGCAATCAACAGGAATTGTCGTTCGATGCCCGATACACTTGCCGAGGAAGCCGGCCGCCGCCGCACGTTTGCCATCATCTCTCACCCGGACGCCGGCAAGACGACGCTGACCGAAAAGCTTTTGCTGTTCGGCGGCGCAATCCAGCTGGCCGGTGAGGTCAAGGCCAAGAAGGACCGCATCCAGACCCGGTCCGACTGGATGAAGATCGAGCGCGAGCGCGGCATCTCGGTGGTCACCTCGGTGATGACCTTCGAGTATGACAACCACGTCTTCAACCTGCTCGATACGCCCGGCCATGAAGATTTTGCCGACGATACCTACCGGACGCTGACAGCGGTCGACGCGGCGGTGATGGTGATCGATGCCGCCAAGGGCATCGAGCCCAGAACGCTGAAGCTGTTCGAGGTCTGCCGGCTGCGCGACATTCCGATCCTCACCTTCATCAACAAGATGGACCGCGAGGCGCGCAATCCGTTCGAGATTCTCGACGAGGTCGAGCAGAAGCTTGCACTCGACACAGCGCCAATGACCTGGCCGATCGGCCAGGGGCGATCATTCTCCGGCACCTATCATCTGAGCAAATCGGCGATCCGTAAATCCGACAAGGAAACCGAACTGACGCCGGTCAGCGGGCCGGACTCGGACAAGGTTGCCGGGCTGCTCCCGGAAAACGAGCGCGCCACCTTCATCGAGGAGACGAGCCTGGCGGCGGAAGCCTGCCGGCCGTTTGATCTGGAGGCCTTTCGCGAGGGCCATCTGACACCGGTCTATTTCGGCTCGGCGCTGAAGGCCTTTGGCGTGCGCGACCTGATCAATGCGCTGGGAGAACTGGCGCCGCCACCCCGCGCGCAAGTGGCCGATACCCGCACGGTGGAAGCCACCGACCCGAAGATGTCCGCTTTCGTGTTCAAGATCCAGGCCAACATGGACCCCAATCACCGCGACCGTATCGCCTTTGTGCGGGTCTGCTCGGGCAAGCTCGAGCGTGGCATGAAGGCGCGGCTGGCGCGCACCGGCAAGCCGCTGAGCCTGTCGGCGCCGCAGTTCTTCTTCGCCTCGCAGCGGCAGATCGCCGACACCGCTTACGCCGGCGACGTTGTCGGCATCCCCAACCACGGCACGCTGAGAATTGGCGACACGCTGACCGAAGGCGAAGCGCTGGTGTTCCAGGGGGTGCCGAATTTCGCACCGGAGATCCTGCGCCGGGTGCGGCTCGAGGATGCGATGAAGGCGAAAAAGCTCAAGGAAGCGTTGCAGCAGATGGCCGAGGAAGGCGTGGTGCAACTGTTCTCGCCCGAGGATGGGTCGCCAGCGATTGTCGGCGTGGTCGGTGCGTTGCAGCTCGACGTGCTGAAGGAGCGGCTGTCGGGCGAATACGGGCTGCCGGTGAGCTTCGAAATGGCGCGGTTTTCGATCTGCCGCTGGATCTCGGCGGGCGATAAAAACGATCTCGAACGCTTCATCACCAGCCATCGCGGTGACATCGCCCGCGATCTTGACGGCGATCCGGTGTTTCTGGCGTCCGACCAGTTCTCGCTCAACTACGAGGCGGAGCGCTGGAAGATGATCGATATGGTGGCGATCAAGGAGTATCACGTCACCAAGGCGGCCTGAGGCGGCTAAGCGATCCGCGCGGCACACCAGCCGTGTGAACGCAGATCCGGAACATTCGGTCCTTTTCGGCGTTGGCCACTCAACGCTGATGGAGGACCCTATGCGCGGATCCTATGCCCGCTTTGCCGCGATGATCATCACCTCGACGGTCGTGATGTTCGCGCTGATGTATCTCAACACCTATGCGGCGAGCCATGTCTGGTTCAGCCAGACACGGATGTGGATGGCGCTGTATATGGGGGCGGCAATGGCTGTCGTCATGCTGGCGTTCATGCTCGGCATGTATTCCAGCAAAGGTGGCAACATCGCCATCTTCACGTTCGCCGGGCTGGTGTTTGCCGGGTCGCTCTATCTGGTTCGCAGTCAGGACACGGTGGGGGATGAAGCCTGGATGAAGGCGATGATTCCCCACCATTCGATCGCCATCCTGACCAGCTCGCGGGCCGCCATCTCCGACCCCAGGGTGCGCAAGCTGGCCGATGACATCATCGAGGCGCAGCGCCTGGAAATCGCCGAGATGGAAGCGCTGATTGCCGACCTGAATGGCGGTCCGGCGGCGACCCCCGAGATCGACGGCAAATAGGCTGTCGCTCGCTTCCGCCGCGCGCCAACACCGACACGGACAGGAGCATATCAGGGCCGGCACGGCAGTTAATTTGCCGAGATCATTGGAACCAAAGCCCCGCCATTCCGTTTCACTTCGGCGCAGCTGCACCGCCTTGTTGTTAAGGCAAGCGCGCTTGATGCCTATGGCCAGAAAAAAATGCGATCACGTTAAGCATGGCGGTCGGGCTGCTTTTGGGGAACGCTCAATGGTCACTAAAGCGATTGCAAGATCGGCGCGCGCGGCGATCACCTTTATCATCGCAACCTTGCTGATTTATTCCGCGATCGTCGGCTCTCTGGTCTACCAGGGTTTTGATGATGCGGAAGAGCGCGCCGAAATGTCCGCAATAGCAGCGGCAAAGGCGGTGAAAATCCATGCCGGATGGATCGTCGAGGTAGCTGCGCAAGCGTTGCGACGAATGGACTCGGCTCTCGGACCAGGTGTTCAGCCCAATGATGGGTCGACCTTAAGCGGCGTCAGAGATGCTCTTGAAGGACTTCCTGCAAGCGCCAAGGCCTACATTGTCGCCGCCGATGGACACACCCTCTACACGACAGACCCAAACTTCGTGGACCTCGACATTCGCGACCGGGAGTATTTCTCCGATCCGGCGGCGGGCAAACCGTTCTTCACCTCGTCGCTCCTCATCAGCCGGCTTGATGGCAGTGAGATCTTCGCGTTCAGCCGGCGGCTCGAGCGAAAGGGCGTGTTCATCGGCGTGGCAATCATTTCCTTCGATGCGGCTCTGTTGAAAGACTTGCTCGACTCGCTGGATCTGGGGACAGACTCAACCATCAGCATCGTTCGATCGGACGGCATGCTTGTGGCCCGTTACCCCCCGGCTGACGCTCCGCTGGACCTGAGCCAATACGTGCTTTTTACCGAACTGCTGCCCAGATCGGATTTTGGTATCTACACCAACAAGTCACCGTTGGACGGCGTGAAAAGAATAGTAAGCTATCAATCCGTCCCGGGCACTGACCTTATCGCCTTGGCGTCAGTGGGGACGGCCGAAGTGATCGGGCGGTTCTGGCACCGTGTCTGGGTCTTTCTGGTGTTCGTCATTCCGACCATTATCGGACTGGCACTCAGCGCGATCTGGATCATACGGCTGTTGCAGAAAGATGGTCGCCGTCACGAAGAGCTGCGAGCGGCTCTGGCCACAAACACGATGCTGTTTCGCGAGATCCACCACCGCGTGAAAAACAATATGCAGTCGATGCAATCGCTTGTGAGAATGCAGAATCTGCCCGAAACCGTGAAAACCGATATACAGTTGCGGTTTGCGGCGATGTCCACCGTGCATGAGCACATGTACAACCGCGATGCCTATGCGGCGCTTGACGCGCCGGCCTTCATAGCTTCAATCGCGCAAACGCTGGTTCAGGCCTATGGCTCGTTTGCCAAGTTGACCCTGGACATAGACCCGCTGTTGATCAATCACGAGCGGGCAACGCCCCTGGCGCTGCTGATCAATGAGGTCGTCACCAACGCGCTGAAATATGCGGACCCGGCCAAGCCCGATGTGTCGATCTCCATCAGTCTCAAACACTTGCCGGGTGACATGGCGAAACTGGTCATTGCGGACAACGGTCCCGGATTTGATCCCGCGCACAATCGCCCCGGGATGGGCACCAAGATCATCAAAGGCATGGTGATGCAGCTTGGTGGATCGCATAGCTACGCCTTTGATGGCGGCACGGTGTTTTCCGCCGATATTCGTATCGGCTGATGCCTGTCACGCCGGCAGCGCCGTGCATCAGTGCCAGGCTATCGCCGGAAACAGGATCAGCATGGCAAGAGCGAGAATCTGCATGCCGATGAAGGGCACCAGCGCACGGAAGATGGTGGCAAGCGAGATGTCGGGCGGGGCGACGCTCTTGAGGTAGAAGGCGGCCGGGCCGAAGGGCGGCGACAGGAACGAGACCTGCATGTTCATGCAGAACAAGACGCCGAACCAGACCGGATCATAGCCGAGACTTGTGATGATCGGCACGAAGATCGGCATGGTCAGCAGTGCGATGCCGACCCAATCGAGAAACATGCCGAGGATGAACAGAATCAGCATCATGAACAACAGGATGATGGTCGGGTTGTCGGACATGCCGGTGATCAGATCGGAGACGAACTTGATGCCCCCCATCAGATTGAAGACGCCGACCAGCGCGCTGGCGCCGATGCCGATCCAGACGATCATGCCGACGGTGCGGAGGGTCTGAAGGGCGGCGCCCTTGAGCAGCGACAGCGTGAATTCGCCGCGGACGATGGTCGAGAGCATGACGCCCGCAACGCCGACAGCGGAGGCTTCGGTGACGCTGGCAATGCCGGCATAGATCGACCCCAGGACGCCGGTGACCACCATAAGCGGCAGGATCAGACCCTTGAGCAGCCTGATTTTTTCAGCCATGGCGACCGGCGGGCCTTCCTGTACCGGAGCGATGGCCGGATTGAGATGGGCGCGGATCAGAACATAGACGACATAAAAAGAGGCCAGCATCAGGCCCGGCAGGAAGGCGGCGGTGAACAGGTCGCCGACCGAGACATTGGCGGTGAGGCCATAGATGATCAGCACGATCGAGGGTGGCACCATGGTGCCGAGCGCGCCGCCGGCGCAGACCACGCCGATGGCCAGATGCTTGTCATAGCCCAGCCGCAGCATCTGCGGCAGGGCGACAAGACCCAACAGCACGATCTCGCCGCCGATGATGCCGCTCATTGCCGCCAGGATGACGGCAACGGCGATGGTCTGGACGGCGACGCCGCCGCGCAGACGCCCGGCCAGCAGCTTCATCGCGTCAAACAGGTCTCGGGCAATGCCGGAACGGTCGAGAATTGCCGCCATCAGCACAAACATCGGCACCGAGACGAAAACGAAGGACGAGACGAACGAATAGACCCGGCTGGTGATCAGCGGCACCACCATCGGCCCGAACCAGCCGAGCGCGAAGATGAGCGCCACAAGCAAGGTGACATAGGCGAGCGGAATGCCCGAGACCAGCAGCGCCAGCAGCATGGCGAACATGACAAAGGTGCCGCCCTCGATGCCGAGCGACTGCAGCGAACCGAAGATTTCCATCAGCGCTTACCCCGGGCATAGTTGACTGCGAGAATGACGAACTGGACGGCCATCACCGCCAGCACGACCAGCATGAACACCTTGAGCAGTCCCGGATAGACCGGGTCCCAGGCGCTGCCGGAGCGTTCAAGCCGGAACGAACCATCGGGCCGGAAGGCTGCACGCTGGACCATGATCCAGGCGGCCCAGGCAAACATGGCGCTGGCTGCTGCGCAAATCAGCGAGATGACGATATCGAAGACGCGGCGGACGCGCCGCGGCACGGCGTCATAGATCAGCACCACGCGGATGTGCTTGTCGTGGGCCGAGCAATAGAGTCCGCCATAGATAAAAGCGATGCCGCAGAGGAAGATGGTGGTCTCATGCGCCCAGATGGTGGGCGCGTTGAAGACGTAGCGCAGCACCACTTCGTTGATGAGAATGGCCACGGAAGCGACAATACCCGCAGCGAACACCAGCCCGGTGCGGTCGACGAGACGGCCGAGGGCGCCGGCTTCGGCAATCGGGCCGCCGGTCGAGCCCTCGGCCTCCTCGAGAGCCGGTGCTGTCGGATCGTCGGTCATGTCATCCTCCTCCAAAGTTGCCGGGCGGCGAACCGCCCGGCAGGGGTTGATCTGTCAAGTGCCGGACGAGCGGTCTACTGCATCAGGCCGGCGTCCTTGAGATAGGTGGTCAGCACTTCGTACACCTTCTTGGCGTTGTCGGAGCGCTCGGCGACCTTGGCCCATTCACCCATGGCGATGGTGCGGAACTTGGCACGCTCCTCGGCCGACCAGTCATGCACAGTGACCTTGCCGCCAGCCTTGTCTTCCTCGACGGCTGCGAGATCCTGTGCGGCAAGGGCTGCCACCTGGCTCTGGGCAAACTCAGCGACGCTTTGCTCAAGGATGGTTTTGGTGGCGTCGTCGAGCGCATCCCACTTGGCCTTGTTCATCGAGATCTCGACCAGCGGCATGGAGTGGAAACCGGGATAGACCGGGTGCATCGCCACATCGTGCATGCCTTGTGCCTTGTTGGTCGAATAGACCGTGTAGTCGGCGGCATCGATGACACCCTTGTCGAGCGAGGTGAAGACTTCCGACCCGGGCAGATTGACCGGGGCTGCGCCGGCTGCGGCAAACACCTGCTGGACCAGGCCTTCGGGCGCACGCAGCTTGAGGCCCTTGAGGTCAGCGACACCATCGAGCGGCACTTTCGAGACAAAGGCTTCAAGGCCCGGCGTGGTGGCGCCGATGAAGTGCAGGCCGTAGGGCTCAACCAGTTCGTTCATCAGCTCCTTGCCGCCGCCCTTGGCCATGAAGTCAAACATTTCCTGCGGTGCCGACCAGGCGCCGACCGGGTTGGCGACCAGGCCGAAAGCCGGATCCTTGCCGGAGAAATAGGACGTGTCGGTGATGTGCCCGTCAAGAATGCCGCCGGCAATGGCGTCCTGGGTCTCGTTGTGGGCGACGATGGATTCCACCGGCAACAGTTCGATGGCCAGCTTGCCGCCGGTCTTTTCCTTGATGCTGTCGGCCCAGCCCTGCTGCAGCACGAAATTGGGGTTGCCGGCCGGATCGGAGGACTGGAATTTCAGCGTCATTTCCTGCGCCAGCGCAGAGGCGCCAAGCGCGGCGCCGATGACCGAAGCCAGGGCGAGTGTGGTCAGGGATTTCAACATAGCAAATACCTCCCGGGTATGCGTTTCAGTTTTGCCGGGTCTCGAGCCTATCGGGAACCGGACCGGTTTCGAGAGATACGGCAGCCGCATCCCCCATCTTGCGAAGCACCGCTTCGGAAAGCAAATCAAGTGAGGCCGTGACATCAACGACGATGCCGCTTTCGTCGTGGCCAAGCGGTTCGAGCGTCGCCAGCTGGCTGTCAAGCAGGCCCACGCCGACGAAATGATCGCGGCGGGATTTCAGCCGGCCGGCGATCAGGTCGCGGGCGCCGCTCAGATGAATGAAGCAAGCTGACGGCAAATGGCCGCGCAGACGGTCGCGGTAGATCCGGCGCAGCGCCGAACAGGCGATGACCACACCGCCCGAAGCTTGCGCCGCGGCTGCCGCTGCCACTCCGACGCGGTCGAGCCAGGGCAGCCGTTCGGCGTCGCTCAGCGCCTCGCCGCGCGACATGGCGGCGCGGGCCTCTTCGGAATGGTGATCATCGGCATCGACCAGGGCCAGACCCAGACGTGCGGCCAAGGTGCGGGCCAGCGCAGATTTTCCAGCGCCGCAGACCCCCATCGCAATCAAGACCCTGGCCTTGCTCTGACCGTCCATCAGCATCCTCCTCCTTGTCTCCGCTCTACTGGTAGCGCTAACATTTGTCAACCTAAGCAAACGTGCTAAACTTTTCCCACTGCAACAAAAATTAGACAGACCCTTGAAAAACAAACGAAATATCTCGATTACCATTGCCGATGTTGCGCGTGAAGCCGGTGTTAGCGCTATGACTGTGTCGCGCGCCTTGCGTGAACCGGAGCGGGTCTCGGTCAAGTCGTTGAGCCGTATCCGGGCGGTGATCGCGCGGCTTGGCTATTTGCCGGATCCGGCGGCGCAGGCGCTGGCGGCGGGGCGGACCAATGTGATCGGGGTGATTGTGCCATCGGTCACCAACAACGTGTTTGCCGATGTCATGCGCGGCGTCTACGCGGCGGCGGAGGACAGCCGCTGGCAGGTGCAGCTGGGCAATTCGCGCTACTCGCCGCTGGAGGAAGAGCGGTTGGTGAAAACCTTCCTGAGCCAGCGTCCGGCCGGGCTGATCATATCGGGCATCGACCAGTCGGACGAAACCCGGGCGCTGCTCAGGACCTCGCCCTGCCGCATTGTGCAGATCATGGAGATATCGGACCAGCCGCTCGACATGATGATTGGCTTCTCCCATCTCGAAGCCGCGCGCGCGGCAACCCGGCATCTGCTCGCGATGGGCTACACCCGGCCGGGATTTCTGGGCGCTAGGCTTGATCCGCGCACGCAACGGCGGCTTGCCGGGTTTCGCGACGTAGCCGCGGCTGCGGGGCTGCTTGAGGACCGCCGCATCGTCACCACCCCGCAAGCCTCTACCGTGACGCTGGGGGGCCTGCTGATGGCGGATCTTTTGTCGCGGGCGCCGGAGACCGACGCGATCCTGTGCAACAATGACGACCTGGCGCTGGGCGCACTGTTTGAGTGCCAGCGCCGTGGCATCGCCGTGCCGGGCAAGATCGGCATTTGCGGCTTCAACGATCTGGAGATGATGGCCGCAGCGCATCCGGCAATCTCGAGCGTGCGCACCCATCGCTACGAGATGGGCGAGCGCGCCATGCGGATGCTGGCTGCGGCGCTCGACGCAAGCGAGCCGGCAGAGCCGGTGGTCGATCTCGGCTTCGAGGTGGTGGAGCGGCAGAGCACGCTCAGACCCTAGGGGCGGGCTGGAACGTGACACGGACAGACGCAATTCCAGGCGTGGACTCGCGGAAGGCAGCGGGAGAGAGCACTCCCGCCGCAGCTTGACGACCATGTAAAAACCCAATATCCCATATTCAAGATTTTCTCTTGTATTCGGGATTAAGCTGTGTCTTCACTCAATGACAGGTTGGCGGAGCGGCTCAGGCAGGTGCGGATGGCGCACGGCTGGTCGCTGCAGGAGCTCGCAGACAGGGCTGCGGTCAGCCGCTCGACGCTGTCGCGGATCGAAAACGGCGACGTCAGCCCCACTGCCGAAACCCTGGGCAGCCTGTCGACGGCCTACCAGATGACCATCTCGCAAGTGCTGGCGCCGATCGAGGCGGGGTTCGCAGCCATTGTCCGGCGCGCCGACCAGAGCCAGTGGAGCGATGCCGAGAATGGGTTTGCCCGCACCATCATATCGCCGCCAAGTGGCGGCCTGACTGCCGAGGTGGTGCGCTGTACGCTCTCGCCCTACCAGATAATCTCCTACGCAGCGCCCTCGGTGCCGGGGCATGAGCACCATCTGGTGATGCTGTCGGGGTCGCTGAGCGTGACGCTCGGCGACGAGCCGCATCAACTCGAGAGCGGTGACTGCCTGCGCTACCAGCTGTTCGGTCCTTCCCGGTTCCAGACCGGTGTCGACCCGGCAAGCTACATGATCTTTCTCGTGTGAGGTGGGTATGACCAGTATCAGCATTCAGAGCCTGGCGGCCGATGAGCTGGACGCGCATGCCGACAGACTGGCCGGGATCATGGCGCAGACCGTGGAAGACGGGGCAGCGATCGGGTTCATGCAGCCGTTCTCCGCAGCCGACGCTCTGGCATTCCTGGCCGGACAGGTTTTTCCGGAGGTCCGCGCCGGCCGCCGCAAGCTGCTGATCGCCCATCTGGATGGCCAGACGGTGGGGTCGGTGCAACTGATCCTGGCGTTGCCGCCGAACCAGCCGCACCGCTGCGAGGTGGCCAAGATGATGGTCAGCCCGCAGGCCCGGCGCAAGGGCGTTGGCCGGGCGCTGATGCGTGCTGTCGTCGACGAGGCACGCGCGGCGGGCAAGACGCTGGTGACACTCGACACCCGAACCGGCGACAAGGCCGAGCCGCTTTACCGGGCGGCGGGCTTCGAGACTGCCGGCGTGATCCCCGGCTTTGCCCGCGACCCCGACGGCAGGGCGCTGCATGCGACCACCTATATGTACAAGACGGTGTGAACAGCGTGCTGGCATAATAGTTTATGCCCGCACCAGAATCACCGGCTGGATGACGACTGCAGCCCGGCTCTGAAGAGAAGGGCATGGGGGTGGCCGCTGTTGCCCGGTGCGCGCCTAGCCGGGCGCTGCCCGGCGTTTCTGCAGCAACTGCCTTGCTGCAATCGGCGCCACCAGCAGCAGCCCAACCACCGTTGCGATCAAATCGGGCGAAACCAGCAGGATGGCGGCCAGTACCAGGGCGATGCGTTCATACCAGCGAAGCGGCGCAAAGAGCCAATTGGATACCGCGGCAGCCAGGGCCCAGATGCCAAGCACCGTGCCGCTGAATGCAAGGCTGAATGCCGTCCAGGTGAAGTTATCGGTGACCAGCAGCAGCGCCGGCTGAAAGGCAAAGACAAAGGGCACCAGCGCCTTGCCCATGCTGAGCCGGAAGGCGGTGTTGCCGGCCTTGAACGCATTGGCATTGGCAATGCCCGCGCCCGCATAGGCCGCCATGGCGACCGGCGGCGTCACGTCGGCCAGAACCCCGTAATAGAAGACGAAGAAATGGGCGACCAGCGGCTGGACCCCGAGCAGGCCGAGAATCGGCGCCGCAACCGCAACCATGATGATGTAGTTCGCGGTTGTGGGAATGCCGCAGCCCATCAGAATACAGACAATGGCCGTCAGGATCAGGGTGAAGAGCAATGTCAGCGTCGGCACACTCATCAGCTCGAAGGGCAGGAAAACCAGAAGATCGTGGATCGAACCGGCCCAGTCCTGCGCAACGCTTGTGACCATATAGGCGATCTTGAAGCCCACGCCGGTCAGCGTGACCACGCCGATGACGACGCCGACCAGGGCAGCGGCTGCGGTGACCGACAGCGACTGCTTGGCTCCGAGGATGAACCCCTGCCAGACGCCATGAATTGTGCCGCGCAGGCCGCCGACGATGCCGCTTTCGCCAACCTGCTGAATGACAAGCACGCCGATACAGGCGGTGATCGACCAGAAGGCAGCAGAAAAGGGCGTGCGGCCGGACAACAGGATGGCAACCAGAACGACAAGCGGCACCACTGTCAGCCAGCCTTGCTTCAACACCTTCCAGGCATTGGGAAGTTCGGCAACAGACAGGCCGCGCAGGCCGAGCCGGCGGGCTTCCAGATGCACCTGGACCAGAACGCCGAAAAAGTGCATGAAGGCGGGAACGAGGGCTGCCGTGAGAATGGTGGTCAGCGACAGACCGAGATATTCGATCATCAGGAAGGCGACGGCCCCCATGACCGGCGGGGTGATCTGTCCCCCGGTCGAGGCGGCGGCTTCCACGGCGGCGGCAAAGTGGCGGGGATAGCCGATGCGGATCATGGCCGGGATGGTGAGCGCGCCTGTGGTCACCGTATTGGCGATCGACGAGCCTGAAATCGAACCCAGCAGCGCCGATGACAGGACCGAGACCTTGGCCGGTCCGCCCGCATAACGGCCCGCGACTGCGGAGGCCACGTCAATGAACAGCTGGCCCAGCCCGATCCGCGTCGCCATCACCCCGAACAGCACGAAATGGAACACATAGGTGGCAATCACGCCGAGCGCGGTGCCGTAAATGCCCTGAGAGGTCAGATAGAGATGGTTGACAATGTTCGACCAGCTGGCGCCCGGATGAACGAAGATGCCGGGCATCGACTTTCCGAAATAGGCATAGGCGATGAACAACAGGGCGATCACCGGCAGGGGCCAGCCCATCGAGCGGCGCACGGCTTCCAGAAGCACAACGATCAGAATCGTACCCATCACCACGTCGATGGGCAGCGGATTTCCGACGCGGAAGGCAAGTTCGCTGTAGATCCAGGGCACATAGAGTGCGGCGATGAACCCGGCAATGCCGAGCACCCAGTCGGTGAGCGGCAGCCCGAAGGGCGCCAGCGCACCTGGCTTCATCTCTTTCTTGCCGAAAGCGGAAAAGCTCAGGAATACCACAAGCAGCGTCGCACCGAGATGCAGGCCCCGGTGCACGGTTGCCTGCGGGATGCCAAAGCCCGCGGTGTAAAAATGGTAGCATGACAACAAAAACAGGATCGTTGCCGTGGCGATGGTCAAGGACCAGGCCAGAACCCGGAAGCGAAGCTCCGGGTCGTAGGTTTCCTCGATCATCTGCAGTTCATCGGCAGTCAGATGACGGACGTTCTCGGCTGATTCCGGCTTGTGTTTATCCACGCCCATGGTCCCCAGCACCTTATGTGAGCTTTAGAAATTGAGGGCCGCGCAATTGCTGCGCGGCCCCTTGGAAATCGCTGTTGCCTCACAAGCAACCGGTTTTTGTCTTACTTCAGAAGCCCGGCTTCCTTGTAGAACTTTTCTGCGCCCGGATGCAGCGGAATGCCGACGCCGCTCAGCGCGGTTTCCTTGGTGATGGCCTTGCCCTTGGCGTGACCGGCATCAAGCTGCTTGCGGGTGTTGTCGTTCCACAGTGCCTTGGTGATGCCGTAGACCAGCTCTTCCGGCTGATCGGCGCTGGTGACCCATTGTGCACCGACAGCCAGCGTCTTCACATCGTCCGCATTGCCTTCATAGGTGCCGCCCGGAACCGTATCGGTCGCAAAGAAGGTGTAGTTTTCGCAGATCGACGGCGCCTCGTCGCACGAGATCGGCACCAGCTTCACGTCGTGCTGGCTGGCAAGCTCGGCAATGGCGCCGGCCGGGTAGCCGCCAACAAAGAAGAAGGCGTCCATGGCGCCGTCACGCATGCGGTCTGCGGCCTGGTCGGGCTTGAGGAATTCCGGTGAAATGTCGGCTTCCGACAGACCGTAGCCTTCCAGGATGACGCGGGCATCGACGAGGGTGCCGGAACCGGGCTCGTCGAGCGAGACGCGCTTGCCCTTGAGATCGGCAACACTGTTGATGCCGGATCCGGCGCTTGCCACCAAATGGATGCTTTCGGGATAGAGATTGGCGATGGCGCGCAGCTTTTCGACCGCAGGCTTGCCGTCCCAGATGCCTGTTCCGGTATAGGCCCAGGTCGCGACATCGGACTGGGCAAAGCCCGATTCCAATGAGCCGCTGGCAATGGCATTGATGTTGGCAACCGATCCATTGGCCGACAGTGCCGAGGCTACGAGACCGGGAACGCCGCAGGAGCCACCCGCATCGCAAGCGCGCGAACCGGGCGGGTTGGAAATCGCATTGGCCAGCAATCCGCCGATCGGATAGTAGGTGCCGGCTGTCCCGCCGGTGCCAATGCGGAAGAAGGAGATGTCCTGTGCCATGGCGTTTGTCGCCAGGCTGAGGGCCAGTGCAGCGCCCGCGATGATTTTGTAGTGTTTCATGATAACTCCCTGTGTAGTCTTGCAATTTGCTGCCAGCTTATGTGCGTTCACGCACACGGGCAAGGCATCCGTGTTAGTCGGCAACAGCGCAGGGATCAAGTTTCAAATTTTTGTTCAATGCGGCCCGGGACGCACCCGGCACGATCTCTCGCGAAAAGGCCGGCAATGGCGCGGAAGTGACGACGTTGTTACGGCCTGGAAGACCCAGATCCGCTTCAGTCAGCTTGCGGGGCTCGTGTCATCTCGCTGGTCATGACAGGGCTATACTGGTCTCAACCTCAAGGCTGCTTTGCAGCTTAGGCCGAAGACGCATCGTCTTCGGCCCGATCATCGGAGAGGCCAGGTCAGGTGACTGAGACATCCGGGCCGCGCTGCGTCCCGGAGCTCCTCTTTCAGCCGATGGTTTCCTCAAGGGCGTCGAGGATTGCGGTCCAGCCGCTTAGGTGGCCGTTGCGCGCCTCCTCGCTGCGGAACTTGACCTGGTGCAACGTGACCTCGGTAACGCCCGGTTCGATCTCGGTGAAATCGATGGTGACGACGCTGTCGTCGAGCGAGTATGGCGATTCCCAGGTGAACGACAGCCGCGAATGCGGATCGATCTCCAGATAGGTGCCGGCGTGGGGGATTTCCTTTTCCGCCGTCGCCATCAAGATGGTGAAACGGCCGCCCTTGACCGGGTCATTGGTGACTTTCGAGGTCATGTCGCTGCCACCCGGGCGCATGAATTTGGCCAGCATCGGCGGCGACAACCAGGCGTCGAACACCCTGGTGCGGGGGGCGGAAATCTTGCGGCTTACGGTCAGTTCAAGTTCCTTGATTGCATCAGTCATTGTCGTCGTCCTTTGAAACGAGTGCCTCTTCAAGCGCCGACAGGCGCAGTTCCCAAATCGACTTCAATTGCCCGAACCAGCTCTCAGTCAGCTTCAGCGGCTCCAGCTCGGCGGCGATGAAATGCTCGCGGCCCACAGTCCGGCGGGTGACAAGCCCTGCCTCCTCCAACACCTTGATGTGCTTGGAGACGGAGTTCAAAGACATGTCGAAATGAGCGGCAAGCGCGGTCACCCTCAACGCCCCTTCCTGAACAAGCAGCGTCAAGATCCGCCGCCGGGTGGTATCTCCGGTGGCCTTCAATACGCGTGACAGAACTTCGTCGTCCATTTATTCACCCTTATGGTTGAATACGCCTGTCCAGCACAATAGTCAACCACAAGGGTGAATATTGTGCTGGGCTCGCCAGAAAGGCCGTTCCGGCCACTGCTTAAACCGTGAAACAGATGAACACAAAAATGCCGGGACGCTGTGCCGGCATTTGACGGGCGAAGAACGATGCAGTCAGCCGCAGACTAGGGGGCCGGCTTGATGAAGCTGCCGTTTTGCAATTCGGTCACCGCCTGGATCAGCTCGGCGCGGGTGTTCATGACGATCGGGCCATGCCAGGCCACCGGCTCCCGGATCGGCTTGCCGGAGACCAGCAGAAAGCGGATGCCCTCGTCGCCGGCCTGCACGGTGATCTCGTCACCGGTATCAAACACCACCAGCGTTCGGTCGCCCGACATGTCGCGGATCTGGATTTCCTCGCCCTCGACTTCCTTTTCGACCAGCACGCCGAACGGCCTGGACGCATCGCGGAACGAGCCGGAACCGGCGAAGATGTAGGCGAAGGCCGAGCGGTAGGCGTCGACCTTGAAGGTCTTCTTCTTGCCCGGCGGCACCGAGATGTCGACATAGGACGGTTCGGCGGCGATGCCGTCGACCGGACCGCGCTTGCCCCAGAACTCGCCGCAGATGATGCGCACAGCGGTGCCGTCATCGTCGATTTCGACCGGAATGTCGGCGGCGGTGACATCCTGGTAACGCGGCGCGGTCATCTTCATCGACGCCGGCAGATTGGCCCAGAGCTGGAAGCCATGCATGCGGCCGCTGGCGTCACCCTTGGGCATTTCCTGGTGCATGATGCCGCTGCCTGCGGTCATCCATTGCACGTCGCCGGCGCCGAGGATACCGGTGTTGCCGAGGCTGTCGCCGTGATCGACGGTGCCGGCCAGAACATAGGTAATGGTCTCGATGCCGCGATGCGGATGCCAGGGGAACCCCTTGAGATAGTTTTCAGGGCGTTCGTTGCGGAAATCGTCAAACAGCAGGAACGGATCGGTCAGCGACGGATCGTCAAAACCGAAGGCGCGCTGCAGATGCACGCCGGCGCCTTCGAGATGCGGCACGGCGGTGGACAAATGGCGGACTGGTCTGATCGACATGGCAGTCTCCTCGAGCTCGGACCGGCAGCTCAGGCCGGTGATGTGGACGTTGACCCCTAAATAGCCGTTTGCGGCGTTTACAATAAGAGCGCTGGGGAGAACGCACTGTTCAACCGGATACACTCAGATTCAATGTCCGACGGTTGTCACGGCCGCCACCATGCCCGAAGAAACACCAGGCCGCTCCGGTTTGGAACCCGGAAGCCGCGCTGGCGTTGACCTGCCATAGCAAAGGAGAACCCGATGACCGACAGACCCGATCCGGAAGCCGGACCGCAGATGACACCGGAAGACGTGTCCGCCCACACCACGCTGACGCAGGAGGAAAAACTCAATCAGCTCAGCGACATGAAGTTCGAACTGGAACGCCAGACCGGCCGTGGCACCGCCAGCCTGGATCAGGTCGAGGCGCGGATGGCCTCGATCAACCTGGCGATTTCGCGGGTGAAAAACCAGCAGCGCTGAGCCCGCCGCCAGACGGCGGGTCGGGGACCGTCTGCCTTCTGACCGCAGACTGTTCCGCCGCTCGATCTGCCAGCGGGAAAAGTAGACCTGCCGGCACTACGATAGTGCGGAGAGCGGAACCGCCGTGGTTTCCTTGATCTCTTCCATGACGAAGGAGGCGGAGACGTCGGCCAGTTTCACCCTGGCGATCAGCCTCTGATAGAGCCGGTCGTAAGCTTTCACGTCGGAAACGCGGGCGCGGAGCACGTAATCGAGATCGCCAGACGTGCGGTAGACGCCGACGATTTCGGGAAAGGCGCTGACGGCATCGCGGAAGCTTTTGAGCCAGTCGGCGTCATGGCTGTCGGCGCGCACGAAAATGAACACCGACAGGCCGCAGCCGGCCATCTCGGCGTCGAGAATGGCGACGCGATCCCTGATCAGCCCGCGCTCCTCCATCAGCTTGACCCGGCGCCAACAGGCGTTGCGCGACAGGTTGACCCGTTCCGACAGCGCATCGACCGACAGGGTGCTGTCCCGCTGCAACTGGGTCAGAATTCGGATATCCATCTCGTCTATCTGGTGCATTCCGATTTATCTATCCCATTATCTGGCGTTTTCAAGGGACAATCGGGACAAATTCTCCTTCGAAGCCGGCTATCCTTCCCCACGCAAAGCTTGGACGAAGGGAAACTTGCCGATGCCGAACCAGCTCGCCCGCCTGTTCACCGCGCACCTGCGCGCGGTGGATGAGACCTATTTCGAACATTTGCGCTTTGCCGCAACATTTTCGGCCAAGCTTTTTGCCGCCGGTTTCTGCGCCCTGGTGCATGCGATGCTGCCGTTCATCTTTGAGAAAACTGCAAGTGGTATCATCAACGACTTGCATCACCGGATGCATAACCGGAGCAAATAGAACCGCATGTGCAGATGGGCCGCCTACCGAGGAACGCCGATCCCGCTGGAGCAGATCGTCTCCGCCCCCGGCCATTCGCTGATCGACCAGTCGCACCAGGCCACGGAAGCCAAGACGGCGACCAATGGCGACGGGTTTGGCGTCGCCTGGTATGGCGAGCACGCAGAACCCGGACTTTACCGCGATGTGCTGCCGGCCTGGTCGGACTGCAATCTGAAATCATTGGCGCGGCAGATCCGCTCGCCGCTGTTTCTGGCCCATGTCCGCGCCTCCACCGGAGGGGCGACCAGCCGCGACAATTGCCACCCCTTCGTGCACAACACCTGGTCGTTCATGCACAACGGCCAGATCGCCGGGTTTGAAAAAATCCGGCGGCCGATGGAAGCGGCGCTCTCGGACCGGCTCTATCAGGCGCGGCATGGCACCACCGATTCGGAGCTCCTGTTTCTGCTGGCGCTCGAATTCGGGCTCGAGACAGACCCGGCCGCCGCCTTTGCCGAAGCCATCCGCTTTGCGCTGGCGCAATCGGCCCGCGCCGGCGTGCGCGAGCTGGTGCGCTTTACCGCTGCATTTTCCGATGGCCAGACGCTCTATGCGATCCGCTATGCCACCGACGCCCATGCGCCGACACTCTATTCGGCGCCGACCTGCGCCAACCAGGGACATTGCCTGGTCTCCGAACCATTCACCGACGCTGACACGAAATGGCACGAAATCCCGGCCGGCAGCTTTGTGACGCTGAAGGCCAGCGGCATCTCGTCGGCGCGGTTTTCGCCGCTGCAGGCGGAAGCGGTGACGGTGGCTGAACTGGCGTGAGGGCGACGGGGAGGGGATTGGATTCGCAACACCGGGACAATGCGGACACCCTCTACTACCTCTCAGTTGATGCAATTCGAAATCCAGATCTCATGACCTGTATTGCGATGCAGCGCTACAAGCGAATAGAATTTATTACGGCGTGAAGGTATCGACTTTTTGAGCACAACATGCGCTACTTTAGCGAGTGTTACTCAATAGGAGTTAGCTATGGCTTCGCTTCCGTACATTACCTCAGCGGGCAATATTGATAAGGCTCTAGCCACGATCAAAACTGCGCCTGTACCCGAACGAGTTAGCCAGGACTTTGTCAAAACAATCCTGAAGATACCCGGCGGCTCAGGCGATCAGATGACCGCATTTCTGAAAAAGATCAATTTCGCGGCTTCCGATGGAAAACCAACCGAGCTTTACACCAAGTTCCGTAACCCAACATCATCTGGCCAAGCCGTTGCTCAGGCAATCAGACATGCTTACGCACCACTGTATACACGCAATGAGTTTATGCATAAACTCAATGACAATGAACTGCTCGGCTTAATCGTTGAAGAGACAGGTCAGGCGCATGATTCTAACCCCGTTAAGCTCGCATATGCCTGTATAAAGGCTTTAAAAAAGCATGCGACATTCAATATCGGAGATGTTTCTTCCGCAGGCGCTCCAGAACGGGAGGAAAATTTTCAAAGAGACACCGTTAATTTCAATCAAAAAGCGGAAGATAGCGCTCCGCCAAAGACTGGAAGCATTGGCCTAAATCTCGGCTACACAATTAATCTGAATCTTCCAGCAACCACGAATCCAGAGGTGTTCAATGCGATCTTCAAAAGCCTCAAGGACAATCTTCTGAGAGATGACGATGCCTAAACGACCCGATGGTTTGATCCGGGCCTTCGGCATGTCCGGACTCCAGATAGTCAGCGATATGAAGGCCATAGAAAAGGATAGCGGCCATGATTTGGCTGTTACGCCGAAATCGGCCACAGATCGGAAGGTTTCCGAGTATGAGCAATTTGAAGCGCAACTGCGCGCCGAAGCCGCTCGCATGTCTGAATTCTATGAGGTTTTCTATTGCCTAGAGAATTCAATACGGAAGCTTGTCAAAGGCATCATGATCGAAGCAGAAGGCGCAGACTGGTGGCAAAGTGTAAGGGTTGATGAGAACAAGATCCGAAACCCTGCTCGAGGTCGTCACAAAAAAGAAGTAGACAGCGGTATTACTCCGCGGTCTGACGATCTCATCGATTATACGACATTTGGAGAGCTTTCACAGTTGATCACGGATAATTGGGACATTTTTGACCCGGTATTCTCCTCAAAGATCGCGGTCAGCAATATCGCTAATCAGCTAAACCTTCTACGCGGGCCAATTGCACACTGCAATGCAACGGATGAGCTAGAGCAGGATCGATTGAACTTAGCTGTACAATCTTGGTTCAAGCTCATGTCATAGCCACCGGCCCATTGCTTATTGATTTGTCGGTCATGATTGCAAGGGCTGAGCCCTCAGCTGCCGCGTCCGCTAAAAGGCCTTAGCAATCCGCGCCGCCAGCCGGTCGGCGACCTCGCCCTTGCTCAGATCCGGCCAGTCCTCGACGCCATCTTTCGAGACGATGCGGACGCGGTTGCGGTCACCACCCATGATGCCGGTGGCGGGCGAGACGTCGTTGGCGACGATGAAATCGGCCCCTTTGCGGGCCAGCTTGGCCTGCGCGTTGGCGACGACGTCGGCGGTTTCGGCGGCAAAGCCGACCACGAGGTGGGGGCGGCTCTGGTGATGGCCGATGGTCTTGAGGATATCGGGATTTTCGGTGAGCTCGAGCGGCGCCGGGCCCTCGCCTTCCTTCTTCTTGATCTTGTTTGCGGCGGAGGTTGCCACCCGCCAGTCGGCGACGGCTGCGACAAAGACGGCAATGTCGGCGGGCAAGGCGGCGGTGACAGCGTCAAGCATGTTGGCCGCACTCTCGACCCGGACCACCGTGACGCCCACAGGATCGGCAAGGGTGACCGGACCGGAGACCAGCGTCACCTCGGCGCCGAGTCGGGCAAGGCTGGCAGCGATGGCGTGGCCCTGCTTGCCCGACGAGCGGTTGGCGATGTAGCGCACCGGGTCGATCGGCTCATGCGTCGGGCCGGAGGTGACGATGGCGGTTTTGCCTTTGAGCGGCTTTGGCGCGTCATCCAGCAGCGCCTCGATGTGCGCGACGATCTGCAAGGGCTCGGCCATGCGGCCCTCGCCGGCCTCACCGGTTTCGGCCATTTCACCGGCCATCGGGCCGATGAAGCCGATGCCGTCACTGCGCAAGGTCGCGACGTTGCGGCGGGTTGCAGCGTGCGCCCACATCGCCGGGTTCATGGCCGGCGCAAGCAGCACCGGCGCGTTGGTGGCGAGCAGCACGGTGGAAGCCAGATCACCCGCCATTCCATGGGCCATCCTGGCCATCAGATCGGCGGTGGCGGGCGCCACGCAGATGAGATCGCAATCGCGCGCCAGCCTGATATGGCCGACGTCCTGCTCGTCCTCGCGCGAAAACAGATCGGTGTAGACATGATCGGCGGCGAGCGCGCCCACAGCCAGGGGGGTGACGAATTCCTGCGCGGCCCGGGTCATCAGCGGCCGCACCTCAGCCCCGCGCTCGCGCAGACGGCGGATCAGATCGAGTGACTTGTAGGCGGCAATGCCGCCGGAAATGATCAGCAGGATGCGTTTGCCGGCAAGGGTCATGGTGCGGGGTCCCAAGGGTTGATGAGGGTGAGGCCGCAATCGGCGAAATCGCGGACATTGCGGGTGGCAACCGGCAGACCGCGCCTCAGCGCTATGGCAGCTATCTGGGCGTCGAGGATAGAAACGGGACGGCCTACGGAGCGGCGGGAAGAAAGCACTTTTGCATAAAATGGAGCATCAGCACTTTCAAATGCCAGGAGCCGCTCAGTCTCATATGACTCAAGAAACTCGGCGATCATAGCGCCAAGAACTTCGCTACGGCGCCCGGCTGGCAAAAACGCAACGCCAGCGAGCAATTCCGCTTTGACCACCGACGGGACGCAAAGCACATTCGGATCAAGGGTAGCGAACCATGTCATGACCGCTTGATCCGGCCGTATGGAAATTGCCTCAGAAATCACATTGGTATCGAGGATCATTCGTCTTCAAGCCAGTCGAAGACAGGTCGCTCGCCAGCGAGCTCGGTGCGCGGCCGTATCTCAAGATCAAAGGCGCCGTACTTCTCGCGCAAGGCCATCACACGGTCATAGAAAGTTTCACCGGCGGGCTTTGCCGAAGCGTTGCGATCATCTTCGCGCACGGATTTGCGCAACAGCACACGTGCCTCTTCCTCCATGGAGACGCCATGGCGCGCGGCACGCTCGCGCAGCGCCTGCTTCACCTCGTCATCGAGATTACGGATGGTGAGTGATGCCATGGTGAACCTCGCCTGAAGAGATGTGCCTGATGCCTGCAATGTATGCATTGCAATCATTGCAGTCAAACGAAGCGGTAACGGAGAGGTGGGGGCGTCCGCCAGGGCGAGTGGTCGCTGCAGGCACTACCCTGGAGGCAAGCGGCAACCCGGCGCCAGGCCGGGTTGCCCAGGTCTGGTGCGGTCAGGCCGCCTTGAGGATCTCGACCATCTCGATTTCGAATATCAGATCCTTGCCAGCCAGCGGATGGTTGGCGTCGACGGTGATTTCCTGTTCGGCAACGGCGGTGACAACCAGCGTCATCTGCGCACCCTCTGGCGTTTGCGCCTGCAGCTGCATGCCTTCCTGCGGTTCGAGTTCCGGCGGCAGAGCCTCGCGCGGAACCTGCTGAACCTTGGCCGCGTCGTGGGGACCGTAGGCCTCCTCAGCCGGAACGGTGACCGTCTGCTTGTCACCGACCTTCATGCCCTCGACTTCGCGGTCAAGTCCGCTGATGATCTGGCCGGAACCAACCTGGAACTCCAGAGGCTCGCGACCCTCGGAACTGTCGAACCGGGTGCCGTCTGTGAGTTTGCCGGTATAGTTTATCCGAACGGTGTCGCCGGGTTTGGCCTCGCTCATATAAATATCCAATGCTTGTGTGTTTTCCGGGCGTCCGCAAATCTACGGATCTCGTGCGCGATGCGCTGCCGGGTTTCCTGCCCTGACGGCGTCTATGGAGCCGTCGGCGAATGTTGGCGCGGCGTTCAATGGCCGATCCAATCCCCTATTTTGCGTGAAAAAGGCCAAGATTGCAAATCTGACGGCCGATTTTTTTCAAAACCACAGGTGTCCTGGTCCCGGCCTTTCGGGTCAGGGATGGCGGAAATCTTGGCGCAGCCGCAGCGCATGCGTCGCTTCGGGCTCATCGACCGGCTCAAACCCCAGCAATTCGTAAAAGCTGCGTGAGGCGGGGGTGGCGCGGAGGCGAATGCGGCAGAAATGGCTCGCGGCGCCGTCGAGGGTGTGGGCGACCAAAGCTCTGGCGATACCGGCATGGCGGTGGTCGAGGCAGACATAGAGATGGCGGATGCGGCCGGCGTTTTCGCTGGTATAGGGATCGCGGTTGAGGCCGCAGAAGCCAATCAGCGTGTCATCATCGAAAGCCCCAACCAGGCGCTCGCCGGGACCGTCGAAGCGGTTGGCGCCGGACTTCCAGTCCTGGATCATGCGTTCAACATAGGCATAGCCATCGCTCCAGGCTTCGTCCGACAGCGGCTGGGCGTCGTGGTCGTCGAGCGATATCGGCCGATAGCTGATCATGGTCCGGCCATCGGGGCCGTTACCATAGCGGATGGACCGCCAACGCCCCCCACACCGCTGCAGCGGCAATGATCCACAAGGCCACACGACCCGAGCGGGTGTGGCGGGCTTCGGCCTTGCCGATGGCTTCGGACGTGGCGGCGTCAAACCGCAGTCCGTTCTCAGCCATCACGCCCACTTCATTGGCGAAGCGTTCGGTGCGGATGGCAAGATCGGGCAATTGCTCGGCCAGTCTGAGGGCTGCGATCGCGCCGGCCTTGATGTCGACGGCGATGCGCCTGGGGCCGAGATTGTCCCGGATCCAGCTGCCGACCACCGGTTCGGCGGCCTTCCACATGTTGAATCTGGGGTTGAGCGTGCGGGCGACACCCTCGACCACCACCATGGTCTTCTGCAGCATCACCAGTTCGGGCCGGGTCTGCATGTCGAACAGTTCGGTAACCTCGAACAGCAGCGTCAGCAGCCGCGCCATGGAGATGGTTTCAGCCGGCTGGCCATGGATCGGCTCGCCGATGGCGCGAATGGCCTGGGCAAAGCTCGCCGGATTGTGGCGGGCATTGACATAGCCGGCCTCGAAATGGACATCGGCGACGCGCTGGTAATCGCCGGTTATGAAGCCATAGAGGATCTCGGCCAGGAAGCGGCGCTCCTTTTTGCCAAGTCGGCCGACAATGCCCATGTCGACGGCGACGATCATGCCGGCCGGATCAACGAAGAGATTGCCCTGGTGCATGTCGGCATGGAAGAAGCCGTCGCGCAGCGTGTGGCGCAGGAACGACTGGATCAGCGTGTCGGCTATCGCATCGAGATCATGACCGGCGGCGCGCAGACCCGCAACATCGCTCATCTTGATGCCGTCGATCCACTCCATGGTGACGCAGTCGCGGCCGGTGCGCTCCCAGTCGACCGAAGGCACCCGGAAGCCGGGATCGTCTTTGGTGTTGGCGGCCATTTCCGAGAGCGCCGCGGCTTCGAGCCGGAGATCCATCTCGATGCGGGTGGTCTGCTCCAGCGTTCTGGTGATCTCGACCGGGCGCAGCCGGCGCGAGGACGGGATGAAGCGCTCCTGCAGTTCTGACACCAGGTAAAACGCCTCGAGATCGTGCCTGAAGCGTTGCCGCACGCCGGGCCGGATCACCTTGACGGCAACCTGGCGGGGGCCGTTCCCGCTAGCGACTTCAGCCTTGTGCACCTGGGCTATGGAGGCGGCGGCAATCGGCGGATCGAAACGGGTGTAGAGGTCGGAAATCGGCCGGCCCAGCGAGGCTTCGATGGCCATGCGGGCCTGAGCCTCGGGAAATGTCGCCATCCGGTCCTGCAGGCCGGACAGATCCTCGGCGATGTCGGCGCCGACCACATCGGGCCGTGTGGCCAGAAACTGGCCGAGCTTGACCCAGGAGGGACCAAGCCGCTCGACTGCGCGGGCCAGCCGGTCGGTGCGCTCGGCATTTTTTGCCTGCCGCTTGGCCAGCAGCCCGGCAATCCGATGGCCAAGCTTGAGCGGGCCGGGAAGCTCGTCGGCGGGCAGCGAGGAAACCACGCCCTCGCGCACAAGGATGAAGCCCGCCCGAATCAGGCGCAGATAGGTGCCGAGACTTGCCATGCCGCTTAGATCTTCCAGGCCGAGTGAAGGGCTGCAATGCCGCCGGTGTAATTGGTGTAGCCGACGCGGGCGAAACCGGCACGCGCAATCATCGCGGCGAAATCGGCCTGGCGCGGGAACTTGCGGATTGATTCAACCAGATACTGATAGGGCTCGGCCTCGCCGGCGATGGCCTTGCCCATGGCGGGAATGCCGTTGAACGACCAGGCATCATAGATCCGGTCAAGGATCGGCATCTCGACTTCGGAGAATTCGAGACAGAGGAATCGGCCGCCGCGCCGGAGCACGCGATAGGCTTCGCGCAGCGCCTTGTCGATGTCAGGCACGTTGCGAATGCCGAAAGCAATCGTATAGGCGTCGAAACTGTTGTCCTCGAACGGCAGCGCCTCGGCATTGGCCTCGACGAAATCAAGATTGCCGGCATAGCCCTTCTTTGCAGCGCGCTCGGCGCCGACGCCGAGCATCGAGCCATTGATGTCGAGCACGGTGCCCTGCGCCTGGCTGTGCGAGGCTTCGACAATGCGGAAGGCAATGTCACCGGTGCCGCCGGCCACATCAAGAAAACGGAAGCCTGAATGGCGCGGCGGATTGAGGCTCGCAACCAGCGCGTCTTTCCAGAGCCGGTGCAGACCCGCCGACATCACGTCGTTCATGATGTCGTAGCGCTTGGCGACCTTGTGAAAGACGTCGTTGACCAGATCCTGCTTCTTGCCGTCCTCGACGGTGCGGAACCCGTAACTGGTCTGCATTCCGCCATCCGTGGCGACGCGCTGTTCTGACATCACTTCATCCCGTGTTTGTTCACCTGGCGTCAATTCCGCCCGCATCCTGCCAAGGAACCGGCTTAATCTGGCGCGACCATAGCGGAACACTCGGCTCCACGCTATCTAGGCATCAAAGAACCCGCCTGCGGCATAGCGCATCGTCTTATAAGGCAGCCGCAGAGAGATTGGAACCAGCCTGAGGACTTGCCGTTGCCCGAATTGCCCGAAGTCGAAACGGTCCGCCGCGGCCTGCAGCCGGTGATGGAAGGCGCGAGGATCATCCGTGTCGAACAGCGCCGGGCCGATCTCCGGTTTGCCTTCCCTGACGGATTCGCCGCCAGGCTCGAAGGCCGGCTGATCATTTCGCTCGGCCGCCGGGCAAAATACCTGATTGCCGATCTCGATGACGGCACCGCGCTGATCAGCCATCTGGGCATGTCGGGGTCGTTCCGGATCGAGGCGGACGGAACCGGATCGCTCAAGCCCGGCGTGTTTCACCACCCCCGCTCAAAAGACGACAAGCACGACCATGTGGTGCTGCATGTCGACGGACCGGCGGGCCGGGCGCGGGTGATCTACAATGACCCGCGGCGGTTTGGCTATATGGAGCTGATGGCGCGGGCAGCTCTTGCCGATCACCCCTGGTTCAGGAGCCTGGGGGTGGAGCCGACCGGCAACAGTCTCAACGCCGCCGAACTGGCCGGGCGGTTTGCGGGAAAGAAGACCCCGTTGAAGGCGGCACTGCTGGACCAGCGCATCATCGCCGGCCTTGGCAATATCTATGTTTGCGAAGCGATGTGGCGGGCAGAGCTGTCGCCACTCAAACCGGCCGGACTGCTGGTCGGCAAGAGCGGCCGGGCGCGCAAGCAGCTCGACGAGCTGACCGGGGCGATCCGCACCGTCATCGACGAGGCGATTGCAGCGGGCGGCTCATCGCTGCGAGACCACATCCGCACCGATGGCACGCTGGGGTATTTCCAGCACGGATTTTCCGTCTACGACCGCGAGGGAAAGGCTTGCCCCCGCCCCGGCTGTGGCGATACGGTCCGGCGGATCGTGCAAAGCGGGCGTTCGACATTCTATTGCCCGCGCTGCCAGACAAACTGACCCGGGCCAACCCCCCCATGGGCAGATCCAGAGGGCGACCCCGAACAGGGCTGACAAGGAGAGACGCGATGGCGCTCAAGACATTGAAGACAGAAACCCGCGGCCGGGTGGCCATCATCACGCTCAACCGGCCCGACGCGCTCAATGCGCTGAATTCGGAGCTGCTGGAAGAACTGCGCACCGTGCTGGCGCAATATGGTGCGGACGAAAAGATCGGCGCGATCGTGCTGACCGGCTCCGAAAAGGCCTTCGCCGCTGGCGCCGATATCAAGGAAATGCAGCCCAAGGATTTCATTGGCGCTTATCTGGAAGACTTCTTCGAAGGCTGGAGCGCGGTTGCGGCAACGCGCAAGCCGGTGATCGCGGCGGTGGCCGGCTATGCGCTGGGCGGCGGCTGCGAGCTTGCCATGATGTGCGATTTCATCATCGCTGCCGATAGCGCCAAGTTCGGCCAGCCGGAAATCACGCTCGGGGTGATCCCGGGCATGGGCGGGACCCAGCGGATGACCCGCGCCATCGGCAAGGCCAAGGCGATGGACCTGTGCCTGACGGGGCGGATGATGGAGGCCGAGGAAGCCGAGCGCTCCGGTCTTGTGGCGCGCGTGGTGCCGGCCGATGAACTGATGGCCACCACCATCAAGGCGGCAGAGAAGATCGCCGGATTTTCCCTGCCGGTGGCGATGATGGTCAAGGAATCGGTCAACCGGGCTGACGAGTTGACGCTGGCCGAGGGCCTGCGCTTTGAACGGCGGATGTTCCACTCGCTGTTTGCTTCGGAAGATCAGAAGGAAGGCATGGCCGCCTTCGTTGACAAGCGCAAGGCGCAGTTCAAGCATCGCTGATCAAAACAACCGGCGGGCCGCGCCAAAGTCGATTTTCGCGTTGACGCAAGCCGCGATACCCGGTATAGGCCCGCCATCGAATGGCAGCTTTGGAGCTCGCCGTGGTTTTCTCGCATTCCGCATGTTGAAGCGACAATCCTCGCCAGAGGCGCTTTCCTGCCGGAATTGAGCATGTGACACTTTGAGAGGCATTCATGGCCAATACAACTTCGGCGAAAAAAGCGACCCGCAAGATTGCTCGCCGCACTGACGTTAACAAGGCACGCCGTTCGCGTGTTCGCGGCTTCCTTCGCACCGTCGAAGAGGCCATCAGCTCCGGCGACCAGGCCGCAGCGGCTGCCGCATTGAGGGCTGCACAGCCTGAACTGATGCGCGCCGTCGGCAAGGGCGTGTTTCACGCCAACACCGCCTCGCGGAAGATGTCGCGGCTGTCCAGCCGGGTCAAGGCGCTCAACGCCTGAGCATCTGAAAATTGGTTTGACGGCTAAAGGCCCGGCTTTGTCCGGGCTTTTTTCATTTGCCGCAACAACTTGCGCCGGGGCACAGTTTAGCGGCTGCTTACGCAGGCCAACAATTCCCGCATTATGACATCAAAGATCTATTGTTTTCAATATTTTACGGAAGGTAGGAGATTTGCTGCCGGATAAGAAGCACTGATTCTCCGCGGAGGCTGTCAAGCCCCGAAAATTCGTATCCAAGGGTTCCTGACGGGTCAAAAAACAATCGAAGTTGCGAAAAGGCAATGAATCCAATCGCCTGTTGAAGCCACCCGCGAAAGGCTTTTTTCAACCTTTGCGAGTCAATCCCCAAAGTGTGAAGTTTTCGTAAATAAGCTGCTTGATCTGCCTATCCCATCCTGCCTAAATACACCTCGACAAGGGGCACGGAGCCGGATGGTTCCAGGGACACTTCGCTGCAATTTCAGCACGGGTTTTCCATCCCGCCTCTTGGAGTACGGCGTTCTCGCCGTGCAAACTCAAATAAAACCTTCGGTTGCACGGGCGCACTGTCGTCCTGCAGTGAAGTGTTGGCTGGCGGAACACGGGTTCCGGCGGAACGATGAAGTTATGTCCGATCCGGCGTTACGAGGCCGCCAGCGGGCAACACAGAGGAGGACACCAATCGCGGGGGCAACCGCACATAGTCTGCGCCAGGCCATGATGGTCGGGGCGCCTACCCAAATGTGGCAATCAGGGAATACAGCGGCGATGCAAACAAACATGACAACAGCGCGTAAAGCGGCACAATGGGGCGCACAGGATCCTGGCGCCCAACCGCTCGGCGGGGATGTTTGCCCGACGACTGACAAGGGGGCGAACATGAACAAGAGCTCGAAAGTCTTCGACCGCGTTATGACGCGCTTGAAGGCTCAGGTTGGACCGGAGGTTTTCACCAGCTGGTTCGGGCGGCTGAAACTGCAATCCGCATCCAAGAGCGTCGTCCGCCTGTCGGTGCCGACCGCCTTTTTGAAGTCCTGGATCAACAACAAGTATCTGGACCAGATCAGCGCCTTGTTCAGCGAAGAGGATGCCGACATCCTCAAGGTCGAAATTGTTGTACGGTCGGCGACACGGGTCAACCGGCAGGCCAGCGAAACCGAGACCGAAACACCGGCAAACCCGGTCAACACCCAGCAGACTCCGGCGGCAGCGCGCAAGGAATCGCACCTGACAGTGAAGGGCGTGGGGGCGCATCTTTCAGGCTTCGCCAGGGCGCCACAGGCAGCCAATGCCGTCATCGGCTCGCCGCTTGACCCGCGCTACAGCTTCGAGAGCTATGTCGAAGGCTCGTCCAACCGGGTGGCGCTGGCTGCGGCCAAGACCATTGCCGAAGCAGGCACGGGATCGGTTCGCTTCAATCCGCTGTTCATCCATTCCAATGTCGGGCTGGGCAAGACCCATCTGCTGCAGGCGATCGCCGCTGCGGCCAGCCGTCATGCGCGCAATCCGCGGGTGGTCTATCTGACTGCCGAGTATTTCATGTGGCGCTTCGCCACCGCCATTCGCGACAATGATGCGCTGTCGTTCAAGGAATCGCTGCGCAACATCGACCTGCTGGTCATCGACGACATGCAGTTCCTGCAAGGCAAATCGATCCAGCACGAATTCTGCCATTTGCTCAACATGCTGCTTGATTCAGCCCGTCAGGTCGTTGTCGCGGCAGACCGCGCGCCCTGGGAGCTGGAATCGCTGGACCCGCGTGTCCGCTCCCGGCTGCAGGGCGGCGTCGCCATCGAAATCGAGGCGCCCGACTTCGAGATGCGGCACGAAATGCTGCGTCAGCGGCTGGCCATTGCCCAGATCGAGGACGGCTCGCTGGATATCAGCGACGACATTCTGGCGCATGTGGCGCAGAACATCACCTCAAGCGGACGGGAACTGGAGGGCGCGTTCAACCAGCTTCTGTTCCGCCGCAGCTTCGAGCCCAACCTGACGCTGGAGCGGGTCGACCAGCTGCTCGGCCATCTGGTCAATGCCGGTGAGCCCAAGCGCGTGCGCATCGAAGACATCCAGCGCGTGGTGTCCCGCCATTACAACGTCTCACGCCAGGAGCTGGTCTCCGACCGGCGGACCCGCGTCATCGTCAAGCCGCGGCAGATCGCGATGTATCTGGCCAAGACCATGACGCCGCGGTCGTTCCCGGAAATCGGCAGGCGCTTCGGTGGCCGCGACCACACGACCGTGCTGCACGCCGTGCGCAAGATCGAGGGGCTGGTCAATGCTGACACCAAGCTCGGGCACGAAATCGAGCTGCTCAAGCGGCTGATCATCGAATAGTCACCACTTCGAACGAATTATCCCCAGAATCCCGGCCCGGCTGAAAAAGTCCGGGCCGGTTTTGGTTGCATATCAGGGGTGGAATCTGCCACTTTGCTTGCCCGGGCCCGGCGCACCCTGCGCCACAGACAAGGCCAGGCCGGGCAAAAGCCTGACAAGACAGAATTTGAAAGGCCCTCGCCTCGCGGCGTGGGCCCCAAGCCAAGCGGTAGCCAGATCATGCGTGTCACCCTCGAGCGTTCCAATCTTCTCAAGTCACTCAACCACGTGCATCGCGTGGTCGAACGGCGCAACACGATACCGATCCTGTCGAACGTGCTGCTCAAGGCCGAGGGCGCCACGCTCGACATGAAGGCGACCGATCTGGATCTGGAAATCACCGAGGCGACACCGGCGATGATCGAGCAGGCAGGCGCCACCACGGTGCCGGCGCATTTGCTCTACGACATCGTGCGCAAGCTGTCGGATGGCTCCCAGGTGCTGCTGTCGACCGATACCGAGGGCGGATCGATGACGGTGGCGTCCGGCCGGTCGAAATTCTCGCTGCAGTGCCTGCCGGAATCGGATTTTCCGGACCTGACGGCGGGCGCCTTCAGCCATACATTCCGCCTGCCTGCGACACAGCTCAAGATGCTGATCGACCGGACCCAGTTTGCGATCTCGACGGAAGAGACCCGCTACTACCTGAACGGCATCTTCGTGCACACCATCGAGAGCGAAGGCGCCCTGAAGCTGCGGGCTGTGGCCACCGACGGCCATCGTCTGGCGCGCGCCGATGTGGACGCTCCTTCGGGTTCGGAGGGCATGCCCGGCATCATCATTCCGCGCAAGACCGTGGGCGAATTGCAAAAGCTGGTCGACAACCCCGATGTCATCGTGACGGTGGAGGTCTCCGACGCCAAGATCCGCTTCACCATCGGCTCGGTGGTGCTGACCTCGAAACTGATCGACGGCACGTTTCCCGATTATCAGCGGGTGATCCCGACCGGCAACGACAAGGAACTGACCGTCGAATGCCAGTCCTTCGCACAGGCCGTCGACCGGGTATCGACGATCTCGTCGGAACGCGGGCGCGCGGTCAAGCTGGCCATTGCCGAGGGGCAGCTCACCCTGACGGTCAACAATCCGGATTCGGGCAGCGCCACCGAGGAGCTGGCGGTCGGCTATGACCGCGAGCCGCTGGAGATCGGCTTCAACGCCAAATACCTGCTCGACATCACCAACCAGCTGTCGGGGTCGGATGCCGTGTTCATGCTCGCCGATCCGGGCTCGCCAACGCTGGTGCGCGACACCGCCGGCGATGATGCGCTGTATGTGCTGATGCCGATGCGGGTGTAGCCGCACTTGGCCGCGTGTGCCGGGCCAGGCTACCGGCCGCAATGCGGTTGAGCGGAGACCAGCATGGCCCCCAAGGTACACATCCAGCGACTGAAACTTTCCGGATTCCGCAATTATGCGCGCCTGTCGCTTGAGCTTGACCAGCGCCACGTGGTGCTGGTCGGCGACAATGGCGCCGGCAAGACCAATCTGATGGAAGCGCTGTCGTTGCTGACGCCTGGCCGCGGCATGCGGCGCGCGTCCTATGGCGACATGATCAAGGCCGCATCCGGTTCGGACAGCGGCTTCAGCGTTTTCGCCAGCCTGGAAGGCATGGCCGGGCCCGTGGATATCGGCACCGGCGTGGACGGCGGTGAAGATGGCGGCGGACGCCGGGTGCGGATCAACGGGGCGCCCGCGCGATCTATCGAAGAGCTGCTTGAACATTTGCGGCTGTTGTGGCTGACACCGGCAATGGACGGGCTGTTTACCGGGCCGGCGGGCGACCGGCGCCGGTTCCTGGACCGGCTGGTGCTGTCGGTGGACCCGGCCCATGGCGGGCGGGCGCTGACCTATGAACGCGCCATGCGCAGCCGCAACCGCCTGCTGTCGGAAGCCCGGCCCGATCCGGCCTGGCTTGACGGGCTGGAGGCGCAGATGACCGAGCTCGGCGTGGCGATGGCGATGGCGCGCAATGAAGTGGTCAGCCTGCTTTCGGGCCTGATCGAGGAGAATTCCGCGCACAGCGTGTTTCCGGCAGCGACGGTGCGGCTTGACGGCTTTCTCGACGGCGAGGCCCTGTCATCGGCCAGCGACATGGAAACCGCCTTCGCCGACCTGCTCAGGTCCGGGCGGGGCCGGGATGCAGCGGCCGGGCGAACCCTGTCGGGGCCGCACCGGTCCGATCTGATTGTGCACCACCGGGCCAAGGCGATGGCGGCGGCGCTGTCTTCGACCGGCGAGCAAAAGGCGTTGCTGATCGGCATCGTGCTGGGTCACGCGCAACTGGTGCGCGCCATGACCGGCCACGCGCCGGTTCTGCTGCTTGACGAGATTGCCGCCCATCTCGACCAGGGCCGCCGGGCGGCGCTGTTCGATCTGATCGAGGCGCTGGAGTGCCAGGCTTTCATGACCGGGACCGATGCCCAGATGTTTGCGACACTGGGAACCCGCGGCCAGATCTTCACGGTGACCGACGGGAGTGTTACACCGCTGAGCGACCCGACCGGCTGAATCTAGCCGATCGCGGCGCCGCTGGGGAGATTTGCCGATGAACGAGACGCCTCTCGACCAGGATGAAGTGGCGCGCTACGCCCGACACATCGTGCTGCGCGAGATCGGCGGCGCGGGGCAGCAGCGGCTGAAGGCGGCCCGGGTGCTGGTGCTTGGCGCCGGCGGTCTGGGCTCGCCGGTGCTGAGTTATCTGGCCGCAGCCGGTGTCGGGCTGCTGGGGGTGGTTGACGACGATCTGGTGTCGCTGTCGAATCTGCAACGCCAGATCCTGCACGACACCGGCACCATCGGCATGGCCAAGACCGAAAGCGCCAAACGGACGCTCGGCCGGCTCAACCCGCACACGCGGGTGATTGCGCACCAGATGCGGCTTACCGCCGACAACGCCATCGATGTCCTGACTGCCTATGACATGGTGGTTGACGGCTCGGACAATATCGAAACCCGCTACCTGCTGGCCGACGCTTGCGAGACCTTGAATATTCCGCTGGTGATGGCGGCGGTGGGACGCTTTGACGGGTCGGTGACCGTGCTCACCCCCTACGACACCGGCGCTGACGGCAAGCCCTGCCCGCGTTACCGCGACCTGTTTCCGCAAGCGCCGCCGCCGGGGCTGGTGCCGAGTTGCTCGGAAGCGGGGGTGGTGGGCGCGCTGACCGGGGTGATCGGCACGCTGGAAGCGATGGAGGCGATCAAGCTGATCACCGGCGCGGGAGACCCGCTGATCGGCCGGCTGCTGCTTTACGACGGGCTCAATGCCAGCTTCCAGACCGTGCGCTACGGCCGCAAGGGTTAGGTCGGGGCAGTCTCCTTGCACCCACCGAGTTTTCCATCTGCGCCACGGCAAGCCGCGAGAACAAACGTAAACTGTCGCCGATTTGCGCGACTCTCAGTCTCGCAACGGCAGCACCCGGTCGGGCGGACGATGGCCGTCGAAGAAGGTGCGGATGTTGATGATCACCTTGTCGCCCATGTCGATACGGCCCTCGATCGTGGCCGAGCCCATGTGCGGCAGCAGCACCACCTTGCCTTCCGATGCGAGCTTGACCAGACGCTTGTCGACCGCAGGCTCGTGCTCGAACACATCAAGGCCCGCACCCGAGAGCCGCCCCTCGCGCAACGCCTTGATCAGAGCGTCCTCATCGATGATCCCCCCACGGGCGGTGTTGACGATATAGGCGCCCGGCTTCATCAGCTGCAACCGGCGCGCCGAGAGCAGATGGAAGGTGGCCGGCGTCGAGGGGCAATTGACGGAGACGATGTCGACCCGCGCCAGCATCTGATCGAGGCTGTCCCAATAGGTGGCCTCAAGCTGATCTTCGGTGGCCTCGTCGACGCGGCGGCGGTTGTGATAGTGGATCGAGAGGCCGAAAGCCTTGGCGCGGCGGGCGACGGCGGTGCCGATGCGGCCCATGCCGATGATGCCGAGGCGCTTGCCACCAATGCGGTGGCCCAGCATCCAGGTCGGCGACCAGCCCTTCCAGACGCCGCCATTGCCGACGATGACATTGGCGCCTTCCGTCAGCCGCCGCGGCACGGCGAGCATCAGCGCCATGGTCATGTCGGCGGTGTCATCGGAGAGAACATTGGGCGTGTTGGTGACTGTGATGCCCTTTTTCTGCGCCGCGTCGACATCGATATTGTCGACGCCGTTGCCGAAATTGGCGATCAGCTTCAACTGCGGCCCGGCCTGCTCGATCAGAGCGGCGTCAATCCTGTCGGTGACGGTGGGCACCAGCACATCGGCCGACCGCATGGCGGCCACCAGCTCGGGCTGGCTGCGCGCTTCGTCGGTGATGTTGAGTTCGGCATTGAAAAGCTCGCACATGCGCGTTTCGACCGCGTCCGGAAGGCGGCGGGTGACGTAGACCTTGGGTTTTTTTCTGTTTTGCATCTTGTTGGGGTCCGGCGTTGAGAGCTCTTTAACCAAACGGGGCGATAGTGGTGAAAGCGTTATGCTTTTCTAACAGACCCTCCGGCGATGACAATCCAGAGCGCCGGGATTGCTGATTAAAAAGCAGCGCGGGTGCGCGCGCCGAAACCGGCTGCGGCACGCGCAGCAACGCACCCGGCCGTTCCGCCCGCCGCGATGGCGCGAGGCGAGGCCGGCAACCGCAATCAGCGGCGCTCTGTCCCGGCGCCCCAGCAAAAGGTGTAAGTCATGCGTCGCCTTTCCCTTTTCACCGCAGCCTGTCTGGCCCTGACCGGGCTGACGTTGAGCCCGATGCTCGGTTCCGGTTCCGATCTCGGGTCGAGCGCCCATGCCCAGGGCGCCGCCAAGGGCCCGAGCGGGCTGCCCTTGCCACGGTTTGTCAGCCTCAAGGCCAAGCGGGTCAATCTGCGCGTCGGTCCCGGTCGCGATTACGCCGTGGCCTGGCTCTACACCAGGTCAGGCGTGCCGATGGAAGTGATCCAGGAATATGACAACTGGCGCCGGGTGCGCGACGCCGAGGGCACCGAGGGCTGGGTCTACCAGTCGCTGCTGTCGGGAGAGCGCACGGCCATCACCGCACCGTGGAGGATGGGCGAAAAGCCCGAGAGCTTCATCAACATGCACCGCGAGGCGCGCAGCAATGCCAATGTCGTCGCCCGGCTGGAGCCCGGTGTGGTGGTGGTGGTTCAGGGCTGCGATGGCGACTGGTGCGAAGCCCAGGCAGATGGCACCCGCGGCTGGCTGCCGCAGAACGAGATCTGGGGCGCTTACCCGGGCGAAGCTTTCAAATAGACAGGGCTTCGCCCCCTTCCGCACATGCGCGCAAGAAAAGCGGCTTTCACCCCGGCACTGACTGGCGTTTGCAGTTCCTGACACCGGATGGGTCGGCCATCGGCAGGTGTTTCGCCGTTCACCGACCATGGACCGTCTGCAACCTTCACGCCTGTTGACCGCCTAAAGAATGCGCACGGCCCCCTTTGATGCACTGCTGGTCATCGCCGCATAGGCTTTCAGCGCGGTCGAGACGGCGCGTTTGCGCGGCTTGGACGGCGTCCACCCCTCGGCCTCGCGCCTGGCGCGGCGATCGGCCAGCGTCGTCTCGTCGACGGCCAGATGAATGCCGCGGTTGGGGATGTCGATTTCGATGATGTCGCCGTCTTCAACCAGACCGATGGTGCCGCCCTCGGCCGCTTCCGGCGACACGTGGCCGATGGACAGCCCCGACGATCCGCCGGAGAAGCGGCCATCGGTGACGAGCGCGCAGGCTTTTCCCAATCCCTTGGATTTGAGATAGCTGGTCGGATACAGCATCTCCTGCATGCCGGGACCGCCGCGCGGTCCCTCGTAGCGGATCAGCACCACCTGGCCGGGCTTGACCTTGCCGGTCAGGATGTCGGAAACGGCATCATCCTGACTTTCAAAGATCTTGGCAGGCCCGGAAAACTTGAGGATCGACTCGTCGACGCCTGCGGTTTTGACGATGCAGCCATCCTCGGCCAGATTGCCGAACAGCACGGCCAGGCCACCGTCTTGCGAAAACGCATGCTCGGCGTTGCGAATGACGCCGCCGGCGCGGTCCAGATCGACGCTGGTATAGCGGCGCGATTGCGAAAAGGCGGTCTGCGTGGGCACGCCGCCAGGGGCTGCACGGTAGAATTCATGCACGGCTTCGTCCGACGACTGCACCACGTCCCATTTCTTCAGCGCGTCTTCCAGGGTCTTTTCGTGGATGGTCCCCACCGATGTGTCGAGCAGTCCTGCCCGGTTCAGCTCACCCAGAATCGCCATGATGCCGCCGGCGCGATGAATGTCTTCCATGTGCACATCTGCCTTGGCAGGGGCGACCTTGCACAGCACCGGAACGCCGCGCGACAGCCGGTCAATGTCCGCCATGGTGAAATCGACCTCGCCCTCATGGGCAATGGCCAGCAGATGCAGCACGGTGTTGGTCGAGCCGCCCATGGCGATGTCCAGCGTCATGGCGTTCTCGAACGCGGCAAAAGAGGCGATCGAGCGCGGCAGAACGCTGGCGTCATCGCCTGCATAATATTGCTTGGCCAATCCGACGATCCTGCGCCCGGCCTCCCGAAACAGATATTCCCGATCGGAATGGGTTGCCAGCGTCGAGCCATTGCCCGGCAGCGCCAGGCCCATCGCCTCGGCGAGGCAGTTCATCGAATTGGCGGTAAACATGCCCGAGCAGGAGCCACAGGTGGGGCAGGCTGCGCGTTCGATCGAGGCCACATCCGCATCGCTGATGCTGTCATCGGCGGCGGCCACCATGGCGTCGACCAGATCCAGGGCCTTTTCGCTGCCGTCCTCCAGGATCACCTTGCCGGCTTCCATCGGGCCGCCGGAGACGAAGACCACCGGGATGTTGAGCCGCATGGCCGCCATCAGCATGCCCGGCGTGATCTTGTCGCAATTGGAGATGCAGACCATCGCATCGGCGCAATGGGCGTTGACCATGTATTCCACCGAATCGGCGATCAGCTCGCGCGACGGCAGCGAATAGAGCATGCCGTCATGGCCCATGGCGATGCCGTCATCGACGGCGATGGTGTTGAACTCCTTGGCGACGCCGCCGGCCTTTTCAATCTCGCCTGCAACCAGTTGCCCCAGATCCTTGAGATGCACGTGACCGGGAACGAACTGGGTGAACGAATTGACCACCGCAATGATCGGCTTGCCGAAATCGCCATCCTTCATGCCGGTGGCCCGCCAGAGCCCGCGGGCGCCTGCCATGTTGCGGCCATGGGTGGATGTTCTCGAGCGATAGGGCGGCATGATGTCTTCCTCATTGGGCCTCCGGAACAAGCGCGGTCGGGCGCGCCCGGTGCGGGAGCATAGATTCGTGCAAATGCTAATAGTCGGAAATCAATGGCATTTCCAGAGCAGCCGGGGGCCGGTCCGAATCAGATGGTACCCATCTGAAACGAAAAGTCAGCCCTCGGGCGAGCGACCCGGCATGGTGAATCTTGCGGATTGGCTGAAACCGCCCGTCAGGATCGCATCAACCAGGGCAAGACAACCTGCCGCTCCATCAGCGCTGCATTGCGGTTGTGGTGACGAAGGCGGGACCAGTTCGCCGCGCGTCGGGGACCGGTCAGCGCTTCTGGCGCACCCGGATGACCACGTCGACATGGGAAATCTCCATGCCCTCGGGCGCCTCGGGAAGATCGACGACCGACAGGTTGCCGACCGGGATATCGAGCACTTCATTGGTGCCCTCGACCACGAAATGATGGTGATCGGAGACATTGGTGTCGAAATAGGTCCGGGCGGTTTCCAGCGACAGCACCCGCAGCAGGCCGGCCTCGGTGAACTGGTGCAGCGTGTTGTAGACGGTGGCCAGCGAGCAGGAGCAGCCAATGCCGGAGGCTTCCTCGTGCAGTTCTTCGGCCGTGAGATGCCGGTCACCCTTGGCAAACAGCAGGTCGGCCAGCGCAATGCGCTGCCGGGTCGGGCGCAGGCCTGCCTCGCGCAGGCGCATGGCCGCTTCACGGTCGGCGGATTTTGATCTTTGTGCAACAGGCATGGTCTACGGCGTCCAATCGGCGGATGTCATCGGCTTCATATATCTTTTGTGGGCAATGCTTTCAATAGACACCCCTGAAAGCCACTTTCCCTACGGTCACCCCTTTAACTTACCGCCCTCATCCGATATTCGGAGTTGCCGCGCTGGCCGGTTTCGCCGCCACGCGGCTCTGTGCTAGCGTGCACGTGAATTATGGATGCCGCGCGGAAAGACGGCGAACGAGGAGACGCGTTTTACATGGTCGACAGGCAAGCGAGCTACAGCTACGAAGATATTCTCAAATGCGCCGAAGGGGAACTTTTCGGACCCGGCAATGCACAGCTGCCGCTGCCGCCGATGCTGATGGTGCACCGGATCACCGACATTTCGGAAACCGGCGGCGAATTCGACAAGGGCTATCTGCGCGCCGAATTCGACATCACCCCGGATCTGTGGTTTTTCCCCTGTCACTTCAAGGGCAACCCGGTGATGCCCGGCTGTCTTGGGCTGGACGGCATGTGGCAACTGACCGGGTTCTATCTCGGCTGGCTGGGCGAACAGGGCCGTGGCATGGCGCTGTCGACCGGGGAAGTGAAATTCAAGGGCATGGTGACACCGGACGTCAAATTGCTCGAATACGGCATCGATTTCAAACGCGTGATGCGCGGCCGGCTGGTGCTCGGCATCGCCAATGGCTGGCTCAAGGCCGATGGCGAGACGATCTATAACGCCACCGATCTGAAGGTCGGCTTGGCCAAGGACAAAACCGCCTGAGACATCCCGGATCGCGGCGTGGGGCTATCGCGCCAGGACAGACCAGGATTCTCTTCCAGAAAGGGCAGAAACATGAGACGAGTCGTTGTGACGGGCATGGGGATCGTATCCTCGATTGGCAACACTGCGGACGAAGTGACCGAATCACTGCGTCAGGCCAAATCCGGCATCAGTTTCAGTCAGGATTTCGCCGACCACGGCTTTCGCAGCCAGGTCTGGGGCGCGCCGACGCTGGACCCGACCGACATGGTCGACCGCCGCGCCATGCGGTTCTTGTCGCGCGGCGGGGCCTGGAACCATGTCGCCATGAAGCAGGCGATCGAGGACGCCGGGTTGACCGAGGCCGAAATCAGCGATGAGCGCACCGGCATTGTCATGGGCTCTGGCGGCCCGTCGACCCGGACGCTGATCGATGCTGCCGACATCACCCGCAAGAACGGCAGCCCGAAGCGCATCGGTCCGTTCGCGGTGCCCAAGGCGATGTCGTCGACCGCTTCGGCGACGCTGGCCACCTGGTTCAAGATCCACGGCGTCAATTACTCGATCTCGTCGGCCTGCTCGACCTCGGCGCATTGCATCGGCAACGCCGCCGAGCTCATTCAGTGGGGAAAACAGGACATGGTGTTCGCCGGCGGTCACGAAGATCTCGACTGGTCGATGTCCAACCTGTTTGACGCGATGGGCGCGATGAGTTCGAAATACAACGAGACCTCGCCAACCACCGCATCCCGCGCCTATGACATCACCCGCGACGGCTTTGTCATTGCCGGCGGTGCGGGCGTTCTGGTGCTGGAAGAACTCGAACACGCCAAAGCCCGCGGCGCCAAGATCTATGGCGAACTGACCGGCTATGGCGCCACCTCCGATGGCCACGACATGGTGGCGCCATCGGGCGAAGGCGCCGTGCGCTGCATGCGCCAGGCGCTGGCCTCGGTCAAGGGCCGGGTGGATTACATCAACACCCACGGCACCTCGACGCCGGTGGGGGATTCCAAGGAAATCAGCGCCATCCGCCAGGTCTTCGGCAATGACATGCCGCATATTCAGTCGACCAAATCGCTGACCGGGCATTCGCTCGGCGCAACCGGCGTGCAGGAGGCAATCTACTCGCTGCTGATGATGAAGGAGAACTTCATCGGCGAAAGTGCTCATATCACTGAGATTGACCCGGAATTTGACGGCGTGCCGATCGTGCGCTCGCGCATCGACGACGCCAAGATTGATACCGTTTTGTCGAATTCCTTCGGCTTTGGCGGCACGAACGCAACGCTGGTCTTTCAGCGTCACAACGGGTGATAAGCATGGACGGAATTATGAAAGGCAAGCGAGGCCTGATTATGGGCGTCGCCAATGATCACTCGATTGCCTGGGGCATCGCCAGGCAACTGGCCGAGGCCGGGGCAGAACTGGCCTTCACCTATCAGGGCGAAGGCTTTGGCCGCCGGGTAAAGCCACTGGCCGACAGCGTCGGCTCCAGGCTGGTGCTGCCGTGCGATGTCGAGGATGTGGCGACAGTCGACGCGGTGTTTGACCGGCTCAAGGCCGAATGGGGCACGATCGACTTCGTCGTCCACGCCATCGGGTTTTCCGACAGAAACGAGCTCAAGGGGCGGTATGCCGATGTGACCACGCGGGAGAACTTCTCCCGTACCATGGTGGTTTCGGCCTATTCGTTCACCGAAGTGGCGCAGAAGGCAGCCCCCTTGATGCGGGACGGCGGCTCGATCCTGACGCTGACCTATGGCGGCTCGATGCGGGTGATGCCAAACTACAATGTGATGGGCATCGCCAAGGCGGCGCTGGAGGCGATGGTGCGCTATCTCGCCGCCGATTACGGCCAGGACGGCATCCGCGTCAACGCCATCTCGGCGGGCCCGGTGCGCACGCTCGCCGGTGCCGGCATCGGCGATGCACGCGCCATGTTCAGCTACCAGAAGAAGAACGCGCCCCTGCGCCGCACCGTCGACATCGCCGATGTCGGCAAATCGGCGCTTTATCTGCTGTCGGACCTGTCCTCGGGCGTCACCGGCGAAATCCACTATGTCGATTCGGGCTTCAACATCACCTCGATGCCGATTGTCGAGGAATTGACCAAGGCTGACACCGCATAAGGTGCAGGGCTTGAGGTTGTGACGGACGTGAAAAGCCCCGGATTGCAGGATCCGGGGCTTTTCTCATGCCAGGGTCTGCAGCGATGACAAGGGCAGCTTCACCTGAGGCCGGCCGCAGCTGCCGCCTGCGGGTGATGCGCTCACCTCTGTAACGACCGGCTGACCGCCCAGCCGCAGGTCCTGACAACCTGTTGTCCGTCGCTCTCACCGCGCCGCCGCGTGCAGCCTACCGCGGCAACTCCACCAGCGGCGCGGGCACATCGACGGTCTTTTCGGGCGACTTGCAGATGTCGGCGATGACGCAGCGTTCGCATTCGGGTTTGCGCGCCTTGCAGCAATAGCGCCCGTGCAGGATCAGCCAGTGATGGGCGTGGAACAGATATTCGTCCGGAATGATCCTGAGGAAGGCGGCCTCGACCTCGTCGGGGGTCTTGCCCGGCGCGATCCGCAAGCGGTTGCCGATGCGCAGGACATGGGTGTCGACGGCCAGCGTCGGGATGCCGAAGGCCATCGACATCACCACATTGGCGGTCTTGCGGCCGACACCGGGGAGTGTCATCAGCTCCTCGCGGCTCTGCGGCACCTCGCCGCCATATTCATCGACCAGCCGTTGTGACAGCGCGATGACGTTCTTGGCCTTGTTGCGGTAAAGCCCGATGGTCTTGATGTGGTCGCGGACCTTGTCTTCGCCGAGCGCCAGCATTTTTTCGGGCGTATCGGCAATCTCGAACAAAGCCCGCGTCGCCTTGTTGACGCCGACATCGGTGGCTTGAGCCGACAGCGCCACGGCAACCACCAGCGTGAACGGGTTGACGTGATCGAGTTCGCCCTCGGGCTCGGGCCGCTGGATCGAGAAGCGGCGGAAGATCTCGTGGATCTCTTCGGCGCTGTAGGGGATCTTGCGACGGCGGGCGGCGGGCTTTGTCCTGGCCGCCGATTTGGCGCCGGCGGGCTTTTTTTGCGCTACCGGCATGGCAAGTGACATTTTGGCAGGCTTGGGGGTCTTGGGATTTTGCATTTTACTCCTATAATCTGTCCAGCCGCGCAATGGCAAACTTCTGCCGGAAACGGGAGAGCAGGAATGAACGACGAACCGCTGTTTGAAGCTGTGCTGAGCCCCTACCGCTCGCTGGGCCGGATCGGGCTGGTGGTGCTGATGACGATCACCAGCGTGATCACGGCCATCCACATGACGGTCTTCGCCAAGATTGGCGCCTGGCCGGTGTTCGGGTTTTTCGGGCTGGATCTGGCGCTGCTGTTTGGCGCTTTCTGGCTCAGCTACCGGTCGGGGCGAGCGCGCGAATTCATCCGCATGTCACGCCTCGATCTCAACATCCGCAAGGTCACCCCTTCCGGCCGCGCCGTCGATCACCAGTTCAATCCGTTCTGGACCCGGTTCACAATCTCGCGGCATGATGAAATCGGCATCACCGGCATGCAGGTCTCCAGCCGCGGACGACAGACCGAGATCGGCTCGTTCCTCAATCCCGATGACAAGGAAAGCTTTGCCTCGGCCTTTCAGCGGGCGCTGGCGACGGTGAAAAAACGCTAGATTATTGGTTGCAAGCGTCGCGTTTCGGGTGGCGAGACCCGACGGTGCGTGGTTGAGTGCACCCAAGGAGCCAGACCATGAACATGACCGCACAGCTTGACCGCGACATCACGCCGCAAGGCGACGACTACGATCTCGTCCGCAAGACCATCGAACGGATTTCGCTCGACTATCGGGCGCAGCCCTCACTGGAGGACATCGCTTCCGATCTCGGCATTGCGCCGGCAAAGCTGCAAAAGACCTTCAGCCGCTGGGCCGGCCTGACGCCGAAGGCGTTCCTGCAGGCGGTGACGCTCGATCACGCCCGCCGGCTGCTCGGCCATGAAGGCCTGCCGCTGCTTGACGCCAGCTATGAACTCGGCCTGTCAGGACCGGGGCGGCTGCATGATCTGTTCGTCACCCACGAGGCGATGAGCCCGGGTGATTTCAAGACCGGCGGCATCGGGCTTGAGATCAGCTACGGCTTTCACCCCTCGCCCTTCGGCACCGCCGTGGTGATGGCGACGGAGCGTGGTCTGTGCGGGCTGGCCTTTGCTGATCCGGGCGAGGAGGCCACAGCGCTCGAGGACATGACCAGGCGCTGGCCGGGCGCGCGGCTGACACAGGACCAGCAGGCCACCGGGCCCTATGTCGGACGGGTGTTCTCACCCGAACAATGGCGCGCCGACCGGCCCTTGCGTATCGTCCTGATCGGCACCGATTTCCAGGTGCGGGTGTGGGAGGCGCTGTTGCGGATTCCGCTCGGAACCGCCTCGACCTATCAGGATGTGGCGCGCGCCATCGGCAAGCCGACCGCTTCCCGCGCCGTGGGCGCCGCGGTCGGGCGCAACCCGATCTCCTTCGTGGTGCCGTGCCATCGGGCGCTGGGCAAATCCGGCGCGCTGACCGGCTATCACTGGGGCATCACCCGCAAACGGGCGATGCTCGGCTGGGAGAGCGGCTGCGTGTAGTCCGATGTCTAATTTCCAATTGGGTTGCTATTTCTAAGCTTTGTCATTTTTGGTATTTTCGGCTTTTTACAATTGAGAATAGAAATGGATATTCATCGCTATCGATAGAGTTTCGCGCCAAAATACTTTCGACTTTATGGCGCTCTATCAGCTCATGCGCTCTGCGACTTCCTTCGCGCGAAAAGTCGAACAACGACTCAGCCAATGCATTCAACTCAATGGCATCCAATATACGCTCCTGCACATACATTTTACTTTCCTGAATCACTTCCAATCTGGCATTCAAAATTTGAATTGTAGAAACGAGAGTCGACAATTTTATATTTATTTCAACATTTTCACTGTATTCAATTGATTCCCGCACCGCCTCCAGCACGCCTGAATCCAATGATGGTCTATCTCCGGCAAAACTTCCTTTTGCCCAAATCATCACTTTTTCCGTATAACTACAAACTTCGCTAAGAGCCAAAGACAAGACAGAACGGGAAGCGAACAGCCTCTTTTCGCGAGACCGCAAAAATTCTTCTCTGCTCGACCTAATCTGTTTCTGAATCACAGTAACCGTGGCTATCGCCCCCAAAAGAGCAAGACCACCCGAAGCCAACGTTGTCCACTCCCCTTCGGAAAACTCTCTGTTGAAGAGAATCAACAAGAAGAGCATGACCGGTGCAGCGAGCATCAAGCCTATAATGAGTCCGGGAACGACATTATCATCGCCCTTCATGTCTTCAGTGCGCCTTGGACATATCCCCCAGCACCTCTTTCGAGGCGACGGTGGAATCGGCGTTGAGCCTGTAGACCATCGGCACGCCGGTGGCGAGATTGAGGCTGACGATCTCTTCACGCGACAGCCTGTCGAGAATCATCACCAGCGACCGCAGCGAGTTGCCATGGGCTGCGACCAGCACGGTCTCGCCGCGCAACACGCGCGGCAGGATCTCGGTCATGTAATAGGGCCAGACGCGGGCGCCGGTGTCTCTCAGGCTTTCGCCGCCGGGCGGCGGCACGTCATAGGAGCGGCGCCAGATATGGACCTGCTCTTCGCCCCATTTGGCGCGGGCGTCATCCTTGTTGAGGCCGGCCAGATCGCCGTAATCACGCTCATTGAGCGCCTGGTCACGGATCACCGGCAGGTCGGTCTGGCCGGTGCCGTCCATGATCAGATCCAGCGTGTGCTGGGCCCGGATCAGCACCGAGGTGAAGGCGACGTCGAATGTGAGGCCGGTTTCTTTCAGGGCGCGCGCCCCGGTCTTGGCCTCTTCGATGCCGAGCTCGGTCAGGTCAGGATCCTTCCAGCCTGTGAACAGGTTTTTCAGGTTCCATTCGCTTTGGCCGTGGCGGACAAGGACGAGTGTTCCGGACATGATGACTTCCTTTATTCAAGCGGTTTGAATTAGTGGCCGGCAAGGCCAAGCACGTCGAGCATGGAGTAATAGCCGGGCTTCTGGTGGCGCGCCCACAGGGCTGCGCGAACGGCGCCGCGGGCGAAGATCGAACGGTCGGTGGCGCGATGGGTCAGCTCCACGGTCTCGCCTTCGCCGGCGAGAAGGACCGAGTGTTCGCCGACCACCGAACCGCCGCGCAAGGTGGCAAAGCCGATGGCGCCGTCAGGCCGGGCCCCGGTATGGCCGTCGCGGACCCGCACGCTATGCTGGTCGAGTGCGATGTCGCGCCCTTCGGCCGCGGCCTCTCCCAGAAGCAGGGCTGTGCCCGAAGGCGCGTCCACCTTGTGGCGATGGTGCATTTCCAGCACCTCGATGTCCCAATCGGCCGCATCCAGCGCTTTCGCCGCCTGACGCACCAGCACCGACAGCAGATTGACGCCGAGGCTCATATTGCCGGACTTGACAATGCGGGCGTGCCGGGACGCCGCTTCAAGCGGCGCTTCGTGGCTTGGCTCCATGCCGGTGGTGCCGATGACATGAACGATGCGGGCCTGGGCCGCAAGTTCGGCAAATTCGAGCGTCGCGGCGGGCGCGGTGAAATCAAGCACGCCTTCCGCCCGGGCGAAGGCCGGCAGGGCGTCGTCGGTGATGAGGATCTCGTTGGCGCCAAGACCGGCCAGCTCACCGCAATCGCGGCCAAGCATGTCCGAGCCCGGGCGTTCGATGGCGCCGGCAAGATGGACGCCCTCAATCCCGGCAATGGTGCGGATCAGCGCCTGTCCCATGCGGCCACCGGCGCCGACCACGACTAGACCCATGCTTCCCTTTGGCGCGCTCATCCGATGTCTCCCTTGATGTTGGCCTTTGCCTCGCTGGCCGGCTGATCCGTTCCGCCGCTTGCCTGAGTGTAGGCCTGCAGGCGTGCGTAAAGCCCGTCGCTGGCGGCTGACAATTCCGCGTGGCTGCCGACTTCGACCACGCGGCCCGCCTGCAGCACGACAATCCGGTCGGCACTGGCAATGGTCGACAGCCGGTGGGCGATGACCAGCACCGTGCGATCGCGCATGGCGCTTTCCAGCGCCTGCTGCACCGCCGCTTCCGATTCATTGTCGAGCGCCGAGGTGGCCTCGTCGAGAAGCAGGATCGGCGCATCCCGCACCAGCGCACGGGCAATCGAGATCCGCTGACGCTGGCCACCCGACAGATTGACGCCATTTTCGCCGAGCAATGTATCGTAGCCACGGGGTTGGCCCAGAATGAACTCGTGCGCGTTGGCAAGCCGTGCCGCGTCCTCGATCTCCGCATCCGTCGCATCGGGCCGGGCGTAGCGCAGATTATCGCGGATCGAGCCTTCAAACAGCAAGGGTTGCTGCGAGACATAGGCGATCTGCTGCCGCAGCGACTTTTTTGTCACCGTCGCGATGTCGGTGCCGTCGATCAGCACCTGGCCCGAGGCCGGATCATGAAACCGCGGCACCAGCGAGATCAGTGTGGATTTTCCGGCGCCGGAGGGCCCGACAATCGCCGTGGTCTGCCCGGCCTCGGCGGCAAAGCTCACAGCATCGAGCACGACATCGCTCTGGCCATAGCCGAAGCTGATGTTGCGGAACTCGATGTGACCGCCTGTGACCGAAATCGACACCGCATCAGGCCGGTCGCGCTGTGTCGGCTGCTCATCGAGGATCTCGTAGATCATCCGGGCATTGACGACCGCGCGCTCGAGACTGATCTGCAGACGCGCCAGCCGGCGTGCCGGATCATAGGCGAGCAGCAACGCAGTGATGAAGGAGAAGAACGCGCCGGGCAGAACGTCGCCATAGATCGAGCGGAACGCCGCATAGGCGATGACGCCGGAGATTGCCAGGCCGGCGACTGTTTCGGTCAGCGGCGATGTGCGCTCGGTCAGACGGGCGATGCGGTTGGAGCGTTCTTCCGCCGCCCGGATCAGCTCCGCCGTCCGTCCGCTGATCTGCTCTTCCATCGTAAAAGCCTTGACGATGGTGATGCCCTGCACGGTTTCCTGCATGGCGCTGAGAACACGGCTGTTGAGGTCGACGGATTCGCGCGTGGCGCTTCTGAGCCGTTTGGAAATATAGCGCAAGGCAAGCAGCACCGGCGGCGCGCCGACGAAGACGATGATGGAGAGGATCGGATCCTTGGTGACCATGACGACCAGAAGCGCGATCAGCGTCAGCAGATCCCGCGCAAACGAGGTAATCGTCAGGTTCATGACATCGCGAATGCCCGCGACATTTTGGGAAATCTGGGCAGCGATCTGGGCCGACCTGGTGTCGCCCAGATAGCTCACGCCAAGCTCCATCAGATGGTCGACAAGACGTTGCTGATACCGGGCGACGAGATTGTTGCCGACCTGGGCCAGAGCCACGGCCTGCCCGTAGGAGGCCGCGCCGCGGACAACGAACGCCGCCAGCACCGCGCCGCAGATGATCCAGATGAGATCGGCGTTCTTCTTGGCAAAGGCCTCGTTGATGACCGCTTCCATGATCCAGGCCATGAAGGCGGTGGAGGCGGCGACCAGGACCAGACACACGGCCGCAAAAATATAGGTCTTGACGTAGTCACGGCCATTCTCACGGATGATCCGGCGGATCACCATCGTCAGTGATTCCACATCCTGCTTGATGTTCTTGCTGCGCGCCACGTCTCATTATCCTGTCAAGCGCTCCACGAGGAGCACTGCCATAATCAGGCAGGCGTTTCCTGCGCTGTTGCTGGGCGCTCTATAGCGGGTTGAAAGCTGTTTGCCTACGCTTTCCAGCGCCGGCCTTCTGTCGCAACCCCGAAACGGATCGGCGTGCGGGCATAGGCGGCAAGCCCCGAAAGCGCCGCCAGCGGATGGGTAATGACGAATGTCGGGATCGTCCCGAGCAGCTCGGAATGCGGCGCCTTGTCCTCAAAGGCCGCCCGGAAATGCGGCTGCCGCAGTGCCGGAAGGATTTTCTGGGCGATCCCGCCGGCCAGGAAAACACCGCCACGGGCCATGAAGATCAGCGCCAGATCGCCCGCGACGCGCCCGAGATAGGTGGCAAACAGCTCGATTGTCTCCACGGCGGCGGAATCCCGGCCCTGCGACCAGAGCGCCGTCACTTCCGCCGGATTTGCCGCGACCGGTTCGGTGCCGTTGGCCTTGCTGACCGCGTGGTAGATATTCATCATGCCGCGTCCGCACAGCACTTGCTCGGCAGATATGCGGCCCTCGATCGGCTCGTAGAGCGGAAAAAGTTCGTAATCGCGAGCGGTGCGCGGTCCGATGTCGATATGGCCGCCCTCGCCGGGAACCGGAAACCAGGTGTGACGCGCATGCACAAGACCGGACACACCAAGACCGGTGCCGGGCCCGACCACGACACGGGACAGCGACGGATGGGTTTCCCCCGGGCCGACTTTTTCCAGATATTCGGGCTCGAGCGAGGCGGCAGCCAGGCCCTGGGCTTCGAAATCATTGATGACCTCGACATGCTCGAAACCGAGATCGCGAATCATTCCCTTCGGCTGGATCACCCAGTCGCAATTGGTCAGATGAATCTCGTCGCCCTTGATCGGGCCTGCCACCGCGAGAATGGCCGAGCGGGGCTGCAACGAGGTCTTGTCCAGCACGCCGCTCTGGATCGCCTCGTCGATGGTGGCGAAATCGGCCGTTGCCAGGATCGGAAACTCCTTGGGCTCGGCATAGGCATCGAGCAAGATGGCAAAGCGCGCATTGGTGCCGCCGATGTCACCAATCAGCACAGGAAAGAAGGTAAAGGTGTCGGGGTCATTGTGGGTGGGCATGCTCTGGTTCCCGTCGGGCTTGGCCTGGTTGCGGCGCCGCAAACGAGCGCCGGGTGAACACCGCTGTCTAGCTGACCGCTTTGAGCAGGGTTTCAGCGGTAGCGCGATTGAGCGCCATAGGAATATCATAGACGATGGCAAGCCGCATCAGCGCCTTGACGTCGACGTCATGCGGCATGGCCGTCAGCGGATCGACGAAAAAGATGACAAGGCTGATATCGCCGGTGGCGATCAGCGCGCCGATCTGCTGGTCGCCCCCCAGCGGGCCGCTCTTGAGCCGCCTGACTTCGAGCCCGGGGCACGCCGCGGTGATGCGTTCGCCTGTCGTTCCGGTGGCGACAATTGGAAACCGCGACAAGGCAGGCTGATGCGACCTGGCAAATTCGGCCAGATCGTCCTTTTTCTGATCATGCGCAATCAGGGCAATGGCTTTAGGGTCAGTCATGGCGGTCCATTCACTGCTGGAACCCGGTTCTGTCGTCCGTACTTCCATTTCAATCGATTTGAACCGTCCCTCTATACCGTGTTGGCCTGACAAACAAAAGCCTTCAGACATGAAGTTTCAGTGACAGGGCCGCGAGCCGGGTTCAGTTGGCGGGACGCGGCACCGGCAATGGAATGTTTCCAGGTGGCGGCGGACCCGGCAAGGCTGCGGCGCTGGCGGCTTTGGCGTTGGCTCTGGCGATGCGGGCGATCGGATCTGCACCCAGGGTGACCTCCGCCTCGGAAGCCGGCCCGGGGGCGCGGACAACGGCTGTGCACGCCGAAGGAAGGTCCGAGAGCTGGATGTCGCGCTTCTTGGGAGCGGGCTTGTCATCCTTTTTTGGCTTGGCCGGCGCCCAGGGTTCATCGGTGAACCACCAGGCCAGCGATCCGTCGCAGCCCGATCCGGACGGGGGCGGAGTCTGATCCTTGCAGCCGCTGACGCCCGGCGGACATTTGATGCGGATGTGGAAATGGTAGTGGTGACCGTAATAGGGACGCAGCTTGCCCATTGCCGAGCGATCCCCCTTCCAGGTGTCGCATAGCTTTTTCTTGATGCCGGGATGGATGAAAATGCGCTCGACTTCAGGATAGCTTGCCGCCCGCATCAACAGCCGGGCATGCGCCGGGGTCCAGATGCTGTCATCGACAAAAAGCGTGTCCTTCCTGAGCATGGAGGTTGCCGACAGGGTCTCGCGCTCCGCAACCGACAGGGTCCGGCCCGGCATCGGCGTCAGCCAGACATCGGCGTCGAGCCCGACCTGATGCGAAGCATGGCCCGACAGCATCGGTCCCCCGCGCGGCTGCGAGATGTCGCCGACCAGAAGCCCGGGCCAGCCATCCTGCGCGGCGGCCTCGCGCGACAGTTTTTGCACCAGCGCAACCAGATCGGGATGCCCCCAGCGGCGGTTGCGCGACAGCCGCATGGCCTGCCAGGTCGGCCCATCAGCCGCAATCGCCATGCCGCCGGCAAGACAGCCCTTGGAGTAAAACCCGATGGCGCGGGCGGGAAGCACGGCGGGCAGCTCCGCCGCACCGAAGATCTGCTTGGCGGACTCGCCCGCTGACGCCGGGCCGGAGACACCGGCATGGGTCGAGGCTGCAATCACGGCAACCATCGCGACTTGACGTGCACGGGCATAGAGGCGGCTGAGGCTCAGCATCTGGCGCAATCTCCACGGTGCTGCAAAGCTCTTGCCCGCAAATCACCTCGGGCAGATTAGCGCGGGCGGGCGATGAAGCAAACCGCCCGCATGCAGCACCCGGCGACCGGTGCTCAGGGGTGAAGGCGAAACAGTTGCAACGCCGCGGCCTCGGTCCCCGCGACAGGCGTGAGCCAGGCGGGCACCCTGCCCTTGTCCAATTGCGCATACAAACCCTCGGGCGCAGCCGCCGAAACCATGACGGATTGCGGATCCGTGGAGCAGAACGCCACCAGGGTCACACCGGCGCCGCGCAGAAACTTGACCGCATCGGCGGGTCTGGCGAGTGCTGCATGCAGCTCGGTCAGCATGCCGCCCTGGTTGCGGTGGTAGGGCGCAGCCAGAACGCGATGGGGGGTGAAGCGCAGGATATGCGCTCCCAGGTTTGATGGTCCGGCGACCACGCCTGCGGGCTCACGGCTCAGGGCCTGCATGGCGGCGGCATCGGTGCAGACGGTTTCCACCTGCACCGGCAACTTGTCCGCCGCCTCGCCAAACACGGCGTTGACAGCCATGGAGATCCCGATGCCTGACAAGGCCCAGACGAAAGGCACCGAAGCCAGGGCCGATCCAGCAAAGACCAGGCCCTTTCGCAGGTTCTTCGGATCGGCATTGGCGCGCGCCCGCAGGTCGGCCACCAATCCCGCCATCGGGATAACCGAGAGCAGGTTGGCAAAAACAGCCCCCCTGATCTGCACGAGCGCAATGGCCCAGGAGACAGCCAGCAGTGCCAGCAAGACGCCATGGGCGTGAACCTGGCGGCGCTGGTGGATGCGCCAGATGCAAAGGCCCATGGCCAGCACCGGCACCAGGTAGAACCCGCCTGCAGTCCACGGTTCCTTGCTGATTTGCGCCCATACCGGCTGCGCCTCGGTCACGCTGTCGAGCCACATGCTGACCAGCAGCGGGTCAAGATTGGCCAGCGGATTGCCAAGACACTGCGGCGCGATCAGCAGCGTGGCGCCAAGGGTTGCAGCGCCAACCAGTGCCAGCGCTGCAAGCCGGGTGCCAAGACCCCGGCGCGAAGCCGCCTCGACCGCCAGATAAAAGCTTCCCGCGCCGATCACACCGATGGAATAGAACCCGGTTGAAAGCGCATCGCAGGCGACAAAGCCATAGCGCTGCGGCGGGACGGTTATGAAGAAAACGGCCGTCAGGCTCGCTGCCATGGCAAGTGCAAAGGCTGACGCGGCTGCCTTCATGTCCTGGCCGAGCCAAAGCCACTGGACCGCAACGATGCTGGCAACGACGGCGATATGCGGCGTGGTCTCGGCGCCGATGGCAATTGCCAGAGCCGAGGCCAGGCCGGCAATGGCATGGGCAAGCACCGGTCTTCCCGGCAGCATCAGGCAGACGGCGATGATCGCGATCAATCCAAGCTGGACATTGTGATGGTCGATCGATCCCGGCTGGAACCGGTTTATCATCAGAACCGAAAGGAACCCGAGCGCCAATCCGATCAGGCGTCCGGACGGGCCTGCAAGACTGCCGCCGCCCAGCGCCACGGCATAAAACACCGGCAGCGCAGTCAGCAACGGCCAGACGAACAGGGCTGACGCTTCCGCCATGACGGGGGGGAGAAACAGCGAAAACAGCATGATCAGGTTGGCAATCGGCAGGTCGATCAATCTCGACCAGTGCATCAGCGTCCCGCCGTCCAGCCCCAGCCGGTACTGGGTCAGATCAAACCAGCCCTGGCCGGCAAGCAGATCCCTCACCTCGACCAGCCGCATGACATCGTCATTATCGGCCCCGACATAATCGGCATAGAAGCTGAAATGTATCCCGGCTGTCAGTCCGGCATAGACCAGAAAAACCAGCATCACCGGGAGGTGAAGCGGCGCCAGCGGGCTCACCCTCGCCGGTGGATTGCACCGCTCCGACGCCTGAAGACTGGCTTTGGCGATGGCCGGACTGAACTTGGTCACTGGGAACTCCAAGGCACACTTTTTACGCTTGGGTTCAACCTAGCCTTAACCTTATCAAGAAATAGTAAAGCCCGGGCAAACTGCGCCCGCCATCAACGGGGTTTCCCATGACCGACGGTTTGTTTGAAAGCCTCGACATCGCTGTGCTCCTTCCGTGTTACAATGAAGCGGCGACCATCGGCGAGGTCGTGGCCGGTTTTCGCGCTGCACTCCCCAGCGCCAGAATCTACGTCTACGACAACAATTCGAAAGACCAGACGGCGCTTCGCGCGGCGCTGGCCGGGGCGATTGTGGTGCGGGAACCGCGCCAGGGCAAAGGCCACGTGGTGCGGCGGATGTTTTCCGACATTGACGCAGACATCTACCTGATGGCCGATGGCGATGGCACCTATGCGCCTGCTGACGGCCCGGACCTGATCCGGACCCTGCTGACCGAGGGCAGCGACATGGTTGTCGGAACCCGCCGCGGCGTGACCGATGACGCGGGCCGGCGTGGCCATGCCTTCGGCAACTCCGTGTTCAACAGCTTGTACAAAACGATTTTCGGCAAAGACTTCACCGATATCTTTTCCGGCTACCGGGCGTTTTCCCGCCGCTTCGCCAAGAGCTTTCCGGCAATGTCGGGCGGTTTCGAAATCGAGACCGAGATGAGCGTGCATGCCTCGGTGCTGAAGCTGCCGGTCACCGAACTGGCGCTTGATTACGGACGCCGGCCCGAAGGGTCGCACTCCAAGCTTTCAACCTTCAGGGACGGGGCGAAAATCCTCTCGATGTTCGCCATGCTGATGAAGGAAACCCAGCCGTTCCGGTTTTTTTGCTATCTTAGCGGGTTGACGCTCGGGGTCTCGCTGGTGTTCATGGCGCCGGTGCTCAATGAGTATTTCCTCACCGGCCTGGTGACGCGGATGCCGACATGGGTGCTGGCCATGGCGCTGATGATGATGGCGCTGATGATTTTTTCGGCCGGCGTGATCCTCGATTCGGTGGCGCGTGGACGGGCCGAGCAGAAACGTTTCCACTATATGTCGATCGCACCGACCCGCGACGGCATCCGTTCCAACGCCGGCCCGGCCCCGCTTCCATCGGAACAGGCAGAGACCCTCCCGGCCAAGCAGGAAAGCCGCAAACGCGCTTGATGAGAAAAATCGCTTTCTTCCTGTTCGCAGGGGCAATCGGCTTTGCAGCAGACATGGCCGTGCTCTGGGTGTTCCTGCACTTCGACCTGCTCGATCCCTATACGGCGCGGGTGCTGGCGATCGGATCAGCGATGCTGTGCACCTACATGATCAACCGGACCTTCACCTTCGGCGCCTCGCATCGCCGGGTCGCGGTTGAGGGGGCGCGCTATGGCAGCGTCGGCGTCGCCTCGGCGCTGATCAACTACGCCGTCTACAGCCTGCTGATCACGCTGATTGACATCTCGCCCTATGTGGCCCTGATCCTCGGGTCGGGCTCAGCCACCGTCTTTTCCTACCTCGGCTACTCCCGGTTCGTGTTCGGTCCGGGCCGGTAGACTGTCGCCGAGAACCGGATCATCTTCGAATTCTACACATTTTCCCAACTGTCGTGCCTGGCGGCACGGAAGATGGCATCGATGAATGTCTGATTGAGCACCGACTGTTCGAGCGTGAACACCTCATCATCGCTGCCGCCGGTCTTGCGGACGAAGGCCTCGGCCTGCAGGCGGTACTGCCGCACCTCGCCGAAGCGGAAGATCGTCGCCTCGTCATGACCTTGCCGCTCGAGCACCACTGTCGGGTGATCGTAAACGCCGGAATTGAAAGGCGCGGTGACTTCGATGTAGCCCGTGTCGCCATGGAAGACCATCACCTGACGCGCCGCCATCTGGGTGGAGCAATAGAAGCTCAAGTCGAAAGCGCCGAAATCGGCCTTGATGCTGGCATAGCGGTCGGTGCCGAAATCCGGATCAAACTCGACGGTGGCCTGCACCCGAAGCGGCTCCTGGCCGGTGGAGAACCGGGTTGCGACAGTCGGGTAGACGCCGATGTCGGGCAATCCACCGCCGCCGAGGGAGGCATTGTTGCGCATGTTGGACGGATCGGTGTTGAAATAGCTGAAAGCACCCTGGACATGGCGCAGACGGCCAATGGCTCCCTCGGCAATCAGCGCGCGGACCTTGTGCCATTGCGGATGGTAGGTGACCATGAAGGCTTCGCTGACCACGACCCCGGCCGCATCCCGTGCTGCAATCAGCGCTGCGATCTCGCCGGCATTGAGCGACAGCGGTTTTTCGACCAGCACATGCTTTCCAGCCTGTGCCGCCTTGATTGCCCATTCGATGTGCTGCGAGGTGGGCAGCGGGATGTAGACGCCGTCAACATCGGGCGAGGCCAGCAATTCGTCATAGGAGCCGAAAGCCAGCGGCACGCCGAAGCGGTCGCAGACAGCCCGGGCACGGGCATGATCGCGGCTGGCGATGGCGCTGACCACGCCGTTTTCGGAATCCTGCAATTGCGGGATAACGTAATCGCGGCCGATCTTGGCGGTGGACAGAATTCCCCATCGAAACATGATTTTCTCCCAATAGCTGGCTGTGCGGCCCGCCCGGCGGCGGCAGGCCGCGTTCAAATGTAGTCATTTGGACGATGACGTCCATGGCTTGATTCACCGCGACAGCCGCGTCCCTTGCGCTGCGCGGCGCTTGTCTGGTGCCGGTCGCTGCCTCTTGCGAAAAAAAGCAAGTGCTGCAGAGCTCACAGGCTTACACGCGCGGCAGCCCTTTCGCGGATTTCGGCCAGCGTCCAGTCGACCAGCAGTTCGCCGTTCTGCCAGACCGGCTGCAGCAGGTTCTCGCGCTCGCCAATATCCTTGAGCGCCATGGCCACCGGCCGGTCCCTGTCGCGCACCACCGCCTGACGGTAGCGCTTGGAGGCCTTGCCGGGATCGGTCTTGGGGTTCTTGTTGATGCCGTGCCAGGCGCCGTCGGCATCCTGCCGGGCATTGGCTTTCATGGCAAAGCGCAACGTGTCGCGGTTGACCTTCTGCAACAGCCCCGCCCCCATGCCGAAGGCGATGTTTTCGGCCGACCAGCCCTTGTCTTCCAGTCGGCCAAGAATGAGGCGTATGGTTTCGGTGGTGACGCCATCGCCCTGGATCACCCGCACCGCCGGATTGAGCACCTTGTAGCCCTTGGCGTTGAGCGAAAAGCCGAAGATCTCGCCCAGCATCTGCACCGTGTCGACCGGCACCCGCGTGGCATCGCCCGAATCAGGCCGCACCACCAGGGTGCCGCCCGACGCCTCGACCTCGGCCTTGAGTTCCTCGCCCCAGATATTCTTGACCGCGCGGTAGAGATCATAGGAATCGGAGACCACGGCCACCAGTTTGCCCGGCCCGGAAAACTGCCTGAGCATGTTGCGGTAGGCCTCGGTCTCACGGTCCTCGCCCCAGCTGGTCATGGTCGAGTGCTCGGCGGCGGGAATGGAGAATCCCGCCATCTGCTCGTGATAGAATTTTCTGGCATAGACCAGGGCACTGACCGTGTCGGTGCCGAGGAAATTGACCAGATGGGCGACGCCGCCAATGCCCGCCTGTTCCAGCGACGTGGTGCCGCGGGCGCCAAAATCATGCAGCCGGAACGGCAGCACCTCGTCCGGGCTATCGCAGGTGCGCTCGAGCGAGGCCGCAATGATGGCCCGGGCGCCGTGCGACACGGTGGCGACCGTGGAGGGGTACCAGACCGCGCGCAGAAGCGAGGTCTCGATGAAGGTCGGCAACCAGAAGAAATCCGGATCGGTGTTGCGCACCTGCACCAGCGGCGTGCCGGTGGGTGCGATCATGCCTTCGGGCAGCGCCTCGATCAGCAGCGGAAAATGGCCGTCGTGCCGGGTCACCAGAAGCTCCCAGCCCTGGCGGTTGAACGGCAGGCCGTGGGTGGTGATCATCTCCTCGGCTTCATTGACATCGGCCATGGTGACCTTGCGCGAGAGATAATCCTTGAGGAACATCTGCAGGCCGAAGAACAGCACATGATCGTATTTGCCGCCGGGACGGGTTTCGATATAGGCCGAAATCGCCTCGGTTTCGGGCGGATATTGCGCGAAATGCGAGTATTTGTAGCTGTCGGAATTGAGAATGAGGTTCATTTTACGCACTACGCTCCATCGCCCTGCCTGATTGCCAGGCAGCATGCAGTCTCGACCGCCGGTTCGGCAAGAGCCGCAGCGCATTTGTTCGGACAGACCGTCGCTTTTGTTGCGCACCGGCAGACGCCGGTGTCTGAAAGCAGGCACAGCCAGCCGCAGCTTCGCTGGCAGGCGGAGCGGCTCGATGGCCGCTCCGGACCGGGATCAGCCCCTGAGCACGCCGCCCGAGGCTTTCTCGACATTGGCGATGACCGCCTTGGCCAGTCTGTCGAGATCCTCGTCGTTGAGCGTGCGCTCACGCGGCTGGATGGTGATCTCGATGGCGACCGACTTCTTGCCTTCACCCAGCGACGGGCCTTCGAACAGGTCGAAGACATTGACGCCGGCAATCAGTTGCTTGTCGGCTCCCTGGGCGGCGCGCAGCAGCGTGGCGGCAGGTACATCGGCATCAACCACAAAGGCAAAGTCGCGGCGAACGGCCTGGAAAGCCGACAGATTGAGGCTCGGCTTGGTGCGTGTGGCTTTGCGCTTGGATTCCGGAATCACATCGACAAAGACTTCGAAGCCACAGAGCGGACCGGAGACATCCAGCGCATCGAGCGTGCTGGGGTGAAACTCGCCAAAATGGCCAAGCACGGTTTTCGGGCCGAGCTTGATCAGGCCGGACCGGCCGGGATGGTACCAGCCCGGCGCACCGCGCTCGAAAGTCAGCCGATCGGCCGGAGCGCCGCAGGCTTCGAGCACCGCAAGGGCGTCGGCCTTGGCGTCAAACACCCCGACAGGGGCGGCATTTCCATCCCAGTGCCGGCCGGAACCGGTCATCTGTCCGGTGCCGCGGCGGATGCCGCCGGCGACACGGCGCTGGCCTTCGGGCCGGTCATTCTCATAGGTGCCGGAGACCTCGAACAGCGCCACATCGCCAAACCCCCGGTCGGCATTGCGCTGGGCCGCCAGAAGCAGGCCCGGCAGCAGCGACGGGCGCATGTCCGACATGTCGGCAGCGATCGGGTTGACCAGTTGCAACTCCCGCAAACCGCCGCCGAACAGCCTGGCCTGATCGGCCGAGATGAACGACCAGGTCACCGCTTCCATCATGCCGCGGGCGGCAAGGGCGCGCTTGGCAGCGCGGCTGCGGATCTGGATCGTCGTCAGTATCCTGCCGTTGACTGCGCCGTGGCTTGCAAGCGGTTCGGGTGTGATCTTGTCGACGCCAAAAATGCGCATCACCTCTTCGACCAGATCGGCCTTGCCATCGATATCCGGCCGCCAGGAGGGAACCGCCACCTTGACCGTCTCCCCCGTTCCCGACACGTCAAAACCGAGGCCGGACAGAATGGCGCGCGATTCATCGTTGGAGACGGTGAGGCCGGTCAGGCGCTTGACTTCGGCAAAGGGGAACTCGACCACCTTCCTGGCATGGCCGTTGTAGCCGGCGATCCTGGCTTCGGCAGCGGTGCCGCCGCACATCTCGAGCACCAGTTCGGTGGTGCGCTCCAGACCCGGAACCATGTATTCGGGATCGACGCCGCGCTCGAAGCGGTAGCGCGCATCGGTGATGATGCCGTGGCTGCGGCCGGTCTTGGCGATGTTGATCGGATCCCACAGCGCCGATTCGATCAGCACATTGGTGGTGGTCTCGTCACAGCCGGACTGTTCCCCGCCCATGATGCCGCCGATCGATTCCGGCCCATTGTCATCGGCGATGACCACATTGGCGGGATTGAGCTTGTAGGTGCGCTCATCGAGCGCGAGGATTTCCTCTCCCTCCCGGGCGCGGCGCACCACCAGGTCGCCCTTGACCTTGTCGGCATCAAAGACGTGTATCGGCCGGCCCTGATCGAAGGTCATGTAGTTGGTGATATCGACCAGCGCCGAGATCGGGCGCAGGCCGATGGCGAGCAGGCGCTTCTGCATCCATTTCGGGCTCGGGCCGTTGGTGACGCCGCGCACCAGCCGCCAGGCAAAGCCGGGGCACAGGCTGTCGTCGTCGAGACTGATTTTCACGGTCTGCGTGGTTTCGCCGTCAACCTTGAAGTCCGGGGCTTGGGGCTGCTTCAGCCTGCCCAGACCAGAGGCGGCCAGATCGCGGGCAATGCCGAAGATCGAGGTGCAATCGGGGCGGTTCGGGGTCAGGTTGATCTCGATAACCGGATCATCGAGACCGGCATAGGCCGCAAACGGCGTGCCGACCGGCGCATCCTCGGGCAGGTCGATGATGCCGTCATGCTCGTCGGACATGTCGAGCTCTCTTTCCGAGCACATCATGCCGTGGCTTTCGACCCCGCGGATGTTGCCGACGGCAAGCGTCACATCGATGCCCGGGACATAGGTGCCCGGCTCGGCCAGCGCACCGATCAGGCCGGCGCGGGCATTGGGCGCACCGCAGACGATCTGCACCGGCGGGCCGACGCCCTTGTCGACCATCAGCACGCGCAGCTTGTCGGCATTGGGGTGCTGTTCGGCTGAGATCACCTTTGCGATGGTGAAGGGGGTGTAGGCGGCCTTGTCGTCAACCTCCTCGACCTCGAGGCCGATGGCGGTGAGGCGCTCGCAGATCTGGTCCAGGGTGGCATCGGTTTCAAGGTGATCCTTGAGCCAGGAGAGGGTGAATTTCATGATCTGTCTCCTTAGGCGCTCAAGCCACCAAACAATGTCGGCATGTCGAGGGGGCGGAAGCCGTAGTGGCTGGTCCAGCGGACATCGGCATTGAAGAAATCGCGCAGGTCGGGCATGCCGTATTTGAGCATGGCGATGCGGTCGAGGCCCATGCCCCAGGCAAAGCCCTGATACTCGTCGGGATCGAGCCCGCCGGCGCGCAGCACATTGGGGTGCATCATGCCGCACCCCAGGATCTCCATCCAGTCGCTTCCCTCGCCGAACTTGACCACCGGGCCGGAGGAGCGGTCACACTGGATGTCGACCTCGAAGGAGGGCTCGGTGAACGGGAAGAAGGACGGGCGGAAGCGCATGGTGACGCTGTCGACTTCGAAGAAGCTCTTGCAGAATTCCTCGAGCACCCAGCGCAGATGGCCAACGGTTGCGGTCTTGTCGATCACCAGCCCTTCGACCTGATGGAACATCGGCGAATGGGTGGCGTCGGAATCCTGGCGGTAGGTCTTGCCCGGAATGACGATGCGGATCGGCGGAGACTCGGCTTCCATGGTGCGGATCTGCACCGGCGAGGTGTGGGTGCGCAGCACCTTGCGCTCGCCGCTCTCGTCGGGCTGAAGAAAGAACGTGTCGTGCATTTCCCGGGCCGGATGGCCATCGGGGAAATTCAGCGCGGTGAAATTGTAGTGGTCGGTCTCGATGTCCGGGCCTTCGGCAATGGCAAAGCCCATATCGGCAAAGATGGCGGTGATCTCGTCGACGATCTGGCTGATCGGGTGGATGCGGCCGCGCTCGGCCGGGGACGAGCGGACCGGCAGGCTGACATCGACCGTTTCGCGCGCCAGCCGCTCGGTAATCGCCGCATCGCGCAGCTGGCTCTTGCGCGCGGCGATGGCATCGGCAATGCGGGCCTTGAGCCCGTTGATGGCCGGACCGGCTTCCTGGCGCTCCTCGGCGGACATCTTGCCCAGCCCCTTGAGCAGTTCGGAAACCGAGCCCTTCTTGCCAAGGGCTGCCACCCGCACAGCCTCGATAGCCGCCTCATCCGCGCTGGCTAGGATCTCGGCCATGATCGAAGTTTCAAGTGTCTGGTACTGGCTCATGGTCTTTTACTGTCCGTAGCTGGCGGGGCGTTTCGCCCGTGCTTAAACGAATTGGCACTTTCCCGAAACAGGGATTGCCTGATCCTGAAACGAAGAATCCCGCGCCAGCCGTGCCAGCGCGGGATCCCAGAATTCAAATTCTGCTTCGGGAAAACGCTGGCTTAGGCGACAGCGCTTTCAAACTCGTTCGGCGTAGAATCCTTGAGGTAGACAAGCGCTTTCTTGGAAGCGGCGACAAGCACGCCAAAGGCTTCCGCATCATGGATCGCCATGTCGGAAAGAACCTTGCGGTCAACCTCGATGCCCGACTTGGTCAGGCCGTCAATGAAGCGGCCATAGGTCAGGCCGTGCTCGCGCACTGCAGCGTTGATACGCTGAATCCACAGGGCGCGGAAATTGCGCTTGCGCACCTTGCGGTCGCGGTAGGCATATTGCATCGACTTGTCGACGGCAGCCTTGGCGGCGCGGATTGTATTCTTGCGGCGTCCGTAAAAGCCCTTGGCTTTCTTCAGAACCTTCTTGTGCCTTGCATGGGCGGTAACGCCCCGTTTTACACGTGCCATATCATGATCTCCTTAAATTCTGTGGTCCTGGCGCTTAGGTGCCGTAGGGAAGGAACTTCTTGACGATCTTGGCGTCAGGGTCCGAAAGGACCATGGTGCCGCGTGCGTCGCGAATGAACTTGTTGGACCGTTTGATCATGCCATGGCGTTTGCCGGCGGCGGCGGCCATAACCTTGCCGGTTGCCGTGATCTTGAACCGCTTCTTGGCAGACGCTTTCGTCTTCATCTTGGGCATTTCGCTACTCCTTGTCAGATCTGTCACCGTCACCTGGACGCAACAGTCATCTTCTTGTTGGGTGAGATACAGAAGGGCGAAGTCCCCTTTTGCATCAAGCGTTGGAAACCGCCTCGGCATGCCCTGCCGGCCGGTTTGAACGCGCGCCTTATAGCCGGAGGCTGACAAAAGCGCAACGGGTGTTCGAATGAATCCGCCTGATACAAGCAAAAACCAGCCCCGGCATCCGCAGGGCCGCCTGCCTCAGGCGATCAAAATCTCTATTTTGGTGCCAGGACCATCATCATCTGACGGCCCTCGAGCTTCGGTTCGGCTTCCACCTTGGCAATATCGACGGTGTCTTCCTTGACCTTCTGAAGCAATTTCATGCCCAGTTCCATATGCGCCATTTCACGGCCACGGAACCGCAAGGTCACCTTGACCTTGTCGCCATCGTCGAAAAATCTGATCATGGCGCGCATCTTCACCTCATAATCATGGGTGTCGATGTTGGGGCGCATCTTGATTTCCTTGACCTCGACGGTCTTCTGCTTCTTGCGCGCCTCGGAAGCTTTTTTCTGCGACGCATATTTCAGCTTGCCCAGATCGACGATTTTGCACACCGGCACATCGCCGGCGGAATTGATTTCCACCAGGTCAAGGCCAATCTCTTCGGCCATGGCCAAGGCCTGTTCGGTCGGCACAACGCCGTGGTTCACGCCTTCTGAGTCAATGAGCTGGACTGTCGGGGTCCGGATATTCTGGTTTGCGCGGGGGCCTTCGTTGGCTGTTGGCGGCGCTCTGAATGGTCTGCGAATGGTTTTGGTCTCCTTGTTATACTCGTCCGATTCCGCCGGTTGCGGCCTGCGAGCGTTATGTCTCGAGCGCAATGTCGTTATCGGCTGGCCGGTGTCAATAGCACGGCTTTGCGAAAAAATCACCACAGAGACGTTAATGCGCCGGCGAATCTTGTAAGGAAGAGCTGAAAAGGGAAAGCGGAGTACAGACGACATGACACAAGCGGACGCCAGCAAGCTGGATCTGGGCCAGGGCCAGGAGCAGCGATCCATCGCCGTGCTGCAGCGCAGAGCCACCGAAGCCGGCGCGGCACTGCCGGGCATTGTCTGGCTCGGCGGCTACCGCTCCGACATGACCGGGTCCAAGGCCGAAGCGCTGTGCCAGCAGGCCGGGCGCACAGGGCAGGCCTGCCTGCGGTTCGACTATTCCGGCCACGGCGCCTCCGGCGGCAGCTTTCGTGACGGCACCATCTCGCGATGGCTGGAGGAAAGTCTGGCCGTGTTCGCGCATTTCACAACCGGCCCGCAGATCCTGGTCGGCTCGTCGATGGGCGGCTGGATCGGGCTCAGACTGGTGCAGGAGCTCAGGGCGGCAGGTCAGGCGGACCGGGTGGCCGGGCTGGTGCTGATCGCACCGGCTCCCGACTTCACACTGGAACTGATGGAGCCCGAGCTGACCGACGCGCAGCGCCAGGCGCTGGAGCAGCACGGCTATTATGAAGAGCCTACGCCGTACGGGCCGGATCCCAACGTGTTCACCCGGGCCCTGTTCGAAGACGGCCGCAAGAACCGGGTGCTGGACGGCCTGATCGACACCGGGGCGCCGGTCCATATCATCCAGGGCATGGCAGACCCGGATGTGCCCTGGCGGCACGCGCTTCGGCTGATGGAGCACCTGCCCTCGGAAAACGTCACCATGACCCTGATCCGCGACGGTGACCACCGGCTGTCACGCGACGAGGACATCGCTCGCATACTGGCGGCGGTGGGGGGCATCGTGCCGGCGGCCTGAAGGCACGGACCGCGTCACCTCCAGCGCGCCAGCGCCGGTCATCGGGGCTGCGAACGCCGCGTCTGGTAACCATGTTGCCAGAAGCGCCGCGGGCCGCGATTGACTCTTCACGCCAGACAATCTTAACTCTTTGTTAACGATCTCAGACGGCATGATGTGGAGAAAACCGGCAATGTTTTGCGGACCGGGGCGAACAAAACGACTGGCACTGGCCTTGGTGGCGTCGCTTCTGCTGCCTGCGGGCGGCATGGCATCGAGCCTGTCGATGCAGACCGGCCGGCTGACATCCCAACCCATCGGCCATTACGAATTCTGCAAGCAGTATGCCGCCGAGTGCAAAGCCGTTAATGGCTCCGGCGCAGCGCCGAAGGTGACGGACCATGGCTGGGAGGTTGTCGGCGAGATCAACCGGGCGGTGAACTTTTCGGTGATGCCGCGAACAGATCTCGAACTCTACGGCAAGGAAGAGGTCTGGGCCTATCCGGACGTTGCCGGGGATTGCGAGGATTACGTCCTGCTCAAACGCCGCATGCTGATCGAGCGCGGCTTTTCGGCCGCCGACGCACTGATCACGGTGGTGCGCAAGCCGGATGGCGAGGGCCACGCGGTGCTGACCCTGAGAACGTCGCAAGGCGATTTCGTGCTCGACAATCTGGTTGATGAGGTCAAGAACTGGCGCGACACGCCCTACAGCTACCTCAAGCGCCAGGCATCGAACAATTCCGGCCGCTGGGTCACCATCGAGAACGGCTCGGAACTGCTTGTCGGCGCCCTGAAGTAAGCCGCCGGTCACCATTTCCGCATCGGACAGGTTCCCCCGCGCTCAGCCGGCCGGGATCAGCGGCCTTTCCCGGTTTGCCCGTGTCTCGATCAGGCACAAGGCCCATGACGCGGCGACGCTGATCACGGCCATCACCACAAGCAGGACGAAGGTGGCGCCGATGCCGAAATGGGCAAGCGTCATTGCCGTGCACACCGGTGCTCCGGCCATGGCAAACAGGCGGATGGTGGCGAGATTTCCGGTCATGGCGCCATAGCCGTCGGTGCCGAACAGGCGGGCGGGCAGAATCGCGCGGGCGATGAAATTCAACCCCTGCCCGATGCCGAAGCTGAGCGCAAACACGATCACGATAAGGTCGCCGTCAACCCACAGACCTGCCGCCAGCAAGACGATTCCCAAAAACAAGGTCGCAGACGAAATCAGCCCGACCACCGAGGAGGCGACACGCTCGCCGGTCAGCATCTCGATCACCCGCGCGGCGACCTGCATCGGGCCGATGATGGCGCCGGCCAGCGCCGCAAGGGCTGCGGTGCGGCCCATGGCGTCGAGAAGCAGGAAGAACGAGGTGTGAACGGCCGACATCAGGAAACTGCCGCCGGCAAAGGCGATCGACAGAAGAAGGAAGGCCGGCATGCGGCCAGCGGGCGTCAACAGGCCCGGATCGCGGTTTGCCTGATAGGCGAGCACGGCCCCGTCCTCCGGTCCGGGCTCCGCGCCGGAGACCGGGGCGCGCCGCCGCGACGGCCCGGGCGGGATCAGCGCGTGAATCGGCAGCGCAACCAGCAGATTGATCGCGGCCAGAATCAGCAGGACCCCGCGCCAGTCCATGAAACCGAGCAGCCAATGGATCAACGGCCAGAACACGGTCGAGGCAAAGCCCGCCACCAGGGTGATGTGGGCAATGGGGCGGCGCGCGGAGCGGCCATGAATGGCGGTCAGCGCCGCAAAGCCTGTTTCGTACTGCACCATGCGGGCGGAGACTTCGATCGCCAGCATGGCGATGGCAAAGCCGGCCATGGACTGAACCAGCGACAGGTTGAACAGCGTCAGCGCCGCCAGGCAGGACCCGGCAACCATCACCGGACGCGCGCCAAAGCGATCCATCGCCCGGCCCACCATCGACGCGGTCACCGCGCTGGTGAGCAAGGCCACCGAGAACACCCCGAAGACAAAGCTGTTGCTCCAGCCCTGTGCCCGGGCGATCTCGGGGCCGAGGATGGCAAAGGGATAATACAGCGTGCCATAGCCGATGGTCATGGAGACACCGATGAGCAGGGTCAGCGGCTCGACGCGGCGGCGGGACCGGGTCACGCTGCCAGTCACGCTCCAGACCCCGTCACAGGCCGCGTCACAGGCCGCGTTACAGGCGCCGTCACAGGCCACAGGGCAGGCAACCGGGCAGACCATGCTGCAGGCCGCCAGGTTTGCGCGCGCCGCGGGGCTGCCGGATGCGGCTCAGCGCAGGCAACGCCCGGGCCGCCCTTCCAGCCGCGGCCGCCGGCCAGCCCTTGCCGGCCCGCACGCTTTTCGGTCAGGCAAGGCGCGAAGCCGGCTCTCGAAGATGCACCCTGACGCATGTGATGTCGCACCCCTGAAGACCCGAAACAACAGCCGGCGGGTCAATCCGCCGGCAGGCCCATTCCCGCCACCCGGCGCAAGAGCGCCATGAGCCCGGCATGATCTTTGCGGGCGCTCAACTGCTGCAATTCCTTGTACATCTTGTCAATGTCCAGCCCATCGGGAGCGGATTCGGCGGCAACCGAAATCTTCTGATGCGACGTCGGGCACGCGGCCTCGACAGAAAAATACAGCTCCTCATGCAGCTTTTCACCCGGACGCAGGCCGATTTCCTCGATGGCTATGTCGCCGTTCGGATTGCTGTCATCGCACAGCGTCAGATTCGACAGCTGAATCATCTTGACCGCCAGATCCATGATCCGCACAGCCTGCCCCATATCGAGCAGGAAGATCCGTCCCGGAAACTTGCCGGTTTCATCATTCCTGCGGGCAAGGCTTCCGGCCTGAATCACCAGTTGGGCCGCCTCCTCGATGGACATGAAATAGCGGGAGGTTTCAGCGTGGGTCACGGTCACCGGCCCGCCATTGCGGATCTGTTCCTTAAACAGCGGAATCACCGAGCCGCTGGAGCCGATGACATTGCCAAAGCGGACGGCGCAGAAAACCTGTCCGGTCCTGTCCTGCGCCGCCTTCTCGGCGAAATGCTGAACAATCAGCTCGGCCAGGCGTTTGGACGCCCCCATCACGCTGGAGGGCCGAACCGCCTTGTCCGTCGAGATCAGCACGAAAACCTCGACGTTGCTCTCGAAGGCGGCCGACGCCACGGCGAAGGTGCCGAAAGTGTTGTTCCTGATGCCTTCAAACGGGTTGGCCTCGACCAGCGGGACATGCTTGTAGGCTGCCGCATGGAACACCGTATTGACCTGATTGTCGCTCATGACAGCGCGCATCAGGGCGGCGTCATGGACCGAGCCCAGCACCGTGACGGTTTCCAGCCCGGCCTGTTTGGCAAGCTCCTTGTCGATCTGGTAGAGGGCCAGTTCGCTCGAATCCATCATCACCAGCCGCGCCACTCCGACCGTGCTGAGTTGCCGGCACAGTTCGGACCCGATCGAGCCTCCGGCGCCGGTGACCAGGACCGACTTGCCGCGGGTGTTGACTTCCATCAGGCCGGGTTCCGGCGGCACGGCGTCACGGCCAAGCAGATCTCCGATCTCGACGTCGCGAATGAGGTCGACGGTGTGTTTGCCATCGACGATATCGGCAAAAGCAGGCAGGATGCGGACCCGCAAGCCAAAACCGCTGAGTTGGGCGACCACCTCGGCGCGGCGCGAAATGTTGGCGCGCCGCATGGTCACGATCGCCTCGCTGATGCCATGCCGTTCGATCAGGCTTTCGACTTCGGCCGGGGCACTGATCTTGATTCCGCCGATCGTTGCCCCCCACAGGGTCGGGTCGTCATCGACCTGAAAGATCACCATCCGGTGATTGCTGTGTTTCAGGGTGGCGGCGATCTGCCGGCCCGCATCGTCACCGCCATAGATCAGGATCTTTCTGCGCGGCATCGGGTTGTGGGTAAATTCGTGAATGAGCCACCGCAAGGTGTAGCGGAAGCCGGCAATCAGCAGCAGCGAGAGCAGCCAGAATAAAACCAGCACAGTCCGGGGCACCACCGTATAGCCCTGCACACGCACGATCAGCGCCACCAGCGCCCACAGAACCGCCGTCAGCCCGACAGCCTTGAAGATGGTCCACAGAGCCTGCTCGCCAACATAGCGGGTGACTGAGCGATACAGCCCGAAACCGTACATCACCGTCACGCCGATGGCCGGTCCGGCACAGATCAGCAGTGTCTGAATGAAATCGGGCTGGTAGGCGACACTGTAACGGATCGAGTAACCGAGCCAGACAGCCACGGAAAACAGCGCAGTATCAGTTATGACGAGTATGGCCTGCTTGGTGCGCCGCTTTCTTGCAGCCAGCCAAAGGATCGCTTCACGGATCTTTCTTGGCTTCATAATCTTACTCGCTAAATCATTGCAGCCATTTGGTATAGGTTGTCGCTGAATGGCACGATAGTCTCCAATTGGCAACTCGGGCGGGAGTCATTTCCGCTCTCGCGCCGCGACGCCGGAGCCAGCCGCTTTGCACCCTGCCGGTCAAGGCATAGCGAACAAGCCTCGAGCCCGACCGGGCCTCATCCGCCCGGTTGCGCTCTTTGCCCGTGGCATTTGGGGCGCGCCGCATCGGGCGAAATCCCAATCCGGCAAGGACAATGCGGGCGTTGCCCCAGGAAACCCACGCCCCGCGAAGATGGCCTTGTCACCCACTCCACAACGATGGAAAACGTCTTCAAAATCTTCAGGCGCGGCATGAGCGGCATCTATCAGCATTGTGGCGAAGCTCATTTGCACAGCGATCTGGTTGCATGTGATTCAAAAAAAACCGCCGTGTAGCGATTGCGGTGTCTGATGTAGACCACGCCGACATATTGCTGGAAGCAATTCGCGGAAAACTACTCACCTATCGGCGGTTTGGTGTAACTCTTCACGCCTAAGTAGCAAGCTCCGCGCTTCATGCATTGCCGGAAAGAGAAACCTGATTAATCTTAAAAACTGCTTGACTCCGTCTCCGTTTCCCGTTCAGGTTTATGAGGCGTTGTCAGTACGGGTAGTATTTGGGGACCCCATGTCAGAACGTGTTTTACCGCGAGATTTTCCGACCCCTCCAAATTATCTTATTCCTCTTAGCAATGATGAGTTGCTTGAGTTGGGGACGTTTACCGCCATCTGGTCTCAGATTGATTGGATCTTGCTAACTGGCATCAGCCTTGTTACCAAAACAGAATTTGCTCACATCCATTCACTTATGGAAACGACCACTACAGGACCAAGATTGAGCGCGCTGAGAAAGCTGTGTCAAAAAAATCCGAATACGGCGAATACGGCCATAAAAAAATTATGCATCGATAATAGCGGATTAATAGAAGATAGGAACCATATCATCCACGGGCTATGGAGCGTTAAGTGGGATCAGACTGTTAGTTGGGAACCTCAAGCCGCATGCTTTTTTCAGAAAAGCAACAATGCCCCAATTCCGGCAACAAAGCTGCGCGAACTTTCGAACCGCGCCGCTCGTTTTTCTAACCAATTGGCCGCAGCAATTAGCAAATTGAATCCATCTTTGGCTAGGGGTGAAGCCCCTCGGTTATTCCTATTTGGGGATGGCGATCCGGGCAGGCGCCCTCCGCCAGAATGGCCCCCAAAACGCCGCGAGGATTCGCCTCCACATCGTACAAATTAACAGCGCTCGGTAACGTAGCTGACGGCCTGTCACGCCGCCGGATCATGCCCTTAGGATTCTGGTACCTCACGCATACAATCAGGAATATTTCCCGCGATTTCATCCCCACATTCCAAGCCCGTGCCACACACTTTGCACTTCCGCTGCCGGATGGTTCGCGAACGTGTTGGACCAGCCGGGAGGAAGGCCTTTCGGGGTTTGCCGAAGCATGCGGCAAATGGGCTGCAAGACCGCGCCCTGAGGAGTCGATTGTTGCGCAATCCCTCAACCCCGTCACCCCGGACCCCGATCCGGGGGCCAGCCACCGCGCGTCGGCGCGGTGAAAGACTCCTTCGGAACAGCACAAAGATGTCTTCCGG
>NZ_JARGET010000017.1 GCF_029210485.1 Hoeflea sp. YIM 152468
CGGACCGCATGGTGGTTGCGATTGACCAGTATGCGGCGTTGTCGGCAGCGGTTTGCACGCGGAGGCCGGACGAGATGCGGCCCTGTGTGGTTTCCATATCGGAGTTGATCGAACGGAGGGTCTGCAGTGCAGCCATGGCTGCGGAGTTAGTCATGATGCTTGTCATGGAATTGTCCCTTTTGACAAAATACACGGGACATACCGGACTCGGATACCGGCAACGGTGGCAAGGCATCATGCCCGTCGTTTCCGGTCTCTCCCGATCAACGACCCACCATTTCGTGAGACCCAAAATGGCGGAGTATGGTTACCGAACGCTTAATCGAACGCGATTTGATTCAAACATTTTCCCGATACGAGAAAACGCCGGGGATTGCTCCCCGGCGTTCGGTCGTGATCAACTCTAGGTTTGAGCTTGAAGCCGCCCTTAACGGAACAGCGACAGGATGTTCTGCGAGCTGGAGTTGGCAATCGACAGCGCCTGAATGCCGAGCTGCTGCTGTGTCTGCAGAGCCTTGAGGCGGGTCGATTCCTCGTTCATGTCGGCGT
>NZ_JARGET010000018.1 GCF_029210485.1 Hoeflea sp. YIM 152468
TCGGCAATATCCGGTGTCACCGCGATTGCCGGCGGTTCCACGGTATCGCTCGGGAGCTATGATTTCGATGATGTGAATTTCACCGGTGCGCTGGATTTCAACAATGCGGCGGCTGCCAATCTGGTTTTCGTGGCGGCAACGGCCACCGGTGACGGGACAGGGCGTGATGTCGACAACCGCGCCAACGTGACCACCGCCGATGCGATTGCCACCGNGTCGGCAATATCCGGCGTCACCGCGATTGCCGGCGGTTCCACGGTAACGCTCGGGAGCTATGATTTCGATGATGTGAATTTCACCGGTGCGCTGGATTTCACGCCCCCCGCGAGCCCGGTTTTCGTGGCGGCAACGGCCACCGGCGACGGGACAGGGCGTGATGTCGACAACCGCGCCAACGTGACCACCGCCGATGCGATTGCCACCGCCAACACCACATTCGTCCTGATCGACGATGGCAATGTCATCAATGACGCCGACGGTTTCACTTTGTCTGACGACCAGACCATGGCCTCGTTTGGCAATGGCCGCACATTTGTGTCGTCCGGCCTGATCATTCCGGCCAATTTCTCCGG
>NZ_JARGET010000019.1 GCF_029210485.1 Hoeflea sp. YIM 152468
TCCGGCTCTGTTCGGAGGGCAAGGCGAACGCCGAAGCTACACCACGTCCTGGGACACGATCTTATCACGAGGTTACGCCAACAACGCTAGCCGCGTGGGATCGTAATCCCATTTGGCAGATTGCATCAGTTAGAAGGCTGCTGGCGAGTTCTCTTAGTACTTAAACGGAGCAGCGCTTCTAGGCTTTAAAAGCGCAGACCGGAGGCTCACTATGAAACGAGACATGGATTTGATCCGATTGATCCTGCTGGAGATCGAGGAAAAAGACAGTGGATCGGGGCAAACAATTACGATTGGCGACATTGGTCACCCTTCCGAAGTGGTGACCGAACATCTCTTCATGTTAAAAAACGCCGGCTTTATAGAAGGCATTGACGCTTCCCACATGCAAGGGCGCCATATGTTGGTCCAAAGGTTGACATGGAACGGCCACGAGTTTCTCAACACTGTCCGCGATCCAGAGGTCTGGGCAAAAACCAAAAAAGGTGCAGACAAAGTTGGAGCGTTCAGTATCGAGGTGTTGAGCGAAATAGCAAAAGGCATAATAAGAAAGAAGGTCGCAGACCTATCAGGAATTGAAATAGACCTTTAATTTTAACCTGCTGACGACTTTTTGACGACCACGATGATAGGCGATCTCTCCTACTCGTGCCCCCTTCCCACATCTTCGCATTCATCAAATAAGTCAGGTGGCCATCGCGCTAATAGTGTTCCACGCGATGGCCCGGTTGTCAGCGTTCGCCGTCCATCTTGTGCAGCTTGTCGACCCGGCGGCGGAATTCCTCGCTGGTGGAGAATTCAGCTTCCAGATAGGCCTTGATCAGATCGGAGGCGAGCCAGGAGCCGACGATCTGGGCGCCGATGCACATGACATTGACGTCGTCGTGCTCCACCGCCTGATGGGCTGAATGGACGTCATGGCAGACCGCGGCACGGATGCCCTTGACCTTGTTGGCGGCAATCGAGGCGCCGACTCCGGTGCCGCAGACCATCAAGCCGCGATCTGCGGTGCCATCGCTCAGCGCCCCGGTCACCAGCTTGGCAATATCGGGGAAGTCCACCGGCTGGTCATCAAACGAACCGACATCGATGACCTCGTGACCGAGCGCCTTGATGGTTTCAACGACATGGGCCTTCATCGGAAATCCGGCATGATCAGAACCAACAACAATTCGCATAATTTTATCCTTCCAAAGGGGCTAACGCAGGAAGCTGGGAAGCCAGAGAACAAGATCGGGGGCAAAGGTGATCACGCCGAGGGTGACCACCAGCGGAATGTAGAACGGCGCCAGGGCCTTGAGCAGATCCCGCAACGAGATTTCTGCGATCGAGCAGACCAGGAACAGCGACAGGCCCATCGGCGGGGTCAGCAACCCGATCATCAGGTTGAAGATTGCCACAATGCCCAGATGCACCGGGTCGACACCGGCCAGCACCATCGGCGGCGCGATCACCGGAACCACCAGCAGTGTCGCCGTGGTGGAATCGAGGAACATGCCGGCGATGAAGAAGATCAGATTGGCAATCAGCAACAGCACCAGCGGATCCTTCGACAGTTGCAGGATCATGGCGGCAAAATCCTGCGGCACCTGCTCGACTGCGAGGATCCAGCCAAACAGGGCTGCCGCGGCGACAATGATCAGAATTGCACTGGTGGAACGAACCGTGACCAGCATCGAATGCCACAAATGAGACCAGGTGAGCTCCTTGTAGATCAGCGAACTGATCAGAATGACATAGACGGCGGTGACAGCGGCAGCTTCGGTGGGGGTGAAAATCCCCAGCAGCATCCCGGCAATCATCAGCACCGGAGCCAGGATGGCGGGCAGCGCCGGCAACAAGGACTGCCAGATCTCCTGCCCTGTCGGCCAGCGCTCGGCGCGCGGCATCGCATGGCGCAGCGACAGAACCGCCGCCGTTACCATCAGCAAGGCGACACAGATCAAGGCAGGAACGATGCCTGCCAGCAGCAGCTGGACGATCGAAACGCTGGTCACCGATCCGTAGACAATGAGCGGAATGCTGGGCGGAAAGATCGGTCCGACCACGGCCGAGGCCGCGGTCACCGCCGCCGAGAACGGCGCCGAAAAGCCGCGCTTGCGCATCGCCTCGATCTCGATCTTTCCGAGACCGCCGACATCGGCCAGAGCCGCACCGGACATGCCCGAGAAGATCAGCGACGAGAAGATGTTGACCTGGGCCAGACCGCCGGGCGCACGGCCGACCAGGGTGTCGGCAAAGCGGAAGATCCGGTCGGTCACTCCGGACAGGTTCATCAGATTGCCGACAAAGATGAAGATCGGCACGGCGACCAGCGGAAAACTGTCCAGCGCATAGGTGATGCGCTGGGCCAGAAGGCCGAGCGGAAACCCCTCGATCAGGATGTAGAGGATGCCCGGCAGCAGGATGGCGTAGACCACCGGAAAGCCAAGGATGAAAAGCGCCAGAAAGGCGATGATGATGAGGATGCCCATGACCGGCCCTAAATGCTGACGCTCGTGGCCTTCTGCGGCGGTTTGCGCAGATGGACGAGGTGGACTACGGCCGCTGCGGCGAATCCGAAAAATGTGGAGCCGAGAAAGATCCAGAACGGAATCTTCAGCGTCGGCGTGGCGTTTTTGAGGTTCTTGCCAATGGTGTTGAACACCGCATAGGCAACCAGCCCGGCGATGAATATGGCGCTGAGCGAGATCAACAGATTGAGAACCCGGCGCAGCAGATCCGGCAAAGCGTTGCGCAGGTCTCCCATGACAATGTTCTCGCCGGACTCGACAACCAACGGGTAGCTGACGAAGACGACGCAGATGAGAAGGAAGCGGGTGAACTCCTCGGCGCCGATCATCGGGGTTCCGAAGACCCAGCGCATGATGATCTGGGCAAACGGCAAGAACACCAGCGCCCCGAGCAAGAACACGCTGACATATTCAACAAGGCGTTTGGCAAGTTTCATAAGATCTTCCCCCAAAATGACGGGCGCCCGAAGGCGCCCGCCAGAAGTCGTCAACGGGATTACTTGACCGCTGCGATCTGCTCGATATAGGGGGCGAAATCAGGGAAATCCTTGCGGATCTGATCCAGCACCGGCGCACGGAATGCGTCCATGTCGAGACCTTCGGCTTCGGTAATGACGGTCATGCCGTTCTTCTTCAGCTCATCGACCAGTCCGGCTTCCGACTCCTGCGCCCAGCGCAGCGAATCCGCAGCCTTCTCATCAAGAGCCTTGGTGATCTTGGCGCGGTTGTCGTCGCTCAGACCCTGCCAGACGTCTTCGTTGATGAAAACGGCAAGAACCGAGTGCATGTGGCCGGTCATGGCGACGTGCGACTGGACTTCATAGAGCTTGTTGGCCGAAATCATGGTCAGCGGGTTTTCCTGGCCGACGACCAGACCGGTCATCAAGGCGGTGGGAAGTTCGGCAACTTCCACTGGCGTCGGGGTCGCGCCAAATCCCTTGACCATCGACACCCAAAGGTCGAGAGGCACAGCACGGAACGGCTTGTCCTTCAGATCGGCCGGTGACTTGACCTCGAAATTCGACGAGATGTGCCGCGCGCCGCGATAGATGCGGCCGATGATGCGCACGCCGCCTTCTTCGATCAGCTTTGCGTTGATCTGCTGCAAGGCCGGCGAAGTATTCGGGTCAGTGGCTGCCAGCGCCTGCGCGGCATCGCGGTAGATGAACGGTGCGTTGAACACGGCCACGTCCGGCACGATACGGGCCAGCGAAGCAAAGTCATGATGGCCCATGGAGATGGAGCCAAGACGCACGCCGTCGACCATTTCAGCCACGCCGCCCAACTGGCTTGCAGGGAAGACCTGCACGGTAACGTCGCCGCCGGTGGCTTCATCAATGCCTGCGGCTGCCTCGGTGGCAAACCGGGTCTGAATGTCGCCTTCGGAGCCGACGTGGGCATAGCGCAGCTCTTGCGCAAACGCGGGCGCCGACAGGATGCCGAACGCCAGGATGGTGGACGCTACGCGCCGGGTAATGGAACTATACATACTCAGTCCTCCAATGTTGAATTCATGTTACTTCGCCACGCCACCACCGCTGAATGCGGCGATGATGCTTTTGCGGCGCAGTTCGTCGCCGATCGCGAAATGATCGCGCAACCGGTGATCGGCCGCGTCTCCATCTCCTTCCACGATCGAAAGGAAAACCTGACGATGGGATTCCACCAGATCGTCAATCACCTTGGGTGTGTTGTGGGTCACGCGGCGGCGCTCGACATGGTTCTGCATCAGCAGTTCCGAGATCGCCTTGTAGAGCGTGATCAGAGCCTGACTGTGGCTCGCCTGAACAATGGCGGCATGGAACCGGAAATCCGCCAGACCGCCCTTTTCCGGGTCGGACAGGGTCTGGATAAGCGCCGTCAGGCAGCCGCCGATGCGATCGAGATCGCTGTCGGTCGCCCGTTCGCAGGCCAATCGGATTGCCTGACATTCAATCGCCATGCGCGCCTGCATGATGTCTTCGGAGGCATTCTGCTCCTGGGCAAGACTGAAGGTGAAAAAATTGGCGAGCACCGAAATGTCGGCCTTGCCGACAAAGGCGCCACTGCCATGCCGGATATCGATCAGGCCGAGCATACCCAGAGCCCGCATCGTCTCCCGCAGCAATGGACGCCCGACATTGAGCTGGGTAGCCAGATCGCGCTCGGAGGGAAGCCGATCACCGGTGCGCAATTCGCCGGACAGGATCCGGCTGCGGAAATAGGCGAACACGCGCTCACTTCCGCTCTGGCTATCGGTCTCGTTGGTCGGGATGATTCCGGTCATAAGCTCCACCCATTGGTCTTACCTCTTTAGATATCTTGCGATCAAACGAGTCAAGCCCAGCTCGCAACATACACATATGCTGTCCACAAAATCACAAAAATGGCTTGATAACAGGCGCTTAATTGCGAGTTTGAGCATCATCAGCACAATCGAATTGCTCAGACCAATTCAAACCATTATCGCAAACCTGTTGGCTGCAAGTCAAATTCACGGCTGCGGACAGGTGCGTCCGACCGGCCCGCGCCGAGGGTGGGGCCACAGACAAGCCTGCCTGCAAGGCGCAAGAGAGTTGCTGGCTGCGGGCGTTCTGCCGGGTGCTCTGCGCCGGGTCGATCGATCCGGACCCCGCCTCAGCGCCGCCTGAGCGGTGGTGTGGTCGCGAGCAAGATCAGGCGCGCGCGCTGCCGTAAGGTGCGGGTCTGGTGCGGGCGGGTCTGGGAAGTGCCGGTCCGGCAGCGCTGAGCCGGCTGGCTGCAGCTACGGCTGCAGGTGGCACCGGACATATGGACTGCCGGGGTCGCCGGGCGCGTTGATCAGGCGCAGCGATTGGCTGTTGACCATGTGCACGCCCAGCGTCCGGCTGGTGCTGCGGCCATTCGCCTCGCAGGTGGCCTCGAGCTGCAGGCTGCTGCTGCCTCGGTCGCCGGGCTCGAAGCTGCAGGTCTCGTCCGAGCGTCTGAGTGTGTTCGGCGTGAGCACGGCAAAGCCGTCAAAGCTGGTCTGGTCCATCATTGCACAGGTGTCGGCATCGACGGCCCAGACCCCGACATAGGCAAGCCGGCTTTCGCTGCGGTTATGGCTCAGGGCCTCATTGGTGTCCTCGCGCAACAGGCTTTGCGGCGGCAATATCGCGTTGGCGTCAATCAGCGACCGTCTTGCCGATGACTGGGGTCCGGGTCCGGGTTCAGCCACGCAACCGGCAAGGCTCCACGGCAGCAAAGCGGCCATCACCAGAATTGTTGTTTTCAGCCGACTCATGATGTCCTCAATTAAAGCTGGTGCGCTTTCTGGCCGAGCAACAGGTAAAATTCAAGACGTATCGCAAGCGCCCTTCGCCTCAACAGCGGCGGCGGCCTTGCGTCAGCCCTGGCATGCCTTCACGAAGCGGCGAACCGTTTCGGCCATGCCATATTCCAGCGCATCGGCGGTGAGACCATGGCCGATGGAGACTTCCAGCAATTGGGGAAGGGCGCGGGCAAGGCCCGGCAGATTGTCGACCGTCAGGTCATGACCGGCATTGACGCCAAGACCGAGTTCCGCGGCAAGCTTGCCGGAGATCTCCAGTTGCCTCAACGCCTCGGCAGCGCGCGCCGGATCGTCAAAGGTTGCGCCATAGGGGCCGGTGTAGAACTCCACCCGGTCAGCGCCGGTGGCCTTTGCCGCCTCCAGGCTTGCGCGGCTGGCGTCGGGATCGCAAAACAGCGACACCCGGGCGCCGCTCTTCTTGAGCCGCTGAACCACCGAGCGCAGGACATTGCCCTTGCCCTCAAAGTCCCAACCGTGATCGGAGGTCGCCTGAGCCGGGTCATCGGGAACCAGCGTGACCTGCTCGGGCGCATGGGCCTCGACCAGATCGAGAAACTCCTCGGTCGGATAGCCTTCGATGTTGAACTCGGCCTGGGGGAACTCATCATCGATCAAGGCGCGGATATCGGGAAGGTCGGAGAAGCGGATATGGCGCTGGTCGGGCCGGGGATGGACGGTGAGCCCGTGGGCGCCGTTTTGCAGGGCGATGCGACCCAACGAGGTGACACTCGGCCAGGGCAGATCGCGGCGGTTGCGGAGCATGGCTATGGCGTTGAGATTGACGGAAAGTTGCGCAGGCATGGCGGCCCCCTGAACCAAGACGATCTGAAGAGCCCGAGGCCCGTTCCCTCTCCTAGACCATCAATCTGGAATGTGAAAATGAATTTCGGGAAAGCGTCCATTCCGGTTTTGAATTGATGCTGGCAGAAACCGCATCCAGGCAAGGGGACAATGAGCGACAGCCTCGAATGCGCGCCCTCTTGCCTGCGCGGCGCCAGGCGCCGCACTTGCGTTGGCGACATTCACACCGGGGTCAGCTTACTTGCCGCGCCTCAGATGGGTCGAGTAATCCTTCAAGTCGGCATGGTAATTGTCGATGATCCGGCTCTGACGCTTCTTGCCGATTCTGAGCGCACCCCAGAAAAACGCAATCGCCGCCACGGCAATCAGGCCGAAGATCGGCAGTCCAAGGTCTTTCGGATCCGACGAACCGAAAACCCGGGTGAGCAGAACGTTGAACTCGAAAGCCTGCGCTGGCGCGGCGCTGATCAGCGAAGCCAGCAAGACAGCAATTGCGGACAAGATGCGCATCATGTTCTTCCTCATAAACAATCCACACCCATCCTACCGCGCCAATCCTAAATAGACTGTCACCCTACAGCGCCGCGCATCCAGTTGGCTGCTGAAAGGACGCTGTCTCTTTTTCAATCGATGCTTGTCCGTTATCGTTCCAATGAAGACATTTGAACGTGACATGCATGAGCGAGCGCTGAAAAACCGGAGCCTTATCCCCTGGATAGCAGATCTTGCCTGCGGCAACCTTCGGGCGTATCGTGCTGGCGGGGAGTAGACAGGGCATGATTTTTATCGCCACCACACGCAACGGCGACCGGATCGAATACCGCGACCGGAAACGCTGGCTGTGGATCTTGTCGGTGCTGTCACCTTCCCTGCCCGGCCTGGCGGCTGTGGCCTTCCTGATCAGCGGCAATGCCTGGTGGGTGCTGGCGCCGATTGCATTTTATTACGGCGTCTATGTTGTCGCCGATCATCTGGTCGGCGTCGACCCGAACAATCCGCCCGAAGATGTGGTCGAGGCAATGGCTTCCGACACCTATTACCGGGTCTTGCTGTTTCTCTCGGTTCCGGTTTTCTGGTTCTCGTTTCTGGCCTGCGCCATTGCCGCGGGCCAGCCCGATACCGGTTTCTGGGCCTGGCTCGGCCTGATGCTCGGCGCCGGGGTGAGTTCGGGCACCGCCATCACGGTCGGCCATGAACTGGGCCACAAGACCAGCCGGCTCGACCGGTGGGGCGCGAAATTTGCCAATGCCATATCCGGCTACGGCCATTTCTGCATCGAGCACAACCGCGGCCACCACATTCACGTGGCGACGCCTGAGGACCCGGCCTCGGCCCGGCTCGGGGAAAGCCTGTGGCGGTTTGCGGTGAGGGAGATTCCGGGCACTGCGGTGCGGGGCTGGCGCATGGAACGGGCCCGGCTGGCGCAAAAAGGACTGGGGTTTTGGCATTGGCGCAACGATATCCTGCAGGGCTACGCCATCACTCTGGTTGCCGATGTCGCGTTGATTGTCGCCTTTGGCTGGACCATGGTTCCGTTTCTGCTGCTGCACAATCTGATCGGCTGGTTTCACCTGACCACCGCCAATTACATCGAGCATTACGGCCTCAAACGCGAGCTTCGGCCCGATGGCCGCTACGGTCCCTGCGAGCCGCGCCACTCGTGGAACACCAACCACATCATCACCAATCTGATGCTGTTTCATCTGCAACGCCATTCCGACCACCACGCCAATCCGCTCAGGCCCTACCAGGCGCTGCGCTCGTTTGACGATCTGCCGACGCTGCCGTCCGGCTATCCCGGTACATTCTTGCTGGCAGCGGTGCCGCGGCTGTGGTTCCGGGTCATGGACCCGAAGGTGATGGCCTGGGCGGACGGCGATCTCGACAAGACCAATCTCGATCCGTCTCGGGCAGCGGGCTACCGGGCGCGATGGCCGGCAACCGCCAGCTCGGTTGAGCTGACGGCCGCCCCCTGAGGGGGCAGACCATCGGCCCGGCAACCCACGCAACAGCAAACACCAGAAACAAGGTCCGCCGTCGGCGCTGAAGGGTCGTGTCAGGCCACTCTGTCGAGCCTTGAGTGGGTCATTTCCTGAGTGGTTGTCGCCGACAGGGTGAAGCGCGACGCCAGTTCGGCAAGTGTCTGGTTGAGGCCCAACAGGTTCTGGGTGGCCGCGTTGGTTTCTTCCACCATCGCCGCATTCTGCTGGGTGATCTGATCCATCGACGTGACGGCGGTGTTGATCTCGGCAATGCCGAGCGATTGCTCCTGTGCCGATTGCGAGATCGCGGTGAAATGCTCGCTGATGACGCGCACCTGCCCGCCGATGCTGGACAAGGCCTCACCGGTCTTGTTGACGAGCGAAACCCCGTTGAGGACATCGCTGAATGATGCCTCGATGAGTTCCTTGATCTCCTTGGCGGCGGAGGCGGAGCGCTGCGCCAGTTCGCGCACCTCCTGGGCGACCACGGCAAAGCCCCTGCCCGCCTCACCGGCGCGCGCCGCTTCGACGCCGGCGTTGAGCGCCAGCAAATTGGTCTGGAAAGAAATTTCGTCAATCACCGTGATGATCTGGGTGATCTTCTTGGATGATTCCTCGATCTTGCCCATGGCCGCGATGGCCTGATTGACGGTCTCACCCGACTGCGCAGCCTGTTGTGCGGCCTGATCGACGATCTGGCGGGCGTCGCCGGTGCGTTCGGCGGACTGACGGGAGATGGTGCTGATTTGTTCGACCGCTGCCGCGGTCTGTTCCAGCGAGGCCGCCTGCTGCTCTGTTCGCCGCGCCATGTCGTCGGTGGCGCTGGAGAGTTCACGCGTCTCGCTGCCCGACTGCTTGATCGAAGCAACAATGTCGGTGAAGGCATCATTGAGCTTGGTGACAGTGGTGTTGAAATTGGCCTTGAGCTGGTCGAATTCCGCTGCCAGCGGCTCCGACATGGTCGCGCCGAGATTGCCCTCGGACAGACTGGTGAGCGCCTGCTCCAGAGCCTCTAGCGCCTTGTCCTGATCGGCCTTCAGGCGCGCCTGTTCCCGTTCGACCCTGGCACGCTCCTGGCTCAATTCGTCAAGATAGACCGAGATGGCGTAATCCATGTCAATCAGCGCCGCCTTGATCACGGCGGTCACACCCTGACTGGTCTTGCTGGCCTTGCGGCGTGACCCGAAGCCCCCGAGCTCCTGTTCGATAATGCCGCGAACCAATTCCTCCAGAACGAGCGCATAGCCGCCGATATACCATGACGGTTCCAGCCCGAGCTTGGCGTGGACCTTGCCGATCCGGGTGACGCCGTCGATGTAGGCGTGATCGAATTTGCCGGTGGCGATCATGCCCCAGTGTTCCACCTGCTTTTCCTTGGCGTGGTCGACATGGGCCGCATTGCGAAAATGCCTGGCGGTTTGCGGGGTGGCGGTCACAAACGTATAGAAGCGATCCAGTGCCGGCCCGACCGTGACGTCAATCAGCGGCTTGAGGGCGGCAAGCGCTGCCAGCTGCTGCTTGCTCATATCCGTGAATGCGAGCTTGTCTGCGATGCTTATCTGGTCGGGCTTGTCGGCGGTCATGAAGGGAAATCCTGATCAAGGCAGCAAAAAGGGCACGTCATGGCGCTTTTCAAAACCGGTTTGCCAGGCCCTCATGGCCTTCCCGCAGAGACCTATTGGCATTTAGCTAACGAGGATTAAACGCCTGCTCACGACTTCTTGCTGCTTTCAATCCCGAACCAGCCGACAAGCGGTTGGCTGCCATCATTGTGACGGCCCCGGCGCCATTTTCCACATTTTCGATCAGCAGTTTCCTGCAGCCTGCGTCAGTTTGACGTACCGGAATGGGCCCCGCGATCCGGCTTTGGGCCCGCCGCTTGCTCCTTTTGGCCGGGCCAGGGCGAATCACGTCCGTGGTCCCACCGATCAGTCGCCGATCTTTGGCCAGATCCGTCTTGCTGCCGTTGCCGGAGCCTGCGTATGCGACAGCGCCGGACCCGGTTGCCAGCAGCCGCCTGGCCAGCCCCGCTCTTGCGGGATCGGCGCAGATCCGAGACAGGCCCGATTGGCTGTCCCGAAACAGGCGCCCGGCGGCATCAGGGCGTGAGCGGGTTGCGGCTGTCGCTCAGGATCTTGCCGCCAATGGCGATGAAGCAGACCCCCGCGGCCCGCTCGATCCGGTGCTGAGCATTCCCAAACCGCCTGATCACCGGGGGTGACGACATGAACAGTGTAACCAGCGTGTACCAGCTCGCGGCACTTGCCATCACCAGGCCGATCATTGCCGTCATCACCCAAAGCGGCATCGCATCGCTGACGGCGGTGGCGAACACACTGGTGAACAGCACAATCGCCTTGGGATTGGTCAACGTCACCAGAAAGCCGAAAACCAGCGGATTGCCGGACCGCACCCGGTTCTGATCGCCAAGATCCAGCGGCGCGGGTCTGATCAGCACCAGCCTGATCCCGAGATAGACCAGATACAACCCGCCGCAGATGCGCACCGCCCAGGCAAGCCATTGATACTGGACAAGAATGGCAGACAGCCCGAGCAAGCTCAGCCCTGCGTAAAGACCCAGTCCCGCCGTCACGCCGAGCGTGGTCATGAGACCGGCGCGCGGTCCCCGCGCCATGGAGGACCGCACCACGGCGATGAAATCCGGGCCGGGCAGGATCAAGGCCGGGATGAAGAGAGCGAAGACGCTGATGAAGGCGATGGTCCAGTCCATTGGCTATTCCGTTTCAGTGTTCACCGCCCGCATCACAGGCTCATCGCCAGCACACGGCTGATTTCGGTCAGGGACCGGCCCGACTGGTCCATCCAGACGTTGAAGGCGGCCTGGATATCGGCCAAGGCCTTTTTCGAGGTGGCCGGCTTGTCGATGACGCCCTCGGCAATCAGGCGGGCGGTCACGCTTTCGGAGAGGATGAAGCTGTCCTTGCCCTGGCTGCGCAGGCAATATTGCGCGGTCGTGCCGCCAAGCCGGCTGCCGCGCTTCTTCAACAGATCCAGCAAGCCGACAAAATCGGTCGACGGCCAGCCGGCGATGGCCTTTCCGGCACTGCCGGACTCCGCCGCCAACGCCTGAACAAAGACCGCGTTTTGCTGCACCGAGCGGATCTTGGCGCCGTTGCGGATGATGCGGGTGTCCGACACCAGCCGGTCAAAATCCTCGTCGTTGAGCATGGCGCAATGGCCGATGTCGAAGCCGTCAAATGCAGCCTCGAAGCCGGGCCACATGCTGTCGACCACTTTCCAGCTGAATCCGGCCTGAAACACGCCTCTGGTCATCGCCGCCAGCCAGCGGTCATCGGCGATGGCTGCGAGTTCGGCTGAGGCTTTTGGCGGGGCAAGCATTGCATTCAACACATCGGCGCCACCCTTGCGGGCTGCGGCGATGTCGAAGATGTCGTCAAAAGAACGCATGCCGGCCTCCGCTGCAAATCTGCCACCAAAACGAGATTAATGCATCTAGATTCTTGTTCAATTCTATTCATCTCGACAAGAGCGGCGTTGCCTTGAAGAAAGAAAGGCAGCGTCCTGGGCGATGGCGAGAGAGGCGACCGGTCGAAAGAACCGGTCGCGGCACCGGCCGCACCGACCGCACCGGCAGAACCGGCAGCACCGGACCCTGCCCGGCCTAACCGGGCCGGGTGGCGACCCAGATCATGTGCGTTGCCCCCCGTTTCTTGGCACGGGCGCGGGTCGGCACTTCCGCGACGGCAAAGCCTGCCTGCTTGAGCCGCCGGGTGAAGGCGGGATCGGGCGCCGAGGACCAGACCGAAAACACACCGCCGGATTTGAGCGCCCGATAGGCGCTCGCCAGCCCTTGCGCCGTATAGAGCGCATCGTTGCCGGTGCGGGTCAGCCCCTCCGGACCGTTGTCAACATCAAGCACAATGGCATCCCAGGCCGCGGCCTCGCCGCCGATCAGTGCGCCGACATCGCCCGCGTACAGGCTCGCCCGCCGATCGTCGAGACAGCCGTCAAACACCGGCGCCATCGGTCCGCGCGCCCATTCAACAACTGACGGCACAAGTTCGGCGACGGTGATGCGGGCGTCTTTGCCCAGGGCCTTGAGCGCGGCGCGCAGGGTAAACCCCATGCCCAGACCGCCGATCAGCATGCGGGGCTGGCTGCGCCCCTCAAGCCTCTCCGCCGCCAGCTCGGCCAGCGCCTCCTCCGAGCCGCTCAGACGGCTGTTCATCAGTTCGTTGGAGCCGAGCATGATGGAGAATTCCGCGCCGCGGCGCATCAGCCGCAGTTCGGGGCCATCATCAAGTTTGACGGCATCGAGCCGTTCCCAGGGGATCATCGCACAATCCGTTGCCGTGGTTGCCTTTGTGCGCCCCTATAGCACGCTGCCGCGCCGCCGCCACCGGCGCAGCTCGACCCAGATGACAAAATTCAGCCTCATGCCGGCTGGCAGCAGACGAGATTGAGACGGTGCCTGTTCATCGGATCACGTGCCGACAATGCTGACGATACTGCCGTCCGCCCGGTTTACACCGGTCTTGCGAACGGTGCGTGCGGACTGCTAGCCAACCAGTTTCTTCTGTTTGGCAAAAGGGCTGAGACCAAGCCAGACCTGCATGCTTTGTGCGATGGTCCGCTCACCCAGCAGTTCGATCTTGTCGGCTTCGCTTTCGATGGTGCCCAACCCCATCCATATCGCCGTCATGGTTCGCAAATCCGTTGTCACGTAAAGATTGATGTCAAACCCCGGATCCGACCAGCACAGATCAACCTCACCTCCAGGTTCGATCACCAGCCACCACTGGTTCTTTGGGGCAGGCAAATCCGAATACAGAAACTGAACCACCGTGCGGATCGACGGCAGCGGCGAGGGATCAAGGTTCCGGCGCATGTCCCACATCAACAGGGACGGATCGAGATTTTTCAGGGAGAGCGACGATTCAACCCATTTTTGCCCCCACAGGCCAATGGCTTCGACAACCGGACGAATGTCCTTTCCAGCGTCGGTCAGGCGATATTCAAACACGCCCTTTTCCGCTTTGAGCGGGATGCGCTCGACCACACCGGCGATCTCAAGTTCCTTCAGGCGCGTAGACAGCAGTGCTGGCGACATTTTCGGGACGCCGCGGCGCAGATCATTGAACCGGGTGGTCCCGGCAACGAGTTCGCGCATCAGCACCATGGTCCATCGCGTGCACAACACTTCGGCCGCCATCGCCACGGGGCAGAACTGCTTGTATCCAGCTTGTGTCATCTTGACCTTCCCTTCCGGAGGATTCCAACCGTAGTCCTTTGAATGCATCTGCCTAGTACAGAATCGGAACCGGGCAGTTCAGTTCGGGGACTGGACCGGCAACCGGCCCTTTCGATAGCTCTTGCGGGCCAGCCTCGATGTTCACCATCGAAGCGGCTTCAAAAGGAGAGAAAACATGAGTGTCTACCTGATCGCTGACATCAAGGTTACCAATGACGGCTGGGTTGCCGACTACGCGACCAATGTTCACAACCTGGTCGAAAAGCATGGCGGAAAATATCTCTGCCGCAGCGGCAATATCGAGACGCTGGAAGGAGTGGACAAGGACAGCACATTGATCGCGATCCTGGCGTTTCCCACCCGGGCAGCCCTCGACGGCTTTGCCGCCGACCCGCTCTACGCACCTTATGGTCAGGCGCGGCAAGCCGGCAGCATCAGCAATTTTCATGTCGTCGACGATACCGACATTGCCGGTGCTATTCCGTATCTCAAAGCCGGGTGAATGCAACCATCGGCGCCAACGGGCAACCGCTGGCGCGCCCCTTCACCGGTCGATGGCGGCGGGCAGCGGGTTTCCAGACATTGCGCGGACTGCAACCGACCCGGTCGACGCCATCGACCCAAGCGCCGCTTGGGTCGAAGCGGCGGAAGCCCGTGCGCCAGGCTCCGGTCTAGCTGACAATCACCGGCTACCTGACAATCACCAGCCGCTCGGCGGCGCGGGTGATCGCGGTGTAGAGCCAGCGCTCGCGGCTTTCGCGAAAGGCGTAGCTTTCATCAAACAGGACGACCGAGTTCCACTGTGAGCCTTGCGCCTTGTGCACGGTGAGCGCGTAGCCGTAGTCGAAATCATCATAGCGTTTCTTGGTCTGCCAGGGCACCTCCAGATCAGGATCGTCAAAGGCACTTTTGAGCAGCTTGATCTTGGCGGAGCCGCGATCCATGTCATCGTCCTCCGGGCGAACAAGCAGGTTGATGCCGGGCTTGACGGTCTCTTTTGACGACGTCATCACCTGCCACAGCGAGCCGTTGAGCAGCGCCTTGGCGGGATCGTTCCTCAGACACACCAGCTTGTCGCCCGCCTGCGGAAAGGCCTGGGTAAAGCCCTTGAGTTCGCGCAGACGCTGGTTGTAGCGCCGCCGGGTGCGGTTGGTGCCGACCAGCACCTGATCGGCCTCGAGCACCATGTCGCGATCGACATCGTTCTTGCCGATGATCTGCGCGGCGCCATAATCGCCATGCATGATCGCGCGGCCTTCGCGCACCTGCATGGCCAGATCGATGATCGGGTTGTCGCGGGCCTGGCGGTGGATTTCGGTGAGCAGGATATCGGGCTCGTGTTCGGTGAAATAACCGCCGCCGGAAATCGGCGGCAATTGCCCGGGATCGCCCAGCACCAGGATCGGGGTGCCGAAACTCATCAGATCCTTGCCCAGCGCCTCGTCGACCATCGAGCATTCGTCGATGATGATCAGCGCGGCTTGCGCCAGCGGGCTCTGGCGGTTGATCGAGAACAACGGCGAGACGGTGGTCTTGCCGGTTTCCTCATCGGAGACCTCTTCCTCGCCCTTTGGCCGGTAGATCAGCGAATGAATGGTGCGGGCGTTCTTGGCGCCCCGGGCGCGCAGCACCTGCGCCGCCTTGCCGGTAAAGGCGGCAAACAGCACCTCGCCTTCGACGTGTTCGGCGAAATACTTGGCCAGCGTGGTCTTGCCGGTGCCGGCATAGCCGAACAGCCGGAAGATCGGCGTGCGGCCGTCCTTCAGCCAGCGCGAGACCGCCTTGAGCGCCTCATCCTGTTGCGGTGAAAACTTCATAGGCCTCTCATGGCAGATTCGCCTGCCGCAGGCGACCCGGCAAATGCAGGCGCGTCAGGCGCGAGAAAACCGGCTTGTGCGGAACATCCGGCACAGTGGCGAGAGTTTACTGGTCCGGTTCACACAGATGATCGCCAGAGGCTCGGGTGCAAAGCAACCTGGCCCCACCCTGCCGCACGCTGTGTCTCTTTCAATCAATGCAAGTCCGTTGTCGTTCAAATGCCTGCGTTTGGACGCGACATGCCCTAGATGATCGAGGCCAGATCATGCCTGCCGAGGGTCTGCAAAAAAGCATGCCTGGCCTCGCCCAGCACGCCCTTGAGCCCGCAACGTGGCAGAAACGAACATTGCCCGTTGCCAAAACAGTCGGCGATGTTGAAGTCCGGCTCCATGTGCAGCGCCACCGATTTCAGATTGATGTCGCGCGCCGGCATGGCCAGCCGCAGACCGCCGTTGCGGCCGCGCACGGTTGCGACAAACCCGCCGGCCGTGAGGTTTTGCGCCACCTTCATCAGATGGTGTTTCGACACACTAAACTCACGCGCCAGGTCCTCGACCGATTGCACCTGCTCGGGTGCACGAGCCAGCGCCATCAGGACTCGAAAGGCGTAATCGGTGTGCAGGGTCAGGCGCATGGGAAACCTCTTTTGTCGTCATTGTCATATTGCTTTTTGGGGCGCAGAGGAATAGTGGTAAATCAAATACCAGAAATAAACTCGTGATGACAACAGTTTTGGCCGTGTCGGCCTGCCGGTGATTTGGGTCGCCACACGCTTGGCATCACGGTGAACCCGGACGGCGGGCTGATCCGCGCGTTCATCAACAAGTGGCTTTGGGGAGCGATCACGCGGATGATCGCTGTGAGATATGTCAGACAGACCTGCACCGGTTACCATCAATGCCCGGCCATCGCCGCCACGGGCGCCCATGGTCGAGATCACAGCGGAACAGATTGCTGTTCTGGTCGACCAGTTTTATGGCGCGATCCGCCAGCACCCGCGCCTCGGCCCGCTGTTTGAGGACCGTCTGGCGGGCAAATGGGATCCGCACCTTGACCAGATGAACAGGTTCTGGCGTTCGGTGCTGTTGCATTCGGGCGAGTATTCGGGCCAGCCGGTGGTCAAGCACAATGGCCTGCCGGACCTTGAGGAAGATGATTTCCGGTTGTGGCTGCAGCAGTTCGAGCGCACCACCGCGACGCTGTTTGAGGCGGGCGTCGCTTCAGCCATCCTGACCATCGCCCGGCGCATCGCCCGCAGCCTGTGGCTGGCGCGGTTCGGCACGCCGTTCAACACGGCGCCCGACTGGCTCACCTGAGACGCTCGGGGACCGTTTGCTATCACGCTTCGGAACCGTCGAACGCGGCGCCCTCTTGCGTGTGAACCTAAACTATCCGCCATCTTCCCTATCTGGCGCGCTCCGGGTCGTTCTCGAGGCTGACCGGATGTCCGTGCGGTGTGGCCCGGGCGGCGCGTTGCCAGGAGGACGAGAGCGCGTCAATCAGCTCCGGACCTGCCACACCCTTGGCCACCAGCAGCGCTTCGAGCGCCGCCAGCCAGTGCTGGTAATAATCGCTGCCATCGTCGGCCGCATCAGGACTTGCCACCTCTTTGGAAAGCGCTGCGGCCCATTCGCTCCAGCTGAACAGGCCGCGCTGATGCAGCGCCACGGCGAGCGCGAAGGCCTGCGCCTGCCACGGCTCGGCAAACACCGGTGTGTCGGTTCCGCTGCCCGCGGGCAATCGAAATGGCGTTGCGGCGGCTGCGCCAGAACCCGTTTCAGGCTTGCTCAAGATAGCTCTCCCAGGCGTCGATCGACACCGTCAATGCCGGGTCAGCCCCCTGGCCCCAGAGTTCCGTGCCCTCAAAGCAGATGGTGTAGACCCGTTGCGGGTTCTCACCCTTGCCGTGTGCATTGGTGTCGGGAAACACAAATCCATCCCGCACCGCCTCGACGACGCCGGTCTTGCCACGGGCGTAGCGCGGCAGCCTGGTGTGGCCCGAAGGGTGCTCGTTGATGGTGCGCACCCGCGCGCCCGGCGCAAAGCGCGGCGCCGCGGCAAGCTCTCGGTCGCAAGGGCCACCGCGCGACAACACGGCCGCAACATCATCCTTGTGCAGCACCCGTTTCGGCGTCACGCCGGGCCAGATCCCGTGGCCGGCCGCAAGTTCGTCGGCAGAGACGAAACCGTGCCGTTCGAGCAGCGTTTCAAGCGCCCGGATCCAGATCTCGTAATAGCTTGCCGCATAATAGGTCGCCGGATGCAGGCTTTCGCGGGCATGGCGGCTTTCGTCGATGGTCCAGGCGCCAAACGCCCCGGTGGCGATGGTGACGCCAAGCGCGCGGCGCTCCCAATCGGCATGAAACACCGGCTCGTCAGGTTCCGGCGCCACCGGGCCAAAGCCCATCTGGCCGCCGAGGTCGTGCGGCCCGTTCATGGCGCCCCACCCTCATCTGCGGCGGCCGGCCACAATGCTCCGGGGCCGAGGGAGCCGGGCCTGAGCGGCAATCCGGTGCCAATCATTGAATCGCGGGTCACCAGCCGGGCAAGGTCGTCCTGGCTCAGCCCTTCGGTCTCGGCGGGCCGCATCGGCACCACCATGTAGCGCAGCTCTGCCGTCGAATCCCACACCCGGATGCGCGTGGCTTCGGGCAGCACAAGGCCGAATTCAGCCAGCACACCGCGCGGATCGATCACTGCCTGGCTGCGGTAAGGCGGTGCCTTGTACCAGACCGGCGGCACGCCGAGCACGGTCCACGGATAACAGGAGCACAGCGTGCAGACGATGAGATTGTGGGTGTCTTCGGTGTTGAACACCGCCTGCATGTGCTCGCCCTGGCGGCCGGTGTAGCCAAGCGAGGCGATCGCTGCGGTGGCGTCGCGCCTGAGCCATTCAGCGAAGTCTGGATCGGACCAGGCCTTGGCCACCACGCGGGCGCCGTTGCGCGGCCCGACCTTGGTCTCGTATGTCTCGACAATGGCATCGACCGCAGCAGGATCGATCAGACCCTTCTCTGTCAGGATCGTCTCCAGCGCCTTGACCCGGGCTGCGAACGGATCAAGCTCGTTGTCGTGATGATGGTCGTGGTCGTGCGTCACAGCATCCCCCTGATCTTGATAGGCCATTGTTACGCCGCTGCCTTGACCCTGCCAAGCCCTGTCAGCGGCCGGTTTCTTGGGTAGACTGTCGACATGGACATACTGATTCTTGGGGCCACCGGGTTTATCGGCACCGCGGTCATGGCGCGGCTGATGCAGGATGGGCATCGGATCACCGGCCTGGGGCGGGATAGCGCGCGCGCCGCGCGGCAAAATCCGGGCTCCAACTTCGTGCAGGCGGATCTGGCGCGGATGCAGCAGGCCGGAGACTGGACCGAACTGGTCGAACTCCATGATGTCATTGTCAATTGCGCCGGCGCGCTGCAGGACGGGCTGCGCGACGACCTTGCCGCCACCCAGCAGCGGGCGATGCTAGCGCTTTATACCGCCGCCGCTGCCGCCGGCGGGCGCAGGATCGTGCAGGTTTCGGCACGGCTTGACGGCGCAGGCAGCGACCTGGCCTTCCTGCAAACCAAGGCCCGCGCGGATGCGGCGCTCAAGGCCTCGGGCCTCGATCATGTCATCCTGCGGCCTGCCCTCGTCATCGGCCGCAACGCCCATGGCGGGACCGCGCTGCTGCGCGCGCTTGCAAGCTTCCCGCGGCGGCTGCCGTTGATCCACGCCTCGAGCCCGGTTGAAACCGTGGCTCTTGACGATGTCGCCGAAGCGGTGGCGCGGGCGGTGGATGGCCACCTCCCGCACGGGGCTGATCTTGATCTCGCCGCGGGCCCGGTCCTGAGCCTTGCCCAAACCGTTGCCCGTCACCGGCAATGGCTCGGCTTCGCGCCGGCCGAACCGGTCGATCTGCCGCCCTGGCTGGCCAGACCGGTGATCGCGCTCGCCGATGTTGCCGGCCGGCTGGGCTGGCGCTCTGCGCTGCGCTCGACGGCAATGGCGGTCATGGCCGAAGGCGTCACCCGCCGCCCGCAGGGCCAGGCTGCCCCCTTCCCGCTGATGAGCCTTGAGGAAACCCTTGCCCGCAACCCCGCCGGGGCTCAGGATCTGTGGTTCGCGCGGCTCACGCTGCTCAAGGCTCCGATCATCCTCACGCTGGCGGTGTTCTGGCTCGTCTCCGGCCTTATCCCGCTGGCAAGATATGCGGTCGCCGCATCCTATCTCGACGGCCTTCTCTCGCCCGGACCGGCGCTGCTGGCCGTTCTGGCCGGCTGCGCGCTCGATGTGGCGCTCGGGCTTGGCCTGCTGTTTCGCCCCACGGCGCGGTACGCGCTTTTCGGCATGATCGCCGCCAGCCTGGTTTATCTGGTCGCCGCGACCATCACGGGGGTCACGCTGTGGCTCGATCCGCTGGGGCCGCTGGTCAAGGTGGTGCCGTCGATCCTGTTGACGCTGACGGCGCTGGCCATACTGGATGAACGCTGATGACGCTCATTGACATCCTGCTGCCGCTGCATGTGATCGGCGCCGCAGTTCTGCTGGGCACCGGCACCGGGATCGCGTTCTTCATGCTGATGGCCGTGCGGACCGGCGAGCCCAGGCTCATCGCCCATGTCAGCGGCACTGTGGTGATTGCCGACATGGCGTTCACCGCCACGGCGGTCATCGCGCAGCCGGTCACCGGCTACCTGCTGGCGCGGCAAGCCGGCTGGCCGTTGTCGGAAGGATGGCTGCTGCTGTCGCTCGGCCTTTACGTTCTGACCGGCATCTTCTGGCTGCCGGTCGTCGGCATCCAGATCCGGCTGCGCGATCTGGCGCGCGCGGCAGTCAAGGCGGGCATCCCCCTGCCCGATGACTTCCACAGACTGTACCGTATCTGGCTGGCCTGCGGGTTTCCGGCCTTTTTCGCGGTGCTGGGCATCGTCTGGCTGATGATCAACAAACCGGCGATCAGCCTATCTTAGCATCGGCCACAGGCTCAGGATCAGCAACACGCCCATCGTGATGTTGAACCATTTGAGCCTGACCGGATCGGCCAGCCAGGATCGCAGAACCGAGCCGAAGCCTGCCCAGGTGAAGACGGCCGGAAAATTTGTCAGCACGAACGCCAGGCCGACCAGAAACACGGTGAGCGTGTAGCGGTCGGGGTTGGTGTAGATCGTCATCGCCGAGACAGCCATCACCCAGGCCTTGGGGTTCACCCACTGGAATGCCGCCGCCTGGATCAGGGTCAACGGCCGTTCGCCGACCTTGCCGTCGGGCATGGCCCGCGACATGCCGATCTTCCAGGCGATATAGACCAGATAGGCGCCACCGGCGATCTTCAGCGCCGTGTAGAGAACCGGAACCGTGGCCAGCAAGGCGCCGAGACCGAAGCCGACGCCGAGCAGCAGCGAGAAGAAGCCGGCCCCGATGCCGACCATATGCGGGACGGTGCGGCGGAAGCCGAAATTCACGCCCGAGGCAAACAGCATCATGGTGTTCGGCCCCGGCGTCACCGAGGTGACGAAGGCGAAGATGATCAGGGACAAGAAAGTTTCCGGTGCCATACGGTTCCTGCGGGCAAGGTGCCGGCCTATGCTTGAGCTTTCGGGCGAAACGCAGACAGTGTCGTCCGGCCCGCATTCGAGATTGTGATCCAAACCTGTCACAGGAGATCCGCATGAGCGTTCCGCTTCCTACAGCCACCTTCCCTGACGGTCAATCGGTGCCTGCCCTCGGGCTCGGCACCTGGCATATGGGGGAGAGCCGCGCCGCGGCGGCGAGCGAAATCCGCGCCCTGCAAGCAGGCATCGATTGCGGTATGGTTGTGATCGACACAGCGGAAATGTATGGCAGTGGCGGCGCCGAGGAGATCACCGGCCAAGCCATCAAGGGCCGGCGCGACGAGGTCTTCCTGGTGTCCAAGGTGCTGCCGTCCAATGCCAGCCGCAAAGGCACCATCGCCGCTTGCGAGGCGAGCCTCAAGCGACTCGGCACGTCCCATATCGATCTTTACCTGCTGCACTGGCCCGGACGTCACCCCTTGCGTGACACAGTCGAAGCCTTCGAGGAATTGCGCGCGGACGGCAAGATTGCCCGCTGGGGCGTGTCGAACTTCGACACCGTCGCCATGCGCCAGCTCTCCGCCCTGCCTGGCGGCAGCAAATGCGCCGCCAACCAGGTGCTCTACAATCTGTCGACGCGGGGCATCGAGTTCGACCTCATGCCATGGATGCGCGGGAATGCCCTGCCGCTGATGGCCTATTCACCGCTCGATGAAGGCCGGCTGTTGCGGCATCCGGACCTGGGCAGGATGGCCAAGCAACTCGGCGTCACGCCGGCGCAACTGGCGCTGGCGTTTGTGCTTGCCCGCGACAATGTCATTGCCATCCCGAAATCCTCCAGCCCCCAGCGCGTGGCGGAAAACCGGGCCGGCGCCGAGATCAGACTGACCGCGGAACAATTGGCGGACCTCGACCGGCTGTTCCCGCCGCCGCGCTCACGCCAGCCGCTGCAGATGATTTGAGATCGCGGCCTTGCCGCGGCATATCAGTTGCTGGACAGGGAAACGCCGCTGGAGACGATGAGATCTCCACCGGCGTCGGCATTGGACAACTCAGGTGACGCCTCAATAGCTGAGGCATTTCTCCAGCATGGCTGCATCGGGGTATTTGGCATTGGGGCCGAATTCTGCGTAGCAGCCCGCGGTCCATGCAGGCGCCGTGTTGTCGCGTGGGCCGGCTGTCGCGCCGGGCTTGGCGGCGATCTTCATTTGAGTGCTTGTCGCCTGCGCGCGTTTGAAGGTGGCCGAACGGCCCTCGGCGCTGGCGGCGCCTGCGGCTGCAAACATGATGCCGAGGGACAAGGCGGCGGTGGTCAGGATGATCTTTTTCATGGCTGGTTCCTCTCTCTGGGGTGTCGCGTTGTTGCGATGATCCCTTGTAGAAAGGTGCGTCTGAACCGAAATGGAACGCCATGTTAATCTGGCGTTAACCAAGTGCATCTTGATCTGTGGCCTGACCGACCTCCTCACATTCCTTGCGGTCCGCGGTTCATGGCGGCGATGCCGGTGCGGCAGATCTCGACCAGGCCGAGCGGCTTCATGATCGAGATGAACTGTTCGATCTTGGACACCCGCCCGGTGATCTCGAAGATGAAATGCTCGGTGTTGGCGTCGATCACCTGAGCGCGGAAGGCATCGGCAAGCCGCAGCGCCTCGACCCGATTGTCGCCCGTTCCGGTGACCTTGACCAGCGCCAGTTCCCGCTCCAGCGCCTTGTCATAGCCGAGCTCGACCGAGCGTACAGACAAATCAACCACACGGTGGACCGGAACGATGCGTTCGAGCTGGGCCATGATCTGAGCCAGCACATGCGGGGTGGCGGTGGTGACAATGGTGATGCGCGAGAGGTGCGCCTCGTGCTCGGTCTCGGAGACCGTCAGGCTTTCGATGTTGTAGCCACGGCCGGAAAACAGGCCGATGACCCGGGCCAGGACGCCGGGCTCGTTGTCGACCAGAACCGAGAGCGTGTGACTCTCCGGAAGAGCGGTTTCGGCGGTCATGAAATAGGCCGAACCGGTGGGTTGATGCTGAGCGTTCATGTAATCAGTTCCTCTAACAGGCGCGGCTCAAACGAGCGCGCGGCCTTTGGCATCAATGGCGTTGGCGACGGCTTCGTCGGTGGCTTCATCGGGCAGCAGCATATCGTTGTGCGCCTTGCCCGACGGGATCATCGGGAAGCAGTTGGCAAGGGCTGCGACACGGCAATCGAAAATCACCGGCTGCGGCGTGTCGATCATGGTCTGAATCGCGTCATCAAGCTCGTCCGGCTTGTCGCAGCGGATGCCGACACCGCCATAGGCCTCGGCCAGCTTGACGAAATCGGGCATGGATTCGGTATAGGAATGCGACAGCCGGTTGCCGTGCAGCAATTGCTGCCACTGCCGCACCATGCCCATATACTGGTTGTTGAGAATGAAGATCTTGACCGGCAATCCGTACTGGACCGCGCAGGACATTTCCTGGATGCACATCTGGATCGAGGCGTCGCCGGCGATGTCGATGACCAGACTGTCCCGATGCGCCACCTGCACGCCGATGGCAGCCGGGAAGCCATAGCCCATGGTGCCGAGCCCGCCGGAGGTCATCCAGCGGTTGGGCTCCTCGAAGCCATAGAACTGCGCTGCCCACATCTGGTGCTGGCCGACTTCGGTGGTGATGTAGGTGTCGCGGTCCTTGGTCAGCTCATAAAGCCGCTGGATCGCGTATTGCGGCATGATGACGTCCTTGTTGGGCGTATAGGCCAGCGAATTGCGCGCTTTCCATTTGGATATCCGGGTCCACCACTCGGTCAATTGGCTGCTGTCGGTGGTCTTCGACGCGCGCCACAGCCGGACCATGTCCTCGAGCACATGACCGACATCACCCAGAATGCCGATATCGGTCCGGACGATCTTGTTGATCGATGACGGATCGATGTCGATGTGGATTTTCTTCGAGTTCGGTGAGAACGCATCCAGACGCCCGGTGATGCGGTCATCGAAGCGGGCGCCGATGCAGACCATGACATCGCAATCATGCATCGCCATGTTGGCTTCGTAAGTGCCGTGCATGCCGAGCATGCCCATCCAGTTCTTGCCTGACGCCGGATAGGCGCCCAGCCCCATCAGGGTCGATGTGATCGGAAAGTCGGTCAGTTCGACCAGTTCGCGCAGCAACTGGCTTGCCTCGCGGCCGGAATTGATCACGCCACCGCCGGAATAGATCATGGGACGCTTGGCGCCGGCCATCAGCTCGACGGCAGCCCGAATCTTCTCAAGGTCGCCCGAGACTTTCGGCTGGTAGCTCTTCTGCTCGATCACCGGCGATGGCGGGGTGTAGATGCCGGTGGCGAACTGGACGTCCTTGGGAATGTCGACGACGACCGGACCGGGACGGCCGGTGGTGGCGATGCGGAAGGCTTCATGGATGACGCGGGAGAGCTGATTGACGTCCTTGACCAGCCAGTTGTGCTTGGTGCACGGCCGGGTGATGCCGACGGTATCACATTCCTGGAAGGCGTCGGAGCCGATCAGCGAAGTCGGAACCTGGCCGGTGAGGCAAACGATGGGAATGGAATCCATCAAGGCGTCCTGCAGCGCCGTCACCACATTGGTGGCGCCTGGACCCGATGTGACCAGAACAACCCCGGGCTTTCCGGTCGAGCGGGCGTAACCTTCGGCCATGTGACCGGCGCCCTGTTCGTGACGCACCAGAATATGCTCGATGTCTTCCTGCTGATGCAGTTCATCGTAAATCGGCAGAACTGCACCACCGGGATAACCGAAGATATGCTCGACGCCATTGTCCTTCAGCGCCTGCAGAACCATTTCCGCGCCTGTCATTTCCATTTGCTTGCCGGCCATATCGCCTGACCCCTTGTTCAGTCTGTTTGTCGGGCTCAATAGCCCGGTTTAAGCCATAAAAAAAGGCCCCCGAAGGAGCCTGTGTTTCGCGCATGGGTGCTTTCGCCGGGTGGCTACGCCACCCTGCCCATGCGCGATCCTACCACGAGAATGTTCGCAAACTTGTTCATGCCAGAAGTCGTACCGCCTCGCAAACCCTGCGTCAACGGGTTTGTTGCCGCAATATTGCCTAAAAACGTTCAGTTTCCCAAGACTTGCAACGCCCCATTAACTTCGCAATGCGATGGTCGGGGCCATGGAAAACGGCAAGAGCATGGACAGCGAACCGACATCAACGACCCCGGAGCCGGAAGACGGCAGCGAACGCCGCGGCACATTTGCAGCCGGAAACCGGTTGATGGGCCGTGTGACCGGCTGCTCCGGATCGAAGGCGACCGTGAGCGCATTTGCCGAAAAAGACGGCAATGGCCTGGCGGAGCTCTGGTCGGTGGGCCGCCTGATTTCCATCAGTGTCGGCGCCAACCGGGTGGCTGCTCTGGTCTGCTCGATGCAAACGGCAACGTCATCCTGGAATGAAACCGACGAAAACGTCATGCATATCGATGTCGAGCTGGTGGGCGAGATTCGCACCGGCGTGAACGGCAAGACCGAGTTCAGCGCCGGCATATCGCAATATCCCTATCTCGGTGCCGTGGCGCACCGTATGCGGTCGTCGGATCTGGCCGCGATTTACGATCCCGGCGTCAACGACACGGCCGTCATCGGCAAGCTGACCCAGGACACCTCACTGGGTGCGCTCATTCATATTCCCTCGCTGCTGTCGCGGCATTTCGCTGTCGTCGGAACAACCGGTGTCGGCAAGACCACGGCGGTGACGCTGCTGGTGCACAAGGCCCTCAAGTCCGACCCCTCCCTGCGGGTGCTGATCCTTGATCCGCACAATGAATTCGCCGCCGCCTTTCCCACTGAATCGATCGTCATCGATACCGATACGCTGGATTTGCCGTTCTGGCTGTTCAAGCTTGAGGAATTCACTGAAGTCCTGTTCCGCGGACGGCCGCCGATCATGGACGAGGTCGACATTCTGCGCGATCTGATCCCTGAAGCCAAACGCATGTTCAAGGGCACAACCGACACGGCGCTGCTTCGTCGCGGGCCGGAAAAATCGTCGCTGACCGCCGACACCCCGGTGCCCTATCGGGTCGCCGACCTGCTGGCATTGATCGACGAACGGATCGGCAAGCTGGAAGGCCGGACAGAAAAGCCGTTCCTGCGTTCGCTCAAGGTCCGCGTGCAGGCCGCGATCAATGACCCGCGCTATGAATTCATGTTCTCGTCAAACACCATCCATGACACCATCCTGACGACAATCAGCCATATCTTCCGCATTCCCGGAGACGGCAAGCCGGTCACCACGTTTCAGCTGTCGGGCATTCCTTCCGAGGTGGTCAACTCCGTCGCATCGATCCTGTGCCGCATGGCGTTCGAAATCGCGCTGTGGAGTGCCGGCGGCGTCCGCATCCTGGTGGTCTGCGAAGAAGCCCACCGTTACGTGCCGTCCGATCCGAAGCTTGGATTTTTCCCGACAAGGCAGGCCATCTCGCGGATTGCCAAGGAAGGCCGCAAATACGGCGTCAGCCTCGGCGTGATCACCCAGCGTCCCGGCGAACTTGATCCGACGATCCTGTCGCAGTGCTCGACCGTGTTCGCCATGCGGTTGTCCAACGACCATGACCAGGACATCATCCGCTCGGCGATTCCCGATTCATCGGCCTCGACCATGAGCTTTCTCTCCTCGATCGGCAATGGCGAGGCGATCGCTTTCGGCGAGGCGGTGGCGGTTCCCATGCGCATGATGTTCGAGCGGGTTCCCGAGAACGTGCTGCCGCGGGCAAATTCAGGTTTGCAACCGATACATCGCGGCGACCCGAATGCGGTGGACCTGACCAAGATCGTGAAGCGGATGCGGCATATCGACGATACCCAAAAGCCTGCTGCACCGGCGGCTGACACGCTCACGCACCAGCAGCCTTCAATCGACCCGTCGGATGGATTTGACGTCGCGGCGGCTCATCGCCGCCTGTCCGACAGTCAATCGCGTCACAACCCCGCCTACCCGCCTCAGGACAGCGGGCCTGCGGCTCCGGCTCCCGCCACGCCGCGCAGCGAGTACAGCTCGATCCGGTCGAGCCTGTTGAAAAAGCCGCTGTCTTCGCTGATCAAACCCTGAGGCCTGCCCGGCAGTCTGCAAACTTTTGCAATGGAATGGTTTTGTCCCGGCGGCAGAGCCCCCTTCCCGAAAAAGGGGTCAGGCGGCGCACACCCGGTTGCGGCCCTGCCGCTTGGCCTGGTAGAGTTGCTTGTCGGCCCGGCGATAGAGATCCTCGCCGCTTTCCTCGCCGTCCCAGATCGCCAATCCGGCGCTCACGGTGACCTTCAATGTGACATTGCCATTGCGGACAGCGATTTCCGAGACCGCCTGCCTGATGCGGTCCGACAGGTTGAAGAGTTGGCTCTCGCTGATGTTGGGGGACAGGATCGCGAACTCCTCACCGCCAAGCCGCGCCACGACATCATGGTAGCGGATGAACATGCGCAGACATTCGGCAACCCGTCGCAGGACCTCATCACCGATATCATGCCCGTGCGTGTCATTGACGGTCTTGAAGTGATCGAGATCGAGGATCACCATGCCTATGGGTTTGCCGATGCTGCTGAAGGCACTGATGTACTCCGTCAGAGCATCATCAAAATAGCGGCGATTGTACACGCCGGTCAGACCGTCGGTAACGGCGGCGTGCTCCAGCGACAAGGACCGCACCGAGAGCGACTCGGTCATTTTCTCCAGTGTGCCACGTTCACTGAGGCCGCGGCTCAATGTCGGAAGCACCAGAGTGGCGCCACACACCACCGAAAGGCCGGTCAAAACAGCACTCATCATCGCGAATTTCGCAGCGGCATCCCCGCCTCCGACGACAAGTCCGCCAGAGGCGGCGGAGTAGGCCGCCCATGCAAACAGTCCGCCAAACCCCGCAAGGGCGATCAGCAAAAAGAAGAAAAGTTCAACTTTATGAAAGCGCATGGCCCAACAAAAACCCGAATATCTATCGGTCAATTCTAGAGGCAAGTCGTTATATTTGGCTTAACGGCTGGTCGATAGTGGCGACTGGTTGCTGTCTAGTTGTCATGCATCAGCCTGACCCAGTCTTGGTCAAGCTGGTTTCGGAACCAGGTCATCTGACGCTTGGCGTATTGCCGTGTGGCGGCCCGGGCCAGCTCAACAGCCTGCTCGAGCGAGAGATGACCAGCCAGATATTGCGCGAGCTGGCTTACGCCGATGGCTTTCATGGCCGGGTGTTGCGGTGGAACATCCAGCGCAAGCAGCCGTTCGACCTCCTCCAGCGCGCCGTCCTGAATCATCTTGCCAAACCGGGTGTTGATGCGCGCGTGCAGCAGCGGCCTTGGAGGCTCCAGCACGAGGCAACGGGCGCTGGACGGATCGATGATCGCAGGACGGCCCTGCCCCTGAAACTCCGCGATCGACCGCCCGGTCGCCAGAATGACCTCAAGCGCACGCAGGATGCGCTGCCGGTCCGCCGGGCGGAGCCGTTCGGCCATGCCTGGATCAAGCCGCGCAAGCTCGGCAGAAAGCGGTTCTATGCCTTCGCTCTCCAGTCGGGCCCGCAGATCATCGCGGATGGCGGCAGGAATTGTCGGCATGTCGGACAAACCGCCGGTGAGCGCGCGGAAATACAGTCCCGTCCCGCCGACGACAATCGGAAGTGCACCACGGGCACGGATGCCGGCAATCGCGTCGGTTGCCTGCTCAACCCAGATGCCGGTGGAATAGGCCGACTGCGGCGGCACATGGCCATAGAGATGGTGGGGCACGGCATCCAGATCCTGCGCATCCGGGCGCGCGGTCAGCCGGTCGAGCACACCGTAAACCTGCATGGAATCCGCATTGACGATTTCACCGCCGTGTTGACGCGCCATCTCAAGCGCCAGCGCGGACTTGCCGCTGGCGGTCGGCCCGGCTATCAAAACCGCCGAGATACCTTGTTGCAGGAGTTTTTGTTCCATGGCCCTCGTTGCCACGCTTGTCGCCAATCCGTCAAACCCTGTTCTGTCGCCAAAACTGGGCGAAGCGGCTTGTCAGGCCGTAGATGGCGCCGGCCTTTACTGGCTCGCCGATGGAATCGCCTGCGATATCGCACTCAGAAGCGGAGCCGACGCGGATGCGGCTTTGGCCGGTCTGAGAACTGCTGTTGGTGACTTGCCTGTCGACGCAGCGGTTCAGCCGGCCGAGACGCGACGCAAGCAAATCCTCATCGCCGACATGGATTCGACCATGATCGGCCAGGAATGCATTGACGAACTGGCGGCCGAAGTCGGGCTCAAGCAGCGGGTGGCGGCCATCACCGCACGCGCCATGAATGGCGAGATCGCGTTTGAGCCGGCTCTGCGGGAACGGGTCGCTCTGCTCAAGGGCTTGCCAATCTCCGTGATCGCCCAGGTGATCGAAAACCGTATCACGCTGACGCCGGGCGGCCGCGAACTGGTTGCCACCATGCGCGCCCATGGCCACTACACCGCGCTGGTGTCGGGCGGCTTTACCTCGTTCACCTCGGTGGTGGCGGCAATGCTCGGGTTTGACGAAAACCGCGCCAATATCCTCGAAAGCCAGGACGGCGTGCTGAGCGGCACGGTGCGCGAGCCGATCCTGGGCAAGCAGGCCAAGGTCGATGCGCTTGAAGACATCGCCGCCCGCCTCGGACTTGATCCGGCTGATGCCATCGCCGTTGGCGACGGAGCCAATGATCTGGGCATGCTGGGAATTGCCGGCTCAGGTGTGGCGCTGCATGCCAAACCGGCAGTCGCAGCCCAGGCCGGTATCCGCATCGATCATGGCGACTTGTCGGCCCTGCTGTATCTGCAGGGCTACCGGCGGACCGATTTCGTCACTGCATGACGCCGCTCAGAACAGAACGCCTGATCCTGCGCAACTGGCAGACACGCGACCGGGACCTGTTTCATCTGATCAATTCGGATGAGCAGGTGATGGAATTCTTTCCGATGCGGCGCAGCCGGGCGGAAGCCGACGCGATAATGGACCGGATTGCAGCCGGCATCACACAGAACGGGTTCGGTTTCGCTGCGGTCGAGATCGCCGAGACTGGCGACCTGGCCGGCTTCGCCGGCTTGCACATCACCAACGGGCTGCCGGTCGCTGAAGACGGCGCGATCGAGATCGGCTGGCGGCTGGCGCCGCGGTACTGGGGCAAGGGATACGCCACCGAGGCGGCGCGGCGCTGGCTCGACTTCGGCTTCGATGATCTGGGGCTTGAGCGGATCATCAGCTTTGCGGTCGCCAACAACCACCGCTCGACAGCCGTGATGCAGCGGACCGGCATGCGCCCTCGCCCCGATCTCAGTTTCGATCATCCGGGGGTGCCCGGCACATATCCGCAGCTCAAGCGGCATGTGTTTTACGAGATGCTGCCCGGTGACCCGCGCGGCTGACGCACACTCGGATCGGGACATGACAAAGGCGGCCCGAAAGCCGCCGTTGATCTGATTCTTGCGGCGACAGCGTCAGTCCATGCGAACGGTGACGAAGCGCAACTCGCCGGTGCGTCCTGCCAGCATCAGCAGCGCATTCCGGCGCCCGTCCTGCCTCAGCGCCGAGATCCGGTCTTCGACATCCTGTGGCGTCATGACCATTTCCTGGGCGATCTCGACGATGACATCGCCAGGTTCGATGCGCTTTTCGGCGGCGGCGGAATCGGGATCGACGGCGGTGATCACCACGCCTTCGACATCATCGGCGATGGCGAACTCCTGACGGCCCTCGTCGGTCAGTTCCGCCAGCGTCATGCCGAGCACCTCGGCGGTCGCAAGCTGATCGGGCAGATCCGTCATGCCATCACTGTCGGGCTCTGCACTGGCCAGTTGATCGCTGTCCTCGAGACGTCCGAGCGTGACCTTGACGGTCTGCTCTTGGGATTTGCGGATGACGACCACATCGACGGCCTTGCCGACCGGACTCTCGGCGACAATCCTTGGCAGATCGCGCATCGTGTCCACGTCCTTGCCGTCAAAGCGGATGATCACGTCGCCCGGCTCGATCGAGCCATCATCGACCGGGCCGCCGCGAATGACGCCCGCCACCAGCGCGCCCATGGCGTCGGCCATGCCAAGGCTTTCGGCGATCTCATCGGTCACCGGCTGAATCCGCACGCCAAGCCAGCCGCGGCGGGTTTCGCCGAACTCGCGAAGCTGGTCGATGACATTGAGCGCCAATTCCGTGGGCACGGCAAAGCCGATGCCGATGGACCCGCCCGACGGTGAAATGATCGCCGTGTTGATGCCGATGACCTCGCCGTTCATGTTGAACAGCGGCCCGCCCGAATTGCCGCGGTTGATGGCGGCATCGGTCTGGATGAAATTGTCATAGGGGCCGGAATTGATATCGCGCCCGCGCGCCGAAATGATGCCGACCGTGACCGTGCCGCCAAGGCCGAACGGATTGCCAATGGCCATGACCCAATCGCCGATCCGCATCGTGTCGGACCTGCCCAGAGGCACCTCGGTCAGCGGCTTGACCGGCTTGACCCTGAGCACCGCCAGATCGGTCTTGGAATCGGCGCCCACCAGTTCCGCCGCAAGTTTGGAGCCATCGGCGAAGTTGACTTCGATGTCGTCAGCCCCCTCGATGACGTGGTTGTTGGTGACGATAATCCCGTCTTCGGCATTGATCACGAACCCGGACCCCAGCGACGAAACCTTGCGGTTGCGCGGGCCTTCTCCCTGGCGATCCCTGAAAAACTCATCAAAGAAATCCTGGAACGGCGAGCCGTCAGGCGCGCGCATCGGCGGCTGCGCCCTGCCGCCATCGACATTCTGTGAGGTCGAGATGTTGACCACCGCATCAAGCAGACCTTCAGCCAGGTCGGCGACAGATGCAGGGCCGTGATTGGACTGCGCATAGGCCGGCATCACGGCGGGCGATGCCATCAGCATGGCGGCGGCGAACGCAACTTTGACAGCACGGAAACGGACAGGTCTCATCGGCAAGGTCTCCTTGAAGGGCATTCCTTGTACAATACTTGGTACCAAAGTATGGCGCCAGAGCCTCGTTTGCCTGGATGCGCACATCGGCACTATCGTTCAAGGGTACAGAGTCGAACGCGACAGGATGGGTCCGGCGGGATCAGCCACGTTGGCATCCGCGCGCGCGATCAGAAATTGCGCGCCAGATAGACCAAGCCGACCCCGATCGCCAAGGCGACGACGCCGAAAACGCGCAGATGCTCGTCACCGAGCTTGGGCAATTCCTCCGCCATGCGGCGGATAAAGGAAGGGGCCAGCGCATAGGCCAGCCCCTCCACAACAAGCACAAGTCCAACCGCCAGAAAGAAAAAGCTCACTGGCGATCACCCTTCAATCAGTTGGCCGGAGCAGCCGAAGCCGCCGCATTCGCCGCAGCCGACGGAGCACCTGACTCGGCGCCCGCCGCACTGTTGAAGTAGCGGAAGAACTCCGAGGTTGGCGACAGCACCATCGTTGTGCCGCTGTCGGCAAGCGCCTGGGCGTAGGCATTCATCGACCGGTAGAATTCAAAGAATTCCGAATCGCGCGAGAATGCTTCCGCGAAGATGCGGTTGCGTTCACCGTCACCCTCACCGCGGATGAGCTCAGCATCACGGGCGGCTTCGGAGACAATCTCGACAACCTGACGGTCGGCGATGGCCCGGATACGCTGGGCCGCCTCATTGCCGCGTGCACGGATCAATTCGGCTTCGGCAAGGCGCTCGGCCTTCATCCGCTCGAAGGTCTGCTGCGAGACTTCCTGAGTGAGGTCTGTCCGGCGGATCCGCACATCGTCAATGCGCAGGCCGAGCGATGTGGCTTCGGGACGGAGCTGATCACGCACTTCTCGCATCATCGAGGTGCGCTCTTCCGACAGTGCCGCCTCAAACCCGCGCAGACCGTAAACCGTCCGCAAGGCCGAGTTCAGACGAGTCCGGAGCCGGGATTCGGCCGCGACCAGATCACCGGAAACCGTCTGGCGGAACCTCCGCGCATCAGCGATCTTGTAAAGCACGAACGCATCGACTTCGTAGAACTTGCCGCCCGAGACCTGCACACGAATATTTTCGAGATCGAAGCGCAGGGCCCGGTCCTCGACATATTGCACGGTGTCTGCGTCGATGAAGGCAAACGGCAGTTTGAAGTACAGACCGGGTTCGGTCTTCACATCCTGAATTTCACCGAAGCGGACAACAATTGCCTGCTGCCGCTCGTTGACGACAAACAGCGATGACCAGGCGATGAAGAGGACGACGGCCAGAAGGCCAAGGATTAGGGGAAGACGATTACCCATTAGTTGGTGCCTCCGACGTTCTTGCGGATTTCAGGCAAGGGCAGATAGGGCACGACTCCGGAGCCGTTGCCATCCTGACCGATGATGACCTTGTCGGATCCGCCGAGAACCTTTTCAAGTGTTTCAAGGTACAGACGCGACCGGGTCACATCCGGCGCCTTGGCATATTCCTCATAGACCGACAGGAAACGCCCGGCTTCACCGGTCGCCTCGTTGACGACGCGGTCCTTGTAGGCGGACGCTTCTTCGCGAAGCTGGGCGCCTTCACCACGCGCCTGACCAAGCTTCTGGTTGGCGTACTGGTTGGACTCTTCCACGAAACGGTCTTCGTCCTGCTCGGCGCGCTGCACCTCGTCAAAGGCATCGGCCACTTCACGCGGCGGCGCCGCGTCTTCGATCGAGACCTGGTTGACCACGATGCCGGACGGGAAAGCGTCCATCACGGTCTGCATGATGGTCTGGACTTCCGTGGCGATGGCTTCACGATTGTCGCGGAAAATATCCTGCGCCGGCCTGCGGCCGACGACCTCGCGCATGGCGCTTTCGGCAACCTGGCGCAGCGTATCTTCAGGACGGGCGACATTGAACAGGAACGCCTGGGGGTCCTGAACGGCATAGAGCACCTTGAACTCGACATCGACGATGTTCTGGTCGCCCGACAGCATCAGCCCGTCGCTCGATCCGGTACGGGAAGACCCGCCGGTGTCCATTTCACGCTCGACAATCGTGGCCAACTCGACCGTCTCAAACGGCCAGAAAATCATGTGCAGGCCAGGCTGGGAGACCTCGTCCTTGGGCTTGCCGAAGCGCAGTTCGACACCGCGCTCGTCCGGCTGCACGGTGTAGACCGACTGCATCAGCCAGAGACCGGCGAGGCCAAGAATGACCAGTCCGACAATCGCCTTGTTGCTGCCCGAACCGGGGCCGCCGCCGCCGGGAAGCACCTGGCGCAACTTGTCCTGGCCACGCCGGATCAACTCCTCAAGATCGGGTGGATTGCCGCCGCCGCGTGGCGGTTGCGGCCCCTTGCCCCATGGCCCCTGATTCCTGTCGCCGCCGCCGCCGCCCCATGGACCGCCGCTGCCTCCGTTTTGATTACTCCAGGGCATCAATACCTCTTTTCGAACCGAGTTATGGCGCGACCCGGCAGCTAATCCCCGAAACGCGCACGCTGCCCTCGTTATAGGTATCGTCCGGTCCGCTTTCAACGCAGCATTGTCCAATAGGGCCGTGTTTGCGGTTTATTCCGGTCGAATTATCGCTGACGACGACGCCAAACCGCAAATCGGACAGAATGGCTGTCTTTTTCCGTCCTGACCGGATCGGAGAGGCTGACCTTCTGCCAAAGGTTCGAATCAATTTCGGGGAAAACGGTGTCACCCTCGAGATCGGCGTCCACCTCGGTGAGCAGCAGCTCATCGGCACGATCGATGGTCAGCGCATAGATCTGACCACCGCCGATCACCGACACCTGATTGGCGCCGGATTGTCGCGCATGCTTTCGCGCCAGGTCGAGCGCGCGCTCAATACTATCCACCGTCTCGACGCCATCGGCGGCGAAGCCCGATCGCGAGACCACAATATTGGCGCGGCCAGGAAGCGGCCTGCCAATGGAGAGATAGGTCTTGCGGCCCATGATGACCGGTGTGCCGAGTGTCGCCGCCTTGAAATGCTTCAGATCCGACGGCAGCCGCCAGGGCATGTCCCCGTCACGGCCGATCACGCCGTTGCGGGCATGGGCGGCAACCAGGACGATTTTCAATGCAGCAGGCGTTTCGCTCATGGATGGTCACACCGCAATCGGGGCGGAGATCGCCGGGTGCGGATCGTAGCCCTCGAGCTTGAAATCCTCATAGGCAAAGGCAAACAGATCGGTGACACCCGGATTGATCCGCATCACCGGCAGAGCCTTCGGCTCCCGGCTCAACAGAAGATCGGCCTGATCGAAATGGTTCTTGTAGATATGCGCGTCGCCCAGCGTGTGGACGAAGTCGCCCGGCTTGAGACCGGTCACCTGCGCCACCATCATGGTCAGCAGCGCGTAAGAGGCGACGTTGAACGGCACGCCGAGAAAGATGTCGGCCGAGCGCTGGTAGAGCTGGCAGGACAATTTGCCGTCGGCGACATAGAACTGGAACAGGCAATGGCACGGCGGCAGCGCCATCTGATCGACCTCGGCCGGGTTCCAGGCCGAGACGATCAAGCGGCGCGAGGACGGGTTGGTTCTGATCTGGTTCAGCACACCGGCGATCTGGTCAATCGTGCTGCCGTCGGACGCCGGCCAGGAGCGCCATTGCGCGCCGTAGACCGGACCGAGATCGCCGTTCTCATCGGCCCATTCATCCCAGATCGACACGCCGTTGGCTTTCAGATAGGCGATGTTGGTGTCGCCCTTCAGGAACCACAGCAGCTCGTGAATGATCGACCTGAGATGCAGTTTCTTGGTGGTCAGCGCCGGAAAACCCGCTGCCAGATCAAACCGCATCTGGTGGCCGAACAGGCTGCGGGTGCCGGTGCCGGTGCGGTCGTCGCGGTCGGATCCCTGGTCGAGAACAAGCCGGAGAAGGTCGTGATATTGCTGCATGGAAGCCGTTTCATGATTCGAGGAAGCGCAATCCTAGCCGAGATGCCGCGCCATCGAAACGACGCTGGCGGATTATCCCCGCTACGGCACACAAGCACTCTGACGAAACGATTCCGTAAACAGGCGCAGAACTCTGTTTTTGCGCCGGATTTCCCAAAGCCACAGACTGGCTTCCAATCTGTTGCGTTATCTGCGGTCGAGCACTTCAACCGCCAGAACCGTCGGCAGGTGCCGCGCAATCTCGTCCCAGCGGTCGCCTTCATCAAGGCTGGCGAACACCGAGCCGCTGTTGGTGCCGAAATAGAGGCCGGCCGGATCGCGTCCATCCCCCGCCATAGCCTGGCGCAGCACGGTGAAATAACAGCCTTGCTGCGGCAGGCCCTGGCGCAGGGCCTGCCAGCTTTGGCCGCCATCCCGCGAGCGCCACACCGCGGCCGCCGCATCGGGCGGAAACCGGCCCGCGCTGTCGCCATTGAGCGGCAGCGTGAAGACCGTGTCGGGATCGCGCGGATGCACCCGGATCGGGAAGCCGAAGCTGGAGGGCAGGCCTGCGGTGATGTCGTCCCAATTGCGGCCGCCATCAACTGAACGCCAGACACCATGATGGTTCTGCTGGTACAACAGATCGGCCGTGCCCGGTGCCCGCATCATGTTGTGGACGCAGTGGCCGATCTCGCCATCGCGCGGGGCCGCCGGGTGGTCGTGATGGGTGCACTTGTCGGCATTGGACAAGCGGTTGCGGCGCTCCCAGGAGGCGCCGCCGTCCTCGGTGGCAAAGACACCGGCGGCCGAGATGCCAACCCACAGCTTGGCCGGGTCGGACGGATCCGCCACAATGGTGTGCAGAACCAGGCCCGCAGCGCCCGGATTCCAGGCTTCGGCCGACGGATGATCGGTCAGGCTCTCAATCTTTTGCCAACTCAGGCCGCCATCCGTGCTGGCGATGAGGCCTGCGGGTTTGGTGCCCGCATACAAGGTGCCATGGGCATAGCCGAGTGACCAGATCTGCGAAAACGTGTCGGCGAACGGCAGGGTCTGTGCACTCCAGCCAATCATCGCGGCGAAATCCGGATCGTTTGCCGCCCAGTCGTCCATGGTGCCGCGGGTCAGCCGGATCAGGTCCCAGGTTTCGCCGTCATCGCTTGAGCGCCAGATTCCGGCCCCATGCCAGTCGCCGCCGCCGCCCGCCCAGAGACGGCCGGTCGCCGGATCGCCAATCACGTGATTGATCGGCCAACCGTCGCAGAAGGGGCCGCGCACGGCCCAGCCGTCGCGATGTTTTCCACCGGAGAGCAAAAAGGCGCCTTTGGTGGTTCCCACCAGCACCGACAAACTGCTTGAAGACATCGGATGCGCCCTCCAACGAGCCAGCAGCAATTTACCACCGGAGAGAGGATCTGGCTAGATTGCGGCCTGGTCAGCCGAACGCGGACCGAGATGAATGGCCACCGGCGGCGGCGACAAAATCCTTCGGCACGAGCGGCAAGACCGATCGCCGTCATGGCCCCCTGCCCTTTGCAGCGCTGACGCTGTTGAGTCAGGTTGCCAATGCTGCTGCAGAGACTGCGGACAGCGCATAGCATCCGCCGCTGCGCTCACCGCGCGAGCAGGGCCTGACCGCTGCAGTCAGATTGATTCAGAGGTCGCCGAGCTTGCCGAGTTCCTTGGCCACCAGATAATAGAAGGTCACCCGCGCCTTGGAGTTGTCCGCCTTCATCATTTCGCAAACTGCGGCAACCGCGTCGTCAGCGGCCGGACCGGTCACGCCGAGCTTCTTGCCGCACCATTTTTCCGAGACACGGGCAAGCTCTGAGGGATCGGAACAGGCCACCATCGACGCGTCGCGGCTTCTGAGCGCAATGCCGAGATGTTTGACAATCTTGCCGATGGTTTCGTCGGACGCTCCGGCGTCATATTTCTTCACATCGGCGGCATAATCAGTCATGAACATTCCCCTTTGACTGGAACTCGACTCCACACGAGCCTCATCCGGTTGGCATTGAATGCGCATGTTTCGCAATCGCAATTATGCTGTCAATAGCAAGTCCACCCGATTGCCCCCTTTTCATTGTACTGCAAGCACACTATATGAGGAGTGCTGCGCAAGCAGCTATGACAATAAACGAGCGTTGAAATAAACCATTCGGACCCGGGGGCGGTACCCGGCGCCTCCACCATGATCCGGCCACGAGCCGAAAACCAGCCTGACGGCCGGATGATGATGGGGGCGAAACAGGATCGACGAGGGTGTAAAGAGCGACTTTTTGTTCGGCATTGTACCACCGTTATCGGGCTAAACTTGTAGTTGCAAACGACAACTATGCGGAAGCTCGTCTCGCTGCTTAATTGCGGTGTGACACTTCAAATTAAGTCCTAGAGGGTCGCACTTCTAGGCGGGGTTCGGAGGTACCTGGCAACAGAAACCTCCACTTTTCAGATTTTTGACCATGCCGAACCAGACCATGATCGCGCCCGATGCAGCCGGGACGCCGGAATGCCACCCCCGCAAATGCGCCATATTCGGCCGATTATAAGTGCATTGGGGCCTTATCGCGGAACACAGCTTTCAAGCGCGCGGGCTTTCCGGTTATAAAGCAGGATGAATCGGCGGCGCATGACCGCCTGTGCACACGAGACTAGGGCTCTGGACGGGCCCCGACAGGAAAGAAACCGCTGATGCCGCAAGACCATATCCGATACGACATACTTGCCCAGGATGCGCTGCGAGGCGTGATCCGCAAGGTGCTGTCCGAGATTGCGGTGACCGGCTACCTGCCGGGAGAACATCATTTTTTCATCACCTTCCTGACCGAAGCGCCCGGCGTGCGGATTTCGACTGCACTCAAGGAGCGCTATCCCGAGCAGATGACCATCGTCGTGCAGCATCAGTTCTGGGATCTGAAAGTCACGGAATCGCTGTTCGAGATCGGCCTGTCGTTCTCGGACAAGCCCGAAAAACTGGTGGTGCCGTTTGCCGCCATCCGTGGATTTTATGATCCGTCAGTCAATTTCGAGCTGGAATTCGACACCGTCCTCGATTCTGCCGCCAATGACGGCGGCGACACCGAAGACAATGGCCGTGCCGAACTTTCCGGGACAATTGAACGGCTTGCCGAAACGGCGACCAAGGACGAGAATGCCGAGGCGGCAGACGCCACCGAGAGCGACGCCGATGTCGATGCTGCGAAAAAAGCCGGAGCGGACGTGGTCTCGCTCGATTCCTTCCGCAAGAAAAGCTGACGGGACGGATTGATGAGCGGTGACGTCGTCAATCTGCGTATGGCGCGCAAGCGTCGCGACCGCGCCGACAAGGCGGCGGAGGCGGAACGCAACCGCTTCGAGCATGGCCGCTCCAAGGCGGAGCGCACCCTTGCCCGCGCCCGCAATGACAAAGCCGCACGCGAGCACGCGGCGTCCCGCCGCGAAACCGATGAAACCGAGCGGTAAGGCGTGAGCCGCGGTCAGATCCGCAAGCATTCGGTCAGCATTCGCGGCCATCGTACCAGCATCACGTTGGAAGACGCCTTCATGGACGCCTTGCGGCAGATGGCCGGCGAGCGCGGCATCGCGGTCGCGGCGCTGATTGCCGAGATCGACAGCGCGCACGCGGTGCCGGTCAATCTGTCATCGGCCATCCGGCTTGCCGTGCTTGACTGGGCGCTGGGCAAACAGGCGCTGCCGACACGTGATCAATAGGCTGATTTCTGTTGCCGCCCCCCAACCATTGCTTCAACACCGCGCACACGGTCCCGGCTTTCAGCCGCCCGGCGCGATCAGGCTGCGGATCGGATCGTTGACGCCGGGCAGATCTTCAAAATTCAAGTCCGGGATGGCGCGAGGCAAAGACCTGTCCTCGATGGCTGATGGCGGATCGGCGGACGGCGCAGACAGCGGACGGCGCTCAATGACGCCGGGGGCGATGGGGGCCTCGGGGGCGATGGGGCCGTCGGGGGCCTGCAATGCCTTCTGCCGGGCAGCTTCCTCGGCCGCGCGTTGTGCAGCGGCCTGGTCGGCCGCCTGTTGATCGCGGGCGCGTTGGGCTTGCTCCTCCTCCCGGCGCTGTTGCTCCTCCGCCGCCAGACGTGCAGCTTCCTCAGCCGCCACCCTTGCCGCCTCTTCGGCTTCCGCACGGGCGCGGGCCGCAGCTTCGCGCTGCTCGGCCCGTTCCTTGAGCAAGGCGATCTCGCGGCGAAGCCTTTGCTTCTCGATCACGCCGGCCTGCAGCAGTTCCACCTTGCGGCGTTCGCGCTCGAAAGCCCGCATCGAAAGATAATTGGTCAGTTGTCCGGCGTCGATCGACACACCGGGATCGACCAGCAGCCCGCCAAGACTGAAAACCACCGACGGATCGCCTCCGGCAATGGCCTCGACACCAGGCTCGAAGCTCATCTGCCAGTTTGCCTCCAGACGCAGGCCGACCAGATCGACGCGGGCATCGCCCGACAGTCTGGTATCCTGATCGACGATTTCGGCGCTGGAAAAGCGCATGACCCCGCCGGTCAGCGTGAACGGCAGCGTCAGACTCTCGGCTTTGAGTTCGCCACCGGTCATGAAGCCGGCGACTAGGTCTGCAACCGGACCGGGTTCGATCGTGAAGTCCTCACGGTCGGCGGCGCCGAGGATCCGGTCAAAGGCACCGGGGTCCAATCCGGAGATGGTCAGGTTCCCGGCGGTGAGTTCCCCCCCGCCGGCGAGCGAGGCGACAAGCTCGCGCATCGAATTTCCCGTGCCCTCGAGACTTGCTCTTGCGCCCGCCTTGCCGGCCAGCGCCGAGGTCCCCCCCACAGCCTGTTCCAGGGTTGAAAGGTCTGCATCCGCTGCGACGACGCGTCCGGACAGGAACACCGCCCCTTCCGCATTGGACAGCGACAGGCTGCCGCCGAGACGGCCGCCGTACCAGTCCGCCCCGGCGTTTTCCAAAGCCAGCGTTCCGGTTGCCATCGACAGGCCGGCGGAAAAATTCCTCGCAGTCCCGGCCCGCCCGAGATCGATCCGGTCCGCCTCAAGCGCGATCTTCATTTCCGGCTGTGTCTGTGACGGCGGCAGAAATGGTGCATCGCTCCAGCTGGCCCCGGCACTTCCCGGCAATTGCGGTCCGAGCGCCAGTTCGCCAAGCCAGCCGAGATCTGCCTCTTCGACCTTCAAACTGCCCTGACCGGTCAGGTTTGAAGCTGTCCGGTCAAATTCCAGTTCGCCCGAGAAGGCATTTCCGGCCGCTCTGCCGGCGATATCGGAAAGCAGCAGCTGCTCGTCATTCATACCCAGACTTGCCGTCATCGAAAACGCAAGCCCGGTGCCTGCCTGCGGCACGGAGCGGTTGAAGGTAAGAAGCAAAGGCTCGATGTCGCCAGTGCTGATTGCCAGATCGAACAGGCCGGTGATCGGATCATTCGACGGTATGCGGCCATTGCCGTTCAACGTGAATTCGGTTCCCGGTGCTGTAAAGCTGGCGTCAATGTCCAGATCACCACTGTTGGCTCCGCCGGAGGCCTGGAGCGTCAGGGCTGCCGGCCCTTCACCTTCCAGTGGCAGCACCGCAAATCCGGCCTGCTCGACAAGCCGGTAGGCTTGCGGATTGCTCGCTGTCACCTTGAGGGTGCGGGGACCATCGCCACCGGGGGTAAGCCCGGTTCCAACCGCCCGGACCGTATAGGCGCCACCGCCGGCCGAGCCGGTCACGCTCAGGTCTGGGCCGCTTGCCGGATCGAGCTTCAGATCGACACGGCCGGAAAGATCATCGAATGCCGAACTGTTGGCGGCCAGACGGCGGACCAGTTGATGGCCGTTGCTGATCCGGTCGGCAAGCGCGAACAGACCGGCGGCCTGGGCGGCGGCAAACTCGCCGGTGACCGTGCCGCTGGGTGCGGCGAACGAACCTTCGAGAACGCCGGAGAAGGCGCCTGAGGCGCCGCCAAAATCCGCAAACTCCATGCGCTCGATGGTCAGTTGTCGGTTGCGCCACAGCATTGAGGAGTCAAAGCCGTTGAGACGGTAGTCACCAAGCGTGAACGTGTCGGCTGTGATGCGGGCGGCGAGATTGTACTGGTCAAGAGACTGGCCCTTGCCGTCTTCGCCTGCCGCAAGCAGCGTCAGCGCACGCATTGCATCGACATCGAACGTGTCACCGGACAATTCGAGCGACAGCGACGGCGTGCCCTGGGCCGGCGTTTCCCGTTCCAGCCGGCCTTTGAGAATGGCAGCTCCGACCGCGACCTCGAGCGCTTCAAAACGCTGCAACTGGGATGACAGGCTGACCTGCGCGGAAAAGCCCGCCGCGCCAAGACGCCGGATCACCGGATCGACATCGCCGACCAGCCAGTTGGCCAGACCCGACGGCTGGGTTGAGGCCACGGTCAGGGCGCCGTTAAAGCCGGCGTCCGGGCCGGAGACCAGGCGGCCTCGCGCCTCCACCGTGGTGCGGCCGGGCAGATTGGCCGAGAAGCGGTCGATCAGCCAGGCGTCGCCCTCGGGCCGGGCGTCGAGCGTGATCTCCCGCAAGGTCGTGTCGCCGGCTACGATGGCCGGCAGGTTGAACGACACCCGACCCGGCAACGGCGGCGGCGGCAAGCGGTCAATCAGCCGGTTGAAAATGGCAAGCCGTTCGCCCAGGGACGCCACCTCCCGCGGCCTGTCGGCTTCGGGATTTTCGCCGGAAAGCCGGGCCATGTCGATTTGCTGGCCGTCGGCAATGAGCAGGAAGTCCGGATCGGGGCCGGTGTCGATCGTGGCCTGGCCGGTCATGACATAGGGATCGTCGGCAAGCCCGACCTCCGCGCGCCATTCCTTGATCGCCAGGCGCTCATTGGTTGCGGCGAAATCGCCCTTGGCGACGACCAGCGGCTTTTCCGGTGCAGCCTTGTCATCAGCGGAACCAGACAGAGCGGTGAAGGTAAACAGCCCGTCATAGACCGGTGTACTGTCTTCAATGCGGGCGTCGCCCTCGGTTTCGAGCAGAACCGGCCAGGCATCCGGGACTATCCGGGCCCGCAGGCGAATGGAGCCATTGGCCTGGGCAATGCCGGTGGAAATCGACACCGCGCCCCGCTGCCCTTCGATTTCACCACCGGCTTCTATCAGCCATGGACCGGAGAGGGACTTTGCCGACACAACCGCATTTATGTCGCGGATGCGGTGAGTGCGGCCGTTCTGCTCGTCGAGGATCGTGATGTCGGCATCCTCGATGGTCACCCGTTCCAATACCACCAGATCGCCGGGCGGCGTCGGCTTGCGCTTGAGCGCCCAATCCAGGGTGCCGTCTTCGAGAATCCGCACGATCGCCTTCGGCGATTCCATGCGCATGTCATAGATCAGGACTTCGCCGCTGAGGAACGGCGCCAGTTCCGCATCCATCGAAAATCTGGCGATGGTCATCGCCGGCTGGTCGTCCTCGCCGACGGTGACATCGGAAAAGGTCAGTGACGGGAATGGCAGCAGCCGCGCATCCGCCTCGCCGCGCACCTTGACCGGCTGGCCGATGATGCGGCTGGCTTCGGTCTCAAACGCAGTGCGGTAGCTGCTCCAGTCGATGAACAACGGAGCGAGCAGCGCCGCAAACAGCGCCAGCACCAGCAAACCCCCAATGGCGACAAATAGACGGACCAGCGTTCAATCCTCTCTTGCGGTCAGCATGCCCGCTTTTGTTGGTCTCAGTGATCGAATGAAAAAATCTTGCCCGGATTCATCAGGTTCAAAGGATCGAGCGCCTGTTTGATCTGCCGCATCACCGACACGCCCTCGCCCATTTCCAGCGACAAATAGGGTCGCTTGCCCTGCCCTATACCATGTTCGCCGGTGCAAGTTCCATCCATCGCCAGCGCGCGGGCATTGAGACGGCCGACAAAGGCTTCCGCCGCCGCCACTTCCGCCGGCACTTTGGTGTCCATCAGCACCAGTACATGAAAATTTCCATCCCCGGCATGCCCGACAATCGGCGCGATCAGACCGGCGGTTGCGATGTCCTGCTGGGTTTGAACCACACATTCGGCAAGCCTGGAGATCGGCACGCAAACATCGGTGGAGATCCCTTGCGCGCCGGGCCTGAGCTGCAGCGCTGCCCAGTAGGCATTGTGGCGGGCTTTCCACAATTCGGTCCGCCGTTCCGGATCTGTCGTCCAGAGGAAGTCGCTGCCACCGCATTCGGCGGCAATGTCGCCAAACATCGCCGCCTGCTCGGCGACGCCGGCTTCGGTGCCGTGAAACTCCAGAAACAAGGCCGGCGTTTCGGGATTGGACAGTTTGGAATAGGCGTTGCAGGCCTTCATCTGAAGCGCATCGAGAAGCTCGATCCGCGCCACCGGGATGCCCATCTGAATGGTCATGACGACCGCGTCGCAGGCGGCCTCGACGCTGGGGAACGGGCAGACACCGCCAGAAATCGCCTGCGGGATGCCCTGCAGACGCAGCGTCACCGAGGTGAGCACGCCGAGCGTTCCCTCCGATCCGACGAACAGCCGCGTCAGATCATAGCCGGCGGAGGATTTGCGGGCGCGGCGGGCGGTGCGGATCTCGTCGCCCGACGCGGTCACGGCGGTGACCGCAATGACGTTTTCCCGCATGGTGCCGTAGCGGACCGCATTGGTGCCCGAGGCACGTGTTGCGGTCATGCCGCCAATCGAAGCGTTGGCGCCGGGATCGATGGGAAAAAACAGCCCGGTGTCGCGCAGATGGGTGTTGAGCTGTTCGCGCGTCACGCCTGGCTCGACGGTACAGTCGAGGTCTTCCGCATTGACTTCGAGCACCCTGTCCATCCGCGACGTGTCGATGGATATGCCGCCATGGGGAGCATTGACCTGGCCCTCCAGCGACGTTCCCGTGCCGAACGGAATCACCGGCACACGATGATCGACGCAGGCGCGCACGATCAGCTTGACGTCGTCGGCGGAAGCCGGGAACACCACCGCATCGGGCAACTGGCCGGGAATATAGGTGGTGGTATGGGCATGCTGGGCGCGGAGCGCCTCGCCGGTCTGGACCTGATCGCCAAATCGCTGACGCAGGACACCTATCACCGCTGCGATGCCCGCGTCGTTGCGTTGGCCGGATTCGATGTCGCTGAGTCCCATTTGATCATCTCCTGGCAACTGTGGGTCCACTGATGGCGCCACATACTTGCTGCTTCGGCATGATGAGGTAATGTGCAAACTGAAACGCTCTTGTCCAGTGCGCGACGACGCCGCGGACAAACAAACCCGGGCGCAGATGAACAATCGTGAGGAGAAGCCATGTTGTTTGATGCTCCAGTCATCGCGCCCGCGCGCGGTCTGGACCCGTCGTGGCTCGATCACAACGGCCATCTGAACATGGCTTATTACAATGTCCTGTTCGACCAGGCTGTCGACCACGCCTTCGGCCTGATCGGCTGCGGGCCTGAATATGTGACGGCGCGCAAGATGAGCTTTTTTACCGCCGAGGCCCATATCTGCTACCTCAGGGAATTGAAGCCCGATGCTGTGGTGGCGGCGAGCGTGCAGCTTGTCGACTTCGACAGCAAACGGGTTCACCTGTTTCAGGAGCTCCGGCATGTCGACGGCTGGCTGTCGGCGACGTCGGAAACCCTGATCCTGCATGTCGACATGACCGGTCCCCGGGCCGCCCCGATGCCTGACGATGTGCTGGCCAATGTGACCAGCATGGCCGCAGCCCATCGCCACCTGGCGCGACCCGAACGGGCGGGGCGATCCATAGGGATTGTCCGCAAGCAAACTCACAGGGCAGGCTGATTGATGGGCTTTGACCTGCTTCACTCGATGCCCGAACGTATTCGAAAATGGGTGATGCCCAACATTCGGGCCTTTATCGAACACCGGCAGCCAGAAATCTGGCTGCTGTCACTGCTGATCGGGCTTGGTGTGGCCTGGGCTGCGATCGGGTTCCGGCAGTTGATCGGATTTGTGCAGCTCTACTGGCTTGGCAACACCAGCGAACAGGTGCTGACGGTGGCGCAACACACGCCCTGGTACATGATCGTCGCCGGGCCGACGCTGGGCGGCATCGTCGTCGGTATCGTCGTCAGCCGCTTCATCTCCTCGCGCCGGACCAGCGGGGTTGCTGACGTGATCGAGGCGCGCACCCTGGCCGGGCGCCGCCTCAGTCTGCGGGAGGGCCTTCTCAGTGCCGTGACAACGGCGTTTTCTCTGGGAGCGGGCGGCAGTGCCGGCCGCGAGGGGCCGGTGGTCCATCTTGGCGCAACGCTGGCAAGTGCTGTCGGCGACCGGCTGCATTTGCCCGACCACGCCCGCCGCACCCTGCTGGCGGCCGGCGTCGCATCGGCCATTTCGGCCAGCTTCAATGCGCCCATTGCCGGCGTGCTGTTCGCCCATGAAGTGATCCTGGGCCATTACGCCTCGCGTTCCTTCGTGCCGGTGGTGATCTCCTCGGCAGCCGGCGCGGTCACATCGCGGCTGTGGTTCGGGGATACGGCGGCGTTTATCGTGCCGTCCTACCAGATCACATCCTACTGGGAGTTTCCCGCCTTTGCCCTGTTGGGCGTGGTCTGTGCCATGGTGGCAATGGCCTTCCAGTTTGCACTGTTTTCCGCCGACTACCTGGCGCGACGCTCGCCAATCCCGATCTGGGCACTGCCGATCTGTGGCGGCCTGATCGTCGGGTTGATGGCGGTGCCTTTCCCGCACATTCTGGGCGTCGGCTACGAGGCCACCGACCTGGCGCTGTGGGGGCAACTCTCGCTCTGGCTGATGCTCATCCTGATCGTGATGAAAACGCTGGCCACCGCCATCACGCTGGCTTCGCGGTTCGGCGGCGGGGTGTTTTCGCCCTCGCTCTACCTTGGCGCCATGACCGGCGGGGCTTTCGGCATCATCGCGGCATCGGTGTTTCCCGACCTCGCATCGAGCCAGGCTCTGTATTCGATCCTGGGGATGGGGGCGGTGGCCGGCGCGGTGCTCGGCGCCCCGATCTCGACCACGGTGATCGTGTTCGAACTGACGGGCGGCTATGCGCTGTCGATCGCGCTGCTGCTGACTGTTGCCATTGCCCACGGCATCAACCTGGCACTGCATGGCCATTCCTATTTCCAGTGGCAGCTGGAAATGCGCGGATTGTTCATCAAGGGCGGCCCGCATCGAACCGTGCTGCGCAATGCCAGGGTTATGGATTTCATGACGCTGCCCGAGGATGATGCGGAGATCGAGTATTACGATCCCGACAGCAAGGTCCAGGCACTCAAGGCGACCGACACGCTTGAAATCGCGCTGCGCCTCTTTGATGCCAGTGGACACATGCGCATGCCGGTGATTGCCGATGGCGAGGACAAGCGCATCGTCGGCTGGGCCGAACAAGTCGAGGCGCTGGGCCATTTCAACCGCCGGCTGGTTGCGGCCAGCGAGGAAGCGCACCGGTAAAGTCCCGCGCGATCGGCGCGCCGGGCGGCAAGAGAGCGCCGTGTGTTGCGCAGCAACCCAGGACAGTCGAGCTTTCGCCAGCCGACAAAGAAGTATATCGCGTGTCCGGCAGCGGTTTACATTTGGCCCAATATGCGGCATCGCCTTGACAACGGTAACGAGCTTCCGTGCCGCGGCAGCTTACTTCACGGAGACTGACAGATGCAGAGTTTGACACCGGCCCTTTCCGCCGCAGGTATTTACGCAGCTTTGAACATGGTCATCCTGTTCTGGATCGCGATCGAGACGGGCCGGTTGCGCGCCAAACACAAGGTCTCGATCGGCGATGGCGGGGTCAAGCATCTGGTGCGCATCATTCGCGGTCATGCCAATGCAATCGAGAACATGCCGATGTTCTTCGTTCTGCTGATCATCGCCGTGCTGATGGGAATACCTGCGATCGCTGTGCACGGGCTTGGTCTGATCTTCACCGTTGGGCGCGGCCTGCACGCCTGGCATTTTATCCAGGAAGATGCGCCGGGCTGGCAACGCGGCGGTGGCTTTACCCTGTCGTTCCTGGGGCAACTCGTGCTGATGGCCGGAATGCTCGGACATGGGGTGTGGATGATGGTGGCCGGCTGAAAACGCCCATCTAGCTGGCGAGGCTGGCGGGCCTTGGCGGTGCCGGCACGACGCCTGCAGGCGCGCCGGCGACGCAATAGCGGTCGCGGCCCGTGCGTTTGGCCTGGTAAAGCGCTGTATCGGCAAGCTTCATGGTCTTTTCCAGCGACTGGCCGGGATGATGCCGGGCGCCGCCGATGCTGACGGTCAGATCGATCCTGCGACCGGAGACGAACCGGCCTTCGGTGCGCATCAGCAGGCACAGCCGGTCTGAAATTTCGGCAATTGCCGACTCATCGGCGCCGGGCAGGAAAATACCGAACTCCTCGCCGCCCAGACGGCCGATCAGAGCGTCTGTCGGCAGCGCCTTGCGCAACAGCTCGGCCAGCCGCTTGAGCGCCTCATCCCCGATATCATGGCCATGGGTGTCGTTGATTGCCTTGAAATGATCGGCATCGATCATCAGAAACACGCCGGTTTGCGGCACAACCTCCTTGGTCTTTCCCAGCAGATAGGTTCGGGTCAACACGCCGGTGAGCGTGTCGTATCTGATGTACTCGTCGACCTTGTCGATGGTCAGGGTCTGCATGCGAAACATATTGAGCACGGCGATGCTCAGCGGGGGCGTGATCAGCAGCGGAATCAGCAGCGCCGGACCAAGCCAGACCAGATATAGAGCGATGCCTGTCCCGCCAAGGCTCCAGATCACAGAGCCAATCGATAACACCGGGACACACACGGTAAAGGCGGTGATGATGGCCGCAAGTCTGTATACCTGGCGCATCTCGCTGATCTGGAACAGATTTTCAATGCTCATGAATTCTGGCCCCACCGAAAATATTTTTTGTAATACGAGGTCCGGTGAATAGATGCCGCGTCCTAACACCGCCTGAAAACAATCGCTAAAATGCCGCGCATCCTGGAAACTGGTTGTGGATAAAATCACTGAGGGGGAGAAAAACGTCTTCCGCCACCATGGATTGCGGCCGCCCCGGAGTGCGCGCCATCCGCGGAAGGAGGATTGCCTGATTGCGATCCTGTTCACATGGATGGGTTTGAATGCGGCGATCGGGGAAGCGGACGGCTCTTCCGTTACGGCTCCTGCGCGGCCGCGGCAATGACCGAGCCGGGGCGGGCTTCGGCTGTTGTGCGGAGAAATTGGCTCCGCGGGCCGTCAGCGGGAATCGTTCTTGACAGTGATTGGAACTGCTCGGCGAGTGTATGACCCAGCCTGTCGGCGCCGGCGTAGAGCGCCATGGACACAAGAGCAGCAGTCAGGCTGTATTCAATCGCGGTCGCGCCAGCTTCGCATTTGGCAGCGCGTGTGCAGAGTACCTTCATCATGGAGGTCCCTTTCCAGCATGTGCACATGTCCGAACTCTCATGGTTCGGGTCCGGCCACTCATTGACCAGACACCGAAGGCTTGCACGGTTTCGTTTCAGAACCGTTGAGAGGTCTGGTTAATGGTGTGCCAAGGGAGAGCGGGGGGCATGGCGGGCCAGCCGGCGTGATCCGCAGCCGGAAAGCGCGCTCGCCGTCGGCCCGGAACGCCGGTTTTCAGTCGCGCCGCTACGTTCCAACCCGGCTGACAAACCCGTCCAGCACCCGTTTCTGGCCGGCCTTGTCGAAATCGATGGTCAGCTTGTTGCCGTCGATGACGGCGATGTTGCCGTTGCCGAATTTCATATGGAAAACCCGGTCGCCGACCGAATAGGCCGAAGTTGTGCCGGTGGATTTGGCCACCAGTTCGCCCTCGATGGTGGAGCCGCGCGGGCCGGATTCACCGTAGGCGATGCGCTCGACCGCATGGCCCGAACGGGTGCCCCAATTGTCGCGCGCGGCATCGGTCTTGTTGGCCTGCGCCCGTTTCCAGCCCGGCGTGTTGTACGTGCCCGAAAACGGCTCGGCCCGGTCAAAGCGCGAGGCGCCATAGGGGCCGCCGGACTGTCCGCCAAAGCTTCCGCCGCGGCCGTAACCGCCATAGCCGGTATCCATTTCCGCCACCTCGACATGGGCTTCGGGCAGTTCATCGAGGAAGCGCGAGGGCAGCGTCGATTGCCACAGACCGTGGATGCGGCGGTTGGAGACGAACCAGATGTGGCAAAAGAGCTTTGCCCGCGTGAGGCCGACATAGGCGAGACGGCGCTCTTCCTCCAGCCCCGAGCGGCCGCCCTCGTCGAGCGCGCGCTGGTGCGGGAACAGGCCTTCCTCCCAGCCCGGCAGGAACACGGTTTCGAATTCCAGCCCCTTGGCCGAATGCAGCGTCATGATCGAGACGGCGTCGAGATCGGGATTGTTGTCGGTGTCCATGACCAGCGCCACGTGTTCGAGAAAGGCGCGCAGCGATTCAAAGCCGGAGATGGTCTCGACCAGCTCCTTGAGGTTTTCGAGCCGGGTCGGCGCATCGGCGGCGCGGTCGTTCTGCCACATCTCGGTGTAGCCGGATTCCTCCAGAATGGTTTCGGCCAGTTCGTGCCCGGGCGCGGTTTCCATCAGGGTCTGCCAGCGGGTGAACATCTCGACCACGTCGGTCAGGGACTTGCGCGGCCGGGGCTTGAGCTCGTCAGTGAGGATCAGATCGCGGGCGGCAGCCAGCATCGGGATGCCGCGGGCGCGGGCCGCATCGTGGATCTGGCGCACCGCCGCCTCGCCCAGGCCGCGTTTGGGCACATTGACGATGCGCTCGAAAGCAAGATCGTCAGCGGGCTGGCTGACGACGCGGAAAAACGCCATGGCGTCGCGGATTTCCTGGCGCTCATAGAAGCGCGGGCCGCCGATCACCCGGTAATTGAGACCAAGCGTGACGAAGCGTTCCTCGAACTCGCGCATCTGGAACGAGGCGCGAACCAGGATCGCCATATTGTTAAGCGCCCGGCCCTTGTTCTGCGCCTGCTCGATTTCCTCGCCGATGGCGCGGGCTTCTTCCTCCGAATCCCAGGCGGCGTGGACGTGCACACGCTCATGCTCGGGGTTGGATTGCTCGGTGAACAGGGTCTTGCCGAGCCGGCCCTCATTGTGCGAGATCAGGTGACCGGCGGCGCCCAGAATGTGTTCGGTGGAGCGGTAATTGCGCTCGAGCCGGATCACCTTGGCGCCGGGAAAATCCTTGTCGAAGCGCAGGATGTTTTCCACCTCGGCGCCGCGCCAGCCATAGATTGACTGGTCGTCATCACCGACGCAACAGATGTTGGGGCGCTCGGGTGCAGGGCGCTGTGCCAGCAATCTGAGCCACATATATTGCGCGGTGTTGGTGTCCTGATACTCGTCCACCAGAATGAAGCGGAATTTCTGCTGATATTCCTTCAGCACATCGGGATTGGCGCGAAACAGCCGGATCGGCTGGCACAACAGATCGCCGAAATCCACCGCGTTCAGGGTTTGCAGCCGCGCCTGATAGGCGGTGTAAAGCGCCCTGCCCTTGCCATTGGCAAAGCCGCGACTGTCGCCTTCGGGGATTTCCGCCGGCCCGAGCCCCTTGTTCTTCCAGCCGTCGATCATCTGGGCGAATTGCCGTGCCGGCCAGCGCTTGTCGTCGATGCCTTCGGCCTGAATCAGTTGCTTGCACAGCCGGACCACATCATCGGTGTCCAGAATGGTGAAATCGGAGCGCAGGTTGGCCAGCTCGGCATGGCGGCGCAGCAGCTTGACACCGATCGAGTGGAAGGTGCCGAGCCAGGGCATGCCCTCGACCGCGCCGCCGACGAGCACGCCAATGCGCTCCTTCATTTCGCGCGCCGCCTTGTTGGTGAAGGTGACGGAGAGGATCTGCGAGGGATAGGCGAGCCCGAGATTGAGAATATGGGCAATGCGGGTGGTCAGAACCCTCGTCTTGCCGGTGCCCGCGCCTGCCAGCACCAGCACCGGGCCCTCGATGGATTCGACCGCATCGGCCTGTTCGGGATTGAGGCCGGAAAGATAATTCGGCGTCGGCCGCGAGGCATTGCGCGCGGCCATGGCGCGCGCGGCAATCGAGCCGCCGCCGGCTGCCGGCTGTGCGCGCGGCGCTGGATCGTCGTCACCGAAAAACGGAATGTCATCATCTGCTGAGCTCATAGCGGCTGAATGTAGTGATTCGCGGGCGAAAGACCAGCGTTCCCGGTTCATTCCGGTGGTTGACCCCAGCAAACAGGGTGGCTGGCACAACAAGCTGCGGCTTTCACCAGGCATCAGCTTTGGCTACAGTCAGGCTTCACCACGGGGACGATCGATGGATCACAGAGAGTTTCTCGCCAGCCTGACTGCCGCACAACGCCGTGAGCTGACCCGCAAATCCGATGGGCGCGGGCTGATGCAGCTGGCGTTGCATCTGGGCCTCATCGGCCTGATCGCTGCGCTGATTGTGGCGCGGGTGCCGCTGTGGCCGCTGCTGATGCTGCCACAAGGCATAGTGCTGGTGTTTCTGTTCACGCTGCTGCACGAGGCCAGCCACGAAACCCCGTTCCGCTCGCGCTGGCTCAACACCGCGGCCGCGCATGTCAGCGGGCTTGTCATCCTGCTGCCGCCGCGCTGGTTTCGCTATTTCCATTTCGCCCATCACCGCCATACCCAAATTCCGGGCAAGGATCCGGAACTGGCCGAACCGAAGCCCGAGGGCTGGGCTGACTATATCCGCTACGTTTCGGGCATTCCGGTGTGGATCAGCCATGTCCGCACACTTGTCCGCAATGCCGCCGGACGCTGCGCCGACGATTTCGTGCCGGTGGGGAAGCGGCAGGCGGTGCGAAACGAGGCGCGCACAATGCTGGCCGTCTACAGTCTGCTGCTGGCGGGCAGTATCGCGTTTGCGAGCCCGGTGCTGGTCTTCGTCTGGCTGCTGCCGATGCTGCTCGGCCAGCCGTTCCTCAGGCTCTACCTGCTGGCCGAGCATGGCCGCTGCGCCCATGTCGCCAACATGCTGGAGAATTCCCGCACCACTTTTACCACTGCGGCGGTGCGGCGGCTGGCCTGGAATATGCCCTATCATGCCGAGCATCACAGCTATCCGGCGGTGCCGTTTCACCGGCTGCCGGATCTGCACAAGCTGACGGCGCAGCACCTGAGGGTGACCGAGAAGGGCTATGGCCGGTTTCACGCCAGATACGCGCCGGACATGCATGGCGGTGCCGAGGCGGCGAAGTGAGGCGACACTTGGCCTTTGCAGCCGTCGGCGCCTCAAGGCAATCAATCGTTTCCGGACGGGAAACCTGAACCGTTGCCGCCATTGCCATGGCGCTACATCTGACGCGTTGTGGTCGCGTCAACTCCGGCAGACACCAGCGCGCCGGGCATCCGCGAGCGGCGATACTGCAGAGCCACAACCTTGTAGCCGCCGGCCTTGAGCTGCGAGAGCAGCGAGGGAAGCATTGCGGCGGTGCGGGCATGAATATCGTGCATCAGGATAATGCCCTTGCCGCGTGCGCGGACCCGCGCCATGGTCCGCGCTGCAATGGTCTCCGGACTGGATTTGAAATAGTCCTTGGTGTCGATATCGACATCGAGAATGACCTGGCCGCGATCGGCGACGGCGTTCCGCAATGTGCCGGTGTCGGCCAGATAGGGGAACCGGAAGAAGCCGACTTCGACACCGGTCGCCCTGGCAACCGCCGCATTTCCGGTGGCAATGTCACTGAGCGCGCGGGAATTGCCGACACTTGCCAGATTGGCATGGTTGTAGGTGTGACCGCCGATGGAATGGCCATGATCGACAACCCTTGCGGCGACGGCCGGGTAGCTGCTTGCCATCTGGCCAACCATCAGAAAGGTTGCCTTGACGCCAAACCGGTCGAGGATCTCGAGCACGCGGTCTGTCTTGCCAGGCATGGGCCCGTCGTCGAAGGTCAGGACCACCTCCTTGTCGTGCAGCTTTATCTCCGACAGGGAGGCAACCCGCAGCGTCCTCCCGGCCAGCGACCCGAAACCGGGCCGGCCCGGCGCAGTGCCGAAGCTGGAAAACGGCGGCGTGCCATCGGGCTCATCCGCCTGATCGCGGCCAACAAGCGACTGCCTTTCGACAACCGGCACATAGGCGGTTTTCGCCGTTTTCAGGCTGGAAGGAGGCTTTGACGCACAGCCGGCCATGGCCAGGCACGACAAGACGCAAACGAAGGCAAGACGCGAAACCATGGCAACTCAACTCATAACGATGACGTTGCCGGATTTTCGCTGAACATGGTTAACCGAGCGTTGACGGCCCCGGATGCCGCATTTTTGCTGGGAAACCGGCCTTGTTCCGCATCAGCCGCAGCACCTTTTGTGCTTTCTGCCCGATCCGCAGGGACACGGATCATTGCGGCCAATCCGGCCCGGCCCCGCGCCGTGCACAGGGCCGGCGACCACCGGGTCACGGTCCCAATAGACCCAGCGGCCTTCGATCTTGCGAAACAGCGAGGTTTCGCTGAGCGCTGCCGCCGTTCCCTGCTGGCGGTAGCGGGCAATGAAGCTTACCGTGCCCTCGCTGTCCCCTTCCCTGCCCCTTTTTGTGGCGACGATCTCGAGCCCGAGCCACTCTGTGCCGATCTGCAAGATACCGGCCTCGGCGCGATCAAACGCGAGCGCTGCCGGTCCGGCGCATGTGGCCTCGATGTAGTCGAGCTTGCCGGTCGCATAGGCCGCATAGCGCGAGCGCATCAGTTTTTCGGCGCTCGGCGCCGGAGCGCCAGCGTGGTAGCGGCCGCAGCACAGGGCGAGATCAGCAGTGGAGCCGCAGGGGCATGGGGGCATGGGGAGGCCTCAAGCAAGCGTCGCGGAACCTTGCGGGAAACACTCATTCAGCCGCAACGGCAATCCACTCCGGGATAGCGCGCTGGCGGCCTCCCGGCAAGCGGGCAAAGCCCGACCTGCGTTCGGCGCAGGCCAGGCCATCGGCGCGGCAGATCAGGCCTGATGCGTTCTGGTCTTGCCCGGATCATGGATCGGCATCGGCGCCACAGTTGCGGTGGTCGTGATGCGGTCGCCGGAAAGCTCAAGCCGCGTGCCGAGGGCGGCGGCATCGCGGCTGACATGGGCGAGCGCGAGCGAGCTGTCGAGGCGATGGGAAAAACACGGACTGTTGACAACGCCGGCAGGCTTGCCGCCGTGGAAAAGCTGCTCTCCGCCGGCAACCATGCCCGGGTGATCGATGACAAGGCAGACATTGCTGATCTTCTCCCTGCCTTTCGCCTGCATCAACGCCTGATGGCCGCGATAACCGGTTTTCGAACCGGCGACGGTGAAACCGAGCCCGACTTCAAACGGCGTATGCTCGGTTGTCATGTCGTAGCCATAAAACAGCAGGCCCGCATCGATGCGCAGCTTGTCCAGCGCCGCAAACGAGCATGGCATCACACCGGCTGCCGCCAGCCGGTCCCAGATGTCGCCGACCACCGCGGCATCGGCAAAGATCTCGTAGCCGCGCTCACCGGAATAGCCGGTGCGCGAAATGCGGCAGGGATGGCCGAACAGGGTCGCGGCGACATGATGGAAATAGGCGAGCGGCGCCAGGTCAACATTGCAATGGGCGTTGAGAATTGCGAGCGATTCCGGCCCCTGAACCGACACATCGTGCAGATCATCGGTGAAGCCAATCTCAACCGATCTGCCGGCAGCGGAGGCCTGCAGCAGCGCCATGGTGTCACCGGTCCCGTGAACGATCAACCAGCCGTCACCGCCGAGATTGTAGACGATGGCGTCGTCGGCCATCGTGCCTTGATCGGTCAGCACCGAGAGATAGGCCGCCTGCCCCTCGCAGATCCTGCCGATGTTGCGGGTGGTCAGATGATCCAGGACAGCGAGGGCGTCGTCGCCACGCAGATGGATCTTCTTCAACGGCGACATGTCGAACATTCCCGCGGATTCGCGCACCGCATCGTGCTCGTCCTCGGGATTGGTGGTGTAGCTCCAGGCGGTTCCCATGCCATTCCAGTCTTCCAGACCGGAGCCGAGTGCTGTGTGGCGTGATGCAAGCGCGGATGTTCGGCTGAGTTCAGCGGCCATGATTATCTCTCCAAAATGTTCAGTACCATTCGTCAGGCATCGAGGCCTTGCGGTGCGCCACGAATTCGGCCAGCGCTTGCTGCGTCGCCTGCTCCATCGGTGGCTGCACATAGCCAGCCAGCATGTCCTTCCAGCGGCCATTGGCGCGCTGCGCGGCGGTCTGGCTGCCATTGTCCTTCCAGGTCTCATAGGGGCCGGCATCGGGCAGAAGCGATTCGTAATTTGCCGCCGCGAAATGGCGCATGGTGTGGGCGGTGGAGAGAAAATTCTGCCCCGGCCCGGCTTCCAGATAGGAATCGCGCGACAGGGTTTCCTCATTGACGACCATGCTCTGGAACAGCCGCAGGAATGCGCCGCAATTGTCGAGATCCAGAATGAATTTCTCGTAGGACATGGTCAGCCCGCCCTCGAGCCAGCCGGCGGCGTGCCAGACCTGGTGGCAGCCCGACAGCATCGTCGCCCACATGGCGTTGGCACTGTCCTGCATCGCCTGACCATCGGGCGCATTTGAGGCGGTAATCTGGCCGCCGCCGGAGCGGACCGGAACGCCGAGACGGCGGCCCAGTTGCGACAGCGCCATGGTCACCAGATTGGCTTCGGGCATGCCAAAGGTGAGCGCCCCGGTGCGCAGGTTCATGGTTGAGTGGAACGAGCCGAACACGACAGGGCAGCCTTGACGCACCAGTTGCGTCAAGGCAATGCCGGCCATGGCTTCGGCCAGCGTCTGGGCCGCCATCGCGGCGGGCGTGACCGGACCCATGGCGCCACCGAAAATCGCCGGCGAGACACAGACGCACTGGTTGGCTTCGGCATAGACCCGCAAGGCGCCCGACATGGTGTCATCGAACACCAGCGGCGAATTGACGTTGATGTTGCCCTGCATCACCGCATTGTTGGCAACGAAGTCTGAGCCAAACACGATGCGGGCCATGTCGATGCAATCGCGGGCGCGTTGCGGCGATGTGACCCCGCCCATGAAGGGTTTGCTCGACAGCCTGAGATGAGCATGAACCATATCGAGATGGCGCTTGTTGACCGGAACGTCGGTGGGTTCGCAGACCGTGCCGCCGGAATGGTGCAGGTGCGGCGACATGTAGGCGAGCTTCACAAAATTCTCGAAATCCGCAAGCGTCGCGTAGCGGCGTCCATGATCGAGATCGCTGACAAAGGGGGAGCCATAGCCCGGCATCAGGACAATGTGATCGCCACCCAGCGTGACCGTGTTGTGCGGATCACGGGCATGCAGCGCAAAGTGTTCGGGCGCTGTGGCGCAAAGCTGGCGCGCCAGACCGCGCTCGAACCGCACCCGCTGGCCCTGAACCCTGGCGCCGGCCTGCGCAAACAGATCCAGCGCGACATCATCGCCGCGACATTCGATGCCGATATGCTCGAGAATCCAGTCAGCCTGGTCTTCCAGCGCGACAAGCGCCGCCTCGCCCAGCAGGTGATAGGCGGGAACAGCTCTGGTATCAAACCTTAGCGGGATGATGTTGGCGCGGTCGGTGGCGCGCTGCGCCCGGCCGCGTCGTTTGGCAGGGGCCGGATGGCTGTCCATCTCGATGATTTGTGCGTCCAAGATAGCTACCCCTTTTAACCGCCGATCCAGGTTCATCGGACTGATTGGCAGCATCCATGCGGAATCATGCGTTGAAAATCGAAATCTTTTGCACTCGGGGTCTAATATTATTATACGCATTCTCATGCGGTTTCGAAATTATGACACTTTGCGGACATTCAACCTCGTCGCCCGGCACGGCAGTTTCGCCTCGGCGGCCGATGAGCTGCACCTGACCAAGGGCGCGATCAGCCACCAGATGCGGCAATTGGAGAGCGAACTCGGATTTGCGGTCTTCCGGCGGCTGCCGCGCGGCATTGTCCTGACCCAGCGGGGTCACGAACTGCTGGCCGTCAGCCAGTCGGCGTTCGAGACCGTCGAGCAGCAAATCGACGATCTGCGCCGCCGGCAGACAAGGGCGCTGACCATCGGTGTGACCACCTATTTTGCCTCGCGCTGGCTGTCGCCGCGGCTGATGCAGTTCATGCAACTCCACCCCGACATCCGGCTGCGCATCCAGCCGATGATCGATCTTGCCGATTTGCGCGGTGAAGGCGTCGACCTGGCCATCCGCTGGGGCGATGGAGCCTGGAAGGATGTGGTGATCGAGCCGTTGTTCGCCTGCCCGGCCTGGCCGAGCGGCAACCGTTCGGCGCTCGAGGCGGTTGAAGATCAGGGTTTCGAAGCGGCATTTGAAAGTTTTACGCTGCTGCACGACCGCGACGACAGTCAGGCATGGCCTGGCTGGTTTACTGTGGCCGGCCTCTCTTTCAGGAAGCGCACCGACAGGCTCATCATTCCCGATCCGAATGTGCGGGTTCAGGCAGTGATCGATGGACAGGGCGTGGCGCTGAACGATGCGCTGGTGACGGCTGAACTCGCCACGGGCGCGTTGTGCCGGCTGAGCCCGATCGAACTTTCCGACTACGGCTATTTCCTCGCCTACGGCGTGCGCGGCGAATCCAATCCGGATATCGACATCTTCGCCGCGTGGCTGAGAAACTGCAGTTAGCGTGGCGTCCCGGCTCGCTACAACCACCCCTTCATCTTGAACCAGAGATAAGGGCCGACAGCCGAAGCGGCCATCACCGCAAGCGCGATCGGATAGGCCCAGGGCAAGGCCAATTCAGGCATGTCCTGAAAGTTCATGCCGTAGACGGTGCCGATAAATGTCGGCGGCAGGAAGACGACGGCGACCACTGAGACCACCTTCATCACCTGGTTTTGCTGCACCGAGATCAGTCCCAGCGAGGCGTCTAGCAGGAAGACGATGTTTTCCGAGATGAAATCGGCATGTTCTGACAGCGACTGGATGTCGACGGCCATTGAGCGGCAGCGCTGTTTGAGCGCCTTGTCGCCGGCAATCTCCGGCAAGGTCTGCAGAAAGCCACACACCCGGGCCAGCGACATCAGGCTTTCACGCACCTTGGCGATGGTGCGCTGGTGGCTGGCGATGACGCCAAGTGTGGCTTCGAGATCGCGGGTCACGGCCTCGGGGCTTTCCACCGTGCCGCGTGAAAACACCTCCGTCGAAACGGCATCAATACGGCGCGACCGGCTCTCCAGCACCTCGGCGCAGCGATCAATCATCGCCTCGATCAGCCGTGTCAGCACGTCGCGGCCGTCAAGCCCGGAGAATTCGCGCGCCGCGTTTGAGGCGAAGACAACAAACGCCCTGGGCTCGGCGTAGCGGATGGTGACCAGTCTTTCGCCGGTCAGCACAAAGCCGATGTCGGCGATTTCGGCGAAATCGGTCTCGGATTTCCAGACCACGCTGGCGGTGAGATAGGCCGCGCCGTTCTCGATGTAGAGCCGGCTCGACGGCTCGATGTCGCGCAGCTCGTCGCGGCTCGGCACCTCGATGCCGATGAGATTTTCGACCCGGGCTTCCTCCTGCGTCTCCGGGTGGACCAGATCGATCCAGCAGGCGGCGTCCGGCAGCGGCGCGGCGGCGCCGGGCGGAACCTCGAGGGCGCGGCCGGCACGGTCGTAAAGCCGGATCATCGGCCGGGCTGGCCCGATTGCGCGGCGTCAAACACCTCATCGACAGGGATCTGAAGCGCCGTGGCGAGTTGATTGGTCTTGCCGGCCAGGCCGATGATCGCCAGCAACTCGCCATATTGCTCCCCGGTCATGCCCCTGGCACGGGCGGCGGCGGTGTGGGAATGGACGCAATAGCTGCAATTGTTGGCGACCGAGACGGCAATATAGATCATCTCCTTGGTCAGCGGATCGATCAAGGAGGGCTTGCCGACCACTTCCTTGACTTCCCGCCAGGTCCGTTCGAGCAGCGCCGGATCAAAGGCCAGCCAGCGCCACATGTTGTTGATGAAATCGGTTTTGCGGGTCAAGCGGATGTCATCAAACACCGCCTTGACGCGCGGATCAGCTTCCGGATCGGGTGCAGGCATCTGGGTGGCCACGGCAAATCTCCCTACGGGTGTTGCTTGCAAAGCAGGATTGCTCCGATCACCAAGCTGCCCACAACAGGCACTGGAAATCAATCGGCTGTCGGCCCGCGGCCACAGGCCTGGGCTTGCGCCAACCGGGCAGCGCTGATGCTCAAGGGGGTCGGACGCGGCGGGCCTTCACCGCCGGTCCGAACAGGCCATGAGTTGTTCATGATCCTTTGAACTTTCCCGGCTACTCAACTACAAACAGATGTACAGCTTGTGTTTGCGATCAGGAGATTGAGCATGGCAGACAAACCGACCGTTACCCAAGCCATGATCCAGGCTTATGACGACTACACGCACCTGACGCTTGACCGGCGCGGCTTCATGAACCGGCTGACCAAACTTGCGGGTTCGGGCGCAGCAGCGGCCGCGATCGCACCGCTGCTGGCGGCCAACAGCGCCCGGGCGGCGATCGTGGCTGCCGATGACCGGCGGATCGAGACCCACGAGGTGACATTTGCCGGGGCCACCGGGAGGCTGCAGGGGTATCTCGCCATGCCCGCCGATGCCACCGCACCGGTGCCCGGCATGCTGGTGATTCACGAAAACCGCGGCCTTAACGATCACATCCGCGACATCGCACGGCGGATGGCGCTGGAGGGCTTTGCCGCGCTGGCGGTGGATTTTCTCTCGCCGCTCGGCGGCACACCCGACAATGAGGATACCGCGCGCACGATGTTCAACGAACTCGATGCCAGCCAAACCACGGCAAATGCGGCAGCGGCGCGGGCCTGGCTCGCCGGCTACCACAGGGTCACCGACAAGGTCGGCGCGATCGGGTTCTGCTGGGGCGGCGGCCTGGTCAATGAGCTGGCGGTTGCCGATCCGGAGCTTCGCACCGGCATTGTGTTTTATGGCCGCCAGCCCGACACCAAGGATGTTGCGTCGATCAAGGCGGCGATGCTGTTGCATTATGCCGGACTGGATGAACGGATAAACTCCGGCATCAAGGACTATCGCAATGCCCTGCTGTCGCATGACAAGGTGTTTGCCATCCATGTCTATCCGCGGGTCAACCACGCCTTCCACAATGACACCTCGGCGGCGCGCTACAACAAGGCGGCGGCAGATCTGGCCTGGGAGCGCACCATCGCTTTCCTGAGGGGCACGATGTTCTGACACACTTGGATCCGGCTAGCCTTTTTCGGCGGACCCGCGCCCGCATTTTTTGCGGCGGCACCCCGAAAAACGGCTGGTGAGCGCTTGCAAAGCCCATAATCGCCGTTTACGCTTACGTTAACGTCATACCACTCCGGAGTATTCCCCCATGAACGATCTCGTCTCCCGCATCGTCGCCAATGTCGGCATCGATGCCGATACGGCCGAAAAGGCAATCGGCTCCATTCTGGCCTTTCTGCAGTCGGAAGGCCCGGCCGACAAGGTTGCCGAAATGATGGCATCCGTGCCTGGGTCCGACGACCTGATGGCCAAGGCGCCGGCCGCCGGAATGCTGTCGATGGGCGGCGTCATGGGCCTGGGCTCGAAGCTGATGGGCATGGGGCTGGGCATGGGCGAAATCTCCCAGGTTGCCAAGGAAACCATCGGCTATGCGCGCGAAAACGGTGCCGGCGATTCGATCGACGAGATCGTCGCGTCGATCCCTGGCCTGTCGCAGTTCGTCTGAGCCGCCTGGCGGCTTAAGGCAGGCATTGGGAAACCCGGCAGCCTGGTTGCCGGGTTTTTTGCTGCCCAGAGGCCGGCTCAATCGCCTTGCTGCCTTGCCGCCTTGCCGCCACCGGGCCGGGTCAGGCCGGGCGCATCGCCTTGTTGAGCTTGGCGGCGATCAGCCAGGCCACCGGCAGGGCCAGCAGCGCGCCCAGAGCCGCAGCCAGCGAGATCGACAGCGCGTCGACGCGACCCAGCACCAGGGCGGCGATGACACAACTGCCCGCCAGCATGCTGCCGGCGATAATGTAGACCATGGCTGCAAGCTTGAGCATGGATGTCTCCTGTGGTTACGCTGTCGAGGCCGGTATGGCCCGGTATCGGGTCAATCGCAGTCTAGGCGCGCCAGGCTGTCGCCCCCTTGATCTGGCTCAAATGCCGTGCCTCATCTGCGCCGCCACGCTTTCGTTCGGCCTGTGCCAGAACGGCACACAGGCTTCTGGCATGATTTGTGCTCGGTTTAACGCATGAGCACGACCCCTCCCCTTGTCAGCCGCCGCGCCCTGCTTGCCAGCCTTGCTGGCGCCAGCGCGGCAGGCTTGTTCGCACCGATGGAACCGGCTTCGGCCGCCGCCGGCGACCTGTTCACCCGGATTGACCTGCGCGGCGGCCACGACGCCGATCTGGCCGGCTTGCTGCCCGATGCGGCCGACGACCAGAGCCGCCGGTTTCAGCGCGCCATTGACGCGGCGGCGGCGGGCGGGCGGATCCTGCGGCTGCCGCCCGGAACCTTTGTCGTCTCCAACATCACCCTGCCCGAGGGCGCAAGGATTGCCGGCGTGCCCGGCGCCACACGGCTGATCTATGGCGGCCGCGGCCACGGATTTGTGGCCGAAGGCGCGCGCCGGATCGAACTGTCGGGGCTGGTGCTCGACGGCGCCAACCAGCGGCTGGGCGAACATGTGTCGGGGCTTGTGCATCTGCGCGGGGTGGCGGAGGCGGTGATCGAGAATGTCAGCCTCGCCGGCGCCGATGGCCATGGCGTGTTGCTCGAAGCCTGCGGCGGGCGGATCCATCATTGCGAGATTTCCGGAGCCCGGCTGGCGGGCATCTATGCGGTGGAAAGCCGCGGGCTGGCGATCACCGGCAATGTGGTGCGCGACTGCGCCAATGGCGGCATTCTGGTGCATCGCTGGTCGGCGGGCGAGGACGGGACGCTGATTGACGGCAACCGGGTGATGCGGATAGCGGCGCGGGTCGGCGGCACCGGCCAGAACGGCAACGGCATCAACATCTTCCGCGCCGGCCATGTGATGGTGAGGGGCAACCATGTCTCCGATTGCGCCTTCTCGGCCATCCGCGCCAATTCCGCCAGCAATATCCAGATCGTCTCCAACCAGGCGATCCGCGCGGGCGAGACCGCGATCTATGCCGAATTCTCGTTTGAGGGCGCGGTGATTGCGTCGAACCTGATCGATGGCGGCACGGTGGGGATCTCGGTGGCCAATTTCAACGAGGGCGGGCGGCTGGCGGTGGTCCAGGGCAACATCATCCGCAATCTGAGCACGCAAGGCCCCTACCCGGCCGAATATGCCGGTTTCGGCATCGGCATGGCAATCGAGGCGGATGCGGCGGTCAGCGGCAACGTCATCGAGGGCGCGCCGAAATGGGGGGTGCTGATGGGCTGGGGGCCGTTTCTCAGGGCGGTCAATTTTTCCGCCAACACGGTTCGCGATTGCGGCGCCGGGGTCGCCGTCTCGGTGGTCGAGGGCGCCGGTGCGGCGCTGATTTCGAACAACATGTTCGATGCCACCCCCGATGGCGCGATCATCGGCTGCCGCTGGAACGAGGTGGTGACCGGCGACCTGGCCCGGGCTGGCGCAGACCGGTTCAGGCATTTGACCATTGACCGCAACGCGGTGGCCTGAGGGCTTGTGGCGCCGCGCCCGAGAGCGGGCGCAGGCAATCGCTCCGCGCGGCAGAACCGCCGGAGTGTCGAGCAGAGAAAACCGGGTCCGGAGGGCCGCGCGCGGGCTGCGCCTCTGAAATCTGGTAGTCTGGGGTGGCGCGTTCCGCGCGCGGGCCCGAAATTTGCCGGATGATGTCCGCATCCGACAGGCGGCGCCTCGCACTCTGCGGACTGTTACCTCCGCCCGGATTGCTCCTGTTGCAGCCTGGACAGGCCGCAAGAGTGGTTTTCGGGGATCCGGCACGGACGCTGAAGGTCATCGACCCGTCATGTCCGCCACAGGCCCGGTCCGAATTCCCGGTTCCTCACCCGCCATTTGGCTGGCAGGCCCCGAAATCCGGCCCGGTGGCTGGCTTTGCACGGCCCGCCTCGCGGCAGGCCGCCCGCCAGCGGAGCCCCCGATGGCCTCCGCCTCCTCCCGGGCCTGCCGCACGTTAGGGCAGTTCCCGAAAGGCCTTCCTCCCGCCTGGCTCGAAACGTTCGCGATCCATCCGGCAGCGGAAGCGCACCAAGTGTGGCACGGACGGGCAATGCGGGGACAAGATCACGGGATTTTTCGGTTAAGCTGTTGCGATTGCAGGGACGTGGGCGCGGGATTTTGCACGGGGCGGACGGGGTGTGAGCAGCGCGTGCATCCGGGCTGCCGGCTGATCATCCGAAAGCAAATTGTCATCTCCGTCGTCATCCTCGGCCACCGAGCAAGTCCATTTACCCCCCTCTGTCATCGACGATGACATCTCCCCCGCAAGGGGGGGAGATCGGGCGCACGCGGCACCCACCTGCCAAACATCTGTTTTGAATTTTATATCAATGGCTTACGCCATCCACCGGGCATCCGATCTGCCGTCCTGCCGGACCTGATCCGGCATCCGGCGGGAATCGTCCGCGCGCCGGAAGACCCTTGGCTGGCGTTCAACACATGGTCTCTCACCGCGTCGACACGCGGTGGCTGGATACCGGATCAGGTCCGGTATGACGGGGTGGGCGTGCGTGAAAAACATCGGCTGCCGGTCGCTGGCTCTGACGTGATCGTCAGGGCGGCAAGTCCGGATTGGGCGGGAGCGGGCATTCATTGAGTCGGGAACGAACGACTGAATTGGGCCTGTAAGCGGCATTTAAGATTTCGGGCTCGGTAGAGCGCGAAGCAGACGTCGGAGCGCAAGTTTCCCCTTGCTTCTTGGTAGCGCCTCAGCCTCATTCATGAACCTTTAGTCAGCGATGGCGTCAATGATCGATCGTAATTCGCGGCTCTTGCTGGAAGTATCGTCTGCCAGCAAGAGCTGAAGGCCATTTTGGCAAAATTCGATCACATGACTAAGATCTTTCTTAATATTAAGGTATGTTTCGAGGTCGCCTTCGCGAAGAACGAACATGCCACCTGCTGCCGAGGTACTGATATGATCTTCCCAATCTATGTGTGACTGTTTGAATGCGGCGATTTGTTCAGCTGTCCGGAGGCGAACACCGCTGTCGGCGGGATAATGCAAATTCAAGATGTAATCGAAGTCTGAGATTGCATAAACGCGAAGGCCGAAGCTTGAAAACAGACTTTGCCACTTCGGCAGTTCCCTCTTTCCTCCTACATGGAGAACCGCAATTTCTTGTTCGAGCAAGCGGTGCCGCTCTTGGAGCAGCGCCCTGAAAAAATAGCGGTCGGTATCGCCCTCCACCAGAACCACTTTTTTAGAGAAAAAAGCATATGTGGACCGGGTGTTGTCGAGAATGCGTATAAGGCTTTTTTGATCTTCGGAAAGTGTTGGCGAGAAGATTGATGTCTGACCGTTCGAATCAAGAGCAAAACGGCGTACAGAACTTATAGTGCTCGAGTTGATGAGCGATTCCGAGTGGGTAACGAGAATGTATTGGCAGCTCTGCGTGCGGTTCAGCTCTCGAAGTACCTGCAGATACTCGTGTTGAAACTGATAATGCAAATGGATTTCAGGTTCATCTATGATGACTACGCCACCCTTCAGTTCACCCCTCCCATACGCCTCAAGCACTAGGTGGATAATTGCTTTCTGACCCGCGCTTAGGCTGTTGATGTCGCCGATTGGCTTGTCGCGACGGGTGTCGTAGAAATTAAAGATGTACTGCCACGTCCTCTGGTCCAGAAGATTAATCTGACAGCGCAGGTTTACCACGCGCAGACGCTCATTGACCGACCTTACAAAGGGAAGATTGTTTGCTTCTTGCTCACACTGCGCAAGGTCTTTTGCTTCTGAAATGAGGTGGAAATGGTGCTCAGCAACCTGCAGCCGCACGAGCGCGAACACCGGCGGTTCATTGCTATCAGTGGCATTGAGACTGCGATTGAAATCCTGATTCTGTATTTCCTGAATTTGCTGCGACGCCGGAGCCATACTGAGGGAAATGGAGGGCTTAAACGCGTGGTAGTTGCGATAACTACTGATAAGCGTGAAGCTCTCATAGAGCGGTGGGATCGGCACACCGCTATTGAGCGTATTTCGAAGTGAAATGGCTTGTTTGAATAGGTGATAGTCGGTTAGATATGTGAAACCGAAGTCACTTTCGCCGCCCTGTAGATGAACCGTGAAACTATTCGCGGCATGGTTCAATATCACATCAATAACGTATGTGTAGCGGTATTCACCATCGGCACTAAATTGATAAGTAGAGTACGATCCTAGCGTTAGTGTAAGCTGCGAAAAGTTAGTCCTGATATTGGCTATGTTCTGCCTGTCGATTTCGTCGAGTCGTACTGCAATACGAATGCGCTGCTCTTGATCTTCGCTATCCCAACTGGCGTCCAGCCGAAAACCGTTGATGTCGGTTTGATTGGCTGGCTGCAGAACTTGCCGCCTTTGACTTGCGGCAAGAGTTGAGCGGCGTCCAAACAGCTCACGATTGAAGCTGAACTGGCGATATATGACCCTTCGGAATAGGAAGTTGACAACCTCAAGGGCTGTCGATTTTCCGGAGCCATTCTCGCCGATAATAATATTTAGACCATCGTCAAATTCTATTTTATCGGCTTGGCGCAAATCGGCGCGATAGGGAAAACTGAGGACATTTGATATTTGAAGGTATTCGATCCGCATGTCTTAATCTTTCACCAATTGCCGGAGCAACATATCCAGGGCTGACCTTGTGCTCAAGCTATGGTTGAGGTCTGTTTGTGACGCATGTGGCTGACCATCCCCGCCCGGTGATATTGGTTTGGCCGCAGAACCTCCCTGTATGACGGCTCACTTTGACCTGCGCAAAGGTCGGCTCCGGCCCGAAAGATGCCTAGCGGGCCGAATAGGCCCTAATTCAATCTTGATAGCCGTCCTGCCGGACCCAATCCGGCATCCAGCGGGGAATTGTCCGCGCGCCGGAAGTCCGTTTGCTGGCGTTCACCACGTGGTCTCTCACCGCGTCGACACGCGGTGGCTGGATCCCGGCTCGGGGGCCGGGATGACGGGGTGATGGAGAGCGCCAAAATCGATTGCTGCGCTTGCGGTGCCCCTCGCCTCACGCCTCACGCCTGTCGCCTCACGCCTGTCGCCTGACGCCCGTCGCCTGACGCCTGTCGCCTGCCGCCTGCCGCCTAACGCCTGACGCCTGACGCCTGACGCCTGACGCCTGACGGTTTCTCCGACGCGCTCCAAATTGCCGCACCCCCAGATCGGGAACCTTTTTGGTCCGGGCCCGTTGCCTGTATGGTGTCGCCAGCCTATGGTCTGGCGATGCAGCGGATCCATTTCGCCGCCCCCCCAATTTCCAAGAGGAGAGACCCCATGGCCCTCGAACTGCCAAACCTTCCCTATGATTACGACGCCCTGGCCCCTTACATGTCGCGCGAAACCCTCGAGTTTCACCACGACAAGCACCACCAGGCCTATGTCACCAACGGCAACAAGGCGCTGGAAGGCTCGCCGCTGGCCGGCAAGTCGCTCGAAGAGATCTGCAAGGCCGCCTATGACGAGAAGAACGCCGCGCTGATCAACAATGTCGGCCAGCACTACAACCATCTGCATTTCTGGCAGTGGATGAAGAAGGGCGGCGGCGGAACATCCCTTCCGGGCGCGCTGGCCAAGGCAGTCGATGCCGATCTCGGCGGCTACGACAAGTTCCGCGCCGATTTCATCAATGCCGGCACCACCCAGTTCGGCTCCGGCTGGGCCTGGCTCGCGGTCAAGAACGGCAAGCTTGAAATCATGAAGACGCCAAACGGCGAGAACCCGCTGATGCACGGCGCACAGCCGATTCTGGGCTGCGATGTCTGGGAGCACAGCTACTATATCGATTATCGCAACGCGCGGCCGAAATACCTCGAAGCCTTCGTCGACAATCTGATCAACTGGGATCATGTCGCCGAGATGTACGAAGCGGCTGCCTGACCACGCGACCGGCATTGGCGGGCCCTGCCCGGCTTGACGCAAGACAACCCGGAGTCACCGACTTCGGGTTTTTTTGTGTCCGGGAACCGCTCGCGCGGGTGACGCAGTGTTCACGATTTATTGACTTTGGATTGGCCCATGGCGTGACATCATGCCGCTGGCTGAAACCGTATCCATTCAACACCCTTGGGAGAGACTCCATGAGATTTCGGACTTTTGTTGCCGCCGCCATAATCGGCGCCGCCGGCTTTGCCCCCGCCATCGCCGCCGACGAGCCGCAGGTGGTTCGCCAGGAGATGATGAAGAAGGTGGGCGGCGCCACCGGCGCGATGGCAAAAATGGTCAAGGGCGAGGCCGATTTCGACGCCGCCGCCACGCTGGCGGCGCTGAGCACCATCAGCGAGGTGGCCGGCTCGATCGGCGCCTATTTCCCGCAAGGTTCCGAGACCGGGTTCGAAACCGAGGCCGCACCGGCGATCTGGACCGACATGGACGGCTTCACCGCCAAGCTTGCCGGCCTGAAAGCCGACGCCGATGCCGCCGTGGCCGCAGCGCCTGCCGATCTTGACGCCCTGAAGGCCGTGTTCGGACCGCTGACCAAGAATTGCGGCGCCTGCCATGAGACCTATCGCCTGAAGAAGAGCTGATGCAGTCTGCGTCTGAGCCCCGGCCCACCGGGCGGCAGCCATGAAACGGCTGGCGCTTGGTGTTGGCCTGGCGGCAATCGCCGGTGCGGCTGCCGCCTACGGGCTGACCGCGCCGACGCCTGTCGCAGCCGGGCGGCTTGCGGCCATTGCCGCGCTTGAGGGCGATGCAGCGGCGGGGGAAACGCTGTTCTGGGCCGGCGGCTGCGCCTCCTGCCATGCCGCCCCCGGCGCCAAGGACGAGGCCCGGCTGGTGCTTGCGGGCGGGGTGCGGCTGAAAAGCGATTTCGGCACCTTTGTCGCGCCCAATATCTCGCCCGATCCGCAAGCCGGCATCGGCGGCTGGTCGATCGAGCAGTTTGCCAACGCGATGCTGGCCGGGGTGTCGCCCGATGGCCGTCATTATTATCCGGCGTTTCCCTATGGCTCCTATGTCAGGATGACCGACCGCGACATTGCCGATCTGTTCGCCTTTCTCAAGACGCTGCCAGCCAGCGATGTCGCATCGCTGCCGCACGAGGTGGGGTTTCCGTTCAACATAAGGCGTGCGCTGGGCGGCTGGAAATGGCTGTTTTTCACCGACGAGCCCCGGGTGGCGCCTGCCGGCGATGAGGCGCAGCTCGGGCGCGGACAATATCTGGTCGAAGGACCGGGCCATTGCGGCGAATGCCACACGCCGCGCAATCCGATCGGCGGGTTTGTCACTGACGCCTGGCTGTCGGGCGCGCAAAATCCTGAGGGCGAAGGGGTGATCCCCAATCTGACGCCCGGCGGCAAGGCGATTGCCGGCTGGAGCGCCGCTGATATCGCCTATTATCTCGAAAGCGGCTTCACCCCGGATTTCGACAGTGTCGGCGGCTCGATGGTCAGCGTGCAGAAGAACATGGCCGAACTGACAAGCGGCGACCGGGAAGCGATCGCCGCCTATCTCAAGGCCTTGCCGGCAAGGGGCGACGGCTGGAAGTGACCCACCCCGGCCTGATCAGTTGGTCAGGCGGGTGACCTGCGCGGCGGCTTCCTTGCCAATGTCGGTAAAGGCCTTGAGCAACTCGTCGGCGCTCTGGGCGTCGTAATATTTCTTGTCGCTCGATGCGCAGGCCTTGAGCAAGGCCTGGCCTCTCTCCGGCGCCTGGAATGCCACCGCGAAGATGGTCACATCGTTGTTCTTGGCGGTTTCACAATGTTCCTTGGTGGTCTTGTCGGCGTAGTCATCCTTCCACGTGCTTCCGGTGTCGTTCTCGCCATCGGTCATGAAGACGATGAACTTCAACGGATCCTTCGACTCGTTTTTGGAAAAATGTTCGTTGACTTCCCCCGGACCGGTGACCTTATCAACAGCCCATTCCATCGCGTCGACAGAATAGGTGCCATTTTCCGCGACCAGGGCGTTGGCGAATGACTTGACCTTGTGTTTCTTCCAGGTCAGGTCAAACTTGTCGCTGCCGGCGGTCTTGTAGTTGTAAGCCACAGCGCCAATCCGCGCATATTCGTTGGTCGGGTCGGAATCGGAAATGTGATCCACAAGATTGCTGACGGCATCCTTGAGAATGTCCATCTTTGGCGTACCTGTGAGAATTTCCTTGGTGCCGCACGCATATCTCCACTTGCCCCATCCGCAGTAGACCGGAATGAGTTCCTTGATCGAGCCCCAGCTCATCGATCCCGAACGGTCCAGCACCAGCATCATCGACAACGGATTGGATGCATCCAGAGCCGATTCCGACGTGCCGCTGATGGCGACTTCGATGCTTTCCCGCCCCATCAGCCGCGCCATCTGCGTCGCCTGCTGAGAACCGGTGGCAGCAACCTGGACTTGCCAGACAGTCTTGTTTCCGCTGCCTTGCGAGGTGATCGTAATCGTCGGCGTTGCAGTGAACTCGCTGAACGTCCTGGAATCTTCGCTGGTCAGTCCCAGAAAGAACTTGCTGGCGTAATCCTTGGCCTGCGCCTCGGTAATCTTGCCCTCGGCGAGCTGAGCCGCCGTCGCCAGCGCTGCCCCGTCGGCTGCGTTCTGCAAATGAGCCTTCATCGACAACGCGTTGGTTGTGTCGACAGCAAGACTTCCGGCCATGATCGCCACAGGCAGCAAAATCGCTGACAACATGGCAAAATTGCCATCCCTGCCGCGTACCAATTTCGCGAATTTCATTTTCGGCGAATTGAACATCCATCGGCTCCACATCATCGGGGCTATTGGAGCATCACAGTATATTCGACGTGTGAGTATCGACTTAAGACATTTGGTAAAATTTTTATAAACGGGCCGCTGCGGGATTTGCAGCAAGAACCCGTACCCCGCCCCCGACCAATCCTGCCGCTCAGGGCCGGCCGTCAGCCGGCCTTGCCAACCACCTTGAGCGCGAACGCGTATTCATAGGCGATCTCCTCCAGCCGCTGGAACCGCCCGGAAGCGCCCGCATGTCCGGCGGCCATGTTGATCTTGAACAGCACCGGCGCCTTGCCGGTCGACATCTCGCGCAAGCGCGCCACCCATTTGGCCGGCTCCCAATAGGTCACGCGCGGATCGGTCAGGCCGGCAACGGCCAGAATCGGCGGATAGGCCTGAGCGCTGACATTGTCATAGGGCGAATAGCCGGCGATGGTGTGATAATCGGCCTGCGACAGCACCGGATTGCCCCATTCGGGCCATTCCGGCGGGGTCAGCGGCAAGGTGTCGTCGAGCATGGTGTTGAGCACATCGACAAACGGAACGGCGGCGATGATGGCGCCAAAGGCATCGGGCGCCATATTGGCAACCGCTCCCATCAGCATGCCCCCGGCGGAACCGCCTTGCGCAACGATGCGCTCATGCGAGGTGAAGTTTTCAGCCTCCAGATAGCGGGCGGCGGCAATGAAATCGGTGAAGGTGTTGAGCTTGTTGCCGCGCTTGCCCGCCTCGTACCAGCCAAAGCCCTTTTCCTTGCCGCCACGAATGTGGGCAATGGCATAAACAAAGCCGCGATCGACCAGCGACAGACAATTGGTGTTGAAGCTGGCAGGGATCGAGATCCCGTAGGAGCCGTAGCCATAAAGCAGGCACGGCGCGGTGCCGTCGAGCGGCGTGTCGCGGCGGTAGAGCAGCGTCACCGGCACCTGTTCGCCGTCGTCTGCCGGCGCCATGACACGGCGGGTAATGTAGTCGCCGGGCGTATGACCCGAGGGGACCTCGTCGCGCTTCAAGAGCGTGCGCTCGCGCGTGGTCATGTTGTAGTCATACAGCTCGGATGGTGTGGTCATCGAGGAATAGCTGAACCGCACCACCTCGGTGTCGTATTCCATCGACCCCTGAGAGCCGAGCGAATAGGCTTCCTCATCGAAGGCAATGGCGTGCTGCGCGCCGCTGGTGCGGTCCTTTATCACGATGCGTGGCAGCCCGTTTTCCCGTTCCATCCAGACCAGATGATTGCGGTAGGCGCTGACCGAGAGGATCAGCCGGCCCGGCTTGTGGGCGACAACCTCGCTCCAGTGTTCCGGTTCCGGCGTGGCGACCGGCGCCTGCATGATCTTGAAGTCCCTGGCGCCATCCGAATTGGTGAGGATAAAAAACACATCTCCGCCTTCGCTCAGCGAATACTCGACGCCCGTCTGGCGGGCGGCGACCAATCGTGGTTTGGCGGCAGGATCATCCGCCGGTATCACCCAGCATTCCGAGGTTTCGTGATCATTGATGCCGATGATGATGACGTCGTTGAGACGGGTGTCGGAAACATCCATGAAAAAGCCGGAATCGGTCTCCTCGCGGATCAGCACATCCTCGTCTTGCGGCGTGCCGAGCCGGTGGTAGAAAATCCGGTTGGGGCGATGGTTGTCATCCACGGCGGTGTAGAAGAAACCGGAACAGTCGGCCGACCAGGCCGCACCGCCGCCGGTGTTGTCGATACTGTCGGCGCTGTCCTTGCCGGTTGTCAGATCGCGCACCTTGAGCGTGAAGAACTCCGACCCCTTGTCGTCATACCCCCAGATCATCGACGCGTAATCGGGCGCATGGCCGGCGCCGGCAAGACGGAAATAGGGCTTGCCTTCTGCTTCCAGATCGCCGTCGAGCATCATCTGCTCTTCGCCGCCATCACGCGGAATCCGGAAATATTTCGGCTGCTCGCCGCCGGTGACATAGCGCACACCGTAAAGCCAGGGTCCGTCGGGCGACGGCACCGAGCTGTCATCCTCCTTGATGCGGCCGCGCATCTCGGCAAACAGCTGCTTCTGCAATTCTGCGGTGTCGGCCATGGCGGCCTGCTGGTAGGCGTTTTCGGCCTCAAGATGGCTCCGGATTGCCGGATCGAGAAGCGACGCGTCCTTGAACATCGCCTGCCAGTTGGCGTCGCGCATCCAGGCATAGTCATCGCCCCGGGTGATGCCGTGGCGGGTGTCTGTGACAGGGCGTTTCTCGGCGCTCGGGGCTGCGGGCAGGTTTGCAAATACGGACAAGGACGGCTCCAGGAAAAGAAAGGCGGACAGGGCGGCTCCCCGACATAGAGGCCGTGATAGGTGGGATCAAGGCAAGCCCGCGCGAAAACCGGCGCAGGATGGATCTGCCGCGTCAGATGCTTACCGCATGACAAGTGCAGCCAGGGTCATCCCGGAGGCAAGCAGGCAGGCAATGGTTCGCAGCGTGTTCAGGCTGACCCACCGGGTCATGTAGCGCTTTGTCCAGAAGTCCTGCGCCTCCGAGGACGAGGCAGCCAGGGCTGCCAGATGGTTGTTGAGCGGCACATTGCCCGCTGCGGTGACCGCGAAGACACCGACAAGGTAAAGCGCGCCGGCCAGCATCAAGAGGAGCCGGGGGGTGCCTTCGCCAAAGAGCGCGGCATAGACAATGATGACAAGCGACACCGGCACCAGCCCGATGAACAGCACCATGAAGACCGAGCGCATGATCTCGACATTGAGGATTTGCATGGATTCAATCCCGCCCTGGCCGGTGACCCGATTGAACGAGCGCATGAGAAAATCGGAGAATGCCAGAAACACCCCGCCAATGACGGCATAGGCAATGACAGATGCTGCACACAGCGAGATGAACCATAAAGACATGCGCTTTGCTTTCGTTCTACCCGGCCGATCCGTCGCGGAACGCCCCGGGGTTGCTTATGCCAGGCCGCCGGCCGGACGGAGGCGACCAACTTCGATGCCGTTCCAGTTCCTCATGATTTTACGCGACCAGTCGCCAAGCCTGACCGACAGTTCCTGATCATCGGCAAACAGCCTGGCCAGCACCGCGCCGATCATGACCTCCGCGCCGCGGGTGGAGCCGTCCTCGCATTTGAGCGCGATGCCGTAGCCCTTTTCCGGGATGGTGGCGCAAAAGACGCCCTCGGCGCCGGTCTTGGCAAAGATCCGGCCCGGCGCAATCTGCATCAGCTCGGTGCAGGCGCGGCGGGTGCCCGCCACGTAAAACGGCTCCGCCATGCAGGCCGCCATCAGCCGCCTGGCCGCCTTGGCGCGTTCGCGGCCGAGACCCGCCCCGGAGGCCATGCGGGCGAAACCATGGGCAATCCGGTCGAGCGGTGCGGCGTAGGTGGGGATCGAGCAACCGTCGGTGCCGCAGGTGTCGTGGCCCAGGCTGACGCCGGTGAGATCGGACATCACCTCGCGAACGGAAGACTGAACAAAATGATCGTACCCGACATAGCCGTGATGATCGACCCCGGCATGACACGACAGGCAGAGAAAACCCGCATGTTTGCCGGAACAATTGTTGCCGAACTGGTTGGGCTTGTCACCCGCGCGGGCCTGCCCGATCAGGACTTTCTGTTCCGAACTCCAATGGCAGCCACACTCCAGATCAGGCTCGGACAGGCCGGCGCGGGCGACGATCTCGCCGGCCAGACGCATGTGCTCGGGTTCGCCCGAATGCGACGAACAGGCCAGCGCCAGTTCCTTGTCGCCAAAGCCGTAACGGTCGGCGGCACCGGATTCGACCAGCGAAAGCGCCTGCATGGATTTGACCGCCGAGCGGGGAAACACAGCCGTTTCGACCTCACCAAGACGCATCACCACAGCACCGTCGCCATCCACCACAACGGCCATGCCGCGATGCCGGCTCTCGACCATCTGGCCGCGGGTGACTTCGACAAGAACGGGGTTTTGCATGGCGTTGCTCCTGACAGTGGCATGAAATGGCAAACGGTTCTGGCGCCCGCGTGATCGGGTGAGTGATTGCAGACGCGCCCGTTTTGGGCAAGAGGCGGGGATAAACGCCGCACCCCGCTCCACAAGCTTACACGTGCCAAAGCCTCAGGTCTGCCACAAATTCGTTTTGGCAAACTGATTCAGGTTTTCCCGCCAGCGGCTTGAAAACCCTGCCCAATCCGCACCCACGCTCACGCCTTTGGCCGGCATTGCCGTCGATACGGCCGGCACTGACAGCACGGGGGGAAGACAGGTTTTGCATTGCGCTAACATCCCCGCCCGGCTGTGCCGGTCCAGACTTGGGGGGATGATGAGACGCACCCCACCCCATTCAACGAGAGAGATGATGGCCCAGATTTCCCTTTTCACCACCCTGATATCCTGGCTGACAGCCTGGAGCGGGGCCGCTTCAATGCCGGCGCCTGAGCGGTCCCGCACTGCGGATGCACAACCGCCCTCTCCGCCCCCGGCGCAAGGCCGGCGGATCGCCTGGGGCGCCAGAGTTTCGCCCGGGTTCAAACGCAAGACCATCGCTGTTGCGCATCGGCTGAGGATGGATCCTGATCATCTGATGGCGATCATGGCGTTTGAAACCGGGCGCAGCTTTGACCCGGCGGTGACCAACCTGGCCGGCTCGGGCGCCACCGGGCTGATCCAGTTCATGCCCGCGACCGCCAGAGCGCTGGGAACGACAACCGCGGCCCTGGCCGGCATGACCGCGCTCGATCAACTCGATTATGTCGAAAAATATCTCGCCCCCCATGCGGGCCGGATCGGCGACCTTCCAAGCGCCTATATGGCGGTGCTCTATCCCCGCGCGGTCGACAAGCCCTCCGGGTTCGTGCTGTTTCGGAAGGGGTCGAAAGCCTACAAGCTCAACCGCGGACTCGATGTGAACAGCAATGGCCAGGTCACCAAGGCCGAAGCCGCGGCAAAGGTTTCCGCACTGCTTGAGGAAGGCCTGCGTCCGGGACTGATCGGTTGAGGCTGAGCACCTGAGCACAGACAAAGCGCACGCGGCAGGTGTTTGCCGATTGCGCCGGAGCCAGAGATTGATAAGCTCACGCCAAACTCACCGGATTCATTGATTTATTCCCCATGCTGCGCACAATTCTGATTACCCTTCTGGGGCCGATGCTCTGGGGCACCACCTATGCCGTGTTCACCGAAACCCTGCCGGTCAGCCATCCTTTGCTCACCGGGGCGATGCGGGCGCTGCCGGCGGGGCTGATTCTGCTGGCGCTCAATCCGCGCATCCCGCCGGTTGCGGCGCTGCTCCGCCATGCGGCGATCGGTTTCAGCAATATCGGCTTCTTCTTTGCTTTGCTGTTTATCGCTGCGGCGCGCCTGCCCGGCGGACTGGCGGCAACGCTGATGGCGATCCAGCCGCTGGTGGTGACCCTGATCTCGGCCTGGCTGATCGGCCGCGCGGCGCATCCGGTGCAAATTCTCGCAGGTATCGCCGGCGTCATCGGTGTTGGACTGATGGTGCTGTCGCCTGAAGCACGGCCAGACCCGATCGGCGTGGCGGCAGCAATCGGCGGTGCGCTGTCGATGGCCATGGCCACGGTGCTGATCGACCGCTGGGGCCGGATGGGCACGCCGCTGGAGACCACCACATGGCAATTGATCCTGGGGGGCGCGATGCTGTTTCCGGTCGCGCTGGCGTTTGAAGGATTGCCGCCCGCGCCGGGGTTGACGCAACTGCTCGGCTACAGCTGGCTGATGCTCGTGGGCACCGCCCTGGCCTATTACGTCTGGACCCGCGGCATCGGCCGGCTCGGGCCGAGCGCGGTCTATCTGGCGCTGGCCAGCCCGGTGGTGGCGACGGCAATCGGAGCCTTCGCCCTGGGCGAGTGGTTCAACGCCTGGCAATGGGCCGGCATGGTTCTGGTGATCGGCGCGACCGCGGTCGGGGTGTCGCTCGGACGCCGGGAGTAGATTGGCCGCCTCACGGCCCGGCAATAATACCTGATGCCGAAAACCCGCCGTCGACGGTCAGCACCTGGCCGTTGATGTAACTCGACTGGGGTGACAGCAGGAACAGGATGGCATCGGCGATCTCTTCGGGGCGGCCATAGCGGCGAAGCGGGATCCTGCCGGTCCAGCGCTTGCGGTCGTCCACCGTATGCAGATCCGAGATCAGCGGGCTGTCGACCGGGCCCGGCGCGACGACATTGACGCGAACGCCGCTGGCGCCCCATTCATTGGCCAGCACCTGGCTCATCAGAATGACGCCGGCCTTCGACGCGCCATAGGCGACACGGCCGGCATTGGCCCGGATTCCCGACGCGGAGGCGAGATTGACGATGGCAAGGCTGTCACCCATCTGGTCGAGCGTCGCGCGGCAGGTGATGAAGCTGCCGGTGAGATTGACGTCGAGGATCTGCCGGAAGATCTCGGCGCTGGTTTTCTCCGCCGGGATATCGCGGGCGATGCCGGCGCAATTGACCAGGCCGGTGATCGGGCCAAAGGCACCCACAGCCTGGGAGAGGCACTCGGCCACCTCGTCGTCGTCGGTGACATCGCAAACCAGGGCCAGCACATCCTCGCCTGCAAGCCGTTTCTCGGCGCGGGCCACGGCCTCGTCACTGGCATCAAGAATGGTGACGGCAGCGCCTTCATCGATCAGCGCCAGCACGGTGGCCTCGCCTATGCCCGACGCGCCGCCGGTGACCACGATGTGGCCGGCGACGCCGTGGCGGGCGAGGCTCGACGTCACCGGATGCGCTCGAGGATGGAGACGTAATTGGCGACCGCAGCGCCGCCCATGTTGAAGATGCCGCCCAGGGTGGCGTCCTTGACCTGGATGCCGCCGGCCTCGCCGGTGAGTTGCATGGCCGAGAGCGCATGCATGGAAACGCCGGTGGCGCCGATCGGGTGGCCCTTGGCTTTCAGCCCGCCGGAGGGATTGACCGGCAGGCGGCCATTCCTGCCTGTTTCGCCGCTCATGGCCAGGTCACCGCCCTGCCCCGGCCTGGCCAGACCCATGGCTTCATACTCGATCAGTTCGGCGATGGTGAAACAGTCGTGGGTTTCGACAAAGGAGAGATCATCGAGCGAGGTCCCGGAGTTGGCGAAAGCCCGCTTCCAGCCCAGCGCGCAGCCTTCGAAGGCGAGAATGTCGCGCTTGGACATCGGCAAAAAGTCCTGCACATGCTCGGCGGCGCGGAACAGCACGGCGCGCGGCGCCTGCATGGCGGTCGACACATCGGCGAGCACGATGGCTGCCGCCCCATCGGAGACCAGCGAACAATCGGTGCGCTTGAGCGGGCCGGCGACAAACGGGTTCTTCTCGCTCTCGGCACGGCAGAATTCAAACCCGAGATCCTTGCGCATCTGCGCCAAAGGGTTGTCGACGCCATTCCTGTGGTTCTTGGCGGCAATGGCGGCAAGGCCGTCGGACTGGTCGCCATATTTCTGGAAATAGCCGTCGGCAATCTTGCCGAAGACGCCGGCAAAGCCCGCAGGCGTGTCGCCGTCCTCGGGCAGATAGGAGGCTTTCAGCAAATTGGCGCCGATCTCGGGCCCGGGCGTCGTGGTCATCTGCTCGACGCCGACCACCAGCACCCGGCGGGCGCTCCCGGCGCGAATGGCCTTGATGCCCTGATGCACGGCAGCCGAGCCGGTGGCACAGGCGTTTTCCACCCGCGTGGTCGGCTTGAAGCGGAAGCCATCATCGGCCTGCAACACCAGGCTGGCGGTGAAATCCTGCGCCGAAAAGCCGGCATTGAAGTGGCCGAGATAGATTTCGTCGATGTCGCCGGTTTCCAGCCCGGCATGCCCGATCGCCTCGCGGGCCACCTTGGTAACCAGGCTCTCGATGGTTTCGTCGCTGTGTTTGCCAAAGGGTGTGTGGGCCCAGCCGATGATACAGGCAGTCATGTGCAGTTCTCCGAAATTCTGGAAGCGTTGCCGCACAGTTTTGGGCGCGGCAACGCGTTTGTAAAGGGCAAGCTGAACATCCGCATGGGCAACCGCCGCTTTACGCGCCTGACCAATGCCTTTTCACAGAAGGTCGACAACCACCTGCACATGCTGTCGCTGTATTTCGTGCATTACGATTTCTGCCAACTGCACAAGAGCCTTCGCATGGCGCCTGCCATGTATGCTGGTATTTCGGAAACTTTGCGTGATATGGATTGGGTTGTAAGTCCAGTTGATGCTCGCGCACCCCAAGCCGGAGCCGGGCGGATCGTACAAGAAAAAGGCCGTATGATTGCCCATTGGTTTTTACCCGCGCGCTGGACAAATTCTTATTTGTGACTTTCGAGGCTTCAAAGAGCCAGAGATGGTGAAAGTGCGTCCTGTAATGATAATCTCCCGAAGCTTCCTTATCGAAGTGATATCGTTTCTGTCGTTCCCATCAGCACAACTATCCCCAAACACGACTTACCGTTTGTGGTTAGGCTCTCAAAAAACTATCACCCCCTAGAGAAAGACGATCTGCCCTGTTGGGCAAAATGCGATATGTTGATGAACATATCCAGAGAGGCTGAATTAAAGCGAAAGGGTGTGACCTACGCACAACTCGCGGAAAAGCTGTCAGGACTCGACATTTACGAGACCGAGCGTAATCTAAACAACAAGATCAGCCGGGGGGGATTCAGTGCTGCGTTCTTGTTGCAATGTTTAGGAGCTATCGGATCGCGGGAATTGCGATTGGATTAGGGTTAATGCTGTCCGGGCACGTTGTCGCTCAATCACCCGAACAGTCCGAACAAAACCAAGCCGAAGGCCAACGGCAAGACGATACCCGCAATCAAAGCCCCCCGTCGTTTTCTATCCCTATTCGGATCCTCGAAGAACCAGAACAGTCCGAAAGTTCCAAACAGCAAGAGCAAGAATCCGCTAAGCGTGAAAAACAAGATCTTGCCGCGCAAAAGAGCATGGCCGAATCTACGAAAGAGATTGTTTGGATCACCAAGGTTCAGATTGGGCTGGCCGTTTTTGGTGCGGTTGCTCTGCTGTATTCTCTGCACCTGAATAGGATGTCCGCAAGAGCTGCTGTTGATGCGGTGAAAATCGCCCGCGCCAACGCAGAGGCGGAGCTCCGCGCATGGGTGGGTTACGCGCATTGGAGCATGGACTGCTTCGGTAAGACAGGCAAAGTCGAGGCGTATCTGTTCAGGATCCACTGGAAGAATTACGGCGTAACGCCAGCAAAGAAGGTTGTCGCGGTGGCAGGATCGCCGGAAGATCCCACAAAGTTTGGGTCTGATGGCCCACTTTTCCCATTTATCGGAGATGGTGCAGTCAATCCGCCCGGCGTGGTTTTTCAAACCGAGCCGCTGACCCTGACGCCCGAGGACGTTTTGGCGACACGGGAGCGTCCAGTCCGTCTGCGAAGCGCGATAAGATATGACTGTGTCTTTGATGGCATGAACGTCAGAGTTTCGGATGTCACAATAGAAATCCGCTACATTGGGAAGGCGGGGATCGAAGCAATTCGAGTAGGCGCGATTAACCCCGACAATTTCGCCGTCGCTCCAATCGAAAGTAATGAGATGACATAGGACCACGGCCCACGCTGCGCGCGCTCTCACGCCGCCGCCCCTACATCACGCCCTCCTTTCGTCGTCGGGAGCTTGGTGCTTTTGATACATAAGACCGTCAAACTGAGGCACTACCCAGTTTCTGCCAGCAGTGATCCGGTCTGCGGCAATGGCCGGAGCGCCGAAAAACCGACCGCTGCGGCGGGCATTCTTCCATGCGCCCGCGGCTAACGAAAACTTGATCACGGAATCGGGATCGCGTCTGGATTTGGCCACAGTTCTCGGTAAGTAACCTCGCATGTCCATTCGCCGCGTGTTTTTTCTGTGTTTTCTGGCCGTCACCCTCGGGTTGACGGGACCGTTCGCGCGCGGAATCTCATCGCAGGCGGCTGTGTTTCCGCAATCGGCTGAGCTCAGCCGGCTCGGCACGGTGACCAATCTGAAAACCAGCAGCAATCCGACCAAACGCTGCCAGCGCGGCGCCATCACCTGGTCCAACTGCAGTCTCGACACCGGCGATGCGGCCCCGCTCCCGCGCTTGATCCTGATTGGAACCGCCGACAGGCTCGGCACCCTGGAGAGCGACATTGCCGACGCGTTGCGTTCAAGCCGGATCTTCAGACCGCCCCGGCTCCGCTGATGTGACGAACCGGACCGGCCAACTTGTCTGGCAGGTCCGCTCCCTTCAGCCTCAAAGGACCAAGTTTCATGATTACCCGACGCCTTTTTCTGGGCGCAGCCCCGCTGGCTGTGCTTTCCGGCTGCACCACGTTTGGCAGCAGCAATGACATCAAGTCCCAGCCCGCCCTCAAGCCAGCACCCAAGCCGATGCCGGCGGCCTATGGCGCCGTGCTCGACGAACCCTTTCCCATCGCCGCCATTCCCGACGGCATCGTGCCCGAACGCTTCTGGCGCCAGCAGGTGGTCAATCCGTTCCCGAACGAAGCCCCCGGAACACTGATCGTCGATCCGAACGCGTTCTACCTGCATCTGGTCGAGGGACGCGACACCGCCATGCGCTACGGCATTGGGGTCGGCCGGCAGGGCTTTTCCTGGTCGGGCGACGCGGTGGTTCAGTACAAGCGCAAATGGCCGCGCTGGAAGGCGCCCGACGACATGGTGGCGCGCAATCCCGAACTCACCCCCTATTCGGTCGCCAATGGCGGGATGGACCCGGGGCCACTCAACCCGCTCGGCGCCCGCGCCCTCTACCTGTTCCAGAATGGCGAAGACACGATTTACCGTATCCACGGCAATCCGGAAGCCCATTCCATCGGCAAAGCAGTCTCCTCAGGCTGCATCCGGCTGCTCAATCAGGATATCATCGATCTTCATGACCGGGTTCGCGACGGGTCGAAGGTGATTGTCAAATCATCGGTGATGCCCGCGGCAATGGTCTGAGTTTCCGGACCTGCACCATGGCGGCGAAGCCCCCGCCGCCATGGCGGCTGGCGCGCGGACAGAAGCGGACATCAGCACCGCGCATCCAAATGAATGCGCGAAGCCCGGTTGTCTCTCTTTGACACAGTGCCTGTGCGTTATCGGCCAGATGGCTCCATTTGAACGCGACATCCATGAGGCCACGCACCAGATTTTCCCGAAGGCTCGCGGGGGGCAGAAATCCCCCTCATCTGACGCCAGAGACGGCGCGGCCGCCGGTGCGCGCCGCATTGCCGCGGTTTTTATTGATTGATCAATCAATCAAGCCTACACTCCAGATCCTGCCCGCTCGCGGGATGATCCGAGACCTGGAGATCAGGAATGCCAAAAATCGGCATGGAACCTATTCGCCGCAAGGCTTTGACTGACGCAGCCATCGAAGCCATCGGTGCGCGCGGCACGATGGATGTGACGATGTCCGACATTGCCGGACGCGCAGGCGTCTCGCCGGCACTGGCGCATCATTATTTCGGCTCCAAGAACCAGTTGATCACCGAGTCGGTGCGCGCCTTGCTGCGCGAGCTCAGACATGATGCAGAGCACGCGCTCGCAACAGCCAGAACCAGCCGCGCCCGGATCTCCGCCGTCATCGCGGTCAGCTTCTCCGAAAAACAGTTTTCCGCCGAGGTGGTGGCAGCCTGGCTGGCATTTTACGTCGATGCGCAGCGGGCGCCGGAAATCCGGCGGCTGTTGTCGATCTACGCCCGGCGGCTGCATTCCAACCTGATGAGCGGATTGGGTCCGCTGGCGGGCGAAAGCGACGCCGAACGCATCGCCGAGGGCGCGGCGGCGATGATTGACGGGCTCTACATCCGCAAGGCGCTGGGCACCGGGCTGGCGCGCTACGACGCTGTGACGCTGGTCGAGGATCACATCGAAACCCAATTGCTGGAAATTCAGGGGAGGACGGTATGACCGGCGGTCCCGCCGGGGCAGCCCGCCCCAACATTCTCATTGTCATGGTCGACCAGCTCAACGGCACGCTGTTTCCCGACGGTCCGGCCGATTTTCTGCAGGCGCCCAACCTGAAAAAGCTGGCTGCGCGCTCGGTGCGGTTTTCGAACAATTACACCGCCTCGCCTTTGTGCGCGCCGGGCCGGGCCTCGCTGATGTCGGGACAACTGCCGCGGCGGACACGGGTCTATGACAACGCCGCCGAATTCGCCTCCGACATTCCGACCTATGCACACCATTTGAGACGCGCCGGCTATTACACCTGCCTGTCGGGCAAGATGCATTTCGTCGGACCCGACCAGATGCACGGCTTCGAAGACCGGCTGACCACCGACATCTACCCGGCCGATTTTGGCTGGACGCCGGATTACCGCAAGCCCGGGGAGCGGATCGACTGGTGGTATCACAATCTCGGTTCGGTCACCGGCGCCGGTGTCGCCGAAACCTCGAACCAGATGGAGTATGACGACGAGGTGGCGTTCTTCGCCACCCAGAAGCTGCATCAGCTTTCGCGCAGCAGCGATGACCCCGATGCGCGGCCCTGGGCGCTGACGGTGTCGTTCACCCATCCGCACGACCCCTACGTGGCGCGCAAGCAATACTGGGATCTCTACGAGGGCTGTCCGGACCTGACACCGCGGGTGCCACCGATCGCCTATGCGGCGATGGACCGGCATTCGCAGCGGCTGCACCAGGCCAATGATTCCGAGCGCTTCGACATCACCCAAGACAATGTCCGCCGCGCGCGGCAGGCCTATTTCGCCAACATCTCCTATCTCGATGACAAGATCGGCGGCATTCTGGCGACGCTGGAAGCCACCCGCATGGCAGACAACACCATCGTGGTGTTCTGTTCCGACCATGGCGACATGCTGGGCGAGCGCGGCATGTGGTTCAAGATGAGCTTTTTTGACGGCTCGGCGCGGGTGCCGCTGATGATCGCGGTTCCGGGCGGCGAAAGCCGGACAATCTCGGAGCCAACCTCCAATCTCGACATCACCCCGACGCTGGCAGCGCTGGCCGGGGTCTCGATGGACGAGGTGGCGCCCTGGACCGATGGCGAAAGCCTGACACCGGTGTTGAAGGGCGAAACCCGAACAGCCCCGGTGCTGATGGAATACGCCGCCGAGGGATCGGAAGCCCCGCTGGTGGCGATCCGCGACGGGCGGTACAAATTCATCCATTGCGAGCTGGATGCGCCGCAATTGTTCGATCTCGACGCCGATCCCGATGAACTGACCAATCTGGCCAGTGATCCCGCCCATGCAGAGCGGGTTGCCGGCTTCATGGCGCAGGTGCGGGCCAGATGGGACATGGCAGGCTACGACGCCGAGGTGCGCGAAAGCCAGGCGCGGCGCTGGGTGGTCTATGAGGCGCTGAGAAACGGCAGCTACTACCCCTGGGATTTCCAGCCGCTGCAGAAGGCGTCGGAGCGCTACATGCGCAACCACATGGACCTCAATGTGCTTGAGGATTCCAAACGCTATCCACGAGGAGACTAGGATGCTGACTGTCTGGGGACGAGCCACTTCGTCGAATGTGCAGGCCGTGATGTGGACCATTGCCGAACTCGGGCTCGACTTTGAGCGCCATGACGTCGGTCATGCCCATGGCGGCAACAAGACCGCCGACTATCTGGCGATGAACCCGAACGGACTGGTGCCAACCGTGCGCGACGGCGATGGCGCGCCGATGTGGGAGAGTGCGGCCATCGTGCGCTATCTTGCAGCGCGCTATGGCGACGCGGCGTTCTGGCCACGCGATCCGGCTGTCCGGGTGCAGCTCGATATGTGGGCGGAATGGATCAAGACCAGCTTCGTCCCTGTCTTCACCGGCCAGATATTCCGACCGCTGATGGCGTTGGCGGGATCGACTCCGATGCAGCCGGGCCAGGTGCAGGCGGCCACGGACGCACTCAAGCCGCTGGCGCTCAGACTCGACAAAAGACTTGGCGACGGACCCTATCTCGGCGGCGCTGAGCTGTCCTTCGCCGACATGATCGCCGGCCATCTGCTTTACCGCTACTGCACGCTGGATTTCGACCGTGCCGTCACGCCGTCACTCGATGCCTATTACGCCCGCCTGAGCGCGCGCCCACACTATCGCGACCACGTGATGGTCTCCTATGAAAGCCTGAGGACCCGCCCATGAATGCACAGCCCAAAGCCTCCCACCACATTGCCGGCGTCTATATCGAAGATGATGCGGGTGCGGTGATCGAGAGCATCTATCCGGCCACCGGCGAGTTGAATGCGCGGCTGTACGCGGCAACACCGGCGATTGTCGAACGGGCGGTCGAGGCGGCGAAGGCGGCGCAACCGGCCTGGGCGGCGATGAAGGGCGTCGAACGCGGCCGCATCCTGCTGCGTACGGCGCAGCTCTTGCGCGAACGCAACCAGGACCTGTCGCGGATCGAGACGCTCGACACCGGCAAGGCAATCCAGGAGACGCTGGTGGCAGACGCGGCATCGGCGGCTGATGCGCTGGAATATTTCGGCGGGCTGGCAGGCGCAATCACCGGCGAACATATCGATCTGGGCGGCGATTTCGTCTATACCCGGCGCGAGGCACTCGGGGTCTGCGCCGGTATTGGCGCCTGGAACTACCCGATCCAGATCGCCGCCTGGAAATCGGCACCCGCTCTTGCCTGCGGCAACAGCTTCATCTTCAAGCCGTCCGAAATGACGCCGCTGACGGCCTTGCTGCTGGCCGAAGCCTTCACCGATGCAGGGCTTCCGGCAGGCGTCTTCAATGTGGTTCAAGGCTATGGCGACACCGGTGCGGCGCTCGCCAGCCACCCCGACATTGCCAAGATATCGCTGACCGGCTCGGTGCCAACCGGCGCCAAGGTGCTGGCGGCAGCGGCGCCGACGATCAAATCGGTGACCATGGAACTGGGCGGCAAATCGCCGATCCTGGTGTTTGACGATGCCGATCTGGAAAGCGCCATCGGCGGCGCCATGCTGGGGAATTTCTATTCCACCGGGCAGATCTGCTCGAACGGCACCAGGGTGTTCGTCCAACGCGGGGTCCATGAGCGTTTTCTCGACCGGCTGAAAAGCCGCACAGAAGCGATCCGCCTCGGTGACCCGCTCGATCCCGACACCCATCTGGGCCCGATGGTCTCGGTGGCGCAGCGCGACAAGGTGCTGGGCTATATCGAAAGCGGAAAGCGCGAGGGCGCGCGGGTGCTGACCGGCGGCGGGGTGCCCGAACTTCAGGGCTTCGAGAACGGCGCCTGGATCCAGCCGACGGTGTTTGCCGATGTCACCGACAGCATGACCATTGCCCGGGAAGAGATTTTTGGTCCGGTGATGAGTGTGCTTGTCTTTGACGACGAGGCTGAAGCGCTCGAGCGTGCCAATGCGAGCCAGTTCGGTCTGGCGGCCGGCGTGTTCACCGCCGACCTGAGCCGCGCGCACCGCGTCGTTTCCCAGCTCGAGGCCGGAACCACCTGGATCAACACCTACAATCTGACCCCGGTCGAGGCCCCCTTCGGCGGCGTCAAGCAATCGGGCATCGGCCGCGAGAATTCGCGTGCTGCGGTGGACCATTACACCCGGGTCAAGAGCGTCTATGTCGCCGCCGGGCCCGTCGACAGCCCGTACTGAGTTTTCAGAGGATGGCGCACTCAAACCACCAGATCATCGAGATCGACACGAAGGGCGGCGGCGATGCGCTTGAGCACATCGATCGAGCCGGCCTTCTTGCCGTTTTCGATATCGGACAGATAGGGCTGGGAAATGCCGGCAGCTTCGGCAAGCTGCATCATCGTCAGGCCGCGATATTTGCGGTAGGTGCGAATGCGGCTGTCGGTTTGGGCGAGCGCGACGACCAGTTCATGCGGCCAGGTTTCCTCGCCTTCCTTGATGCGCGCCATGATGGCGTTGGCCTCAAGTGTGTCGATCATGTCTTCATAGTCGTCTTCACTCAGAAGAACGTAGGTCTTGCCTTCGATGGTCAGCTTCTGGATCTCGCCCATACCATTTCATCCCTTGTAAATATCGCCGCGCGGACCGGCACTGATCACCATGACGACGACACCCTGATCGTCGATAATGACGCGATCCTGACCGATTCGGATGCGATGATAATTGCTGCCTTGCATCTTCTTTATGTCCACGCTCTCGCCGCGGGCATAAGCCTCGATCCTGGAGAGGATCGCCGCCCTGCGCTTTGGCTGAATGCGGTCGAGGCTCTTCTTTGCATCGCGGCTATAAACGATCGCCTTCATAGCCACAATATAGCCAATAGCTATACAATTATCAACACGCCAGCAAAAGACCATTCTCTACCGATCTCGCCCTTCGGGCAGTCGGCGTCCCGTTTACGCGGACAGATTTGAAAGGGTTTTGGCATTGGAGACCAACATGCACGCAGATTTCGTCATCATCGGCGCCGGTTCGGCCGGTTCGGCCATGGCCGCGCGGCTGAGCGAGGATGGCAAGCATTCGGTGATCATCATCGAACATGGCGGCTCGGATTTCGGTCCGTTCATCCAGATGCCGGCAGCCCTGTCCTACCCGATGAACATGGGCACCTATGACTGGGGCTACAGGACCGAGCCGGAGCCCGGCCTGGGCAACCGCACGCTGGTTGCACCGCGCGGCAAGGTGATCGGCGGATCGTCCTCGATCAACGGCATGGTGTTTGTGCGCGGCCATGCCGAGGACTTCAATCACTGGGCCGAGCAAGGTGCATCAGGCTGGTCGTTTGCCGATGTGCTGCCCTATTACAAGCGCATGGAAACCTCGCACCAGAATGGCACTCTTGGCGGCGAGGAAGGCTGGCGCGGCACCGACGGGCCCTTGCATGTGCAGCGCGGACAAGCGGTCAACCCGCTGTTTGACGCCTTCATCGAAGCGGGCAGCCAGGCCGGTTACGGCGTGACGCAGGATTACAACGGCTCGCGCCAGGAAGGGTTTGGTCTGATGGAGCAGACCATTCACAAGGGCCAGCGCTGGTCGGCGGCGGAGGCCTATCTCAAGCCTGCCCTGAAGCGCAAGAACGTGAGTCTTGTCAGGGGCCTGGCGCGACGGGTTGTCATCGAGAATCACCGCGCCACCGGAGTGGAAATCGAGGTTCGCGGACAGATTCAAGTCATTCAGGCCCAGCGTGAAGTGATCATCGCTGCCTCGGCCTTCAACTCGCCCAAACTGTTGATGCTGTCGGGCATCGGACCCGGCGACCATCTCAGGCAGCACGGCATCGATGTGGTGGAAGATCGCCCCGGCGTCGGCGCCAATCTGCAGGATCATCTCGAGGTCTATATCCAGCAGGAGTGCATCCAGCCGATCACGCTGTACTCCAAGCTGAACCTGGTCTCGAAAGCCCTGATCGGCGCGCAATGGCTGTTCCTCAGACGCGGACTCGGGACTTCGAACCAGTTCGAGGCCTGTGGCTTCATCCGCTCGGCGGCCGGTGTGGCCTACCCCGACATCCAGTTCCATTTCCTGCCCGGCGCGATCCGCTACGATGGCAGGGCGGCGGCTCCCATGCACGGGTTCCAGGCCCATGTCGGCCCGATGCGCTCGGCCTCACGCGGTGCGGTAACCTTGCGCTCGGCTGATGCCAAGGCGGCCCCGGTGATCCGTTTCAACTATATGAGCCACGACGAGGACTGGCGCGATTTCCGGCGGGCGGTACGGATCACCCGCGAGGTGTTCGCCCAGGCCGCGTTCGATCCCTACCGCGGCAAGGAGATCCAGCCGGGCAGCACGGTTGAGAGCGACGAAGACATTGACAGCTTCATCCGCGACCATGCCGAAAGCGCGTTCCACCCTTGCGGCACCTGCCGGATGGGCCGCGCTGATGATCCGATGGCGGTGGTTGATCCGCAAACGCGGGTCATCGGGGTCGATGGCCTGCGGGTTGCCGACTCGTCGATCTTCCCGCGCGTGACCAATGGCAACCTCAATGGCCCGTCGATCATGACCGGCGAGAAGGCCGCCGATCACATTCTCGGCCGCACGCCGCTGGCGCCCAGCAATCTTGAGCCGTGGATGAATCCGGACTGGCGCGAGACCGACCGGTTGAAACAAGGCTGAAGCGAAGGCTGAGCGGGGGACCGGCTTTGCGGAGCCGGGCCTACCCGTCGGGCGCCTGTCCCCAGCCGACGAAGCGCTCACAGCCGAAATTGGCGCCTTCCACACCGTAGCGCAGCGGCTGGCCGTCGAGTGTCAGCGTCATGCCGCCTGCGGCGCGCAACACGGCATCTCCGGCGGCAATATCCCATTGCTTGAGGCAGACCAGGCGCGGATAGATATCGGCGCTGCCTTCGGCCAGCAGGCAGAATTTAAGCGAGGATCCGACCTTGGCAGTCCGATGCAGGGGCAAGCGCTCCAGCCAGGCCTCGGTTTCGGGCTCCCTGTGGCTGACACTGAGCAGCGCCAGCGGAACCTCCGGACGCTGCCTTGTGTGAAGACGCCGCCGATCGCAGATCTCGTCCTCACCGGAGACGCCGGCAACCTCGGCATGACCGGTGACGCCGCTCCAGATCTTGCCCAGTGCCGGCGCATAGACCACGCCCGCCGCCGGTGCATGGCCCCGGATCAGCGCGATATTGACGGTGAATTCATTGCGCCCGGCGATGAAGTCACCGGTGCCATCCAGTGCATCCACCAGAAAAAACATGTCTTTGGCATGGCTGGGGCACTTGCCGGATTCGGCCAGCTCTTCGGCAATGACAGGAATATCCGGGTAGGAGCCGGTCAGATGGTCGAGGATCAGTGATTCAGCGCGCTGGTCGGCCTGGGTCACCGGCGTGTGGTCGGACTTGACCGTCACCGTGGCGCCCGCAGCGCGCACTGCCATAATCTCCTTGCCGGCGGCGACTGCTATTTTTTCAAGCGCCCGGACAAGGGCCCGAGCAGAACCGGAGGAAGGATCATCAACATCAAACGCGCCCATCAGCGGGCTCCGTGAAACTTGTTACTCGACCTGTGTGGGTGCCATGTTTGGTGGTCCCGGTCAATGCACGGCAGGCCGGATCCTGCGGCCGGATTGGGCAGATTTTGCGGCGCTGCCCGGCCCACGCGGAACAACCGACCTGATCCGGACGAACTTTAAGACTGTGATGCCTCGTTTTGACGGCAGCGGGACGCGATGATGGCTGCAACAACCGGAGCCTCACCATGCCCCTGCAGCCTTCTTCCACCGCCGCCGCTTCCCGGTCCGACGGGCCAGAGTTTGCCGAAATCCTGGCCGCACAGCTTGCACCGCTGCCGCTGCCCGAGCGCATGCTGAAGATCGCGGCACTGGGCCAGGTGGTGTTTACCACATCGCTGGGGCTGGAAGATCAGGTTCTCACTTCGCTGATTGCCGCAACACACGCCGATGTGCGCATCGTCACACTGGATACCGGCCGGCTGTTTGGCGAAACCGAGACACTGATCGGTGAAACCGAACGCCGCTACGGCCTGGCCATCGACGTGTTCAAGCCGTGGAAGGACGAGGTCGACGGTTTTATAGCGCTTTATGGTGTGAACGGGTTCTACGACAGCGTCGAGGCGCGGCATGCCTGCTGTCACGCGCGCAAGCTGCAGCCGCTGGGCCGGGCACTGGCAAATGCCGAGATCTGGATGACCGGCCTGCGCCGCGGCCAGTCGGGCAACCGCGCCAACGCGCCGCTGGCGGAATGGGACGCCGACCGCAGCCTGCTGAAAGTCAATCCGCTGGCCGACCAGACGCTGCAGACGCTTCAGGCCCGCGCCAAGGCCGATGCTGTGCCGGTCAATCCGCTGCACGCCAAAGGCTTTCCGTCGATCGGCTGCGAGCCCTGCACCCGCGCCATCAGGCCCGGCGAGCCCGAGCGCGCCGGACGCTGGTGGTGGGAGCAGGACGAACGGCGCGAATGCGGGTTGCATCTGTCGGCGTCGGTCTCGGGCTCCCGCGCCCGGGGGCAGCCTCGGGTCACGACTTCGGCCTCGTAAGATCATTCAAAGGACATCTGCATGAACGTGATTGAACACGGGCGCGGCAAGCCGCCGCTTGATCCGCATCTCAAGGCGCTGGAAAATGAGGCTATTCACATCTTCCGCGAGGTGGCAGCCGAGTTCGAGCGGCCGGTGATGCTGTATTCGGTGGGCAAGGATTCCTCGGTGCTGTTGCATCTGGCGCTGAAGGCGTTTCATCCGGGCAAGCTGCCGTTTCCGCTGGTCCATATCGACACCGGCTGGAAGTTCCCCGAGATGATCGCGTTTCGGGACGCGGTGGTGGCCAAACACGGGCTTGAGCTGATTGCGCACACCAATCCCGACGGCGTGCGTGATCAGGTCAGCCCGTTCAGCCACGGATCGTCCCGCTACACCGACATCATGAAGACGCGGGCGCTCAAACAGGCACTCGACATCGGCCGCTACGACGCGGCCTTTGGCGGCGCGCGCCGCGACGAGGAGGCCAGCCGCGCCAAGGAGCGGATCTATTCGTTCCGCACGCCCGACCATGCCTGGGACCCGCGCAACCAGCGGCCGGAACTCTGGTCGATCTACAATGGCATGATCCATGCGGGCGAAAGCGTGCGCGCCTTCCCGCTGTCGAACTGGACCGAGGTTGATATCTGGCGCTACATCCAGGCCGAAAGCATTGAGCTGGTGCCGCTCTATTTCGCCCAGCGCCGCAGGATCGTGGAGCGCGACGACATGATGATCCTGGCCGAAGACAAACGGCTGGAACTGCTGCCGGGGGAACAGGTGCGCGAGGAGATGATCCGGTTCCGCACACTGGGCTGCTTTCCGCTGACGGGCGCCGTGCGGTCGGACGCGGCCACCCTTGATGACATCATTGCCGAGCTTGAAATCGCCACCGTGTCCGAGCGACAGGGCCGTGCGATTGACCGTGACCAGTCCGGCTCGATGGAAAAGAAAAAACGCGAAGGCTATTTCTGATGAGTTATCAATCACTGTCGCTCAACAGCGAACCTGTTGAAGCCGGGAACGACACCCTGCCGCATGAGGAAACCGTGGCGCGTCAGGCGCGGCCATTGCGCTTTATCACCTGCGGTTCGGTCGATGACGGCAAATCGACCCTGATCGGCCGATTGCTATGGGACACCAAGGCGGTGAAGGAGGATCAGGCGGCAACATTGAGGCGTCAGTCCACCGGCAAGCAGAACGACCTCGGCCTGCCCGATTTCGCGATGCTTCTGGACGGGCTGCAGGCCGAGCGCGAACAGGGCATCACCATCGATGTCGCCTATCGCTATTTCGCCACCGCCCGGCGCTCGTTCATTGTCGCCGACACGCCCGGCCATGTGCAGTACACCCGCAACATGGCGACGGGTGCCTCGACCGCCGATCTCGCCGTGCTGCTGGTTGACGCCCGGAGCGGCATTCTCGAACAGACCCGCCGGCACGCCACCATCGCCGCATTGATGGGCATCCGGCAATTTGTTCTGGCGGTCAACAAGATCGACCTCGCGCAGTATGACGAGGCAGGCTTCAACGCCATCGCCCGGACATTCCGCGAGATCGCGCTGTCGCTTGGCGTATGCCAGATCACCGCCATTCCGGTCTCGGCGCTGAAGGGTGAAAACATCGTGCTGCGTGGCGATGACGAAATGCCCTGGTACAGCGGCCCGACGCTGGTCGAGGTTCTGGAAAACGCCACCCAGCGCACCGGCCAGACCACCGGGTTCCGGCTGCCGGTGCAGCGTGTCTCACGTCCCGGCGAGGGTTTCCGCGGCTATCAGGGCACGGTGGCCGGCGGCTCGATCAAACCCGGCGACAGCGTCGTGGTTTTGCCATCCGGGGTCGAAGCCAATGTCAAAGCCATCGTCACCTATGATCTGGTCCGCAATGCCGCAGTCCACGGCGACGCCATCACGCTGGTGCTCGACCGCCCGGTGGATGTGGCGCGCGGCGACATGATCGCAGCCATAGACCAGCGGCCGCTGACCGGCCGTGCCTTCACCGCACGGTTGGTGGCCCTCTCCGCAGACGGCATCGTGCCGGCAAAACGCTACTGGCTGAAAGCCGGCACACGCCGCCAGCGGGTGCTGGTGCGCCCGACCTCGACGCTGGATCTGGCCACCGGCAACTGGGACGACAGCCATGTTGTGCCGGTCAACTGCATCGGCGTGGTCGAACTCGATTTCGAGGAGTTGGCGATCTTCGATCCCTATGAGACCAACCGCGACACCGGCAGCTTCATCCTGATCGATCCCGAAACGCTCAACACCGTGGCTGGCGGCATGATCGATGGCAAGCGCTCGAAACCGGGCCGCTTCGACACGCTTCCCGATGCCGACCGGGCGACGATCACCCTGCCCGCACGGCTGCTTGAAGCGTTCCTGAAAACCGAATTCGCCCGGGCCCATGCGGGGGAAATCCGCATCACCGGCGGGTGAGCCAAGTGTCGGTGCGGTTGAAATTCGTTAGTTGCGCTGCTTGCCGTCTGGTTTCGCCAGCAGCGTCGCGACGTCCGCCTCTCCAGGCATCAAGCCTGCCGCCTGTTGCATTACGATGCTTGCCCGAATAGGCCGATCTGATGTCATATAACGGGTCGCTATCAATCCAGCCTGGTACAATCCAGCGATTAAAACTGCGCCTGATGCGATTTAATAATAGTTTAAGCTTGAAATTTATATGTCCTGCTCTTACTTGTCTGCCATGTGGCTAAAATCTGGCGTTGTAACTGGTTTGTTCCGCCAGGCAGAAAGCCTGTTTGATTGAAAAAAGGTAGGACTAAACGATGACCGTAGCAATGAAAGACACAAGCACTGACCTTCTCATGGAGTTGACTGCGGAAATTGTCGCTGCCTTTGTGAGCAACAATTCCGTTGCCGCAAATGATCTGCCAAATGTCATCTCCCAGGTGCATACAGCCCTTGGCGGCGCAACCCTGCCGGTTGAAGAGGTTCTCGAGAAGCAGAAACCCGCCGTCTCCGTGCGCCGTTCAATCCAGAACGACCATCTGGTGTGCCTCGAGGACGGCCAGAAATTCAAGTCGCTCAAGCGCCACCTGATGACCCGTCACGGACTGACGCCTGAGCAATATCGTGAAAAATGGGAACTGGCTGCCGACTACCCGATGGTGGCACCGGCCTATTCCGAGGCGCGCTCGCGTCTTGCCAAGGAATCCGGTCTGGGCCAGAAGCCCAAACCCGGCAAGTAAGCCTGGATCGATTGCCGCTGTATGGCCCACGCTTCGGGAAGCAAACCTGAAGCGTGGGCGAAAGTCGCCGTCCGCCAGGAACAGAACTCCCGGCTCCCGACCGGCCGCTTCGGGCGCACGGTGCGGGAGCCGCGTTGCCCGATGGTGTCACCTTTCTCATGACCCGAGCCAGGTGGGTGAAGAGGCGGTGGTCAGAATATCGCTGACCGCCGGACTGCGAGCGAGATGCAGCATTCAGGCCTCAGTACCGTCGCTCCATGCGCGCAGGTTTGACGCGCGCAGGATATGAATCTCGTCGAGGCACCATTCCCGCACCTCTCCAAGAGCGGATATTCAGCCACTTGTCGGGCCCTGGCCCGGGCAAATCGCCATCCCGGTTGGCTTTTGCCGGTGTAGCGGTCTACACATCTTGCAGACACCTCGGGATGTTCGGGAGTTTTCATGGATCGCTGGGTTGCCGATGCAATCGCGAGAATCAATGCTGACGCACACCGGTCGGCTGACACGCATCTTTTCAAGCTAGCGGTTCCCAGGCTTGAGGGCGTGGATATCTATCTCAAGGACGAGAGCACGCACCCGACCGGAAGCCTCAAACACCGGCTGGCGCGCTCGTTGTTTCTCTATGCCTTGTGCAACGGCAAGATCCGGCAAGACACGCGGGTGATCGAGGCGTCGTCAGGCAGCACCGCAGTCTCCGAGGCCTATTTCGCGCGCATGATCGGTGTTCCCTTCACTGCGGTCATCCCCCGGCGTACCGCGCTCAGCAAGATCAAGCTTATCAAGTTCTACGGCGGCGAACCCCACTTCGTCGAGTCGGCCTGCGAGATGCACGATGCCTCGGTTGAGCTGGCGGACCGCGTTGGCGGATATTTCATGGACCAGTTCACGTTTGCCGAGCGCGCCACCGACTGGCGCGGCAACAACAACATTGCCGAAAGCATATTCCGGCAAATGGAGCAGGAACCGTGCCCGATCCCGGCGATGCTGGTGATGAGCGCGGGGACCGGCGGCACCTCGGCGACCTTGGGCCGGTTCATCCGCTACAAGGGCTATGACACCGAACTGACCGTGGTCGACCCTGAAAACTCGGTGTTCTACGACAGCTATCACAGCCGCGACGCCAGCCTGACGTCAGGCTTGTCCAGCCGAATCGAGGGAATCGGCAGGCCCAAGGTGGAGCACTCGTTTCAGCCCGATGTGATCGACCGGATGATCCAGGTCCCGGACGCAGCCAGCGTGGCGTCGATGTTGTGGCTGGAAAAGCTGACCGGCGGCCGCGCCGGAGCCTCCACCGGCACCAATCTGTGGGGCACGCTGCAAATCGCACGAGAGATGATGCGTGCAAACCGGCAGGGCTCCATCGTCACCTTGCTGTGTGACAGCGGCGAGCGCTATCTCGACACCTATTACGACCCGGTCTGGGTGCGCGATCACATCGGAGATGTCACGCCCTATGCGGATGAACTTGAGGCCTGGCTCTGAGCCAAACCGGTCACGGCAGATACAGCGCTGCCGCTGACTCTCTTTGGCTTACTGGCTTTGGACTGTCAGTCACATGACTTCATTTGACCGCGACACGCATCAGGCGCAGCCGGCGCAGAGCCCGCGCAGTTCGACTACCGCGCGCTTGACAGTGAACCCATCGTCACGGGCGAGCGCGCGCAACCTGTTTTCCAGCGCCTCGTCGGAAATCTCGGTGACCTTGCCGCAGGTCTCGCAGATGGCAAAGGCAATGGTCTCGTGGCTGTCGCAGCCGGGGTGACGGCAGGCGACGAAGGCGTTGAGGCTTTCAAGCCTGTGCACCATGCCGGTTTCCATGAGCTTGTCGAGCGCCCGGTAAACCTGCAGCGGCGCGCGAAATCCATCGTCGCGCAACTGGTCGAGAATGGTGTAGGCCGACAAAGGCCCTTCGGCGCGGGAGAGCGCGCCAAACACCAGCGACTGGTTCTTGGTCAGGTCGGCCGCGTCGCGACCATGGCTGTGGCTCTGCTGGTTCATGATGACGTCCTTCCCTTTGCCTCAGACCGATCCCGGCCGCTGTGCACCAGCCGCGCAATCAGCCCGCCAATCGGCGACATCGCCAGCAGGAACATCCCCAGCGCCGCGACCACGATGGTCGGGCCGGAAGGCGTGTCCCAGGTGAGCGAGCCTTCGAGCCCGAAGACAACCGCCAGCATGCCGGCAATCGCGGCAAACAGCGCCATCTGTTCCGGCCCCGAGGCAAATCTGCGCGCGGTGGCGGCGGGAATGATCAGCATGGCGGTGATCAGCAGCACACCGACGATCTTCATCGAGATGGCAATCACCGTCGCCATCAGGATCATGAAGATCAGATTGGCGCGATCCGGGTTCAAGCCCTCGGCCTCGGCCAGTTCGGCATTGACGGTGGCGGCAAACAGCGGCCGCCAGATCAGCCGCAGCACCAGCAGCACAGCGATGCCGCCGGTCCAGATGACGGCAATATCGATTTTCGACACGGCCAGAATATCGCCGAACAGCAGGCCCATCAGGTCAATGCGGACCCAGCTCATGAAGGCCAGTGCCACCAGCCCGAGCGCCAGGGCGGAATGTGACAGCAGCCCCAGAAGCGCGTCCGACGACAGGGTCGCGCGCTTCTGCAAAGCCAGCAAGGCAAGCGAGATCATGGCCGAGACGGCAAACACTGCCAGCGTGACATTGACCTCGAGCAGAAAGGCCAGCGCCACGCCGAGCAGCGCGGCGTGGGACAGCGTGTCGCCGAAATAGGCAAGCCGACGCCAGATGATGAAACAGCCAAGCGGGCCGGCGACAAGGGCAACGCCCAGACCGGCGACAAGGGCGCGGGTGAAGAAATCGTCAAGCATTGTCACCCCCTGCCCCGGTTCGCGCCGCAGCATCTGACGTGGCTGAGGCGCGCGGCGGGTGATCGCGGCCATGCCCGGGATGGACTTGATGGTGGCCATCGTCGGGATGGACTTGATGGTGGCCATCGTCGGGATGGCAGTGCTCCGTCACCGAGCCGTCGGCATGCAGCACCGTTCCATCGGGCAGATGGGTGTGGTCGTGGTGATGCTCATAGACCGCCAGCGTCGCATCCGCCTGGCCACCGAACAGCTGCCGGTATTCATCGCTCGATGCGACGGCCACCGGCGTGCCCTGACAGCAGATGTGGCCGTTGAGGCAGATCACCCGGTCGGTTGCCGCCATCACCACATGCAGATCGTGCGAGATCAGCAGGACGCCGCAGCCGATATCGTCGCGGATTTTCCTGACCAGATCATACAGCGCGATCTGGCCGGCGAAATCGACGCCCTGCACCGGTTCGTCAAGCACCAGCAGATCGGGCTTGCGGGCGATGGCGCGGGCCAGCAGGGCGCGTTGAAACTCGCCGCCCGAAAGGTTGCGGACTATTGCGTTGGCCAGATGCGTGATGCCGGTGGCGGCAAGCGCATGCGCGACCTCGGCCGCCGACGGTGCGGACGTCAGTCGCATGAAGCGGGCGACGGTCAGCGGCAGCGTCCAGTCGATGCTGAGTTTTTGCGGCACATAGCCGATCTTGAGGCCGGACGCACGATGTGCGGTACCGGCATCCGGCTTGATGATGCCCAGCGCCATTTTCGCCGTCGTCGACTTGCCCGATCCGTTGGGGCCGATCAAGGTGACGATCTCGCCCTGGCATACGGTAAGGTCAATGCCGCGCACCAGCCAGCGGCCGGCGCGTTCGACGCCTGCCTGGGTCAGCGATATGAGTGGCGTGCGAGCGGTCACGATACGAAATCCAGCAATAATCAATTTTCTGTCTTGCGACAGGGTATGGCACACGTTATAGCATTACACAACAATGTAATCTTATAACATGACCAAGGAGTTTGTCATGCAGATGTTTCAGCGGATCCTCACCGGCACGGCAGCCGCTCTTGTCCTGCTCCCGGCTCTCGCCTCGCAGAGCCTTGCCGAGCCGCGTGTGGTTGCCTCGATCAAGCCGGTTCACTCGCTGGTCGCAGCGGTGATGGAGGGCGTGGGAACACCGGATCTGATCGTCGGGGGTGCCGCGTCGCCGCATTCCTATGCGCTCAAGCCGAGCCAGGCGGGCGCGCTGGAGACTGCCGATCTGGTGTTCTGGATCGGCCATGAGCTCGAAACTTTCCTGGAGAAGCCTATCGAAACCATCGGCGCCAAGGCCCGTGTCGTCGAACTGATCGATGCTGCCGGCTTGGTCAAACTGCCGTTCCGGACCGGTGGCGCCTTTGAAGCCCATTCGCATGACGCGCATCAGGGCGAAGAAGATCATGCGGATCATGACACGCATGAAGACCATGCTGATCATGACACGCATGACGACCACGCCGGCACCGGCCATGACACGGCGGACGACCATGATCACCATGGCGAGTTTGACGCCCATGTCTGGCTCGATCCCGAGAACGCCAAGGTTTTCACCCGAACCATCGCCAATGTGCTGAGCGAGACAGATCCGTCAAACGCTGCCGCCTATGCCACCAACGCGGCCCGTCTCGAGGCGCAACTCGACAGGCTGATCCGCGAGACTGCTGCGACCCTTGCGCCGGTTCGCGGCAAGGGCTTCATCGTCTTTCATGATGCCTATCAGTATTTCGAAAGCCGATTCGGCATCGCGGCCGCGGGGTCGGTGACGGTCAATCCGGACGTGCGCCCCGGCGCCGAACGGATTGCGGCGATTCAGGACACGATCAAAAGCCTGGGGGCGACCTGTGTTTTCGCCGAACCCCAATTCGAAAGCCGGCTGGTGGAAGTCGCCAGTGAAGGCACAAACGCCAGAACAGCAACACTCGATCCGCTCGGCGCCACGCTGGATGACGGCCCGACCCTGTACTTCGAGCTGATCAGCGGCATGGCCGGTTCGATGCGCGATTGCCTGGCTTAGGTTGACAACTAGGCACCGCCACCGATCACGATGCCGTCATTCCCCTTGACGAACCTGGGCCACGTCACCAGTTCCGCAGTCCCCGGATTGTTTCCGCAACAAAAGGTTCCCATCGGCCCTGACAGCTCCGATTTCGGCGCACCCGTCTCTCCGGACGGCAAAGTCCCCGACGCCGTCACAGGCCAATCGAAAAACAGTGACGGGCTCGCCCGGGCATCGCGACTCCGGTGCTCGGGCGGGACCGTATCACGAGAGGAATGACTGCATGAAAGCCGCCATCATCAAAAACTATGCTGCGGACATCGAGATTTCGGAGGTTCCGAAACCTGTTCCGGATGCCGATTCCGTGCTGGTCCAGGTGCACGCAGCCAGCCTCAATCCGATCGACAACATCGTCCGGGCAGGCCATATGAAGGACATAATCCCGCTCAGCTTTCCGCATGTGATGGGGTACGACCTGTCAGGGGTGATCTCCAAGGTCGGCACCAATGTTTCGGGTTTGAAGCCCGGCGATGCGGTCTATGCCCGCCCGAACCAGACCGACGCCGGATCGCTGGCTGAATTTGCTCTGGTGCAGGCGGATGAGCTGGCGCTGAAGCCAACGGGACTGAGCCATGCCGAGGCTGCCTCGATTCCGCTGGCCGGGCTGACCGCATGGCAGGCGCTGATTGACAAGGCCGGTCTGAAGGCCGGGCAGAAAATCCTGATCCATGCCGGTTCGGGCGGAGTCGGCACGCTGGCAATCCAGCTCGCCAAGCACATCGGCGCCCATGTCGCCACCACAACCAGCGCCAGCAATGCCGATCTGGTCCGCTCCCTCGGCGCCGACGAGGTGATTGATTACAAGACGCAGACATTCGAGGACGTCGTCTCGGACTACGACGTGGTGCTCGACATGCTCGGCGGCGACACGATGAAGCGTTCGTTTGCCGTGCTGAAGAAGGGCGGGATCCTGGTGTCGATCAAGGGACAGGACGGCGATAACCTTGCCGAAAAACATGGCGTCCGGTTCGCGTGGTTCCTCATGTCGCCCAGCGGCGAACAATTGCGCCAACTTGGCGTCCTGATCGACAAGGGTATCGTCAAGCCGGTGATCGACAGCAGCTTTGAGCTTGACGAGGTGTCGCAAGCCTATGACCGGCTGGCCGACGGCCACGCAGCCGGCAAGATCGTCGTCGCCATCAGGTAGCCCGGCCGCCAGCTCACAACGCTCCGGTGCCCGTGTGTCACGAGATGACGCACGGGCATTGTCTCGCCTATTCGCCCGGCGACAGCTCCTGCTGGCCGGCGCGACCGCTGGCCATGTCGTTCGCCTCGCGCAATTCCGTATCAAGCCTGCGCTCTTCTTCCGCCGACGGTGTCGCGAACCGCGCCAGCAACAGATAGGCGACCGGGGTCAGGAACAATGTCGCGATCATCGCCAGCCCGAGGCCTCCGACGATCACCCAGCCGAGAGCGACGCGGGCTTCGGCACCGGCGCCGAAAGCCAGCAGCAGCGGCACCGAGCCGAGCACAGTCGAGATCATCGTCATCATCACCGGGCGCAGGCGGATGTTGGAGGCCTCCTCGATGGCTGCCCGGATGTCCATGCCCTTGTTGCGCAACTGGTTGGCGAACTCGACGATCAGAATGCCGTTCTTGGCCATGACGCCGACCAGCAGCACCAGGCCGATCTGGCTGTAGACATTGAGTGAACCGCCGGTCATCGCCATGGCGAAGATGGCGCAGGCGAGCCCCAGCGGAACGGTGGCTATGATGATGAAGGCGCTGACGAAGCTTTCGAACTGGGCGGCCAGCACCAGCAGCACAACGATGATGGCGACACCGAAGGTGATCAGCATGTCGCGCGAGGATTGATCCAGCGTCGCGGCCTCGGCCAGCGGGATGATGCGCACGCCACCGGGCATCAGCGGCTCGGCCATTGCGATGGTCTCGGACCAGGCCTCGCCAAGGGCAAAGCCCGGCGTCAAGCCTGCGGTGATCGACACCGACCGCATCTGGCTTTCGCGGCGCAGGTCGGGGGCGACGGCCTTTTCCGTCAGGGTCGCGATCGTTGACATCGGCACGATGCGGCCATCGCGCGCCTTGAGATAGATCGATTCGAGATCGGTCGGATCGTTGATCGGGTTGGTGGTCGAGACCAGCTTGACCGGATAGGACCGGTCTTCGATGAACACCTGGGCCACTTCCCGCCCGTCGAGCAAGGCCTGCAGCGCTTCGGCGAGCCCGTCGATGTTGACACCGAGATCGGAGGCGCGGTCGCGGTCGATCCGCACCGAGATCTGCGGCTGGGTGGTTTCATAGGACAGGCGGATCTGGCTGAAGCGCGGATCCTGCTCGAGCTTGTCGACCATCTGCCCGGCGACATCGGCAAGCTGATCATAACTGCTGCCGACAAAAGCGAATTGCAGCCCATTGCCGGCGCCACGAATGCCGAGGCTGTTGGGCTGAATGGCAAAGGCGCGCAGACCCGGAACCACGGAGACAGCGCGGTTGAGATCGGCGACAATATCGGCCTGGGAACGGCTGCGCTCGCTCCAGGGCGCAAGCGAGAGAACCATGAACCCGTTGTTGGCGGAGCCGCCGGTTCCGGCGATGGCGAAAATGTTGTCCACCTCGCCGCTGTCTCGAAGCGGCGCCACCAGCCGCTCGATCTCGATCATCCGGGCCCGGGTGTAATCGAGGCTGACACCCTGCGGCGCGGAAATCCGCATCAGGGCAACCGCCCGGTCCTCCGGCGGGGTCAGCTCCTGCGGAATGGTCGGAAGCAGCGCCAGCGACGAGCCTGCGGCCAGCAAGGCAATGACCACCACCACCAGCGGCGCATCCAGCGCCCGATGCAGCAGCGACGCATATTTTTTCGACAGATAGCTGCCGATCCGGACGAAGACGCTTTGCTTGCCGCCGGCTTTCGACATGTCGCGCCGCTTGATCAGCCGCGACGCCAGCATCGGGCACAGCGTCAAGGCCACCACACTCGAAATCATCACGGTGAAGGCCAGCACGAAGCCGAACTCGGTAAACAGCCCGCCGGCCTGGCCAGGCAGGAACGAAATCGGAATGAAAACGGCGGCCAGTGTTGCCGTTGTGGTGATGACGGCAAAAAACACCTCGCGGGTGCCGATGACGGCGGCAGCGCGAACGCCCATGCCTGCATTGCGATTGCGGACGATGTTTTCGAGCACGACGATGGCGTCATCGACAACCATGCCGGTGGCAAGCACCAGCGCCAGCAATGTGAGGATGTTGACCGAGAAGCCGGCGAGCCAGATCGCGGCGAACGAGCCGATCAGCGAGACCGGCAATGTTACCGCCGGAATGAGCGTCGCCCGCCAGTCGCGCAGAAACAGGAAGATGATGGCGATGACGATGGTGACGGCCAGAATGAGCGTCGAGCGCACTTCCTCGATGGCGCCGCTGATGAAGGTGGCGTCATCACTGGTGACCCGGATATCGACCCCCTCGGGCAGGATTGCGCTGATGGTCCGGGTGGCGGCATGAACGCCGTCGGAAATTTCCAGCGTGTTGGATGCGGCCTGGCGGATGATGCCGATGCCGATGCCGGTGCGGCCATTGGCCCTGAGCGAGGACTCGCCGGGATTGGCGCCAAGCGTGACGCTAGCGACATCGCGGAACCGGACCCGGTCATTGATGTAGAGGTTCTCGAAGCCCTCCGGGGTGGTGACGTCAGCGGTGGCGCGCACCACGATATCGGATGTTCTGGCAGTCAGCGATCCGGCAGGCACGTCGAGAGCGACATTGCGCAGCGCGGTGCGCAGATCGGCAAGCGTCAATCCGAAAGCCGCCAGGCGCGATTGATCGACGTCGACGCGGAACACCTTCTCCCGGTCGCCATAGACCGCGACGTCAGCGACGCCGGGCACGGCGGCCAGCCTGTCGACCACCAGGTCCTCGACCAGCAACGTCATATCCTGGACATCGTAGCGGTCAGAGGTGACCGCCAGACGCATCACCGGATCGGAGTTGGCGTCGGCCTTGACGATGCGCGGTTCATCGGCCCCGTCGGGTATATTGTTGGTCACCCGGCCGAGCGCATCGCGGACATCGGACGCCGCCACATTGAGATCGCTGCTGTCATTGAATTCGACGGTGACCCTGCTGCGTCCAAGCGTCGAGGTCGACGATATCGAGGCGACACCGGCAACGCGGGCCACTGCACCCTCGATGATGGCGGTCAATTCGCGGTCCACGGTTTCAGGGGCCGCGCCCGAAAAGCCTGTGGTCACGGTGATCACCGGCCGGTCAACATCAGGCAATTCGCGGATCTCCGCGCCATAAAGCCCGGCCAGGCCCGCGACCACGATCAGCAGGCTGATCACCACTGCCAGCACCGGGCGGCGGACCATGAGTGCGGTCCCGCCGCCTGTCTCGGCTGCGCCGTCCGGTGTTGCCGGATCTATGAGGGGGTGTTCACGCGGGCTCATGCGCCGTTCCCGCCTTCGCTCTTGCCTGGTTCAGCGCGCCGGGCGGTCGGCTCCTCGCCAGTCGCGGCCGGCTTGGCCGGCTCGCCAAGCACACGGACCTCGGCGCCTGGCCTGACGCTTTGCACCCCTTCGGTGACAACGCTGTCGCCAGGCGCCAGACTGGCCTTGACCAGCACACTGTCGGAATTGCGCTGGATGATGGCAACGTCAACGCGCTCGGCCTTGCCATCCGTGATGCGCCAGACATAGGAGCCGGCCGAATCCCACTGGATCGCCAGAGGATCGACAGCGGGCCAGTGTTCGCCCTCGAACCCGACCGTCACTTCGAACGACATACCGGTCCGCAAAGTGTCGTCGGCGTTGGCAATCAGGGCCCGTACCCGCAAGGTGCGGCTGGCCTCATCAACCCGATTGTCGACGGCGGATATCCGGCCCGTGAAACTCTCGCCGGGACGGGAAATGGCGACGGCGGTGACGGGCTTGCCAATCTCCATGCCGGAGGTGAAGCGCTCGGGCACAAAGAACTCGATCAGGATCTCGCTGCGGTCATCTATGCTGGCGGTCTCGGTCTGACTGGTGACATAGTCGCCGGTGTTGACCGCCAGAATGCCGAGCGATCCGCCGATGGGCGCGGTGACGGTACGGCGCGAGAGGTCAAGCTCGGCTTCCCTGAGCGCCACCTTGGCCGCATCCAGCGCGTTCTGGGCCTGATCCGCTTCAACATTGGAGGCAGCACGGCTGGCCACCAGGCTTTGCAGCCGCTCAGCCTTGGCCCTGGCGTCGTTGACATTGAGCTTGGCGCGTTCGACAGCGAGTTCTTCCTGGGCCGCATCAAGCCGGATCAGCACATCCCCGCGCTCGACCCTGCCGCCCGACCGAACCGGGATGTCGGTGATCTGGCCGGAAACCAGTGTGCGGACGGAAACCGAGCGGACCGCCTGACCGGTTCCGATGGCGGTGAGTTTGTCATTGACAAGGCCCTCGGCGACCGGCGCGACGACGACAAGCGTTTCCCGGCCTGCACCGGAACGGCCCTGACCTGCCGGACGTTGCGTCCCGGCCTGCCTGCCTGGTGCGGCCGCATCGCCGGCTGGCGCGAACAGCGAAATCCGCTCAAGGCCGTTGCCCGACAGCAGCGCATGCGCGCCCGGATACAGCCAGGACCAGGCGATAAACGCCGCTGCCAGCAAAATGAGCGAGACCAGGGTTTGTTTCCACAGTTTCAAATTCTTGTCTTTCAACAACAGCCAGACGGCGGCGGCAATCTGCGCTTTTGCCGTCAGGACTTCGGTCCGGACCAGGATTGTCGCGGGCTCTCGCGACAGGGGTCACTTTCTTTTCCGGCAACATAGCGCGATGTTTGCCAAATACACCTTACCATTTAGACAGATTCAGAATTTTCGGAAGACTGCTTCTTAACCGCCTGCGCCCGCGGGCCCTGCAAACGCCGGAAATGGCTGGCGAAGGTCGTGCACGCAACGCACCGCGCGGCTTCCGCATGCTCTGTCAGCCAGGCAATCGAAAGGCCAGACCACAGGGCCCGGTGCCCCCGTCGCGGCGGCGTCCGAATGCCGCAATGGCAGAGGCTGATTTCGGCAACAGGATCGGCTATGCACACCGGCATGTCGGCCTTAATCTGGGGCTGCTGACAAACAAGAGATGCCGCCCGAAAGGCTGGCAAGACCAAGCAGGACACGACCATGACCGCTCTTTCGGTGATCATCCCGGCAATTGCCGAAGACGGATCCTTGTATCCGGTCGAAAAGCTGAAGGCGCATCGTGACAGCTTGTTTCATCTCGCGGTGTCGATCTTCATTTTCGACGGAGATCACCTGCTGATCCAAAAGCGCGCCGCTTCGAAATACCATTGCGGCGGGCTTTGGGCCAATACCTGCTGCACCCACCCGCATTGGCAGGAGCCCGTCGACATCTGCGCCGCGCGCCGTTTGAGCGAGGAGCTGGGTATCGTCATGCCGCTGGCGCAACGCCGCGTCGTCGAATACGCCGCCGATGTCGGCGGCGGCCTGCATGAGCATGAGAGAGTGACGATGTATATCGGCACGGCAGACCGGGCCACCCTCGACATGACCCCCGATCCAGCGGAAGTCGAAGACACACGATGGATCAGCCGTGATGCGCTTCATGCGGAGATCGCCCAGCATCCCGAGCGGTTCACGCCCTGGTTCCGGATCTATGCCGAGCGCTTTCCGGATTTGGATTTGTAATCTTGGCCGGTGTCCAGTTGTCGGCTGGAGTTTCAGTCGCTCGGATCAGGACCGCGCATCCTGAGTGACTGCTGCACCATCCCGATTGCCAGCACCGAGAGCGCCACGCAGATCCAGAAGGCATTGACGCCGATCATGCCGAACGCCACGCCGAAGCCGGCGACGACGAGAATGGAATATCCCTGCATCATGACGCCGAACAGGCTCTGCGCCTCGGCGGAGATGTCTTCGCTGGTGCGCTTGTTGATGAAATAGAGGCAACCGAGATAGGCAAAGGTGAAGGTCACCGCCTGGCCAAGCTGCATCATTACGATAATGGCAAGCGGCGGCGACTGGGTCATGCCGATCCAGCGGGCAATCGCCACGACGCCGGCAATCAGAATGAGAACTCGGGCGGGAAAGCGGGTGTTGATCCGCTTCCAGGCGAACATGGTGGCGGCTTCGGCGGCCGCGCCCAGCGCGATCAGGACCCCGATGACCGGCTCGGACAGGCCCTGCTGTTTCCAGACCAGCGAGGAAAAGGCGTTCATGACCATGTGATTGGCAAACAGGATGGCACCGGCGATCACCGGCAGCAGAACCCAGGGCTGAAACGCCGCCATCACCTCGCGGGAGAGCAACCTGCCTTCCGGATTGGTCCGTGGCCGGTCGGCATCACGCAGTTTCGGCAGACCGGTGGCGGCCCAGAAGCGCAGCCCGCAGGCGACGGCGAACAGCCAGACAAACGATGAGGCGCCGAGCCAGAGGATCAGATAGCCGGTGGCAAAGCACGTCAGCAGAAAGCCGATGGTTCCCCAGGCGCGGGTCGTTCCGAACGAGAACCCCAGGCGCATCGACAAGCGCAACGTCGCCGCGTCGGCAACCGGGCTGACCAGGCCTGCGGGCAGAATGGCCATGGTCCAGACCAGCAGGATCATCCAGAACCCTTCGGCAAAGCCGAGCAGCAGCGAAAACAAGGCGCACAGCCCGGTCCCCAGCATGATCGCCTGTTTCCAGTCCGACGCGCGGTCGGCCAAGCGGCCGGCGAAAACGGAGAACAACAGCATGCCCGCCATCGGCAGCGTGTTGATCATCCCGATCCCGGCGTCACTGATGCCGCGCTCATTGAGCCAGATCGGCAGATAGGTGATGGTGACCGCAGGCGCCAGAAAAGCCAGGGCATAATAGCGGGTCGCCGCAAACTCCGGTTTTGCCATTGAAAGCCTTATTACAGAAACAGAACGGGAGGACCCATCCCGAAAACCCGGTTCACTTCTAGTGTATCCTCCGGCCCGGCGCCAATGCCAATTGCGCCGCTCTACCAGTCGTCTTGACCAGCTGCGCGTCCGCTTGGGCTGTGCGATGCGCAGCAGGGGCAGTTATGACTGATGGTCGCGGATTGCCTTCAGGAACGCATCACCATAGCGCTCCAGCTTGGACTGGCCGACGCCGGAAATCCCCAGCAGTGCCTCATGGCTGTCGGGACGTTCGGTGGCAAAGGCCACCAGCGTGGTGTCGGGAAAGACGACGTAAGGCGGCACCGACAACTCCCTGGCAATCGCCATCCGGGTTGCCCGCAAGGCCTCGAACAGCTCCATGTCGGAGCCTTCGAGCGCAGATTTGGCGTTCGCCGAACTGGACGATGCACCGCGTGATGACTTTCCGCTTGTCGGCCGGTCCTTGCGGAAGCGGACATCGCGCTCGCGCTTGAACACGGCGCGGGCTTCGGGCTCCAGCTTGAGCGCGCCAAAGGCATCGTGATCGACGCTGACCAGCCCGGCGGCAAGCAACTGACGGTAGACCGATTGCCAGGTCTTTGACGGCATATCGCTGCCGGCACCGAAGACCGGCATATCGATGTGACCGAAGCGGGTGGTTTTTTCGTTTTCCTTGCCGAGCAGAACGTCAATCAGGTGACCGGTGCCGAAGCGTTCGCCGGTCCGGTAGACAGCCGCCAGCGCCTTGATTGCGGCATCGGTGCCGTCCCAGGTCTCGACCGGGGTCAGGCAGGTGTCGCAATTGCCGCAGTTGCCGGGATGGGCTTCGCCAAAATGCGCCAGAACCGCCTGGCGCCGGCACCCCGGCGTTTCGCACACGGCCAGCAGCGCGTTGAGCTTGGAGCGCTCCACCCGCTTGACATCGTCGGCCGAACCGCCGCCGTCGATCATGCGTCCGCGCTGGATGACATCGGCCATGCCATAGGCCATCCAGGCGTCCGAGGGCAGACCATCCCGCCCTGCCCGGCCGGTCTCCTGATAATAGGCCTCGATCGAACCCGGCAGATCGAGGTGGGCGACATAGCGCACATTGGGCTTGTCGATGCCCATGCCGAAGGCAACCGTGGCAACCAGGCAAAGCCCCTCTTCCTTGAGGAAGGCGTCCTGATTGTCTTCGCGGATGCTGCGGTCCATGCCGGCATGATAGGCACGCGCCCGCACCCCCTGCTTGTTGAGCCACTCTGCGGTGTCCTCGACCTTGGCGCGCGACAGGCAATAGACGATGCCGCTCGATCCCTTGTGGCGGCCGAGAAACCGCAGCAATTGCTGACGCGGCTGATCGCGTTCGACGATCTGGTAGGCAATGTTGGGGCGGTCAAACGAGGTGGTGAACACTTCCGCCGAACGCAACGCCAGCTTGTCGATGATGTCTTCGCGTGTGTGCGGGTCGGCCGTCGCCGTCAGCGCCATGCGCGGCACGCCCGGGTAGCGCTCGGCGAGATGACCGAGTTCGCGGTATTCTGGCCGGAAATCATGGCCCCATTGCGAGACGCAATGGGCTTCGTCGATGGCTATCAGCGCAATTGTCGCATGGCCGATCATGTCCTTGAACCCCGGCGTGACGATCCGCTCCGGAGTGACATAGAGAAGATCGAGCTCGCCGCCGGCAAGGGCCTGGCGCACCGCCATGAACTCCTCGCGGGTCAGCGACGAATTGAGCGCAGCCGCGCGCACGCCCAGTTGCTTGAGCGCTTCCACCTGGTCGCGCATCAGTGCGATCAACGGCGAAACAACGATGCCGACCCCCGCGCGGCACAGCGCCGGGATCTGGAAGCACAAGGACTTTCCCGCGCCGGTCGGAAACAACACCACCGCATCACCGCCCGCCACAACCTGATTGACCACCTCGGCCTGCCTTCCGCGGAACGCGGGATAGCCGAAGATACGGTCGAGCACCTCAAGCGGATCCTTGAGAGAACGGTGGTCAGCCGGAGCGGAGATGCGGTTATGTGACTGCTGCATGGAATCGCTTTCGTGGGGGGAGCGCCACTATGGCACGGATGGCGCATACGCAGCGAGGGCCAGCCGGCATCGATGCACATCGAATTTTCGCCGATCACCGCCGCACGCAGGCTGTGAGCCGCAACGACACGGTGCCACCGTTTGCACTGACCATCAGCCAACCGGGGTGGCCTGGCCGACCCGTGCTGATTGTGACGGGTCGTCTAATGGTCTGTGGTGTGCGGATGCGGGTGCGAATGCGGCGCCATTGGACCGGGGTCAATGGCAGTGTGTGTGCCGCCGATATAGGCCCTGTGAAGCTGACGCACCCAATCGCAAAGGTGGCCGACGGTCTCGGGACGTTTGCGCGAGAGCGCCAGAACCGGACCGCCATCGCGCGCGTTTTCGGCATCCGCCACCATCTGATCGACATCGACATCGACATGCTCGGCGAGATCGATCTTGTTGACGACCAGCAAATCGGCGCGTGCGATGCCGGGTCCGCCTTTGCGGGCCACATCGCCGCCGCCGGCGACGTCGAGCACGAACATCTGCGCATCCACGAGCGCAGGTGAAAACGTCGCGGTCAGATTGTCTCCACCGCTCTCGACAAGCACGATGTCAAGCGGGGCGAAATCACGTTCCAGATCTTCGATTGCGATTAGGTTCATGGTCACATCGTCGCGGATCGCGGTATGCGGACAGGCGCCGGTTTCAACCGCGCGGATTCGTTCGCCCGGCAGCACACCTTCGGAGCGCAGAAACCGGGCATCCTCGTCGGTGTAGATGTCGTTGGTAATCACCCCAAGCGAAAATTCAGTGCTAAGGCCACGGCAAAGCGCGGCGATGACGGAGCTTTTGCCCGTGCCCACAGGACCGGCGATGCCAATTCTCAGGGCTCGTTCCTTGGACTTTGCTGGTGTGTCGTGCATGCTAGCCTCCTGTTTTGATGGTTTATCCAGCCGTTTTGAATTGCGCTCCAGCCGCCGAGTCGCGGTTTAGGCCCGCCGCCAGCGGCCGCCACGGCGCACCCAGCGTCTCCAGCCCGAGATCAAGGACCTGGCGGAGTTGCAGGCTGTCGCGGGTCGCCGCACTGATCAGCACTCCAGGGCCCGGCAAGGGGGTCAGAACGGCATCGGGATGAAATGCCGCCGCAGCCGGTGCCGCAGCCGTCCACGCCGGGTCGACCGCAATGACCGATCCGACAGCGCGGCTCTCGCCCAGAACCGCGGCGCTTCCCGATCCCTCGGCATCCGGCCCCACCCTGAGCTGCTGATGATAAAGGGGGCGACCTTCACAGCTGATGCGCAGCGTTGTGCGCAAGTTACCCGGCGCTTCGCGATGCCGCCCGAGAAGTGTTTCTTCGCGCATCACCATACGGGCGTTGCGGTGAAGACTGATCTGCACATCCTGCTCGTGATCGCAGCCGCGGGCGGCGATGACGGGTTTGGGTATCCACACGAATGTCGCATTCTCATCGACGCGAACCGTAATTCGCAGTCTGGACCGGCCGCCGCGCGAGCCCGGCAATACCAGCATGGCCGAAATTTCGGAAAGAACCAGAGTGCTGGCGGGACCCACATGCACATCCAGCGCAAAATCATCGCCACCCAGCGGGCCTGCGGTGCCAGCCGCCAGCGCGACACGGGCGACGTCGCGGCGGCCGCTTACCAGCGGCTCGGGCCCACTGGCATTGGCAGGCCGCAACACTAAAAACCCTTGCGAGCGCAACACGCTCAGCCGGCTGGAGCGACCGTCTGCGGTCAGTTCGGTGGCCAGGACCGCGCGCGCCGTCATCGCACCCGCCGGTCTCATGGCGCGCTCATGAGGCAAAGAGGCGTGTGCTGCGCCTCTTGTGATGTTCAGCGGCAATGTCCATCAGCGGTGATCCAAGCGAGGGGAAATCGCAGACCGGGGCCTCGGCCTGTGCGGCAGCAGCTTCAGAAAGCCGGTCAAGCCTTGCCGAAGCCCGCGCCAGGGCGGCATGCACCTCGAACGGGTCGACAGGCATTAGCTTCGCCGCAGCCGCAGCCGGACCCGCAACGCTTTCGTGCAGGATTGCCAGCGCGGCGGCGCGAGAGTCCAGACCAAAAGCTGCTGCGGCAATGCCCATCACCATGGGCTGGTGCGGCGCCGCCGCCAAAACCGAAAAATACGGATGCGGATGAATGGTGCTCATCGCCCGAAGCAACTGCCTGCCGAGTGTGCGCGATACCGCACGCAATTCGCTTGAGGGGAAGCGCGCGTCGAGTTCAGCCTCGAGGCCCGCCAGCGCCACAGTCTCGCCGCGGCTTGCCATCGAACACGCCGCCGCCGCAAACACCGCGGCGACGAACCCGGCGGTTTCAGCGCGTCCGACAAGAAACTGTTCAAGCTCGGCTGCATTCGAGACACGGCCCGCCGCCACAGTCGGTTCGAGGCCGCCCGAATGGGCGTAGCCGCCCGCCGGGAACCTGCCATCCGAAAGCAACAGCAGTGCCGCCTGCCCTAGTGCCCCTGATCCTGTCATTCAGAACAGAAAGTAGCGCTGGGCCATGGGCAGTTCATCGGCGGGTTCATGATCGACGAGTTCTCCATCAATTTTGACGGCATAGCTGTCAGGATCAACTTCAATGCGGGGCAAGGCCTGATTTTCCGGCATGTCCTGCTTGGTGCGTCCGCGGCAATTCTCGATGGCGACAAATTGGCGGTTTGTGTTGACGCGTCCGGGCAACCCGTCGTCGATGGCTGCCTGCGACACGAAGGCCATGCTGGTCGCACCCGCCGCAGGCGAAAACATGTTGAACCCGGCGCGTTGAAACACCGGCTGGGGTGTCGGAATCGATGCGCTCGGATCGCCAAGCGCGGCCATTGCGGCCATGCCGCCGGTAAAGACGATCACCGGGCGGATTCCGAACAGGGCAGGTTGCCACAGCACAAGATCGGCCTTCTTGCCCACCTCGATCGAACCGACATGCTTTTCCAGGCCGTGCGCCACGGCGGGACAGATCGTGTATTTGGCCACATAGCGGCGGGCCCGGTGATTGTCGGACCGCGAGTCACCAGCCATCGGCCCGCGCAGCTTCTTCATCTGGTGCGCAGTCTGCCAGGTGCGGATCACGACCTCGCTGATGCGGCCCATCGCCTGTGCGTCCGACGACATGATCGAGATCGCGCCGATATCCTGTAGCACGTCTTCCGCCGCAATCGTTCCCGCCCGCACGCGGCTTTCCGCAAACGCCAGATCGTTGGGCACCCGCGGATTGAGGTGGTGGGCCACCATCACCATATCGAGATGTTCCTCCACCGTGTTGCGCGTGAACGGCCGGGTGGGATTGGTCGACGCCGGCAGCACGTTTCGTTCGCCGGCAATGCGGATGATGTCGGGCGCATGCCCGCCCCCGGCACCTTCGGTGTGGAAGGCGTGAAAGGTGCGTCCGTTGACCGCTTTGAGCAGGTCTTCAACGAAGCCCGCCTCATTGAGCGTATCGGAGTGGATAGCAACCTGAACCCCCGATTGCTCGGCCACCGTCAGACAGGCGTCGATGACAGCGGGCGTTGCGCCCCAGTCTTCATGCACCTTGAACCCGCCGACACCACCGCGCAACTGTTCCCACATTGCCTCGTGCGACATCGTGTTGCCACGGCCCAGAAACAGCACGTTGACCGGATAAGGGTCGAACCCTTCGAGCATCCGCTCCATCCACCAGGATCCCGGCGTTGCCAGGGTGGCCTTTGATCCCTCGGTGGGGCCGGTGCCGCCCCCGACGACGGTCGTGGTTCCGGATGCCAGAGCCATCTGCAACATCTGCGGACCGACATAATGCACGTGAGTGTCGATCGTGCCCGCGGTGACAATGAGACCGTTGCCGGCCATGACCTCGGTGGATGGCCCGATCACAAGCGCAGGGTCCACACCGTCCATCGTATCGGGGTTCCCGGCCTTGCCGATCCCGACGATGCGACCGTCGCGAACCCCGATATCGGCCTTGATGACACCCCAGTGGTCAAGGATCACCGCGCCGGTGATCACCAGATCGGGTGTGCCCTGTGCCCGTGTGGCCGAGCCCTGGCCCATGGATTCGCGGATCGATTTGCCACCGCCGAAAACCGCCTCATCACCGCCGGCACACCGGTCTTCCTCCACCTCTATGAACAGGCAGGTATCGGCAAGCCTGATGCGGTCGCCCTTGGTCGGACCATAGGAGGCGACATATTCCGACCGGGGGATCTTACTCATCGAGAGGCCCTCCACAAAGTCCACGCAATCCGGCGACAATTCTCCGCCCCATGATCGGGACCAGTTCGACCTCTTCCACCGCTCCGGGCTCAAATCTCATGGCGCCGCCCGACAGCACGTTAAGCCGTTTGCCCCAGGCTGCCTTCCGGTCGAATTCCAGCGCATCATTGACTTCGGCAAAATGATAATGCGAGCCGATCTGCACCGGACGATCGGCAGCGTTGACGACACGAATCGTGGTGACCGGCATCCCCGAATTGATTTCGATATCGCCATCTCCATACAGGATTTCGCCAGGAACCATCGGCCCGGACAGGCCCAGCGCATCGGCTGATTGCGTGCGCGGCGCCTGGCGTTGTCCGGCACCGGGGCGCCGCGGCTCACTGGGTGAATGCGCCCCGGATGAGCGTGTCCGGCCCTCGCTCGCCTCGGCGTCGGCGGCCTCATAAATCCGGCCCGGATCGTCAGACGCGTGTTGTGCCTTGGTCGGATCTGCAACGTCCTGATTTGGAACTTCGAACGGGTTTGGTTTTTTTATCATCGCACTGGCTCCGATAGCGTCACAAGCTTGGTTCCATCGGGGAATGTTGCCTCGACCTGCACCTGGGCAAGCATTTCCGGCACGCCTTCCATCACGTCATCACTGCCAAGCACGTGACGGCCCGCTTCCATGAGCTCGACAACGGTCTTGCCGTCCCGCGCCCCTTCGAGCACAAACGAGGTCAGCAACGCTGTGGCTTCGGGAAGATTGAGCTTGAGACCCCGCGCCTTTCGCTCAATTGCGAGCTTCCCGGCGGTGTAGATCATCAACCGTTCCTGTTCCTGCATACTGAGAAGCATGTATATCCTTTCCACGCTTGTCTTGGCGAAATCATCGCCGGCATTGCAGCGGCGACATTCCACTTGATCAAGTGACGTCAGCGGCGCTTCGCTCATGCAAACATTAGTGCACCGTCTCTGTATCAGGTCAACGGATACTCATGCCGAATCGACGCGGGAGAGAAATATATTTGGCTTCGTCAAACTGCGACAGAAGGATTGATCGAGCAGCGAAGCCCGATAGAACAAGGCGCCGAACCATGTCATCTGCAAATCGCCCGGCGCGCTGGAAAATGTGAACAGTGGCGCGGGCTTAAGCCGGCAAGGATGCTGACCTTCTCAAAGCCCCGCTCAAATCGGCAACCCAGGATTGCTGCAGCGCGCAGCCGCACCTGTTTCATCGGCCGCGCCGGCTTATGCCGGCTCCGCAAGCTGCCGGCGCTCCGGCTCCCGGTGCCAGTCAAACACAGCATCAAGCACGGCTACCGTCACCGCAGCCGCCAGGGCCCCGGTCAGCGTCAGCACCAGACGGGTAAAGACCGCATAGCCCGCTTCTTGCGTCGACAGCGCCCCGGCAATCAATGCCAGCGCCACCGAGAATGCGTACTGATACACCATGCTCGGATGCGTCCCTTGCAGCATCCGGTTGCCAAACCACAAGCCGCCGAGAAAGATCATGCCCAAGAGGATTGAAAGATGCTCTGTCAGCGTGAAGCCCCACAGAATGGCCAGGGCCAGCGCACTGCCATAACATGTCGCGCGGATGCGCTGCCAGGCCTCAAAGAACACCGCGTGGCGGGTCGGGAACACCAGCACCATCGCGGCAATGATGGCCATCATCATGTCCGAAGGCTGCATCACTGCATAAAGCCAGAAACTCAGCCCCAGCAAAACCGTTGCCCGGATCGCCGCCCCCAGCGTCACATTGCCGGCAGTCGGCGTCGGCTCATCGACATGTTTTTCGCGGGTTCGGGGCGGCAGCAGAAAATAGACCAGCGGCGCAAGGATCAGCGCCACCAGGGCCGCCTGCAGGAACCCGTCCCGCAGCGCCTCCACCGTGGCCGCGCCATGCATGCCCAGGATCGACATCAAGACCACCATGATCACGATCAGCATTCCGGCCTGCGCCCCGGTTTGCAAGATCAGCCGAAACCCCACAAAATAGGCCAGCCACATCGCGCCCATATAGACCAGCGGCATCGGGCGCAGCAGGCTTACAAGCCAGGCCAGAGCAAAGGCCATCACGATCATGGCAATCGGTCCGGCGATGGCTCTGAGCGGGTTGAACGCCTTGCGCTGGGCGGCAATCAGGCCCAGCGGCAAGGCTGCTATGATCGGCGGCATGGCCGGATCAAGCACCGGAATCGCGGCATAGGCCAGGGTGCCGATCGCGGCAAAGCGCACCGCATACAGCGGATCCTCGCGCAGATCAGGCCGGGGGGTGACATACATCGCAGCCTCCTAGTGCAGGTAGCTGGTCCAGGACCGCGCCCATTGCAGGCCGCGTGCAAGCAGCGCAATCGGGTTGCCGGTGCCGGCGGTAAAAATCACCGCATGCACCTTGCCGCCGACCCGTACCTGCGGCGGCCGCGCCTCCATCCCGCCGTTCAACTCGATCCGCACCGGAATCCGTCGCGCGGGCTCAAACCAGCGGTTCGACGGCTGGTTGACCACAAGGCCGCCCTGCGCCGTCCGCCCCGGATTGATGCCCCAGGCCACGCTTTGCACCCGGCCATCAAAGATTTGTCCCGGCACCGCATCAAACAGCAAATGCACAGGATCGCCCGCAGCGACAGCCTGCAACTGGTTTTCGCGCAGATCGACGGTGATCCATGCCGCGCCGGCGTCGATGAAGGTCATCGCCGGATTGCCGGCGCCAATAAACTGTCCTGCTGTCAGGGTCACATTGGTCACCACGCCATAATGGGGGGCCCGAACTGTTGTGGAAGCAAGATCATATTGTGCCCGCTCCAGCTGCGCCGCCGCTGCCAGGATGGATGGATTGTCCGCCCCTTTCGGCCCCAGCTGCGCCCGGGCGGAGGCAAGGTTGGCCTCGGCGGTTTGCAAGCGCGCCTCGGCGTCCTTGACCCTGGCACGGGCGTTTTCGCCCTGGGCTTTGGCCACAATGCCGCGATCTTCCAGCCGGAAGGTGCGGTCGGCATCGGCGCGCACGGTGTCAAGATTGGTCCGCGCCTGGGTCACTGCCGCCTGTGCCGCCACCAGGGATGCGCTGGAGGCATCGACCCCTTGCGTCGCCGAGGCCAGACTGGCTTCCGCCTGGCGTACCGCCAGTTCGAAAGGCCGTGCATCGAGTGTAAACAGCGCATCGCCTGCCTGCACCACCGCGTCATCGGGGACCAGAACATTGATGACCTCGCCCGACACACGCGGGGCAATCTGCGCCACATGGGCCGAGGCAATGCCGCGCGAGGAAGCCGGCGCCAAGCGGTCCGACAGCGCATACACAATCGTCAGCCCCAGCAGCAGCAAAACGACGCCCAGCGCAATCAGTCCTGTCGGGTTGCGCGGTGGCGACACATCCTTTGGCGCGGGGTTGGCAGCGGCGTCTGCAGGCTCGCCCGGCGGCACTGGTGGTTCGGATTTATCGGTCATCCATGCCTCGTTTGCTCAAGTCCGGCGTCCAGAATGGCGGTCGCAGGAATGAAGTGCAACAGACAGCTCTGAGATTTCGGATTGCCCGGCCTGGTGCATGCGAAATCGAGGGACGAGATCTAAACCTTGCGGGCTGTCCTCAACCAATCCGGATGGGCTTCGTGAGTGCAAACATCCGGGATTTTCCGGCGCAGGCGACCGGCAGCAGCAGGCGATTGCGGCAAGGGTGACGGGGCCGGGCTTTGTCGCCGCCAAAAAAGTCGCAGACCGGCTGTTCCAGGCGCCGAACGGTACGCGGTGCGGGCAATTGCATGGCGCGCGGCGGCGGACGCCTATCGACCGTTTCGGCCCTATATCGGTCCACCGTCAATATCGTCAAAAGGATAAGCTGTTGAAAAGTCTGGTCGGAGTGAGAGGATTCGAACCTCCGACCCCGTCGTCCCGAACGACGTGCGCTACCAGGCTGCGCTACACTCCGTGACCAGCGGCTGGCTTATAGACCGGCCAGGTGACTGCTTCAAGCTTTTTGTCAGAAAAACCGTGCTCCGTGCTGCGTGCTGCGTGGTCTGCACGGCGCTCTATCGCCCGAATTATCCAGGCGCGCAGGAATTGCCATCACTGCATGTGAACCTGACAGGCATTCACCGGTGCAATCTCCCTAGTCTTCATCCTGCGGCGGCTTCGGGCTGCCGTCCTGGCTTTCAAGTGGCTCATCCGGCTGCCCGGACAGGAAAAGTCCCCACCCGACATAGGCGGAGAGAGCGGCAAAAAACACGACCCAGGCATGGGATCCAGCAAAGAACTCAATCACCGTCCAGATCACCACGAAAAGAAATATGACGATCCGTCGTGCAAGCGGACGGAAAAACGGGTGACGGAAATCAATCAGGACCCATCTCATCTCTGGTCTCTCCTTGTCTGACAATCTGAATGGCGCCGGCCCGAGCAAGCCATCGGCAAAGCCTGCATTGTCGGGGTCAGCGCACCACAGGACCTGCGTGGCCTGCCATGGCCTGCGAGTCAATGCCAGGACCGCATTCGCTTCTCCCGGCCATCGGGTCAAACCGGCGTTTCACTTTACATTTGCGATCTCATATATAAGCGCTTATATAGATTCCGACCGGGCACCAGACGCTTGATCTCGCGCAACGACAGCTCCTGGCAATTGGGCCAATGTCGCTGCAGGATCCCCACCCCGCTTGTTACGAGGCGAACCATGATTTTTCTCAGACTTGCCATACTCATCCTTGCCTCGGCCAGTGTTGCCGGGGCCGCGACCCTGACGCTTTCGCCGACGGACATCACCGAATGGAAGGCCGTGCAGGCGCGGGTCGAATCGCGCGACATCGTGCCGGCGCGGGCGCGGATCGGCGGCGTGATCGAGCAACTGAGCGTCAGCGAAGGCGATCTGGTCTCCGCCGGGCAGGAAATCGGGCTGGTCAAGGATGACAAGATTGCCTTTCAAATCGCCGCGCTCGATGCGCAGCTAGCGGCGTTTGCGGCACAGCTTGACACAGCGATCGCGGAATTCCAGCGCGGCGAAACGCTGGTCGAACGCGGGGTCGTCACGCGACAAAGGCTGGCGCAGTTGTCGACCGATGTCGAGGTGACCCGAAACCAGATCGCCGCCACCGAGGCGAGCCGTGCAGTGCTGACCCAGCAGGAAAGCGAAGGCGCGGTTGTCGCGCCGGCCGATGGCCGGGTGCTGACAGTGCCTGCCAGTCGCGGTTCGGTGATCATGCCGGGCGAACCGGTGGCGACCATCGGGTCGGGCGGGTTTTTTCTGCGGCTTGCCGTGCCGGAGAGATTTGCCGGTGACTTGCAGGCCGGCGCCGAGATTCGCATTGCCACCGCTGACGGCGAAGCCACAGGGCGTCTGGCCAAGATCTATCCGCAGATCGACAATGGCCGGGTGATTGCCGATGTCGAGGTCGACAAGCTCGACACCGCTTTTGTCAACGCCCGCCTTCTGGTCGAAGTGCCGATCGGAAGCCGTAGTGCGCTGCTGGTGCCGATGCAGGCCGTCGTCACCCGCCACGGCATCGACTTCATCTCGGTCGAAGACCATAATGGTGTTTCCGTGGAGCGCAGCATCATTCTTGGCGCGGCGCAGGATGGCGTCAATGCCGGACTGATTGAAGTCATCAGCGGTGTTTCGGCCGGTGACAGGGTGGTGCTGCCATGAAGGCCCCTCCGGCCCATCTGGGCATTGCCGGGCATCTGACCCGCGGCTTCATCGTCTCTCCCCTCACCCCGTTGTTTTTGCTGGCGGCTTTCGCCTTTGGCATGGTGGCGCTGATGACCTTGCCGCGTGAGGAGGAGCCGCAGATCTCGGTGCCGATGGTCGACATCATGCTCAGCGCGCCGGGACTGCAGGCCGACGACGCGGTCAAGCTGGTGACCGAACCGCTCGAAACCATCGTCAAGAGCATCGACGGGGTCGAGCATGTCTATTCGCAGACATCGGACAACACGGTGCTGGTCACTGCCCGCTTCCTGGTCGGGACACAGACCGATTCAGCCATCCTGAGGGTGCATGACAAAATCCGCGCCAATCTCGACCGGATTCCGGTGGGTGTGCCCGAACCGATGATCGTCGGTCGCGGCATCGACGATGTCGCCATTGTTTCACTCACCCTGACCCCATCAAAGGAAGCTGGCGACGCGGTCTCCTCCAATGACCTGACCCGGGTGGCCCGCGAACTTAGAACCGAACTCTCCAAGATCGACAATGTCGGGCTGACCTATCTGGTTGGCGACACCGACGAGATCATCCGGATTGCGCCCGACCCCGCCCGGCTGGCGCTCAATGGCGTGACATTGCAACAACTTGCGGCGAAGGTTTCAGGCGCCAACCGTGCCTTCCCCGCCGGTCAGGTGACGCTTGAAGGCAAGTCGGCCGACCTGATGGTGGGCGAGACGCTTTATGCACCGGCGGAGATCGGCAATCTGCTGATCACGACGCGCGACGGGCGGCCGGTCTATGTCCGCGATCTGGCCGATATCTCCTTTGCCACCGACAGCACCGCACGGATCGTCGCGACGGTGACCCGCTCCGAGGACGGCCTGGACCGCAAACCCGCGGTCACCTTGGCAATCGCAAAGCGCGCCGGGGCCAATGCCGTGCAGGTGGCCGACCAGATCCTCGAACGCACGGAAACTCTGGAAGGCTCGCTGATTCCACAGTCGATGGCGGTGGAAGTGACCCGCGACTATGGCGAGAGCGCCAATGAGAAGGCCAATGAGCTGCTCTATCATCTGGGTCTGGCCACGGTGTCCATCATCGCGCTTGTGTGGCTGGCGATCGGCTGGCGTGAGGCGCTGGTGGTGGCCATTGTCATTCCGGTGACAATCCTGCTGACGCTGTTTGCCTCGCGGGTGATGGGCTACACGCTCAACCGCGTCTCGTTGTTCGCGTTGATTTTCTCCATCGGCATCCTGGTTGATGACGCCATCGTGGTGATCGAAAACATCGCCCGGCACTGGGGCATGGGTGATGGCCGCGCGCGCAAACAGGCGGCCATCGAAGCCGTCGCCGAAGTCGGCAACCCGACCATTGTCGCCACGCTGACCGTGGTGGCGGCACTGCTGCCGATGCTGTTCGTGTCAGGCATGATGGGTCCCTATATGAGCCCGATTCCGGCCAATGCCTCGGCAGCGATGGTGTTTTCGTTCTTTGTCGCCGTGATGGTGACGCCCTGGCTGATGCTCAAGATCGCCGGCACCGCGCCGCTGCATCATGGTCCGGTCGAAGCCGAGGAAGCCGGCGGGACGCTTGGCAAGCTCTACCGGGCCGCGGCTCGCCCGGTGCTTGCCAGCAAGGCCAGCTCCTGGATATTCCTGCTTGTCGTTGGCATCATGACGCTTGCTTCGCTGTCGCTGTTTTACACCAAGGATGTGACCGTCAAGCTGTTGCCGTTCGACAACAAGTCAGAGCTCTCGGTGGTGATCGACATGCCCGAGGGCACCTCGGTGGAATCGACCGACGCCATCGCACAGGCCGTGGCGCGCGCGGTGCTGGAACTGGAGGAGGTCAAGTCAGTCCAGACCCACGCCGGGACTGCCGCGCCGTTCAATTTCAACGGCCTGGTGCGGCACTCGTTCCTGCGTTCGGAAAGCCGGATGGGCGATGTGGCGCTCAATCTGACGCCAAAGGGCGAGCGGGACCGATCAAGCCACGAGATCGCGCTGGATATCCGGACCCGCATTTCCAGCATTCCGCTGCCTGATGGCGCCAGCCTGAAAGTGGTTGAACCGCCGCCGGGCCCGCCGGTGATGGCGACGCTGCTGGCCGAAATCTACGGGCCCGACGCCGAAACCCGCCGCATGGTCGCCGGAAGGGTGGAAGACGCGTTCCGCGCCGCCGACTTCATTGTCGACATCGACAATTCCTGGGGCCAGCCGGCCGATCGGGTGCGGGTCCGAATTTCCACCGACGAACTGGAATTCTTCAAGGTCCAGGAACAGGACGTGTTCGACACCATCGCGATCCTCAACAGCGGTGAAACTGTGGGCTATTCCCACCGTGGCGGCGGTCGCATGCCGATTCCGATCCGGCTCGAACGCCCGCGCGCCGAACGCATCGTCAATGAAAGCTTCCTGACCACGCCGATCCCGGCCAATGTGCTGCCAGGCGACCGCAGCATCGTCGAGCTTGGCGACGTGGTGAAAGTCTCGGTCGAGCCGTCCTCGTTTCCGGTATTCCGTCACAACGGCCGGGCTGCGGAAATGGTGATGGCCGAGATGGCCGGCGCCTATGAAGCGCCGCTTTACGGCATGCTGGCGGTGCAGGATGCGCTTGACGCGATGGACTGGACAGATCTGGAAAAGCCGGTGATCGCGCTCAACGGCCAGCCCGCAGACGAACAGATCTCGACCCTGTTGTGGGACGGGGAATGGGAAGTCACCTGGGTCACCTTCCGCGACATGGGCGCCGCCTTCGGTGTGGCGCTGCTGGGAATCTACATTCTGGTGGTCGCCCAGTTCGGCTCGTTCAAAGCGCCGCTGGTCATCCTCACACCGGTGCCGCTGACCTTTATCGGCATCCTGTTCGGCCATCGGCTGTTCGGCGCACCGTTTTCGGCCACGTCGATGATCGGCTTCATCGCGCTGGCCGGCATCATCGTGCGCAATTCGATCCTGCTGGTGGATTTCATCCGCCATGCCCATGTCGAGGGCACGCCGTTGACGCCGGTGCTGATCGAGGCGGGCGCCATACGGTTCAAGCCGATCATCCTGACTGCGCTGGCGGCGATGATCGGCGCGGCTGTGATCCTGACCGATCCAATCTTTCAGGGCCTGGCGATCTCGCTGCTGTTCGGACTGGCTTCATCGACGGCGCTGACCGTGCTGGTGATCCCGGCAATCTACCGGGTGCTGCGCAGCTGAGCCGGACGATCACGATCCAAACTTGAGCCCGCTTCCGCCCGTTATTTTGACGGGCGGAATGCTTTCAGGATCTCGTCATGGGTTTCGATCCGGCCGGCGCCGATGAGATCGAGACAGAACGGAATCGCCGGGAACACAGCCGTCAGACAGGTGTCGATGGACCCCGGCTTTCCCGGCAGATTGACGATCAGGGTCTTGCCGCGGGTGCCGGCTGTCTGGCGCGACAGGATTGCCGTGGGCACGACTTCAAGGCTGACCTTGCGCATCAGTTCGCCAAAACCGGGCAATTCCTTCTCCATCACCGCCTTCATCGCTTCAGGCGTCAGATCGCGCGGCGACGGGCCGGTGCCGCCGGTGGTCAGCACCATGTCGACGCCGTCTTCGTCACACAGCCGGATCAGCGTGTCGCGGACACTTTCCAGACCGTCGGGGATGACGTGAATGGCAATCTCGCACGGGCTCGACATCACCCTCTCAAGCCACGCCTTGACCGCAGGTCCCCCGATATCCTCATACTCACCGCGGCTGGCGCGATCAGACACTGTGAGAACGGCAATGCGGACAGTCATGGGATGCTCCGGGTTATGCGGGGAAGGTGCAGGTTTCTAACAAGCGGCGGTGCGGGCGGCAAGCACCCGCCGGTCACCGCGCCAATATCATGTCTGCTGCCTTTTCGGCGATCATCACCGTGGGAGCATTGGTGTTGCCGCCGATCAGGGTCGGCATCACCGAGGCGTCAACCACGCGCAAGTTCTCAACCCCATGAACCTTGAGCTGCGGATCGGTGACGGCCATGCGATCGCGGCCCATCCTGCAGGTGCCGACCGGATGGTAGATCGTGTCGGCGCGGGCACGGATATGATCCATCAGCTCGGCATCATCCATGCCCTCGCGGGTGTAGACTTCCCTGCTCCGGTATCTGCGCATCGATGGCGCGTTCATGATCTTGCGGGTCAGTCTTGCCCCCTTGAGCATCAGCTCGGCGTCGCGCGGATCGGCCAGGTATTTCGGGTCGATCCTGGGCGGCCGCATCGGATCGGGACCGTCAAGCCCGACCTCGCCGCGCGAGTGCGGCCGGAGCACGCAGACATGGCAGGAATAGCCATAGCCCATATGCAGTTTGCGGGAATGATCATCGACCAGCGCGGCAACGAAATGCAGTTGCAGATCAGGGCGGTCAAGTCCGGGATCGGACTTGAGGAAAGCCCCCGCCTCCGCCCCCGGCGAGGCGAAAACCCCGGTCCCGTCACGCCGCCACCGCAGACCATCGCGCACCAGCTTGCAGGCACCGATCACGCCAAGACCCAGCACATCGGTATCCCGGGTCTTGGCAGCATAGATGTAATCGAGATGATCCTGCAGATTCTGACCCACGCCGGCCAGATCCTTGCGGACCTCGACGCCCCGGGAGCGCAGGTGCTCGCCCGGCCCTATGCCCGAAAGCATCAGCAGTTGCGGCGAATTGAACGCGCCGCCGCACAGAATGACCTCGGCGCGGGCTGCCACCTGATGCTCAGCCTTGCCCTTGCGGTAAGCGACGCCGATGGCGCGCAGGCCATCGAGCACCACTCCGGTGGCATGGGCGCCGGTCATCACCTTGAGATTCGGCCGATTCATGACCGGATGCAGATAGGCGGCGGCGACCGAACATCGCTCCCCCTGTTTGCCGTCACGCCAGAACTGGGTGACCTGGTAGAGACCTGCCCCTTCCTGATCGGCGCCGTTGAAATCATCGTTTCGACGGATCTGGACTTCGGCTGCGGCCTCGATAAAGGCGCGGCTGATCGGCCTCGGGCTTTGCTGCTCGGCCACCTGCAGCAGTCCGCCATCGCCGTGAAAGGCATCAGCTCCGCGGACATTGCATTCCGACCGGAGAAAAAGCGGCCGCACATCCTCCCAGCCCCAGCCGTCGCAACCGGCCTCGGCCCAGTCATCGTAATCGGAAGGGTGACCCCGGGTGTAAAGCATGGCGTTTATGGCGCTCGAGCCGCCCAGCGCCCGGCCGCGCGGCTGATAACCCCGCCGACCGCCAAGACCAGGCTGCGGAACCGTCTCGTAAGCCCAGTTGTTGATCCGTCCGGGCATCATCGCAATGATGCCGAGCGGCGCGCGGACGAGCAGGCCCCTGCCCTCGCCCCCGGCTTCAAGCAGGCACACGCTCACCGCCGGGTTCTCGCTCAATCGCGCCGCAAGCACCGATCCGGCCGATCCGCCGCCAACAATGACATAATCGAATTCCACGCAAGCCCCCTCCCAAAAGCCTCCCAGACAGGAAGCCTGAAGCTACACGCGTTCACAGCTCACTTTTGACCCGACATGCAGGACGTCCAACAGCAATTGACGCAAAGGTAAAGCGCGTAAGGGCCAAAGATTATCGACCCGGCGTTTCGTGTCAATAGCCGGCGCGGTCGGACAACCGGGTCAGGTCGGGCACACTGACATGACGGTTGTTGACGATATGGATGACGTTGTCCTTGCGCAATTTGGTCAATTGCCGGCTGACGGTTTCCATGGTCAATCCGAGGAAATCGGCGATATCGACGCGGCTCATCGGCAGATCAAACGCCACCGACTCCGCTTCATTGTCGGGAAACGCATGGGTGGAAATGAGCAGAAGAAAACTCGCGACTTTTTCGGCGGCGGTCTTGCGCCCCAGCGTCAGCATCCAGTCGCGCGCTTCATCAAGCTCGGTCAGCGTCTGCTCCAGCAGCTTGTGCTCGAGCTCCGGCATTTCACCGATCATGCGTTCGATCACATTCCTGGGGAAGGAGCAGACCTTCACATCCGTCGCGGCCTCGGCGCTGACGCCGTTTTCAGCCCGGAACGGGCGGCCGAGAAAATCGGGGGCAAACTGCAAACCAACGATCTGCTGACGGCCATCGGCCATCATTTTCGACAGCTTCACCACCCCGGATATGATGTTGGAGTAGCTTTTGGCCTGCAGACTTTCACCAACCAGCTCGGTGCCGGGCTCCACCGACCGCCGGGTGGAGTGCTTGCTCAATCGCAGCAACTGATCGCTGGTCAACGCACCGCAAACCCCGCGATGACGGCTTTCGCAGGCCTGGCACAGCAGCGGCGTGTCCGAATTGTGAACGTCTTTGCGCGGAATATCCATGTGACTCCTTAGGTCAAGCTTACACTAATCGCGCCTGCACAGCTTCCAAAGAAAAAAGTTGTCGCATCCGATGACCCCTCTCTGCGTTTTGTAACACAACACATGGATATATATGGTGGCACGCATATGCTTTATACACAACCGCGCACCTTGACCGGAATCAAGGACGGCGCAGACAGCAAGGCTACTGTCATCCCATGAAACAAGACACCGACACGCCAGGGCCGATGTTCGAAGTTTCCGGTCTGACCAAGATCTACCGCACCGGCGAGGTTGAGGTGCGGGCGCTCAATGGCGTCGACCTGAAACTGGAGGCCGGGGAGATGGCGGTGCTGCTGGGCCCGTCAGGCAGCGGCAAGTCGACATTGCTCAACATAATCGGTGGCCTGGACAGGCCAACAGCCGGATCAGTCAAATTCAGGGGCCAGGAGCTGGCCGACGCCAACGACCGCGAACTCACCGCCTACCGCCGCAACCATGTCGGCTTCGTGTTCCAGTTCTACAACCTGATTCCGAGCCTGACGGCATGGGAAAATGTGGCGTTGATCACGGAAGTATCAGCCAATCCGATGACCCCGGATGATGCGCTGGCGCTGGTCGGGCTGGAAAGCCGCATGCATCATTTTCCGGCGCAACTGTCAGGTGGCGAGCAGCAGCGCGTGGCCATTGCCCGCGCGATCGCCAAGCGACCGGAAGTCCTGCTCTGCGACGAACCCACCGGCGCGCTTGATTCGGCCACCGGCATCATCGTGCTCGAAGCCCTTGCCCGGGCGAATGAGGAGACCGGCGCCACCACCGCGATCATCACCCACAATGCCGGGATCAGGAAGATCGCCCACCGGGTGTTCTCGTTCCTGGATGGCCGGATTGCCGCGTGCGACATCAACCCGGTCCGGGTAAAGCCGTCGGAGGTGAGCTGGTGAATGCCTTGAGCATGCTTGACCGCAAACTGGTCCGGGATCTTGTGCGGCTGTGGGCGCAATCGCTGGCGGTGGCGCTGGTGATGGCCTGCGGCGTGATGACCCTGATCCTGGCGTTGGGCGCAACGCGGGCGCTGGAGGACACCCGGGCGGCGTTTTATGACCGGACCCGATTTGGCCACGTGTTTGCAACAGCGATCCGTGCGCCGGAAAGCCTCGGGACAAAAATCGCCGCAATTGATGGTGTTGCAGCGGTGGCGACACGCATCGTCCATCCGGTGATCATCGACATTGACGGCATGGCGGAGCCCGCCACCGGCCAGTTGATTTCAATCCCCGACCACGGCGAGGCTGCCGTCAACCGGCTCTATCTGCGCTCCGGACGCCTGCCGGAGCCGGGCAGACCCGATGAAGTGACGGTCATCGAAGCCTTTGCCGAAGCGCACGGATTTCGGTCCGGCGACAGCTTTGCCGCCCTGATCAACGGCCGCAAGCGGCAGCTCAGGATTACAGGCGTCACACTGTCTCCCGAGCATGTCTATGCCATCGGGCCGGGAGACATCGTGCCAGACCAGAAACGTTACGGTGTTGTCCATATGCGCCGCACAACGCTTGACGGCGCTTATGACATGCAGAGCGCCTTCAACAGCGTTTCCCTGACCCTGTCACGCCACGCCAACAAGAAGCAGGTGATGGCACGCCTCGATGCGATCCTGAAGCCCTATGGCGGCGTCGCCGCCCATGACCGGAGCGATCACCCCTCGGACGCCTTTCTGGATGCCGAACTGGTGCAGCTCAAAGCCATGGCGCAGGTGATTCCGCCGATCTTCCTGTTCATTTCGGCGTTTCTGGTCAACATGATCCTGTCGCGGTTGATTGCGCTCGAGCGCGAACAGATCGGGCTGTTGAAAGCCGTCGGCTATTCCAATTCGGGCATCGCCTGGCACTACGCCAAACTGACGCTGGTCATTTCTGTTGCCGGCGTGATCATCGGCGCAGTTGCCGGCACCCGTCTCGGCCATGGCATGGCGTCGCTTTACAGCGAGTTCTTCTCATTTCCCTTCCTGGTGTTTTCGCAGCGACCCGACTTGTATGTCATCGCCACGCTGGTCACTTTCGCCGCGGCGCTTGCAGGCGCCGCCAATGCCATCCGGGGCGCAGTGCGGCTGCCGCCGGCGGTGGCGATGCGCCCGCCGGCTCCGACGCGGTATCGCAGCCTGTTCGGCGGCGCGGATAGCGGGTTTCGGCCGCTGTTCTCGCACCTCACCGTCATGGCGCTCCGGCATCTGGTGCGCTGGCCTGTCCGGACAGCCTTGACCACACTGGGGACGGCCCTGCCGGTGGCATTGCTGATCACCTCGCTGTTTGCGTTTGATTCCATCGACAGCATGATCGACACAGTCTGGTTTCGCGCCGACCGGCAGGACGCGACGCTGACCTTCGCTGCGAGCCAGTCGGAAGATGCGATCCGGTCGGTGGCGCATTTGCCCGGTGTGATCGCCGCCGAACCGTTCCGAGCCGAAGCCGCCACACTCAGGCACGGTCACCTGTCGCGCCAGGTCCAGATCATCGGCACCGATCCCCACACAGATATCAGCCGGGTGCTCGACCGGGACTTCAGGCCTGTCCGCTTGCCTCCGAACGGCCTGCTGCTGTCGGAACGGCTGGCAAGCCATTTGGATCTCAGGCCGGGGGACGCGGTCGAGGTGGAGCTCAGGAACGGTCAGGAGCGCCGTGTGCTGGTTCCCCTGGTCGGCGTCACCAACAGTTACATCGGGCTGAACGCCAACATGAGCCGGGGGGCGCTCGACCGCCTGTCGGGGCAGGCTGCGCGCATTTCCGGTGCACGGGTGATCATTGACGACAACCGGACTGAAGACCTTTATGATGCGGTCAAGCAAACGCCCGCGATCGCCTCGGTGGCGCTTCAAGGGGTTTCCAGAGAAAAGTTCCGCGCAATGATCGAGGAGAATATCGGCATCAGCGTGACTGTCTATGTGTCGCTGGCCATTATCATCACCGTCGGGGTGATCTACAATTCAGCCCGCATCCAGCTCTCTGAACGCGCCCGCGAACTGGCAAGCCTTCGGGTTTTCGGCTTCACCAACGGGGAAGTCTCCAGGGTGCTGCTCACCGAACTCGGCGTCATGGTGGTGCTGGCACAACCATTGGGCTGGCTCATCGGCCGTGGCTTTTCCGAGCTCGTCGCCACCGGGTTTGAAAGCGACCTGTTCCGAATCCCGCTGGTCATCACCCCACCAACCTATGCCCTGTCGAGCCTCGTGGTGCTGGGCGCCGCACTGGTGTCGGCGCTGATCGTGCGCCGGCGCATCGACCGGCTTGATCTCATTCGCGTCTTGAAAACAAGGGACTGACACCATGGCCTCTGTGCTCGCCCGAAGCCTCGCTGGACTTGTGGTCGCCGCAGTGATTGGCGGTGCGATCTATGTCACCTTCCGCCAAAACCCAACCCTCGTCGACCTCGCCCCCGCAATCACCGCGCCGATGCAGGTGAGCGTACAAGAGGACGGGATCACCCGCATCCGCAACGTCTATGCGATCTCTTCGCCGATTGCGGGGCATCTGGACCGGATCGAGCACGCGGTCGGCGATGCAATCGGCGCCGGCGAACGCATAAGCTCGATCCATCCGCTCGATCCTCCATTCATCGACACCCGCACGCGAACAGAATTGATGGCGGCGATCGACGCCGCGCGGTCAGGCATTGCGGTCGCCGAAGTCGAACTGACACGCGCCGAGACCTCGCGGGATCTTGCCCGCGCCAGCCTTGAACGCGCGAGCAAACTGGCGGAAACCAACATCGTGTCAGAAAGCACGCTGGAGCGGCTGGTGGGCGAGGTCGACCTTGCCGAGGCGCAGGTGAAATCGGCGCGGGCGATGATCGCGCTGCGGCGCGCCGAGCTTGCCAGTGCGCAGGCGCGAATGGCGCAGCCCGGACAAACACCGATCGCCGCCGCCAATGGCGAATGCTGTGTCGACATCACCTCGCCTATCGACGGAATCATTCTCTCGCTCAACGCCAAAAGCGAACAGCCTGCAACCATCGGGCAACTGATCGCCGAAGTGGGCGATCCCACCGATCTCGAGATTATCGTGGACGTGCTGTCCGCGGATGCGGTCAAGGTGCGGCCAGGGAGCAAGGTGCTGATCAGCGACTGGGGCGGGTCTGAGACATTGCAGGCAAAGGTGGAGCGTATCGAACCCTCAGGCTTTACCAAGATCTCGGCACTGGGAATTACCGAACAGCGGGTCAATGTCATTGTCGCGCTCACGGATCCGCCGCCTGCCGATCTGGGCCACGGCTTCCGCGTGATCGCCGATCTGATCATCTGGTCCTCCGACGCCAGCCTGCAAATCCCGGTCAGTGCGCTTTATCGCGATGAGGGGAACTGGGCCGTGTTCAGACTGGAAGATGGACAGGCACGTGTCACAGCGGTGGAAATCGGCCACATGACCGACCGGCGCGCCGAGATCCTGTCGGGTCTGAGCGACAAAGACAGGGTGATCCTCTATCCCGGCGACACGCTGACCGAGGGAAGCCCGATCATAGACCGGGCTGCTGCAAACTGATCCACATCGCCATCTCCGGTTTCCAGCCTGGCGGCACAGACATGCCAGCCTGCCATCTGGGACGGCATGGTGGGGCAGATGTCAGGACAAAGGCTGAAGCCAAACAACAGCAGTGTCGGCTGCCCTCCAAGCACAACAAGAAAGCCGATGCACAGCAGGAAAAGGGTGGCAAACGCCACCCTTACCCCGATCTTCCCCCCTAAAAAGCGTCGCATCAAACCGGTTCCGGGCGACGCACTTTAGGCACTTTGTTTAGGCATGCCGTTGACGCAAAACCGCTGCACACTTTTGCGCGCCATGCATCAGAGGCGGCAGGCTCAGCCGCCATGGCTCGTGGTGCCATGATCCATGGTGCCATGATCCATGGTGTCATGGCCTTGCATTTTCTGCAGGGTTTCCACGTAGAACTCGACCTCGAGCGAGCCGGCTTTTTCGAAAACCAGCGTGACCGGATATTTGTCGCCTTCGGCCAGTTGCTGTTCGAGGTCGATGAACATGATGTGGTAACCGCCGGGTTTGAGTTCGACGTCACCGCCGGCGGGGATCTCCAGACCTTCGGCAAGCTGCCGCATCTTCATGACCTCGCCTTCCATGCTCATCTCATGAATCTCCACGCGCCCGGCAAAGGCGGCCTCGCCGCTGACCAACCGGTCGGCTTCGGCGCCGCTGTTGTGGATCGTCATATAGCCGCCGGAAACCGGAGCATCGGGCAGCGTGGCACGGGCAACAGGATGGTCAATCACAAGGTCGCCGAGTTTGTAATCATGGGCCAGGGCGGAGGTCATGGAGAGACCAAGCAGGGCAGCGGAGAGGGTGATTGCAAAACGGTTCATGGGTTTTACCTTTGCTGGCGCACCAGTCCGGCACGCGACTAAATCGGGAAATCAGCCCTGAAAACGCAGGGCGCGATGTTGGGAATTGGGCAAGCCGCCTATCGACGGCGGCCGGACATGAAGCAGGAAGCCGCGACGCAACACGGCATTCCGCCCGCAAGGCGAGCGTTCAGACCCGAAAAACGGGCGGGCCGCGTGGCGAGGCTCCGGGCCGCAATACCTGACGCGGAGCCAGCTCACTCTGACCTGGCGCCAGCAGAACCTGGGCAGAAATCCGATTGGCCAGATAGCCCCCGAGCAGGACCGGCAGATCAAAAGCCGACACGATGCGGCAGGCATCGCAGTCGCTGCCCAACGCCTGCTCGCCGCTGCCCTCGCCTCTCAGGCACAGATCGGCCAAAGTGCCGTCGGGCAGTATGAAGTCGGAGATATCAACGTCCGCATAGGCAAATTGCAGCGCAACAGCCGAAGCATTGGCCGACAGAGGGATGTGCGCAAAGGCCACAAACAGCAGCGAAAGGGCGCAGACCAGCCGCACCAACCCCGTTCTGCTGAAAATGTGCCCGATGCCGATCATTGCCCTGGCCCGAATTGCGAATTGGAAAAGGAGTATACTGCAGCCATCAAGCTCGCAAGCGCCGCATGGGATGCTGCGACAAGATGTGCGCTCCATCCATTGCGCCCGTCAGTTCCAGGCAGCCCTCCGAAATGCGCTTGCACCCACAAGGCCAGTTGGCGCTGCAAAACAACGCGATCAGGCCCGTTGGGTGATCACATAGGTCTTGCGCAGCTTCTGGTGGATGGTCCATTCACCTTGCCAGCCCAGCGGCAGGACAAGCAGGTCACCCGGACCGATCTGCCGTTCGTCGCCACCCTGAGAGCTGACCACCGTGGCCGTGCCACTGAGGATATGGCAAATTTCGGAGGATTGGGTCCGGTCAGCGGAAAAGCGCCCCGGTGTGCATTCCCACACACCGACCTTGGACGCGCCATCCTCAGAGGCCCAGAGTTGTTTGGCGGCCTCGACCTGTCCGTCGGTGAAACTTGTCGGCTTGGGCGCGAAATCGCCAAGGTCCAGACTGGAAAGGTCGCCGAAGCTGTCAAAATTGATCATTGTACACCCTGGGAAATTGATCTGGCTGCTGTGCAGACCAGAAGCCGAACACGCCGTGGATGGCAGAGTTGACGTGATGCATGGAGGCCGACACAGGACTTCCTCTCCTATATCAAGCCATTGTTAAGACAAAGAAATCAATGCCGCCGACTGCAGGCGTAAGACACTCGCGCGAGACAGTCAAGCCAGAGGGTTTTCGAAAAACATCTGGCCGTTGTGGACCGGGAGAAGAGTGGCTGGGGTACCTGGATTCGAACCAGGGATGGCGATACCAAAAACCGCTGCCTTACCGCTTGGCTATACCCCAACAAAGACCGGGCCGACAGGATATGTCACCCGAAGCAACCGGTAAACTCCGGACGCCACGCGGGGGATAGCAAATGACGCAGAGGATCACAAGCGCCGAACTTGCTCCTGGCAAGGATTATCCACGGCAACGAAAAACCCGCGCAGCCTGCAGGCCACGCGGGTTCGAATTCGAGACGCTGTTGCGCTCATGCGATCGTCAGGTGGAACCTGAGCCTAGCGGCGGAACAGGGTGGCGATCTGCCAGCCGGCTGGAACCACTGCGGCTGCAAGGGCAGCCTTGATCACATCGGTTGCAATGAACGGGCCGACGCCCCAGGCAAGAGCTTTTTCGGGGCCGAAAGCCAGTGCGATCCAGGCGGCGCCGAGAAGCAGGATAATGGCGGTGCCCACCAGATTGACCGCAAACAGCTTGAACGCGTTGCGGTCAAGACCGCGGTCGGCAGCCCAGCCGGTCAGGCCGGCGGCAACGACAAAGCCTGCAAGATAGCCGGTGGTCGGACCGGCAAAATAGGCAAGACCGCCACCATTGGTGAACACCGGAAGCCCGGCAGCCCCTTCAATCAGGTAGGCTGCGAGCGTGGCCAGCGCGAGTTTGCGGCCGAATGCAGCCGCGATCACAAAGATCGCCAGCGTCTGAAGCGTTGCCGGAACCGGCCAGAAAGGAACCGTGACCTTGCCGGCGAGCGCGATCAACAGGCTGCCAACGATGGCCAGTGCGCCAAAGGTCGCGTACCGGGCTGCGGCCCCTTCGGGCGCAAGGGATTGAAAGAGGGAACGGGCGGGGGCAATGGCCATGGATCATTCTCCAGATGTTTCGCAACAGCAGGCTAAACCTGCCAGTCATTGCTAGCGGTATATTGACTTACCAGCCCGACAGCAAGACAGTCCGGCCCAATTCCATGACCGTCCACATGTGGCGGATGTCCCAGAGCCGCCTTCCAGGCACGGTTCAGGGCAGACAGCGGAGATCGGCGTGAGCGAACCCAGATTTGACAAGTCCTTTGCCCCCGAGCACGGACGCGCGGTGCCTGTCGCCGAACAGATATTGCGGGTGACGGCCCCCAATTCCGGTCCGATGACCTTCCACGGAACCAACAGCTACATTGTCGGGAAGGACAGCTTGGCGGTGATAGACCCCGGCCCGGAGGACGAAAGCCATTGGCGCACGCTTGAGGCGGCGATCGCCGGCCGTCCGGTGAGTCACATATTCGTCACCCACACGCACCGGGATCACTCGCCGCTGGCGGCCCGGCTCAAGGCCGCCACAGGTGCGGTGGTGGTTGCCGAAGGGCCGCACCGCGCCGCGCGGCCGCTTTACACCGGCGAGATCAATCCACTGCGGGAAAGCTCCGACATGGATTTCGTGCCGGACATCTCGGCCAGGCATGGCGAGGTGATCTCCGGCGACGGGTGGGCGATCGAGACACTGCACACCCCGGGACACGCCGCCAATCACGCGGCCTTCGCCCTGACCGGTGCGGAGACGGGACTTGTGTTTTCCGGCGATCATGTGATGGCCTGGGCAACCTCGATCATCGCTCCCCCGGACGGCTCCATGGGCGACTTCATGGCCTCGCTCGACATGCTGGCCGAACGCGACGACCGGTCCTACCTGCCCGGCCATGGCGGCGCGGTCACCCAGCCCCGGCAATTCGTCCGCGCCCTCAAGACCCACCGGCGGATGCGCGAACGCACCGTGTTCGGCCGTGTGGAAAAGGGCGACCGGTTGATCGGCGACATGGTGAAGGCGATCTACCGCGACACCGATCCGCGCTTGCACGGCGCAGCGGCGCTCTCGGTGCTGGCGCATCTGGAGGATCTGGTAAGCCGCGGCGAAGTGGTCACGGACGGTCCGCCAGCGATCCATGGCGAGTACCGCCCGGCCTGAAACCGGCTCGAACGGTGCGGCGATCAAGCGACGATTTCAGCCGCCCGCAATCCCGAGCAGGCGGATGTCGAGATCCCGCAGAAAATCCGTGATCAGCGCGGCATTGAGCCCGAGATCGTGATCGCCATCGCGCGTGGCGGCGCGCATGTCGACAAAGGTGGTCTCCTCCTCCTCGGAAAGACGGATAAGGATGTCCTGCGGCACGCCGAGGACCAGGGTTCGGGTCCGGTATTGAAGCACGGCGAAAGTCGGCAGCGGCTCCAATGGCTGGTTCTCTATGTCCGGGCGCGGGGCGGGCAACGGGACCCGTTCCGGGTCCGCCTCACCGCTGGAGAATTCGGGTGGCTTTGCCGTTTCCGGGCTTGCCGGCGAGGGCTCGAGCCCGTTTACCAGCACATCGAGCCCGACATTGGCGACCGGCGTCCACTTGTTTGCCTCAACCACCGCGCGCACAGCGAGCAGCACCCGGTCGATGGCGCCTTCGTAGCGCCGGCCGGTGATGTGCGGATAGGCTGCGGCCTGCAGCTCCCTTGCCGCCGGCGCCGTCCCGTCACTCCGGCCTAGCCAGGAGGTTTCGATCGGGGGCGGTTCGAGCCAGTCGGGGGCGTCGATGACATCGGTGGAGACGTCGTGGATTCTGGGGAGCTGCACATAGCGACCGGCCGCAAGCCCAACCGGGATCAACACCATCAGCGCCATGACCATGCCGCTGAAGGAAGCATGACCTCCCTTGGCGCCAATTTGCCACAGCATGAAGAAGCCGATCACCGCCAGACCAAGCACATAGGCGGCCACAACCGCCGCCAGCAAAACCGCCGCGACGGCATGTGGCAAGTCGAGCATGCCTACCCGGTGCAGGATCAAGGCCATAAGCGCCAAAAGCAGCGCAAAACGGCCGACCCGGCGTGCCCAGGTTGCAGCGATGGAATGGGGTCGTTGCGGTCGGAACGGCATGGCGCGGCCAGCTCTCGATGACAGGTGGAGCGCGGAGATGCGCGACGGGGTGCTTGTGGCTGATTTCATTAACCGTTCAGGGCAGTGGCGGCAAGCGCCACACTTCAGCCATTCTTGACGGCAAAGTTTTATGCGGGGGGCAGATCAACCCGGACAGGTGCCACGTTCCGAAGGAGATCCGCCATGACAACCGAGACTTCAGCGCTGCCGATGCACGGCCCCTTGCAGCCTGCATCCACCCCGATACCCGAGGCCGGCCTTGCCCACCCTTCGTCCCAGACCGCGTCAGCGCCGCTGATGCAGGAGCCGGCTCCCCTGGCCCTTGATCTGGTCGAACTCGACCTTGCCCTTGATCTCAACGATATCGCCGAACTCGGATTTTGCGCGGCGGTGCGTGCCGCAGCCACAAGGGTGGATGGCGAGTTTCTGTTTGATCTGCCGGCGTCAGGTCTTGCCGAGGGCGCACAGCGCATCGCCGTTGTCTGCCTGTCACGGGACGACGGCGGCCGCTTCGGGCTGGTGCTGCTCAGCGCCAATGGCGATCAGGCGATTACCGCGGAAGCTGACGAAACCACCGCGGGGCTGGTGCAGTTTGCCAAGGCCTTCGTGGCGGTGCTCGAAAAATTCTGATTGCGTCACCTGCCCTTTTGCCACCGCACCATTGCAGATACAGCCTGCTTCGCGCAATCAATTGGATGCGCGAAGCGGGCTGTATCTGTTTGAATTATTGCATGTACGTTATCGTCCAAATGAATACATTTGAACGCGACATGCAGTAGTCTCCGCGCTCCAGCGAGAAGCATGGGCCGGAAGCATGGGGGGATGACAGGGTGGACTTGACTGCGACCGATCATGATATCCTGGAAGGCAGGCAGGGCCGCGCCGCAGCGGATGCGTTTACCCTTGTGCTAAAATTCGCCGAAGCTGTTGGTGCCCAGCGATTGTTGCCCTGTGCCAGCGCCCATGTGGACGGCTGCCTGTATCACGGTGAGGCAAGCCTTGATTTCGTCGAGCGCTACGTGGCGCTCGAGGGCCGCGTCAAGGTTCCCACGACACTGAATGTCGGCTCGGTCGATCTCATACATCCAGAGCTTTTCATCGGTGACGCGGCACTGGGCGCGGCAGGCAAGCGGCTGATGCAAGCCCATCTCGAACTCGGCTGCACCCCAAGCTTCACCTGCGCGCCTTACCAGACTTTGCTCAGACCCGGTTTCGGTGATCAGCTGGCCTGGGCCGAATCCAATGCCATCGTCTTTGCCAATTCCGTCATCGGCGCGCGCACCAACCGCTATGGCGATTTCATCGATCTGGCTTGCGCCTTGACCGGGCGGGTTCCCGATTATGGCCTGCACCGGAGCGAGAACCGGCGCGCCGGAGCCATTGTCGCGGTTACCGGATGCAAGGACGCCAGCCCGGATCAGGCCGGCGGAATTGCGGTTGCGGCAGGCCTTGCCGTCGGCCGCGAATGCGGCGACACCATTGCCGCGATCACCGGACTGCCCGGCTGCACCAGTGAGGACGATCTCAAGGCGCTGGGGGCTGCGGCCGCCTCTTCCGGCAGCGTCGCCATGTTTCACGCCGTCGGACTGACACCGGAGGCGCCTGATCTTGCTGCGGCAACCGGCGGCAGGCAGGCTCCCGTGGTGGCGCGGCTGGGACCGGAGGAGATCGCCGGCATTCTGGCGTCACTGAGCACGGTCGCCGACGGCACGCCGCTGACCGCGGTGGCGCTCGGCACGCCGCATTTCTCGCTGACCGAATTTGACCGGTTGCTGCCGATGCTCGATCTGGCGCCATTTTCAGTGCCGATCTATGTCAATACCGGCCGCCATGAATGGGACCGGCTGAGCGCAGACGGGCGTGCCGGGCGGCTTGAGGCGGCCGGCATCACGGTGGTGGTTGATACCTGCACCTATGTGACTTCGATCATCCGCGATCTGAGCGGCGCCGTGATGACCAATTCAGGCAAGTGGGCCTATTACGCGCCAGGCAATCTCGGTGTCGATGTCGCCTTCGGCACCCTTGCCGATACGCTTGTCTCGGCCAGGGCCGGACGGGTGGTGCGGGCATGAGCGCGCAGTGTCTGGTGGAAGGCGCCGCAAGAGGGCCAAGTTTGAAACTGGATGATCCGCTGAGCTTTTGGGGCGGGTTTGACAGCTCAAGCGGCAAGGTGATCGACCGGTTTCATCCGCAACACGGCGCCTGCCTCAGTGGCGCGATCCTGTTCATGGAGCGGGGACGCGGATCATCATCGGGGGCGTCGGTTCTGGCCGAAGCGATCCGGCTCGGCACCGCGCCTGCAGCGATCATCCTGCTTGTCGAAGATGCCATCATCACCACAGGCGCACTGGTGGCGCAGATGCTTTACCAAATCGATTGTCCGGTGGTCGCCATCCGCAATCAGACCGAGTGGCAGAGGCTGGCCGCCCTGCCCCGGCTTGAGGTCACAGCCGGGGCAGGATCAGCGATGCTTACTCCGCAGCCATGACTGCGGCGGTGTCTGCCTGCCGGCTTGCCGTCGAACGCAGCACAAGCTGGGTCAATGCCGCGCCGGTGATCATCGACGCCAGGCCAAGCAGCGAGGACACCGCCAGCACCGATCCGCCGGTGAGACCGGCGCCGATGGTGCAGCCGACAGCAAGAATGCCGCCAAAGCCCATCAGCACCGAGCCTGCGGCGTAGCGCCAGATCGAAGGCGTGCCGGGTTCGGAAAATGTCGAGATGCGAAACTCGCCCGAAATCAGAGCGGCTGCAAATGCGCCAATGACCGCGCCGAGCAGAACGCCCTGGTCGAGCCCGGCAAATCCGCTCTGAAGCGCCAGCTCACTGGTGGTGGCGAGCGGACGGATGAAGGACAGGCTTTCGGCCTGGATCGGCTCGAAAACCTGGGTCGAAAGCTGCCAGGTGAAGTACCAGCCCGCCGCCACCGTAAGGCCGATCATGGTTCCGCCCACCAATCGCGCGAACGACAGCCGCGCCTTTGCCGCCACACCCAGCGCGATGACAGCCAGAACCGCGCCAAGGGCAATTCCGGCCCAGCGATCCAGACCGGCATGCGCGAGCAGATCATTGCCGCCAATGGCAGCCGTGTTCCAGACCCCGCCAATGCTGTCGCGCAGCGGCACCAGCACGCCGCTGTAGGTGGCAAGTGCGGTGATCGCCACGATGGCAATCGAGAGCATACCGCGAAGATTGCCCGAGGCGCCGAGCACCAGCAGCCGCGAGACGCAGCCGCGCGTCAGCACCATGCCAATGCCGAAGACGAGGCCGCCAAAGAGCGCGCCCGTCAGGCTTTGGGCTGTCGAGAAGAAACGTGTCTCGGACACATCCAGCATGTCGGCGCCAAGCAATAGCTGCACCGCCAGGATGGCGGCTGCAAAGCCCGCAGCCCAGGTCGCGAGCGGCTTGAGATCGCTCTCGCCCATGGCGGAGAGGACCGCCGAGCGGGTGCAATAGCGGCTGCGCTGGGCGAACACGCCAAAGGCAAGCCCGAGAACGAGTCCGCCAACAAGTGCCGTTTGCGGCTCGCCGATAAGGTCGATCAGAGGGACGAGATCCATTGCATCAGTCTCCGTAAATTGTATCAGCAAACTACAATCCATCGGGACCGATGAGAGGGTCTGAAGTTACAGCCCGGAGGGGGAGATTGGTTTTTTCTTCTCGCAAACCGTGAAACTGTGGAAGCTTAATCCGCAAACCGGATTTGCTGATGGCCGGGTCAGGAGTTGCGTGACTTCTCAATCGCCGCCTGGGCAGCCGCCAGCCGGGCTATCGGCACACGAAACGGCGAGCAGCTGACGTAATCCAGGCCGACCGAATCGCAGAACTTCACCGAAGCCGGGTCACCGCCGTGTTCACCACAGATGCCAAGCTTGATGTCGGGACGGGTCGCCCTGCCTTTCTCGGCGGCGATACGGATCAGTTCTCCGACACCGTCGATGTCAAGCGTGACGAAGGGATCCTGCTCGATGATGCCCTTCTGCTGATAGGTCATCAGGAACGACGAGGCATCATCGCGCGATATGCCGAAGGTGGTCTGGGTCAGGTCATTGGTGCCGAAGGAGAAGAACTCGGCCGCTTCGGCGATTGCATGGGCGCGGATGGCCGCACGCGGCAATTCGATCATGGTGCCAACGAGATAGGTGATATCGACGCCGGCTTCACCGATGACCTCGCGGGCCACGGAATCGATCCGTGCCTTGACGAATTCAAGCTCTTCGCGAAGCCCGACCAGCGGCACCATGATTTCCGGCACAACAGGTGCGCCGGTGGACTTGGCAGCTTCGACCGCGGCTTCAAAAATGGCGCGCGCCTGCATTTCGGCAATTTCCGGATAGGAAATCGCCAACCGGCACCCGCGATGGCCGAGCATCGGATTGAACTCGTGGAGTTCATCGACGCGCTGGCTCAGCTTGTCGACCGTCACGCAGATGATCGCTGCCACCTCGGCGATTTCTTCCGGCGTCTTGGGCAGGAACTCGTGCAAAGGCGGGTCGAGCAGCCGAATGGTGACCGGCAGGCCCTTCATGATCTCGAACAATTCGACAAAGTCGGACCGTTGCATCGGCAGCAGCCTGGCCAGTGCCGCGCGCCGCCCGTCTTCAGCTTCGGCCAGAATCATTTCACGCATGGCGCTGATCCGGTCGCCGTCGAAAAACATGTGCTCGGTGCGGCACAACCCGATGCCTTCGGCACCGAACGAGCGTGCAGCGCGAGCGTCGGCAGGCGTTTCGGCATTGGTGCGAACCTTCATCCGCCGGGTTGCGTCGGCCCATTCCATGATCTGGCCGAAATCACCCGACAGCTCGGGCTGCAGCATCGCCACAGATCCCTTGAGCACCTGGCCGGAGGAGCCGTCAAGGGTGATGACGTCGCCCGCCTTGAGGGTCGTGCCGAGCGAGACAAGCGTCCGGTTGCGCAGGTCGATGCGGATGCCGCCCGCACCCGACACGCACGGCGTTCCCATGCCGCGCGCGACCACGGCCGCATGGCTGGTCATGCCGCCGCGCGAGGTGAGAATACCCTCAGCCGCATGCATGCCGTGAATGTCTTCCGGACTTGTCTCGACCCGCACCAGGATCACCTTGCGGCCGGTTTTCGCGGCCTCGACGGCTTCCTCCGAGGTGAAGACAATCTCGCCGGTTGCAGCGCCTGGCGAAGCCGGCAGCCCCGCGCCGATGACATCGCGGCGGGCATGCGGATCAATGGTCGGGTGCAAGAGCTGGTCGAGCGATGCGGGATCAATCCGCATCACCGCATCTTCCTTTGTAATCAGTCCCTCGCCAACCATATCGACGGCAATCTTCAGCGCTGCCTTGGCGGTCCGCTTGCCGGATCTGGTCTGCAACATCCACAGCTTGCCGGCCTCGATTGTGAACTCAAGATCCTGCATGTCGTGGTAATGCTGTTCGAGCCGGTTGCAGATGGCAACGAACTCGGCAAATGCCGCCGGCATGAGCTTTTCGAGCGAGGGCCGGTCCGAGCCTGATTCAATGCGGGCGGCCTCGGTGATCGATTGCGGCGTGCGGATGCCAGCCACGACGTCCTCGCCCTGGGCGTTGACCAGAAATTCGCCGTAGAGTTGGTTGGCGCCAATGGACGGGTTGCGGGTAAAAGCCACTCCCGTTGCCGATTGATCGCCGAGATTGCCGAATACCATCGCCTGGACATTGACCGCAGTGCCCCAGGAGGCCGGAATGTCGTGCAACTGGCGATAGGTGATGGCGCGGGCATTCATCCAGCTTGCGAACACGGCGCTGATTGCGCCCCAGAGCTGCTGATGCGGATCCTGCGGGAATGGGACACCGAGTTCTTGCTCGATAATCGCCATGTAGCGCGCAATGATCTCGCGCCACTCGGCAGCCGACACATCTGTGTCAAGCTCGTGGCCGAGCCGGGCTTTCTCGTCTTCAAGGATATCTTCGAAGACTTCATGATCGAGGCCCATCACCACATCGCCATACATCTGGATGAAGCGGCGGTAGCTGTCAAAAGCGAAACGCTCGTCGCCGGAATCGCGGGCGATGGCCAGAACGGTCTCGTCGTTCAGACCGAGATTGAGGACTGTATCCATCATGCCGGGCATCGAGGCGCGGGCGCCGGATCGGACCGAGAGCAACAGCGGCTTTTGCCGATCGCCAAAGGCGCGTCCGGCGATCGTGCCGACTTTGACCAGAGCGTCGGTCACCGCTGCCTCAAGCCCGTCCGGCATCTTGCGGCCATTGCTGTAATACCAGACGCAGGCGTCGGTGATGATTGTCAGTCCGGGCGGAACCGGCAGACCCAGATTGCACATTTCCGCGAGGTTTGCGCCTTTGCCACCCAGCAGATTGCGGTCCGCAGCCGAGCCTTCCGCCTGCCCGTCCCCGAAAGTGTAGACCCACTTCGTCATCACTCAACCTTCCGTTCTGTCCGCTCCGGAATGCGTCCGCAGCCTGTCACCCGCCCTGCCCGGAGCGCGTGCGAATCCTGCGGAGACCATGTCTCCCGACACCCTTGTACAGGCTGCTTACCGCAGTGACGGGGAATTACAATGCGCAATTCGATCAAGGCGGCGACTAAATCGATGCGATGGAACACCCGGTTGGCAGAGCGCATGCCAGATCAATGAACAGGCGGAATTCGGCAGCGGATTCACGCAGCAGCGGGATGTGTGCCGATTGCGGGTTGTCACGCAGCATCACCCGAGGCAACGCAAAGTGATTGGGAGGAGCACGATATCCACGCCGGAGTGACAGCTGACTATGGACCCGGCTGACGCGGCGCATTAACAGGATCGTCAACTCCGGCTGACTCTACGGCTCGCTGCCGGAAACACCCGTCGTATGAGCCCCGAGGCACCAGCATCATGTCGTCTGCAGCACGCGAACCAATCCCCTTTGTCGATCTTGGCACACAGAAACTGCGTATCCGTGCGGAGGTCGACGCCGCGATCGCCCGCGTGCTCGACCATGGTCAATTCATCATGGGCCCCGAAGTGGCCGAACTTGAGGCGCAGCTCGCTGCCCATTGCGGCGCGCAGCATGCCGTTGCCTGTTCATCGGGAACCGATGCTCTGGCCATGGTTCTGATGGCCAAGAATGTGCGGCCGGGACAGGCGATCTTCTGCCCCGCCTTCACCTTCGTGGCAACCGCGGAAGTGGTGGCCTGGCTTGGCGCTCAGGTCTGGTTTGTCGATGTCGACGCGGACACCTTCAATATTGATCCGGCCTCGCTCGAGACGGCCATCGCGGATGCACGGGCTGCCGGCCACGAACCGGTCGGGGTGATTCCGGTGGATCTGTTCGGCATTCCCGCCGATTATGATGCGGTGTCGAAAATTGCCGCGCGCGAAAAAATGTGGGTTCTGGGCGATGCGGCGCAGGCCTATGGCGCGCGTTATCACAACCGCCGGGTCGGCACGCTGGCGCTGGCGACCGCCACCAGCTTCTTTCCGGCCAAGCCGCTCGGCGCCTATGGCGATGGCGGCGCGATCTTCACCGACGACAGCGAGCTTGCCGACACGTTGCGCTCGATCCTGTTTCACGGCAAGGGCGCCAACCAGTATGACAATGTGCGGGTTGGCATGACCGGCCGCATCGACACCATGCAGGCGGCGGTGCTGATCGAGAAACTGAAGATCTTCGACGACGAGATCGAAGCCCGCAACCGCATTGCGGCGCGCTACACGGCGCTGCTCAAGGACCATGTGACCACCCCTGTGGTGCCCGAAGGCGTGCAGTCAGTCTGGGCGCAATACACAGTCAAACTGCCCGCCAGCGTCGACCGCGACGCCATCCAGGCGAAGCTCAGGGATGACGGCGTGCCGAGCGCGGTCTATTACGCCAAACCGCTGCACCGCCAGGAGGCCTACAGCCATTACGGTATTGCCGGCGGCTCACTGCCGGTCACCGACAGGCTGGCAGAGACCGTTCTGAGCCTGCCGATGCATCCCTATCTGGATGAGGACACCCAGGACCGGGTGGTGGCGGCGCTGATCTCGGCTCTATAGAAAAGCCGGAATGGTGTGGATGAGAAACGGAATTCAGGCCGTGGTTACAGTGTAATCCCGGCTGCCGTCCCAAACCATTTTCCAGCGCGCACCCGGCCGCACATTCTGCACCAGATGCGGTTCGAAGGCGACGAGGCAGGTTCCGCCACGGCGACGCACTGAAGGGTAGATGAATCCGCGCGCGCCTTGCCCGCGCATCAGCCGCGCCAGCGCCTGACCTTCCGGATAGGCAACAGGCGTATCCGGGGAAAGCCATGGCGCATCGCTGTGCGCTGAGCTGAGATCATGAAAATCCCCCATAAAGCCCGCAAGCAATGCCTGATAGGTGGCTTCATCTTCGAAGAAGTCGATTCGCTCCAGCTCGCGGGTGCGATGATAGGCGACCTCGGCGATTGCCGTGAGGTCCTCGAAACCGGCATACCAGGCGCCACGCGAGCCATCGTTGAAGCGGTTGCCTTCCGGGCGGGTGTAGGCGAAAGCCGCGTTGACATGGGTCTGGCCCCAGGCGCGAAACAGCAATTCGCGTGGATCAAGACCGGCAAGCCCGGTCTTCTCGGCAATCAGCCGCTGGCTGGTGAGGCTCTCGATGGCAGCGAGGATGGCAAGATCCTGCGCGTCGTCGACAAGTGCGCGCATCACCGGCGGCTTGTAATAGGCGGTCGGAATCAGCCGCACCGTCGCCTCTGCTGAAATGGCCGCCACTGGCAGTTTCACGCGCCGCCTCTGACGGCGTCGATGTAATTGCGGGTTGCCAGAATGGCGGGAAGTCCGCCTTCAACCATCGTTTCAAGCGGCGACCGGCCTGCGAACAACGGCCCGGTGTTGCGCATGGTCACCCAGCGGTCGGCCAACTCATCGTTGAAATAGAGATGCAGCGCCTTGTAGAGCCCGGTCACAGCACTGATCCGCATCAGCTGGTCCCGGCTGAGCCGGCCGGACCAGTCGGCGGCTTTCATGCGGGCGAAGGTGCGTGGGCTGATGTCAAGCAATTGCGCGGCGGATTCGTTGCCCAGGCGCCAGGCGGCGGCGATGCGCGAAAACGTGGTGGCGGACACCCGGGCCATGCGCGCGGGATCAATTGCCGCGAGCGACACCGGGTCGGCCAGGTCCATTTGAGAGGGGTGCGCATCAGTCATCGGAACAATCCTTGCCATATGGCTCAACATGGCGCGCCATATGGCAGGAAACAACACATCGACATGCTGGAACGTGTCGGCGCGGCGGCCAGCACGATTGCCTACCCGGCGTCACGCAATTGTTCTGCGGTTTGCAGGTCGACCGAGACCAGCTGGCTGACGCCCTGCTCGGACATGGTGACACCGAACAGGCGGCTCATCCGCGCCATGGTGATCGGATTGTGGGTGATGATGACGAAGCGGGTCTCGGTGGAGGCAGCCATTTCGTCCATCAGATTGCAGAAGCGTTCGACATTGTGATCATCGAGCGGTGCGTCAACCTCGTCGAGCACGCAGATCGGCGCCGGATTGGTCAAAAACACCGCAAAAATCAGCGCCATGGCCGTCAATGCCTGCTCGCCGCCTGATAGCAATGTCATGGTCTGCGGCTTCTTGCCCGGCGGACGGGCGAGAATTTCCAGGCCCGCTTCCAGCGGATCGTCGGATTCAATCAGCTGCAACTCCGCCGTGCCACCGCCAAAGAGGTGGGTGAACAGCCGCCGGAACTGGTCATTGACGACGTCAAACGCCAACAGCAGCCGCTCGCGGCCCTCCTTGTTGAGGCTCTGGATGCCGGCACGCAGCTTCTTGATCGCATCGATGATGTCCTCGCGCTCGGTGACGATGAGATTGAGTCGGTCCGACAGTTCGGTCTGCTCTTCCTCGGCGCGCAAATTGACGGCGCCAAGCCGCTCACGCTCGATCTTGAGACGTTCGAGGTTGCGTTCCACCGGTGCCGGATCGGGCAAGGGCGCGTCGGCGGCCAGCCCGGTGTGACGCATGGCTTCGTGCGGTTCGCAATTGAGCGCCTCGCGAATCCGGGCTTCGCCTTCCTCGCGACGCTCACGGGCGGCCATCAGCCGCTCTTCCGCCCGGCCGCGGGCCTCACGGCCCTGCGACAGGGCTCCGATTGCCTCGGTGGCGAGTTTGTCGGCCTCGCGCGATCCGGTTTCGGCCAGCGCAAGCGTGTCGGCAGCCTCCTGGCGGCGTTTTTCAACGTCGGAGAGCTGATGCATAAGCTGGCGGCGACGGGCGGCGATTTCGTCGGGCGCGTCGGCGATGCCGGCCACTTCGGTGGCCGCTTCCTCGGAGCGGGCCCGGAGTGCGGCGAGATGGCTTTCGGCGTTGGCGGCACGTTCAAGCCAGCTTGCCCGTTCGCTGGCAATGGCCTCGAGCCTTCGTGCCCGGGCGGCATTCTCCCGCTCCAGCCCTTCATGGACGGCGCGCGCCTCGGCCAGGCCGCCGCGATCGGTCGCCACTTCGGCGTTGATCTGCGCCAGGGCGGCGTCGAGTGCCGCCAGATCCGGACAGGCCTTGAGTGACCCGTCGGCCTGTTCCAAGGCTTCCACCGCTTCGGCCAATTGCGCGCCCACCTGGGCGCGGGATTCGGTCAGCACCGCGCGGCGGCTGGACAGTTCGCCGGAGGCGCGCTCGGCGCTCGCCAGCTCGTCACGGGCGCGGGTGAGCCGCTGGTTGGCGTCACGGATCGCATCCCGGGCTGTCCGGCTCTCGCCGACACGCGCCTGAACCGCGGCCTCGCTCTGCGCCAGCGCCTCTTCGACCTGACGCAACGCCTTGGTCGCCTCGACGGCTTCGTCATTCAGCTCCGCCAGGCGGTTTTTCTGCTCCAGCCGCAGCGCCGCCGGTGTCGGCGCATCGGCGGAGGCCACATACCCATCCCACCTGAACACGGCGCCATCGCGGGTAACCAGCCGCTGCCCGGGCTTGAGCAGACCGTGCAACGCCCGGCCGTGATCGGCGTCGCCAACCAGACCGATATGGGCCAGACGGCGCGCCAGCTCTGCCGGGGCGCGGACATGAGTCGAGAGCGGCACCACCCCATCGGGAAGCGCAGCGTCATCAGCATCCAGCTGCATCCTTGCCCAGTGAGCGGGTGCTGCGGGGTCGAGGGGAAGGTCGAGATCATCGCCAAGGGCGGCACCCAGCGCGGTTTCATAGCCGCGATCGACCTTGATCTGCTCGACCACCGGAGGGAAAAGTTCCGGGCCCTGTCCGGCATTGAGCATGCGGGCAATGGTCTTGGCTTCGGTGTCGATGGCGTTGAGCCGGGCTCTGGCCTCGGTCACCGGCAGCCGGGCGGCCGTCTCGGTCTCACGGGCGGTTTCGAGCGCTGTCTCGATCCGGGCCAGCGTGCCTTCAGCGTCGCTGAGCGCCTTTTCGGCCACCTCCGTGTCCCGGCGCTTGATGGCGGGATCAGGAAGACCGGCGATGCGCCCGGCAATCGCGGCAAGATCGGCGTCCTGGCTGGCAATCTGCCGGTCGAGCCGCGCCTTGCGCTCGCCGACTTCGCGGAGGGTCCGTTCAAGCTGGGTTCGTTCGGCTGCGGCCTCGGCGCGTTCGGCGGTGATGACCCCGAGCGAGGTCTCGCTTTCGCCAAGTTTGGCTTGCGCCGCCTCGAACGCAGCTTTGAGGACGGCCGAGCGCTCATCGCTGCCTTCGAGCGCCAGATTCAGTTCGGCTTCCTCGGCGGAGAGCCGCTGCATGACCCCGGCATTGTCGGCAATCAGCCGCTCCTCGCGGTCGATATCGGCCTTGAGCTGCGCCATCCGCCGGTCGAGCTCCTCGCGACGGCGGACAATCCGCTCGGCTTCCTCGTCAATCTGGGTGCGGGCAATCTGCAGGCGCTGCAAGGCCGCAGCGGCAGCGGCTTCGCCATCCCTGAGTTCGGGCAATTTATGGGCGGCAACGGCCTGGCTTCTGGCGGCCTCCATCTGCGCTTGCGCCAGTTCCGCCACCCGTGATGTGGCCTGCGCCAGCGCGCTTTCGGCCTCGCCTTCCTGAGACTTGGCCAGCGACCAGCGCAGATGCAAGAGCGTAGCTTCGGCCTGGCGCACTTCGGCTGACAAGATCTTGAAGCGGTTGGCCTGACGGGCCTGACGCTTGAGGCTCTCGATTTGCCCCTCCAGCTCGGAGGTGACGTCGTCGAGCCTTTCGAGGTTGGTTTCGGCAGCGCGCAGTCTGAGTTCGGCCTCGTGCCGGCGTGAATAGAGGCCGGAAATACCGGCGGCTTCTTCGAGCAATTGCCGGCGCGCCTGCGGCTTGGCCTGGATCAGCTCGCCGATCCGGCCCTGACCGACCATCGATGGCGAGCGGGCGCCGGTGGACGCATCGGCAAACAGCAATTGCACATCCTTGGCGCGGGCTTCCTTGCCATTGATGCGGTAGACCGAGCCGGATTCGCGTTCGATGCGGCGGGTGACCTGAATCTCGTCGGAATTGTTGAAGGCGGCGGGCGCGGTGCGGTCGGAATTGTCGAGATAAAGGCCGACTTCGGCGGTATTGCGCGCCGGCCGGTTGCCCGAGCCCGAGAAAATCACATCGTCCATGCCCGAGGCGCGCATGTTCTTGTAGGAATTCTCGCCCATCACCCAACGCATGGCTTCGACCAGGTTGGACTTGCCGCAGCCGTTGGGGCCGACCACGCCGGTCAGTCCGCGCTCAATGACAAATTCGGTCGGCTCGACGAAGGATTTGAAGCCCAGAACCCGCAGCTTTGTGAACTTCATGACCGGGTCTCCCGGCCAGATTGCCTCATCGGCACGGCAAAGCCTCCCCCGCGAAACAGGCGCGAGGGATTGGCATGCCTGACCCGCTTACAACAGCGGGTCGATGATCGCCGACAAAACTTCAATCGACATATTCCCCGGATACCGCTTGCCATTGATGATGAAGCTCGGCGTGGACTGGATGCCAAACTCGTCTGCGGCCTTGGTTCTCACAGCATTCACATCATCCAGAAGTTTCTGGTTCGTCAAGCAAGCCTCAAAGGACTCCTGTGTAAAACCGGCCAAGCGGGCAATTTGCAGCAATGCTTCGCGGCCATCCGGCGCAGTGGCCCAGGTCTGCTGCTGCTTGAACAGCACATCGACCATCGGGAAGAACTGGTTTTCAGGCGCACACCGGGCCAGCATGATGGCAGCCGCGGCGCGCGGATCAAACGGAAACTCACGAAGAATGAAACGAACCTTGCCGGTATCGATGTATTTCTCCTGCAGCGGCTTGAAATTCTCCTGATGGAAGGACGCACAATGCGGACAGGTCATCGACATGTATTCAACGATGGTCACAGGGGCGTTCTCATCCCCCAGCACCATGTCCTTGAGCGGGCCCTGTTCCAGAACCTTGGCCATATCGACATCGCCATCGGCTTTTGGCGCTTCGGCTGCGGCTGCGGTCGAAGCCGTGGTCTCCGAGGACACTGCCGGCACCGCAGCGGTCTCGGTGCTGACGGCAGAACCGGACGTGCCGGAAGCCTGCGGTGACTGCTCCGACGAATCCGAACAGGCCGTCAGGGTCAGGACGAGCAGCGACACGGTCGCGGCGGCGGTCAGTCGGGACGTCAAACGGAACATGCGGAACACTCACTTTTGTTAAAACATAACGTACCAGACGAGCCAAAACCGGTTGGCTTCTGACCAGCGTGCAGCGCCGCCTCTGGACCGACGACACCATTCTGCCCCAAGTCCTATAACGTGAAATGTGGCCAAACAAGTGCCAGACGTTCACTGAGCCGTGAATGTGGCCGGTTTCAGTCCTGGCGTTTCGGCCGGCGGCTGATCACACCTGCGCCCAGCCGCGTCAGCGCTTCGCGCAGTCTTGGGTCCTCGACGTCGGCGAGCATTCCGGCAAGACGGTTTGTTTCATCGGCATCCAAGGGGCGGGCACCGGGCTTGCGGCTTGGCGTATGGATCGGCTTCTGAACGATGCGAATTTGCGAAATCGCCCGAAAACCGAAGAAGCTGTTGACGCGGGAGATCAGCTCCGCCTCCTGATGCATCAGGAACAAGGCGCGGGCGCCTTCGCAGGCAACCGTCAACAGGCCCGGCGAAAAGCTGCCGCCGGTTTCATCCGGGCCATCCTGGCGCGGCCAGCGAATCCGCTCGGGCCGCGAGCATCCGGCGAATTGTTCCCCGGCAATTTCGTCCCAGGACCCCAGCAGCAAGGTGTTGATGCCGGCGCGCTTGGCCAGAATCGGGTCGATCAGACCGTTGGCGATCTCGGCGATCTGTACAACGCCCTTGCGGGTGAACGGCTTGGCCACCTCTGTCTCCTTGCTACTACCCGGTTTCAACCCGCCTGCGGCTTCATGCACCGAAATGCGCCCGGACCGGATTGCGCCGGACGCGGCGGCAGGACATGATCCCTCACAAGCACATCAGGAAGCGCCTGCGTTGCCAAAATGCAAGTCCTTCCTATCTTTGCATGAGTTCAATGTCATCTGCCAAGCCCTCCACCATCCCGCCTGACATCGCGCCACGGCTTCTCGCCTGGTACGACCGGCATGCCCGCGTCTTGCCCTGGCGGATCAGCCCGTCGCAGCGCGCCGAGGGCGTGATCGCCGATCCGTACCGGATCTGGCTGTCGGAAATCATGCTGCAGCAAACCACCGTGCAGGCGGTCAAACCCTATTTTGCCTTTTTTGCAAGCCGCTGGCCCCGCGTCACCGATCTGGCTGCAGCCGACATCGAGGATGTGATGAAGGCCTGGGCGGGTCTGGGCTATTATTCCCGCGCCCGCAATCTCAAGCGCTGCGCCGATGTGGTGGCGAGCGAGCATGGCGGCGAGTTTCCCGACACCGAGGATGGCTTGCGCGCCCTGCCCGGCATCGGCCCCTACACCGCAGCGGCGATTGCGGCGATCGCCTTCGACCGGCCGGCTGCGGTTGTCGACGGCAATATCGAGCGGGTGTTTACCCGGCTGTTTGAAATTTCAACGCCGCTTCCCGCTGCCAAGGCCCAAATCAGGCCGCTGGTGGGTGAGGCCACGCCGCTCGAACGGCCAGGCGATTTTGCCCAGGCGCTGATGGATCTGGGCGCTACTCTTTGCACCCCCAAACGCCCGGCCTGCGCGCTGTGCCCGCTCATGGACCTGTGCCAGGCGCGCCAGTCGGGCCGGCAGGAACAGTTTCCGGTCAAGCCGCCAAAGAAGGAAAAACCGGTTCGCCTGGGGGCGGCCTTCGTGGCCGAACGCGCCGACGGGGCGGTGCTTCTGGTCAAGCGCCCCGAGACCGGCCTGCTTGGTGGCATGACCGGGGTCCCGACAACCAACTGGACGGTGCGTGCCGACGGCGCGACCGGCATCGCGGCAGCGCCCTTTGCGGCGGATTGGCATGGCAAGGGCGCGATTTCACATGTGTTTACACATTTTGAATTGCGGCTTGAGATTTTTCATGCGGTTGTCATCTCAGCTCCCGAGCATGATGGCTGGTGGAGTGATGGCGATTCGCTCCCTGGCGAAGCGCTGCCCACAGTCATGAAAAAGGTGCTTCAAGCCGCCTTCCCCGACCGGTTCAGAAAAGGCAAACCATGAGTGAGACTCCCGCAATACGGCACATCGTCTTCGATATCGGCAAGGTGCTGATCCATTACGATCCGAATATTCCGTTCCGGCGGCTGATCCCGGACGAGGCGGAACGGGCAGAATTCTTCGAAACGGTCTGCACCCATGACTGGAACCTGGAACAGGATCGCGGACGCGACTGGGCCGAGGCCGAGGCCCTGCTGATCGACCGGTTCCCTGACAAGGCTGACCTGATCCGCGCATTCCGGACCCATTGGCCCGAGATGGTCAGTCATTCCTATGACGACAGCGTCGATATCATGCTCGATCTGATCCAGCAGGGCCGCGACGTCACCATGCTGACCAATTTTGCTGCCGACACGTTCAAGCAGGCGCGCGAAATGTATCCGTTCCTCAAGGTGCCGCGCGGCGTGACCGTGTCCGGCGAAATCCGGTTGATCAAACCGGACCGTGAAATCTACGAGGTTCATGCAAAGAGTTTCGATCTCGAGCCCGCAGCCTGCCTGTTCATCGATGACAGCCAGGCGAATGTCGACGGCGCGATTGCCGCCGGGTGGCAGTCGGTGCTGTTTACCGGAGCTGACAAGCTGCGCGCCGACCTGACGCGGTTGATGGCCTTCTGATCAGGCGGCATCGACCGCACCTGCCGGGCGCAGGGCGCGACTGGCCGCATGACCGATGTGGATGCCTGTGGTCTTGGCGCGGCAATGGTTCGCAATGGCCAACCGGCTCTCCTGCCAATCTGACCAGAACAGCGGTGAGATCAGATGCACAGCTGACTGGCGGCGGGCCTCTTTTCGAGCCTTGTTGCGCCCCATGTGCTCAAGCGCTGACGCGGCCGGGCGGCGGCTTGCCGGTTACAAGCGGCCCATCAAGGCAAGAATCACAACGATCAAGAGCGCCAGTCCCAACACGCCGGACGGGCCGTAGCCCCAGTTGCGCGCATGCGGCCAGGATGGCACCGCGCCGATCAGAAGAATCACCAGGATAATGATAAGCAGTGTTGAAAGTCCCATGGCACAGATGTCCTCCGTTGTTGTATTTCGTCTGTACAACACGCCAGACACCAATCGGTTCCCTCCGTCGTTCGCTGGTCAGTCCGTTCGGCCCTCCTCAGGGACATCCGGGTGCTCTGTGACCGGCCGGCCAGAGAGGAATTGACCGAAACCGTTCATCGATTCAAAATTGTCGCACAGCACCTTGACGCCCACCAAGATGGGCACAGCCATCAGCGCTCCCACCAGCCCCCACATCCAGCCCCAGACCGTGAGGGTCAAGAACACCGCCACGATATTGAGTTCAAGCCTGCGGCCCACGATCATCGGGGTTATGAAATTGCCTTCCAGCATGGTGAGGCCAAAATAGATGGCGGGCGCCATCAATGCCGCTCCAAGTGTCGGGTAGACCACCATCGCTGTGGCGGCCACCGCCGCCGCACCTGCCCAAGCCCCGATAAAGGGCAGAAAGTTCAAGATTGCCGCGATACAGCCCCACATGATGGGGTTCGGCATGCCGTAAAGCCACAGGCTGGTGCCGATTGCCGCGCCCAGTCCCGCATTGATAAGGGTGATGGTAAACAGATAACGCGACACCTGCCGTTCAACGTCATAGATGACACGCAATGCCCGCTTCTTCTCGCTCATCAAGGGCAGGATGCCGACAAGTTTCTCATAGAAAAGCGTGCCGGTGGAGAGCAGGAACAACGCGAGAATGAGGGCAACCACAAAGGTGGTGAGACCGCTGAATGCATTGGATGCCGCGGCGGTGAGCAAGGCCGGTTGCTGGACAACCACCTTCTGGGTTGCAGGTGTATCGGCGCCTTGCGCCAATGTCTCGACCTGCTCGCTCGCTTCCTTCACCGCGGCGATTTCATCGCGGTACTCGGCGAATTTCGCCCTGATCCTGACCCCGGTTTCGGGCGCTGACGAAATCAGATCGGTAACCGGTCCCGACAGCGAATAGGCCCCGAACCCGAGGCCACCGGCGAGAAACAGGATTATCAGCACGGCGGAAATGCCCGAGGGAATGCCGCGTTTTTCGGCAAAACGCACGACCGGTCTCAAGGTCAGGGCAATCAGCACACCCAGCACCATTGGCATGACCACATCCTGGGCGACGAACAACACCTGCGCCATCAGAACGATGAAGATCCCGATCAGCACGCGCTTTATCGTCGTGGTGTCGGACGTGGTCAGAGCTGTCTGCGAGTTCATCGGCTACCTCACCGCAAAAGGGAAAAGGCCACGCCCCAGGCGGGGCGCGGCCCATTGGCCACTATTCAGGCCTGAGCATCAGACCTTGTTGCCCACAGCACCTTTGGCCGAACCTGACGCATGCTGTGCTACGCCTTTGGCCTTTTGCGCCTTGCCTTCGGCCTGGAGTTTCTTGTTGTCGGTTGCCTTGCCGACAGCATCTTTGGCAGCTCCGGCGGCCTTGTTACCGGCAGCCATGGTCTTGTCGATCATTTCGCCCATGCCACAATCTCCTTTTGAATCCGCGTATCCTGCGGCGCTGGTTGTGCAAGCGGGGGCTTGCCTGTGAAAACGTTCGGGAACGGCTTTGGTTCAAAACGGAATTCACCGGGCAGCCTGAAACTGGCGACTGCGTCTGGCGATCGGCCTCTCCGATCTCGACTGGGCTTGCCGTGCTCGCCAAAGACGAGCGCCCGGGATGTGAAACACATCCCGGGCGCTGCATGGCCGGCGGTGACTGAAGGTACTTGACGCCCGCCGGATCTGGTTTGCGAATTAGCCGGCGCGCGCCATCTCCAAACGGATGGTTGCCCGGAAATCGTCAATCAGTTTGAGACCGTCCGGCGTTTCGACATGCCAGAAGGTCCAGCCGTTGCAGGCGTCAAACCCCTGCACCACGGCGCCGACCTTGTGGATCGAACCGGCCTGGCCGTTGGCGACCAGCGTACCGTCAGCCCGGACGATGGCCTGGTGCTTGCGCTTGGCATCGTGCAGCACATCGCCCGGTTTGACGTATCCGGCCTCGATCAGCACATTGAAGGCGACACGGGGCTCGGCGCGCTTGCCGGTCAGAACGGTGAGTTCGTTCTTGCCCAGCGGCTCGACCGCGTCGATCCGGGCACGCGCCGCATCAATGTAGTCCTGTTCGCGCTCGATGCCGACAAAGTGACGGCCGAGACGGCGGGCAACAGCCCCCGTGGTGCCGGACCCGAAGAACGGATCGAGCACAACATCGCCGGGCCTCGACGACGCCATCAGCACGCGGGCCAGAAGCGCTTCGGGCTTCTGGGTCGGATGGATTTTCTTGCCGTCCGCACCCTTGAGGCGCTCTGCCCCGGTGCAGATCGGAAACAGCCAGTCCGAGCGCATCTGCACATCGTCGTTGGATGCCTTCATGGCTTCGTAATTGAAAGTGTAGCTCTTGGCATTCTGGTCGCGCGAAGCCCAGATCATGGTCTCATGGGCATTCTGGAAACGGCGGCCGCGGAAATTCGGCATCGGGTTGGTCTTGCGCCAGACAACATCGTTGAGCAGCCAGAAGCCGATATCCTGAAGCTGTGTGCCGACCCGGAAAATATTGTGGTACGAGCCGATGACCCAGATGGTGCCGTTTGGCTTGAGCACCCGGCGGCAGGCCATCAGCCAGGCGCGGGTGAAGGCGTCATAGGCGGCAAAGCTGTCAAACTGGTCCCAGTGGTCGTTGACCGCATCCACCATCGACTGGTCCGGGCGGGCAAGGTCGCCGCCAAGCTGCAGATTGTAGGGGGGATCGGCGAAGATGACATCGACGGAATTGGAGGGAAGCGCTTCAAGTGCAGCCACACAATCACCCTTGATGATGGTGTCGAGCCAGGATTGGCGCGTGGCATTGACGGCAGAAATTCCGGAAAGCGAAACAGATCGGGCCATTTGATACTCACATTACAGAACGCAACAACTGGGCATCATGGTTACCGAACAGGGTAAACATCTGGTGAACGAGACCGCACCGTCAGCGCAAAACGAAATTCCGCCAATCGAAACAGCAACTCGCAGGCCCAGGGCCACTCCTGCGCCCGTCATCATGGTTTCGCACCTCCACCGATCACTTGCCTGTCACGCCGCCATGCTATAGGTCCGGAGCAACCTCCCCCTCCTATCGGCCGTGCAATACAGGAACATGTTCATGTCTGGTTTCGACCTCATCATATTTGATTGCGACGGCGTGCTGGTCGACAGTGAAGTCATCGCCTCGCAGGTGGAATCGAAGCTTCTCACCGATGCCGGATATCCGATCAGTGCTGAAGAACTGGCCGAGCGCTTTGCCGGGCTGACATGGAAAGACATTCTGTTTGAAGTCGAACGCGAGGCCAGCATCCCGTTTTCAGCCACTCTGCTGGATGCATCCGAGGCGCTGCTTGACAAGAAACTGGCAGCCGAAGTTGTGGCCATCGACGGGGCGGCGGCGGCAATCGCGCGCATTGCCGGACCGCGCTGCATCTGCTCCAACTCGTCCGGGCACCGGCTCAAGGCGATGCTCGCCCGCACCGGGATCGACCGGCTGTTCGGCGATCACATCTACTCGGCCAAGGATGTCGGCGAAGGCCGCACCAAGCCGGCGCCGGATGTCTTCCTTCACGGCGCCGGGCAATTTGACGCCGATCCGGCCAATGTTCTGGTGATCGAGGATTCGGTGCACGGGATCGAGGCCGCGACTGCTGCGGGCATGCGTGTGGTCGGCTTTACCGGCGGCTCGCACAGCTATCCCGGCCATGCCGACGCGCTGACCGAAGCCGGCGCGGAAACCGTCATTCACCGCATGGCCGATCTTCCAGCGACCGTCAAAGCCCTGGCAGGCTGGTCTGAGCTGCTCTGACCCGGCATCCGACGGTCATCGGCCTGGCAAGGGATCGTGACGGCGAGATCAGGGCGTGTTGTACGGCCCTGGATCAAAGCCGGCATAGAGCTTGGCCGAGGCCGACGCGCTGGCGGGGAAACTGACCGTCGCGTTGGTGAAGATGAACTGCGCGGCCGGCCCGCCGGCGGTCACCGCCACAGGTTGGGTCTGCAGTTCCGAGTACAGCACGTTCTCGCCTTCGAGGACCGCGACACGGATCGGCAGATTGACTTCCCCCGACTTGGCTGCAGGTCCGGTGACGACCCGGCCGGAGATGACGACCGTCACGGTCATCTGGTCGCCGCTGATCCGGCATTGCCGAGTGGTGTCAGCTATCGAAGACTGATAAATGACTTTTGACGCATCACCATCACCACCCTTGGCGTAGGAGGTGTAGTAGGCCGTACCTTCGCGCAGTGTGACAGCCGGGCAAGCCCCCTGAACCACCTCTGAGCCGGTGACGGGATCAATCGGCGCCTGCTGATTGCTTGCACCGGGGTTGAGAACAGCACGCGGATCGGCAGAGGTACAGCCTGCAATCAGGCCGGCACACAACATGACCGGGGCGAAACGCAACAATATTTGTGACACGATGTACCTACCTTCATTCACCCAAAGCAATGGACATTGCCTGTAACAGACATGTGGCCTTTGCATGACGACCGCCCATGGTCTATATCAGCCGCGCGGCGGGAAATCGACCGGCGTTATCTCATCTTGCGCGATCCGCGTCCACCACCGGAGAACATGTCTGTGGACTATATTTCGACACGAGGCGATGCACCCGCACTGGGATTTAACGATGCGCTCCTGGCCGGCCTCGCCCGCGACGGCGGTCTTTATGTCCCGCGCGAGTGGCCTTCCATCACACGCAAGGAGATCCGGGCAATGCGCGGACAGAGCTATCAGGAGATAGCCTTCCGCGTGATTCAGCCGTTCACTTCCGGTGAAATTGAGCCCGGCGCCCTGCGCACAATGATCGACGAGGCCTATGCGGGCTTTTGCCATCCGGCTGTCGTTCCGCTGGTGCAAAGCGGTGCAAACGCCTTCGTGCTCGAGCTGTTTCATGGCCCGACTCTGGCCTTCAAGGATGTGGCGATGCAACTCATCGCCCGGCTTATGGACCATGTGCTGGCCGAACGCGGCGAGCGTGCCACAATCGTCGGCGCCACATCCGGCGACACTGGAGGGGCCGCAATCGAAGCCTTTGCCGGACGCGACCGGACCGATATTTTCATCCTGTTTCCCGAAGGCAGGGTTTCACCGGTGCAGCAGCGGCAGATGACCACCTCAAAGGCGGCCAATGTGCATGCGATGGCGCTCAAGGGCAATTTTGACGATTGCCAGGATCTGGTCAAATCCATGTTCAACCATGTCGCCTTCCGCGATCAGGTGCGCCTCTCGGGCGTCAATTCGATCAATTGGGCACGGATCATGGCCCAGATCGTCTATTATTTCACCTCCGCGGTTTCACTTGGCGCCCCGGACCGGAAGGTCTCGTTTTCAGTTCCGACCGGCAATTTCGGTGATGTTTTTGCGGGCTATTGCGCCAAGCGCATGGGCCTGCCGATCGACAAGCTGGTGATTGCCACCAACCAGAACGACATCCTGGCGCGTGCGCTCAAATCCGGCCGCTACGAGATGCGTGGCGTCAGTCCGACCACGTCACCATCCATGGACATCCAGATCTCGTCGAATTTCGAGCGGTTGCTGTTTGACGCCAATGCCCGTGATCCCGAAGCCGTGCGCCGCGCCATGTCCAGTCTCAAGCAATCGGGCGCCTTCGATATTGCCGCGCCGGCGCTCAAGGCCATTCGCAAGGAATTCCGGGCGGGCCGGGCCAGCGAAAGCCAGGTCAAGGCCGTCATTCGTGAGGTTCAGGCAAAAACCGGGTATGTTCTTGATCCACACACCGCGGTCGGCGTTCACGTCGCCGCCCGGATGGAAAAGCCATCCGCACCGATGATTACGCTCGCAACCGCGCATCCGGCCAAGTTTCCGGACGCCGTAAAACAAGCCTGTGGTATTGACCCCGCGCTCCCGTCGTGGCTCTCTGACCTGATGAAACGGGAGGAACGGTTCAGCACAGTGCCGAATGAACAGGACGCGGTGGAAGCCCATATCCTGTCATTGACACGGGCCACAATGGACCGGGGAAAGTGACAATATGACAGTCAGAACAACACGTCTGAACAACGGCGTCACCGTTGTCACCGAGACAATGCCACATCTTGAGAGCGTGGCTCTCGGGGTCTGGGTGAAATCCGGCTCCCGCGACGAGACCGCTGAAGAACATGGCATCGCACATCTGCTTGAACATATGGCGTTCAAGGGAACCCACAAGCGCACGGCGCGCCAGATCGCCGAGGAGATCGAAAATGTCGGCGGCGAACTCAATGCCGCGACTTCAACAGAAACCACGTCCTACTACGCCCGGGTTCTCCGGGATCACGTCCCTGTGGCGGTGGACATCCTGCATGACATTCTAACCAATTCGGTGATCGACGAAGACGAGCTCGCCCGCGAGAAGAACGTCATCCTGCAGGAAATCGGGGCGGCAAACGACACGCCTGACGATGTCGTCTATGACCGGTTCACAGAAGCGGCTTTCAAGGATCAGACCATTGGCCGGGCCATTCTGGGCACGCCCGAAACGGTCAAGGCTTTCACCCCTGACCAGGTCCGCAGCTATCTTGCACGTCATTATACGGGAGACCGCATCGTTGTGGTGGCCGCGGGTGCGGTCGATCATGAGGAATTCGTCAAGCTCATTGACGACCGCTTCGGTCAGTCCATCAAGCCGACCGGTGCGCAGTTGCGCGCCATTCCGACGGCGAAATACACTGGCGGCGACTATCGGGAGAAGCGCGACCTCATGGACGCGCAAGTGCTGATCGGCCTTGAAGGCCGGGCCTTCCAGGTCCGGGATTTCTACTGCTCGCAATTGCTTGCCAATATCCTTGGCGGCAGCATGTCATCGCGGCTGTTTCAGGAGGTCCGGGAAAAGCGCGGCCTTTGCTATTCGGTCTACGCCTTTCACTGGGGCTTTTCCGATTCAGGCCTGTTCGGGGTTCACGCCGCCACCGGTGCGGAGGACCTTGCCGAGCTTGTTCCGGTGATCCTGTCCGAACTGGCAAAAACTGCCGACGGTGTCGAGGAGCAGGAAATCAACCGGTCGCGGGCGCAAGTCCGGTCTGGACTGTTGATGGCGCAGGAAAGTCCGGCTGCGCGCGCCAGCCAGATTGCGCGCCAGATGTTGCTGTTCGGCCGCCCAGTCAGCAATGAAGAACTGATGGAACGACTGGCCAATCTGACACCGCAACGGCTTTCCGAACTGGCGGGCCGGCTGTTTTTCGACACGCCGATCACGGTGTCGGCGATCGGACCAGTGGACAATCTGCTTTCGATCTCGGACATGGCTCAGACACTTGGCCAGCACGGCGGACGAACCGCTGCTGCCGAGTAAATTCAAGGAATACCCCTGCAATGGCGCCTCCGGTGTTTCGCTTCCGCACCCGGACCCAGGAAGAGTTCCGGATCGAGGGGCACAAGACCTATCTCCGCACACCGGTCATCGGTGATTATGCCGAATGGAGCCAGTTGCGCTCTGCAAGCAAGGCATTTCTGGAACCCTGGGAACCGCTCTGGTCCGAGGACGACCTGACGCGCGCGGCATTCAGGTATCGGATCCGCCGCTACGATGCTGACCGGAGCGCAGGCGTGGCGCTGCCCTTGTTCGTCTGTCACAAATCCAATGGCCGGCTTGTCGGCGGCGTGACGCTCGGCTCGATCCGGCGCGGCGTGGCCGAATGCTGCTCGCTTGGCTACTGGATGGGAGAGCAACATGCAGGTAAAGGCCTGATGAGCGACGCGCTCAACAGCCTCCTTCCCCATGTGTTTGGCAGGATGCGGTTGCACCGAATAGAGGCGGCCTGTATTCCGAATAATCAAAGAAGCCAGCGGCTCCTTGAAAAGGCCGGGTTTCGGCGTGAGGGATACTTGAACGGCTACCTGAAAATCAACGGCGCATGGCGTGACCACTTGCTCTACGCGCTGATTGCCGAGGACTGGCAGTCGAGGCGCGTGAAAGGATCCGGTTCCGGCGGATGAAGCAGAGTTCCCGTTTCAGTTCTATCAGGCACTTGCGTGCCCTGGCGCTTGATCGTGCTGCGGCCGTCTTCGGCCTGGTCGTCATCTGCACCCTGCTGGCCTTCGTCCCGGCCGCCCAGGCCATCGAACCGGTCAAGATCAACCGTGACGACACGGCGCTTGATCTGACGGCAACGACAGAAATCTACAAGCGCCGCGGCGAAGCCTTCCAGGTTTCCACCGCTGCGGGCGCGGATGGCATCGTCCGGCGCATCGAGGTGCGGGCGAGTTCGCCGCAACATTCGGGGGACTGGGCCGTCTTCGCTCTGGCCAATGTTACCGAAGAGCAGATCGACCGCTTGATTGTCGCGCCGCATTTCAGGCTTGTCGGGTCAGGCATTTTGTGGCCTGATCTCGGCTCAGCCCGCATTCTCGGCATTACCCCCAGCGAAGGCTTCGCCCTCGACCGTGTCGAAAGCAGTGAAGACGACGTCTTCCGCATTACGCTCAACCCCGGAACCGTCATTACCTTCGTGGCTGAACTGGCTGCGCCGGAACTGCCGCAAATCTATTTGTGGGAACCCGACGCCTACAAGGACACCGTCAACGCCTATACGCTTTACCGCGGCATCGTGCTGGGCATTGCCGGGCTGCTGGCGGTCTTCCTCACCATCCTGTTCGTCGTCAAGGGCACGTCGATGCTTCCGGCGACTGCGGCGCTGGCCTGGGCGGTGCTGGCCTATGTTTCGGTCGATTTCGGCTTTCTGTCCAAACTCATCAGCGTGACGCCCGGCGACGAGCGGATCTGGCGATCGGGGACCGAAGTTCTGCTGGCGACCGGGCTCGTAGTCTTCCTGTTCACCTATCTCAATCTCAATCGCTGGCACACCAACCTGTCCTATGTGACGGTCGCCTGGATCCTGGGACTGGGCGGGCTTTTCGCCGTGGCGATCTATGACCCGCCGATTGCCTCGGGAATCGCACGAATTTCGTTTTCCGCCACAGCTCTCGCCGGTGTGGCGCTGATCACCTATCTCGGGTTCAACCGCTACGACAGGGCTGTGATGCTGATCCCGACCTGGGCACTCATCCTGTGCTGGCTGTTTGGGGCCTGGTTAACCGTGACCGGACAACTGGCCAACGACATCGTACAGCCCGCACTGGGCGGCGGTCTGGTGCTGATCGTGCTGTTGATGGGGTTTACGGTGATGCAGCATGCCTTTGCCGGCGGTGCCTATCATCAGGGTCTGTTTTCCGACATGGAGCGACAGGCAATGGCGCTGGCGGGCTCGGGTGATACTGTCTGGGACTGGGACGTGACCCGCGACCGTGTCATCACCTCTCCCGACCTGTCGCCGCAATTGGGGTTGTCACCGGGTTCGCTGGCGGGCCCGGCCCGCAACTGGTTGCCGCGCATTCATGCCGATGACCGCGACCGGTTTCGCACGACGCTTGATGTGTTGCTTGAGCACAAGAAGGGCCGTCTCAATCACCAGTTCCGGATGCGCGCCGAGGATGGGCACTATCATTGGATGGCGCTCAGAGCGCGTCCGGTGCTGGGGTCGAATGGTGAAGTCATTCGCTGTGTCGGCACCGTCATTGACGTCACCGAACAGAAGTCCTCCGAAGACCGGTTGCTGCACAATGCGGTGCACGACAACCTGACCGGACTGCCGAACCGGCAATTGTTCCGCGACCGGCTGCAGACCATGATCAACGTGGCCGAACTCAACTCGGACATTCGCCCCAGCGTGTTCATGATCGATCTCGACCGGTTCAAGCAGGTCAACGACAAACTCGGGATGTCGGTGGGCGACACCATCCTTCTGGCGATCACGCGCCGCCTCAAGCGGCTGCTCAAGCCGCAGGACACGCTTGCGCGCATTTCCGGCGACCAATTCGGACTGGTGCTTGTCTCGGAACAGGACGCGACCAAGGTGGCAGCGCTGGCTGAAGCGATTTCCAAAGCGATCTCGGCGCCGATTGATTTTGCCGGACAGGAAATACGTCTCACCGCCTCCATCGGCCTCCTCACCTGGGTGGAAAACAACGCTGTCCCCGACGATCTGATGAAGGACGCCGAGCTGGCGATGTATCAGGCCAAACGGTTCGGCGGCAACAGGATCGAACCTTTCCGCCCGGCATTTCGAACCGTGGGATCGGACCGGCAAAGACTGGAGAGCGATTTGCGGCGCGCGGTCGAGCGCAACGAGCTTACCCTGGTCTATCAGCCGATTGTCGAGTTGAAGGATGCCGAGATCGCCGGCTTTGAAGCCCTGCTGCGCTGGGAGGATCCGAAACGCGGCACGGTTCCTCCGTCGGAATTCATTCCGGTGGCGGAGGCTTCCGACCTGATCCTCGAACTCGGCATGTATTCGCTCAAGAAGGCGGCGGAAGACCTGTCGCAGTGGCGGCAGGCGATTGGCGAAATTCCGGTGTTCATGTCGGTCAATCTTTCGAGTGCGCAATTGCTCAAGAGCGATCTGTGCAACGATGTGATCAAAATGATATCTGCCAGCCAGGGCAACCCGCAGCATTTCCGGCTCGAACTGACTGAAACCCTGGTGATGCACAATCCGCAACAGGCGCTGATGACCCTGCAGCGGCTTGCCGATGCCGGAATCGGGCTGACGCTTGATGATTTTGGCACCGGCCATTCGTCGCTGGCCTATCTGACGCGGTTCCCGTTCAAGACCATCAAGATCGACAAGTCGCTGGTGATCGACCCTTCGGACAAGGGCGGCATTCTGATCCGTTCAATCGTTACCCTGGCCAAGATGCTGGAGATGCAGGTGGTTGCCGAAGGCGTTGCCACCGAAGCTGATGCGGTCAGGCTGTCCGAGATGGGGTGCGACTATGGCCAGAGTTTCCTGTTTGGCCCGCCGATTGGTGCAGACTCGGTTCAAAAACTGCTCAAGGAGCGGTTTCCGGTGGCCAAACCCAACTGACAACACGCAGACTGAAGTATAGGCGCAGCTGCGACCCGCATGAGCCGTTGAGCCGTTGAGCCGTTGAGCCGCGTTATGCCAAGCTTCGGGTCAGGCGTGACCAGCCTGGGTCGAAAGCATGGCCGGGGTGATGCCCATATGGCCCAGGACGCGGTCGTATTTTCCGGAATGATCCTGATCAAAAACCAGATCGTCCAGCGCGGGGCAGCTTAGCCAGGTGTTGGCCGAGACTTCGCTCTCGAGCTGACCCGGCCCCCAGCCGGCATAGCCGAGCAGCATGATCCCGCGCCGGGGACCGTGACCTTCCTTGATGGCGCGCAGGATATCCACGGTCGCAGTCAGGCACAAATCGTCGCTGACGGGCATGGTCGACCGGCTCATATAGTCGTCCGAGTGAAGCACAAAGCCGCGGCCGGCATCGACCGGCCCGCCAAGCTGAATTGGGAAATCACTCACATTGTGGTTTGTCGACGGGCCCTCCTTGGGGCATGGCTGGCTGTCAAGATCCAGGTTCTCAAGCAGTTCCGCAAACTGCAAGGGCTGCGGGCGGTTGAGGATAAAGCCGATGGCGCCTTCATCGGAATGCGCACATACAAAAATGACGCTGCGCTCAAAGCGCTCGTCGTTCATTCCCGGCATGGCGATCAGGAAATGCCCGTCCAGACATCCCCGATTGCGCTGGGTCAAATGGTTTGCAATGCCGTCCATGAGGCAAGCCTAACAAGTTTCAGCGTTTTGGAAAGGCCAAATAGGCTGCTCGCCCAGCGGCAATTGCCGCAGGGAGGGACGGTCACGCAAAAATGACACGTGTGATGGATGGATTGAATGGATTTGAAACCATCGTATCCGCTACACTATCCCAATGATCAAGCAGACAAACTCTCCCGCGCCGAGCAGGCTGGCCGTCGCCATCGGCGGATTTTCGATTGCAATGGCCCTTTCTCTGGCTCCGGCTTCGTCGCTTGAAAGCGACTGGGCCGAGACCGAAGGCGGCCGCATGCGGCTGGTGATCGATCCGACGCCGCGTCAGGATGGGGCCATTGCGGGCTTTCTCGACATTGTTCTGGAGCCCGGCTGGAAAACCTATTGGCGTGATCCCGGCAGCGCAGGCATTCCGCCAGTTCTGGATTTCTCTCAAAGCCATGGCATTGCATTCGAGGAGATGGCCTACCCGCCGCCGGTGCGGGTGGACGACGGCTACGCGATCTGGGCGGGCTATACTGCGCCGGTGCGGTTTCCGCTGACGTTCCGCCGCACCGCCTCAGGCGAAGCCGAGATCCGAGCTCTGGCCTTTATCGGCATCTGCGAGAAGATCTGCGTGCCGTTCCAGGGTGAGCTGGTTGTCGAACTGCCCGAAGAGCTGATCGGACAGGATGCTGCCAAGCCGGCAGTTGACAGCGCATTTGCGCTGTTGCCTGAACCGCCCGCTGCGGATTTCAAGCTTGGCCCTGTCGCCATCAATGCTGACACAAAACTTCTGGAAATCGAGGCCAGTCTTCCTGCCTTCAGGCCCTCAGGGACCACACCGGACGTGTTCGTCGCCGGACCGGCCGGCGCCGCCTTTGCCACGCCGGTGCTGGAACGGGACGATGGTGCGAATGTGCGATGGTCGGTGCAGACAGAAAACCTTCCCCCTCTCTCCGGCGACGCGGCCATGCCGCTGGATATCGTCGTCACGCTGGGTCCACGCGCAATTGAGCAACGTATCGATGTCAATCTCGCTGCGACAAAGTGAACCGTGGCCTCCTTTGTTGCCAGCAAGCCTCGCATTCTTTTTCGTGCTGACTAAATTGGATCTGACATTAACGGCACGAAAGGGAGCGCTGACATGACTATTGCAATCGGAGACGAACTGCCCGAATCCACCTTCAAGGAGAAAACCGCCGACGGAATGGCCGAGACCAAGGTCAGCGAACTCTTCGCCGGCAAGAAAGTGGTGGTTTTTGCGGTGCCTGGCGCGTTCACCCCGACCTGCCATCTCAACCATCTTCCGGGATTCCTTGAGAACCGAGACGCGATTCTGGCCAAGGGTGTCGACGAAATCGCTGTGATCTCGGTCAATGATGCCTTTGTCATGGGCGCCTGGGAAAAAGCCACCAATGGCACCGGCAAGCTGCGTTATCTGTCGGATTGGGACGCCAGCTTCACCAAGGCGATTGGCATGGATACCGACCTATCGGCGGGAACTCTCGGGATTCGCTCGAAACGCTATTCGATGATTGTCGAAGATGGCAAGGTGGTGTCGCTCAACGTCGAGGACACGCCGGGACAGGCCGTCACCTCCGGCGCAGTGGCGCTCCTCGAGCAACTCTGATCAGCTGACAAGACCAGGCTGCACGGACAAGATCTGTCAGTGCAGCCTGGCCAAATGCGACACCTCCGGGACGGCGCCCTATCCGCGCGCGGTCCCGGCCTTGAAAGGCGCCATGCCTTCGCGCGCCAACTCATCGGCACGTTCGTTTTCCGGATGACCGGCATGGCCCTTGACCCAATGCCATTTGACCTTGTGACGCTGATTGGCCGCATCCAGCGCCTGCCACAATTCGGCATTTTTCACCGGCTTTCGGGCAGCGGTCTTCCAGCCATTCTTCTTCCAGCCGAAAATCCATCTGGATATGCCATCCATGACATATTTGCTGTCGGTGTAGAGATCGACTTCACAGGCGCTCTTGAGCGCATTCAGCGCCGAAATCGCGCCAAGCAGTTCCATGCGGTTGTTGGTCGTCTCGGCCTCACCGCCCGACAATTCCTTGACCATCTCGCCATGGCGCAGGATTGCGCCCCAGCCGCCAGGACCGGGATTGCCGGAACAGGCACCGTCAGTGAAAATCTCAATGTGCTTCACGATGTCAATTCCCCGTCCGCAGACCATATTCGGCGCCTGATGCAACCTGCCGGTGGAACCGCAGCTTGCGCAGATATTCCAGCGGATCTTTCTTAACCACCAGTGCACCGTCCGGTGTGGTCAGCCAGTCATGCAGGCGTGTGAGAAAGAAGCGCAACGCCGCTCCACGCGCCAGCAGCGGCAAGGCTGCCGCTTCGCGCGCCTCCAGGGGGCGAATGGACACGTAACCATCGATCAGCGCCATGCCCTTGGTATGATTGAAAGCGCCATCGGCTTCAAAACACCAGGCGTTGAGACAGATGGCGACGTCATAGGCAAGGAAGTCATTGCAGGCAAAGTAGAAGTCGATCAGCCCGGACAACCGGTCATCGATGAAAAACACATTGTCGGGAAACAGATCAGCATGGATGACCCCCTCAGGCAGACGCCCGGGCCAGTGCTGTTCAAGGAAGGTCAATTCCTGATCGATCTCAGCTTTCAAATCCGGCTGAACCTCATCGGCACGGTCCCGCGACCCCTCCCACAATGGGCGCCAATTGGCCACCGTCAGGCCGTTGGCACGGCGGATGGCGAAGTCAGCGCCGGCGACATGCATGGCCGCAAGCGCCCGACCGACTTCGCGGCAATGCGGGGCTTGCGGCTTGCGCAGCCAGGCGCCATCGAGAAACGACACCATTGCCGCCGGCCGTCCGGCCAGCTCGCCGAGATGGCCGCCATCGCGGCGGTGAATTGGCAGCGGGCAGCTCAATCCCTTGAGCGCGAGATGATCCATCAGGCCAAGGAAGAACGGCAGATGGTCGGGATTGACCCGTTTTTCGTAAAGCGTGAGGATAAAAGTGCCGCCGGTGGTGCGAAGCAGAAAATTGGTGTTCTCCACCCCTTCCGCAATCCCCTTGTAGGACAGCAGCGTGCCGACATCATACTCGGTCAGAAAGGCTTTGAGTTGTTCCTCGTTAACGTCGGTATAGACTGCCATGCTCAGCCGGCTCCGTTGACAAAGGCCATATCGGCGGGGGTCAGTTCAACATCTCGCAGTTCGCGGTTGACCATGAAATTCTCGTTTTCCTGAACGGTCTCGGCCAGTTCGATGGTGGCATCAAACCGGGATTTGAAGGCGTCAATGATTTCGGCCACCACCACCTCGGGCGCAGACGCCCCCGCAGACAATCCGAGCAGACCGATATCGCCGATGGCGTCCCAGTCGATCTCGTGGGCACGCTGGAGCAGAATCGATTTCTTCGCACCGGCTTTCAGCGCCACTTCAACAAGCCGCTTGGAATTGGAGGAGTTGGGAGCACCGACAACCACGAACAAATCGCACCCGGGAGCCGCCTGCTTGACGGCATCCTGACGGTTGGTGGTGGCGTAGCAGATCGATTCCGCTGCCGGTGCGGTGATCTGCGGAAATCTGGCATTCAGCCGGGCAATCACGTCTGCCGTATCATCCACCGACAGCGTTGTCTGAGTGACGAATCCGAGCGCGGCAGGATCGGCGGGCTCCAGGGCATCGACATCAGCCGCAGTCTCCACCAGCGTGACGGCACCGGGGGGCAATTGCCCCATGGTGCCGATCACCTCGGGGTGGCCCTTGTGGCCGATCAGCACGACATGCCGGCCCAGCCGCTCATGCCGCATGGCCTGCTTGTGCACCTTGGAGACCAGCGGACAGGTCGCGTCAAGATAGAACAGGTTGCGGGCATCGGCGTCGGCGGGCACAGACTTGGCGACACCATGGGCAGAGAAGATCACCGGTTGGGTATGATGTTCCGCCGGAATTTCATCCAGTTCGGCAACGAAAATGGCTCCAAGCTGTTCCAGCCCTTCGACCACAAAGCGATTGTGGACGATCTCATGGCGGACATAGACCGGCGCACCATACTTCTTCAGCGCCAGCACCACGATCTGGATGGCCCGGTCCACGCCGGCGCAAAATCCGCGCGGGCCGCAAAGTCTGATTGTCAGGGAGGTTTTGTTCATGAAATCAATCTCGGGTTCAACGGGCACGAATTCAACCCGCAGGCAAGACCGCAACGGCTGCAACCAGAATCAGTGCCGCCAATACCGTCCAGCAGTGCTTCAATTCCGGTGTGGCCGCAGGTACCATGTCAGCGCAGTCACGTGCCAGCCCTCCTCATGATTTTCGTCGCAACCAGGCAAAAACACTAACGCCCATCAGAGCCAGGGCCAATCCGTACCAGGTTACAGCATATTGGAGATGACTGTTGGGCAAGGCAATGACAGTCACACCGCCTCTGGGCAGTCCGCCGGCGACCGGCGTTGCGTCCGCGTCGAGAAAAAACGGCAACACCTGATCCGCCGGCAACCCGGTGCTGGCGGCCATCCGATCGAGGTCCTTCCAGTAGAATATGTTGCCGGCCTCATCGTTTTCGGGCACCAGGAAAGACGGCTTTTCCATCAGCTTGGCGCGTGCCAGGCCGGTGACCTGCTGTTCGCCTTCGATCAGGCTCTGAGGCCGTGTCGTCGCCTCTTTCAGGTCATAGGGCACGAAGCCGCGATTGACGAAAAGATAACGGCCATCCTCAAGCTGCAGCGGCGTGTAGACATAATAGCCCGACTGGCCTTCAAATGTTGCGAAGAAGTGGCGTTCGCTGTCGTGCAGATAGCGGCCTGAGGCGCGGGCCGCCCGGTAATCGATCGCCTCGCCTGCGGTCAGCGCCGCCAGGACCTGATCGAGCTCTACAGGCTGCGCCTGGCTACGTTGCTCGATGCCGGCAAGCAGATCCTGTTTCCAGTAGAGCCGCTTGACCTGCCAGGTTCCGAGCGCAAGCAGGATGGCCAGCGCCACGGGCAGCAGCACAAGCCCAACCCAGAAACGGGTCGCCCGGCGCGGTGGATCTGTTCTTGCCCGCTCAGTCACGATCAATCTGGCCTTCTCCGGCCTTGTGACGGTACTGTAGCCCGACCATCACCCCCTTCAGGACCCGGAGCAGCGACAAAGACAGCACAGTCGCAAGCGGGATCCACAGGATCAGATGCACCCAGAGGGCCGGGCTGTAATTGACCTCAAGCCACAAGGCGAGGCCAACAACAAGAAAGCCGATGATGAGCATGACGAAGACGGCAGGCCCCTCGCCGGTATCGGCGAAACTGTAGTCGAGCCCACAGACCCCGCATTCGGGCTTGATCGTGAGAAGGCCGCTGAAAAAAGCGCCCTCGCCGCATCGGGGGCAGCGACCACGCAGTCCAACAGACAGCGTATCAACGGGAGGGTAATGCGCTTCATCTTTGCTCATCGAGCTTTCCTTTTCTCACCTCAGGTACCGCACAAAAGCACAGGGCGACAGGTTTCCCCGTCGCCCCATATCATACTCGGCTTCAGGCCAGACCTAGCCTTGGTAAAGCGGCGCGCCCCAGGATGCCCAGACGTAGATCGAGAAAAACAGGAACAGCCAGACCACGTCAACAAAGTGCCAGTACCAGGCGGCGGCTTCGAAGCCGAAATGCTGTTGCGGCGTGAAATGCCCCTTCATCGCCCTGATCAGGCAGACAATCAGGAAGATGGTTCCGACCAGAACATGGAATCCGTGGAAACCGGTGGCCATGAAGAAGGTCGCACCGTAGATCGAATCCTTGAAGGCAAAGGGCGCATGCCCGTACTCATAGACCTGAACAAAGGAAAACAGGATGCCGAGCGCAACGGTCAGGGCCAGACCATTGATCAGGCCCTTGCGATTGTTGTTCAGCAGCGCGTGGTGCGCCCAGGTAATGGTGGTGCCTGACAACAGCAAGATGAGCGTGTTGTAGAGCGGCAAATGCATCGGATCGAGAACCTCGATGCCGGCCGGTGGCCATTGGCCACCTGTAAACGCGACGCGGGCGACCTGGTGGGCTTCATCAGCAAACAGGCTGGCATCGAAAAATGCCCAGAACCAGGCGACAAAGAACATCACTTCGGACGTGATGAACATGATCATGCCATAGCGCAAATGCAGGCCGACCACGCGGGTATGGTGCCCCTCATGAGCTTCCTTGACGGTCGCACTCCACCACCCGAACATGGTGTAGAGCACGATCGCCACCCCAACCAGGAACGTGACCGGATTGGTGACTGGCAGCCCGAGAAGCGAATCCGCTCCCCTCAGCCCCTGCATCCAGCCGATAGCGCCAAAGGCCATGACCAGCGCACCGATGGAACCGACGAGCGGCCACGGGCTGGGATCTATGATGTGATAGTCGTGGTGATTTTGATGTGCGTCGGCCATGTCAGTTTTCCCCGATGGTCATCATTCCCGCCCCGGACCACCCGTCCGGCGCAGTTTGGTCTTACAAAGTGTTGCTGTCTTGTACCGGCTCCGCCACGGCCGCAACGGGTTTTTCCGATGCGTGAGGGAAGAAAGTGTAGGACAACGTGATTGTTGTTACGTGTTTGGCGTCCGGATCGTCAATGATCGCCGGATCGACAAAAAATACGACAGGCATATCCATGGTTTCGCCCGGCTTCAACTCGGTCTCGGTGAAGCAGAAGCACTGGATCTTGTTGAAGAAGGCACCAGCCGACACCGGAGTCACGTTGAAGGTCGCCTGACCGAAGGTCGATTCGCTCGAGGTGTTTCGCGCCTTGTAGCCGATCTGGACGGTTTCGCCGATCTTGAGTTCGACCTCGCGCTCAACCGGTTTGAAATCCCAGGGAAGGTCACTGGCAACATTGGCATCAAACCGCACCTTGATCGAGCGATCGAGGATGGTGTCGGACATCTGTTCGACCCGCTGCGTTGTGCCGCCGTAACCGGTAACCTGGCAAAACAACTGATACAGCGGAACCGCAGCATAGCTAACGCCGACCATCGAGACGACAAAGGCCGAGCAGACGACAACGATCCGCATATTGGCGCTGATCCTGGTCTTGCTGCTGTCGGATTGATGCCTGTTCACTGCCTGCTCCTTACATCGTGCGGTCAAAAACAGCCGGGCCGATCTTGATGATCGTCACCACATAAAACAGCACCGCAAGGACAGCCAGGACAATACCCAGCGCCACGGATCGCGATCGCCTGGCCTTCTTCTGCTTGTCCGTCAAATCGACTTTTTCCATGGATTACGCCGCCAGACCGGTGAATTTGGTGACCAATGCGTCAACAAGCAACGCGGTAAAAACACAGAACAGATAGACCAGCGAATAGGCAAACAGCTTTTTGGCAGGAACCATTTTCCTGTCCCCATCCGGCATCCGCCAAACCTGCACGGCATACCAGACGAAGACCAAGCCGAGCACCGCGGCAATCCCGCCATAGATGATGCCGGCAAACCCCATGAGGGTCGGCACAACACCGCTGAGAGCGGTCAACACGGCGTAGAGAACGATCTGGTGCTTGGTCGTCCGTTCACCTGCAACATTCGGCAACATCGGAACGCCGGCCCGGCCATAGTCATCGGCCTTGAACAGCGCCAGCGCCCAGAAATGGGCCGGAGTCCACAGGAAAATGATGGCAAACAGGGCGATGCTCTCAAGCGAGATCGTATTGGTGACGCAGGCCCAGCCGATGATTGGCGGAAAGGCGCCAGCGGCGCCGCCAATGACAATGTTGTGCGGCGTCGTGCGCTTGAGCCACATCGAATAGACGACGGCGTAGAAAAAGATTGTGAAGGCGAGCAGGCCGGCCGAGAGCCAATTGACCATCAGGCCAAGCGTCGCCACCGAGAACACGGACAGGAACAGGCCGAAGGCCAGCGTGGTTTCTGCCGAAATTCGACCCGCCGGAACCGGGCGTTTGGCAGTGCGGGTCATCAGGATATCGATATCGGCATCATACCACATGTTGAGCGCGCCCGATGCGCCAGCGCCGACAGCAATCGCCAGGATTGCCAGAAAGCCAAGTACCGGATGGATCTCGCCGGGCGCCATCAGCAAGCCGACCAGAGCGGTAAAGACAACAAGCGACATGACGCGCGGCTTGAGAAGCGCGAAAAAATCGCCTGCGTCACCTTCCAGGATTTCCATGGAAGCAGGTGCTGACAGAGCATCGTGTTTTTCGGTCATTGCCATGGAGAATTTGCCTTTCCAACATTTCCCGGCACCCAGCTCCCGTTTGCATACGGGTCGGGTCCTGGATTATGCGCCAAACCGCCGGAAGGTTCCCGGCGGCCTGGAATATTGTCACGACCTGCGCGGACCTACTTGATGCGCGGCAGCTTGGTCCACTGGTGATATGGCGGCGGCGAAGACAGCTGCCATTCGAGAGTGGTGGCACCTTCACCCCAAGGATTATCACCGGCAATCCGCTTCTTGGCGAAGGCTTCCCATACACCGTAAAGGAAGATCAGCACACCGATGCCGGAGAGATAGGAGCCGTAAGACGAGACGGCGTTCCAGCCGGTAAATGCATCCGGGTAGTCGATGTAGCGACGCGGCATGCCGGCGAGGCCGAGGAAGTGCTGCGGGAAGAACACCAGGTTGACGCCGATGAAAGTGGCCCAGAAGTGAATGCGGGCGACCATCGGATTGTACATGAACCCGGTCATCTTCGGGAACCAGTAATACCAGCCGGCGAAGATGGCGAACACGGCGCCGAGCGAGAGCACGTAGTGGAAATGGGCAACCACATAGTAGGTGTCATGCATGGCACGGTCGAGGCCGGCATTGGCCAGCTGCACTCCGGTCATGCCGCCAAGCGTGAACAGGAAGATGAAGCCGATCGCCCAGAGCATCGGCGTGCGGAACGTGATCGAGCCGCCCCACATCGTTGCAATCCAGGAGAAGATCTTGATCCCGGTCGGAACCGCGATGACCATTGTGGCGAAGACGAAGTATCGCTGTGTGTTGAGCGACAGACCGACCGTATACATGTGGTGGGCCCACACGATAAAGCCGACCGCGCCAATCGCAACCATCGCATAAGCCATTCCGAGATAACCGAAAATCGGCTTGCGCGAAAAGGTCGAGATGATGTGGCTGACGATACCGAAGGCCGGCAGGATCAGAATGTAGACTTCCGGATGCCCGAAGAACCAGAACAGATGCTGATACAGAATCGGATCGCCGCCGCCTTCGGGTGCGAAGAAGGCAGTGCCGAAGTTGCGGTCAGTCAGAAGCATGGTGATGCCGCCAGCCAGAACCGGCAGGGACAGCAGCAGCAGGAAGGCGGTTACCAGCACCGACCAGGCAAACAACGGCATCTTGTGCAGGGTCATGCCCGGCGCACGCATGTTGAAGATGGTGGTGATGAAGTTGATGGCGCCGAGAATCGACGAGGCACCGGCGATGTGGACCGACAGGATCACAAAATCCATGGCCGGTCCCGGCTGGCCTGACGTTGACAGCGGAGGATAAAGCGTCCAGCCGCCGCCGGAACCATACCCGCCGGCAGGGCCTTCCACGAACATCGATACAAGCAGCAGCAGCAGGGCTGGCGGGAGCAGCCAGAAGGAGATGTTGTTCATGCGCGGGAATGCCATGTCCGGCGCGCCAATCATGATCGGCACCATCCAGTTGGCAAAACCACCGATCAGCGCCGGCATGACCATGAAGAAGATCATGATCAGCCCGTGGGCAGTGGTGAACACATTGTACAGGTGCTTGCCGCCATCAATGGCAGCATCGCCGTCGAAGCCATAGACCATGGAAGCGAGACCATGAAAGATCTGGATGCCAGGCTCCTGAAGCTCCATTCGCATGGCAATCGACATCAGGCCGCCGATGATGCCCGCGATAATCGCGAAAATCAGGTACAGCGTGCCGATGTCCTTGTGGTTGGTGGAATACATCCAGCGACGCACAAAACCCTGGGGTTTGTGGTCATGGTCGTCGTGAGCGACAGTTGAACCGGCCATTGGTCTCAGTCCCCTCTGTTAATTATTGTCATTGACTGCGACATCGACCGACTTGGCGTCGGCCTGGATGGCGGCAATCAGAGTGCTGTTGGCGGCCTCGACATCATCGGCTGCGGCTGCAAGCCAGGTATCGAACTTGTCCTGGGCAACGACACGGATGGCGATTGGCATATAGGCATGATCCTTGCCGCAGAGCTCGGAACATTGCCCGTAGTAAAGGCCTTCGGCCTCCGCCTTGAACCAGGCCTCGTTGAGCCGGCCCGGAACCGCATCCATCTTGACACCAAATGCCGGCATGGCGAAGGCATGCAGCACATCAGCGGCGGTCACCAGAAGGCGGACGGTCTTGCCAACCGGAACGACGAACTCGTTGTCAACGGCGAGCAGGCGCGGATACGTTGCCAGGTCTTCCTTGCCCGAAGCGGCACGATCGCCCTCCTGCAGCATCAGCGAATCAAACGAAACCTCGGTTTCGGTCTGGTACTCGTAGCCCCAGTACCACTGATACCCGGTCGCCTTGACCGTGTAATCAGCATCCGGCGGCGTGTACTGCGCGGTCAGAAGGTTGAAGGACGGGATTGCCAGAGCCAGAAGAACGACCACTGGGCCGAGCGTCCAAATCACTTCGATGAAGACATTGTGGCTGGTCTTGGAGGGAGTGGGGTTGGCTCCGGCACGGAATCGCACCATCGCGTAGAGCAAAAGCGCGAGGATCAAGAGCGTGATTGGCACGATGAACCAGAGCGTGAAACTCTCAAAAGAACGAATCTGGGCCATGATTTCGGTGGCAGCAGGCTGAAAACCCATTTGCCAATCAACTGGCTGTGCGGCCAAAGCGGGACTGATGCCCAGCAAAAAGAGCGCGGCAAGCCCTGCAAATAGCTTGTTGGTCACGTTGTGTCTCCCTCGAGTAACGTACCGCCTGCGTGACCAGACGGATTCCCTCAATTTGATTGGCGCTTCAAACCACAGAATGACATCGCCCGCAACTGTCGTCACCTAATGATTATGCGGCATTTTTGCGCGGTCTGGGCTGACAGGCATATTTGGGGTGACTTAAGTGCAAAACAGGCCGGGATTCAACGGAGATCACCACCAAACGGCGTTTCACGCCCGACTTGCAACTCGGCGCTGATGGTGCAATTGGGGGCAAACGGCACCCGCAAGCCGTATTTTTGCCGCACAAAACGGCAGAGAGTGACAGCGAAGGGTTCCAATTTGCCCATGTGCATCTACAAAATGCGCGATGATTCGGCCGCTCCATGGAGTAGAAATGGCAATTGCACCTAAAATGAACCCGACCTTTGGCGCGTTGTTGGCGGGTCTGATGCTCGCCTCCCCCCTGCTTGCCGCCCCGGCCGCTGCCCAGCAAGCCGGCAAGGTCAAATCCTCGCATGGGTCATGGTCGATCGTCTGCGACACCCCCGCGGGCGCGCCGGGCGAACAATGCGCCCTGATGCAGAACGTCATTGCCGACGACCGTCCCGAGGTTGGCCTCTCCGTGGTGGTATTGAAAACCGCCGACCAGCAGGCGCGTATCCTGCGGGTGCTGGCCCCGCTCGGCGTGCTGCTGCCTTCGGGGCTCGGTCTCAATGTTGACGGCAAGGATATCGGCAGGGCCTATTTCGTCCGCTGCTTCTCCGATGGCTGCTACGCCGAAGTGATCCTCGATGAAACCCTGCTGACAACGCTGCGTGGCGGCACGACGGCGACTTTCATCGTGTTCCAGACACCTGAGGAAGGCATCGGAATTCCCGTCGACCTCGCGGGCTTCACCGAGGGGTATGCTGCGCTTCCGTAAGCCGGACCGGAGCCGGCTCAAGCCGTCTGCCCGGCGCCCTTGAGGAAGAACCGCAAAGGCTTGTCGGTGGTTCTTGCAAGCTTGCCTTTGGCTTCAAGATCGAGTTGCACGGTCTTGATCCACCATCCGGATGTGGCGCCGCCGGGAAACAGCTGCTGCGGCAGCGATGGCTTGACCCTCTGCTTTAGCGTCGTGTAGTCGACAGGCTCGGCCTGGGCGGTCAGTACCGTGAGCATGGCCTCGCGCATGGCCCGGTATTTTTCTGCATCGACCCGTTCGGATTTGCCGGGGTGATTGACGTTTTCAACGATGATTTTGTCCATCGGTATCGCTCCGCTGTGTTTCAATCGCTGTTTGATTGCCTATATATAATTTTCCTATCGCATCAGAAATGGACAATACCATGCAAGATCCGCTCGCCAGCCAGTTCGACGTCCCGGAATCACGAGTGGAGCGGATTGTTGCCGATGCGCTGAAGAACGCGGACGATGGTGAGCTGTTTCTCGAATACGAGGAAACGGAATCGCTGGTGTTTGACAATGGCAAGCTGAGGTCCGGCGCCTATGCAACCGATCGCGGCTTCGGACTGCGCTCGGTGCTGGGGGAAACGTCCGGATACGCCCATGCGGGCGAGTTTTCGGAAGCGGCCTTGAAGCGCGCGGCCGATGCGGTCTCGGCGGTGACGCGCGGCGCCAGCGGTACTTACTCCGCCGCGCCGCAACGGACCAACAAGGTGCTCTACACCGCTGAAAACCCCCTGGCGACGCCGGGGTTTGAAGACAAGGTCAAGCTGCTCCAGACCATTGACGCCTATCTCCGCGCCAAGGACGAACGCGTGCGGCAGGTTTCGGTATCCATTGCTGCCAACTGGCAGGTGGTGGAAATTCTGCGCGCCGACGGACACCGTGTGCGCGACGTGCGGCCGCTGACACGGCTCAATATCTCCGTCGTCGCCGGTCTTGGCGACCGGCAGGAAAACGGCTCCTACGGCATGGGCGGACGCAAGGTATTCGGTGACTTCCTGACCGATGAAAGCTGGCGCTTCGGCGCCGATGAAGCGCTGAGGCAGGCGCTGGTCAATCTCGACGCCATTCCCGCCCCCGCGGGCACCATGGATGTGGTGCTCGGCGCAGGCTGGCCCGGCGTGATGCTGCATGAGGCGGTGGGGCATGGGCTGGAGGGGGATTTCAATCGCAAGAAAACCTCCGCCTTCGCCGGCCTGCTGGGCGAACGGGTGGCCTCCAAAGGGGTGACCGTAGTCGATGACGGCACGATTGAGGGTCGGCGCGGCTCCCTGTCCGTCGATGATGAGGGCACGCCTTCGGGGTACAACGTGCTGATCGAGGACGGTATTCTTGTCGGCTACATGCAGGACCGGCAGAATGCCCGGCTGATGGGCATGAAGGCCACCGGCAACGGACGCCGGCAATCCTACGCACATCAGCCGATGCCACGCATGACCAACACCTACATGCTGTCAGGCGAGCACACACCCGGCGAGATGATCGCCTCGGTCAAGAAAGGACTTTACGCAGTGTCGTTCGGCGGCGGACAGGTGGATATCACCTCGGGCAAGTTCGTGTTTGGCTGCACCGAAGCCTACATGATCGAAGACGGCAAGATCGGCGCACCGGTGACCGGTGCGATGCTGATCGGCAACGGTCCCGAATCGATGCAACGGATTTCGATGATCGGCAATGATTCCGCACTCGATACCGGTATCGGCATGTGCGGCAAGGCAGGACAGAGCGTGCCTGTGGGTGTGGGACAACCGCACCTGCTGATGAACGCCATGACTGTCGGTGGCACGCAGACCTGACCCACGCCAATCCGTTGAGGCCACGCTGAGCTGTTCGCGAAACTTCACGGATCGCGCAATGTCTACAGCGCGCCACTTTCCTGAGAATTGTTCAACAACGGTTAAGCCGGGCCTGTTATCTAGTCACGAAACATCGCGCCGACCGCGCTCTTCGGATTAGGAACATGTTCGGACCAAGCACAATCGCTGCTCGCCGGCTACTCAAGCGCACAGTCATACAGGGCGGGCTCGAGGCCGTCTCACTGATGTCAAAAGCCGGTGTCATGCAGAACGCAGGCGGTATGGGCGCCATCTTTACGCTGCACCATGTCCGTCCGGCTGTCCACAAAGACTTCGATCCGGTGGCGCACCTGACGATTACGCCGGACTTTCTTGACGCCAGCATCACCAGACTCAAGGCGGACGGCCGGGTTCCGGTGGCGCTTGAAGACCTGCCGGATTTCCTTGCCCAGCCAGACCAGCCGGGTCCGGCAATGGTGTTTACGCTCGATGACGGCTATCGCGACAATGATCAGCACGCCCGCCCAGTGTTCGAAAAACACGGTATTCCCTATACGGTTTTCGTGTCCGGCGGGTTTGTTGACCGGACGCATTCAATCTGGTGGGAAACCGCCGAACAATTGATCAGCGCCGTCAACGAGTTCACATTTGACTTCGGCAACGGCGAAGTCACACTTCCAACCGGCAGCCTGATTGAAAAATACGCAGCCTTTGACCGGCTGCACAAAGCGCTGGCCTGTGCGGAGCAGGATATGATTGTTTCCCGGCTTGACGCCCAGGCTCGCACAGCCGGGATCTGCCCGCTGGGAATCGTCGACCATGAAGTGATGAATGAGCGAGAACTGAGCGCGCTTGCGGCCACGCCGCTTGCAAGCCTTGGCGCCCATACGATCAGTCACATCAATCTGGCGCATGTCGACACAGCGCGGATGCACGCCGAAATCGAGCAATCGGCCGAGCGAGTGGCCCGAATCGCCGGGGCGCGCCCGCAAACCCTCGCCTATCCCTATGGCGATTCCTGCGCTGCGGGTCCGCGGGAGTTCGAGACAGCACGAGAGCTGGGCTTCAAGCTGGCGGTGACCACCAATCCTGGTGTTCTGAATTCCGAGAGCCTCAGCGACCTGCATTCGTTGCACCGCATCTCGCTCAATGGCTATTACCAGAAAACCCGTTACGTCGAAGCCTTGGTATCAGGCATTCCCTTTGCCCGACGGTGATCTGATCACGGATACAGCCGGGTCTTGGTCCATTCGTCCGCAATGCGGCTGAATGCCATCCGGTCATGCAGCCGAAACGGCCGGTCGTGCCAGAACTCGATCGAGTGCGGCACAATGCGAAATCCAGACCAGTGCGGAGGGCGCGGAATCTCACCGATCGGGTATTTTGCCGTGTATTCGGCAACCGCTCTTTCCAGCGCGAACCGGCTCTCGAGCGGCCGGGATTGTTTTGAGGCCCAGGCACCGATCCGGCTGCCACGGGGACGCGAGGCATAGTACTCATCGGCCTCGGCGTCGCTGACCTGCTCCACCGGACCGCGAATCCGCACCTGCCTGCGCAAGCTTTTCCAGTGAAAACACATGGCCGCCTTCATGGAAGACAGGATTTCCTGGCCTTTCGCGCTCTCGAAATTGGTATAGAAGACAAAGCCGCCCTCATCGAACCCCTTGAGCAGGACCATGCGCACGTCGGGCAATCCGTCGGCATCGACCGTGGCCAAGGCAACCGCATTCGGATCATTGGGTTCAGACGCCGTCGCATCCTCGAGCCATTGCCCAAACAGCCGGTATGGCTCGGTTGCTTCGGTGAAGTCACCAGTTGTTAACCCTGTTTCGGTCATAGTCTTCCCTCATGCCTCCAGGCTGGAGCGGCAGTGTCGTGGAAATTGACCTAACAGAAGTGGACAATGAGGAAAAGGCCGGGCCAGTCGTGCGCGGCCTTTTGGCGCTCGCGGTATCGGCAAGCCTTGCCCTGTCAGGCTGCATGAGCGCTGGCACCTCAGCTGTTTCAGCGCTTTCGGTCGATCCCCTGACAACCGCGGCGATCACACCCCTGTCTGCCGAAAGCGAAATCATGTCGGATGAGACGGTGATCCGGGATCTGGTCGGCGGGCTGAACCGGGACGACTTGTCCGCTCCTCAGCCCTGGTCCAACACGCTGACAGGGTCGGCCGGCGTGATCTCGCATTTCACCACGCTGACCGATGGCGCAAGGACCTGCCGTCTGTTTCAGACCACACGGCACAGCTTTGACGGCGTTGCCCTGTTCGATGGCCGCACCTGCCAGCGTCCGGATGGCGGTTGGGATCTTGTTAACCTTGATCGCACTGGCAGCTGAACGCAGCCAAATACCCATTGTTTACCTCACAGATCTTGTTTTCATACACCGATGGTTAGCAAAATCCCGGTAGCCTTGCCGGATAAAGCCCATACGGGAATGTAACATGCGTAGTCCGTACACGGTGCTCGGCGTCAATCAGACGGCGAAAGCCGGAGACATCAAGAGCGCTTACCGGCAGCTCGCCAAAATATGGCACCCGGATCAGAATCCGGACAACCCGCAAGCCGGAATCCGGTTTACGGAGATTGCCCACGCCTATAAATTATTGATCGATCCTGCGTTGCGGCAGAAGTACGACGATGGGCAGATCGATGCGCGTGGACGGCGGCAAGCCAGGCCGACCCGCGGGTTTTCCCCAAACCCGTTCAAGGATTTCAGAAAGCCAGCGGCGAAGGCGCCAAGCCCGAAGGCAGCGGCGGGAAGCGAGACTGCCGACGCGGTGGACGAGGCGAAATTCGAAGACATGGTTGTGCATATCTTCGGCGATGCGGCGGCCAGGAAAACCCGCGAGCACGATCGGCAAGACAAGGATCGCAGCGGCCAGCGCACCAAGGCTGATGCGCCGGGAATGGACGACGATCCTTTGGCGACACTTGACGCCCTGTTTGCCAAGTGGAAATCGCGCCGCAAGCCCAAATCGAACCTGCCCGAGACCCATCACCAGGTGGAGATCAGCCTCGAAACCGCCCTGACCGGTTCTCACGACGAGATTGTGTTCGGCGACAACGACACGGTCGCGTTTGAGGTGCCTGCCGGCGCCACTGACGGATCCGAGATCAAGGTCCCCTCACCCGATCCGGTGCTTTATGGCGATGCGGTGGTGACTGTTCACCACATCAAGCACGACCGCCTGCGGTCCGCCGGCAGCGACCTTCATGGCGACCATGCAATCGAGCTGGCTGAAGCCGTTCTGGGCGGCTCCTTCATCTTCGAGGGGCTGGACGGACCAATGCGGGTCGAGGTTCCCGAATGGTCAGGATCGGACACAGTGCTTCGCATTGACGGCAAGGGGTTGCCGACGAACAGGGGAAAGCGTGGCGCACTGCACGTACACCTGCGCGTCCTGCTGCCGAAAAAACCCGATCCCCACCTCAAAGAGCTCATGCGCTCGAGCAAGAAGGCGTGGTATATCTGAGCGATTTGCGGCATCAAATCCGCGGCTTGATCAATTAATGCAATCCATTGCCGCGACTTGCGGCAAGAGCCCCTGTGTGGCATAGCCTGCGCGACAGTATTGATGGAGAATGCAATGGCTGACACTTCCGGCCTTTTAAAGGGCAAGCGCGGCCTGATCATGGGCGTGGCGAACAATCGGTCAATTGCCTGGGGGATCGCCAAGGCTTGCGCCGATGCCGGCGCTGAACTTGCACTGACCTATCAGGGTGACGCACTGAAGAAGCGAGTCGCGCCGCTGGCCGATGAACTCGGGGCCATCGTGGCCGGTCATTGCGACGTCACCGATCTCGACACCATCGATGCGGTGTTTGCCGAGGTCGAGAGCAAGTTCGGCAAGATCGATTTCGTTGTTCACGCCATCGCATTTTCGGACAAGGACGAACTGACCGGCCGTTACGTCGAGACCAGCCGCGAAAATTTCAACCGCACCATGGACATCTCGGTCTACTCGCTGACTGCGGTGGCCAAGCGCGCCGAGCCGCTGATGAACGATGGCGGCTCGATTCTGACGCTGACCTATTACGGCGCCGAGAAGGTGATGCCGCATTACAATGTGATGGGCGTGGCCAAGGCGGCGCTGGAGGCCAGCGTGCGTTATCTTGCCGTTGACCTGGGCGGCAAGGGCATTCGCGTCAATGCGATTTCGGCCGGGCCGATCAAGACGCTGGCCGCCTCCGGCATTGGCGATTTCCGCTACATCCTGAAGTGGAACGAGTACAATTCTCCCCTCAAGCGCACCGTCACCATCGAACAGGTGGGCGGCTCCGCGCTGTATCTGCTTTCCGACCTGTCGCAGGGCGTCACCGGCGAGATCCACCATGTCGATTCAGGCTACCATACGGTTGGCATGAAGGCTGTGGATGCGCCTGATATCAGCGTCGTCTGAGCCCTCCCCGAGCTGCGATATCTGCGGCCGGGCCTTTGAAGACAAGCTTGCCAGACAAGCGGCACGTCCCGGAGACCTGACCATGCCTGACCTCGACATGTTTGTGATCCGCCACGGCCAAACCAGCTACAACCGCGAGAACCGGCTTCAGGGCGCGCGCGACATCGGGCTCAACGAGCTCGGCGTCCAACAGGCGACCCTCAACGGCAAATCTCTGGCTGCAATCCCAGGCTTCGACGCCAGCCGCTTTGACTGGGTGTCAAGCCCGCTGTCGCGGGCGCGCAACACCATGGAACTGGTGCGACAGAATGCCGGGCTCGATCCCAAGGCCTACCGGATAGAGCCGCTGCTGATCGAAGTCAGCTTCGGCGACTGGGAGGGCTACACACCCGACGAAATAGAAGCCGCCAAGCCGGGCACGATGGCCGAGCGCGAAGAGAACAAATGGAATTTCCTGCCGCCGGGAGACCGCGCTGAAAGCTATGAGATGATGGCGAAGCGCGTTGATGCCTATCTGGCAACCGTCGCAACGCCCACGGTTTGTGTCGCCCATGGCGGCATCATCCGGGCGCTGTTCAACCGCATTGGCGGCCTGCCAGGCGACGAAGCTTCGATGATGGATGTGCCGCAAGACCGCATCCTGCGGATTTCCGGCACCAAGATCAACTGGATGTAACCCTCGTCCAATGAGGGCGCTGCGTAGGCTTGACGTGGGTCGGACCGGCTGAAGGCCTACTGCACCAGCTCGAGATCATTGATCATCCGCTTGCCGTCGATCTCGGTGTAGAAGATGACGACTTCGACGTCCTTGTCCAGCCCCTCGAAATTGAATTCAGCCGGGGTCTGGTAGACCTTGCCATCGTCGAGCTTGATTGTCTGTTCGGCAGTGGAAATGTCCGTGATGGTGCCGGTGGCATCGGCGCTCTGGGCCCAGGCGGCAAACGGTGCAAGCATGGCTGACACAGCCAGGAGTGTGGAAATCACAAAACGCATCGGGCAGTCCTTGGTCAATAGATTCGAGTAGCCCCTTTGAAGGAGCAGATTGTGGCAAAATTGATGCCGGTATGTGAACCGCAACCACTTGCTATGTCAACGAATTGACAGCGCGTTTAAGCAATGACGACAAAAAGGCTTCCCCCCAGGCCCTGATATCATCTAGAAGTCACAACGAACTTCAAGCCAGGGCACACTCCGCATTACTGAACGGTAGACTCGCATGTCGCACAACACTTTCGGCCATCTGTTTCGCGTGACCACCTGGGGCGAGAGCCACGGGCCATCGCTTGGCTGCATTGTTGATGGATGCCCACCCGGCATCCGGTTCACCGAAGCCGGCTTGCAGCACTGGATGGACAAGCGCAAACCCGGCCAGTCCCGCTTCGTCACCCAACGACGCGAGGAGGACCTGATCAAGGTGCTCTCCGGCGTCATGCGCGCGGAAGACGGCGGCCTGATCACCACCGGCACCCCGGTTTCGATGCTGATCGACAACACCGATCAACGCTCCAAGGACTATTCCGAGATCGCCAAGCGCTACCGGCCCGGGCATGCGGATTACACCTATGACGTCAAATACGGCGTCCGGGACTATCGCGGCGGCGGACGATCGTCGGCACGGGAGACCGCGGCAAGAGTTGCAGCCGGCGGACTGGCCCGTCTGGTTGTCCCCGGTATTGTCATCCGTGCCGCGCTGGTGCAGATCGGCGAACACAAGATCAACCGCGAGAACTGGAACTGGGCGGAAATCGACACCAATCCGTTCTTCTGTCCAGACCCGGCGATGGTGCCGGTGTGGGAAGACTATCTCGACACGATTCGCAAGGCCGGCTCCTCGGTCGGGGCGGTAATCGAAGTGGTGGCAGAGAATGTGCCCGCCGGTCTCGGCGCGCCGATCTATGCCAAGCTCGATCAGGACATCTGCGCCAATCTGATGTCGATCAACGCCGTCAAGGGCGTCGAGATCGGCAATGGCTTTGATGCGGCCCGCATAAGCGGCGAGGACAATTCCGATGAAATGCGAATCGATGACAAGGGCAACCCCGTGTTTCTGTCCAACAATGCCGGCGGCGTCCTAGGCGGCATCTCGACCGGGCAGCCGGTTGTGGCGCGATTTGCCGTCAAACCAACCTCCTCTATCCTCAACTACCGCCGGTCCATCGATTCGGATGGCAACGAGGTCGATGTGAGGACAAAAGGCCGGCATGATCCATGCGTCGGCATCCGCGCCGTTCCGATTGGCGAGGCCATGGTTGCCTGTGCGCTCGCCGATCATTACCTGAGAGACCGCGGCCAGACCGGTCGCCTCGACTGAGAGATAATCCCATGTCCTATGACCAGACCCGCGTCGTTGAAGCCATTCGCGCCTTTGAAGCCGGTGAAATCGTTGTCGTCACCGATGACGGCGGACGTGAGAACGAGGGCGACCTGATCGTCGCCGCTGTTCACTGCACGCCCGAGAAAATGGCCTTCATCGTGCGGCACACGTCGGGCATCGTCTGCACACCGATGCCGCGGGAAGAGGCCAAACGGCTCAACCTCAACGCCATGGTGGCGGAAAATGACTCTGCCCACACGACAGCCTTTACAGTGTCAGTGGATTACAAGCATGGAACCACCACCGGCATATCGGCGGAAGATCGGACATTGACGGCGCGCAATCTGGCCAATCCCAATGCCGGCGCCAGCGATTTCACCCGCCCCGGCCACATCTTTCCGCTGATTGCCCGCGAAGGCGGGGTTCTGATGCGCTCGGGCCACACCGAGGCCGCCGTTGATTTGTGCAAGCTTGCCGATCTGCCGCCGATTGCGGTGATCTGCGAACTGGTCAATGACGACGGCACGGTGACGCGCGGCGAACAGGTGAGCGATTTCTCCGTCAAGCACGGCTTCAAGCAGGTTTCCGTCGCCGACTTGATTGCCTACCGCCAGCGCAAGGAAACGCTGGTCGAGCACATTGACAGTTTTGACGTGGAAACCGTGGTGGGCAGGGCGAAAGCCCATAGCTACAAGCTGCTCTGGGATCCGATGCACCACCTCGCTGTGGTGTTCGGTGATATTCGCGACGGCGTCGATGTGCCGGTCCGGCTGCACCAGGAATCCGTCGTCGCTGACGTGTTCTCGAAACAGGAGCCGATGAATGCGATCATGCAGAAGATGGCCAGCGAGGGGCGTGGCGTTGTGATCTATCTGCGCGAGGGCTCGGTCGGCGTCGGGCCGCAGGCTTCCCGGCGTACCGCCATCCAGGAGGGAGAGGAACACGCCGAGGCCCAGGCCCGCGAGGACGAGTGGCTCGAAATCGGGCTGGGCGCGCAGATCCTGAAGGATCTCGGTATCACCTCGATCAAGCTCTATGCCTCACGCGAGCGGCATTATGTCGGCCTTGAAGGTTTCGGCATCCAAATCTCGTCGACCGAGATCATCTAATGCAGGTCGCGCAAAACTGTACAGCGGTTTTGCGACAACGACACGCATAAACAAAGAGCCTAATGTGCGTCACCCGGAACCGGTTTGATGTGATGCGTCTTAGCGCACCGTGCGAATACCAAGCCGCTCTAACGCCGCAGCTTGTAGGCCTTGACCGCCTCGCCGAAAGCCTGAAACAGCGCCCGGTTGACCGGATTGTCCTGTGGATCGTATTCCGCATGCCACTGCACGCCGAGCGCGAAGCCCTCGGCACCGTTGAAGCGAATCGCTTCGATGGTTCCGTCTTCGGCGATTCCCTCGGCCACGATCCTTTCGCCGAGTTCGAGAATGCCCTGTCCGTGCAAGGAATTGACCCGGATCGTCTCTCGCCCGAGGATGCGGGCGAAAACACCATCCGGGATCAGCCGAACCTCGTGGCGATCGGCAAAGACGACCGTAGGATCAGGGTGAATCTCGCCGGTCTCGAGGCGCGGCATGCGGTGGTTCATGCGGCCGGGCAATTCGCGGATTTCAGGATGCAGCGATCCGCCTGCGGCGACATTCATCTCCTGGAAGCCACGGCAAATCCCGAACAATGGCACCGCCCTGGCGACGCAGGCCTCAATCAGCGGCAATGCCACCGTATCGCGCGCCTCGTCATAGGGCTCATGCCTGGGATCAGGTGGGGTGCCGAACAAGCTTGGATGGACATTCGCCCTGGCTCCGGTCAGCAGGACGCCGTCCACGACGCCGAGCAAGTCCGATATGTCGGTCAGCTGCGGATCGCCGGCAAATATCAGCGGCAAGGCGCCGGTGACGTCCACGACCGCCTTCAGATTGCTTTGTCCGGCGATCTGCACGGAGAACCTGTTTTCCACACTGTAGGCATTGCCGATGATGCCGATGACAGGCCTGGCCATGAAATACTCTCGCCTTCAATTTCCCGGACGCACGGTGCGGCGCACACATGGCTCCTGTTTTCCACACTCGCAGGCAATCAACAACTCAAGATTTTTTGACACATCAAACCGCTTCAGCAAGCCCGCTGTCACCTGGCATAGGCGTCTGAATAGTTTATGTGCTGTTGTTCCACCCGTCAGCATAGACAATTTCGCTCACGCCAGTGAAGCGCGCAAGCCGGACAAGTTCGGCATCAAGTCTGGCCATTCGGCCGGCTGAAGCGCGGATTTTTGGCTCCAGCCACAGCCGGGTGACATTGAGCGTCCCCGCCCTGCGATCGGCCTTCATGTCGATGCGCCCGATCATCCGGTCGCCTTCAAGCAGCGGAAAGACATAATAGCCATATTCGCGTTTGTGTTCGGGCACGAAGACCTCGATGCGGTAGCGGAAGCCAAACAGCCGCTCTGCCCGGTTGCGGTCGCGCAACAGCGGATCGAACGGGCTTAGCACACGAACGCGGGCGGGCGGTTCGGGCCAGTCTTGCAATTTCGGCGGCAGACCGGAAAAGCCAAAGGATGCGCGCGGTTTGGCCGTGCCGGCACACTCGATTTCGATTTCTTCGAGCTGTCGACGGTTGTCTGCGACCCAGGCCTTGGCCTCTTGCGGCGAGACCAGATCCCAAAACGCCGCGATTTCGCCATGGGTGGCGAAGCCGAGCCGTTGCAGCGCACTGCGGCAGGCCCACTCGACAAATTCGTCGTGGGAAACCTCAGCAGCAAGCTGATCCGCCGGGATCACGCGCTCGCTCAGATCGTAGATCTTCTGAAAGTTCCGGCGGGCGCTGATGGCAAGCTTGCCGGTGTGCCAGAGAAATTCGAGCGCCGTCTTTGACGGGTGCCATTGCCACCAGCCGCCGGACTTGTGATCGGCCTGCTTGACCTCGCGAGCCAGACAGGCGCCGCCGTCAGCAAACCGGGCATAGGTTTCGTCGAACACCTTGTCGAAGCCTTCGCCGCGCCATTTTGCCCAGCGCTTGCGCAAGCTCTCCTCCTGGCGCGCAAACCGGTGTTTCCAATAGGGATAGAAGGCGGTCGGAACAATCGCCGCATCGTGGGTCCAGTGCTCAAACAGCGCCCTGTCCTCTTCCAGCAACTGGCGCAGATGATCCCGCCGGAAGGTCTGGTTGCGGGAAAACAGGATCTGGTTGTGGGCGCGCTCGACGGTGGAGATGCTGTCGACCTGGACAAAGCCAAGGTCACAAATGAGTTGCAACAGATCCGGCTTGCCCAGCGCCCGCGACGGCGGCGCCGAAAGCCCCTGTTTGGCCAGGAAAATCCGCCGCGCTGTCTTGTTCGAGATCTGAATCACCATGGCCGCAGCCTACACGTGTTCGCGCTTTGTTCAAAAGCGAAAATCTGGCGATTGCCAAAAGCCGAGCCATACCCGGTCGCCTCATCGGCTCTCCGGAACCGAAAATCGCCACCGGGTCCAGAAGCCGGCAGCCCCGACGCCACCTGCGCGATTGGCGCCTGTCACCCGCAGCATCGCGCCCCCTCCCCAAAGCCGCCCTTAGCCCCGGCCTGTAATGACCCAGAGGCGTTGTGCTCCACCCCCGTGGTAGCAAATCCGGCCCGATTGCCCTGCCGGTTTTATCGGCTGACGGAAAAAACAGACCGGGTGGCTGGTGGATCGGCACTGGCATCAGCGCCATTTCATCGCTAGATAGATTTCATGACCACGTTTTATTTTTCCAATCCAATCAGCCTCGAACATCTGGTGCCTGCCGGCCATCCCGAACGGCCCGACCGGATGAAAGCGCTCGAGGCTGTCTTTGAACATGAGCATTTCAACTCGCTGGTGCGGCATCTGGCGCCTGAGGCCGCCGCTGAAGCGGTGCTGCTGGCGCATCCGGAGCATTATCTCGAACGGATCCGCGCATCCATTCCCGAGAGCGGATTTGCGCGGATCGATTCCGACACCACGGCCAGTCCGCGGTCGATGGAAGCGGCGCTGATTTCGGTTGGCGGCGCGATGGCGGCGGTGGATGCGGTGTTCAAAAAGCAAGCCGACAACGCCTTTGTCGCAACCCGGCCTCCCGGCCACCATGCCGAGAAGAACACCTCGATGGGTTTCTGCCTGTTCAACCAGGCGGCGATTGCCGCACGGCACGCGCAACGGGCGTATGGTGCCGAACGGGTGGCGATCGTTGACTGGGACGTGCACCACGGCAACGGCACCCAGGATATTTTCTACGACGACGACAGCGTGATCTATTGCTCGACCCATCAGATGCCGCTTTATCCGGGAACCGGTGCCCTCAGGGAGACCGGCAAGGGCAACATCTTCAACGCGCCCCTGTCAGCCAATGACGGCAGTGACCATTTCCGCGAGGCATTCAAGACCCGGATTCTGCCGGCGCTGGAGGAGGCGCATGCGGATCTAATCATCATCTCCGCCGGATTTGACGCGCATCACCGCGATCCGCTGGCCGAAATCAACCTGGTCGCCGACGATTTCGACTGGGCCACCGGCAAGCTGATGGAGATCGCCGGACGGCACGCCGGCAACCGGGTCGTCAGCCTGCTTGAAGGCGGTTATGATCTCGTCGGCCTCGCCGAATCGGCGGCGGCCCATGTGATCCGGCTGCAAGAGGGATAATCGATGAGTGACGCCAACGACATGACAGCCATGAGTTTCGAACAGGCCGTGGCGGAACTCGAACGCATCGTCGAGCAGCTGGAACGCGGCGACGTGGCGCTCGACAAGTCGATCGAGATCTATGAGCGCGGCGAGGCGCTGAAGGCCCATTGCGAGAAACTGCTTTCGGCGGCGGAAAAGCGCATCGAGAAGATCCGGCTCGACCGCCAGGGCCAGCCGGTCGGCACGGAGCCGCTCGACGCCGAGTAACTTTACAGTCACACGTGGACGACATCTGGCGCTCCCCCGACGGTGAAGGTGGCGGGGCCAGCGCCTGTGGTTCTATTCGGCGCTGTTGAGGATCGGGGGCATCGCGCTCAGATGGGCACCGGTGCGCCATACCGGGCAAGCGGGTCAATCACTTCGGCAATTGCTGAAGCAGACGGTCCTCCAGCGCCTTCTGTCCGAACCAGTTGAGACGGTTGATGCAGGCATAACCCTTGTCTATCAAATCGTTCTCGTCGCCATCTGTCGTCTCATGCGCGTCCGCGCGGTATGATCAGCGTCGTCACATCCCCGTCGGTTCCGACCCTGTCAGCAAGGACCGGCGCTGCCCATGCCGTCAACGGTGAGCAGCGGGCAATCCGGAAACGGTTCACCGTCAGACCAGTCGACGGCAAGCGCCAGCTGTTGCCGCAGCAGTTCCTGCGTGGAGGGCGCAAAGGCGTTCTGGGCAAGAATCTGTATGGAAATCGGTTCGCGCATTGCCTGATGAATGGCAAATCTGCCAGGCAATATGGCCATGATTTCCAAGGGTTTGCCTGAAGCCGGTACAGGCAGCAGGCACCCGGATGGATGGGCGGCTATCGAGTTCTCGATCTCGGTGCTGCGCTGCAACCCCGAAGCTGCAACCCCAAAATTGAATCGGCGGCAGAGGATGTATCCAGCAAAATCAGGTCGCACCGCGGCACAGGATCCATCACGAACACGCTGCTTCCCGGCGTGACATCGGCACAATAAACTGCCTGATGCTGACCATCATCAACGTGGAACCATAGGCCGCCGACCACATGGCCCGATCGCCCGCTCACTATCGTGAACTGGCCGACGCGCAAGGTGTCGCCGGGGGTGAACAGTTCAACCCGACAGCGATCTGGCGGTGAGCTTCTTTGAACGCTTTGCCGGCGAAACGCCGAACTGGTCCGCCCGGGCTGTTCTTGCCACGAGGCCATGAACAACGGCTGTCCACCGTATCGCGAAGAGACGGCCTGCCTTCACGGCATATATGAAATGAGCGCTGCAGCGCGGCCGCCGCCGCTCACCTTCGCAGACATCGGCCTGTCGGCAATTTCCTCGCTCAATCCGACTGGCTTTCGCCTGATGGGCGGTCAGACATCACAATATTCTAAAAAACAGCGAAATCGTGCGTGAACATTCCTCGCAACGCTTGGCCAGATGTGGTGTGGTCGTTGATCAAGCCACCTGGGAAGCAACAAGGGTTACTTATTCCACAGTCAGCAACCGCTGGGGGTGCCCCGCCTTTGGCCTACAACGCCATGGTCGCTCATCCAATAGGCGGAGGTTGTCGCCACCATCCGAACGCTCACCAGGCGGGCGATGCTCACGACCGACGGAACCCTCAATTGCGAGCGAGGACAGTCGGTCATTTTTTGAAGTACAATGCCTCGCACTCAAGGGCCAAAGGTCCGACCAATGAAAAGAGACAGCATATGAAAACCATCATCCGCACAGCCGCTCTGTGTGTAGCCTTGGCAGGCTCGACGGCATCCGCCAGCTTCGCCGAAGAATGGCGCCTCAACAATTTCCTCCCGGAAACGCGACCCGAATCAGCACAGCTCGAACAATTCGCTGCCGAGGTGAACACCGCACTGGCTGACAAGGATTTCTCGATCAAGGTCTACAGCGGCGGGTCGCTGGGCTTTCCCAACACCGACCTCCTGCGCGTGCTGCCGACCGGCGCGATCGAGATGAGCTTGATGTGGTCGAACTATCTCGGCCGCGATGCCCCGGCGCTGAGCACGGTGTTCGTGCAGGGCGCTATCAGCACAGTGGATGAACTCAAGGCGGTCCTGCCGGTGGCGCAGGAGATCTACATCAACGAATATCAGGACTGGGACGTGACCACGGTCGGCTTCGTCGCCATCCCGACCTTGTCGGTCTCCCTGTTCTGTAGCGAAAAGCCGATCAGCACGCTCGCCGATCTGAAGGGAATCAAGCTGCGCGTCTGGGCGCGCGAGCAGGTGGAGACCTTCACCCGGCTCGGCGTGTCGGCGCAGATCATCCCGCAGGAGGAAACCTATGTGGCGTTGAAGACCGGTGTGGTCGACTGCGCGCTTTATCCAGCCCTCTACGCTCACACCATCTCGCTGCAGGAAGTGACCAAATACGCCTCATTCCTCTACCCGATGGCTTCGGCGCCCTACACGCTCGGTGTGGCAACCGACCGCTGGGAAAAGACCGATGAGACGGTGAAGGCGGAGATCATCAAGGCGGCCGACGCGCTCTGGGCCCGCACCAACCAGTACGACACCGACCTGGAGAAAGAGCTGGACGCGCGCAAGAAGCTCACCGAGATGGGTATCGTCTGGGGTGACGATTTCCCCGAGTCCGACCGGGCGCTGTTCCTGGAAGCCGTTTCCGAGACGTGGCAGATGCTTGCCGAGGAAGCCGGTGGAAACGCGCTCGACTACCGGCAGCGCGTCCTGACTGCGCTCGGCCGCTGATCCCTGTCCGTGGCAAAATTCAAACGCACGTCCGCGCTTGGGCTGGAATATCTGGCCCTCGGCCTCGCTGTGCTGGCGACGATGATCATGACGGGAATCGTTGCGGTCATCGTCACCAGCGTGGTGATGCGGCGGTTTGCGAACTCGCCATTGCACATCGCCGAGGACCTCATCGGCCTCATGCTGAGTGCGTCGCTGTTTCTTGGCCTGCCGCTGGTGACGCTCAGGGCGCAGCACATACGGGTTTCGATCGTCGCCGAAGCGTTGAAAGCCCGGTTCGAGACGCCAGTGCGGGTCGCCGCATTGCTGGTCGGGCTGATGTTCTTCGGGTGGATCGTTTTCGAGGCCATCCCCTGGCTTGAATTTGCCTGGAAGCGCAACCTCAAGACCGAGAACTCGCGCGTTCTGCTCTATCCCTGGATGGCGGTCCTGCCGCTGTCGCTGGGTTTGACCTGGCTGATCTTCCTGGCGCGGCTCGTCGGTGTTCTGGAGCCTGAAAACCACATGCCGCTGGAATCGCTTCCCGACATTGCTGTCTCTGACGGACAGGGCTGAACCATGTTCTGGGCAACACTGGGCGGAATCTTGGTGGTCGGCGCATCGACGGGTGTGGCGCTGGGCGCGGCACTGGGCTTGACCGGGCTGGTGCTGTTGCACTTCTTCTCGAACGGAGCGACCTCACTCGCCGTCGACGCGATCTGGCGCGTCTTCAACTCGTTCACGCTCAGCGCGGTGCCGCTGTTCATCCTGCTCGGCGAGATTTTGCTGCGCAGCGGCATCAGCAGCCGCGTTTATTCAGCCTTCTCGCCGGTATTCCGGCGCATTCCCGGCGGCCTGCTGCACACCAATATTGCAGTCTGCACCCTCTTCGGGGCGGTCAGCGGTTCGAGCCTCTCGACGGCGGCGGCGGTCGGTTCGGTCGCCTATCCCGAGATGATCAAGCGCGGCTACGACAGAAACGTCATCGTCGGCAGCCTGGCGGGCGGCGGCACTCTCGGGCTGCTCATTCCACCCAGCCTGTCCTTCCTTATTTACGGCGCCTTGACCGAGACTTCGATAGGCCGGTTGTTCGTAGCCGGCATCCTGCCGGGGCTGATGGTGGCTGCCATGTTCATGACCTATATCTGCGTCAAGGCGGTGCGACATCCGCATGTCGCGCCGGTGGATCCGACACGGAAGTCATTGCGCGATATCGTGCTCGGTTTCGGTCAGATCTGGCCGCTTCTGATCCTGGTCGCGGCGGTGATCGGCAGCATCATCGGCGGGCTCGCAACGCCGACAGAAGCCGCTGGCGTCGGTGTTGTCATCGCCGCAATCATCTCGATGATCTGGGGCGAGCTGACGCTTTCGAAGCTCGCCGGTGCGGTCTTCCACTCGGCGCTGTTGTTCTCGGCTGTCGGCTTTGTGGTCCTGGGAGCGGCCATTCTCGGCCTCTCGGTCAGCATTCTCGGGGTGCCGCAGCAAATCCTGAGTGTTGTCGCCGAGAGTGGCCTCGACCGTTACAGCATCCTCCTCCTCGTCGTGCTGATCTACCTGATCCTCGGCTGTTTCCTCGACGGGCTGTCGCTGATGATCATGACGCTTCCGGTGGTGTTTCCCCTGCTTACCGGCCTTGGTTATGACGCGATCTGGGTCGGTGTCCTCATCACCATCGTGATCGAGATCGGCCAGGTGACACCCCCGGTCGGGTTGAACCTGTCGGTGCTGTCGAGCCTGACAAGGAACGAGGTCAGTCTCGGGCATGCTGCCAGGGCGACGGTGCCCTACTGGATCATCCATCTCCTCGCCATTTTCATTCTGACGATGTTCCCGATCATCGCGCTTTATCTTCCCAACCTCCTGTTCTGAGCGAAAGGCCAAAACGACATGGTTAAAATCAAGCCGAAACAGTTCGGACCGGTCAACGTGCTGTTCGACGGTGCAGACGCGGTTACCTTCGCGCAGGCCGATCTGACGCAGGCGCAGCAGCATCCGCCCCGGTCGTCGCCTGTCGTCACCCTGCTGGCCTCCCTCGGCCATTGCCTTGTCGAATCGATCCGGATCATTGCCCGCCGCGAAGACCTGGCACTGGCCCCTTTCACCATCTCCATCACCGCCGAAAAGACGCTCGACCTGCCCGGCAGATTGAAAGGAATCCGCTGCGTCGTACACGGCAATCCGGTCGCTGATCCGCGCCTTGCCCTCGGACTTGTGACGAACGCCAAGTCAATTTGCACGGTCAGCAACTCGCTTGATTGCGATACTCAAGTTACCTTGTCTCAGTCGAAAACCCCTGGCTGACGGGCGAGCGATCATCATCTCCCGGTGTTTTTCGGAGATGACATTGTTCCAGGCGGCCATCCCGGCCGTTGCGCTGTCATGAGCTATCGCGTTTCGTCATCGAGAATAGGTCATTTCCGGCGAGGCCGGCTGGAAGCGCGCGCCTTTTCGTTCGGTGAGCGGACACTCGCTCCGCTGAGCGGTGAGGCGTTTCATCCCGACACCAAGGGCCTGCCCTGCAACCTGAGGCTTTTTTCCTATTTTGCGGATCGCAATGGTTGGCAATTTGCATTCAAGCCATACCTATTCGGGATCGATCGGGGTATTCTGTTGAAACGTTGAAATTTATCATGTGGCAACTGCGCCCGGATCCTCTTTCGGATGCTTGTTCGGGTTTACAGCTTCGGGTATCCGGGCTACGCCGAAGGCAATTGTGAGGCCTAATGTGACCAATCCGCCAGTAACCCCGCTTCTGGACACCGTCCGGTTCCCGTCCGATCTCAGAGGCATCGATGACAAGCTGTTGCCGCAGCTTGCTGCAGAGCTGCGCGCCGAAATGATTGATGCGGTGTCGCGAACCGGCGGTCATCTGGGCGCGGGTCTGGGCGTGGTCGAACTGACGATTGCCATTCACAAGGTGTTCGATACCCCGCATGACCGGCTGATCTTCGATGTCGGCCATCAATGCTACCCGCACAAGATCCTGACCGGACGGCGCGACAGAATTCGCACGCTGCGTCAGCAAGATGGTCTGTCCGGCTTCACCAAGCGCGACGAAAGCGAATACGATCCGTTCGGCGCGGCGCATTCCTCGACGTCGATCTCGGCTGGCCTCGGCATGGCGGTGGCAAGCGGCCTGACCGCCACACCACGCAATGTGGTGTCGGTGATCGGCGACGGCGCGATGTCGGCCGGCATGGCCTATGAAGCGCTCAACAATGCCGGTGCGCTGGATGCGCGGCTGATCGTCATTCTCAACGACAACGACATGTCGATCGCTCCGCCGACGGGTGCGATGAGCGCCTATCTGGCGCGCATGGCCTCGGGGCGCACCTATATGGGCTTCCGCGAGTTCGGCAAGAAGCTGACCGCCTATCTGGGCAAGAACATCGATCGCGCCATCACCCGCGCCGTCGAGCATGCGCGTGGCTATGTGACCGGCGGCACCATGTTCGAGGAACTCGGATTTTACCACATCGGCCCGATTGACGGCCACAATCTCGATCATTTGCTGCCGGTGTTGCGCAATGTGCGCGACAATGGCGATGGCCCGGTGCTCATTCACGTGGTGACGCAGAAAGGCAAGGGCTATGCGCCGGCCGAAGCCGCCGCCGACAAGTATCACGGTGTTTCCAAGTTCGACGTGGTCACCGGAACCCAGGCCAAGGCCAAGCCCAATGCCCCCAGTTACACCGCCGTGTTCGGCGAGGCACTGGTGCAGGAAGCCGGCCATGATGACAGGATAGTTGCGATCACCGCGGCGATGCCGGGCGGAACCGGGGTCGACAAGTTCGCCAAGGCGTTTCCCGGACGCAGCTTCGATGTCGGAATTGCCGAGCAACATGCGGTGACCTTCGCCGCCGGCATGGCAACCGAGGGGTTGAAGCCGTTTTGCGCGATCTACTCGACCTTCCTGCAGCGCGGTTACGATCAGGTGGTCCACGATGTGGCGATCCAGAAGCTGCCGGTGCGGTTTCCGATCGACCGGGCCGGGTTTGTCGGCGCAGACGGAGCCACCCATGCAGGCTCCTTCGACACCGCCTATCTGGCCTGCCTGCCCGGGTTCGTGGTGATGGCTGCGTCCGACGAGGCCGAACTCAAGCACATGGTGCGCACGGCTGCAGCCTATGACGAAGGCCCGATCTCGTTCCGCTATCCGCGCGGTGAAGGGGTCGGCGTCGAAATGCCCGAACGCGGCTCGATCCTGGAGATCGGCAAGGGCCGGATTGTGCGCGAAGGAACCAAGGTCGCGCTCCTGTCGTTCGGAACGCGGCTGGCCGAATGCCTGGTTGCTGCCGAGGACCTCGATGCGGCCGGTCTTTCCACAAGCGTTGCCGATGCCCGTTTCGCCAAGCCGCTCGACCATGATCTGATCCGCCAGCTGGCCCGCCACCACGAAGTTCTGATCACCATCGAGGAAGGCTCTGTCGGCGGCTTTGGCAGCCATGTGCTTCATTTCCTGGCAACCGAAGGCCTGCTTGACGGCGGCTTGCGGGTGCGCTCGATGGTCATGCCCGACCTGTTCATGGACCACGCCTCGCCCGACGCGATGTATGCGCGCGCCGGGCTCGACCGCAACGGCATTGTCGAGACGGTTTTTCGAGCCTTGAACGCCGAAAGCCGCCCAGGCGCTCAGGTTACCATTCTGAAACCATAGGCGTTTGCCGGTTTCTAACCACGTCCCTTTGGCGTTCCGAAAGGTCCCTTTGATAGTCTTCGCACAGACCATCAGAAACAGGGGACATTTCGGCAATGGCGGCAACAGCTGTAAGAAAAAGCCAGGCACGGCTGCTCGCGACAGCCTCGATTGTTGCCTGTGCCATGGTTCCAGCCGCGGTGGCCCAGAAACAGCCGGTCTATGACAGGCGTATCGAGGAAGCCGCGATCCGGATGCTGGTTCCCAAACTCGGCGATATCCGCGGCTCGCTTGATCTCAAGATCGAGCAGCATCTCTACCCTGCCGCAAGCGAGCGCAGACGCGACCGCAAGGCCGGTGATGGTCCGGTACAATCGCGGCGGCGGAATGAGCAGGGCAGTATCCTGAGTTACTGACGCACGGCATTGTCAATGCGGCCTCACACAAATCTCTTGCCCTGACGCTCCGTCCGGGCCAAGACGGCGTTCATGGCAGACGCTTCTCCGCGCACATTTCCGGACAAGGACCGGCTGGACCAGATGCTGGTCCGTCTCGGCTATTACGAAAGCCGGTCGCGGGCGCGTGACGCCATCGCCCGTGGTGCCGTCACGGTCGACGGCAAAGCTGCTTCCAAGCCGGGCATGATGGTCACCGCTGCCATTGCTGTCTCTCTGTCCGATCCCGCGCGCGACTATGTTTCGAGGGCGGCGCTGAAACTCAAGGCCGGTCTCGACGCGTTCGGCTTTGATCCCTCCGGCCGGGCGAGCCTGGACATCGGCGCCTCGACCGGCGGCTTTACCCAGGTGCTGCTTGCGGCGGGTGCGGCCCATGTCATTGCGGTCGATGTCGGCCATGGCCAGTTGCATGCCTCACTCGACGCTGATCCAAGGGTCAGCAATCTTGAAGGCGTGAATGCACGCGAACTCAACCGCGCGCATCTTGGCGGTCATGACATTGGCGCCGTGGTGTCAGATGTCAGTTTCATCTCGCTGAAGCTGGCGCTGCCGCCGGCACTTGACCTTGCCGCTTCGGGCAGCTTTGCGGTGATGCTGGTCAAGCCGCAATTCGAGGCCGGACGGTCAGCCATCGGCAAGGGCGGGCTGCTCAAGAATACTGCCCTCGGGCCGGTGATCGCCGATGATCTCGCCGCATGGCTCGACGGACTGCCGGGCTGGCGGGCAGTGGGGCCGGTGCCCTCGCCGATCGAAGGCAGCGACGGCAACCAGGAATTTCTCATTGGAGGCGTCAAATCATGAGCGCTCAGAAGCTAGATATCACCCGGCTCGGCGGACAGGGCGACGGCATTGCCGACACCTCCAATGGTCCGGTTTTCGTGCCGTTTACCGTGCCCGGCGATACCATCAACGCGGCGGTCGAGAAAGGCCGCGCCTCGTTGATGGCGGTGCTTGAGCCGTCATCCGACCGGGTGACCCCGCCATGCCCGCATTTCGGCCCCGATGACGACAATGCCGGATGCGGCGGCTGCGCCCTGCAGCATGTGGCCGACGGCGCCTACCGGGCCTGGAAACACGGCCTGGTGGTCGCGGCGCTTAAAAGCCGCGGCATCGACACCGACGTCGCACCGCTGGTTGCCTGCGCACCGGGGGCGCGGCGGCGGGTGGTGTTTGCAGCCCGGCGCACCGACAAGGGCGCGATTCTGGGCTTCAACCGCGCCTCGAGCCATCAGATCGTGCCCATTGATGCCTGCCTTGTCGCCACCGCGCCGATCAACCAGGGCCTGCCGGGATTGAGGCGGCTGGCCACTGCCGTGGCCGTCGGCAAGGAGGCATTCCGCTTCTCGGTGCTTGATGCGGCGCCGGGCTTCGACATCGCTGTCGACGCGCCGTTTTCACTCAAGGAGCCCGACCGGCTCAGGATCATCGCCGCAGTGCGCGCCGAGCCAACGGTGACCCGGCTCAGCTTCAATGGCGAGATCCTGATCGAGAAACAGCCGCCCGAACTCAGCTTCGGCGCCGTGATCGTCAACCCGCCGCCGGGTGGCTTCGTTCAGGCCAGCAATGCGGCCGAACAGGTGATGGGTGACCTGGTCAGCGCCCATCTCGCCAAATCCAAGCGGGTGGCCGACCTGTTTTCAGGCTCGGGCACGTTTGCGCTCAGGCTGGCCCGGCACAGCCACGTCCATGCAGTGGAAGCCGACGGCCCTTCCCTCAGCGCGCTAGACAGAGCGGCACGGCGCACATTGGGGTTGAAGCCGGTGAGCGTGGAAAAGCGCGACCTGTTCCGCCGTCCCTTGATGCTTTCGGAACTCAAGCCCTATCAGGGGCTGGTGTTTGATCCGCCGCGCGCCGGCGCAGAGGTGCAGGTCGGCGACATCGCCCGCTCGACGGTCAAGCGCATCGCCGCGGTCTCGTGCAATCCGGTGACGCTGGCGCGCGATCTCGAAATCCTGATCAAGGGCGGCTACAAGATCCTGTCGGTGACGCCGATCGACCAGTTTTTGTGGTCCAGCCATGTCGAAGTGGTGGCGCTGCTGGAACGGCCGAAGCGGTAGAGACTGCCTCCCCTGCGCGACCACACCCCGCGCCAAAACCCCGCGCGCGAACCAATCTTCGCCGACGGCCTGGGGCAGTTTCTCGTCCGGGAAAAATCCGGACTCGTGGGGCGCGGGCGACAGGCCCGTGGTGGTTGGAAGAAGTGGCTTGGCGCGGTCACCCGCACCCCACCGGCAAGGGACGCCAGCGCCTTCCGGGCGCAAGCGGGCCTCCTTCCCGCGAAACTCGACGCGAGCCCTGGGCGGTTTCGTCTCGTTCGGACCTTTGGGGACCGAACCCCGCCGTTTCCCACCCGCGCCCGGCGGATCGACCCGTCAGGCGCGGCAGGGATGAATCGGGCCGGCGTTTGCGGTGACGCCGCTTGCTTCGGCCGGGCAGCCGGCCCGGACAGAAATGCGGTTCAAACGCCGCCGGAGGCCACCCAAACGGGCGGCAGCCGGTTCCGGTCATTCGCGCGAAAAACCCTTGCCGCAATCCACCGCGATCCGGCAGGCCCCCGCGCTGACCGGGGATGTCGCTTCGCAAGCTTCTGGCCCGCAGATACGGCCCCCGCGCGCCAGAACTCACCGCCTTCCGCTGGCCAGAACTCCGTATACTCCGGCCATCCGTTGGAACGGAAGGTCGGACGAGTATCGCACGGGGCGAAAGAGTGGGGAAAAATGCGGAGAATTTTTTTGTGGGAGGGTGCGAGTGACGCGGCGGCGGGATGACATCCGGCATGGCCGGCCACAAGATCCTGCCGGTGATGTCGATCCCCTCTCCTGGCCAACCCAAGTCGAAATGGTGACGCTTGGGAGCGGCTGAATCAATAGAGGGTTTCTGACTTGCTCGATTGAGGTCCCGACTGACGTCGGGTCCAAACACAAATGCCAGCGATGTCCGCTGGCATTTGCATTGTCATGAGTCCGGGTTTCCGTTCAGGCGGCCCGGCGAGAAGTGCTCCGGACCGGGTTGGCATGCTTGGACGCAGCCTCGTCAATCACGAAGCGTGACAGCAGTTCGTTGAGCGCTGCTGCTTCCGCCGCCAATCCGTGGCTTGCTGCCGTCTGCTCCTCAACCATGGCTGCATTTTGCTGTGTGCCCTGATCCATGGTGTTGACGGCCATGTTGATTTCCTGAAGGCCGGTCGATTGTTCGCGCGCCGCAGTCACAATGGCGTTGACGTGGCCATTGATGTCCTGGACTTCCCTGACAATCACCTCAAGCGCTCCGCCGGTCTCGTTGACCAAGGCGACCCCGCCACGAACCTGCTCTCCAGAGGCGGTAATGAGCGTCTTGATCTCCTTGGCGGCGTTGGCCGAGCGCTGGGCGAGTTCACGCACTTCCTGGGCGACGACGGCGAAGCCTCTGCCGGCGTCACCCGCGCGCGCCGCTTCGACACCGGCATTGAGCGCCAGAAGATTGGTCTGGAACGCAATGTCATCGATCACACCGATGATGTTGGAGATCTCGCCAGACGACTTCTCGATGTCCTGCATCGCCTGGACTGCCTTGTTGACGATTTCGCCGGACTTCTCTGCACCGCTGCGGGTGCGAGCCACCAATGAGCCGACTTCCTCGGCGCGGCGGGCGGAGTCTTTCACCGTCGTGGTGATTTCCTCGAGTGCAGCCGCCGTTTGCTCAACCGAAGCGGCCTGCTGCTCCGTGCGATGCGCAAGATTGTCTGCAGCGGTGCGGATCTCGCTGGCGCCGGCATTGATGGCAGTTGCGTTCTGGCCAACCGAGGCCATCGCCGCGTTGAGCTTGGTCACGGATTCGTTGAAGTCGATCCGCAACCGGTCGAGATCGCCCTCGAAAGGTGTGTCGATGCGATGCACCAGATCGCCATTGGAGAGGCGGCCGAGACCATCCGCCAGAACGGCCACGATCTGCTGAAGCTCTTCGGCTTCACGCTGCTTTGCCGCCTCGCGCTGATGGCGTTCGCGTTCCGATAGTGTGCGGTTTTCATCGGCCTGTTCTTCCAGACGGCGGCGTTCGAGAGCATTTTCCTTGAACACGTCGACGGCAGCGGCCATGTCGCCGATTTCATCCTTGCGATCCTTGCCGGGGATCTCCGACTGCAGGTCACCTGATGCCAGTTTGCCCATGACACGCGTCATCTCGGAAACCGGACGAACCACCATGCGCGACAGCAGGCTTGCAAGCACGGCGGTCATCAGGATGACGGCAATGATGGTGGCGAAGATCGCAGCCACCTGAAACCTGCCGACACTGGCGAAAGCCAGGTCGCGATCGACCACGACGCCCAGGTGCCAATTGACCGATTTCAGACCGGTGAGCGGAATGAAGCTGACCAGCACATCCGCGTCTGCAAAATTCGTCCGGCTGATGGCTGGTTCGAGCGCAGGCACGGAATCGGGAAAGGCTTCCGACAGCGTCTTGGAAACAAGGGCCTGATCCGGGTGAACGAGAATGGTTCCGGTGCTGTTGACCAGGAATGCCGATCCCTTGCCACCGATGTCGACCGAACCGATCATCGCCACCAGTGACTTCAGCGAGAAATCACTGCCGGCGACACCAAAAAGCTTGCCGTCACGCATGATCGGAGCGGCAGAGCTGATGATCAGGTCGTTGGTAGACGCGTCTGCATAGGGCTCCGTCAGCACCGCCGTGCCCGCTGTCACGGCATCCTTGTACCAGGGCCGCGTACGGGGATCGTAGCCGGCGGGCAAATCAAGAACCGGCCATGTGGTGAAGGTTCCGGCTTCATCGCCGACATAGGTGGTAATGAATTCGCGGGTCAGAACCCCGTTCTGCAGTGCCGTGCGAATGCCGTCATTGTCGGCCGCCCGGCCTGCGGCATCGGCGGCCATTTCGGTCAACGCGATCCGCGCATTCATCCAGTTGGCTATGCTTTGTGCCGCTTGCGCGCCGGTCGAAGAAATCTCCTCTTCCACCGCCCGGCTGGCGGTGCCGCGCTGCAAGACATCAATGTAAAGCGAAAAGCCGGTAAAGGCTGCAAGCACCACAAGCGATGCCACCAGCAAAATGCGCGTCATCAGATTGAAACGTCGAGTCACGGCAAATCCTTTTACCTATTGGGTCACGACGCAACACTGCCATTTGCGGCCACTGTTTCGCTGCACGCGGCTACATCGGGACGAAGCTTAGAAAGACACATCGAGTTTTCGGGCGGTGGCCATTCTGGAACCGCTGACGGACCCAAGAGGATACGCTGCTACTCTTGCTCTTGCTTAGAGATGGATCATTAAGAGTAAATGAATGTATCGCCCGCTGTTTTTCGCGCAGATGTCCGGCGTGAGCCAGGAAAGCGCAAAGACGGCGTCGTCGGACTCCTTGAAGAACAATCCTCGTGCCATCTGCTGCGCCATGCCTGGCACGGAAATACTCGAAAGCCGCATCCAGGTCTTTTCGATCGGGACAGGTGCATTGCTGCTCCAGCACAACGCCCGGCAGGCATCCGGCCTGGTGGCACGGCTCGTCTTGCCCAAAGGCCGCGGATGACGAGACGAAAACCGGTCGATGCGGGGAACAGCGATCCCCTCCCCGCCTCAGCCCGGATCAGGTCCGGCATGACGGAGGGGTTTGAACCGCCCGGGCGCGGCTCAGCCGCCTATTTCTTGCGCGCCATGAAGGCCTGGAAGGCGGCCAGCGCCTCCGCACTCTTGAGCTGGCTGGTAAACAGGTCCGCCTCTTGCCGCATGCGGGCCATCACCGGCTCCGGGTCGGGCTTGACCAGGCGGCGGGAGATGGCCAGCGCCTGCGGCGGCTTTTGTGCCAGGTTTTCGGCGGCGGCAAACACGGCAGGCTCGAGTTGATCGGCGCTGACGGTCTTGTAGATCAGGCCGGCGCGCTCGGCCTCTTCGCCCGAAAACGGAATCCCGGCGGCAAGCAGCGCAAAGGCTTTCTGGTGGCCCATGGCGGCCGGCGCCAGCAGGCTGGAACCGGCTTCAGGCACCAGCGCCAGATCGACAAAGGGCGTGTGAAAGCGTGACTCCGGCGTGGCAAAGGTCAGGTCGCAATGCATGTGAATGGTGGTGCCGACGCCGATCGCCAGCCCGTCAACGCCGGAGATGAGCGGCTTTTTGAGCGTTGCCAGACAGGCGAGAAAATCGAGCACTTCGGTGCCCATCGAACCGCCCATGGCCACCGCCATGAAATCCTGCATGTCGTTGCCGGAGGTAAACGCGCCGGGGGTGCCGAGCATCACGTGCACCCGCAGGCTCTCATCGCGGTCGCCCTCGATCAGGGCTTTCGCCATGGTCGCATACATCGCCCGGGTGATGGCGTTTTTCTTGTCAGGCCGGTTGAAGCGGATGACGTTGATGGCGCCGGTGTCCCCGGTGCGCTCGATCAGAATGTGGTCGGTCATGGATGTCCCCTTGACGGCAGAACCGGGTTGAGCCGGTTGCAAAATAATCAGGCAAGTGCGGCGGACGCATCGGCAAGGCTGTCCGCCCCGGCGGTGGCGCTGGCGGCCAGCCCGCTGGTTTCCGGCGCGAGATTGGTGGCGGCAAAGCGGGCAAGCGCCGCCCGGCCCGCAGCTTCCGGCGCATCGGGATCCGCCAAGGCGCCGCGCACCAGCATGGCGGTGGTGGCGGTGAGGCCAAACAGCCGCAAATAGGGCGTGGCGCCGCTGAGCGCGTCGGTCTGGCGCCCTTCCGATGTGGCCGCCTGCAGATAAGCGGTGGCAGCCTCAAGATCGGCAATGGCCTGATCGAGATGATCGGCAACGCCGTCGAGCGCGGGCGAATTGGAGGCGCGCGCGGCTTCGGCATCGGCCTTGAAATCGGCGATGAAAGCGGCAACGATTGCGCCGCCCGACAGCGGCAGCTTGCGCATCACCAGATCAATTGCCTGAATGCCGTTGGTGCCCTCATAGATCGGCGCAATGCGGGCATCGCGCAGCAGCCGTGCGGCCCCGGTTTCCTCGATGAACCCCATGCCGCCATGCACCTGGACGCCGAGCGAGGCGACCTCCATGCCGATATCGGTGGCAAACGCCTTGGCGATCGGGGTAATCAGGCTGGCGCGCTCCGACCAGGCCCTGGCCTCGTCGCCGTCACTGACGCGGGCCATGTCGAGTGCTTCGGCGCAGGAATAGCAGATGGCGCGGGCGCCCTGGGTCAGGGCCTTCATGGTCATCAGCATGCGGGCGACATCGGGGTGCCCGATGATCGGGCTCATGCCCTCGCCGGTGTATCCCGGCGCGCGGCCCTGGGTGCGCTCCTTGGCATAGGCCAGCGCCTTCTGATAGGCGGCTTCGGCAACTGCGACGCCCTGCATGCCGACGGCAAGACGGGCGTTGTTCATCATCGTGAACATGCAGGCAAGGCCCTTGTTTTCCTCACCGACCAGCCAGCCGATGGCGCCAGGCGTCTCGCCATATTTGCCGTCGCCGTAAATCATGGTGCAGGTGGGCGATGCGTGGATGCCGAGCTTGTGCTCGAGCCCGGCGCAGATCACATCGTTGCGCCCGCCGAGCGTGCCGTCATCAGCAACGAAGAATTTGGGCACCAGAAACAACGAAATGCCGCGGGTGCCCGCCGGCGCATCGGGCAGCCGCGCCAGCACCAGATGAATGATGTTGTCGGTGAAATCATGTTCGCCATAGGTGATGAAGATCTTCTGGCCAAAAATCCGGTAGCTGCCGTCGCCGACCGGTTCGGCGCGGGCTTTCAGCGCATTGAGGTCGGAGCCCGCCTGCGGCTCGGTCAGGTTCATCGTCCCCATCCACTCGCCGGTCACCAGCTTTTCAAGATATTTTGCCTTGAGATCATCGGAAGCGTGCTTGTCGACCGCCTCGACAGCGCCCATGGTCAGCGTCGGGCCAACGCCAAAGGCCAGCGATCCGGAGTTCCACATTTCAAGCGCTGCCACCGACAAAAGCATCGGCAGGCCCTGGCCGCCATACGCCTCGGGCCCGGTCAGACCGTTCCAGCCGCCGGCAATCCAGTTCTGGTACATCTCTTTCCAGCCCGGCGGCGTCGTCACCGCACCATCTTCAAGCACCGCGCCGTGGCTGTCGCCGATCTCATTGAGCGGCGCGATCTCGTCGGAAGCAAACCGCCCGGCTTCGGCCAGGATGGCGTCGACAAGATCCTCGCCGAGGTCTCCAAACCGTCCCGCCTCGAGCGCCTTGCGCATTCCGGCGACAGATTTGAGTGTGAAAGCGATTTCCTCTACCGGCGCACGATACATGTGATCTCCTCGCTGCTGCCCACCTGCTCCGGAGGCGGGATCTGGACCGCGCTCATGGCTAAGTGATTTTTACGTAAACGTCAATTTCCCAGATGGGGCATGAGCTGCGACTTGAAAGAGTTTGCGACGCTGTGGCAGCGGAAGGCAAGCCCTGTTCGCACCGCCACGACCCCAGCGCCACTGCGGGGTTGCGTGATCGGGGACTGGTGCGACAAGGCGTGAAAGGCTTCCCCACCAACCCGGCCTCATCCGGCAGCCCGGTTTTTTCCGGCCCCACCCACGAGATGAAAATGCGGCGATCGCACATTCCACTGCAGGCCGGTTGATTGCGTCAACGCGGGCCGCCTGATAGAGCGGGCGCTGACAGACTGGATTGGCCATGGCGCAGATACTTCCGATTTCCGACCCCGACACGCTTGCATGGGCAACCGACGTGTTGCGGCGCGGCGACGTTGTCGCCCTGCCGACGGAAACCGTCTATGGCCTGGCTGCCGACGCCACCAATCCTCAGGCGATTGCGGCAATATATGAAGCCAAAGCACGTCCGAGCTTCAACCCGCTGATCGCGCATGTTTCAGATATGGAAATGGCAAAGGCGCATGTCTCTTTCTCGCCCCTGGCCGAACGGCTGGCCGACGCGTTCTGGCCGGGTGCGCTGACCTTGGTCTTGCCGCTGAGCGACACCACCGGGATCCATTCGCTGGCAACGGCGGGGCTTGCCACCGCAGCCATCCGCATGCCTGAAGGTTTTGCGCGTGAGCTGATTGCCGCGTTCGGCCAACCGCTGGCCGCCCCCAGCGCCAACCGGTCAGGCCGGGTCAGCCCGACATCTGCGCGGCACGTCGCGGACGATCTTGGCGACCGCATCAGCCTCATCCTCGATGGCGGACGCTGCCGGATCGGCGTCGAATCCACCATTCTGGCCGTCGAAGGCGAGCGCTTGCGGCTTCTCCGGCCCGGCGGGGTTCCGGCCGAGGAGATCGAAGACATGATCGGGCGTGCGGTCGACCGGCCGGCAGCGGTGAGCGATGGTGGCGCGGTGATCGCGCCAGGCATGCTGGCCTCGCACTATGCGCCATCCGCGCCCGTGCGGTTGAACGCATCCGAGGCCAGGCCGGGCGAAGCGCTGATCCGTTTCGGCGGATTGCCCTTGCGCGGCGCGGATCAGGCTGCCGCGATCATGGATTTGTCAGCGTCGGGCGATTTGCGGGAAGCCGCCGCCAATCTGTTCGACATGCTCAAGCAGGCCGACGCCACGGGAGCGACCGGAATCGCGGTGGCGCCGGTCCCGCGCCACGGGCTTGGCGAAGCCATCAATGACCGCCTGAGCCGCGCCGCCGCACCCCGGGATTAAGACGCCGCACGCGCGCCACAGCGGGCACTCCGGCGGCGGCAGCGCTCTCGACTTGTGGCCAGCGCAAAGGTAAAGGCTTGGGCATGCCCATACCCTTGACCGACCCTTCGCTGATCGACCGCTTTGCCGCCATCACCGGTGCGCAGAACGCCTTGACCTCACCGTCAGACATCGCGCCGCATCTCATCGAGTTGCGCGGGCTTTACCAAGGCGAGAGCCCGCTGGTGTTGCGCCCGGTGGATACCGCTGAGGTGGCGGCCATCCTGCGGCTGGCTCATGACAGCAACACCGCTGTGGTGCCGCAGGGCGGCAATACCGGACTGGTCGGCGGTCAGTCGCCGCGCTCCGGCAAGGGCGAGATCGTGCTGTCGCTGGCGCGCATGAACTCCATCCGTTCGCTCGATCCTGTCGGTCAGACCATGGTGGCCGAGGCGGGCGTGGTGCTGCAGCAGGCACAGCAGGCGGCAAGCGAGGCCGGGCTGCTGTTCCCGCTGTCGCTGGGCTCGGAAGGGTCCTGCCAGATCGGCGGCAATCTCTCCTCCAACGCCGGCGGCACGGCGGTGCTTGCCTATGGCAACATGCGCCAACTGTGCCTCGGAATCGAAGCCGTGCTGCCCGATGGCGAAATCTGGCACGGCTTGCGGGCCCTGAAGAAAGACAACACCGGCTATGATCTGCGCGACCTGTTCATCGGCGCCGAAGGCACGCTGGGTGTGATTACAGCGGCGGTGCTGAAACTGTTTCCGGCCCCACGCGGCCACGAGACCATCTATGCCGGCATCGATGATCCCGACACCGCACTCAAGCTGTTCCGGCTGGCGCAGGATTATTGCGGCCCGTCGCTCACCGGCTTTGAACTGATGCCGCGCATCGGCATCGAATTCACCACCCGCCATGTCGAGGGGGTGCGCGATCCGCTCACCGAGCCGCATCCCTGGTACGTGCTGATCGACATTTCCTCGGGCCAGTCGCAGGAGGCCGCCCGCGCCATGCTCGAAGGCCTGTTTGTCGCCGCCGATGAACAGGGGCTGATCCGCGACGCGGTGGCGGCCGAGACCGAGGCCCAGCGCCAGGCGTTCTGGAAATTGCGGGAATCGATGTCCTGGGCGCAAAAGCCGGAAGGCGCGTCAATCAAGCATGACGTCTCGGTGCCGGTGGCACGGGTGCCGGAATTCCTGGCCCGTGCCGATCAGGCCGTGCTCAAGGCGATACCGGATGCACGGATCGTCGGCTTCGGTCACATGGGCGATGGCAACATCCACTACAACATCTCGCAAGCGCCAGGTGCGGACAGCCAGGCCTTCCTTGCGCGCTGGAAAGAAATGAACGAAATCGTTCATGCGATTGTCCTGAAACTGAACGGGTCGATTTCCGCCGAGCACGGCATCGGCCAGCTCAAGCGGGATGAACTGGCCAGCATCCGCTCGCCCGTGGAAATGGCGATGATGCACCGCATCAAGCAGGCGTTCGACCCCAAGGGCATCATGAATCCGGGCAAGGTGCTAGCCTTCCGGTAACCTTTCCAAATCGGAAATGGCACGGTGTTCTTTCGCTAACCATCTCCAAAACATAGATTTTCTTAACCCAAAACCTTAAGCCGACTGGAACGGGCTGTGGGTCATTTTGCTTCCTGTGAGAGGGCGAAAAGCCCCGGATGAGAAGACCGGATAACCGGCTCTCAAGAGTTACAGAGGCGAGTACATGACCAATACCGTATTGAAGCCCGTATGGGCTGGGTTCGAACTGCGGCTTGACCCAGACAACCTCCCGCAACGCGTATGCTATGCGGCACGCGACGACCGTGATGAAGTTTCGGTCACGCTCGACAGCCGCGGCGCCGTCGTCAGAAAGATGCTGACGAAATCCGGACTGCCCTTGTCGATTGCGCTTCCGGCCCGCGCCTTCAAGGGCGTGGCGGCACGGGCGATCGATCATGGCGACGGCACCGTGACGGTGACGCTGGAACTGCACCACACCGACATCGCCTTGTGCGTGCCGCTGCTGGTGGCCCATGATCTCGATGACATCGCCGCAGACTGGCGGTCCTGGTCGGAGCTTTACAGCCTGCCGATGCTGATGGTCGAAGCCGATGGCGTGGCCCGGCCGCTTGACGACGGATCAACCCATTCGCCCTCCGCCGCGCCCTCACGCCGGCGGCGGCACAACCAGATCGCCGAGCGCCGTCCGCGGTTTCTGGTGCGCCGCACGACCGGCAAACTTGGATGCCGCATGAAGATCGAAGGCCGCGAGATCATCGCGCGCCGCTAACACCAATTCGCCCGAGACTGAACCTCGACCCGGTTGCCAATGTTGGCAGCCGGGTTTTGTTCATGCCCAGACGGCGGCGATGAGGCCGAGAAAGACGATTAGGCCAACCCGGCTGTTGGCCTTGAACAAGGCCAGGCACTGGTCAGCGTCATCGATATCGATCACCCGGATCTGCCAGCCGAGCATGGCAACGGCGACAACAAGCCCGGCATAGGCCGGCCAGGTCACGCCGGTGAGCCAGAATGCGGCGAGCGCCATGGCGGCAAACACCCCGTAAAACAGAATGAGCCAGGCCTTGGTGTTGGGGCCGAACAGACGCGCGGTGGAGCGGACGCCGACAAGCGCGTCGTCCTCCTTGTCCTGATGGGCATAGATGGTGTCATAGCCGATGGTCCAGGCAATGGCGCCGATGTAAAGCAGCACCGGCGGCCAGGACAATTTGCCAAACACCGCCGCCCACCCCATCAGCGCACCCCAGGAAAAGGCCAGCCCGAGGAAGAATTGCGGCCAGTCGGTAAACCGCTTGGCGAAGGGGTAGATGACGACAACAGCTAGCGAGGCGATGCCGAGCAGGATTGTAAACCAGTTGAACTGATTGAGCACCAGAAGCCCGACCAGCGCCTGGACAGCGACGAAAGCCATCGCCGCAGGCCGGGAGATCCGGCGCGAGGGCAGCGGCCGCGAGCGGGTGCGCGCCACCTTGGCGTCGATCCGGTAATCGACAAGGTCGTTCCAGGTGCAGCCGGCTCCGCGCATGGCAATGGCGCCGGCCATGAACAGGAAAAGATGCCAAAGCATCAGCGTGGGCGACCAGACCGTGTCGATGTTGGCGGGCGAACTGGCGAGGTTGGCAGCCAGGGCCGCCGACCAGAAGCAGGGCCACATCAGCAATTGCCAGCCGATCGGCCGGTCCCAGCGGGCAAGCTGGGCATGCGGCCAGAGCCCGCGCGGCAGCACCCGGTACACCCAGTTGCCCGACGGCGCATCGGCGACCCGGGCATTGATTTCAGCTGATTTGTTCGACCTTCTGGACATAACAGGACTGTTGCCAGCAGCACCAGGTGCCGTCAAGTTGCAGCCTGTCAAAATAACACTCTGTGCATGGCTTTAGGCCGCGGCACCGCAACTGCCTTGACGCTGGGTCCGCTATTCCCTACCCCGGGGCGCAAGCGGGCGCGAGTCTGGCGCGCGACCAAAGATGGAGCTTTGCTATGATGAATGTGCTGCTGATCGGCTCAGGTGGCCGCGAACATGCGTTGGCCTGGAAAATCGCCCAATCCACCATGCTCGGCACGCTCCATGCAGCACCGGGCAATCCGGGCATTGCCGAATATGCGACAATCACCGCCCTGGACGTGGCCGATCATGACGCCGTGGTTGCCTTTTGCCGCGACACATCGATTGAGCTGGTGGTGATCGGGCCGGAAGCGCCGCTGGTGGCGGGGCTCGCCGATGCGCTCACGCAGGCAGGCATCCCGGTATTCGGACCCTCGGCGCAGGCAGCCCAGCTTGAAGGCTCGAAAGGCTTCACCAAGGATCTGTGCGCGCGCGAAAACATTCCCACCGGCGCCTATCAGCGGTTCAACAATGCGCCCAAGGCCAAGGCCTATGCACGGGCGCAGGGCGCACCGATCGTGATCAAGGCCGACGGGCTGGCAGCCGGCAAGGGCGTCACCGTGGCCATGACGCTGGAAGAGGCGCTGGCGGCAATCGAGGAGTGTTTCGAAGGTGCCTTCGGTGAAGCCGGGGCCGAAGTGGTGGTCGAGGAATTCCTGTCGGGCGAAGAAGCCAGCTTCTTCTGCCTGTGTGACGGCAAGACCGCCCTGCCCTTCGGCACGGCGCAGGATCACAAGCGGCTTGGCGACGGCGACACCGGCCCCAATACCGGCGGCATGGGCGCCTATTCGCCGGCGCCGGTGATGACGCCGGAGCTGATTGACCAGACCATGCGCGAGATCATCGAACCAACCATGCGCGGCATGGCGGCCATCGGCGCGCCGTTTTCCGGTGTGCTCTATGCCGGGCTGATGATCGACGAGACCGGTCCGCGCCTGATCGAGTACAATGTGCGGTTCGGCGATCCCGAATGCCAGGTGCTGATGCTGCGGCTCAAAGACGATGTGCTGGTGCTGCTCAAAGCCGCCGCAGAGGGGGAGCTGGCGCATGTCTCGGCGCGCTGGAAGGACGATGCGGCGCTCACCGTGGTGATGGCGGCGGAGGGATATCCCGCCACGCCGCGCAAGGGCACACCGATCTCGGGTCTGGACGCGGCGGAAGCCAATGGCGCCAAGGTGTTTCATGCCGGCACAGTGCTGGATGGCGATCAGCTCAAGGCCAATGGCGGTCGTGTGCTCAATGTCACGGCGCAGGGCGCGGATGTGACACAGGCGCAGGCAAAGGCCTATGAAGCGGTGGACGCGATCGACTGGGCGGGCGGATTTTGCCGCCGTGATATCGGCTGGCAGGCGGTGGCGCGGGAAGCCAAAAAATAACCGCACGTTAACCGCTTGCAAAAACCGGATCGTAACGCCCCGCTGCTAGAGTGCACTCACCAAAACCGGACTTTCCGGGAAGAAGGGAGTGAACACCATGCTCAGAACTATCCTTGCCGCCACGTTTTGTCTTGGCGCAGGCGCGGCGCAGGCATCCTCCATCGAGCCTTTCCAGCCGACTGCAAGTTCGCGCAGCAGCATGATCACGATCGGCTGCCCGGCTTGCGTCAGGGAAGCAGCCCAAAAGGCCAAGGCTGACACCGAGATCAAGCTCAAGCCCGGACAGATCATCGTCGAGGCGCGGGACGTGGACGGCGAGATGATGATCTACCGCACCGAAAACCTGCTCGGGGGATCACCCCGGACGATGGTGCGCAAGGCCCGCGAGGCCGATCTGATTGCGCTTGGCCTGGTCAACGACAAGGCCCATGACACCGCATCCGTGGAAGCCGCCACGGACAACGCGCCGGCGACGGCAGAAACGGCGGATCAGCCCAGGCTGTTCGAACCGGTGATTGCCACTACTGCGCCAGGTATCGACCAAGACACCAAGACCGGTGCGCTGGGCGAGCCGGTAAAAACGGCTTTCGATCCATCGAGTTTCGAGCTTCGGCTCAACTAAAGCGCGTCGCATCAAACCGGTTCCGGGTGACGCACTTTAGGCTCTTTGTTTATGCATGTCGTTGTCGCAAAACCGCTGCACACTTTTGCGCGACATGCATGAGCAGACCATACACCTTCTGCCGCGCAAGCCCGCGCAAGGGCCGACGCGATGGCACCCAGCCGGCACCCACCTCCAGGGGTAGCCGGCTTCGGGCGCTGGGACGCGCCCCCCGCGAGCCTATCCGGCAATGCGGGAGAAATCGGCAACCGCGCCGGTGGCCTGACGGATCAGGGCGAGCAATGCCAACCGGTTTGCACGCACCGATTGTTCTTCGGCATTTACCAGCACCGCCTCAAAAAATGAATCAACCGGTTCACGTAAAGTGGCAAGCGCGCTCATGGCCGCCGAATAATCTTCCGTTTCAATGGCTTGCGTTGCCTGACTGACAGATTGAGTCACCGCGGCAAACAGGTTTTTCTCTTCATCCTGTTCGAACAGGGCCGGATCAACCGTCTCGGCGACGGCGGTTCCCTTCTTCTCTTCGGCGGCCAGAATGTTGGCGGCGCGCTTGGCACCGGCCAGCAGGTTCCTGCCGTCCTCGGTGTCGAGGAACGCACCCAGCGCCTCGACACGGCGGGTGATGTCCAGGAGGTCATCGGAGGCCGGCGTGATCACCGCATCGATGAGATCATGGCGCGCACCCTGATCGCGGAGATAGACTTTCAGGCGGTCTTGGAAGAAGGACAGGAGGTTAGAAAGGTCTTCGATTTCGCCTGCGGTGGGAGATTGATCAGTTTCCAATTTCTCGACAAGCTGACGTCGTGCCTCATCAACTGAAGGACCCATATCTTCCCACTCCCCACTGGGGGAATCCTTTCTTAGAATACTGACACCCATGACGATGGGATCCATTGCAGCGAAATGGTCAAGGAGCACTCGGCGGATGGCTGGTTCCAATCTGCTGTTCATCCTAATCCTGAGTCCATTCTCCACCAGACTCCGGATCACACCCAGTGCTGCACGCCTGAGCGCATAGGGATCTTTCGAGCCTGTCGGCTTTTCGTCGATGGCCCAGAAGCCGACCAGCGTGTCGAGCTTGTCGGCCAGCGCCACGGCGATCGACACCGGATCGGTCGGCACTTCGTCGGATGGGCCTTGCGGCTTGTAGTGCTCTTCGAGCGCGGCGGCGACGCGCGCATCCTCGCCCTGAAGACCGGCATAGATGCGGCCCATCACGCCTTGCAGTTCGGGGAACTCGCCGACCACTTCGGTGGTCAGATCGGCCTTGGCGAGCATCGCTGCGCGGGTGGCGAGTTTCGGGTCGGCGCCAACGATGGGCGCCAGTTCCGCGGCCAGCTTGGCGATGCGCTCAACACGCTCGCCTTGCGTGCCGAGCTTGGCGTGAAAGGTGACGCCGAGCTGATCCAGCCGCGCCATGCGCTGGTCGAGCGGCTTGGCCATGTCGAGACCGAGCTTTTCGGCTGACGCCGTGAGCTTGTCACGGTCGGGCAGATCGGCCTGGTCGGTATTCCAGAAATAGAGTGCGTCGGAGAGGCGGGCGCGGACCACCTTGCCGTTGCCGTAAGCCACCTTGGCGCCGCCGTCGCTGGCTTCGATGTTGGAGACCAGAATGAACTTGTTCGACAGCTTGCCGCCGGGCTGCCGGAGCACGAAGCATTTCTGGTTGGTCTTGATGGTCAGCCGGGTGATGTCGTCGGGGATTGCCAGGAAATCCTCCTCGAATTCGCCCATCAGCACCACCGGCCATTCAACCAGGCCCGCGACCTCGTCCAGCAGCGCCTCGTCCTCGACCAGTTCGAGCCCGGAGGCAAAAGCCAGATTGCGGGCGTCCGACAGGATCATCTCCTTGCGCCGTTCGGCGTCGAGCACCACTCTGGCCCGTTCGAGCTTGCCGGAATAATCCTCGAAGCGGCGCACGGTGAACGGATCAGGCGCGTGGAACCTGTGGCCCGAGGTGGTGTTGCCGGCAACCAGCCCATCGATCTCGAAAGCGATAACGGTCGGATCCTCGGTCTCGGGACCGAAGGTGCAGATGATCGACTGCAGCGGGCGCACCCATTTCAGCGCTTCCGGGCCCTTGCCGGCAATGCCGTGGCAGGTCACCCCCTTGGGCATCGAAGCCGCTCCCCAGCGCATCGATTTGGGCCAGGAGAAACCGCGAATGATGCCGGGCATCACGCTGGCGATGATCTCTTCGGCGGCGCGTCCGGGCCTGGAGATATGGGCGACATAGAAATCGCCCTTTTTCGGATCGGTGTGCACATGCGCTTCGGACATATCGGCAAGACCGGCCTTGCGCATGAAGCCGGCCAGCGCCTGGTCGGGCGCCTTGGTCGACGGGCCCTTGATCTCCTCGCGCACATCTTTGGAGCGCGCCGTCAGGCCACGGACATCAAGCGTCAAACGCCGCGGGGTCCAGTATTCGCGCGCTGCCTCATAGGTCAGGCCGGCATCGACCAAGGCGTCGGTGACAGCCTTGCGCAGATCGCCCGCAGCCTTGCGCTGCATGCGGGCTGGTATCTCTTCGGAGCGGAGCTCAAGCAACAGGTCGGGCATCAGGTCAACTCCACAAAGGTGCTGC